>CP048685.1:0-1290833 GCA_015698285.1 Candidatus Nitronauta litoralis
CGAAGCGAATCCTTCGGACTTATCGTACCGTATAGCACCTGTCGGAACTACAGCAGGCACCTACCACTTGTTAACAACCTAGATCTCAATCTACCAACTACCTACCCAACAAACGCAGAAGTAGCCTTTACATTCCTGCGCGTAATTCATAAACCTCTATACAACGGTCACAAGCGCCATCCTTACTCTCCCAGTCCGGGAAATCAATCTTGATGGCTTCGACCACCATTTCGTCACACACACTTTCGGGATCATCCACCCAGTTGTAAGTCGGGAATTTGCAGAGCGGACAGGGTGATCCTTGCAGGTGGATGAATTCGCGATCCTCTTCGGTGAACTCATCGGTATAATCAACAAACTGATTGATGAGGGTGTCAAGGTCAGTCGCCATCGACAACAGTTCTTCATGTGTCAGTTTTTCAGACTGCCACAGGCCTTCAAAAATAGCCCGTCTTTGTCTGTCAGGGATCTTCCGGTAATAGTTATCGAATTCACGAAAACGCGATTCTTTCGGAATCACCGACTTGATTCCCTTGCGCGCCAGCCGGGAATCGACATAAACATTCCAAAGCAGACGGAAACGCGCGGTGATGAGATTGCGCATGGACGGATTGCCCGGAATAAACGCATCCTCGTAATCGAACTCCGGGTCCATCATGTCCCGCGCGTGCATAAACTCATGGATCAAAAATGCTTCCAGTTCCTGCGTCTCTTCTGGGTTGGCGAAACGACTGGCTAAAACGCGTAATTCGATAATGGGGAGTCCCGAGGCTCTGTTTAAAACATTAGATCCCTCATCAACTTTATTGATGGCCCGCTTGATCATGATTTCGCGGATCTTTTCCTCGAAGGTACGATCCAAATCGTATTGGATTTCATCCTCATCGCTATCTTTTTCTTCCTCTTCCACATCCTCGCCAGCCACAGTCTCATCAGTCTCGGCAAGAGCGGTTTCACCTTCCTGGTCGTCACCCTCTTCCTGCTCTGCCATCTCAAGCGCACCGGCTGCAACCGGAGCCTGGGTGGTGGTCAGCTTTCTTTTTGGAATGAGACCACAGGCTTCAAGTGCTCGTAAAACAAAATCGCCAAGTCCAAGTTTTTCGATAAAGAACAACTTGTTGACCTTCGCAAATTCTTCTTCACGATCATCTTCTGGAAGTTCATAAATCGGGTCGGCGAGAGAATGGAACTCATCATATTCGGAGCGACGCCCCGAGCGTTCCAGATGGTTGAGGTGCCGGAATACCGACTCCTCCATCAATTGCGGGCTATAGGTAATTTTCATTTATATTCCATCAGGTTTTACCGGAGCACACTATGGCAAAACCCCAATTAAAGACGGTTTCTATTCAAAATTTATAGAATGCCCGACCCGTTGTCAAGGTCGGTTATTGAACCGGTAAATAAAAATAAATCAGTTGCTTCCGTTTTAAAAATGACTCTCAAAACAAAAACATCAGATTTAAATGATAAATCTCAGACTCAAAAATAACTCTTTACTTTTCAGTGGGTTAAAAAAATAAACCCAAGCGATAAATTTTGCTAGTCGGAATTTTATGTACCGACTGACTGGAACAACCTTCGCGGACCGCGGCGCACTCGACTCAGGAAAAAAAACCATGCCCGGATAACATTTGCCTACTCTTGTCAAATCCGGTCAATACGCTCCGCCATTTTTCGTATGTTTTCGATCGACTGGACAAGTTTCTCGGGATTGCCGAGTTCCTTGGCTAATTCCTGCGCCTTGTCCAGTTCCCGTTCACATTCATCTTTTTTGGATTCTGCAACATAGAGACTGGCCACCGTCATGTGAAGCTGAACAAGATTGAGGATACTTTTTTGTTCCCGAAATTTTTCAGCAGCAAGGTCAAACTCAGCCTGTGCCTGGTCAAACCGTTCGCTCTTGAAGTAAAGGTTACCGAGAAAAGTACGATCCTTCGCTTCACTGATTGGATCACCGGAGACAAGGGTGAACTTGAGTGCTTCTTTATAAAGTTTTTCAGCTTCCTTGGGGTTATTCTTTTGAAAATGGAAATTCCCAAGGTTGCGCAGGTCTTCAGCTTTTTCTACAGGGTCATTGCCTTTACTTGAAATGTTAAACGCTTCGGTAAAATGCTCCAGTGCTTTTTCCGTGTAACCCCGCTCCATATACACCTCGCCAAGGAGCCGGTGGTCAATGCAGATTTCTTTTGCATCCTTTAGCTTCCTGGAAAACTCCAGAGCTTTCTTGTAGCAATCTTCAATTTGTGTGCGATCTTTTTTATTTTTGAGAATAGCCCCCAGAGTCCGGCAGTCCCGAGCTGCATTTTGGAAATCCCCCAAACCATCTGCGGTTTCCAATGCTTCTTTACAAAACCGCTCAGCATCGTTCCAGTCTTCTTTCTGGAAATAAAGATTGCAGATATTCCGCAGGTCTTCCGCGGCTTCTTTATGGTTTCCAAACTGGGTGTTGATATCGAGAGCTCTTTTATATTGTTGTTCAGCTTCTACCCATTCTGTTTTTTGCAAAAACAGATTTCCCAGGTTCCGGTAGTCCATAACCAGACCCTGCTGGTTCTGGTTTTTGGTATTGAGTGCCAGAGATTTTCGCATGACCTTTTCAGCCTGATCAAGCTTAACCATCCTGAGAAGTAAAGCCCCGCGCCTGGCATAGAGCTCCACCACAGCATTGTCATCCCCCAGACTCTCGCGAACCTCGGTTGCCTTTTCGTACTGTTCATTGGCTTCTTCAAACTTGTCGCCCTGTTCAAAAATTCCCGCCAGGTTGCCGTGCGCCACCCCAAGTGCATGTTGATCCCCGGTTTTTTCATATAACTCGATCAACTGGAGAAGTACGTCGCGAGACTTGTCCAGATCACTGGCCATAAAATGAACATTTGCCAGGTCTTTTAATATTGCGATTTTCTTTTTGGGATCCTTCTCGACTTCCGGCTTGGCGAGTTCGGCTTCAATTGCAGCTTCCTGTTTTTTAAGGCTGGCAGGGTGACTGATGATGTAGACCAACTTGTCTTGAATCGTGTTGACGCTTTTCGGGTCCTTCAATTCCTCAAAAAGACTCATCGCACGGCTCAGCCACTCTTCGGCTTTTTCCAGATCTTCAGAAGCAAGATAAAGGTCGCCCATCGCCTCATACTGTTGGGCCATTCCCGGCCTGTTTTCCAGACCTTCCATCAACTCCACAGATTTTTTCACATGCTCTTCAGCTTTAGCCCGATCACCTTTCTCAGCAACAACCTTGCCGAGATTGGCATAGCTGCGGGCTTCTCCCAGACGGTCTCCCAGCTCCTTCATCAATTCCATGGATTGCGTAAACGAGGTGAGAGCTTCATCCAACTTGTTCTGGTTTTGGTAGAGGAGACCCAGTGTTCCAAGAATATAAGATTTTCTCTTCTTGTCATTTTGGCTTTCGAATACCGACAACGCATTTTTAAATTCTTCTTCTGCCCGGGGAAGAAACTCTGGTTTGCCTCCCAACCCATGTTGCATCAACGTACTAGCCAGGTTTGCATGGCAGATAGCAAGCGACGCCTTATCCTCCATACTTTCCAGCACCTCGGCGATTTTCCCGGAAACCTCAATTACCTTATCAATATTGGATGCTTTAAAATAAATTTCCTCGAGTTCCTGAAGTTTAGCCAGTCGTCCCTGTTTGTCCTCTCCACCCAGCGCATCAATTTCTTTTTGCTTATCCTGAGCCAGCAACTCCAGATATTCGGGATGCGTCTCGATAGTCTTTATTTTATCTTCGAGCGCATTGACCCGCTCCACATCTTCCCTTTCCCCCAGGGAAAGCAAACGGGCTTTCTCGAAATGCTGCTTGGCAGCGTGGAAATCTTTTAATTGCAAAGTAACGGTTCCAAGGTTCTCCTGATACATCGCCTGCCCCTGCAGGTTTTTTGATTCTTCCACCAGGCGAAGCGCTTTTTGATAGTTTTCTCGAGCTTTCTCCAGATTGTTACGATACAAATAAACGTTTCCCAGGTTTCCGTGAGAACTTTCTATTCCCCGCTTATCCTGAATCTTCTTCATAAATAGCAGTGATTTCTCGTAATATTCCTCAGCGAGATCGAAACGTTTCTGTTCGAAAAACAGGTTCCCCAGATTTCCCAGTACATATGCCTGACCGGTTTCATCGCCATCGCCTTGCATATGTTTGAGGGCGGTCTGAAAATGTTCTTCCGCTTCTTCCGGTTTCTGCGCCTGCAAACTGGCATAAGCCAGCTTTTCAAATTTACGGCCTTCGTTGCTACCCGCAGGGTTGGCGGTTTGGGTCATTGGGTTCACTTAAAAAAAGGTTATCCTGATGGAACGCCTTAATATTTAAGACGCTTCTCATTATAAAAATCAGCTTTCGAGATGAAACCTTGATTATATGTACAGGGGTTGATGGTGTCAACAAAAGGACCATTTTTCAGGCCTTTTAGGACCCTGAACGTCTCTCTCTCCTCACCCGGATTGACACCCCGATACCCGGGTCCCTATAATCGCCGTTCAATAACGCATTCAACAAAGGAACTTCCTGTGGTCGATTCTACCCAACTTATTGCCGCCCTGAACCGGAAAGACAGCCTGATCTTCACTCCCAACCTGGTAGAAGCTCAAGAACTGGCCTCCCTGATCCCAAACCTGAAAACACTGGAAAAGGATGGAGCAGGTTTCTGGTTTAACGGCGATTTCCCCACATCCGAAACCATAAGGATCAAGCAGTACCCTAACGGGCACCTGGTTTTTTATACGGATGCGGGACAGAGGTTCCTGATGACAGACCCGGATGGAGTTCCCCTTCATGAAGCCGAATGGGTATCACTGGGCGGAGAACCTGCAAAGCTGTCTCAAGTGCGGATGCAGCTCGATTCTCGAGAATGGGTGGGAATAAAGCCAAAGGCTAAACGATTCACCACTCATATCGATATCAAAAGCCAACCGGGCTGGAAACACATGAAACTGGACGACTTGCGCAAAGGTGCGGCTCAGGCCTGGCAGGTCCCATTCTCGGAAGTGAAGTTTTTTTACGGTGACCATAATTTCGTTTCAACGGGTGAAGGTGAATACGATGTGTTTCTGGATAAGGACAGCCTGTATGTCCTGACTGACCAAACATTTGAAAAGAAAATGTTCATCAGTCATATGTTTTCGGTGAATTGGGAAAGGCTCGATTTGATCCCGGTCGTCGAGTTGTTCCAATCCACCCTGCCCGGAGCAGGTGGTGCCGTATTTGAATTTATCTGGGGATTGTTTGAAGACCAGTCGAGGGAAAATCCTCTGGAACCTCTCCGTTACCGTGGTCTACCAACCTATCCGTCTAAAGAAGCCTTTAATATCTTCAACGCTTTCTTTATACCCGGAGGCATCCCCGAAGATAAAATGTTGGATACATTCCTGAACCCGAATACTTCGAACGAAATTGAATGGACCCCTCGGGAGAATCCTCCATGGCGTTATTTTGATGAAGAACAAAAGTTGACGGTCACCGTACAGGACCGGTTTCTCTACAAGGCGAGTGCATGGAATGATCCCACAGGGTTGCCTTTTATCAATATCTCGCGGGGCGGTTTTGGTCCTTGTGGAAGGACTCTGCACCCTGAAGGGGACAAGTTGTTATTAAAGGATGGGGCTGACATCAGGGAATGCTCTCTTAAAACAAAATGGAATGCGGATGCTGAAGCCCCTACGACCAAACCGAAGGCTCCGGCATTTGGTTGGCGGCAACTGTTCGAGGAAGGTGTCCCCGAGGTGGACCCCGTAAAACTGTTATATACCGTTCCATTTTACCCGGAAGGTGAAGGCGATATTGAAGAATCGGCAACTCAACCTTTGGCAGTCGATCAGATGTTGCAATACATGGAAGAAACCGAGGACATGCAGGACCGGCTGGGGCGTGTTAAATCCGTATTGATTCATACCCTCGATACCGTGATCTCGGGTTGTGTCGATTGCACTCAGAAAAGAAATTACACCGTGCTGTTTGGGGATCCTGAGTTTGCGGTCAAAAATGCGCAGTTGTTGTGGGGTCATGCAGCGTCTATGGAATTACTGGACAACCTGGCGGACGTGAAGTTTTTATCGGAGGCGAAACACGTCGAATCGGCTTACCAGCAACGATACGACATGGCATTCAAGTGGATTCCATTTATGTATCACACCGACCGCGAGACCAGCGAGATGATCTTACAATCGCTTAGAGATGTTGTGAATCCAGGCGGAATACTGTTCCTGATCGGACCTGTTCAACTCGGAGGTTTGTTCGAACACTACCGTTTGAAAGTGCTGCGCAGCGATCCGGTTGAACACATGCCCTACTTCCGCCAGCACTTGAAAATGTGCCCGGAGAATACGATCAACCCCTACATGACGGTATTTTTTGCTGAGAGAATGGGGGACTAATTCCAAATAAAGAATATCTTATGGGCATAGGGCTTAACCCAACAAATGATTTCGAGTTTTCCCTCTTTTTTCCGTCATTTTTCACGATAATCCTGAAAAGTTTCATCCGGATCCAAATGAGCTCCATCACTCCTATTTTTATTCTGGCTCAGGGGTAGATTGACGACGAAGGTTGATCCTTCATTTGGTACGCTTTTGATCTCGATCACCCCATTGTGCCGATCCACAATTTTTTTACATATCGCAAGGCCCATTCCGGTTCCTTTAAACTCCGTGCGACTATGCAGCCTCTGGAATGGACGAAATATTCGTTGGCTATATTTCTCATCAAAACCGATTCCATTATCGCTGACCAGGATATTAACTCTATCATCGCCATCCAGTTGGCTGCTGATTTTCACAACGGGAGCGATCCCTTTTTTGTGGTATTTAAGAGCATTTGCTATCAGGTTTTGAAAAAGTTGAAGCATATGAAGTGGGTCCGCTTCAATTCGAGGCAGATTCTCTGCCTGCACGGTCCCTCGTGTTTCAGACAGGCGACTTTCAAGGTTCAACAGAGATTGTCTGACGATCACATTGAAATCTATTTCCTTGAGAAGGTTTTTTTGTGTGTTGACCATTGAATAATCCAGCAGGTTATTAATCAGCTCCTGCATTCTCATCGCAGCGGCTTGCATCCGATTGAGATAATCCCAGCCTTTCTCATCATCACCTTTAAGTCTTCCTCCTAAACAGTCTCCAAACGTAATGACCTTGCGGAGGGGTTCGCTAAGATCGTGCGAAGCGATTGAGGCAAAGTCTGTTAATTCCTGATTTTTCTGGACCAATTCTTTTGTGCGTTCCTTGATAAGAACTTCCAGATTGTTGAGATGATCCTGCAAGGTTTCCGCCGCCTGCTGACGTTCAAAAACCCGACCCATTTCAATACCCACAGAACTCATAGCCTGCAATAATTCCGCATGCAATGTTTCCACGTGCGAGGTAAAAAATTCCGCAACAGCCACTACCTTGTCGCCAATCATCACTGGAAAAGCAAACCCGGCCCGGACCCCAATCTCGCCAGCCAGTTTAGCCCTGGGGAAATTAAAGTCCTTCGAAACATCAGCAACCCACATCGCACGCTTTTCTTCAAAGACTCTTCCCGGTAAACCCACACCAGGAACAAAGACAGTTTCTTCGGTCACCCTCCTGAACTCTGCGAACCTTTCGTTATCAGTGACATGCCAGATTTTCGAGGACACCAATTTGCTACTGCTTCCCTCCACGACATACACATGCCCCACAGGCCATCCCGCAGTTTTACAAACCATATCCAGACTGATTCTGGCAACTTCCTCAAACCCGTTCAGTTTATTTGCCGCCATGGCGACTACCCGAATCAATTCTGAAAAAGCCCTTTCCTCCCGAAGTTCATCCTCCACCTGCTTTCTTTTTTCAGCCGTGTCGCGAAACACTCGCAATGCCGACTCTATATCTGAAATTTCATCCCCTCGGCTGGACACTGGTGTTTCAATTTTAAGATTTCCTCCAGCCAACTCACGCATGGAATGGCTGAGCTTTCGCAGTGGATTGATAATACGCTTGATTCCGATGTTATAGACCAGGAAAAGTACGAGGGTTACAGACACCAACAGAAGACAGTTGGTCAGCACCATATAAAATGAAACATCCTCCCGAAAATGGTTTGAAATTTCCTCAGCACGTGCGTTGGTCTTGCGTTGGAATTTTTTTATATTTCCCATGATAAGGCGCTTTTGGTCCTCATAATATTTTCCAAAAACCAATTTCCTCGCTTGTTCAAAATCATTTTTTTTAACCGCATCCATTGCGGCTTCTTCTGTGTTTATGAGATTGTCCGAAAAACTTTTTGCCTTTTTGATAATAGCCAGTTCTTCGGGAAGAACGTTCAGCTTCTTCAACCGCTCCACTGCTTTATCTCTTGAACGGGTTACCCTGACTTCATTCCAGAAATTTTTCAGATGAACCGGGTCACCAAACTGAACATATCTTCTGATTTCGCCTGTCAGAAAGTCCGAGCCCTCTGCGAGTGTTTGCCCCAGCCCTCTAAGTTCAATTTGGTTTTCCATAGAAGTGAAATGGGCTTCTTCCGCCACGTTCATTTTGTAAACGGATATACCCAGAAAGACGAAAACAACAATATTAACTACAAGGATTGCCCGGAATGTTGAGAAAATAGACATAGGCCTGATTTGATCAGTGTTTTATTTGATTACACAAATGCCCATCTACTGCCGAACAGATAAGAGAAAAACAAACCTAAATAATAAACACAACAACACCTACTGTAAATTAAATTAATGGCAATCCTGGTTTTTTAAAAGCCTTCTATAGAAATAATCGCTTAAAAGCTGGTTACCCTACAAAATCTTCTTTTTTTTTTGGGGGAAATTTAAAAGCTTGAAGGCTGGGTCGAATCAATATCAACGGTGAGGACTTTGTCAGGCAAAAGAGGCAGGTGCTTCCTGACGGTTTGGGTCATTCTTAACGTAGATTTGAGGCAGGTCGTTCGTTCCAAAGTGGGTAATATACAGAAACACATGTTCACGGGAGTTTACCCGAAGTGCCCAGGGATCGAAATCATCCCGATAAAAACTTTCGTAACGCTGCATGGCATCCGGGATCGTCAACCCATCTTCAGGTGTGTAGTAATAGTCCAGCGCAAGATCGTGATCCGGATTTTCGTGTACCTTGATTTTGGTCTCTTCAAGCATGTCCCATACAGGCGCGTGTTTGTATAACACGAAGAAATACATTTCAACCGATGGGATCAGTTTCCGATTTTCGATCAGGAATCGTTGTGTATCATCCGCCTCTTCCTGGGTTTCACTTGGGAACCCGAAAAAGCCCATCACATGACTCCAGATTCCAACCCTCTTGGCCTCTTTAAGGTTCTGGATCGCAACATCAATCTTCGTATCTTTCTTGACCAGATTGATGATCCGCTGGTTTGCTGACTCAAGTCCAAAATACAGGGAGCGACAACCGGATTCTGCAGCCTTGTCCCATAACTCAGGCTCTATCAGAGACTGTTCAAATCGAATAAGAGTCGTCCAATAAATATCCAGTTTTGCCTCAACCATCAATGGCGGTAGTTTGACAAACAAGGCCGGTGGAAAAGATTCGTCCGTAAAAAGAAAATGACGACAATCATATTTTGATTTTAGTTCCTGTAGTTCCTCAACAATCTTGTCAGCGTGTTTAGCGCGGAATTGATCTATGTATCCGGCATGATGGTCGCAGAAGGTGCATTTACCCCAATAGCAACCCCGGGTCCCAAGGTAGGGCAGAATCAACTCTGGTGCGAAGTATTTCTCAAGCGGCAAGCCGTCAAAGTCGGGAACAGGGAGCTCCATGACCCGCTCTGTGTGCTGTTGCTCGTTCCGAATCACCTCACTTTTATCCTTATCGAACCAGATCAGGTTGGGAACCTCTGCAACCGACTTCCCTTCGGATAAAGCCGTAACCAAATCGGTCAATGCCTGCTCGCCTTCGTAATAAACCAGGTAGTCGAATACCTCTTCAAAAAAGCGTTTGTGTTTCGGAAATTCCTCTTTTAAACGAGTGATGATATTGCCACCCACCACTATTTTTATATCCGGGTATTTTTGTTTGATCAGTTTACAGAATGTAACGCCAGACATGAGTTGAACTGGTGTACCGATGGATATCCCGATCACTGGCGGATTTTCCTTTTCAATGTCTGGGAATACCAGTTGCCGGCAAACATCTGCATAAATATTGACATCATTGTCATCGGGCGCTGCCAGCAGTTCCTTTGAAATCCAGGGATGATACAGGTTCAGGTTACTTTCTCCTGGATAAAAAACGATGGAAGCGGGGTAATAGGCAATGGAGATAAAATCCGTGACATCCCGAAACGCATTCAACGCCCACTCAGCCTGGACCACATCATAAAACATGGGACCACGCAGTATTTCCTTAGCCTGCGCCGAGTTTTTTATAAGGTCATCCAGGTCAGCAAACTGGAATTCATAGTAGTGGGATTTAAGCTGGCTTTCTTCATCGGAGAGGGGACGGGTCTGCTCCAGAGCACATAGCTGGTCGTATCGACTGCGGATTTTGCCTGCTGTGAATTCAATAAAATCCCGGGTGAAGTAGTGGTCGTAAGCTTCTACATTGATATCCTTTTGCACCACCTCGATCCCATTCTGGCGCAGGACAGCCGTCAGACTGGGTAAAGCCAGATAGGGTGCTGTCGGAACCCATTCCGGCGGAAATATCAACATTACTTTTTTTTGCACTATTCACCTTTTGGAAAACAAAAGAGACGGTTAAAAACACAACGTCTCCCTGTATTTTTTTGACTTATGTTATCATAGAACCTATCCAGCCGGGCCATAACCACCCCAAAATGAACAAATTGAGGGGGTTAAAACGACAGGTCGTGTCCGTGCATCTTAACTATAAAATGAGGACCTCTTCCTTGCCAGGAAGTGTCTCCCTTGATTTCAATAACAGGAGAAGTCGACCCCCAATGAACCAATTTCAGGATACGTCTACAGAAATCAAAGCAAAGCTGATTCTCGATGAAGCAAACTTAGCATTTTGTGAAACGACCGAACGTAGCGATGAACCAGGAAACCGGAACCCAGATGGGTCTTGCTGGGAAGAAGGTAAAATGGAGGGTGAATTCGATCAGGAGGATTTCCAGAAAATTCTCGACCTCCAGTTGGAAGCGGCCAAAATCTGCGATGGCCACCCGGACCTTGAAGACAAAACATCCGAACTGTTTCAGAAAGTCACTGAAGACAACGCAGACAGCGTTTTAAAAGAAGCTTTGGACAATCCACAAATAAAAGAACTGGCTCGCATCAGCATCACAATATTCCTCTTAAGGTTTCCAACTGTACAATCCTTCACCAACAAGGGTCATCCTCTGGTCCTGGCGATGGATGAATACATGCTTGAAAACGCCAATGCACAAAACTGGTACGACTATAAAAATGTCGCAGAGGAGATGGGCTGGCTACCGAGCTAACCAACGTCCCCATGTCACTTCGCTACCGCCTCGACAAAGAACGCTTCAAGGGCAAAAAGCTGCCGCCCAAAAACCGCACCAATGAAGACCACGTCTCCCCCGATCAGCGTGGGGACGATGCGTCTTCAGACGATGCTTTAAGCGACAGCGGAATGAAGCACACGCTCAAGCAAAGGCTTAAGCACGAGTCCGAACAGTTCACTCAACGTGGAATTTTTTCGGGCCTAAACAAGCTAAAAGATTACGCCCACGAGCAGGACAAAAAGGAACAGGCTTCCGTTGAAAAGGAAGTTAAAAAAGTCCGGAGAAAAAAGAAGAAACGGAAACCAGTTGAAGACAGTTCAGAAGCTGCATTAGAAACAACTGAAGAAAACACACCTGAAACAAGCGCGGTTGAAGAACCGAAGATTTCAGAACAAGCTCAAACAGTGGAACTCCCCCCGGCACCGGTGGCGCCCCCTAAACGCGGAGGGATTTTCAGCCGGGTCAAAAATCATTTTTTTCCTTCACTGGAATCCGAGATTGCAGGGAAAGACCCATCTCCTCCTCCACTACATTCCCCTGACAATACAGAATTAAAACCTTCCAGCCCCATAGAAATGATCTCTCCCACTGATGTGGTGGAGGAAGCGCGCAAAATCACCACCGATGTCCCGGAAGAGGAAATGACAGAGGAAGAAAGGCAATTGGACCGTCGGCACCTCATGAAAGAAAGCGTTCACTTCCTTGCGAAACCGGCGGTAGAAAAAGTTCAGCATAAAATCGACAAGGTCAATGAGGCGATGGACAAGATCACGAAGCGCCCTCCCCTCCTGAGACCTCCCGGTGCCATATCAGAAAAAGCGTTTCTGCAAGCCTGTACGCGCTGCGACAAATGTATTCAAGCGTGCCCTAAAGACGCAATCAAAAAGGTTCCCAAAAAAATGGGCTGGATCATCATGGACACGCCCTACATCGACCCGATGAAAGTGCCTTGTGTCATGTGCGACGACCTGCCCTGCATATCCGCTTGCCAGGATGAAGCCCTGTTGCCGGTTGCCGCTCCGGCGGATGTCGAAATGGGATATGTCATTCTCGACAAGAAACACTGTATGGCTTACGGAGACGGATTCTGCCAGCAGTGTGTGATCGATTGCCCTATTCCCGGGGCGATCACACAGGAGAATAACCTTCCGAAATTCCATCGGAAATCCTGCACAGGATGCGGTGCCTGCGTCCGTGCCTGTGCAACGGTGAATATCCCGGTCGCCCTCAAGGTAAAACCCCAGATGGTCATTGAGGCCCAGCAACTCAGAAAACAACGTGAAAAAGAAGAAGCTGAAATTGCGATTCAACTGGAAGAAGAACGCAAGCGACTTGCCCTGGAACAGGCCGCCCTCAAAGAAGAGGAAGCCGCTCTCGCCCGGGAAAAAGGCTGGGTCGACGAAGACGAATCCTGAGTCCTCCTTCCTCCGATTAAACTTGCAAACTCCCTGTGTTTTCCGTATGTTTAGGCCTTTCTGCCCTCATTTTATTTAACGTAAACCTGAAAAAAATATGATCAAGCGTACTCATCATTGCGGCGAATTATCAGATAAAAACGACGGCCAGACGGTCAGCCTGACAGGCTGGGTCCAGACCCGGCGGGACCACGGCGGCCTGATATTCATCGACCTGTGGGATAAAAACGGCATCACCCAGGTTGTTCTCAATCCACAAATTGACGACCTGGCTCATCAGGCAGCCCACACGATCCGCAACGGTTTTGTCATCGGAGTGACAGGGAACGTCCGCCTGCGCCCGGAAGGGATGATTAACGACAAACTGGTCACAGGAAAAATTGAGGTTTACGTTGAAGCTCTGGAAATCCTGAACGAATCCAAAACACCACCGTTTTCTGTCTGGGACGAAAACGAGGTCCAGGAAGGGACGCGCCTCACCTATCGCTATCTTGATTTGCGCGATGAAAAGATGCAGCGCAACCTCAACCTGCGATACCAGATTACCCGCACCGTGCGGAATGTCCTCCACGACAAGGGATTTACGGAAATTGAAACCCCCATGCTGACACGCAGTACTCCAGAAGGTGCGCGCGATTACCTGGTGCCAAGCCGCGTGAATCCACAGAAATTTTACGCCCTGCCCCAGTCGCCCCAATTGTTCAAACAAATCCTGATGATCTCCGGGTTCGACCGCTATTTCCAGATCGTGAAATGTTTTCGAGATGAAGATTTGAGGCAGGACCGGCAACCGGAATTCACCCAGATCGACATGGAGCTATCATTCGTCGATGAAGAAACCCTGTTTCCCCTGGTGGAAGATATGATTGCCTCCATCTACAAGGAAGCGCTGGACATTACCGTGGAAACACCGTTTCCTATCCTGAAATATCAGGACGCCATAGACCGCTATGGCATAGATAAACCAGACCTGCGTTTTGACCTCGAAATTGTAGACCTCGGCGATGTACTGGAAGGTTGCGGATTCAAAGTCTTCGCCGATGCCTTGTCCTCCGGTGGACAGGTGCGCGCCCTTTGCGCAAAGAAAAGTACGGACACCCTGTCGCGCAAGGCACTCGACGACCTCACGGAGATCGCCAAAACTTACGGCGCAAAAGGCATGGCGTGGATCAAGGTAAACGAAGACGGGCTGCAATCACCCATCATCAAATTTTTTGAGCAACCCATGCTCGATGCCATGATCAAAAAAATGGGTGCCGAGGTGGGAGACACCATTTTATTTTCCGCCGATCAACCCAAAGTCGTTGCCGATGCCCTCGCACATTTGCGACTCGCACTCGGTAAACAGCTCGGCCTAATCGACGAGAAAGCTATCAAACTGGCATGGGTCACGGAATTTCCTCTTCTGGAATACGATGAGGAAGAAAAACGTTACATCGCGATGCACCACCCGTTCACTTCTCCTTTGCCGGAAGATGTCGACAAATTTGAAACCGATCCCGGGGGCATCCGCGCCCGTGCTTACGATCTTGTGTTAAATGGTAACGAGATTGGCGGCGGCAGTATTCGTATTCACGACCAGAATATGCAGGCCAAGATGTTTGAACTACTCGGTATTGGAGAAGAAGAGGCCAAGGGCAAGTTCGGGTTCCTGCTGGAAGCCCTGCAATACGGAGCACCGCCTCATGGCGGGATTGCTTTCGGTCTCGACAGGATCGCCATGATTTTATCCGGCGCTGATTCGATCCGCGACGTGATCGCGTTCCCCAAAACGCAGAAAGCCACCTGCCAGATGACCCAGGCCCCATCCGATATCGACCAAAGGCAGATGAAAGAACTTAAGTTGAAATTTGATTTATCTTAGTGTTTCTCTCATGAGAACTAAACTATTTTTTCATTTTAATAATTTTTCCACCTTATTTTTATCTAGTCCTAGCTTAAGAAATACTTTTTTCAACAACATCTCCAGCCCTTTTAAGCCCTTAGGGCGGACCCCTCTAGCCCAGTACTCATCCGTGTATACATAGCCATCTTCCTTTTCTTTTAATACAATCTTTATTGCACCCGGGGTTTGCTCATAGTCACGATTATAATCCCAATCATTTTCAGCCTCGGGCTCAATTATTTCAGGTAATTGTCTTATGGACTCCTCCAAAATTTCATATGAAATATGTGGACAAAATCGAAATCGGAACAAGTTTGATCTTAGTTCATGACCGATTTTTTCTTTATCAAATTTCCAATAGTTTTTCTTTTTGCTAATACCTTTCTTTTCCCAACTACCGAATTCAAACCAGTTTGCCCAATCAGTCCATTCCATTCTTGCTTGCTTGCAACCCCAAGGGTTTAACCGATTATCTTCTTTGCCGAAACAATATTCATCCGGTCTGTAAGCAGTTGCACGCTGGGTTGCACACCAAGAAAACCCAAACACCTCATTCCATACTTCTTTCTTTCCATCAACGTAAACATTCTTGTTTCGAATCCCACTTAATGCTTCTACTAATTCTAGTGATTCATTTAAATCCCCTGATTTATAACTCGCCAAATACCAATTTTTTTTATTTTTCAAACAACTTTTAAAACCATTTAGACTCTTAGCGATTTTTAATGCGTTCTGAAAAGATGCTGCTGACGAATCGGCAAATTCTATTGCTAATCCTGACTTAGGAATATCAAATTCTATATTTTTTTCAATGACAGGCTCAGCAAATTCCAAGCCACATTCTTTACAAAACTTGGCTGACGCATCCAAAGATATCTTGCATTTGGGGCATAGCCTTCCACATTCTTTTAAGTTTGAAAGAACCTCTTTTTTTATTTTGTTTAGCTGCACTTGGGTAATATTAATTAGCTTACAAAAGGAAACTATTAAACTGGCTTCTTTGGGCTCTAAATCATCATCAGCATAAGCGACTCGCAACATAAGCTCTAGATTCTTTACCTGATCCGCAAACGTACCGACCAACATCAGATGATGGTTATTTTGTTCAACTAATTTTAAAGCGGAATTAAAATCACTCTTCTTGATTTTCAATTCTTTACGAATCGCTTCAATTTGCCCTAATTCAGATGAAGAAATTGAACCATCAACAAAAGCGACCAATGCTATATTCGCCAAAAATGGTATTGGCTCCGAAACCATAAAACCTCCTATCCGAATAAACAGGAAATTTAGACAATGCGGTTTTTTTGGGCAATCTATATTAAGTCTTTCGCATATTCAATAAATAAAAATTGGACTTGAACTGAAATCACTTCCCATAGCTATCTTCCACTTTGCAGATGTGGACCTGGTGGGTTGAGTAGTAAGTCGATTTTCCTTTTTCTTTTGCTTCCATGTGAACAGGATCATTCTTCCACTGCTCCAACGCTTCCAGAGTTTTCCAGTAAACCAGAGAAATACTGAATTCCGGGCTCCCGGCAAACTCCACTCCTAAAAACCCATCGATCTTCTGTGCGAGTCCCATCAGGTGCTGTGCGGTTTCATCGTAGCCTTCGTTGTTGTCCGTTCGGACAGCGGTGAACACAGCAATGTAATACGGCATTTCAAATTTCAATAACTGCTGAGTCATTGGAATTCCTTTCCAGAAAATTTAAGCTATTAAAAGCAAATGCGAGATTCTTCGCTATCGCTCAGAATGACATTTTAAAAATTTTTTGTGGTACTAAAATTTAAAGCAAAAAAAGGCTTTGGTATGATACTGCCACAAATAATTCTGCTACAAATGAGAGAAGCCCTCAGCCTTTAGGGCTGAGGGCTTCAAGATTACAGACGGCGCGAAGTGAACCTGTAAGCCGGGTTCTGTCCTCCGGGTTGCCCCGAAGTGGTGACCATCAATCTAGGCCGGCCGTTGCCGGACGGCTCAAGCGGTCAACCCGAAAGCATCGGACGGGCCGCCCTCAATCGCTTTCCTATTCGACCTTGCACCGGATAGGGTTTACCAAGCTACCCCGGTCACCCGCGGTACTGGTGGGCTCTTACCCCACCTTTTCACCATTGCCGCCTGCGCTTGCGCGCCGGGTAGGCTGTGTCTTTTCTGTGGCACTTTCCCTAAGGTCGCCCCCGCTCCGCGTTACGGAGTATCCTGCCCTTTGGAGCCCGGACTTTCCTCCCCCCAGACAAAGTTGCCTGGGCGGCGGCCACCCGGTTTACTTCGGCACCGCCGATTCGCTTCCTTCAGTCGGCTCTGCCTCGCAATACAATATCCGGTGACAGGACTGGCAAACATGAATCAGGTCTTCACTCGACTTCACTTCAATCGCCACCTGCGGCCGAATCTGGTTATAACACCCCTGGCAAATTTCACCCTTCAACTGAACGACTGCCAGTTCTTCCCGCCGGGTAAAAATATTCATGTATTCTTTCGAATATTTCGGGTCGATGGTGTCGAAAACTTTCTGTCGCCTTTGATTAGTTTCCTCTATTTCCTTTTCCAATCGCGCAGATTCATTTTCCTTGCTCGATTTGTACTCGCCAAACTCTTTTTCGTACCCCTCAAATTCACTCTTTGCATCAGGAATCTCGGCTTCCTTTTGCTCCAGCACTTCCATGATCTCGATTTCCTTTTCCTCAACATCGGAGATCTTTACTTTAATCGCTTCAATCTCCGCCAGAAGCGCGCTGTACTCTTTATTGGTTTTGACTGCGGGGAGTTTTTGCTGGGCCTTCAGCATATGATCCTGCTCGCTTTTCACATCCTGCTCGCACTGGTTGCGCTTTTTTTGAAGATCATCAATTTCAGCCTTCAATTTATTTAACCGGCTCTTCTTGCTTTCGAGTTCCTTCTGGCCTTTTTCAATCTGACCGGGAATCAACCCCTTGCATTTCTTCAGTTCCTTGATTTCATTGTCCAGCAACTGCAATGAAACCAGTTTCTCCAACTGAGGATTGCCTCCTTGGATCATTCACGCCCTCCTTAAGGAAATAGATGGTTGATCCCAAATAAAACAGGAACACTGAATGTAGCACGCAGCGGGAGGATTTTGCAATGAAGAGTAAACGAGCGGAGAAGAAGCCTTGAAATTGGGCCGGGTGAGGGTCACGCCCGCTTCTTGGTTCGGCGCTTGCTTTCCCAATACACCAGAAAAACACTCGCGATAAAAATGGAGGAATAGGTTCCGACTGCGACCCCAACCAACAGGGTTAGGGAAAAATCATGGATGATTTCCCCTCCAAGAACAAACAGAGCGATAACCACCAGCAAGGTGGTGCCGGAAGTGAGCAGGGTCCGGCTGAGCGTCTGGTTTACACTGAGATTGATCATATTCTCCAGAGTTTCCTTGCCCTGTCGCCGCGTGTTCTCACGGATACGGTCGAACACCACAATGGTATCGTTCAGGGAATAACCGATGAGTGTCAGGAACCCTGCAACCACCACCAGGGTAAACTCAATGTTCAGGATCGAGAATACACCCATGGTGATCATGACATCGTGCATCAACGCCAATACAGCGGCAATCGCAAACTGAAACTCAAAACGCCAGGAAATATAAATCAGGATACCGGCAATGGCGTAGACAATTGATAGCAGCGCTTTCTCCCTCAAATCAGCTCCTACTTTAGGGCCAACGAGTTCCACGCGATCCACAATAATGTCATCTTCGGACCCGCCTTTAAGGAGCGCGTCTTTGATTCGGCTTCCCACTTCCTTAAGCTCGCTGGAAGATGTGGCGGTTCGGATCAGAATTTCATTTTTCGAACCAAATTCCTGGATAGTGGAGTCACCAAGACCAATCTCTTTCAATCCGGTACGGATTGAATCAACGGAGGGCGCTGATTTAAATCTCAGTTGAACAAGCGTCCCACCAGCGAAATCGATACCGTAACTGAGGCCTCCTTGGAAAGCAATCGAAACCAGGCTGATAACGATCAACAGGCCGGAAATGCCCAAGGCAAGTTTGCGCTTGCCCATAAAATCAATTTTGCTGGTCTCTTTAAATATTTCCATGAATGCTTTTAGCTTCCGTTAAGTTTTACCGTGACTCAGATACTGAGCTTTTCCAGTTTCCTGCGGGCTTGCACCGAATCGAAAACCACATGGCTGACAAAAACAGCGGTGAACATGCTGGCCAGGATGCCAATACAAAGCGTGATCGCAAAACCCTTGATCGGCCCGGTTCCAAACTGAAATAAAACGATAGCAGCAATGAACGTCGTGACGTTGGCATCGACAATTGTTCGAAACGCTTTTTCAAACCCAGCTTCGATCGCGGCCCTCACCGTTTTACCAATTTTAATTTCCTCTCGAATGCGTTCGAACACTAATACGTTCGCATCGATGGCCATACCCACTGTGAGCAGGATTCCCGCAATACCCGGTAAGGTCAGCGAAGCCCTGAAGTAGGCCAGTGCTCCCAACAGCAATACGATATTCAGGAACAAGGCCATCACCGCAACCATTCCAGATAGACGGTAATAAATTACGATGAAGATCAGGACGGCGACGAATCCCGCAAGAACAGATTTCACACCGGCCTTTACGGAGTCACTACCCAGCGAGGCCCCAACCGTCCGGTTTTCCAGGATTTTAACAGGAGCCGGCAAGGCACCGGCACGTAGCGCAATCGCAAGATTACGTGCCTCAGCAGTGGAGAAAGATCCCGTGACCTGGGCCTGGCCTCCGGCAATCGCTTCCTGAATAACCGGCGCGCTGTAAACATTCTCATCGAGAACAATGGCCAACCGTCTTTTCACATTTTTAGAAGTGATGTCGTAGAACAACTGGGAACCGATACTGTCAAACGTCAGTGACACGTACGGCATATTGTTTGAACTGTCAAAACGCACATCCGCGTTGGTGAGCATTTCCCCGGTCAGTTCAGCTCGCTTTTTAACGACAATCGGGTCGCCATCACCTTTAATTACTTCTCCCGTTTTTGGATCTATATTCCGCTCGTACAGCACTTCACTGTCAGGAGGAAGGCCACCTGAGGTTGCAGCATCGGGACTGACCAGTTCATTGACTAATCTGAATTCCAGACGCGCCGTTTTTCCGATGAGTTCTATTGCAACTTTGGGGTCCTTGATTCCCGGTAACTGGACCAGAATCCGACGTTCCCCCTGAATCTGGATGGAAGGCTCGGCTACGCCAAATTCGTCGACCCTGTTTCTAATAATCTCCAGTGCCTGGGACACCGCATTTTGCTTGATGAATTCACGTTCATCATTTTTCAGTTCGTAAATTGCCTCGAGCCCGTCACTTGATATTTCAACCTTGGTTAAGCCTGGATAGGTCCGCATACGGTCTTCTGTTCCTGCCATATCTGAGGCATCGACCAAAAGAATTTTAAGACGTGCGGTCTCTTGATCCACCTTCAGGCGGTCCACTTCAATCGCGTCATCCTCAAGAGCTTTTTTAATATCGTTGGCACGACGCTCCAGGCCCGCTTCCACAGCCTTTTCAGTCTGCACCTCCAAAACCAGATGCATCCCGCCTCTAAGATCCAGGCCCAGATTAATTTTGTCCTTAAGAGGCCAGGCCAAATAGACGGACCCCAGCACAACAAGAAGAATAAGGGGAATTTTCCAACGGAGATTACGGTGCATCTACCAGTGCCTAGCTTTCATTTCCATTACGTGTGGTGCCGATGGAGGAGCGGTTGATTTTGATACGGACGTTCTCCGCAATTTGAAGGGTGACAACATCTTCTTTTAGTTTCTTAATTGTGCCGTGTATCCCGCTCAGGGTGACCACATTATCGCCCTCTTTTAAATCATCCAGCATCTTGCGGGTTTGCTGTTGCTTTTTCTGCTGGGGTCGAATCAACATGAACCAGAAAATCAGGAACATGAAAATCACTGGCGGTAACAACGCCAGCAAACTGCCCTGACTCTGGGCCTGACCGTCCGCGGGTGGCGGTGGAGCCATACCCACTATTTCCTGAATCCACACAAATGACTGCACGGTTACTCGATCTGTAAAAAGTTAATGGTTTTGGAGTGAAATCAATGAGTTAAAACATAGCCATGGGCTGGTGTGAAAGCTCTGCTTATATCAAATCCCTTATCATTTGTCCAATTGAAAAGATTCCGGGGGTAAAGCCTTCGAACCTGGTAGTAGCGGCCCATTCCCTTCCCAATCAATAAAATGCACTTGGTATATTCTCCTCGCCCGTCAATTTAATGTAAAGCTGGTGAAACTGCGCCGTATTTAAACTGGGATCCCGCAAACTCTCAAGTTCTTCCGGAGTGATCGGAATTAAAGACTTTTCATCCCAGGCGGAAGTGCCTACCGCAGCGTAATTGGGCGGATTCAATCGCTGGACAACAAGCATGGTGATCCCATCATTTCTCTCTATAGCCAGATCGATTAACCAGCGGGCATCTTCAGCACTGATTCCATTACCGATAGCAATATTTTGAGGTGGATGGCCACCCTTGGGCCGCCAGTATTGAATTGTTCTCCTCAAAACCTTGACCGGCCTGTCCTTTAGAAACTGTCGTATTTCTTTATTATGTTTTTTCTGCTTATGTGCCAGCCACATTTCGATAGTGCAAATGGTGGACTTGGAGGTATCGCATGACTTACTGGCAAAAGCAGGGCCCACCAAAACTAAAGACCCAATCAGCCCAAAAACAATCAAAACCAATAAAAACAATGAGTTGTTCGCTTTTTTCATTCAACTAATTCCTTTGCAAAATCTTGTTTTAATTGCATTTTATCGCAATAAGACCGGGGAGTGTCAAGATAACGTTTATTCCAAAAATTATTTCACCCCAGGCTAAACTTTTTCAATATTTATCCGATAAGACGATCAGGTACTTGTTTATCCACGGGAGGGGATAACTTTGAAGGGAGGACATTGTTATGACTGACCCCGTAGTCAGTTCAACCGCAGCCAACGCGTCTGCAGGAAACCAGCTTTCCATTGCGGGTGCCAAGACAGCAAACGACGTTCAAAAGCAGGAAGGTGAAAATGTCGCTAAACTGCTCGAAACAGCCGTGAGCACTCCGCAGAGTGCACCCGGGCAGCAGGTTGACGTAACCGCCTGAAGAAATATAAAACAAGCCGGCGGGGATAAAAAACCCCCTGCCGGCTTTTTTAATTTTTATCAAAGATTATTTAACTTAGAGCAGGTTTCCTCAACCTGTTCTGCACTTAACACCGGGTTCTGATTCTTTCTGATTGCGCTCAACAGGCCATCGAATAGCACCACCTCAGGCCCCCGCTCCCCTTGCAACCGCGCATTCACAATCACCACAAGATTGAATAGGGGAACTCCGGGCAGTATCTCCTCCAGAGAATTAATCCTTTTCCTGTTCCGCCACACCGGATTGTGCAAGGCCATTTCTTTTCCCAATCCTTTACGCGGCCACTCCCTTGAATTTATCCTGCAAATAAGAGCTCCTGGTTCTGTCACTTCAAGAATAATAAAAACCCCGAACCTGGACACGACCGCGTGATCAATACGATCCATCCCTTCACCCCGCATTCGGATAATCCCGCTGATAACCTTGTAATCACCTCCAAGTCCATTCAATAAACCCCGCACAGCTTCCGGCGGGCGCATCCTGCTTCCCTTAAAAAAGAAAAACCAGACACCCACTCCCACAGCTAATAAAACGAGCAGTGAAACAGGATCCATATTCAGTTTTTCTGCAGGTCTTCGAGAAGATCCGCCATCTCACTGAGTTGCTGGCAAAAACCGGGGGGTTCCTGTGAAGTTGGAAGCTCAGGAAAATACTGTTTCAGCTGGTGGTGCTCACTCAGTACCGCCCAATGACGACCATCACCGGAAAATTCGTCTGTGCGTTCCAGCTTTCCATCGCGAATTCCATCGACTAGGGAGCGGGTCAACCATTCGCCGAGTGAAGTCTCTCCACGGCGCACCAGAACTTTTTGAACAATTATTGATTTTTTATCAGATGTTTGAAGGATCATGAGAATGGGAACTTTTTGGGATGGGGTTAACGTGCGGAGAAGGGATCGGGAGGTTCAAAAGAAGAGCCTCCGGCAGAACCCTGTTGGGAAAAAGAATCGTCACCGGGCTTTTCCAAAGGTGCCTGTTTCAGCTCAAACTTCATGCCTGAAACCGTTGGGTATAGCTGGGGCGCCTTTTGTTGGGACAATCCCGAAACAGTTTCGCGTTCCTTGCGAAATCGGGAAAGTGCAGACAAGGTAACGGGGCCTCTATCTTTTATATTGCTGATTATCGACTCACCGGCCCGGCGACCAAATACGATGATATCAAGAAGTGAATTGCCCATCAACCGGTTGGTTCCGTGCAGTCCCCCGGTCACTTCCCCCGCAGCCCAGAGGCCCTCGCGTTCGGTCCGGGCTTCCTGGTCAATGGCCACACCACCATTCTGGTAATGCAGGGTGGGGTATACCAATAACGGTTGGGTCGAGGGGTCAATTCCATATTTTTTGAAACGATGGATCATGCCGGGGAATTGACGGGCCAGCGTACCTTCCCCCTGCCTCTTGTCAATAAGAGGGGTATCCAGCCAGACCCCTTGTCGCCCGGCAGGTGTCGTCACTCCCCGTCCTTCACTCACTTCCCTGATTATTGCCGCCGCCACCCGGTCACGATAAGACAACTCATCTATGAAACGTTTCCCCTCAGCATTCAGCAATTGCGCTCCCATGGACCGGGCTGACTCAGTCACCAATTGCCCAGCAATGGCTTCCGGAAAAACAGAACCGGTGGGATGATACTGAAAGCTGTCCAGATGCACCAGCGAACACCCCTGCCTCCAGGCAAGAACCAGACCATCTCCCGTTGCTCCAAGGTGATTACTTGTTGCAAACCCCTGCAAACGGAGCTGACCGCTACCACCGGTAGCCAGCAACACCGCCCGCGCCGAAACCGTAACCAGTTCTTTGGCTTCTGAATTCCACAATACAGCACCCGTTACGCGACCTTCACCGTCATCGCACAGCTCCACTGCAGAATGGCCCTCCAGCAGTTGCGCAGGACCATGGAACACGGCGTCGCGCAAAACCCGCATGATTTCGAGGCCGGTGACATCCTGACAGGAAAGCACCCTCGGAGTAGATGTTCCCCCACCGGGTTTAAGCTCATAGCCTTTCTCGGTCCTCCCAAAATGAACCCCAAGCTGCGTCAACCAATCAATAGCAGGTCGGGCCTCTTCAACCAGAAGTCGAACCAACTCGGGGACATTTTTCCCATGTCCACCCACAACGGTATCTGCATAATGCCGACGAGGAGAATCATTTGATCCCACCGCAGCCTGTATCCCGCCTTCCGCCATGAGGGTATTGGCATCTCCTATTCGAAGTTTGGTGGCAACGGTCACTTGCAATCCTGAGTTCTGCAAGGTCAACGCAGCGGCCAATCCAGCCCCCCCACCTCCGACAACCAGTACGTCTGTTTCGAGAGTTGGTGATGGTTCAAACACGGCGGGTAGTGGACTGTCCGCCTCCAGTAATTCAGCAATTTCGGACAGACATTTCAATTTTCCAGCCTGAGGTCCAACTTGAACTAATCTTTCTAATCCCTTGAAATCAGGATGAAAATTCTCAAGCAATGTGCTCGCCTTGGAGTCGTCCATTTTTGGAGCAGACTCATCCAAACGCTGCCTGCGAGTGGCTTCAATCTGCCTCAATTGATCTCCCGCCCAATCCATCATTCCTTCGAATCCTCCAATGAATTCAGCGATTCCTGGGTCCGAAATTGGCGGGCACGCTCCAGACGTTGCTCCAGTGTCCCTTCCATCAAATAACCCCATTCGCGTTCAGCCTCACCCTCTGGTTCTTCCTGAGGTGTCATGTTGGGCAGACTTTGCCCGAGAGAACGCCGGACCCACATGCCCATCTGATGTGGCTCGACTTTATCTTCACACACTGCCCGGCAAAGCCCGCAGTGGATACAGGTTGTGAAATCCTGCGCCACCTGTTCAACCTCCCCTTTTTGCATTCGAAGCACCGAGTCCATAACAGGAATATCCATCGGACAGGCATAGGTGCAACTTTCGCATTTGGTGCAACGGTCAAGAGTGGGATAGGCCTCCCGGAGTTTGGCCGCATCCGGCTCTTTTACCGGAGGTTTGGTTGGTATCGGATCAACCGGGAATGGGAACACCTGCATACCTTCTTCCACCTGATGAAGGCAAGCCAGTTCTGTTCCTCCCTTGCGGCCATCAGGGTAGCGGACGGAAACAGTACAGGCCCCACACACCCCGCCAAGACAACCGGTCATTACTTCGCTCGCCATACCGGCCTGCCATAGGGCATGGACAATGGTCTGCCCCTCCCTGGCCTCCATGGGTTTTCCGGCGACGGTGATTTGGACAGTTTTGGTTTCGGGGTTATTTTTCATGGTAAGAAATTGAGGGAAATTCAGTTTATCAAGGGCATGTTAAAACAACACCGGGAATTTCACAATGAAACAGGGTGCGCGTTGTCCCCCCTGCCCTTTTATGCTAGATTACAAGCGTTTATTAATAAGAGAGAATTGCTATGTCTGGTCATTCCAAGTGGTCCACAATCAAGCACAAGAAAGCCGCAACAGACGCCAAGCGCGGTAAAATTTTCACCAAACTCATCAAGGAAATTACAGTCGCCGCTCGGCTGGGTGGCGGAGATCCTGAGGGAAATCCACGGTTGCGGCAGGCTCTGGCAACAGCAAAAGCTGCCAATATGCCGGGAGAAAACACCAACCGTGCCATCAAAAAAGGCACTGGTGAACTTGAAGGGGTCAATTACGAGGAAATCACATATGAAGGGTACGGACCCGGCGGTGTGGCCATCCTTATCGAGACGGTGACGGATAACAAAAACCGGACAGTCGGTGAAATCCGCGCCATTCTGGGAAAAAACGGTGGCAGCATGGGAGAAAACGGCTGTGTTGCCTGGATCTTCGAAAAAAAGGGGTTCTTTGTGGTGCCTGCCGAAGGCAAAACTGAAGACGAAATGATGGAAGTAGTGCTGGATGCCGGAGCGGAAGATTTACAGGTGGTCGACGATGTGTTTGAAATCACCTGTCCCTTGGAAAGCTTTGACCTTGTGCATAAGGCGCTTGAACAACAGGGCCTCAAAATGACAACTGCAGAACTAACTGCGCTTCCCAAAAACACAACTCCCGTAGACGAGGCAGCAGCACGGTCCAACCTCAAACTACTGGATCTGATCGACGATCACGACGATGTTCAAAAGGTTTATTCCAATCTGGAAATCCCGGATGATGTGATGGCAGTACTCGAAAAAGATTCCTGATTTTTCCACTGATCCCCTTTTACTGTCCCTCCATCTTCCTCATCCTCTCCGCCTGTCGGAGTTCCTCCTGCGAAATCGGCCCATGTCAGATTCCTCCCCAGATCGAATACTCGGTGTCGACCCCGGAAGTCTGGCAACAGGCATTGGCATTGTCGAGGCAAAAGGGAGCAAACTAAAGCTCATTCATACCGACACAATCAAAACCAACAGTAAACAACCTTTTGCTGATCGGTTGAAGACTATCCATGAAGGCGTGCAAGCGGTGATTGAGCAATTTGACCCGACGGCTCTCTCTCTGGAAGATATTTTCTTCGCAACCAACGCCAAATCGACTATCAAACTGGGGCAAACGCGTGGTGTAATCCTGCTGGCAGGAGCCCAATCAAATGTCGCAATCCACGAATACACTCCGCTTGAAGTAAAACAATCGATTGTCGGTTACGGTCGGGCCGATAAAAAACAGGTACAGGCGATGGTCATGCAGCTTCTGGGACTGAAATCGAAACCCGGTTCACTCGATGCTTCCGACGCACTGGCGGTGGCCATCTGCCACCTCAATAATTTTTCCACCAAAAAGAAACTGCAGCAGGCTGGAGCCTGACAGGTTGAGAAGTTTTGCAAAAATTAAAAGCCAAGGCGAGATTCTTCACTTCGTTCAGAATGACAGGCATGGAATATTTTGTGTCACCCTGAGCTTATTGAAATGCGACCTCTTTATTCACGATATTTGACACATAGTTCCTGGCAGACAGAAAACTGACTCAATATGATCGCTTTACTCAAAGGGACACTGATCGAAAAAACGCCGGAGGTCGTCATTGTCGACGCCGGTGGCGTGGGCTATGAAGTGTTCATCCCGCTATCCACCTTTTACGATTTACCGGCCCCCGGTGCCCCTGCCACCCTGCACATCCACACAAGACTGCGTGAAGACTCCTTGCGTCTGTTTGGATTCTTCAGCCTGCAGGAAAAACAGATCTTCGAAGTGTTGATCGGAATAAACAAAGTGGGTCCTAAACTGGCTCTCGCGATTTTATCAGGCCTGCCATTTCAGGAGTTGTGGGCGGCGGTGTCATCTAACGATGTGGCACGACTCAGCGCCATCCCGGGTGTCGGAAAGAAAACTGCCGAACGGCTCGCCCTGGAACTACGCGACAAACTGGCTGCACCTGTGGGCCAACAAGGGGAAGCCGCGCCTGTATCCAGCAATCCAATGAGGGACGATGCCCTGTCTGCTCTGATCAATCTTGGTTACAAGAAACCGGATGCGGAAAAAGCGCTCGACCGACTGAATGAAAAAGGAACGACGGATTCCATCGAAACCCTCATCCGCGACAGCCTCAACCTGCTTTCCTCCGACAAACGCAAATGACCACCGACCGCGAACTCGATCCGAATTCAGAGCCCGATGAAATACAGGTGGAGACCAGTCTGCGTCCAGCGGGTTTCGATGAGTACATCGGCCAGGATGGAGTAAAAAACAATCTCGCCATCTCCATAGAAGCGGCGCGTATGCGTTCCGAAGCGCTCGACCATTCCCTCTTTTACGGACCACCTGGTCTAGGCAAAACAACACTGGCGCATATCATCGCGAAAGAAATGCAGGGGCAGATTAAAACCACATCGGGCCCGGTGATTGAACGGGCGGGAGACCTTGCGGCCCTGCTCACCAACCTTGAAAAAGGCGACCTGTTATTCATCGACGAAATTCATCGCCTGCCCAAACAGGTGGAGGAAATTCTTTATCCGGCGATGGAGGACTTTCAACTCGACATCATGATCGGCCAGGGACCCGGCGCACGTTCGGTGAAACTCGACCTGCCGCCGTTCACGTTGATTGGGGCGACAACGCGGGCGGGACTCCTCACCTCCCCCTTGCGCGACCGGTTCGGAATTGTGCATCGACTGGACTTTTACAATGCGGATGACCTGCAACAGATATTAAGTCGGTCGGCGGGTATTCTGAAAATTGCTATGAACCCTGACGGGTGCCAGGAAATCGCAAGACGATCCCGAGGCACACCACGCATTGCGAACCGACTGCTGAGGCGGGTACGGGATTACGCGCAGGTCAAGGGCGATGGCGTTATCACCAAAGAAATTGCGGAGAAGGCGCTGTCGCTGATGGAAGTTGATCCAAAAGGACTCGACAAAATGGATCACAAACTGCTGACCACATTGATTGATAAGTTTCGTGGCGGACCGGTCGGGGTGGAATCACTGGCGGCATCTATTCACGAAGAGCGGGATACCATTGAGGACGTGCTGGAACCCTACCTGTTGCAATGCGGCTTTATTAACCGCACCCCACGTGGGCGCGTGGCCACAGCCCTGGCCTTCGAACATTTCGGCAAAATCCCGCCCCAACAAGGCCAGCAGGACAAGATGTTTTAAAGTGAGGAAATAAACCAAACGCAAAGGCGAGATTCTTCACCTGCGGTTCAGAATGGCAGGATGGTGCCTTTTGTTTTTTTAACGAGTTGGAGCATTGAAATTAGATTCTATCAAACGCTATAAACCATAGTATGTCATTCTGAGGAATGAATAAAAGTTTCCCATATCTCATTTAGGGAAATCATCCTGCATCATCCCTCTTTACCATCACCTGGGCCCTCTTCCATATCATCACCCTCTGTATGTTCGAGCCAGATTTCGGCGAGGGCTTTGTCTTCGGGGACACCCACTCCGTAAAAATAACAACGTCCTACTTCATGCACAGCTTCGGGATCTCCCCCCAGAGCGGCTCTTAAATAATGTTCGAACGCCAGACGCGGGTTTTGATCCATGCCGACACCCTGCTCGTAGCAAACCGCAAGGTCAAACAGCGCTTCCAGCACGCCATCCTCTGCCGCTTGATTTAACAAAGGAATAGCTTTCTCCACATCCTTGTCCACGTTCTGTCCCTGCAGGTACCAGGAACCGAGTGTGTAGGCCGCACGGGGATCGCCTTCCGCCACGGACTGATTCAACAGGATCAACATTTTCACGATATCCGGAGATTCGGACTGGGCTTCCTCAATAGCTTTTTCAAACGTTGGCGTTTCTTTCATGTTTTTAAACACTCCAAAAAATATTTTATCCCCAGGCCAGGCGAAACTGGTCGAGCCAGTCGGGTTCCATCTGGGTGGTCCCCATCAAATTCCTTTTTTGATTGGTCGGGGAACCGTGAAAGTCGCGGCTTCCGGTTATTATCATACCGAATGATTTTGCAAGGTTCTTGAAAAAATCAACCTGGCCGGTTTTTTCGTGATAGGGGTAGACACATTCGAGCCCCATCAGGCCATACCCTTTCAACTCTTCCACCATGGCAGGTGCGTGTTCCGGCATACGCCCTTTCTGCGGGTTCACCAGAGAATAGGTTCGTTCCCCTGGATGGGCAATCACCGGGATACCATTACTCCGACGTACCATCTCCAATGCTTCCTGAGCAGAAAGGTTGTCTTTTTCGACGTTGTATTTGACGAGATAAAGATCAAACGCTTCCCTTCTGTCTTTCACAATCCCCAACCTTTCCATCTCCGCCGCAAGGTGAGGTCGGGCCAGCACCCCCTCTGATGCCCGCTCTACGTTTTCAAATTTGATGGTGCCACGAAAACGGTCCGGGATCACTTCATTAATCCGAGCGATCAATTCATGCATACGATCGATCCTTTGCTGACGCATTTCTTCTACACGGGTCCAGAGTTCCGGTTGAATCGATTCCAGATCCTTGAAGTAACTCAACAGGTGAAGGTTAAAGTCCCGATAGGCTACGGTGATTTCTATCCCGGGAAACGCTTCAACCTGTTTTTCCCTGGCAGCCTCAAGAAAAGATGGCAGACCGGAAAACGTGTCGTGATCAGTAAGAGATAAAATTCCGACTCCCTGCTTTTTGGCAATATCAACCAGGTCGCGTGGATGAAATTCTCCATCCGAAAACGTAGAATGCATGTGAATTTCAAAGGGTCTACGAGGCATAAATGAGAGGAGCTCCGGGTTCAGGGTCATGTCAGGATGCACTGCCCCTTATGGTTAAACTGATTTTTAGTGTAACACTTTTAAATGGCTTCCAAATGAAAACATCCGGTATGCTCACTGTTTGCACTAACCGGAAATATTGGATACTCTTGACCGGAACACTAACGAGAGAAAAAAAATTCATGTTAAGCCGCCTTTTTCAATTCAATTGCAGAAAACGACTGGTGCTCGCCATCCTTGTCATGACCCTTGCCGGATGCTTGACCGCGCAACAGGCGGAAACCACCCCAGGTAAAACCGGGAAAATTTTAATCGTGTTTTCGGGGCAGGCGCTTGGAGAACTGAAACCCTGCGGCTGTGCCAAGGAAGAAGATCAGGGTGGCATCGAACGTCGCATGGGTTATTTTTTAAACAAACAGCCTAAGGACATTCCGTTCGTTCGTGTGGATGTCGGCGATAATTTTAAGGAACCGTCGCGGCAAGGGCGATTGAAAGCTGGGACCATGGCGAAGGCAATGCAGCAAATGCAATACGATGCGGTTGTCCTGGGCGAAAAGGATCTGGTTTATGGAAACTCCTTCCTAAAAAAGTTGCCCGCCCTGCCCTGGCTTTCGGCAAATGTAAAAATAAAAGAATTGCCTGTGCCTTCTTACAAGGTCAAAACACTGTCTAACGGTTTAAAAGTCGGGTTGATTTCGGTTGCGGAGCCAGAGTTGTTTTATGGAGGCGGACACTCTAATGTCACTGTCGAGTCGCCTGAAAAAGCCCTTGCCCGAAGGCTGCCTGAGTTGCAAAAGAAAAATCCGGATTTAATCGTTTTACTCACTCACATGAAAAAAGAGGCGGCGCTCAAGTTGTTAAAGGTGAAGGGTGTCGACCTCATCATCAACGGACACATTCATGACGATCAGCATCTGGTTGATTTCAATCCGGTGGAGCGCGAAGGCAAATTGTTTGTCCAACCTGGCCCGCGAGGACAAAAACTGGGAGAGCTCAAGGTCACACTGAACGCCGACGGCACCAAAACCTTTAACACAAAAATTATAAAACTCGATTCAAATATTCCTTCGGATCCCGAGATGACTGCCTTGTACAGTGAATACAATGACGGTGTCGAATCTATATTCATGGAAACACTCAAGGCCAAGCGTAAAAACAAAACTTCAATTTATGCTACAGACAAGACCTGCAAAACATGTCATGCGGAAACTCATACAAAGTGGGAACAGTCGCGACACGGACACGCCTATAAGACTCTCCTGAAGGTGAACAAGGCCTTCGACCCCGAATGTCTGATTTGCCACACCACCGGTTTTAATCAAACGGGCGGATTTTTAAGTGCTGTCGACACACCCAAGCTTAAAAATGTTCAGTGCGAAATGTGTCATGGTCCCCAAAAGAAACACACCCAGTCGCCCAAGGGAGGGTTCGCCAAAGAAGCCCGAAATGCCTGCGGCAAATGCCACGTTCGAAACCACAGCCCCAATTTCAGCTTCGAAAAATACTGGCCGAAAATAAAGCACTGATCCAGAAAAAGGGCCCCTCCTCCAGCCACCTTTCGCTTAAACCAAGATTTTTCAAAGTTTTTCAAGGTCGAGAAAATACCCCAAATCGGTTTAAGCCGGGGTAAAATGAATTATAATGTTTCAGTACGTCTGAAACGGATACTTTTCAGCGGCCTCGGGTGGCCCGCACTTATTTAGATGGGCATAACATTTAGCCCTATAATTTCCCAGGAGATTTTCATGAGAACCCTCTTCACCCTGCTCATCATGTTGACTTTATTCATTCCCCAGGCCGGAATAGCGGCAGACGGTTCCCTCAAGGGAAAGTACAAAGTGATCGGGGACCTTGCCAAGCTCAAGGGCTTGAAACAGGTGGAAATGGAAGAGTATTTCAATTATTCCTGTGGGCATTGTTACAAATTTCTGGACACCTCGGAAAAACTTCACAAGCAGTTCAAGGGAAAAGTATTCCACAAGAAGGTTCCAGTTTACTGGGGAAACCAGACCCCCTACCCCGCTATGGCTTACTACATAGCTGACCAACACGGTATTGAAAAGAAATTCACTCGGGAGTTGTTCGACACGAACTTCCTGATGGAAATCAATATATTCCAACCGCGCGTTATCAAATTATTATCGCGGGACCACGGAATTGAAAAAGAATTCACCAGCGGCATGCAGTCGCCTGCAATCAAGCAACAAGTGGAACAAGGCATGGCCAAGGCCAAGCAATATGAAATTAATGAAACACCCACCGTTATCATCAATGGAGTTCTCAAGGTCACACCCAGTATTTCTGGAGGGTCTGTTGACCTGATGACGGAGAACCTTGCGGTGATTCTTGAAGACATTCTGAAGCAGTGACCTTATCCCCGCCCCAAAAGAGTAATCCGCCCCGGCGACGGTTTCCAATCCTGCAATTAGGGCTAGCTTTTGCCCTGGTTGTCGCCACCGTTTTCACCCCGTTAAAGCTGGAGCGAGCCGGATTTACCTCTGTTCAAGCTCAAGCCAGTTTCTTTAACAAAGAACTGGAAATATTTGAAGAGGTATTGGACCTGGTGGCGGATAAATATGTTTACCCGCCGGATTACCGCAAGCTATTTGGTTCTGTCATCGATGCCATGCTGAGTATGCCACCGGAAGGGGCACTTGAAATTACAGAGCATGGGGATGGGAAAACCATTGTGTCCGGCAGTAGTAAACTTATGTTCCACCTCAACTACAGTTACGATGACAATCTGAGAAGCGCCCGTAAAGTGTTTCGCTTCCTCCTTAAACATCATACTGATTCAATAAAAGAGGATCAGCTTGAGACCATCGCCATTCATGGAATAATGAGTTCCCTTGATAACTACTCGCTTTATCTGAACCCTGAGGAATTTGAAAACAGCATGCGAGACACAGAGGGGCAATATGGTGGCCTCGGAATGGTTATCACCCTGGAAGACCTGAAACTCACCGTTGTCAAAACGATGAAAGGTTCACCGGCAGAAGAGGCCGGGTTACTGAAGGGAGACATCATCACGCATGTCGATGGTGAAGAAATCAAGGGTATGCAGATTCACGAACTGGCCGCCCGGTTGAGAGGGTTGCCGGACACACAGGTAAAAATCCGTACCCTGAGACCAAAAACAGGAGAGAAAAGCCGCTTCACCATGACCCGGAGGGTCATTCACATTGAGTCCGTCGAATTCAAATGGTTAAAAGACGATACGGCATACATCAAGATCTCCAGTTTTTCCAAACGGACCAATGAACAACTGGAAGCGGCCCTCGAAAAGGCAACTGAAAAAGGCATGCGGGCGCTGGTCCTCGACCTTCGTAGCAATCCAGGCGGGTTGTTGAATCAATCTGTTCTCGTGGCCAGTCATTTTCTTGAAGAAGGGCGGCTCATTGTTTACACCCGAGGACGACATGTGCGCGACTCTCAGGAATACGATGCGATGTTTTCCGAGAGCCTGAGCAAACTACCGGTGGCTGTATTGATCAACGGGCATAGCGCCAGCGCCTCGGAAATTGTGGCGGGCTCTCTTCGTGATTCCGGGAAAGCGATCCTGATTGGAGAAAACTCTTATGGGAAAGGATCGGTACAGACCATCTTCAGAATGAGCGACGGCTCAGGATTGCGTCTGACCACCTCCAAGTACTTCACTCCCTCGGGAATCGACATTACAGAACAAGGGATTACACCTGAAATTCGTATTGAAAAAGATCTCCCCCCCGACCCTGAGGAAAAGCGTTCCACAGAAAAAACGAAGACCAAACGTAAACTCAGAGGGCTGGACCCCTTAACTGTAAAGGAATCGGAAATCCGCCAATATCTTAAATCAAAAGGCATTTCACCTGACCAGGAAATCGACTCGCAGGTTCACCTGGCCCGCATCGTTTTAAAAAATTCCAAACCGACGCGAAGCCATACGCTTGCCAAAGCGAGGAAACTGGTTCAGGATATGCACTTTTAACAACGACCCCAAACCTCTTAAAGGCTGATCTAAAGATCCGCGGCTCACAGGCCTTATAACCTGAATGTGTTAATGAGTTTAAAGAGGTGCACTTCAAACAAATCATCAGGGAATTTCTTTGCTATGAATATTCTGGATATCGACTGGGACAACAATAAAGTAAAAAGTGATTTTCAGGAATGGGACATTGTTTCAAACAATGCCAATAAATTCCTGCTTTGCCAACGGAAAGAGAACGGCCGATACCGTGCTGCTGAAGCGGATGTCAAAATGATGCACATCTGGGAGGTGAAAGAAATCCGTTACGAAGCACCGGGTGGCGAGAAGTTCGTTTTTGATGAAGACTCGGGAATTATCAAATTATAAACTGGCTTCCAGTTTGAGCTTTTTCAGGTGGGCCAGTTTTTCTTTTAACTCGTTCTTTGTTTTATCTGCAATGAAATTTCCTCGCAAGTCCAGCTTCTTAAGCCTGGGAAACTTATCCGACTGAGCCAAAGCCAAAGCTCCCGCATCGCGCACCTCATTCCAGCCCAGCCCCAGTTTTTCGAGCTTGGTCATCCCGACTGCACCTGCCAAGGCTACCGTACCAGCATCCATTAAATAATTATGTCGAATCTCAAGTTTCTTCAGGTTGGGGAAAGCGCCGGATTTTGCCAGCATATCCCCGGCTTTTTCTGACAACTTGCAGTAACGCAGGTCCAGGCTTTTGACTTTCTTTAACCTGTCTCCCAGCTTTAAAAGTTTTTCAAGACCCTCATCCCCAATTTTTTTCCCCGAGAGATTGAGCACTGTACCACCTCGTAAAAAACCAGCGGCAAAAACAGCGTCATAATCAATTTTCTTTTCATCAAGTTGCCCCAAAACAGGTGCCGTAAAACCGAGAAAAATGGCCACCAATAGAAACTTCTTAAACAAATGCAAAATTGTATGGTTTGTTGACGGTGTGATCATTCTTCATCCTCTTCATCGCGCCAGGAAGGGCGGTACACCATATCTTCATCATCCTCGTCATCTTCATCAACATAACCAAGGTCTTCCAGGTCATCAATATGCAAATGACAGAGACGTGTACGACACCGTGCATTTTTGAGTGCATCCAGGCCATCCTTTCGAATCCTGTTGCCTGAGAGATAGAGGTGGGTTACCTTTTTCAGCACTTCAGAATCCGCAATTGCTATCGCACCTTCATCCTCGATCAGGTTTCCATACAAACCCAGTTTTTTTAACTTGGCCATGTGTGGAGAAGTGGCAATGGCAACCGCACCTTCATCGCTGATCACGTTGCTGTACAGCTCAAGCTCATTCAGATTCTTAAAAATTTCAGATTCGGCGATTTCTTTTGCACCGACATCTCCGATATTATTATTTGGCAGACGCAGTTTTCTTAATCGCTTTAGTTGCTTCGACTGAATCAGAGAAGAAACACCCTTGTCCCCTATATTGTAATTACTTAAATCCAGTGTCCGCCGATCGGGGCTCAGGAATTGTTTGATGAGGTATTCAACACTTGCCATATCAGGAAACTTTCTCGTTTGAAAATGCGGTTTTTATTTTAGAGGGAAAGTATACCATACTGCCGTGTTCATCCTTCGGTGAGATACTTTTCTCTGACCCATGTCTTTTCATCCTCACGAGAATGAATTTTACCTTCGAGTCGCCCCCGACATAGTTCTTGAAACACCTTCTGGAATAAAGGACCCGGCTTGAGTCCCAGGGAAATCAGATCATCGCCTGTCAATGAAACGTGACTGGCTTCTTTAATATATGAGAAGTACCTGTCGACCCCCAACCCGATCGCTTTATTTTCTGAAACGGCCAAAAGCCAGTAAGCTGCCTCAATAGAGATAGAAGAAAAAGTCTCGTAAACCTCGACAGAGGAAACCGGTCTTGATTCTTCAAATTTATCTAAAACGCTTATGCAATATTCTCTGTCTTTTATCAGTTTTTCACCTGCGCCACCTTTAAGGCCAAACCGGTCCAATACCCGTAAAAACACCTTTTCGTCCAGGGACCATAACATCCCAAGCAACCAGATAAAAACCTGGTCGACCTCCCCGATCGAAACACGGTTTTCGGGCTTATTCGCTTCGATTCCCAACCGTTCGAGTTTTTGCCAGTCAACTTTTTCCCAGTAGATTTCCGGGTCAATTCCTTTTATCACTCCAAGTTCCTGTAGTCGCCAAAGGCAGGCGGTAACATCCTTTTCCATGAAAATCGCAACAAGCTCATTAAAGAGCCGGTGCCCACTGAGTTTTTCAATTACCGGGATGCCTGCCACCAACCATGTTTTGGTCTCCTGATTCAACGCGAAGCCAAGTCTTTGCTCAAACCGAATGGCGCGAAAAATTCGGGTTGGGTCATCAACAAAACTTTTGGGATGGAGAGCTCGAATAACCTTTTGTTCGAGATCCAGTTTCCCCTGATTGAAGTCCAGGAACAGATGGCATCCTTCAGGCTCCAGTTTGATCGCAAGACTGTTGATCGAGAAATCCCGTCGGCCCATATCTTCACGGATACTTCCAGGTTGAACGGTAGGCAAGGCAGCAGGTTCTTTATAAATTTCCAGGCGTGCCGTGGCGACATCCAGATGAGAGCCATCCTCAAGGTCCAGAACGGAAGTCCCAAATCTGGTGTGGGGGGTTATTTTGGCATTGAGTTCTGAGCCCAGTAATTCCGCGAACCTAAGTCCATCACCTTCCACCACCAGATCGATATCCAGGTTCTTGATTTGAAGAAGGAGATCCCGGACAAATCCTCCCACTACATATACGTGGAAATCATTTTTGGTCGCAAGCACAGCAACCCTGTCCAAAAGGTTACGGGTCGCAGCAGGCAATTGTTCCTGCATGAGTTGACGCATGGCGATTCCTGGATGCTTTGAAAATGGCAGGCGGGTTAAGACCAAATCAAACCTGGTCTTTTGCCACTATCTGAATCAGGGTGTTGAACCTTACTTTGCGAGGCATTGTGCAAACCCGGTTGTCACAGGCCCGGAAAGTGAGAAACCCACGAACCGGATGATGACCTGGCCCCAGATTACCGGGAACAACATAAGTACGCTTGAACTCTGCACGATCTAAATGCACTTTAACCATGCGGTTTAATATCTGGTCTTTCATAATGGTGGGAGTCGATTCCTTCCAGTCTTCCCCCACATCGGTCAAATTGGTTTTCAGGATTATACGGGTTGGCAGGGTGGGATCATCCTGGGACTCCAGGGAATAAATGTGCCAACCCTCATCAAGCGAAACCACCAGGTTTAATTCAAACTGGTCATCCGGTCTCAGGACTTCCTGGTCGCTGAAGGCTTCAACCCTGATCCCCGCAACCGATTTCTCGTTTTCACTGTCGCTATGAGACGAATTCCAATCGAATCCAACCGCAGGGGTCGACAAGGCCATGGACATCAGAACAGTAAGGACGATTCCACAGGGCCTTGGGGGAATAATCTTTTTGTAATTTTCTGTGTGCATTTTTCCTGAAAAATTTCCTGACTACCAGGTCATTGGGTCAGATACTTTTCAATGACTTTGACAAATTTTTCCTCAGGCACCGCGCCAGAAAACATTTCTCCAGAGACGGTCCCTTGACCAGGATTGTATTGACCAATGATAAATGTCGGAGTGCCTCGAATCCCAATCTTAACCCCAGCCTGAACATCTTCCTGTACCCGTTTTCGATACTTACCAGCAGACCAGCAATCTTCAAAACCCTTTATATTTTTTACGCCAGCTTTACGGGCAAGATTAAAAACACCATCGGGTCCATTGGCAATAGCAGAGTTTTGATAGACAAGATTATGAAACTCCCAGAATCGCCCCTGATCCCGGGCACATTCTACTGCCTCCGCCAGACTGGTGGCCTCTTTGTGCAAAGGCAAGGGGAAGTGTCGATACCCAAACTGAACGTCGTTGGAATATTTTTTTCTCAACTTGGCCAGGGTTGGTTGAACCCGTTTACAGAAAGGGCATTCAAAATCAGAGTATTCCAAAAGAAATACCTTTCGACGGGAATCCGTTTCACTGGGAAACCAACGCATTGCAGTTCCCAATCCAACAACCAACTTAAAATCGGATGGAGGAACAAGGTAGTTTTTAACATATCCCAGGCTCGCTGCTCTATTAAACTTTTCGGCTACCTGTTTGAGATATTTTTCCCGTTTGAGTCTCTTGAGATAGTCCCGGATATTTTCTTTCCATTGCTCCAGCGGCCCCATGGATCTGACCTCGGGAGTGGACTGGTAAAATTTTACGATTTCTTCTTTGGTGACCTTAGGGGTTCCTGACAATTTTAAATCAGGATATTTTTCACCAAGGACCTTCATGGTTTTCTCAACCAACTTGCGCTTCTGCAATTGAAAAACCTGAACCATAAGTTCATGAACCTGCGCATCGCGAAGATCATTCAGATGAATTGTTTTTCCTTCCACCACCGCAACAATCGGGTTGTTGGAATAAACAGGACTATTTAAACTTTCTTCAAATTCGGTTGCGTGGCCTGAAACTCCTGCAAAAAAAACGGAGAGCAATGTAAAAATAAAAAAAGCAGGGCCCTGCCGGAAAACTTTCGAAAAACCAATTGGCACCATATTTTAAAAACCTCGAAAAGACCGGAGCGCTTCCGGCATTACCTAAAAAGAGTCCTTTAGTTATTTGGAAAAACCGCCAGAGGGTTAAAATCATCTACCCCCTGAAACTGGGAACTCCAATCCCCCGCTCTTTTATTATCCAATAAATCCACCAGTGATCGCAAATGGATTGTCGGGTTTGGGCTGTATTTGAGCTCAAATGACGGGAAACAGCTTGAAGATGGCTTTACAAGAGGTTTAAAAAATTTTCAAACTAATACCTTTTCAGGAAGGGCACACCATAGATTCCCCCGTTTTTTCATTTTAAAACCACAGTAACTCGTCTTTAGGATTGCAAGGATTCTTCAGGATTCAAGAACTTGTGGCAATTATCCGCGAGTTGTAAAAAGGCTTTCGCTGCTGCTGAATCCGGTCGAGAAAGCACTACCGGCTCTCCATCATCGGAACGCAATGCCACTTCCGGGTCCAGCGGAATACTGCCAAGGTAAGGAAGAACCAACTCTTCCGCGAGCTTTTCACCACCACCGCGTTTGAAAACATCGATCTGCTCATTACAGTGTGGGCAGGCCATCGTCCCCATATTCTCGATAACTCCTACAATCGGAACATTACTGTCGCGAGAAAAAGAAATCATTTTTCGCGCATCCAGCAGAGCCAGGTCCTGGGGTGTCGTGACAACTATACAGCCGTCAACCTCACCAATGAAATCTATGATGGTGATCTGTTCGTTTCCGGTTCCTGGAGGCAGATCAATCAAAAGGTAGTCCAACTTACCCCAATTAATATTACCTAATAATTCAATAATAAAATCGTACTTAACCGCATCACGCCAGGCGATATGCATATTGGGATCTTCGATCAGGAATCCCAGTGAAGCCACGCGTAACCCGTTTCTGGTTTCGAATGGGACAATTCCATCTTCTTCCGATTTTAAACGGACGGACTCGGCGTTCAGTAATTTTGGAATATTCGGGCCATGCAAATCTGCATCGGCAAGGCCTACTTTAAATCCCCTGTCCGCCAATGCCACAGCCAGATTTGTTGTGACCGTACTTTTGCCAACACCGCCCTTATTACTGCCAACTATCAGCTTAAATTTAACATCGTTCATCCGATGGTTTACGATCCACCGGTTATGTTCATTATGATCCGCCTTGCAATCTGTATCGTTGTTGTACTCACACATTTCACATGTGTGCAAAAGTCGACATTCTCCTGTAACCGGTAAATCCATCAAACCCTCCTGTGGTTCCCTATTCAATCAAAAAACAAACGTTGCCAATCCCGCAACGGGACCTGGCAACGACCGGTGTTATCCATAAAAAAGCAGTGTCTGGATTATATACCCTTTTCGGGCCTTAGCAAAGCTTACCCCCCTATATTTAGTAGCAGTTTGCCCCATTCACCCTCTCCTCCCAAAAAAGAAAAAAAACTTTGAATCCCGACCCTGATTATGGTGATCTAAAAGGGTCAGTGGAACTTCTGAAAAATTATTGGGGAAGCTGATGCAGACGTCAGCGGAAGGGACACCCTACCTGGTTCCTATTCCACTTTCCCGAAGAGGCCCGGCAACAGGATGTCACCGGTCTGAAAATCCAATCAAAACCATTTTCATCAATCCTAGGAGGAAGTATTTGTCATGACGAAATTCTTTTTTAAAGCAAGCGTTGCTGCCGTTTCCCTGCTGGTACTGGGACTCTCCTCTGCACAAGCAGATGGAAACTCCGTTACCATTACTGAGCCTGCAGACGGCGCTACCGTTTCCAGCCCTGTAAAAGTTTGCATGGAAACTCATGGAGTATCTGTTGAGCCTGCGAAAAAGGGCGTTAACGACGGCAAAGGCCATCACCATTTGCTGGTTAATGTCGACCTGCCTGCAGACCTGAGCAAGCCAATCGGGAAAGACGCTCAGCACATCCATATGGGCGATGGTTCGACCTGTAAGGAAATCAAACTGGATGCTGGCAAGCACAAAATCAGTGCCTTGTTCGCAAAAGGGAACCATGTACCTTACAACCCTGCCATCACCACGACGGTAAACGTTACAGTAAAATAAGTTTTTATTTTTAAAAGCCCTCCCATTTATTGGGAGGGCTTTTTTTTTGAGCTTTCACAAATCATTTGAATTCGGTTGTATTCGTGACGGCCCCTCTTATACAATCTAATGATCGGATTAATTTCTTAATGATTGAGGAGGCTTGATGAAACGGAATTTCTGCTTAAAGTTACGCCGGGCAATCGGGCAATTTTTCTTGATCTCCCTGATATGGAGCCAGCTATTCACATCGGCCAATGGCTTTGAAGTAAATAAGGGGGCTTTGGCTTTACTTATCGCTAAAGATGTTAAGGGCGAGGTTATTGGTACCGGAACGGGATTTGTTGCCGAACCCACTGGATTACTGGTCACCAATTATCATGTCATTCTGGACGCAAATACAATTGAAGCTGTTTTCCAAAATGGAAGGCGGGTCGGTATTCAGGGAGTCAACAACCTCAACCGTCGGCAGGATTGGGCTATCTTGCAACTGGAAAAAGGCTTCTACTCCACACTTGAAATCGGTGACAGTGCCGCTCTAAAAAACTACGACTACACAACAGCTCTCGGGTTTCCTTCCCAACGTGTCCATAGGGAACAAAACGGCCTGATCGGCCCCCTGGTACAAACCCATGGATTTGTTCTCGGAATACACCCCCAGGCCTTACCCGACTTTTCCTTTATTTACACCAGCACCCCCTTCGACCCCGGCTATAGCGGTGGCCCTCTGCTCGATCAGGATAATAAAGTGGTGGGACTGGCAACCCTGGAAGGTCGCTCAATAAACCTCGCTCTCCCCATTGAATACGTTAAGCCATACCTAAAACCATCTTCACCAAAAACATTGACCGCCTTGCGCAAGGAAGATCAAAATTCTCCCGAAGCGCTCTATTACAAAGGAAATTTTGCACTGTATGCCCTGGGTGATTCCGAAAAAGCCATTGAGTATTTTGAGCAATCGCTATCAAAGGACTCCTCCTTTATTCCTGCACGGTACGACCTTGCGGTGGCTTATCGTGGTTTGGGGCAAACTGATCGGGCTATTGCGGAATACGAGAAAATAATTAAAGCCAACCCAAAGTTTCCTGAAGCTCTGTCCAATCTCGGAGGTCAGTATTTCAGAAAAGGAGAAACAGAAAAAGCGATCAAGTATTTCACACAAGCCTTGCAGGTATATCCTAATTTCGTGCAGGGGTTATCCAACCTTGGCGCCGCTCTTAATAAAGTCCAACGTTTTGAAGAAGCCCTTCCCCACCTGAAAAGAGCCACCGATCTAGACCCCGAGTTTGCTATCACACAATTCAATCTGGGGAACAGCTATTTCGGGTTGGGACAATTCGAAAAAGCAGAGCATGCCTTCAACACAGCGAGAACCCAGGGAGTGGACTTTCTATCACTCCACTGGAAATTATACGAAATATATAATAAATCAGACCGGCAAAAAGAAGCGATTCGCGAGCTCGAAATGATTCTCGAGATGGACCCCATGAATCAGGAAGCTGCAGAAAAACTGAAATCTCTAAAGCCTCAAATCCATTAAAATCTTTTGATAAACTTACAGAAGTTTTTTGAGTCGTTTTCAATTTCTTTCTGTCAACTCCTGGTTAGCCAACAATCCCATGCGGTAACCCGGACAGGTGACAAGGAAATCACATCATTGCGACTGCTTCTGTTACCACATTAAAAACGATATAAAGACTCTCATCTGAACATTTATCCAGCGTATCCTCCTGTGTATGCCAGTGAGGGTAATCAAAATCGATGAGAACCGCTGCGGGGATGCCAACCTTCAAAAACGGTAAGTGATCATCACGGATGGTATAGCGTGGACGCGGGGTGAACTGCCGGTACTTCAACCGATGGGCTGTATCAAACAACAGATCCACAAGCCAGGGTGCCCCTTCATTCGAATATACTTCCTTGTATATTTTCAGATCCCGATCCGCAACCATATCCAGCACAAGCACACAAAATGGTTTTTCATCTTCACTTCTTCGGCTGACACCCTCCGCATAATGTTTTGATCCCAAAAAATAATTGTTGGAAAACTTTACGCCGTAATCTTCCCCGTCAAAAAATACGAGATGTACCGGGCGGCGAGGTCTATGTTCTTTGAAGTATTCGGCGAGCGCCAATAACAGTGCCGTACCCGAACCTCCATCGTTGGCACCGACGATCGGTTTCTTCTGGTTTTCAGGATCTGAGTCTTCATCTGCGAACCGACGTGTATCGAAATGAGCTCCGAGTAAAATGGGACGACCTCCTTCCGTTCCCTCAATCTTGAACTCCAGATTGAACATGGGAATAATCTGCCCCTCTTCAGTCTGGTAATTAAACGGCAATTCAGCGACAGAATCGGCATGCTGTAACCCGATAGTTTTGATGTATTGACGCAGGTTTGCATGTGCTGGACTACCTGGAGGTCTTGGTCCAAACTCCACAATATTGCTTAAATGCTTCCACGCGATTGCTTTGAAATCTTTTTCCACCGGGGCCTGCTGGGCCGCTACCCCCTTTACGCCAGACAACAGGATCAAAACCACCAACCATAGAAAATTCTTCATAAAACCTCAAAAAGTTCGATCATTACTTTTTTACCAGCTAACTGACACCAGAACTAAAAATGCTCGAAAAATGGATCCTCCCCCTCAAACCTGAAACGTCTGTAATCTTCAATTATTCTCTCATGGTCAAACGCTATCGGTCCAGGCAGTTGGTCTACCCGAACAATGCGACAAGTTTTGGCATCGCTGGATGCCGTTGGTTCTCCCTCCACAACACGGGCCAGAAAAACGGTCGTGATGTTGTGCTGGCGTGAATCCCTTTCCGGATCAGAATAGGAGTGAAACTGCTGAAGTAGTTTGACCTTAAGCCCAGTTTCTTCAAAAGATTCTCTTATAGCGGCTTTTTCCAAGGTTTCTCCATAGTCCACAAAGCCACCGGGTAGCGCCCAACCATAGGGAGGGTTCTTCCTCTCTATCAACAAAATTCTCCTGTCCTCCCACTCAATAATGACATCCACTGTCGGGATCGGGTTTCTAAACTCCATAACTCATTAGTTTTAAATGGTTTTTAGTTTATTGAAAATCAGCCCAAAGATTGCTGCCTTGACACTAAAGATATCAACAAGTTAGCCTAACAACGGTAAATTTGGGTCATATAGGGGGAAAATTTTTCCGGGGACCCCTTAAGTTTGCTCCAAGTTCCACCGATATGTAGTAAGTGAAGCAACCAGGGGGCCGGGCACTTGCCCTAACCGGCATCGCCTTATATAATAGACAAACGGTCGGTAGGCCACAACCTGCAAGAAATCAAGACCTCGTTAAAAACGAGGCAGGCTTTTAAAAATGGAAATCCCAAGTAACGAATTCAGAATAAAAAACAGAGCGGTTCAGGAGACCCGCGATTCCGGTAAAAAACCGGCAGCGGCCAAAACTGATGCACCGCCTTCAGCGCCCGCAGGCAGTGAGCAAATAGCTCTCTCCTCCCGGGCTGTATTGATTCAAAAAGCCCACGAGGCGGTTAGCAACTCTGCTGACATACGGGCTGAAAAGGTCAATGCGATCAAGGAAAAAGTTCAAAATAATGAGTACCATGTTTCCTCTGACGTTTTGGCTGAAGCGGTCTTGCAGGAGATTATTTCCGAGTCGCAATTCACAGATCTCTAGTCGATTTGACAGATTTCTTAAACCAGCCCTAAAAAGGGCTGGTTTTTTTTATTGGCAAATAGGCTTAATAGGCTTGTCCCGCCAGCCCCTGTTATGGTAGATTACCTATCTTTATTTACCTGAAAATGATGAGGAAAAGCTGTGGCTAAGCGCTGTGAAGTATGCAATAAGGGTCCCATGTTTGGCAATAATGTCAGCCATGCGAACAATCATACCCGACGTCGTTGGAACCCGAATCTCAAAAAAATGCAGGCGGTTTATCGTGGAAAGGTTCAGACGATCAAGGTCTGCACCCGGTGTATCAAAGCAGGAAAGGTCACCAAAGTACCGGTTAAAGCTCCGGTCAATTGACGGCAGCGCTTGACTCCTCTGTCGACTCTGTCTCCCCTCCCCTGTCTTTCCAGTTTTCATTATTCCCGGGTTTCTTTTTTCCAAACTCCTGAACCCGGTCAATATGCAAAACTCCATCGACCTGCTTTAACCGGTCAAACATACCCATAAGATGATTTAAATCACGGATCTCTACTGTGAGATCAAAATAAGCCCGCTTGTAACCACCAATTCTCACATTGGCTCGAGTGATATTCACTTCGCACTCAGAAAGCACCTGGCTTATTTTTGCCAACTGCCCCGGTTTTTCAACACTGACGATTGAAACCCGGGTTGGAAATAGTGTTTTATTGGCAAGATCCCATTCCACTTCAAGCAATCGTTCAGTCTCATTAGCCAGGGACCCCACTCCGGGACATTCTTTATGATGTACAGAAATACCGCGGCCCCGCGTGATGTAGCCCAGGATCGGATCGCCAGGCAAAGGATTGCAGCACTTCCCCACCCGGATCATTAACTCATCATCGAAATCTTTCACTTTGATTGGGCTCGCCCCAATAGACGGTGAGGTTTGTTCTTTTTTCTCTTCCTTTGCGACCAGTTTTAACTGGTCTCTAGGGACCAGTTTCTCCAGCACGCGGCGAGCGGAAGTTTTCCCGTAACCAACAGACATCAGCAGGTTGTCAAAATTATTGAACCCACAGGAATGAATGGCTTCTTCCAGCATCTTACCCTTAAGAATCTCTTCTGGAACAAGACCTGATTTTTTAATCAGGTTTTCCAGCAACTCCATCCCCAATATCCGGCTGCGCTCCCGCTCCCGCTGGTTCAAAAAGTTGGAAATCTTGTTTCTGGCTTTGGAGGTTTTTACAATAGACAACCAATCCCGGCTGGGAAACTTTTGAGGATCAGTAACAATCTCCACCTGATCTCCGTTTTTTAATTTGTAACGAACCGATACCAGCTTGCCGTTTACTTTTGCTGCCATACAATGATGGCCGATGTCTGTGTGAACATGATAAGCGAAATCAATCGGTGTCGCGCCCCTTGGAACCGCAACAACTTCTCCCTGAGGTGTAAATACAAACACTTCCTGAAAATACAAATCCACTTTGAAAGAAGCGAGAAAATCTTTTGCATTTTTGATTTCTTTTTGTTCCTCCATCATCGTCCGTACCCAGTCGAGATGGTCGTCCAGATATTTTACAGAAGATTTTCCATCCTCCTTGTATTGCCAGTGCGCTGCGATTCCCTGTTCCGCTACTCTGTGCATCTCCGCTGTCCGTATCTGCACCTCAACTCGCTGCCCGCCAGGCCCACTTACTGTTGTATGCAGCGATTGGTACCGGTTGGGTTTAGGCATGGCAATATAATCTTTGAACTTTCCAGGAATTGGACGCCACAATGCGTGTACCACCCCGAGGACGGCATAGCACTGTTGCTCTGACTCAATAATGACCCGGAGTCCCACCAGGTCATATAACTCGTCGAATGGCAGGTCTTGTAATACCATTTTCTGGTAAATGCTGAAAAGATGTTTGGATCTCCCTTTGACGGTGGCATCAATTCCTGCAGCTTTGAGGTCCTCACTCAATAACCGACAACACTCGTCAGCATAATCACGGCGCTCCTCTTCCGCCTGCTTCACTTTTTTTACGATCTGTTTATAAGCCTCGGGATGCAAATATTTGAAGGACCCGTCTTCGAGTTCCTGTTTCAGCCATCCGATTCCCAGACGATTGGCCATTGGAGCGTAAATATCAAGAGTCTCCCGGGCGATGCGTTTTTTCTTTTCATCTGAAAGAGATTCCAGAGTTCTCAGGTTGTGGGCGCGGTCTGAAAGTTTGATGAGCACCACCCGGATATCATGCGCCATGGCGAGAACCATTTTGCGATAATTCTCTGCCTGTTTTTCTTCCTTACTGGCAAATGGCATCTGCCCGATCTTGGTCACCCCTTCTACCAGGTGATACACTTCGTCGCCAAATTGACTCTTGATCTCTTCCGGTGTAGTGAGCGTGTCTTCCAGAGTGTCGTGAAGGAGGCCGGCCGCTATCGTCTTCTCATCCATACGAAGACGGGTCAGATTGTATGCTACCTCAACAGGGTGCGATAAATACGCTTCGCCCGATGTCCTGCTTTGGCCACGGTGGGCCTTGGCCGAAAACATATAAGCATTGAAAATTACGCTAACATCGGCTGTCGGATGATAACTTAATACGGCATCGGTTATTTGCGTAATTTTAGACATAAGGTTGCCCGATCAGACTAATTTTTATCCGCAAACAAATTATTCAAGACTAACAAATTTTTTTACCTATTCTTGCTTATTATAAGGATACTTTTTAAAACCGCCCAAAGTCAAATTTCTTTTAAAATCAAGCCTCTAACCAAACCTGGCTTAAATGCATTTCAACCTCCAACCTACGTTTTGGATTTAAACAGTATTCCCTTAAGATAGGCTCTTCAAACCGGATCACGAGCTTTTCAATGGCAGATTCCCAAAAAACTTCTCTTACAGACTCAGTACAATTCATTAAAGGTGTTGGACCCAAGCGCGCTGAACTTCTAAAACGTATGGGACTGGAAACTGCCGAAGACTGTCTCCATCTTTTGCCCAGCCGGTATGAAGACCGCTCACAGGTTCGAATGATTGCTGAATTACGCGCTGGTGAAACGGCCACTGTCACGGGAACAATTTTGGACTCCGGGATACTCCGCCTGGGCCGGCGAAAACGATTGTTTGAAGTGGTTATTGAAGACGATAGCGGTCTGCTACGGGCTAAATGGTTCAAGTTTCGCGATGCGTACATGGCGGAACGCTTTGCACCCGGACTAAAGGTGGTTCTTTCAGGAAAAATGACAGAAAATAAATATCTGGGTACGGGACTGGAAATTGTCCACCCGGATATTGAAATCCTGCAGGATGACGAGATTGTAAAACCCGACTCGGGTCAAATCATTCCTATCTACCCCTCAACTGAAGGCCTGAACCAGAAAAACCTTAGGCAAATCATGCAGAATGTGGTCGATCATTACATTCCACTCATACAAGAATTCATTCCGGAAGAAGTTCTGACACGGAACAAACTGCCAGACCGGCGCTCCGCTTTTCAGGAAACCCATCGCCCTCCTTCAAATCAGAGCATGCGTAAACTGGAGCAATTTCGTACCCCAGGTCAGCTACGACTTATATTCGAAGAGTTCTTCTTTCTCCAACTCAGCCTGGCACTAAAACACTTGAACCATGAAACAAAAGAAAAGGGAGTCGCTTTTAAGACAAGAGGCCCACTGATTCAACGCTTTGTCAAACATCTCCCCTTTGAACTTACCGGTGCCCAAAGAAAAGTGTTGGGAAACATCATGGACGATCTTGAACAGGAGCACCCAATGAACCGACTCCTCCATGGAGATGTCGGAAGTGGAAAAACCATTGTCGCTCTTATAACCCTGCTCACCGCAATTGATAACGGCTACCAGGGAGCCCTGATGGCCCCGACGGAACTACTGGCTGAGCAACATTTCCAGGGCCTGAAACCCTTCTGTGAAAAACTGGGGGTGTCAATTGATCTTGCGACAAGTGCCTTGACCAATAAAGAACGGAACAATGTTCTTGGAGACCTGGCTTCAGGGAAAACACAACTGATCGTAGGCACCCATAGCCTGATTCAAAAAGATGTGCAATTCCGGGAACTGGGATTGGTGGTGATCGATGAACAGCACCGATTCGGTGTATTGCAAAGAGAAGCTCTCGGTAAAAAAGGTTTTCAACCGCATGTGCTGGTCATGACCGCTACCCCTATCCCGCGTTCACTTGCAATGACACTTTATGGAGATATGGATGTTTGCCAACTCGATGAAATGCCTCCAGGCAGACAGCCCATTAAAACCTATAAGTTTTATGAAAACCGGCGCGAAGAGGCTTACCAAAAAATCGACGCCGAGATTAAAAATGACAGACAAGCCTATATCGTTTGTCCCCTCATAGATGAGTCAGAAAAGGTGGATTTACACACTGCCACAGAAGTCTTCGAAGATCTAAAAAGAAAGTTCCCTGCATGGAAATCAGGGTTACTGCACGGTCGCATCAAAAATGAAGAGCGGCAGCAGATGATGCAGGAGTTCAAAAAAGGGAACCTGCAGGTTTTGGTCGCGACCACAGTTATTGAAGTTGGCATTGATGTTCCCAATGCCACAACCATTTTGATAGAGCATGCAGAAAGATTTGGACTTGCGCAATTGCATCAATTACGGGGCCGGGTCGGGCGTGGAAAATATTCTTCGCAATGCCTGCTGGTGGCACACCACCCGATCACTCCCGAAGCCAAAAGAAGACTGGATGCCATGGTCAAATCTCAAAACGGGTTTCTCATTGCGGAAGAAGATCTCGAAATCAGAGGGCCGGGAGATTTTATGGGAACACGACAATCAGGCCTTCCTCTTTTAAGAGTCGCAAACCTTGTTCGAGACGCAGAGCTCATCACTCCGGCGCGAAAAGAAGCATTTGCTTTGATTGAGCAGGATCCAGACCTATCACAAGCAAAACACAAACTTCTTAAGCAGGCACTGCTTCACTACGTAGGCGATCGTGCAGGCCTGGCTTCAATTTTATAAACAACAATCCATTTCTCTGATTTAAGCGCTCTTGCAAGATTAAAAAACTTTTAGTGGATTTTAATCACATAACCTTTTTACAATGAAATCAATGGAATAATAATCGATCATTTCACAAAAGGTACCAAACATGAAAAGATTTTGTCTCGCCATCGCTATTCTATTCGGGTTTGCAAATCAAGCTCTGGCTCACCAACCCGAGATGAAAATTGCCCATGCGGGATGGAGTCAAAACGAAATTCATTTCGCTCGGTCCTCTATGAATGATCCCTCCCCAATTCCTGTCGAAAGCAAATCCAAATTCATCATCCTGGCAGATCGTGATGACGACGATGATGACGGGGGACACCATCACAAAGGGAAAGGCAAAAAAAAGCATTGGAAAAAACACCACGATGGCGACGATGACGATGACGGTTATCGAGGTAAAAAACGAAAGAAAAATAAAAAAAATAAACACAAACATAAAAAGCACTGGAAAAAGGAACACCGTCACTACGACTACCACGACGCAAAATGGAAGCCTTACCACAACCGCCGTCTTCCGGCCTGGGCCCGGGACTGCGGTCTCCCTCCGGGACTTGCCAAACAAAACAAGATCCCTCCAGGATGGGAAAAGAAATGCCGCAAAGGCTACAAATATTATGAACGCGAAGATGAATTCAGGCGGGACGTCGAGATTGAGTACAGCAAGACTCACGGCAGGAGGCCCGGTGACTCTGGAAAAATAGACACGAATGCACCGAGCTATCAGGTCATTTACAACATGGATGATTCCGACTGCAAGGTCAAAGCCCTCAAGCAAGCGGGTAGTGTAGGAGAAGGCGTTGCCAAAGGAGCCGTTTATGGAGGTATTCTAGGAGCGGCTACGGGCGTCCTGATTGAAGCGGTACAGGAGGATGGCAACCAGGAACACGGAGCTATTTACGGTGCCACAGGTGGAGCTGCCGGAGGTGCGGTTCTCGGAGGTATCCTTGCCAGCAATGAGTTCAAAGAGCAATACCGAGAATGCATGCGCAGGCGCGGTCACAAGGTTAGATAATTACCCTGACATAGTTGCGCACTTTCGCTGTTGTAGCGTTAAAAAAGTTTTCCCTTTTGTTTTTATCAAACAAAAAGCTTCATAAATAGTTCACGGAATTTTATTCAACATCTCCCGGACATAAAATTGTCAACAATTCGCCGTGGGTTTACCTGCCTTTTCTTGTCCCTTTTTTTTCAAGGAGCCCTTCTGTGCCCGCCTCCTGCACTAGCAGGAGGTCTAAAGCGGCCAGTTGAACACAAACTGTCTATTGAACTGAAGCCACACCTCGGAACGCTAACCGCAGAAGATGCCCTCACACTTTATCCTGGCAAATGGAACGAACCCTCCTTTGTATTCCTCCTTCATGGGGACTTTAAAGTCGACCCGGTCGAAATTCCTCATCAGGGAGACTGGAAAATTTCAGCGACAAAAACAAGGGATGGAAGCAAACCCATAAACCGGATTGAAATTTTTAAGCCCACCAACAATAACTGGCCCGACTTTATTCAATTTAAATTTCGTTACCGGGGCCCCTACCGGGACCTCCAGGAAACGGGAGAGCAAAATAGTGTAGAAAACGCCCACACTGTTTTCCTGAGTCAAAACAGTTTGTTCTACCCGGTCATTGAAACCGGAAATGCATCTCCCCTTATTATCTTTGAAATGCAAACCACCACTCCACCAGGCTGGGAAGTGGTCAGCGAAGGGAAACGTATTTCCCACATTGACAATGGCGGACGTATCTCAACTCTTTGGAAATGCGACGATCCGATGGAGGAAATTCATCTCATCACGGACCGTTATCATGAATTCAGGGGTCGATGGGAAGACATTGACCTGCAAGTGTTCCTGCGCAGTAAAGATCCGGAACTAGCCCAACGTTTTATAGAAACAGCAAAACTATACATCCCGTTTTACCAAAGGCTGATTGGTTCTTATCCCTTCGTTAAATTCGCAGTTGTTGAAAATTCTGAGCAAACGGGTTACGGCATGCCTTCGTTCACATTGCTTGGATCTCAGGTAATCCGTTTTCCTTTCATCCTGCACACCTCTTATCCTCACGAAATCCTTCATAACTGGTGGGGAAATGGAGCGTTCGTAAAAACAGAAGAGGGAAACTGGTCCGAGGGACTCACTACTTACCTTGCCGACCATCTCATGCAGGATCTCAAGGGGAAAGGTGACCGTTATCGTTTTCAGGAATTGATGAAATACAAAAACTATGTGTCCAAAAAAAATGATTTTCCCCTAAACGAGTTTATTTCCCGCACAGACATGACAACTCAGGCAATCGGTTATGGAAAACTCGTGATGGTTTTTCACATGCTACGCAAACGAATTGGAGAGAAAGTTTTTCTGGATGCCTTGCACGACTTTTATTTTGAACATATTTTCAAGCGCGCAGGATACCAGAACCTGCAGGAAGCCATGGAGGCGCACTCAAGACAGGATCTTTCGACTTTTTTCCGACAATGGATTTCTTCAAAAGGAGCTCCCCAAATCACCCTTGGAAAGGTTTCTTCTCAAAAAACAAAAACAGGATTTCAGTTGGACTTTGAAGTCCTCCAGAACCAAAATGGATCTACATTCGATCTGGACCTACCCTACATTATTTGGAGTGAAAACAATGCCGCTCCCCTAATCAAGATGGCAACTATCACGCAATCGAATCAAAATTTTTCAATTTCACTTTCAAGCGCACCACGTGCAATTTTGCTAGATCCCTGGAACGAGGTTTTTAGACAATTGAATGAAGGCGAGGTACCTCCAAGCATCTCTCAATCTTTTGGGGACTCCCAAAGCCTAATTGTCATTGAGGAAAATGGAGAGCAAGCTTTACAGGGAGCCTATAAATATATAGCGTCGACTCTCAACGGTAAAAAAGATACTGAAGCCGATTGGTTGGAACAAGGAGACCATTCCGTCTGGCTGTTGGGCCATCACTTTCAAAAGAACCAACCCCTTTTAAAATGGCTGGAGACAAAGGGCATCATTGTCAAACAAGACATTATCAGGATCGACGGTCAACCGTATTCACTTAAGGAACACAGCGTAGCGTTAACCGTTCCCCACCCAAAGTCACCCCGCCATTCCATTTCCTGGATCCTGCTCCATTCAGCCGAGGCCGCGAAGGGGCTTGCCAGAAAACTGCCCCACTACGGTAAGTACGGTTATCTGGTTTTCAAGGGCGATCAACCCACCAATGTCGCCAAAGGAGCCTGGCCGGCAAACCCGAAAGGGCGACTCCATCGTTTTTCAAATGGCCCTCTACCCTTGCCTGAGCAAAAACCGCTGGTCGATTTTCGCCCCGGTGACCCGCTTGAATAGTTCGTTTTAAAATCTCATTCGGCTCAAAACCGCCATCACTTCATGCAATCGCGGTAAAGAAACCAGCCCATTATTCCAGGGTAACAGACAGGACACATTGTTTTCCATTTTGGAAAGAAGTGATTTCACACCAGCGACACTGGATCCTTCATTTTTCTCAAGCCATTCCTTTAATGCATGTAAAATCCAACCGCATGCTTCCAGTTGCCCCGTCTCGACCAATTGCTCAATCTCGTGCGTGTCAATCTCGTTTATCCCAAGGAGCAGGGAATCGCAACCTCGGGACGAAATAAACACTTCTCTCTTTCCTTTGCGAAATTTTAAATTCTCAGGTGAATGCCTGCCAGGTATTAAATCGGGAAATGGCATGGGGGTTTCCCTGTTTCGTCCAGTTGGCATAGCTACTGCAATTTTTCTCGCCTCTTCACTGACAAGGTGTGGTTGAAAGTTTTCCATAGCAACAACCGTATCAGCCACATCAAAATAATCTCCCGAACCACCCATAACAAGGACAGCACTGATATTGAATCGTTCGTACAATTCCCGTACGCGATCAATGAAGGGTGTGATCGGCTCCTGTTCTTTGTGAATCAAAGCCTGCATACGGGCATCCCGGATCATAAAATTGGTTGCACAGGTGTCTTCATCCAGAAGCAGCAACTTGCATCCAGATTGAAGTGACTCCACAATATTTACGGCTTGCGAGGTGGAACCGCTCGCGTTTTGTGTTGAGAAGGTTTCAGTAGATTCAATTCCTGGCAAATTATCGAGGAATGGGGAGATATCAACTTTATTCACAAAACGTCCATCTTCAGCACGCACCTTGACAGCCGTAGGGTTAACGGCAACCTGTTCACGTCCGTCACCCGGAATATGCGGATACACTGCATTCTGCAGAGCTTTTAATAATGTGCTTTTCCCATGAAACCCGCCGCCTACCAGAAGCATGATGCCCTTTAAAATTGGCATGCCTCGAATTTCACCTGCATTGGGCAATGTCACCCTGTCTGAAAGTTTTTCCGGTGCGATAAACGATTGGCACTCTTTCAGGGGTAAATCGGAATTGCCCGCTGCACGGGCCAGGCAGGAACCATCAGTAACAAACCCGACCCAACCCTTCTCGTTCAACAACCCTTGCAAACAATGAAAATCTTCAAAGGTCTCCGTATGTAGCTTCAAGGCAGGCATGTCCAGCGTTTCAGCAGCAAGACTCTGTCGCAAAATACCGGCAACATCCTCTTCAAATAAACGCCAGCATTCCAGACCCAGTATACGCCTTCCTTCTGCCGGTAAACCGACAAAGAACACCAACTCGATTTGATTTTTAGAAACTGTTACGGCTGACCTTTTAATTATTTTCTGAGATGGGAAAAGCGCAGTGATGATCCCACTTTTTCCAGCACCCTTTGGCTTTATTTTCCTTGTCAAAACAGCTTTATGAAATCGACGAAGCAAAAAGTCTTCTACAGCAATCCTTGACAAAGCCGTATCACACACAGCATCCGGTAATCCACTCAACTTGAAAGGTAAATTTGCTGTCATACGCGAGGGTTCCGCAAAAGCATCTCCCTGCACATGCTCAAACTTTAGCTGGATAGGACCAAAAGCCCAATCTGTTCCCTGCAAATCCTTATAAGCTTTGTAACCGCGACCCTCTACTCTTGTGAGCCGCTGCTTCAGGGTTTCAGGCGCTTCAATATTCATCATTTAAACCGAGGAGTAATTTCCGGCAAATCCTGCCGCAGAAATTCCTGTTGGCAGAAAACGCCTTGCAATAGAAGCAATTTCATCACGATAATTGAGTTGCACCGAAGCGGGCATCAATGCTTCCATTTTTTCGGGCAATACAGTTTTCAAGGTTCGTGACCCGGTGGCAGTACCATCCCCTTCTATAAAATGATCCACGACAACAGCCTGGGCACCGGCTCGTGCGAGTTTTCTAAAAAACCTTTCCGGGTGTTCCATTGGCAAAAGTGGAGCCATGCACACCACAACAAATAAACCGGCATCGGATAAGTTGTGGACGGCTTCAATCCTTTCCTCCACACCACAGGCCTGCTTATTCAAACCCTGTATATGCTCGCGATCCGTTTCTATGGAGATATGGACTCGCAGGTCCGTTTTTCCGGAGAGTGCCCTGATCAGGTCTTTGTCATCAAGGATGGATGTTGAATGTGTTTGCAGGATTAATTCTTCTGGCGGATTGTCGGTCAGGGCTTTTAACAACTGCCGGGTGATTCTGAATTTTTTCTCGGCAGGTTGCCAGGGTTCTGTTGAACTCGAAAAAAAAACTGAAAATGGACGGTCCCTTCGGTGGGCCCACCGTCTTTCCCTTTCACAAGTCTCTTTATAAACCCTGGCGGCGTTTGACTTCACTTCCAGAAAAGAGCCCCACCTTCTTCCGCGTGTAAGCCAGCCGTTCGATTGGACGTAACAGCCGGTCCCACACAAAGTATTGCCCAGGCCACAACCAATGTACGGATTGATTGAATGAGTACAAACAGGCTCCAGGAATCCCCCGGAACGTGTGAGTATGGATCGGCACTGGATTTGTTCAATGACCATGCCTCCATTTTACTTAAAAATCCGTTTCAAAAAGAAAAAAAGCCCCCCGGAAATTCTCCGGGAGGCTGAAACTATTTACCACTTCTATGAGCAAATGTCAGGACTGAGGCTTTTCTCCAGACCACCATTTCCCCCATTTTACAGAGGAAATATTCTGGTCGAACAAGGGAGCCGCCTGGGAGTACACCTCAAAACCACCATACCCATTCTGGCTTGGAACCGAATGCCAGACACCCTTAGGGAAATCCATCAAATCCTGTATCCAGACCTGCCGGTCGTCTGTTTTTCGAATCACCAGAAACCCGGCGTTTCCTTTAAAGTGCGGACGGGCGTAAAGCGTAACAATTCTTCCCGCCTCCCCATCAAGAGTCAAGGAATAACGCTTTTGTCCCTGAAAATGATTGAAATCATCAATGCGTCCACGGTCCTCACCATGAGGGACATCGTATAAGGCGAAGTTACCGCCATAGGAATACCCCAATTCTCTCAAACCCTCTGCATTGAGGATTAGTCCGCTCCGACCTTTGGCCCCGGAAGAAATCGGCAGGAATAACAAGATGCTCAACACAATTGCCAAAACCTTTGATTGCGTCATGATGTCTCCTTTCCCTCCTGCTGAATATTAGTGAGCACTTCCAGGAACTTCCTGTCCCCACCAGTGGCCCCACTTGACTGATGCAATATTTTGGCTGAATTGGGGAGCCGAAGCGTAGTATGCCTCGTATCCTCCGTATCCATTTTCAGGCGCACGTTTCACCCACTGGTTTGCCGGAATCGACTCGATTTCCGTTAGCCAGATTTGTTTGTCATCCGTTTTTCTAATAATCAGGTATCCACGTTCCTTCCTGTAATCCACATTTCCGAACAAAGTGACCGTCGATCCAGGCTTACCACGCAAGGTGAACGTATAACGCCCCTGACAATTATTGTCACGATAATTGAAAAAATTAGGTTGATCCTTCCCTGCATGAAAATCGAGAAGGCTTTCGCAGACCGGGGTACGTTGCAAGGTATCTATTTCGAGAAGCGGTCCTTTATTCAAGACCAACTCCCCACGCATTTCAATCGCCTGAACAGGAAAAGCAAACAAAAGAGCCAGAATTATTGAGGGAACTACTCGAGATAATTTCGTCACGATATTCTCCTTCTAAAAGGGAGCCACAACTCCTGGAGCTTTTTCTTTTTAATCTGCGGGAGTCACGAAAGTTCCGCCTCTTTAAGTTATTAGTCGATAGATTTCATAGACTCATTACAAAATATTCGCCCCACGGCGGAAATTTCCTAACCCCATGATTTAATATCAGTATACACTGCCAAAACCTTCCCAAAAAACCCGAAGTTCAGCTATTACCTGATTTGATTATGGGGAACCAAAACCTTTGAAAAAAGCCGTATAAAGGATGGCCTATCTCGCGATAGCAATTCTTTATGTTATGTTGAAGGACTATCTTTTTCGTAAAGACCCATGAATCTCATTTCCGAAAAATTTCAAAAGAATTCTAATTTGCTGCCGCTCCTTTCCCTGGGAACCGCCGGGTTTGTCCTTTTTATAGACTGGGTCAGTCCTCTTGGGATTTCAGACGGTGTTTTATACGTTGCTCTGGTTTTACTTGGATTACTTACTGGCAAAAGGAAGTACATCTTGATAGAAGCGACCGCAGGAACAGTTCTCTGTATCTTCGGAATTTTTATTTCGCCATCAGGTGGTGAATTATGGAAAGTGCTCTTAAACCGTTTTTTGGCCATCATTGCGATCTGGCTCACTGCCATGTTGTGTTTATTACAGCAACGCACCCAACAAAAACTGCAAAATGCCCATAAGGCTCTTGAAGAAAACGTCAGGATTAGAACACAGGAGCTTCATCAAGCGCATGAAAAACTCATACGTGAAAAATCTTTCCTTGAACTCAACAAAAACCTGACTGCAGTTGCCAATATTAGCGGGTCCGTTGAAGGTACGATCCAATTCGCACTTGATCAACTTTGCCGACATACCGATTGGCCTGTGGGACACCTCTATATTGTGGAGGAAGGCAAAAAAGACCATCTGATATCATCTAACATTTGGCACTTTTCTGAAGAAGAAGCGTTTCTAAATTTCAAAAGGATCACTGAATCAACCAGTTTTGAACCCGGTGTGGGGCTTCCGGGGCGCGTACTCGAAAGCGGCAAACCTGCCTGGATCACTGATGCCACGCTTGATGAAAATTTTCCGCGGGCGCATTTGGACAATAACATTGGCATCCGTGCCGGGTTTGCGTTTCCAGTTTTGATCGGAAAAGAAGTGGTGGGAGTTATGGAGTTTTTCTCCACTCGAGCAGTGGAACCCCAAACAGAAATGCTCGAAGTCATGTCGCAGGCAGGAATTCATTTGGGTCGTGCTATTGAGCGTCAGCGGGCGGAAATTCATCAGGAAAAACTACTCTCAATCCTGAAAGAACGAATCAAAGAGCTTACCTGCTTGTACCAGGTCTCCCATTTAATCGGAACTTCAAAATCCCTCGAAATGATTTTCAACAAACTGGAAGCCAACATCAAGCCCGGTTGGCAATATCCGGAGGCCACACGGGTCAAAGTTCGATTCGACAACCAAACTTACGGGTCACCTCTTTTCGAGGGTTCACCCTGGATGATTTCAGCGCCGATTTTTGTATCCGGCATTCAAAGGGGTACTCTTGAGGTTTTTTATAGCAAAGAAAAGCCACAAACCCACGAAGGTCCATTCCTTAAGGAAGAGCGACATCTGATAGAAACTCTCGCCAATTTATTAGGAATAGCTGCTGAGAGGATAACAGCAGAAAAAAATATCCTCAAATCCGAAGATCAACTGCGAAACCTGTACCACCGGCTACAAAACATCCGCGAAGAAGAGCGTTCACGTATCGCACGGGAGTTCCACGACCAGTTAGGGCAGGTTTTAACTACACTAAAACTCGAGCTGGACCTGCTCGATAAAAAGCTGCACCGCATTGCCCCAGCCCTTAGAGAAAATACTCAACGACTATTGGAACTTGTAGATGGCACTCTGCCTGCTGTAAAACAATTAGTGATGGACTTGCGTCCTCCTGTACTCGACGACCTCGGGTTGCAGGATGCGATTGAGTGGCAGGCTCAGGACTTTGAAAAACGCACAGGCATTGATTGCATTGTACAGGTGCACAATTTGCCCAAATTGCTAACTCCGGAACAGGCAACAGCATTGTTCCGGATCTTTCAGGAAACGCTGACCAATATCGTACGACACGCACAGGCCTCACAAGTTAGTGTATGTCTGAAACAGGTCAATGGTCATGTGATTCTAAAAGTAGCTGACAATGGAAAAGGAATCAAATCAAGCAAGATTTCCGATTCGAAATCTCTTGGTATACTGGGAATGAAGGAACGCGTTTTGCCCTGGGGTGGCAAAGTGGATATCCAGGGCGAGGAAAACAAGGGAACCACAGTGACGATCCAAATTCACACGGAGACAACATGAACAACTTAGCAACCAGAAGAAAACCTATCACCCTCCTGATAGTGGACGACCATCCTCTTTTCCGCAGAGGATTAAAAAATGCCTTTTCAGAAACCAATGATATCGAAGTGATCGGGGAGGCCGATTCGGGACATGGAGCCGTCAACCTGGTCAAGAAGTGTAAACCCAGCCTGGTCCTGCTTGACATTGCCTTACCAGACAAACACGGACTGGAAGTGGTTCGACAAATGCAGGAAGAATTTCCGAAAGTCCCTCTTCTTGTTCTCAGCATGTACCCTGAAGACCAGTACGCTGTTCGCTTTTTCAAAGCCGGTGTTGCGGGCTACCTCACCAAGGACAGCAATATGGACACTATCCTGGAAGCCGTGCGCAAGGTGGCAGGTGGTGGCAAATTCGCCACCCCAAAGGTCACCGAAAAACTGGCATTCGACTTTCTCCAAACAGACAAACCACTGCATGAACTGCTTTCTGACCGCGAATACCAGGTCTTTCTCATGATTGCCTCTGGCAAAACTCTCACTGAAATTGGAGAAGAATTATCTCTCAGCGTTAAAACAATCAGCACCTACCGCACCCGCATTCTGGAAAAACTGAAAATGAAAAAAAATGCAGAAATTATTTACTATGCAATCGAAAATCAGCTGATATAGAAAAAAGACCGCAAGATTCCAGGCAATACCTTCTCCGCCGTGTAGGCAAAACTGAGATCGTGGAAGGTGTTTTTCCTACATGAAATAAAGCCAACCACTGATATCCTCCATTCCCATTCTTCACTAAAATCTGGCCTGTAACATTATTAGAAGGCCTGTCTTCGGCGGCGTTATGCCCATAGACAAATCCCCTGTGGAATGCCTTTTAGAATTGAGAATCGGGAGGTATTATGGGTCTTGCCAGAGGTTTGGGAAAATCTGCATTTTTAGTCAATGCTTTAATTCTTATCCTGATATATCTACTTGTCGTCTCTCCAGCCCTCGCTAAAGAACCCAGGCATCTAATTAAACTCAACAAAGTAAGCTTTGATGCCCCCGTTAAAGTTTTTCAGGATTCACCTGTGACTTTAAAGAACGATTGGGGTTTCTCATTGCACCAGACATCCATATCACAAATTGAATCCGGAGCAGAAATTGCCAGGATACAAACTGTAATGGCGGGTCAAACCGTAAGTTTAGAGTTTCCCCGGGAGGGTGAATATTCGATCTGTTACTTCCTTTCTCCAGAGCAGCAACCGGAAAAGGAACGGTGCTTTTCCCTCAACGTAGTTCCCTTAAAAACTGCGTAAGTGAAAAGTAAACGTCAAACTATAATTCAAGTCGCTCATTCCCGTTCAATGTTGGTTTGATTAGTAAGTTTCTTAACCCTTGCCTTTGAAAGGAGAGCAAGCAATGAAAAAAGTTCTTATCCTCACCGCCCTGTTTTTTGCAGGTTCGGCGGTATCCGCTCAAGCGGGCACCATCAACCCAGGCGAATCTACCGAATGTAACAACGCTAACTCCATCACCGTTGAAGTTGCTAACATTCCGAATGCAGCTACCGAAAAATTCGGCTATACCAGCAACGATCGCGGTACCGGCAGCCTGGTTGTCTGGAAATCCGCAAATGCTACCACCGTTCCGCTGACTCTTGGGCCAGCTGACGACAACCGTTCTCTCAATACCACGGACCACGGAAAAACCGGTATTGAAGTTATGGGTTCCATGGGACGTAACAAAGTTGTCCTGACCAAACAGACTGCTTTCAGCCGTGGCGACAGCATCGGGGACATTGCAGGTCTCGTACGGTTTACCAACACGGGAACCAACCCTGTTTCAATTGCTTGTAACTAAGTCTTGTACTTACGTTTAAAAAGTTTTTGGAAATAACGCAGTCCCCTCACGACTGCGAGCAATACATCCCTTACCCAGGGGAAGGCCGGCTCTCACGAGCCGGCCTTTTATTTTGGCCTAAACTTAAAATCCTGCCTTTAATTTGCTAAGCTATCCGTCCTAAATCACCGGAGTTGGTTCATGAACGATAAAGTACGCGTGCGATTTGCCCCCAGCCCTACCGGCTATCTCCATATCGGAGGAGTGAGGACGGCCCTGTTCAATTGGCTTTATGCCCGTAATCAGGGGGGCACCTTCGTCCTGCGCATAGAAGACACCGATGCCTCGCGATCAACCGATGAGTCCATACAGGAAATTCTGGCCGCGATGGCCTGGCTCGGGCTGGATCATGATGAAGGACCCTATAGACAGACCGAGCGCCAGGATTTATACAATCGGAAAATCCAGACCTTGCTCGACAACGGTCAGGCCTACCGCTGTTACTGCTCAGCAGAAAGAGTCGAAGAACTTCGCAAACAATTGCAGGCTGAAGGCAAAAACCCTATGTACGATGGGCTTTGCCGCAACCGTGAAGATCAACCCGATGAACCCCACGTCATCCGCTTGAAGTCTCCATTAAAAGGCAACACCGTCTTCAATGATCTGCTTCGTGGCAATATCAGTTGGGACAACACCGAACTCGACGACTTCATCCTGCAACGGACCGACGGCACCCCCACCTATAACTTTGTTGTAGTGGTTGATGATGCTGATATGAACATCACCCACGTGATAAGAGGCGACGACCATTTATCGAACACTCCAAAACAGATACTGATCTTTGACGCGCTGGGTCTGCCGCGACCGAAATTCGCCCATATCTCGATGATTCTCGGCAACGATAAAAAACGCTTGTCCAAACGGCATGGAGCCACTTCAACGCTCGCTTATCGAGACGATGGCTTTCTGCCCGATGCCCTCGTCAATTATCTTGCGCGGTTGGGCTGGTCGCATGGCGATCAGGAACTATTTTCGCGCGACGAATTGATCCAGCATTTTTCAATGGATTCCATCACCACCTCTGCCGCAGTATTTAATCCTGAAAAACTGCTTTGGGTTAACGAACAGACCATACAAGCCACACCGGATTCAAACCTGGCCACGCTGATCGAGCCGTTTCTGGTAAAAGGGGGGATTCTGGAAGAAGGCCATAGTTTCCCGAAAGATGACATCATCCGCGCCATGCCAGCCCTTAAAACCAGAGGCAAGACGCTAATCGAGGTCGCTCAGGCGGGAACCTTTTATTTTAAAGAAACGATCGAATACGAAGAGAAAGCCGTCACTAAATTTCTGAAACCGGAAGCTAAACCCCTGTTGGAGTCAGTCATCACCGGTATTGAAACCATGGCCGAACCACTTCAAAGTGATGCACTTGAGATCTTGCTCAAGAAAATTGCAGAAGACGCCGGGCTCAAGTTTGGAAAGCTCGCGCAACCCATGCGCGTGGCTCTCACCGGAGGCACTGCCAGCCCCGGCATCTACGATGTCGTCCTGCTGCTCGGGAAAGACAGAAGTCTGGCACGCCTGAAGCACGCGGTCGGTTTGTGTTGATTTAATGGCCCGGCTGGGTTAGCCTCTATTCATGCCTGTTCCACATTTCAAAACTTCGGTCGTTACCGCAATTGCCCTTTTACTGGCTTTTACGCCTCTGGCCAACGCATCAGACCTTGCGACCTGTCTGAAAAAGGTCGCCGATGAAGATCTGAACCAGAAGATCAGTTTTCAAGGACAGATGCGGGATATCATCATTTCCAAGCAAGCGGACCTGAACACCCTGGCCACATTGCAGCACGACTTCCAGGTTGCATTGGGAAAAAACCGCAGCAACCGATTAAAATACCTTGTCGATCACAATATTGACCGAATTTCTACAAATGAACTGTCCCAGTTTCGTAATTTTGACTGGACCGAGGAAGATCAGGAAGGTTTTTTAAAGGCAGATACATATAATCAAGAGCAGTTAAGTCAGATATTTGAATTAAAAAGAAAAAACCAGAACCACCCGGACTGGCCCAAGATGAGAGAGTTTATGGAGAAACACCTGCGCGGTTCAAAAGAATTTCAGGACCTGATGAAAACCTTTGCAGGCACCCAGGCCAACACGGAATCTCAGCTAAAGAGTTGCTCGAATTAGTTTAAAATTTTTTCCTAATCCTTCCGTCCTTCGTTCACTTCAATCAAATCAAAAATAGTTTCAATATCATTACGGTCAGCAAGCCCATCGTCGCTCTTGTAGTCCTGGAGTCGCTTTGTGATCCCGTTGTCTTCATCTCGCCAACCCAGTTTTTCCAGGAATTTATTGAACAACAACCGGTCAAAGTCTGTACGGGGAGTTCCATTTTCGTAGCACCATTCCAGGATTTCCTCGTCACCCTTTCCGGCTTCAACCTGAGCAGCCACATCGCTGTATTTCACACCAAGAAACTTGCAAAGATATCCATCCATTCCCTTACCGAGACGTTCTTTATAGTCGTCTGGCAGGTCACCACTGAAATTCAGCCAGATCTTATCGACCATCCTGGCGAAATGATACATACCACCAATAGTGTCTAACGGACTGCGCGGGTAGGCCATGACACACCTCCTGAATTCAACCAGCTTTGCCTTTCTTAACCATTTTACCCCAGGTGTCTTTCAACGTCACGGTGCGATTGAACACAAGAGTGCCGGGTTTGGAGTCCGGATCAACACAGAAATATCCCATCCTTAAAAACTGGAAACGCTCTCCTGGCTTGGAGTTTTCAAGTACAGGCTCTACTTTCGCGTTTTTTATAACCTTGAGCGATTCCGGATTAAGACCGTCTTTCAACTCCGGACAAGCTTTGGTATCCCAGGGTGCTTCATGCGTGAAAAGATGATCGTATAATCTCACTTCGGCATTGACCGCATGTTGCACCGACACCCATTGGAGGGTGCCTTTGATCTTGCGCCCGTCTTTGGGGTTGCCGCCTCCGAAGGTATCGGGATCATAACTGCAATGCAGTTCAACAATATTGCCCGCTTCATCCTTGATCACTTCATCGCAACGAACAACGCAGGCGTGCTTGAGTCGAACTTCTTTGCCAGGTGACAGACGGAAGAATTTCTTCGGTGGGTCTTCTTTAAAATCGTCCCCATCGATATAGACCTCGCGACTGAACGGCACCTTGCGGTGACCATCGGCTTCATTTTCAGGATTATTCTCGGAATCGAATTCGTCGACCTGCCCTTCCGGGTAATTGGTGATAACGAGCTTCAGTGGATTGAGTACGGCCATCACGCGATGTGCGGTCTTATTGAGTTCTTCGCGTAAACAGTGTTCGAGTTGTGCGATTTCCACTGTACTGTTCGCCTTGGCCACGCCAATCCGATCACAGAAATCACGGATGGATTCTGGTGTATAGCCGCGTCTCTTCAGTCCGGAAATAGTCGGCATACGGGGATCGTCCCAACCGCTGACAGTCCCCTCGTTGACCAACTGGATGAGCACCCGCTTGCTCAACATCGTGTAAGACAATTGCAGCCGCGCAAATTCGTACTGTCTCGGATGAAACACATCGAGTTTATCCAGGCACCAGTCGTAAAGCGGGCGGTGGTCTTCAAACTCCAACGTACAAATGGAATGCGTGATATTTTCAACCGAATCACTCTGCCCGTGTGCCCAGTCGTACATCGGGTAAATACACCAGGCGTCACCCGTGCGTGGGTGAGTCGCTTTTAAAATGCGGTACAGCACCGGATCGCGCATATTCAGATTGCCGGAAGCCATGTCTATTTTGGCACGGAGCACCTTTTGTCCGCCGTCGAACTCGCCCTGCTTCATCCGTTCAAACAGGTCGAGGTTTTCCTCAACGGTTCGGTTTCGAAAAGGGCTTTCCTTTCCCGGTTCTTTAAGAGTGCCGCGGGTTTCGCGAATTTCATCAGCCGTCTGATCATCCACGTAGGCATCGCCCTGCTCAATCAACTGCACCGCCCACTGGTAAAGCTGGTCGAAGTAATCGGAGGTATAACACTCCGGCTCTTCCCATTTGAAGCCCAGCCAGCGCACATCTCCCTTAATCGCATCGATATACTTCTGCTCTTCCTTGACCGGGTTGGTGTCATCAAAACGCAGGTTGCATTTTCCACCAAACTCCTTTGCCAAACCAAAGTTCAGACAGATTGATTTGGCGTGCCCGATATGGAGAAATCCGTTGGGTTCCGGAGGAAAACGAGTGTGGACGCGGCCCTCGTTCTTTCCCCGGCTCAAGTCGTCCTCAATTATTTTATGGATGAAGTTCGCAGGAGTAGCGCCTTCGTTCTCTTTTTCATTCGATTCGTTCATCTGGACAACTTTCATTTTGGGTTAGTGCAGGCGCATTGTAACAGATCGCCAATAATTATTTAGGCGCTATCAACTCTCCACAATCATCTCAGAAATATCCTTTACCTTTATATTTTGTCCACGTGATTTTGCAGCATCCTCCAGCATGAGCACGCAGTAAGGACAGGAGACCGCGATCGTATCCGGTTCCTCAACCATCAATTCATCAAGGCGCTGTTCATTCATTCGTGTGCCAATGTTTTCTTCCAGCAAAAACCGTGCTCCACCAGCGCCGCAGCAGGTCCCGCGTTCGCGACTATTCTCGACTTCCAACACGTCACCCTGCGCCGGTGCTAAAACATTCCGAACTGCATCGTATTCCCCATTGTGCCGCCCCATGTAACAGGAATCGTGGACGACGGTTTTACCTTCAACACGGGCTTGTTGAATTTTTCCTTCAGCCGCCAGGGATTCCAACAGCTGCGAATGATGAATCACTTCCAATCGAGCACCAAACTCCGGGTATTCATTTTTTAAGGAATTGAAACAATGCGGGCAGTGGGTCACAATTTTTAAAACATTTTCTTCTTTGAAAGTCTCCACATTCTGTTGGGCCAGCATATCGAATAAATACTCATTTCCCAGGCGACGCGCCGGGTCTCCGGTACACCCTTCCCTGTTACCCAGAACCGAAAAAGAGACACCCGCAGTTTGAAGCGCACGGGCGACCGATTCTGAAATCGCTTTTCCGCGTTTATCAAATGACCCGTTGCACCCGACAAAATACAGATATTCCGTCGGGTTGTTTTTATCCCACTCTGGCAAACCCGCTTCTTTCGCCCAGTCAGCGCGGGTGTTGGCGGGAAATCCCCATGGGTTCGAGTGTGTTTCCAGAGAGCGAAACGCCTGCCCCAGTTCGTGGGGGTAGCGGTCCTCCATCATTACCAGGCCTCGCCTGAGGTCGACCACTTTGTTGACGTATTCGATCATCACCGGGCATTCCTCTTCGCACGCCCCACAGGTGGTGCAAGACCAGATTGTTTCATCATTCAACACTTCCCCAAGAAGTTTGGTCCGTTCAATTTCTTCGCGCTGGTCTTTGGGAGTGGCGAGCAACTCTGGAGACATTGCGTTGAGGTGATCGCGTAAATTGACTGTGAGTGTTTTGGGAGACAAGGGTTTACCGCTGTTCAAAGCCGGGCAGAAGACATCGCACCGTCCGCATTCTGTGCAGGTGTGCAAATCCAGCATTTGTTTCCAGGTGAACGTTTCAATCCGGGTAACACCGAATTCCTCTTCATCCTCTGCCTCAAAGTCCAGTCGCTTGATACCATTGCCAGGACTTCCGGCTCTGGAGAAAAATACATTGGGGATGGAGGTAACGATATGAAAATGCTTCGATCTCGGCAGGAGGTTGACGAAAATCAGGATCGTCAGAATATGGGTCCACCATGCTGCAATCTTGACTTCCGGGTAAGGTATTCGGTCGAAGGCAAGGTCCGAGGACATGATGATCAGGATCAGAACAAGAATCAGGAGACCTTCTCCCGATAAAGTCAGTCGCTTGGGTTTAACGATCAGACGACGGTACAAGCCATATAAGCAGGCAAACGAAATCAGGACAACAACGGTATCTTTAAGGTAATAATATGATTGCCAGAAAAACGATGAACCCGTGGCGCCTTCTGCCGAATAAAGAGAAGGAAAAAATCCCCAAAGAAAAAACTCGAAAGCTCTCAGGAGAAGAATCAGAAATCCCCAGAAAATCAGGGCATGCATCCAACCCGGTCCTTTGTCTTTGAACATTTTGGACTGGCCAAATGCGATTTTAAATACCGCGACGATTCTTTCTGGTATGTTTCCAAACCGGTTGTCAGAAGCTCCCATTTGGAGCACTTGCCACTTTGGCCACAGTCCCCAAAAAAATCCAGCGGCCGCGATCAAAACAATTCCGCCAAGAAGCCATGGCAAAACAGCTGGTGGGAACCCTCCTACGCTTTCCAAGTTTGTTTTCATTTAGCCATCAAGAGAACACCTCAAGCAAAAGATTAAGGTACCCCTATAAGTAGTTAATTTTAAAATAAAAATTCAACAGAACAACCAAGTAAGACCCGATGAGTTTCATCCCTTTGTCATTTTCATTCACTTTACCTTATGCTATCATTGTTTCAAAGTGTTAACGGGACCTCGCCCTATTTGGCGGCGGTATGTTACATTAGTAGTTCGGTTCTGAGTCGCAGGTGGTGATCGTACCCTATAGGTAAAAAACCTGGATCAAATTCCGGTCTTCTTCCTGCCCTTTCCTTTTCCCAAAAATGGTTGAATACAACCCTATGCAAACAAAACACAAATCCTGCCAGCCACTGATTTTCGGCTCACTTTTTCTAATCACAACCATCTGGGGTTCCCCTGCTCTTGGAATCCCTATCGGCGATGCTTTTGAAATTGACGACGGTTCGCGTCGCCCCATTTACGATTCGCATACCTACAACCCGACCAATCAGTCTCATGAACCGATGTTGAAAGAGTTGAACCCGACTTTAAACCCAAAACTCAACCTGGATCACCCGTACCCCGAGTATCTTGAAAAATTCATGAAAGAGGACCGATATCCTCTCTACTACAAGCAACTTCTTGAAGTTGAGCCGGATGATCAGGTTCAAAGCAAGGTATTCAACCCTGAAGCATTTAAGGGCGTGAGGCGTATTGGGGTCATCAAGTTTGAAAATAAAACCAAAGGAATGGACAAGAACGAAGAGGCCGGCAGCCTGGTTGCGGAACACGTATCCTCTGAATTGGAAACCGCTGGCAGGTACGCGGTTATTCACCCAAAAAAAATGGTTGAAGAATACCAGATGAAGATGATGACCACTCCTGAGAGTCTTCGCAATTCCGGAGCAACCACGTCTGGTAATTCTCCACAGGCGCTGAAAGCTGGCAAGGTGAATGCACAAAGCACCACCACCTACGACTTGCCTTATTCTGCAGACAAAATTGATGCCGTCATGATCGGCGCAGTGACCCGCTACGGCAATACTTTTTACGATCAGGACAACAAACCATCACGAAGCCCCGGGGTGGCGCTGGAGTTTGGTGCCTATCTTATTAGCACCAGGACCGGCGAAGCAATTTGGGGTGCGCGCTTTGTAGGATCCCAGAAGCCTTCCATTCGCAATATCCAGTTCGGAAAACTGCGTTGGCTTAACAAACGGGAATTCACCCAAATGGTTGTCAGTAAAGTCCTCAAGGATTTTTCTGAAACAAAAATCACATCATCAGGCAAGTAAAGCGAGAAGATCATCATGAGCGAACCTTTCCAACAATCAGCTACTTTAGCGGAGCCTAAAGATCCGGAGAAAGAAAAAAAGCGCAAAATGTGGCGCAACCTTTTCATCCTCAACCTTTGCATCTCCTTGTTGCTTATGGGGCTGTTCTGGCTGCCTCATAAATTCGTTCAGTTAAATGAGTTCATGGGTTCCTCAAGCGTAGAGCCGCGCCGCAAAGCTCCCGCATTTATGGAAGCGAATGAGGAAGCCAAACCTCAGCCTCCTTCCCATTTAAAGGAGTCCAAGTTTGCCATGATAAATGCGACCTCTGAAGAAGATTGGACCTATTTCGACTTTTCCCGTGGCAAGCAGGTCGATATATTTGACAAGAGTTCACGGGAGTGGGACCTTGCGTTTCGCCGCGGAAACGTATTGACCAATGGAGGCGCAACCAACAAATTTGGTAAGGGAGGAGTGCTTGATCTCGGTGAAGTCGACTTTGATTCCGTTGACCAGGTACCGAACCGGCCCTTTGTGGCCGACCAGTCGACCCGTACCGAAACCAAAAACGAGGCACTGGCTCAATGGTATAGTTACAACTATATTACGCACAAGCTGACCCCCCGCAAACACGTTTATATTGTGAAGGCGGCCGATGGCCGGTATGCCAAGGTCCAGTTTCTCGGGTTTTATTGTGCCAACAAGGAACCGGGCTGCGTACAGATACGTTATACTTTCCAGGATAATGGAGCCCCCAATTTCATGAAAAACCAGGAAAAAGAAGCCCCCATTAAGGAGGCCTCGATCCCATCCGACCAGAAAACATCCGACCTGTAACCCAATTGCATACCTCCTGACTTAAACAGGGGGTTTTCTTGACTGGGGTTTTGAGACATAATGCAGGTTTGGCAATTTCAAACTGAACTTACCGGTCTTTCCACACCCAAGACCGTCATTCTGATTTTTTCGATAATGATAGCCGTTTAGGAGGAGTACATGTCAACATTGAAAGGCATTTTATTCAATCAGGCCGCAACTGATGCAATCAACGGACTGATTGAAACTTTGCAAACAAAATACACCAAAAAGAAAGGCCGCCGCTTTAACAGTGCAAACATCACTTATGAGATCAGCCGCCCGCATCTCAATGGGAACTCCCTGGAGTTTGAAATCAGTTCCAAAATTCCCCAAGACGAGATCAAAGATGACGATGAAATGAAAAATTATTTTCTGGAGATAAAAAACAAAGTCAATTCAGAAAAAGACAAGCCGGTCTCTATCGAAATGGAAAATATTGTTTGGGACTCCAAAAAAGACAGTGAGAAGGAGCGCGACTACGTCAAGCTACTTTACAGCTATCCCTTGGACGACTTGTTTAATGATAAAAAAGTTCAGGACGAATACGAAACAGTACGAAATGATCCCAAGGAAGAAAACCTGCCTCAATCCACAGGGGCGATGACAATTGCAGGGGGGATCGTGCTAAAACAAGTTCGCGAAACCATCTACAATTTTGGATTGAATCACATCAATCAGCTCATGGAAGCGAACAAAACCATTCGAGCCCAACTGAAAAAATAACTCAGGCCATGAACTCCGTCCGCTATTTTTTCGGCCGTGCCCTGCAATTGCTCGGGATGGCCACCATCACCCTGGTGGTGTTCCAGTTTTTCACAACCATGGGTATGGAGACCCTGCTCTACTGGACAATCCTGGGGATCGGAGAGTTTTACGGCGGAACCTTGATCCTTGGCAAAAGCGACAGCTGACCCAACTTTGTCCCCACTATCATGAATGAATTCTTAAAAACTCCTGGTTTTATTGTCAGCACCGGAACGATAGGGGCAGACATCAGCTATCTTCTGGCTGTCGTGTTCACCACGCTGTTTCTTATTGCCTGGGGCATGGCTAAAAAAGGGTACGGTACCCGTCACCACAAGCTGATCCTGATCTCCATGGTTTCCATGGTCCTGTACTTCGTGGGTTATTATTATGCACGGTCATTGGGAGCACTGGCATTTGAGGGCAAGGAAGGGTTTGGGGGCCCCGTGGAAACCTACGAGGGCGTATTTCTCCCTGTATTAAATACACACCTGATTCTGGTGCTGTTTGGTTTTATTCTCACTTTCTATATGATCTGGGAGGGGTTTCGGGCGAGCAATAAAGAAAATGGGGAATGGGCCTTGAAATCGGGACCAATGAAGGTTTCCCCACAGAAATTCAGGCGGCTGGTTTTGGGAATTCTTGGCATTGGGGCAGCCAACCACCTCCTGCAATGGGTTGCAAGAGATCAGTTCCCCTGGCAGGCACAAATGGCCTATGGCCTTATATTTCTAACCTTTGTGCTCATAGTCAGTATTGAAAAACTGATCGAGAAACTGTTGCCGGATGGTGCCACACGGCACCGGATTTTAGGCCGAATTACCATGGTGGTTTTTGCACTCATTTTATGCACCAGTACAGCCACCTACCTGATGCTTTATGTATTTTACCCGGCAAACCCGGCAGGCAGTTAAAACGGTCAAATCCGGGGAGTTAGAGGGTGCCCCCTGGAATGAGGGTGGTTGATTTTTACCCTTGACCAATCACTGGGGCTATGATAAATTTCGCCCGTTCAGATGACTTCGAAATACATGAGCAGGAGATAGAGTGCCATCAGGCCATTAACACCCAGACCTATCAAAACAATAGTATCAAACAGTTTTCCGTCTTTGCTGGCCATAAGCTCCTCATTAGTTAAAAAGTTAGCGTAAACTATCACCCGCAAATGCGGAGTGTCAAGAATAAAGGGCTGTTTTCTTAATCGGTTTGCCACCGGGCGGTTAATCAGCTACAAGCGATTACCAGATTTTGCAAAACTGCTAAATCATTAATCTAATTCAAGGAAAGCCGAATGCTGCAAAAATTTAAAGAAAAATCCGGTCCCTATATTTACATCGCCACTTGCGTGTTCTGTCTCTGGTTTTTCTACTGGTTTGCTTCCGTTTGGCGGTAACCTGACACAATCTATTTAAAAGAATTTTTTAACTTTTAGTGGAGAACCCATTTCCATGGCACAAGACGAAATTATCGAAGACGAACCCAAAAAAGGAAACATGGGTGTTGCTATCGTCTGGTACGTTATTGCACAAGCTGCGATGTTCCTGTACTACTTCGGTATCAACAACGCCCTCATGAAAGTCCAGGGTCTGAAGTACTGCTACCTCGGATGTTTCTGGCCCTTCACCTCTGGTGGTGGTTGATCCAGAAAGTTTCTGACCCCTGTTAGCTGGTGAACAGGTTCCTGGCAATAAGGGTGTGAACCGTATACTTAAGAAGATGGCAGAATCTTTCTGCCATCTTTTTTTTTGGTTTTAACCTCACCGAACTATCGTGTCCTATATTCCTGACCCAAATACACAAGCAGACCCATCTCTATGCACCTTGTACCTGATGAGGCATGGAGAGGTTGCCAACGCACACAACATCTGCCTCAATGGACATTTCGATGTTGATCTCTCGGACCGGGGTCGTGCCCAGTCGCAGGTGTTGGCAAACCAGTTTTCCGCGTTTCCTGTTAATGCGGTTTACTCCAGTGATCTCAAGCGCACAAGCGAAGGGGCTGACCTGATATCCAACCCGCATGACCTGACACCTTCCTACTGTCCGGAGCTTAGAGAGCTCTCATTTGGTAAATGGGAAGGGATGTCAGTCAAGGAATTGAATGAAAAACACCCCGGTATGCTTGAACAACGGTTTCAAAACCCGGATACATTTCAGGCCGACGGCGGTGAATCTTTTCTGGACCTGTCCAACCGTGTCCTGCCCCGCTTTCATGAAATTGCCCAGAAACATCTGGGAGAAACTATCGCCATTGTGGCCCACGGTGGGGTCAATCGTGTGGTGCTTTGCGACCTGCTTGGGTTTCCGCTGAAAAACCTGTTCCGGATCAGCCAGGAATACGCAGCTGTCAATCGTATCCTGTATCGACCCGATTCCCCGCTGGTCGATTTTGTCAACGGTACCGCCCAGCAACTCGCCTGATCCCGGCCATGCCCCGTTTTCTAATCCAAATCGAAAATGCTACCGTTGTTCTAAAAAACCACACCGCACTGAAAAACGTTTCCTGGACCCACCGCCCCAAGGAAAACTGGGTTCTGTTTGGAAATAACGGCTCCGGCAAAACCACACTGTTGAAACTGATTTTTGGAGAACTGCTACCGCTGGAAGGAGGCCGCGTTTCCTGGTTTGGTTCCCACGTCTGGCGTGGCCTGGCTGAAATCAGGGAACGTATTGGATTTGTTTCAGCTGAATTCCAGCAAAACTACGACCAAAATCCCACGGCTCTGGAGGTAGTGATCACAGGTTTTTTTTCAACCATTGGTTTGTGGGAAAAGGAAACTTCACAGCAAACCCGGTCTGCAAAGGAAATGATGAGGTTCCTTGGTATTGCGGCTCTAGCACGTAAACATTTTTATTCCCTTTCCTACGGTGAGCAGCGGAGAGTTTTGCTTGCCAGGGCCCTGGTGGCCAAACCGGAACTACTGGTGCTGGATGAACCCTGTGCAGGTCTTGATATCCCTACCCGGGAAGGATTCCTGGCAGCTCTTGAAATGCTATCCCAAACAGGAACCCGCCTGATTTATGTCACACACCACGTTGAGGAAATTCTTCCTTCCATAACCCATGTTCTCTATCTGAAAAAAGGGGAAGTCTTTAGCCAGGGGAAAAAAAAGGACATGTTAACTGACAAAAATATCTCCAGAGCGCTTGGGTGTTCGATCAAACTGACCCGGCACGAGAACCGTTATTGGGTATCTGGTTGTCAATACAAGGGATTCATCTAATAACTGACGCCAATACATCAAAAGTTCTTTGTCTTTCTTCCCGATAAAAGCCAGTCAATAGACTTAAACCTTTGGCTCTCATTTAGGTGCTTGCGGGCCCGGATTGGATTGGGTTAAAATTTTTATGAACACCACAACGGCTCTGAAGGGGATAACATGAAACGTTTGATCTATATTTTATCTCTGCTCTTCGTTTTAGCGTGTGTCTCCCCTGGACATGCGGATGAGGCACTCGACTGGTATCTCAAGGGAAACACACTGAGCCGTGAGGGGAATTATGATGCGGCTGTCGACGCTTACCTGAAAGCCATTCGAATCAACCCGGACGCCACAGGCCCTTTTTACAATATGGGTATCGCCTATAAGCGACTTGGGCAATTCCCCCAGGCGGCAGGAGCATTTGAGGCAGCACATCGACTTGAACCGGACAACCTGAATATCCGGTTCAGCCTGGGAAACATCTACAATCTAATGGAGAGGTGGGAGGAAGCCATCGGCCACCTCAATTACGTCGTTCACCGCGACCCGGAAAACGCCGAAGCCCATGGCAATCTGGGTTGGGCTTTCCTGAATTTCGACAAAGGCCCGCCGTTCAAGATGCTCGTCATTGCAAATCTGGAAAAAGCTGTCAGCCTTTTTGAGGCACAGGGTTTAAAACAACCGGCCTTGGCCACCCAGGAGACCCTGGAGCAGGCGCGGAAAAAATTTGGCTACAAAAAAGAATAATCGGAAAAATAGAAAATATTGACTTATTTAAGATCACCGTATAAATTTCGTTTAGCATTTGAACGATTTTTAATGACACACTCAGTAAAAAAGGCATCACCATGACCGTAGACGTGACATTGGAAACAACACGCAACAGCGACTCCGTGATTTTCAAACTGGACCGGGAACTGCTGCCACCGGGAACCGGAGACACTTACCCGAATCCTGATATTGCCCAGGAAAACCCTCTTGCCTCAGCTCTTTTTAAAATCAAAGGGGTTGCCAGCGTGTGGATTATCGGGAATGAAGTTCAAGTCTCCAAAGATGAACGTGTGAGCTGGAGCCGTATCAGTTCACGCATCATCGAAACCATCAAGCGTACTTTAGGCTGAACCTTCAGTATATTTTTTCCGCTTAACTGGATTTTTCCAAAAGTTTAAAACTCCCCTTTAAAAAACTCCTTGAACACCCTGATCAGCGCTGGGTGATCTTTTGTCCCTGCCATCTCCCGGATGGAATGCATGGACAACATGGGGTTGCCAATATCCACAGTTCTGATGCCAAGGTTGGCTGCCGTGATTGGCCCAATCGTACTGCCGCAACGGAGATCTGATCGCATAGCGAATTGCTGAACAGGTATTTCCGCTTTCTGGCACAGCGTCGAAAAACGGGCACCGGTTTCCCCGTCAGTGGCATAGCGCTGTCCGGCGTTTGTCTTGATCACCGGTCCCGAATTTATTGCAGGCCAATGCCTTGAATCGTGCATGTCCGCATAATTGGGATGGACCGCATGGGCCATGTCCGCCGAAATAAAAAAGGACTGGGCTACGGCTCTCATGTAAGCCTGGCGAGGATCTTCCGTTCCCAGGGTCAACCGTTCCAGTGTATCGCTTAAAAACGGCGAGGCGCCTCCCTGCGCCGTCTCGCTTCCAACCTCTTCATTGTCATAAAAAGCCAGAACGCGAGTGGCTGCCGTCTTCTTTGGAGCCTCGATCAACGCCAGAGTCGCCGCATGGCAGGAAGCAAGATTGTCCAGTCGCGGAGCAAAAATAAATTCATCATTGGGACCCCCAATAGCTGAGGGTTGGATATCATGCAACATCAGATCGACACCTAAAATCTCGGCTGATTTAACTTTGGCTTCTCTGGCAATAAGTTCGCGGAAATCCTGCTCCAGTTTATTTCCTGCTCCCGTCAAGCCAAACACAGGAGGTAAATGTTGCTGGGCATTCAGCAACAAACCTTTCTCATTGACGTTACGATTGAGGTGAATGGCCAGTTGCGGTATGCGCAACAAAGGACTGTCTATTTTGATCAACCTCGATTCGGTTCCCCTGGTTTTCGATTTTATAACCAGCCTTCCTGAGAGCCCCAGATCCCGGTCTGTCCAGGTTCCCAGCAACGCACCCCCATATACCTCCACACCCAATTGAGTGTAACCGGCATTATCATAAACAGGGTTGGGCTTTAGCCGCAGGTTAGGACTATCGGTATGTGCCCCGACTATACAAAACCCGTTTTCTTCTACCGGCTTGGTTCCAACCGCAAATGCTATAAGGGAAGATTCATTTCGAGTCAGGAAGTAGCATCCGCCTTTTTTCAGGTTCCATGAATCTTCCTCCCAAATTCGTTCAAAGCCGGCTTCACCAAGCAAGTTTCCAAGTTCATTCACCGCATGAAAGGGAGTCGGGCTTCGGTCAATAAATTTCAAAAGTTGGTCAGTTTTTTTTAATTCAATTTTTGTAAGTTTCATTCAAAACTTCCCATTTGAGGTCAGAAATAACAGTTCAGATCAGAGGTAACTCAGGAAAAATTTCCAACAAGGCCCTTTCATTAATCAGGCAAAAATTGCGCCGAAAATCTCGACAAGGATCGCGTAGCCAGCTGATATTATAAGGACTTACAAGCAATCAACTCAACCACCACCTGTTTTCAGCCCGCTTTTCCCAAATAAATGCTTGCCCCGGTTCCATCGTGTCCCTCAAAATAGACTCGTAAAAACTCTTCTCTAAGGAGGGCTCTGTGGGAGTTGTAATCAAAGCAGATTTCAATTTAAAACTTTCACCCAAACTGCAAAAGTTTAACCCGGACAACCCTGACAAGGAATATCACACAGAAATTTTCTGCGAGCTTTACCCCAAGTTTCCTCAGTTCAAGGCGCATGTGGCGGCATTTGTCGAACGAAACTATTGCACGATGATCAACGACGAAGACCATCCAACTCCGCATCACGTCCTGGCTTTTCTAAAACCCCACGAAATCAGTTGGCTGAATAACTGGATTGTGACACGAGGAAAACCGCAGGCCCGAATATTATCCTGACCTGCCAGACCTCCAAAAAAGTAATCTGAAATTATTTTTTGAAAGATTGCTTATTTAGTAGCAACCCCGATATCCACAACCTTCGCATTCTGAAGTATCCCCATCACCTCCACTATGTTTCCGAAATCCAGGTTTTTGTCGGCCCGGATCAGGACATTCAGTTTTTCGGGACGTGGGAGATCCGTCACCCTTTTTTCCAGTTCGGAAATGGTGACCAGTTTTCCATCGAGAAAAATCTGCTTATTGACTGTCATCTCGATTTCCATCTTGCTGGGTTGCTTATCTTCGGATGAGGACTTGGATGTGGGCAAGGCAATTTCCATGCGGCGGGGAAAATCGACAAACGCGGTGGACACCATGAAAAAAATGAGCAACAAAAACACCACGTCGATCAACGGGGTGAGTTCCAACGCAAAACTATCCTCTTCTTCTCTTTTAAAATGCATAATGGGTGACTCGTTAAGTACCTAAGGAACGCGGGATTTACTACCCCGGCCTTCGACATCCTTTTGTTGTTCCAGTTTTCTATTACGGACCATCTCGTAATTCAACTCTTCAACCAATTGCACTGATATCTCTTCCATTTCAAAAACGAAGCTGTCAATCCGTCCTCGAAAATAATGGTACAAGGCCAGGGCAGGAATGCCCACCAGCATACCGGCAGCGGTTGTGATCAGAGCTTCAGAAATACCACTGGCAACAAGCCCGGGGTTTCCGGTCCCGCTTTGTGATATAACGTTGAAAGCCTTGATCATGCCGAACACCGTACCGAGCAACCCGAGCATGGGGGTGATATTCGCCACTGCACCCAGTAATCTCAGGTTAGAGGTCAGGAGCGAGGCTTCGTGTTGGCCAGCACCTTCAATCGCCCGTTCAATTTCATCAACCTTGCCACCAAACCTTAATAACCCCGCTTTGAGAATTCGAGCCAGAGCATTGTCGTAAGTCTTGCATAGCTGCAAGCCCAACTGAATATCCTTCCAGTTCCAGTGGGTACGAACTTTCCTAAGGAAATCGGGATTGATAATATTTTTACGACGAAGGCTGTAGGCACGCTCGATCCCGATCCCAACAACAAAAATCGAGCACAAGGTGATGGGGTACATCATCCATCCACCTTTTTGGAAAATAGAAATCAGGCTCCAGTTTGTTGTGACGACCGGAGCTTTTTGTTGAGCCAGGGCGGATGAGGCTGTTGCGAGGAAGGTGAGAACCAGGGCGGGAATTGAAACCCGGAAAATCCGGTTGGTCATTTATTTCCTTTCGTGAGCACTTTTTTCAGGTCGCCAATATTTGCAGCGACATAGCAAAGGTCTCATGAGTTGTTATTTTTAAACTTAAACAAGAGCAGGACCCAGCAGTACAAATCACTGGCTAAACCATGGTAAACTAATTTCAGCTTAATTCCAAACGTCCCCACTAGAGATGATTCTACAACACAAAAACACCGCAATATGGCTGGGATTTTTCCTGATTTTCTGGGCCGCAGGATCTGGATGCACCAGCACAGAACGAAAATTCATTCCACCGCAGAAATTGCTTAAGAAGGCAAAAAATGAAATCAGGCATAACAACTTTGAAGATGCCCAGAATAGCCTGACCCAGTTAATGGAGGATTCTCCCGACAGTAAGGAGCGGATCATCTCCCAACTGTTGCTGGCGGAAGTTCATTATAGACAAGAGCAATGGCAGGAGGCAAAGTTTAATTTAAATAGATTTGTTGAACTTTACCCGGCACACAAACTGGCTCCCCGGGCTCAATACCTCAAGGCTATGGCCGAATTCAGGCAAATAGATATTTCACTTAGAGACCAGAGCTTTACCCATGCAGCAAAATCCGAGTTTGAAAAACTGGTGCAAATCTACCCGAAATCGCCTTATTCTAAAAAAGGACAGAAAAGAATTCAGGAATGTATCGACAACCTGGCACAGAATGAGCTGGAGGTCGGGCGATTTTATTTCAGGACCAATGCCTACCAGTCAGCAATTCTCCGGTTCAAAACTATTCTGGAGGAGTTTCCTGAGCAACGGTTCCTGGATGAAGTGATTTTTTTACTGGGAGAGTCGTATTACGAAGAGGAAAGTTATCAGGAAGCCAAAACCTATTATAAAAAGCTGTTAAAGGAACACCCCCGAAGCGAATTTCGGCAAGATGCGCGGGCTCGTTTACGACAGCTAAGATAAACTGACAGTGGGGCGAAAAACCCAAATGGCTGACAAAAAGAAATCAAAATCGAAGGTGTCCCGCACCTCAAAAAAGTCCAAAAAAGCTGAGGCCAATTCATCCTCAGGCGACACCCTTAACCAATACCTTTCAGATATCAGTCAGCTCAAACCCTTGTCGCGTGAAGAAGAAGCCAACCTGGCCATTCAGATTCGTGAGGGCAATACCCAATCCATGCAGGAGCTGGTGAAGCGTAATTTGAAATATGTGGTTACTGTTGCCAACCGCTACCGGGGTTGCGGGGTCCCAATGCAGGACCTGATTGAAGAAGGCAATATTGGACTCATTCAAGCTGCCAAGCGGTTTGATGAAAGTCACCACGTCAAGTTCATCACCTATGCTGTCTGGTGGATTCGGCAGGCCATCCTTCATTTCCTGGCAGAACAATCTGGCACGGTGAAACTCCCCGTCAAACAAGCCGGTAAACTTTATAAAATAGAACGTAAATTCACAAGTATGGCGCAGGATCTGGAACGCGAACCCACGTCTGCAGAAGTCGCAAAGGATATGGGTCTCAGTGTCGAGGAAATTGAAAACATCATGCGTGCCTACCGCACCCACCTTTCGCTCGACACTCCACTAAAAAAAGATGAAGTGACCGAATACATTGACCTTCTCGAAAACCCGGAGTTTATTCCCTACGATGACCAGATGATGCGGGAATCCCTGTCTGCCAAGGTGAACTCGCTTTTGAAACACCTCAATGAGCGGGAAGAAAAAATCCTCCGCCTCCGCTTTGGTTTTAATGGGGATGCCAAAACACTGGAGGAAATTGGAAAAGAGCTCGGATTGTCCCGGGAGCGGGTCCGTCAGATTGAAAAGCGGGCCAAAGCCCGGCTGCGTAGCCGCAGCGACGAAGAACATATGGAAGACCACCTGGTCTGATTTCAAACCACCATTCTCACCATGAACCTGCTTATCATTCTGTGCCTCACCGCCTACCTGCTCGGATCGATTCCCTTTGGCGTCATCTTCGCGCGCCTCAACAAGGTCGATTTGCGCAAGCACGGAAGTGGCAATATTGGAGCGACCAACGTTGCGCGAACTCTTGGTAAAAAACTCGGAGTGCTCACGCTTGTTGGCGATGCATTGAAAGGTGTCGCAGCCGTGGCACTTGCCGATGCCCTCCAAACCAATCCGGTTCACATAGCCATTGCCGGGTTGCTCGCTTTTCTAGGCCACCTGTTCCCGGTTTTCCTCAAATTCAGGGGTGGCAAGGGTGTGGCCACGGGCCTGGGTATTTTTCTCTACCTGATGCCGATCCCCACGTTGGCATCAATGGCTGTATTTGGGGTCAGCCTCTGGATGTGGAATTTTGTTTCTCTTAGTTCAATAGTGGCAGCGGCCACTATTCCACTTCTGGCTTTCTTTTTTTCTATGGAACAGGCCTATGCAGCCCTGGCGAGTGTTGTGGCGGTTCTCGTCATCATCCGGCATCATGCCAACATTTCACGGCTGATGAAGGGGACCGAAAACAGGTTTCCGTCCAAAAGCTGAACAAAAACCCATCTGCATCTTTGCAGCTTCAGCTTTGTTAAAATTAGGGTTTGACAATCGGGGTCGGGACCCTATAATTGTACGCGATCAAAGGAAGTTACAAAGCAATATGCGGGAGTAACTCAGTGGTAGAGTGCAACCTTGCCAAGGTTGAGGTCGAGGGTTCAAATCCCTTCTCCCGCTCCTTCCTTTCCCTCATTTCCCCCTAAAACATACCCAGCGGCGCCGTGGCCAAGTGGCTAAGGCAGAGGTCTGCAAAACCTTTATCGGCGGTTCGAATCCGCCCGGCGCCTCCATTTTTTCTGGATTAGTTTTCGCTATCGCGGCTCAGGAGTGCATCAACAAATTCTGAGGCGTTGAAGGGTTGCAAATCGTCCGCACCCTCCCCTACTCCAATGAATTTTACCGGCAGCCCCATCGTGTCGGTGATGTTGAGCAACACCCCGCCTTTGGAAGTTCCGTCTAGTTTGGTCATGATAAGGCCATCCACTCCCAGTGCTTCATGGAACAGTTTGGCCTGGGAAATACTGTTCTGACCTATACCGGCATCCAGCACCAGCCAGGTGGCGTGTGGTGCCCCTTCATGAACCTTGCCAATCACGCGCTTGATCTTTTTTAACTCTTCCATGAGGTTGGCGTTGGTCTGTAAACGCCCGGCGGTGTCCACCAATACCCGGTCCATCTTTCGGGACACTGCCGCTTGCACGGCATCAAAGGCAACAGCGGAAGGATCTGCACCGTGAGGTTGGCTGATAATGGATACTCCAGTCCGGTCTGCCCAGGTTTTTAACTGATCAATGGCCGCTGCCCGGAAAGTATCTCCCGCAGCCAGCAATACCTTATGACCACCATCATTCCAATGAGAGGCCAATTTCCCTATGGTGGTTGTTTTGCCAGACCCATTGATGCCAATGACCAGGATCACGTAGGGCGCATGCTCTGAGTAATCTGTCTCTTTTCCCGGTCCTTCCAGAATTTCGACCATCATGGCTTTGAGACGCGCCATGACTTCGTCAGATTCCCGGATCCGGTTTTCCGACACCTCGGATTCAAGTGCCTCAATAATTTTACTGGTGGTGCCCAGCCCCGCATCGGATACCAACAACGCCTCTTCAATCTCCTGTAGCAGTTCGGGGCCGACTTTGGCTCGACCCTGCACCAGGTTCTCAAGACTCCCACTGATATTTTTTCGGGTCTTGACAAGGCCTTTTTTCAAACGCGAGAAAAACCCGCCTTTTGATTCTTCCTGTGTACTTTCAGATTCCATAACACCCATCACAAATCATTAGCTTCTGTTGGCAAAAGCGTAGTCTAAATTAAAGGGAACAAAGAAGGAAGGATATACACATTTGTTTTACACGTTTTCGTAACAATATACAGTTCAAAATCAGGCTAAGGACAGAAAACTCTCAGGTTTCCGAAAACACAACGGGTTTGCTGGTACAGTTCCCCTTACCAGGCAGAAAAGGAACCCCGTTTTTAAATTCATTTTTCCGAATTGGTTCACCTAAGCTAATACTCAAACAATTCCTGTCCCCAAAATCCCACAACACCAATCCGCTTCCCCAAGGCCAAAAACTCCTGACCGCACCATTTACGGAGATACTATTCAAGGAATTTAAATTCATAATCTAAAAAAACATCCTTAACGACATAACTATTTATTTTTTAAATAGTTAATTGGTTTTCTCCGAAAATTTCAACAGTTGAGGAAAGTTCAGGTTCTGTTAAAAAGCCCGGTAGTATCAAATGAATTGTAACCAGAGAGTCAGAATCTACACAGTTTTAATTTCCTGAATCTACCCATGCCGCAAACAGAAGAGGGATGGGAGTCGATTCTCAAGTTTTCTTTGATATTTTCCGATACGAGGCTTAGAATCCCTTTTGAAGTAAAGGGTTAATGGTCACCTTTCACCCTGATGATTTACTGCATGGAAACCAAAACACGGGATACTCCAGACTTATCAAACCCCGTTCGAAATTCAAAACTTCGCCCCAAAAAAATACTGATCATCCAGTCGGCATCCCGTGTTTTCAAGAAAACTCTCGAGTCCCTTCGAAATGAATTTCCGGAGGCAACTTTCACAATCCTGACCGCGCATCCAGACGAGATGAAAGATAGTCTGGTTGGGAGTGCGGATTACCAGATTCTGCCCCTTCCTGAGGGCAAACACATATCTATTTTTTCTTACGGGATCGGAAAACGAAAATATTTGCATGAACAAAATTTTGACCTTGCAGCCGTTTTGTACAATATCGAAAAAGGCTGGGGTTACGCCAATGTCGAATCCCTGGCCTGGTCCACCGGTGCGAAAGAAATACGAGGCTATTTTCCGGCCGGGACATTTAAACACCTGACTTTAAGTCAGATTTTTAAAAACAGGTTGCGGGAACAAACAGCGATAGGATGGGTTGCCCTCAACATTCTGACCGCCTTTATTCAATTAGTCATTGTCGGCTTTTCCATGGCAGGAGAAGCTGGTTATCGACGCATTTTTGCAAAAAGGTCTTCCAGCACCAAACCAAAAGGTTCCTCTGAATGAACATCGTCGTAGCAAATTCCGTCGGGGTAGACCAAAACGGATACCATTTGGTACACGTTCCTTCGCGCTGGTCGCTCGGTGTCAAAAATCATACTAATTGTGGGTACTACCCCTGGGAACTGGCCTACACTTCCAGCCTGCTGAAGCGGGAAACGAATCACAACGTAAAATTCCTGGACGGTATTCTAAATGGCTGGGATTTTGAAACTTACTTCACCCATCTGGAAAAGGAACAGCCAGACTGGCTGATCATGGAAAGCTCTTCGCGCACCTGGGGTGAGGATAAACGGCTTGCACAGGCAGCTCAAAAAGAGTTTGGCACCCGGGTGATTTTCACAGGTCAACACCCGATGGCGCGTCCCGAGGAAGTCTCCCAGGTAGCAGAACATGTCTGCCTCGGTGAATACGAATTTACTGTGCTCGATATAATTAGTGGCAAAGAGGCCGCAGGTCTTCCCGGGGTTTATCCGAATGAACGAGCCGGTCTGATTGATGTGAACGCTCTGCCTTTCCCTGAAGACAATGACGTCAGCCGGATGGATTACCACGAACCCAATTGTATTTATCGGCAAATTCAAATGTATGGCTCGCGTGGATGCCCCAGGCGTTGCAATTTTTGCGCAGCGGCTACCCTGTATTACGATGAACTCAACTGGCGCCCGCGAGATGTCCACGATGTCGTCAAAGAAATCGGCACCCTTCATTCAAAATATCCTGAGATGGAAGGGGTCTTCTTTGATGAAGAAGCGCACAACATCCGGCCCAGCTACAATATCGCACTGGCCCAGGCTATCAGAGCTGAAGGGCTGGGCCACCTCAAATACGAAGCTATGTGCGAATACGCATCGCTGGACCCGGAGGCTATGCGTGAAATGAAACAGGCCGGGTATTATAAAATCCGATTTGGTATTGAAACCGGCAGCGATGCTGTAGCCGGATCCATGACTCTAGGAAAAAAACACGACCTCGAAAAAATGTGGCGCATGCTGAGAGTGGGAAAAGATCTCGGACTTATGTTTTACGGTACCATCAGTGTCGGGGGTCTCGGTTCCAGTGAGGAGGAAGACCGTAAAACCGTTGACCTGGTTTATGACCTCACCAGCCTCGGGCTTTTGGACGAAGTTCAGGTTTCAATCAACACCCCTCAGCCAGGGACGGATTTCTACGAAAGCGTGAAGGCTAAAGGGTGGTTGAAACAGATCGAAAGTTACGACGATTTTGATGGCAATGGCCAGGTTTGTGTGAACTACCCCCACTACCCTGCGGAAAAAATCCAGGCATCTTTTCAAGCTGCCCTGCAGGCATTCGACAGGGGAAAAGAAAAAGCCCGCAGCGCATCTTTAAAATCAGAACTTGAAAAATCTCTAAACCCAATCAAACCTGGAAGTCGTGTCCTGACTTTACGAAGCGTTCGGACATGGATGATTTCTATCCTTCTGGACACGTTACAAAACAAGGCTGGCCAGGCAACCGATCTGCTGGGGCAGAACGTTATCCTCGATCATTTCAATGAACACCCTGCGGTACGTAAAACTTTCTCCTATGGAGATGGTTTTTTCTCCCCAGAACAATTTCCACCTGAACTCGAATCCAGAATCAGGCAGGCCGCTTACGACTGGGTCATTGTACCGATGGCCAACCACCATATGGAGGGTTACGCCAATGCCCTTGGTGTAGCTCGTAAACTAGGCGCTTCCCATCTTCTGGGAGTGTTTGCAGATGGTTCATCAAAAGAATTAGCCTGAACAATCAGCTTGGTTCGGCTTCAGGTTCAGGTTCAGGCTGGTAAATCGAAAAACCCTGAGGCAGGTTGCGCTTGGTCAGAACATTGATCATGTTCTTATCACGGCAGGATACAGCGATATCCATTTTGCCATCCTTGTTAAAATCCCCCACCACTATACCCTGAGGATACTCTTCAACACGATGCTCCTTGGCCGGATAAGTGAACGTTCCGTCACCAAACCCCAGCAAGACTGAAATCGTATCATTAGTTGCATTTGATATCGCAAGATCCGGAATATTGTCACCTGTAAAGTCATAGGAAGCGACAAACTTTGGAAACTCCCCGGCAGAAAAATCTTCAAGTGCCTTAAAGGTACGATCCTTATTGTTGAGGATCATGGTGATGGCATGGAATGAGTTGCTGGAAGTGAGCAAATCCATGTAACCGTCATTATTGGCATCAAGGTTAATTATCGTTAGCGGCTGCCTTCCTCCTCTAAATAGATTTGAAGGCAGAAATTTTCCTCCGCCTTTACCCCAGAACAATTGGATACCCGTTTTCCCTGTCCCGGCCAGAGCCACCGCCATATCCAGAATGCCATCGTTATCATAATCACCGGAAATGATTCCTGTAGGCTGCCCTTTGACGGGGTGATGTTCTGGCTCGCTGAATAAACCGTTGCCCTTTCCCCACAAAAATGCCACTTTGTGGAACCGTAGAGAGACCACCAGATCCGTCAGCCCATCACCATTAAAATCCGCCGCGGTAAGATTGATTGGAATCTTTCCGGGTTTGAGGATTTCTCCCGTATCGCGGAAAGAGTTTCCTGTATTTATAAAAACGTGAATCGTCTGATCCTGGTAATTCAGTTCAGCAAAGTCCGGAAGCTTATCGTTGTTGAAATCTGCAACCGCGATACAGATCGGGTCTGCTCCTGCCTTGAGCTTGATTCCTTCCTTGAAAGAACCATCCCCATTGCCTTTTAAATACGACAGGGTATGCTCAGCGCTATTGGCTACCAGCAGATCCAGATTGCTATCATTATTAAAATCATCGGAAACGAGAAACGAGGGTTCCTTTCCGGTATCCGCTACTCCTGACAGGAGAAACAATCTGGGAATTTTTAGTTTCTTTTTTGGGGGCTTGGAATCGGAACAGGCCAAAAGGCTGAGGCCGAAAATAAGCACTGCGAAAGATAAAAACAACTGTTTAATTTTCATAGTTTTGCCTTTGGAAAAGCAGGAGAATATCATACCGTTCGCCACTTCACAATATGGATAAGAAGCACGCTGTTCCGGGTTCTGATCCTGCTTCCCTCTGTTCGGAGATTGCGTTTATTTATCAGCATTCACAGCCTGTCGATAAAAATAATTGAGCATGCCCTTGAAAATATAGGTGTGGAAGCTTTGCATGAATCCCCAATATAATTGGCCCCAGAAACGGTACGGAATAAAATGAGCTTTCAGAGTAAGACGGGTGCCACCAGAGGATAAAGGTACCAGACTGAATTGTAACCAGGAAAACCCAGGCGACATCAACTCAGCTCTCAATAATAATTCCCTTGGCGGCTCCAGGATTTCGACCCGCCAGAAATCCACAGAATCTCCCAATCGCAATTCCTGGTCATCACGCCTGCCACGATGCAGCCCGACCCCCCCCAGGAGCCGGTCAATCCAACCTCGAATTTCCCACAAAAAGTTTCCGTGCAACCAACCATGCTTTCCACCAATCCGGCACACGATATCGAAAACTTTTTGGGGCTCTTCTGGAATGTCGATAGAATGCTCATCAATCACAAAATCTGTGGACTCATACTCGCAAATCGGCATTAAATCTCCCATATTTTCAGGAGGAACGTCGGTCCAATGGGAAAATACTTTCCTGTTTTTTTCTTTTTCAAGAGCCCAAATTACAGCAGTATTAAAATCAAGTGGTTCGAAGGGAATTAACTCCCGTACATAATTATCCGGGCATACCACATCGGTACGTAAACTCTCCAGCAAAAGAGTCACAATATTTACTGAAACAGGGCTGATCAAATGCATCCACCAGCCAAATATCCGAATCATAATAAAAACAGGAACAGGCACCCACCCAACATCGATAAAACCAATCTTTCGTTTCATGATTTTGGCGAATCGTTTCACCAGTTCCCGATAGGTCAATACGTCCTGGCCACCAATAGGGTATTTCCCGGTTTCCAAATCGGGTAACTCCATTAGTCCAACCAGATACTTAATGACATCCCGGACTGCGATCGGTTGGCACCTGGAGTTAAACTCTGAAAGAAAAGGAATCCACCGGTGATGTAAAACAAGTGACTTGATAAGTTCGTACGATGCACTACCTGTCCCCAGAATAATTGCCGCTCGCACCCTCACCACAGTGCACCGGGCTTCAGACAAAATGGCACCGACTTCAATACGGCTTGAAAGGTGAGGTGAAATCTCCTTACTGGTTTCTCCCAGTCCCCCCAGATAAACAATTCGTTCTAATTCCCATTTGTTGGCAGCTTGAACAAAATTGCGCGCCACTTCCTTTTCAGCCCCGCTAAACTCTCTTTTGTCGAGTCGGAGGCTATGCATCAGATAATAAGCAACTTCCATTCCTTCCATCGCTCTATCCAGTTGTTCCGGGTTGCGACCATCAGCATACACATACTCAAGGTTTGGATGTTTAAGAATGGGAGCCACGGTTTGGGTACGCAACATACATCGGACTCGATACCCTCTAAACAAGAGTTCCGGAACAAGACGCCGCCCAACATAACCATTTGCCCCAGTCACTAGAACACGAGTGTCCGGCGGTAACGGTTTGGTGGGAAGATCATCGGTGTAATGGTAATTTACTTTTTCCGGGTCCATGAAACCACATGGGTTGGTTACTCTTATTCAGCACTGAATATCTATTTTTTAAACTTTAATTTTCGAGGGAACACCGACCCTACGTTTTCCTATGCAAGGCTCGAGGTTAATTGCGGTGACAGAAAAAGGGGTTATGACGATTTTCTTCACCAACGGTAGTAGCAGGCCCGTGCCCCGGATGCAAAACCGTTCTATCAGGAAGACTGAGTAACTTTTCGGTAATTGAATCATACAGATCCCGCCAGGAAGAATTAGCCCTCCCCATGGAACCTGCAAATATACAATCTCCGGAAAAAACCGTATTATGGATTTTGTAGGATACGCCTCCCGGCGTATGCCCCGGAGTGTTTAAAGTTTCTATTATTAACTGTCCCAGTATTAATTCGCCTTCATCTTTAATCACTCTAAGGTCTCGACTACCCCGCGGCTTAGGCTCCATTTTTCCAATCCAGGTCGGACACTCAAAAGCCTTGTCCAGCTCTCCCAACCCCCAGGCGTGATCGGGGTGATTATGAGTCAGCAGGATGCGGGATACGTTCACATTTTTTTCACGCACTGTTTTGATGATCGTTTCAGGGTTGGCCCCTGTGTCAATCACCACAGATTCTTTCGTTTTCGGACAGGTAACGAGATAGCATTTAACCGGATAAGCACCCATAAAAACTTCCATACAAGTTAGCTCGAATGAGGGATCGACCACCGGTGTTTTTGGAACCCATTGTTCCCTGGCAATGATCTTCAATGCTGTCGCATCGAGATCCAGGACTTTTGCCAGTTCAACTATCTGGTCATCCCGAGGAGTCAGTTCATACCGTTCCATCCGGTCGATTTCGGATTCCGGTATTCCGGCAGCCCGCGCCAGGTCCCGCTGAGACATCGCCTTGCCGTCCCGGGCCTTTTGTAGAAGATCACCAAACTCGTCTTCAAGTGAAAGCGTCATCCTGATCCCTGAATTATAGGTATTTCATTATACAGTACTCCTCATTAAACCCTGTTCAGCCCCCTATCTGCTCTGCGTTTCAGAATTTCCGTATTCTCCCCCTTGCGTTCCGTTCAACCGTGGGCTATGGTTCTAGTTTGCATTCAATCTAAACTATCGATTTTAGAGCCGAAAACCCGGCTACCTAATAGCATAAAGGAAGTAATCATGCCCGACCTGACCCGGGAAGAAGTAGAAGAACTGCTCGAAAAAATGCGGGAAATCCGCGAACGGGAAGAAGAGGAAGCGGAACAGGAAGATTCGGCAAAACCCGAAGAAGAAACATCAGAAGAAGCCCCTCCTGCAGATGATAAAGAAATTGCTGCATCCACAACCGAATCAACGGAAGACGAGGCAACTGAAAAAGAAGGCGAAACCGAGGATGAAGTATCCAGTGGAGAAGACGGGGAACCCGAAGAAGAAGGTGAGCCTGAAGAAGAGCGCCCCACCCTTTCCGATCTTGATCTGGAAGGTCTTGATCTTTCCGGTCTGCAATTTTACGGAATAGACATGATCGGAACAAAATTGAAGGGTTGCGACCTGCACGATGCAGACCTGTCCGAGTCCAATATGGAAAACGCAGAGATGGTTGAAGCCAATTTACAGGATGCCATTCTGATCTCGACCTGCCTCAAAGGTGCAAAACTTAACAAAGCCAACCTGGAACGCGCAGACATGCGCAAATCAGAATTTCATGAAGCCGACCTGACAGAAGCCAATCTGATGGAATCGGAAATGGGGAAGGCGAGGTTCATCAGGGCGGTATTGACTAAAGCAAACATGACAGGAGCTGATCTCAACCGCTCCAACTTCAAAGGAGCAGACATGCGCCATGTCGATCTGTCAGATTCAAAAATGGCCGCTGCCAACTTTTTTGAGGTGAATTTTACCGATGCCAATCTGACAAGAGCCCAGATCAAGGGAGCCCGACTGGCACAGGCATTGTTCAAAAACACTAAAATGATGCGTGCCGATCTGACGGGCGCTGATCTTTCCGATTGTAAAATTCTGGGAGTCGATCTCAGCAGATCAAAATTCAATGGCTCCATTCTAAGACGGGCCACACTGGACGGTTCCAACCTTACAGAATCTGTGCTCGATATCGCCGACTGCCATCAGGCCAGCCTGGTAGGAGTTGTTTTGGAAGGTGCAAAAATGCAACGCATTAAACTAAACGAGGCCACCCTAAAGAATGCCAGACTTGCCGGAGTAGATCTCACGCGTGCGCGTCTCAATCAGACACAGCTCGAAAGTGTCGACCTGAGTGGCGGGATTTTAAAAGGAGCCGATTTCTCTGAAGCCAATTTGGAAAATGCCGATCTCAGCAGAGCCAATTTAAATGAAGCAATACTCAACCGGGCACGTGCCAAAAATTCCTTTTTTACAGGTGCCGATTTAAGACAGACCCAGGCGGAAGAGGCAGATATGGAAAATGCGGATTTCGCAGGATCACGGATCAATAGGGCAAATTTTAAAGGAGCCCGTTTGGTAAACTCTGATCTTCATCGCGCTGCACTCGATCAGGCTGATTTCTCGAAAGCCGATTTGAGCAAGGCCAACCTGAATGGAGCCAAACTCTATCGGGCCAATCTCACCGGAGCCAATACCAAAGGCGCAACTTTTGAGGGTGCCGACCTCACCGAAATTGAAGGGTATACAGGGTAGAAAACCCGACCCCGACCTGTAGACTCAGGAAGCAGTTTCAATTTATTTAAATGACAGAATAGAACCCGCTTTTTTGAAAAAGGAAAGAATGCCGGAATCTTTTTTATCCTGACGGCGCTTGCGCGGTTTGGAAGCGGTTTTCTTTTCTTTTTTAGCCCGTTTTTTCTTCACCGCTTTTTTCTTCTCCCGGGAATCCGTTTCCTTAATATTTTCCACATTAAAATCATTCCAATGCCACACATTCTCCAGATGAGCCAGGTCACCGTCTTCTGGATTACCTTCCTTCACTTCCACAAGGGGAAAAGGCTCGCCAAATAAATCTCCAAGGTGCTCACCACCTGGAGAACCCGAATCTTTTATCTTTCCTGCAGGTGAACCCTCAGCCGGATCCCAGTCGAAGCGGTTTGAGCCGCTGGCAAATTCCAAATCAATAATGTTATCGATCGTCCGTTCAATGGACAAGGCATCGCGATCCTTTCCTGTATCGCCCAGCTCCTGACTGAGGGTGAGCCCGGAGGCGCGATCCTTGATAAAAAACCGCCCAATAATTATTTCGATATTGTCAGTACCGGATAACATCCCATTATAGGATCCAAAAATATCACCATTACTTCCCTGAGTCAGGTTGGCAAGATGCAGTGAATCGGTTTCAAAAAATGCAATGTCTCCGTTGGTTGAGTTGGTGAGGTCCAGCGTATGAATGCGCGTTTCAATCGGGTTATCTTCTGTACCAAAACCATTAGTGGTGCGTGCAAACAATCCTCCGTTTGCAGCGATGATGTCTTCACCACCAATATCACCGCCATCAATCACCGCCCCTCCGACTTCCAGATGAATTGCGTGAAGGGAACTACTGTCGCTTACCAGCTGCCCCAATGTCAGGTTACCAGCTGAGTTTAAGCGTAGCGTGCCCATCCCCGCATTCAGGAACGCTCCATCGTCAAACCCGATACCGCTAGAAGTGCTGCTCACAACCACTGGACCGTTGGCGTCGACACCACCAACAAACTGGATCGCCTGTGGAGTACTCAGGCTGAATGCCCCGCCTATATTGGAATCGCCAAGACGAACCGTCTGTCCGTTATTGAAGAGATTGGATATTGAAACATTACCGCCTGAACCAGTGAACAGGTTGAGCGAACCCCCGAAAAAGTTGCCCGAATCGTTAAGCACAATCCCCTGCCCTGCACCGAAGGCTCGTAGAGTGGTATTTATTGGTGACACAAGTGGCCCTTGCAAGTTGAGCCCTCTGCCCCACACATCAAACTCCTGAGTGATGTTGGCAGAGTTGATTGTCACATTCCCCAAAGTGGCATTACCGGTTGTAAACAAAGATAAAAAACCCGCACGCAAAAACGCCAATTCAGTAGTATCCAGGGTCATATCACCCACGGCAGTACCAACGCCCAGTGCCCCACCATCAGAAGTTCGCAGCCCAAAAACACCATCGCCCACGCTCAATTGACCGTTTACCGCAATGTCATCTGCAGACAATATGATGTTGCGAAACTCCGACTGATTATCAAAGGTAGCCATTCCTCCGGAATGGATGTCCATTAACAGAATTTCTTCGCTTTGGGCCCCGGTAACACCATCAACAAAAACAGCACCTCCTGTATCTGTTCCTATTTCAAGATCCCAGGCTACAATTTTATCCAATTCATTTCCGTCTAATGTCAGTCCACAGGCACCCCCACAATTTGCATTGCCCAGACCTATGGTCCCACTCTGGGAATCGACAACGGTCATCTTACCGGCACCAACATTCACCGCAGTTCCGTTCAGGGTCACATCGGCTGCTGTCAGGTTGAGGTCACCGTTGGTGTTGGTGATGACACCCGCGGTCTGGTTGAAGGTACCGGTCCCGTCTGCATCCACATCTGAATTGACCGTCAGGTTACCGTTTCCAGTTAAGTTTCCACTGACAGTCACCCCATTGTTGGTGCGAATCGTATCTCCATTCATTTGACTGGTACCGGTTACCGTCAACTGATCCAGCGCGGTCGTGCTGCCGATGTTCCCACCAAAAATTGTGGTTCCTGCGCCTGAATTGACCTGAACGTTCGCCCCACCATCAAGTGTGTTGTTAAAGGCAATGTTGCCACCGGTTGCGCTAAGCAACACGGGGCTGGCATCAGCGTTGGCGGTCACTGCGTTATTGAACGTCATCGAACCCGCTGTTGTGGCAATATCCACACCACCATCAATTGTGGTTGTCCCGTTTGCGATCAGGGATCCAAAGGAAGAATTCATTCCATTAAACGTCAACATTGTTCCATTTAATGTGGTACCGGCATTGTTGGTCACATTATTTACTGTGATCCCTCCTGTGCCGTTGCCGAACACAAAACCACCTGCCGTGATCTGGCCCAGTTCCGTGTTGTCCAGGCGCAACCCGCCAGTTGCGTCCCCAAGGCTCATGTCCTGATTCTGTGATGCGATGAGTGTGGTTGTGCCCCCTCCTGAATTAAGTGTTCCGGTCAGATTAAAATCCTGAGCCGTAATCGAAAGGGCGTTGCCGCCTGTTGAAAGAGAGCCTGACTGTTGCGTGAAAGTTCCACCACCGGCATTCAGGTTGAAACCCGAAGCATTACTGGCGGTAACCATTCCATTAAATGTGATTCCGTTGTTGGTCAGAAGAGAAGCTCCGGAAAACGTGGTTGTGCCATTTACCGTCAAACTGTTCAACCTTGTAGTCGCACCGACCGAACCACCGAAAATCACATTCCCGGTTCCCGAGGTGAGAGTCAGATTCTGTCCGCCATCTACATTGCCATCCAATGTTAAGTCGCCTCCGCCACCACCAGTAGATAATTGGACAGACCCATTAGTTAAAGAAAGAGTATTGTTAAAACTCATACCCATGTTATTCGTCGTAATGTTAACCCCGGCGATTGTGGTCGGGCCATTTACCGTCAATAAACCGAAAGAAGAACTGCCTCCATTAAATAAAACCGTCGATCCATTGACTGTATTGTTCAGCGTGTTGTTGACGTTATCGACTGTTATCCTTCCGGTACCATTGCCAAAGACAAATCCTCCGGTGGTGGCAAAATTGCCAAGCTCTGGGTTACTGAGACGGAAGTCCCCCACTTCATTGGCATCACCCAGGCTCATCCCCTGATTCTGTGAAGCAATGATGGTCGTAATCCCTGCGCCAGAGTTGGTTCCGCCGGCCAGGTTAATATCCCGGGCGGTGATGGACAGGGCATTGCCGTTGGTGTTCAATGTTCCCGCCTGCTGATCGAAAGTACCGACACCCGTATTGTCCGCATCCGCATTAAGATCGAGGCCGGAGTTTGCGGTGACGTTTCCATTGAAGGTGATGCCGTTGTTGGTTTCCAGTGTGGACCGGGCGATGGTGGTCGTTCCGGTTGCAGACAGGCTGTTCAATGTAGTCGTGTCACCGACGGAACCATTGAGTGATATTGTCCCGGTCCCCGAGTTGAGCGCAAGGTCCTGCGCCCCGTCTATGGCACCAATCTGGATATTTCCCCCACCGATTCCGGTATTTATATTGACCGCACCGGTATCGAGCGTGACCCCGCTATTAAATGTCACATCTCCATTGGCCGTGTTGATGCTTGCCCCGCTGATCGTACTGGCACCGGTAACGTTAAGCGATGTCAGTGCCGTGTTGAACCCGATATTGCCATCCAGGTTGATCCCGCCTCCCCCGGAGTTCAGTACCAGATCCTGACTGCCATCCACGGCATTGAGGTTGATTCCTCCAACCCCTGAACTGATCGTACTGTTTCCGCCCAGGGTCAGGTTATTGTTAAAAGAAACCGGTCCATTCTGTACGGTGACATCTCCGTTTATGGTTGAGTTGCCCGACACAATGACCGAGCTCAGAGATGTTGTGGAACCCACGTTCCCCTGGAACGTAGAGGTCCCCGTGCCGGTACTAACGGTCAGGCCCTGATCTCCCGGAGCGGCCCCTTCAATTGTTCCTGAAAAATTCACATCGCCCCCACCAGCCCCGGTGTTGATGTTGACCGTATTGCCGAGTGTGACGTTGTTGTTGAAGGTCACGTTTCCGTTGGAGGTATTGAGGGCCGAACCATTCAATGTGGTGTTTCCTGTAACGGTAAGTGAGTACAAGGCAGTGGTATTGCCTACACTGCCGCCAAAGGTTGAGGTGCCTGCACCGGAATTGACCTGTACATCAGCTCCGCCATTGAGCGAGTTATTGAAAAAGATATTGCCGCCGGTTGCTCCTAAAATAACGGGATTGGCATTGGCATCTACAGTCAAGGCATTACTGAATGTCATGGAGCCCGCCGCAGTGGACAAATCAACGCCATCCTTGATATTGGCAATTCCATTAACCGTCAGGCTGTTGAATGATGAGTCCGCGCCCTCAAAAACAATCGTGTTGCCGGTCAGGGAAACTCCGTTTGCGATATTGGCAAGATGAGTGGTGTGATCCACTCCATTGGCGGTGAGAGTTCCAACGGTGGCATCCACACTCAAACTGCCTGCAGTGATTCGGCCCAGCTCCGTATCGTCCAGACGGAAACGACCGGGATTATTTGCAAGTGCCAGATCAACACCATTGGCATTGGTGGATCGGATCGTTGTTGAAGCACCACCACTGTCCAGGCTACCGTCAAGCATCATGTTTGATGCTGTGATGTCCAGTGCCTGCCCCATCGTGTTAATGGTTTTCCCTCCTGAAAGGAAAAAGCTTCCCGTACGATTACCATCGACATCGGCATTGATGGTGAAAGGGCCAGCCCCTGTAAAGTCCAGGTCACTGTTTAGGGTGAGTCCATTATTTCCGTTGCCAGCTTCCAGCCGATTGGCATTGTTCTGAAAAATTATTTTGTTGGCACCGGCATTAATAAAATTGGCCGAACCGGTCATGCCCACATTGTCATTAAATGTCAGGTCTCCTGCCGTCGTTATACTGTCATCCAATACAATCCCATTGGCGCCGTTCAACGTCAATGCACCGGCCCCTATGATCCCCCCTGTTGTTCCTTTTAAAGTCAGTGTTCCCGTAGCAGAGGACAGTGAAATCCCTGCAGCAAGATTTAAACTATCAGGAATATTAAGCGTTGAGGGATCATTTATATTATTTACATCCCCATCAAGGGATAAGCTCCCGCCAGCAGTCAAATCAGAATTAACCGTGACACCTTCAAGCGCTTCGACGACAAGAGAACTGTTTAAAAAATTTGAAGCGTTGTTTCCAAAGTTTACTGAACCTGCAGGCAGCACCCCACCAAAACTTCCCTTTACTGGATTTACTGCTCTTAGAATAGTTGTTCCAGTTACCATTGGCCCCGAACTGACTCCGTTCACATCAATCCTTCCAGCCCTGCCTTCGAAATCTGTTGTACCGCCAATAATCAGATTCCCGGCTGTAATATTTGACAATTCCGTATTGTCGATCCGAAGACCTCCGGTCGCGGCTCCCAGACTTATAATGCCCTCATCCTTTCCAAAAATCGAAACCGTGCCAGTCCCAGCATTAATATGCCCGAGCATCATATCGCCCCCGGCCTTTAAAATAATATCTCCTCCCTGAGTACTGATTTCATCATTCACATCCTGAAATTCAATATTTCCATTTTTGGCAATTAAACTTACCCGGTTTCCGGCTGTTTGGCGGAAGCTTATTCTGTTATCCGTGGTCAGGTCTTCGATAAAAATATTGTCTTCGGCAAGCAGATTGATATTAGTTGTCGCGGATTGACTCTCCAGCGCTAATTCAGAAACCGTGAAAGAAATTCCTCCACTGGCAGCGATATCCGGCAAACTCGTATCACCCGGTTCTCCCAGGATGCCACTTTTTATCGTAATGTTGTCCGGGTCTAAGAGTAACGTTCCCGTTTCACCATTGAGAGCGGTGGTGTCGACTTGACCGTCAAAAAACAGTGTTTCCTTACCGGAAACTTCAACGAAACCACCATCACCAGACAGAGCGCCGCCTCTGGCCCGCACTCGCCCGAGGAAATAATTGCGTCGATCTGCCCAGAAAATGGCGCGGCCGCCATTGCCCGTGTTCATCGCATCGGCCCAGATACTGGCATCAGACCCGACAAAGGTATCGGTCGCATTTTGCACGGTGCCATTGCCCTGATAATCACCACCGAATAGAAGGGTTCCACCGCCTGCATCACCAGAGATGTCGATAAAACCATAGCCATCAAGAAATACTCGATCCCCTAGCACGTGGATAACGCCGCCCGTCTCATCTTCACCGTAACCCGACGCATCGAGTGTTCCGGTAACATTGACCGTTCCGGTCTCACCACCCATCAAATAAATTTCGCCGTTTTTTTCTGCAATGGATTGAGCCTGAATCAGGCCCGACATGTTGATCGCATGGTCCACCAGATCACGTGCCGCGTTCACACCCAGTGTCACGCGTCCGCCATCTGCAAAAATTTCCCCGCTATTGGTGACAAGTGATGACAGGGGCTGACCGTTCGGCCCTAACACCTGTTCGGTCACTTCCGAATCCAGGCCCAGGTTGACCAGTTGGTCGCCATATAAATCAAGCGTGAATGTCTTACCTGAATGAAGCGAGACGCGCCCAAGTTGTGCGTTGATGATGCCGCTGTTTTCAACACCCGGTGCAACAAAAGCGGCGAGTCCACCCTGTTTTACTGTGATGGTTCCCCGATTCACAACCGAGCTGTTGAAAGGTGAGGCGATGTTGAAGTTGTACCGTCCCGCCATGAAATCCTGGTTACTGATATCACTGGTCGTCGCCACCAGTCCGTTGACATCCACCTGCGAACCCTGCCCGAACAGGATCCCATTAGGGTTCACCAGGAACAATTGACCATTGGAGGTGAGCTTGCCAAAAATTTCCGATGCATTGCCACCCGTGACACGACTCAGGTTGACTGAATCTGCCGAGGGCATGTCGAAATTCACATGCTCGCCCGATTGAATGTTGAAATGGATCCAGTCGATAATCGCGCGTTCAGATTGTTGATTGATATTGAGAGAGCCGGAGCCGCCGGATTGAATTGAAGCCGTTCCCCCCTGAACGGTTCCCCCGGATGGGAGCGCATGAACTTGAACAGGAAAAAACGTGACTGCAAAAGACAGCAGAGCAACCCAAAGATGCGCGCAGGAAGCCGGACACAATTTAAGATGACTCAGGAGCGAGGTCTTTTTTAGCCTTGGATTTGTTTTGGGAGATCTGCGGTTTCTCATCTTTTTCTTATCGGTCAAAAAGCCCGAAAATGCAGGTGCCATAAGGGATATCCTCAAATCAAGGTAGCGTGTGATCTGACCCGTTTTAAATTTTTTTGCGTTTTGTCCCATTTATCAATCCTTCTTGCACCGCTATCAGTAACGCGCTGTCAGCCCAAAAAACAGGCGTGGGTCACGGTCACCTTCTGAGGACACAATTTTGTCGATGGGAATGGCCAATTCCCCATAACCTGAAAGCCAGGGTGTGAACGTGGCACGCACCCCGGCCCCTGATGATTTCAGGTCTTCAAAGAAAACCATGCGATTGAACTCGTGCTTGTGAAATACCGCCCCGTAATCAAAAAAGAGATAAGGCTGCAGACTTTTTATCCATTTCTCATTGAAGGCGTGTGTGTACTGAACCTCTGCAATGAGAGACACACCCCCGTCTCCTGCAATTTCCGAGGAATCATAAGCTCTCAAGAAGCGAGGCCCTCCCGCTGTAAATTCCTGGGAAGCCAGCATGTCATCGAAACCCACCTGCCATGCAGTGGACAGCATTAAATTCCAACGCGGAGCCAATCTCTGGAAACGGGTCACCTCTCCCTCAAGGCGGGTGAAGTCTGTGCGACCGAATTGACGGGACAAAAATGCAGAACCGGTTTCACGAGCACCCAAGGCGTTCACCCCCTGAGTGATCCGGGCACTGATGATGTTGATGCCCTGCAACCGGTCAGCGAAATCAAATGTAAGTCCTGCTCGAAAATATCGGACACGATCCTCAGCAGTTGTGATCCCGACTAACTGGGTTTCAGAATTGATCATTCCAAATCCGAAGGATGCTGTGAGGTTACGCTCGCGCGTCCGCCAGATAGGATGGGACAACTGAAAACTGAAGGAGCTACTGTCGCCGTCCACCTGAAACACTTCGAGACCACCACCGGGTTGAGATGAAGCCAGGGACCCTGCGATGAACAGGCGTGTGCCTTCTATCGTGATGGGCAGATCGACAGAACCACTGAAGTAACGCAGCTCATCCGTCTGGGTTGTCAGGATTCCGTTGAGTTGCAGACGCTCATAAAGTTTGAGCATGCTGTTAACTGAAACACCTGCGTTGAATTGGATCGGCCCGTTAAATTGTGAACCCCGGTTATCGAAACCAACATGCGCATCGACCGGCTTGTGTTCCAATATGATGGTCAGTTGAGCCGTTCCGGGATTGGTATCGGAGGGTTTCAACACTGATCTGGCCCGCATACCGGGTTGATCATTGATGAGCAACAGGTTGCGTTCGAGAACTTTTGAGTTAAGGGGCCGCGATTGCAGGATGCGCTTTCGAAATAATTTGAGGACGCGAGTCGGCCCCTGGGGTTTTCCCTGAAAGGTCACTTTTTCAATATGTCCCTCAATGACCTTGAGACGCATTTCACCTTTGGCACCCACTTTTTGCGGTGGAACCAGAACCTGGCTCAGGATGTAGCCATCGTTTCGATATTTTGCAGTGAGCGCATCGGCAATATACTGGACCACACTCAGATTGACTGACCGATCAAGATAGCGTCGATAAACCTGACTCAATTCACCCCGCTTGTAGGCTGTGACTCCCTCAAGTTTGATCCTGCGAAGAACGAACCGGACCTCAGGTTTCTTTTTCTTTTTTTGAAGGTTGGGTTTGCGGGGAACAGGAACCTGTTTCCTGGGCTGTGCTTTTGGGAGAGTGGGGCGTTCGAACCGTTTGTCAAAACGTTCAGGCTCCACCGTCCTCGGCAATATCTGGGAAAACGCAGCGCTTGGAATTAGTATCAAAAATCCCAGAAGCAGAAATCCCGAAATCCAGCAAGATTTGGGAAAACGAGGCAATGGGTTTCTCAAGGAAAACAGCACGGGCGGGGAGACTCCGCAAACTTTGCGACGATTAATTTTGAATGGCATAAAGGAGGGGTCACGCACACCTCTCGTCGGAATTCCTATCGACTTTTTCCTGATTCGGCTTGAACCCGACCAGCGAAATGTCTCTAAACCATTCTTTTCATTAATTTAAAAGCAAAGTTGATGCCAAAGACGGGAGGGACGACAAACGAAAAATACCAATGATATCAATGGGTTAAAAGGCGGGACCTGAGTGACAAGGCCGAAACCAATCAATAAGGGCAAATTTTTCCATCAAGCCCTTATTTTTTACCTGTTTAAGAAGAGTCCGGATCAATCGCCGAGATCAAAGTCTTCTGGCTTAAAATCATATTTAGAAAAATAGCGACGCAAGTTACGGCGAGCTTCTGCAAGCCCTTTTACGTTACCGCGGGATTTTTCGAGCGACTCCGCTTTTTTCATGTGGATGATTGCATTGGCTCCATCACCGAGACGGTCATAGACTTCTCCAACCTCCATATGAGCAGGGGCATCATTGGGGTGTGCCTTCAATTGGGATTCGATCTGGTCCAGTTGGGTTTGGAGTTCCTTTCGGGTTTTAGGAGTTGATTCGCGCAAACGCTGCAACTCGGCATCCAGAAATTCCTGAAGTTTCTGAATGAAAACCCGGGTCATTTCCTGGCCAATTTCCCTGACCTGTTCTCCCATGGGCTCTGTTTCTGCACTTCCTTCCTGAGAGGGCACGTTTTCATGGGCCATTGCATGCAAGGGAAGCAATACAGGGATAGTCAACAAACCGGTAAAAAACAATATTGAAAAGCGAGGCATGGAAATTCCTTTCAATAAAAATTAGATCCTCTTCTGAATCACCCTCCAGAACTATTGTCTCTTAATAAATCGTGTGTGAAAACCCCGGAATTTTCTTTGATAGAAAGGTGTTTCTGGCAAAAAAAAACCCGCGCCATAAAGGCGCGGGAGATAATTCAAAAATTCAACTTTTTTATACAGCGTTCATCAAGTCGTCCATTTCCCAGGCATCTTCAGATTCCTCACCCCACACCGAACCATCGTCGACCAATTCGGTGTAATCGTCGAACCAGTAGGCCTCGGGATTTCGCTTGAACACCATGAAGCGTGCGGAATTATGATTGTCTGCTGCCCGCTGGTAACGGAAATAAATATTTTTCCCTGTTAACCCAACGCATTCTATTTTTCCTGAATTATGCGACATCACAAACCTGGCTCTCTTGCCAAGTCCCGAGCAATAGGTTCTGGCTCTTTCAAAAATTTCATAGGCACGTTCAACAGGCATTGTGTAAGGCTTGTTGCCCAGGGTTGGCCTGCAATGAAAGACATAGTATGGAGGCACACCGATGTAAGACAATTCATTGAACAAATTTCCAAGAGTTTTTGGATCGTCGTTTACACCTGCGATCATCGGAGTCTGGTTAAGCACAATGGCTCCTGATTCCATCAGGAAGTTCAAGCCTCGAATTGCCTCCGGAGTCAATTCCCGCGGATGGTTGAAGTGCGCCATTATATAAATACGCTTCTCGGTAGTGCTGTATTTACGGAACATCTCGCGCAAGCTCTCGTCGTTATAAATTCGCATTGGATTGAAAGCTGGAATCTTGGTACCGATTCGGATGATGCGCACATGGTCCACTTCCCGGAGCTTTTGAATAATCGGTTCAAGCTTGGAAGTCGACATGATAAGTGGATCCCCGCCCGTTAAAAGCACGTTGTTAATTTCCTTATGCTCTTTGATGTAAGCCAGGCCACCGGTAATGTCTTTCGTCACCTCATCGTTTTCGTCCATAAAGAGACGTTTGCGGAAACAGAACCGACAATAGGCGGCGCAAACTTCGTTGACCAACAATAGAGCGGTGGAATCGTATTTGTGTTCGATTCCCGGAGCCACGGTGTATTCTTCTTCACCTGATGCGTCCAACTGCCCCCATTCTTCCAACTCCTGCACTTCCGGGATCACAATCTTGCGGATCGGGTCGTGAGGATCATTCCAGTCGATGAGTGAATTGTAATAATCGTTGGAACGGAAAATAAATTTATCGTTCACGTCTTGCAGGTCATCCCTCTCATGGTCATTGAGTTCCGGAACCTGATGGAGACGGGTAAGATATTTTGGTTTTTTCTGCGTAAATTCACCTTGCGGTTTCAAACGGTTCATACAAACACCTTTTGAAGTGGAGGACCATTAAACTATTGGCTCCCCCGATGAGCCATACCGGGATTCTAATTTTCAGAAAACCCGGCGCCTTCATTGAAAAGTTCCCAAGTATATTGGGAACCCGTCAATTCACTATTAAAATTGAGACCACCTGAAACTGAGGGTCTCTGGACAAAACCTTACTTTCTCTCAACCAGAAGAAGCAGGTTTTTGTTAAGAATCCTGATTTATTAGATGACTATTAATTTCTGGAATAGGAGCGAGCTTTACCTATTCTTTACCGGGAGGCCGGTATTTACTCTTGGATATAAATTAAACGGGACAAACCTCTTTCCCCACAAATACACTGCGAGGCAAAACGATAAGTCGTAAATCCATTCCCGGTCATTGGTCGGATCGAACGCATTCTGACATAACCTGACCCGGTTTTGGTCAATACCAGCAAATAAATATACATTTTTATGGATAAATTCACAGGTAATTGTGGCGAGTCATCCGCTCCTTCCAATCTCACCCTGCACAGCAAACTTTACCGCCTGGATTGTCGGGGTCAAGCAGTCAACAGATTCTTAATTTAAAGAATAACTTCCTTGTATTAACTACTAAAAACAACCAAAACATCCAGGCTCCCCAAACATGACTTAATCATTGTTTTTTAACAGGTTATGCAGGGCAAGGTTAATAGGCCAACGAGGACCGGAATGGATTTTTTTATTGTTTACTAAAATACTTAAAGACCCCTAAACATCTGTAGTGCCTCCAACTGCCAATCAAAACCTTCCCCAACTTCTGTTATTTTTTGGTTTAAAAGGGTAAGCCGAAGCCCCTTTTAACACAAAAAAAACACATAAGGTTAAATCCTGACATGGAATTTTAGATTGAAAATTGACAGTAAACAAATGAAAGATTGAGAAACCTTATGGTCCTGTAACCCGGCAAAATTCAGGCCCTTAAGCAAAGTCATTTTGATATAAAGCATTGATTTGACGAGCAAAATTGTTAAAATGCCAATATTATCCCAAGAAAAACCACACAATTGAAGGAGTGGGGATTGCGAAGTGAGATTCCTCTACAAAGCAATCCGGACGGCATGGAAACCTCCCTGTCATCGCAAATAGAAGGGGAGCCCAAATCCCAGTCCGGATGGGCCGATATGGGTCGAGGACTCTTCCTGGGCCTGATATTGCTATTGCTGGTTGTCCTCTTGTCCTGGTGGTCTTTGGAGCAAATTGAGGAAAAAACCAGGGATGATCTGGAAAGCACCCTCAATACAGTTCTAAACACGACGCACGAAGCCCTTCATATATGGGCAGGTGAACGAAAGGCCGATATTTCTGCAATTATCGACCAACCGCGATTGCAACAAATAGTTCAGGCGACAGTAAACTCCCGGAAAACCTCCCGCCAGGACCTTCTTTCCAGCCCTCAACTCAATGAATTACGCTCCCTCTTCCGTGAAACTTTAACCCGACAAGGTTACCTCGGGTTTGCTGTGATCAACCCCCATGGGGTGATCCTTGGAGCAACGGAAGATGCTCTGGTTGGTGGAAAGCACATCCTTTCCAGAAATGGTGATTATCTCAAGCGGGTTTTTGAAGGTGAAGTCCTGGTGAGTTTACCCATGGTATCTGAAGTCCTGCTCCCCAACCCTTTTGGGGAATATGAAAAAAATCAACCGACGATGTTTGTGGTTGGTCCTGTCCGGAATGTGGGAGAACAGGTTCTGGGTGCCCTGGCGCTCAGAATTGATCCAAACAAGGATTTCACTCGCATTCCCCAATTGGGCCGCATGGGTTTATCAGGTGAAACCTATGGGTTTGGTGGTGACGGGAAACTGCTAACCGAGAGCCGCTTTGAACAACACCTGATCCAGACCGGTCTTTTAAGACCCGGGCAAGGTGCCATTCTTAATGTCGACATACGGGACCCGGGCGGAAGCCTGGTTGACGGCTTTCGCCCTACTGTTTCAAGAGAGAAACAACCCCTGACCCAAATGGCCGTAAGCGCTCTGGACCATGAAAGTGGTGCCAATATGGAAGGTTACCGGGATTACCGTGGAACACCGGTTGTTGGAGTGTGGCTGTGGGATTCTGAGCTGGGTCTGGGACTCACTACCGAAATGGATGTGGATGAAGCTTTCGAGTCTTTCCGGTCGACGCGGTTCCTGGTAGTCAATACTCTTGCGCTCATTCTTGTTTTTTTCCTGGCATTTTCTGTAGCACAAACTCGGGGACGCACCCGGGCTCTCCAGCTTGCTCACCAGATACGCGAACGTGAAAACCAGATAACGGCTGTTCTCGACAACGTGGTCGACGCCATTCTCACTATTGACTCCGAGGGATCGATCGAATCGTTTAACAACGCGGCGGAGAGAATTTTTGGTTACAAGGACAACGAAGTGATTGGCAGCCAGTTTAAAATTCTCATTGCCCATCAGGATGACAATTCAGAAATAGAATCTGACGAAGAGCCCTCGGATTCATTCACCGATTTTGACGCACTCTCCACCAGAAAAGAACTATCGGGTATCCGGGCGGATGGCTCTATCTTTCCAATGGAGCTCAATTACAGCCAAGTGGCTTTCGAAAACCGGAGTCTCACAATCGTAATAGTCAGGGACATTAGCGAACGCATAAGGGCTGAAAAGGAAATCCAGGATGCCAAGGACGAATTGGAAAACCGGGTCCAAGAACGCACTTCGGACCTTGAAAACGCCCTAAAAGCCGTTGAAGCCGAAATCAGTAAACGCCAGGCTTTTGAAAAAGAGCTGCAGGATTCCAATGAATTCCTGACAAGTATTCTGGGAAGCCCCACTGACATTTCCATTGTATCAACGGACCTGAATGGCAAAATCCTTTACTGGAATCAGGGTGCTGAAAATTTACTAGGTTACAAGGCCGAAGAAATGGTCAATAAGGAAACAGTCAATATCCTCTATCCCGAAGACGGGCCATCCCGTGACCTTGCTGCAGAAAAAGCCATGCAGATCGTAAAGACTAAACGAGGAACCAGCTTTGAAGTAGAAGAAATCACCCGTGAAGGAAAACGAATCTGGGTGCAGTTGACCCTTTCCCCAAGGCTCAATCATCAGGAGGAAGTAATCGGTATTTTAGGGATCGGTGGCAACATCACCGGACTTAAACATACCGAGGCAACACTAAAAAAACAGTCCACTTATCTGCAAATGCTGGAAGACCTCGCCCACACCTCCAGTCGGGCAGCGAGCCATGATGAGGCTCTTCAAACCTGCCTCGATCAGATCTGCACCGGGCTCGACTGGCCAATGGCAAATTTGTTTGTTCCGGCGGAAGATGCGTCAGGCGATTTACTCTGCTCCCCCATTCACCACAACAGCGAAACAGCACTGTTACGGAACCTGAGGAAACTGACGGAAGTCACGCGTCTGCCTCGGGGTGAAGATTTGCCGGGTCGTGTTTTTCAAACATCTGCACCCTACTGGACCAACCAGGTAGAAGAGGACATTTTACCTGTAAGAGCAAGGGAGGCACGGCGTGCTGAAATAAAAAGCGGATTCGCCTTTCCTATCCTCATGGGCACTGAAGTTTTAGGTGTCCTGGAGTTTTTTTCACTTAAAGAGCACAAGCAGGATCAGGAGCTTTTAGAGTTTATGGCCCAGGTAGGCCATCAAATGGGACGCATTTTAAATCGCAAACGTGCCGACCGCGTTTTGAAACGCATGCAAAACTTTCTTGGGCTATACAAAGGACTTGCGGAAGCTGCTTATCGCTCGGTTTCGCTGGAAGAAGCCCTTCAAACTTCCATTGATCATCTTTGCAACCTCCATAACTGGTCGGTGGGCCATTTAATTAAACCCGACCTGGAGCATCAGGAATCTCTGGTAAGCGCGGGTATCTGGCATTTTGACAATCCGGAATCCTCACAAAATTTTCGAAAAGTTTCTGAAGAAATGACGTTTTCGAAAGGGATTGGATTTCCAGGACTGGTCACTGAAAACCGCGCCCCGGTCTGGCTTAACGATCTGGGTGAAAAAAGCACCTTTGATCGCGCCAGTCTGGCCCGCGGCCTTGGGCTCGCCTCGGCCTGGGCCTTTCCCCTCATTTACCAGCAGAAGGTCGTGGGCATATTTGAATGTTATGGAAAAACTGCCGCCAAACCTGATAAAGATTTCCTGGAGGACATGCAGGGCATCTGTGACCTGTTGGCCCAGTTGATTCACTTAAGACAACAGGAATCCGAGTCCAATCGGGACACCAACCGCCAGAGAACCCTTATCCAGCAAGCCCCGGTCGGCATCATGGCATTGAAAACCGATGGCACCATTGTTTCTTTCAACCCTGCCGCCGAATTCATTCTTGGATATGAAGCCGACGACATTTGTGGAGAAAATGTCTCAGGCATATTGCCAGAGGCCTATAGCGGGGGTTCTTCCTCATGGCTCATCCAGGCAGCAGGAACATCCGGCACTTCGAACGCCTCCCTTCAAAGGACCACATTCGGGCTACGTAAAAATGGAACTCCGGTACAACTGAACATCGCCATCAATCACGCACACGGCGAAGACGAAGACCTTTTGATTGTGATCATGCACTATGTACCACAAGTCGACACCAGACAGGAGAGGCACCTTCCATCTGCACCAACCGCAAAACAGGATCAGCCGGTTTCCCCCGATCAACCTCTTGACCTTGCCCGCCCGCAAAAACGATTCCCACTGGCCGAGCAATTAACAGAGGTGGGTAACCAGACCATCACCACCGCGCACGATTTCAATTCACCCGTGTTTGGCGTGCAACAGCTTGTGAAATCCTTACGCAGTATGGTTCAGCTGAGTGACCACCAGAAAGCGCTGTTCGATTTGCTCGAAAGAAAATGCCGCCGTATTGGGGAGGGGTTTAAGCAATTAAAGGAATTTTATCGGCCTCATTCAGGAATTGGCGGACCGCTGGATGTAAACGAAGCACTGGAAGACATCCTCACTCTTAATCAGAAAGTGTTTGAAAACCGACGCATCAAGATTGAAAAACATTACGCAGATAATCTACCCAAAATCGATGCGGTTTCTGATCAAATCCATCAGGCATTACAAAATTTGATCCGGCATTCAGAAGAAAGTATTGCGGACCATACCGGAGAAATAATGATCGCAACAGAAGCGGAAGCAGATTGGGTAAAAATTTATATTCTGGACAATGGAAACAGTATGGCTCCCGGGTATCTTGAATCATTATTTGATCCGGTATCGGGCAACTCCGCAAACGAGGACAAGGAAACCAGCCTGCCTTTACAATATTCGATCAATATCATCAAAACCCACAGTGGCAATCTGGAAGTTTCTCGGCGTGAAGAAAAAGGAAACGTTTACACCGTAACCCTTCCTGTTCTGGGCAATGGTTAGAGAGGGTGATGATGAACCAGCCTCCGGACCTGAATGAAACATCCAGGAAACGGCTCAATGATCCACGACAGGTTGAATTAGCCGACACTGGTAAAAAGAGATTTTCACCAAAACTCCTGTTCAGGGTTTTTTCAAGCCTTTCTGTTTTGGGCCTGTTATTGTCTTCCTCCCTTTGGTTCCAATATCTCAACAACAAAGAACAGGCAATCCAGGTTGCTAAAACCAATGCCAGCCTGATCACAAGTCATTCAGCAGAAGAAATTGACACTTTGTTGACTGCTATCACTCCTTTGGCAGACAGCCTTGCCAATGAGTTAAGCGAAGGTGTTGTTGACCGGAAAGAGTTACTTCCCAGGTTGCGGAAGATTCTCGATAACAACACCGGTATTCGAGGTGCAGGAGTCGCCTATGCCCCCAATCAATACGATCCAGAAATTCGCCTTTTTGCTCCCATGTACATCCGTGAAGGCTCCAGCCTGAATTTCATGCAGGTTGAATCCCTTTACGATTACACTCTGCAGGAACACGACTGGTATTCAATTCCTTTCGCCAATCGTAGCCCAATCTGGACAGAGCCGGAACTGGACCCGGAGTCCGGAGATATCGTAGCCCGCTATGGAGTTCCATTTTACAAACCGGGAAACAACCGCCGTGGAGAACCCGCAGGGGTGGTGTTCCTTCAGTTACTTCTGAATCAGATAAAAAACCTGGTTGGGTCACTAGACCTTGGAAAAACCGGTTACGGATTTATCCTTTCAAAAAAAGGCCGCTTTCTTTCTCACCCAATCGAAAAATATGTCAAATCGGGACTGAGCCTTTTTGATCTTGCCGACCAGCAAAAGGATGGCACGTTGCGAATGGTCGGAGCCCAGGTCATCACTGGGAAAAGTGGATCCGTTGAACATGTCAACCCCGCTACGGGTCAGTTGTCGTGGATGTTTTTTGAACCTATACCATCGACAGGCTGGTCCATGGTGGTTGTCTTTGTGCGCGAGAAAATTGGTGCCAACACGCAGCAATTGAGGCAGCAGGAAATCTGGATCGCCATGAGCGCGGTGATCGTCCTGTCTTTATTGTCGGTCCTTCTCACTCGGGCTTATCTCGGCGGGTTGCGTCGCATCTGGACCCTGATGCTGACCATTTCGGTCCTGTTCATGTGCGGCATTGCATTCATTTGGCATTTGACCATTCGCGATCCTATCAATGAAGAGAAACGTGTCGTCACAATTGTCGATCGTGCAGGTCTGGACAATTTTGTAACCTCTCTCAAAAAATCCATGGGAGACAGCACCGGGCATCCACCGGTTTTTATTCCCACCGGATTGTTCGTCCAGTCAATGGAGTTTGCGAATGCGAACAACACAATCCTCACGGGCTACCTCTGGCAAAAGTTCACACTGGGAGAGCATGACAATATCGAGCGTGGCTTTTTATTTCCTGAGTTGTCTTCTTCCGACGATGTTGATATCGAGGAGCAGTTCCGGCGCAAGGATAGTGATACCGAGACAGTCCAATGGTATTTCCGCGTTGTGCTCAGGGAAAGGTTCGATTATTCGCATTACCCTTTTGACAAGGTAAATATCAGGATTCGGTTATGGTCAAAAGATTTTAATAATAATGTTATCCTTATACCAGATCTGGAAGCGTACACTCTGATCAACCCAACCTCTCTGCCTGGCCTGGAGAAAGATTTATTTCTTCCGGGATGGACTTTCCAGGAAAGCTATTTCGATTACAAGTACAACACCTTCACCACTGACTTTGGCAAAATCAGTCACCGCGGTCATGAAACTCTTCCAGAAATGTATTTTAATATCGTTTCGCGACGCAACTTTCTTGGCCCCTTCATTTCGAACCTGATCCCGATCATTGTCGTTTCCTTCATGCTGTTCGGTCTCCTCATGATCGGAACAAAGCATTCTGAAAAAAGCAGTTGGCTCAATTTTAACGCCCAGGATATCCTCGCTTCCTGCGCCGCCTTGATATTCGTAATCATCCTCGCCCATATAGATCTGCGTGGCACTCTCGCGTCAGAAGGAATCCTGTATCTGGAGTACTTTTATTTTGTCATGTACATCGCTACCTTGATGGTCACCGTAAACGCCATCCTGTTTTCATGGGATATCCAGCTCAAATTGATCCAGTATGAAGACAATCTGATTCCAAAACTGATGTTCTGGCCGCTCATCACAGGATGCCTGCTTATCCTGACTCTGGTCATTTTTTACTGAAGGAAAAACCCTCTAAAAAGCCTGGGCCAGCAAGAGGAAATCCATTGATTTTAAAAGGATTTTCTTGACATTACCCGATCGGATAAATTAGCATATGCCGGTAGGATGAGAGAGCTTTCTCTCGGTCTGAAAATCCAACCGGAAGATTATGGAACCTCATTAACCACGTTCCAGAATCAATCGGATGGATCCCCCTGCCATGCTTTCTGCACGGATTCCTTAGGCCACCCGCTTCCTACAATCCGGAAGCTCGCTCACCGTTATTTCCCTGAATTGAAGGAGACCATGTTTTCCGACACCCCAAAACCACGGAACCAAGGATCAGCCAGGCAAAGTTTTCTTTTGCTCATGATCCTTTTTCTGGCCCTCATACTCAACGGATGCAATGTAGGGGCACGAACCATGGCCTTATTTGGTGGAGACTTGAACGTGCAGGTCGCTATCAGCGAACAAGCCAACCATAACCAACCGTTGATGGTGGATCTTGTGCTGGTCAACGATTCTGAGCTTCTCAAAAAATTGATGGAATTACCGGCGGATGAATGGTTTCAAAAGAGGGAACAATTTAAACGGGACTATCCGAAACGAACCGGGTTTGAATCCTGGGAATGGGAATGGACTCCAGGTCAAAAAGTTCCTGACCTGATCTTGCCGATTCGTGTCAAAGCGGAAGCTGGGTTAATTTTTGCTCGCTACTTTACAGAAGGCGATCACCGGGCCCGGTTTGATCCGCTAAAAAATATCTTCATTGAGTTTAACGAAGAAAGTTTCCAGGTCACCGTAACCCAGGGAACCTGAACAGTAACCTGTCTGTTATCAGGCGCAAATTTAAAGGACCGGAATAATGGTCGACGCACGCAGAATTCCATTTCCAATTCAGTGGCATGAGGGCATGATGCTGGCCCCCCAGCACTTCCAGCAATCGGCCTCACGTCATGAGGAATTACTGCATTATCATTTAATGTCTTCCAACCCGTTTCATTGGGGAGTCCGTCGTTTAAAAATCGACCCTGTCCTGCTGGTCAGTGGTAAATTCCGGATCCTGGAGCTAGAGGCGATCCTGCCTGATGGCCTGATTGTAGAACATGGGCATTTAGACGACACATCGGCCCTCGAAATAGAGTTGGAAGAGTTTGCTGAAGACATCCGGACCACCCCCCTATTGATCCACCTCGCCCTTCCGGAAAAAAAAGTAGGGACCTCTTTCAAGGGCGACCTGGCACGCTTCGACTCCATTGAAGGGAGGCCCGTCTCCGATGAAAATACCGGAGACAACGAAATCCCCATACCCAGATTAAAACCCCGGCTCCTGCTTCTCGCCACAGACGAGCCACCGCAAAAATACGTGAGTTTTCCTCTCGCTGAAGTCACATACAAAAATGAGACATTTGCCCAAACAGACTACCTTCCCCCAAGCCTGGCCATCTCATTAGGTTCTCCATTGGGGGAATTGTGCCAACAGATTTCCCAGCGGCTGCGTGAAAAAGCCATTTACCTTTCGGAACAGGTGCAGTCGCCGTCGTCATCGGCGGGCGCACCTATGATTCTCGAAACAAAAAACACCATTAAAAGCCTGGTGGCTAATCTACCTCAGTTCGAGGCTGTATTGAATACCGGCGTGTCACATCCCTTCCCACTGTACGTTTCATTATGCGGGCTGGTTGGGGAAATGGCGGCTCTCGGTACTGGAATGGTGCCACCGGTTCTTCCTGCATACAATCACAACGACATTCGGTTTTCTTTCGATACAGCACGTGAATTCATTTTCCGCATGATCGAAGAAGGCATCAACGAAGCCTATACCGGTTACCCGTTTACCTGGGTCGACAACCTGTTTGCTCTGAACTTTTCCGAAGCCTGGATGAAACAAAAACACGTTTATCTGGGAGTACGCGGACCTTCCGGAATGGGAGAAAAAGACCTTGTTAGCTGGATAGAAAAAAGCTGGATTGGGACCGTCAATAAAATCCCTTCCATGAGGGAAAAACGCATACTGGGTCCAGAACGCAAACCCATCGAAGGCGACCGCGACATCATCCCGGCGCGCGGAGTGGTGTTGTTTCAACTTACAGTCGATCCGGACTTTATTGAACCCGAACAACCCCTTCAGATTTTCAACACTGCAGACAAAACGGATGCTGGACGTCCTATGGAAATTCTGCTCTACGTAAAAGCCAACACCTGAAGCCGCTCGTCCTAAGCGACGGCTCATCTCAATGGTTCTCTAATGGGTATCTCAAAAATTACTTCTGGTCACGAGCCCGCTCCGATTTTTTGGTGGGGCAAGCTGCCGAAACGGAAACTTCCGAAATAATTGAGATCCCCTTATAAACCCCTCACCGCAAGGAGACTCCACATGAACCGACGACCCGGTGGCGAAATGGCCACCCGGCCACTGCATTTCATCTGGATAGCCGACTGCTCAGGTTCCATGGGAGTGGACGGTAAAATTCAGGCTCTCAACAATGCCATTCGTGAAGCCATCCCACACATGCAGGAAGTGGCCGATGAAAACCCGAATGCCCAGGTATTGGTACGTGCCTTGCGTTTCAGTACTGGAGCCCAGTGGCACATCACCCAACCAACACCCATTGCCGATTTTAAATGGGAAAACCTCAATGCAGACGGCGTAACAGACCTGGGTCAGGCGCTCAACATGGTGGCTGAGCAACTTCGCATTCCTCCCATGACAGACCGTGCCTTGCCTCCTGTTCTGGTTCTCATTTCAGATGGTCAACCTACTGACGATTTCAATGCAGGATTGAAAACCCTGCTCCATGAACCCTGGGGCAAAAAGGCGGTAAGGGTCGCAATTGCCATCGGTGAAGATGCCGATCACGAGGTATTGCAAAAGTTCATTGGAAATCCAGAGTTCCAACCTTTGCAGGCGAACAATCCAGAAGCGCTCAAAAATAAAATCAAATGGACCTCTACGGTCGTTTTGAAAGCCGCTTCGGCACCGACAAGCCAGACGGAAGACACCCAGACCCTGGGTAATGTTCCCATTCCCAAGGCACATGACTCGAATACTGAGGCTATTTCCGCCGGAGACATCTGGTGAAAACAGAACCTGACTCCGCCTGGCGGGCGTTCGGGAAAAGCGTTAGAGGTGCCTCGCATATCCGGGATAACAGGCCCAACCAGGATGCAATACTCTGGTCTTCAGGAGAAAGTGATGGGCTGCCTTTGGTCATGGCGTTATCAGACGGTCACGGCAGTCAACGCAGTTTCAGGAGCGAAACCGGTGCCGCATTTGCGGTGGATGCCATTTCCACCTGTCTGACTGACTTTGCCCGACAATTGTTCCCGAGTAGTCAATTCAAGGCTCTTGAACAGGATGCCCGTAAAAACCTTCCACGCGAACTGGAATACCGATGGAAACGCACCGTTCTGGATCATCTGACAACAAACCAATTTTCAAACGAAGAAATTGAGACCCTTTACGTCTATCAGGAAAAAAACGAGGGAGAACCCCCAATACTTAACCCTTTCCTGGCCTATGGGGCGACAGCGCTAGGTGTACTCGTCACTCAATCCTACCGGCTGTATTTACAGCTTGGTGATGGTGACATGCTCAACGTGTATTCCGACGGAAAAACAGAGCGACCTCTCCCCGATGACCCCAGGCTGATCGGTAATGCCACAACGTCTCTATGCGCGCGCAAAGCGGCTCAGGATGTCCGATTGAGTATTCAATTCGGAGACAGACAGATTCCTGAATTGATACTTGTATCCACAGATGGCTATGCGAATTCATTTAAAAATGATGAAGAGTTTTTAAGGGTCGGGCCGGATATTCTGGACATCATCCGCACCGACGGTCTTGATTATATCGAGCGTCACCTTGGCGACTGGCTTGAAGAAACCACGCAGGTTGGCAGCGGTGATGACATCACCCTCGGCATTCTGTCCAATTCAGTCGTAAACCTGCCTGAGGTCGAAACCCTTAAAACGACACAACTGTCTACAGAATAAATGCACCCCCTGCCTCGACAACAGCTGAAATCCATTCTCGATGACTACGGAATCGGGCTCTGTGATGAACCCAAACGTATTGAAGGATTGCTCCGCGATTTTTGTGGGAAATACCGCCGGGAGATATTTGTCCTCGTTAGTGCCCTGAAAGAAGGTATCGCCTCAGATCTGCGCGCTTCTCACCCCAGTGCACCCCGGGACCTTCTTGTGATGAAACTGATTCAACGCTTGAAAGAAAACCTTGCACTTTCAGAACCTGCTGCACGTTGGGCGGTAGAAACCTGGGCACTTGCCCTAAACATTATCACTGCAGACGAATTAAAAATTGAAAAGGTTGAACGAGCTCCGGAACAATCCTCCCTCTTCCCGGAAACACCAACACCCGTCCCTGTTGAAACCGTCCATCCAACAGCAATTCCAGATCCGAAATTACCGAATCGTGTCACTGTATCCAAACGCGGGGATGCCGACTTTAAATCTATTAATGCCGCGTTGCAGGCTTGCGCAGAAGGTGGGAAGGTCAAAATCCTGCCTGGAATTTACAAGGAATCGGTCACACTCAACAAATCGATAGAAGTTGTTGGTGAGGGTCCCTCACATGAGATTGTCCTCATCGGGCAGGGAAAACCAACGATCAAAATGGAGACTGGAAAAGCAGCGGTAAGGGGTTTGACGTTACGCGCTTCCGCTGCACAGTCCAACTCCCAGGAACCCACGGTAAACATCCCCCGGGGAGAACTGTTGATCGAAAACTGTGAAATCGTATCCGCTTCAGGACCTTGTGTTTCAATCGAAGGACCAGGCACTCAACCCACCATTAGACAATGTAAAATCCGCAATGGCCTGTTGCAGGGTATTGTTATTTCCAAAGGAGGACAGGGGCGGTTCGAGGATTGCGAAATATCAGGGCACACCTCCACCACAATCCATATCAGGGAGCAAGCCAATCCCCTGTTCAGGAACTGTAAAATCCATAGTGGAAAAGAAAACGGAATTGTTGTCACTGATGGTGGACTGGGCGTTTTTGAAGATTGTGACATTTCCAAAATGTCGAAAGCAGCAGTCGTCATTCAGGATGAAGGGGACCCTGTACTCAGACGCTGTGTCATTCATCACGGGCGTGGCGGCGTACTCGTTTATCAGAATGGAAAAGGTGTACTAGAAGAATGCGACCTGCATGACAACCACTGTGCGGGTATTGAAATTTTCAATCAGGGTGATCCTCGTCTGACAGCTTGCCGCATCCGCGACGGTAAAACAGCGGGAGTTTTTATTTATAAAGAAGGACGCGGAGTACTCCGTGCCTGCGATATCAGTGGAAATCAGGCTGCGGGTGTCGCAATAAAACAACAAGCGGACCCCACCCTGGTCAATTGCACGATCCACCACAACAAGGAAAGCGGATTGATCGTATTTGAGCAGGGCCTTGGACGCCTTGAAGAATGCGACATTTTTGAAAACGGTCTTGCTGGAATTGAGCTTAAAGAACAGGCCCAGCCGCAACTGGTCCAATGCAAAATCCACGACGGAAATGGAGGCGTTTTCATCTACGACCAGGCAAAAGGTTCGTTCAAACAATGCGAAATCTTCGCCAATCGATTTTCCGGTGTGGAAATCAAAAAACACAGTGACCCCGAATTCATAGAATGCCGGATTCACGGTGGTAAAAGTGGCGGAGTCTTTATCTATAAAAATGGAGCCGGTCAATTCACCTCCTGCCGCATTTTTGCCAACGCTGCTCCAGGATTAACAGTAAAACAAAGCGGTGATCCCCGCTTGAAAGACTGCCAGATCTATGGGAACCATGACTGCGGAATTGCTGTGTACGAAGGTGGCAGAGGAAAATTCAAACATTGCGAAGTATTCGACAACCACCTTTCCGGAACCGAAATAAAACAAGAAGGGTTGCCTTTCTTTTCATATTGCACACTTCGCAACAACCAGCGTCACGGTGTACATCTTCTGGAAGGCGGGAACGGTAAATTCCGCCATTGCGAAATTTCCCGAAATGATGGCTGTGGAGTTGAAGTTGCCACTCAGGCTAATGCAGAGTTCGAACACTGCGGAATCGTTCTGAATAAAAGGAAAGGTGTAATCGCTGCAAAATACTCAAACGGTTTTTTCGACAACTGCACCCTGACAGGAAATGTCAAAGGAGCCTGGGGATTAGATCTTAAAAGCCGTGTCCGCTGGATGAAACCTGAAAAGGCGGCGGACCCGAAATGAGCCAAATACTCGACACAAAACGCGAACTGATCGCACAAACCTCAGGACTGACCTGCAAGGTAAAACGCTTGCTCGGTTCCGGGGGGCAAGGCGAAGTGTATGAAGCCCGATTAAACAACCAGCCCGTAGCTCTAAAATGGTACCACCCCCAGGTCGCCACCTCTCAACAGCGTAAGGCTCTTGAAATGCTGGTGGCAAAAGGACCTCCGGATCGTTCTTTTCTCTGGCCTCTGGATATTGTCACCACTCCGGACTTGCCTCACTATGGCTATCTCATGCCGTTACGTGACCCGCGTTACCAGGGCATCGCCGACTTGATGAAAGGACGAATCGATCCAACTTTTCGTATTCTGGCCACGGCAGGCATGAACCTTGCCAGTAGTTTTCTTCAATTGCATGCACGCGGGATGTGCTACCGGGACATTGCGTTCGGAAATGTTTTTTTCGATGCCGATACCGGCGAAGTCCTGATCTGCGACAACGATAATGTCAGTGTGGATCACGAAGAAAAAGGCAGCGTTCTCGGAACGCCACGTTTCATGGCACCTGAGGTGGTTCGAGGTGAAGCGTGGCCCAGCACACAAACGGATTTATTCTCTCTGTCAGTCCTCCTGTTCTATATGTTCATGGTTCACCATCCGCTGGAAGGCAAACGAGAGGTTGAGATCAAATGCCTGGACCTGCCTGCAATGACACGCCTCTATGGTGAAAACCCGGTTTTTATTTTCGACCCCGAAAACAAAACCAATCGTCCACACAAAGAGTTTCAGAAAAATCCCCTGGCATTCTGGCCCGTGTATCCAGAGTTTTTGCGGAAATTATTTGTACGTGCCTTCACTGAAGGCCTGCATGACCCATCCAGACGCGTGCGGGAAAGCGAATGGCGTAACACCCTGATACGCCTGCGGGACTCCATTTTGTATTGCGCAGATTGTGGGACCGAAAATGTTTATGATCGGGAATCGCTTGGAGAAGGCGCTCAATCCAGCGGAGCCTGCTGGTCCTGCCAAAAACCTATTCCCCTGCCCCCCCGTATCCGGATTGAAAAATCCATTATCATGCTGAACCATGACACCCATGTATTCCCGCACCACGTCGATGACCAGAAACTTTATGATTTTTCCCTGCCTGTTGCCGAGGTCAATCAGCACCCGGACAAACCCGGAATCTGGGGACTCAAAAACATTTCGAGAGACAAGTGGGTCATGACCACACCGCAGGACGAAACTCTCGATGTTCCTCCCCACAAAACAGTTCCTTTGTTAAACGGCACCCGTATTCACTTTGGTAATAAACAGGGGGAGATACGGTCCTGATTTGCCTTTGTTTGTTTTTCCCTCCTGGTTAAATTAAACTGGTGACGTTTCAACCGATCCGTTTAATTCCAGGCTTCCGACATGCCCCAATACATTTGCAGTCAGTGCAATAAAGAGTACGACACCATAACTGCTGACGGTTTTTGCACCAACCAGCCGGAATGCGAGTTTGGTACAGGCTGGCTTCGGGAAAAAGGTTCGGCTAAATCCGCCGATGACTCCGGACTGACTCCCCTTGAGTTCGGAAACGAAGCGGGACTGTGCATCCTGATGATGGACGGCTCGTTTTCAATGAACGAACCGGCTTTTCCTGAGAGTGATTATCCTGGCACACGTTACAAACTGGTCGCCATGAATGCAGCGGGCGGAATCTGGTCATTAAAGTCCATGACCCATCGCGAAAGTGCCTACCTGGCGTTAGCTGTGTTTGGTGGAGAACCAAAGCTGGTCTCAATAAAAAGTGTGGAAGATATTTTTAAAGAACACGACACACCAGAAGCGTTGGCCGACTCCATTCAAAAAACTCTTGAAAACGAAACACCCGATGCCCGTTTCACAAATATCAACTCAGCTGTTCAGTTGGCGTATGAAATTAAACAGGCATTCATCGGCGGAGACCTCTCCGGTTTTGGCGGACCCACAGATTTCAAACCGGTTATCCATCCTGTCGTTCGAGGTAGCGAGGAAAGGGAAGAGTTTATTGACATCCCTAATGTGCGAGCGCTCATATACACGGATGGTGAACACAATGTCACCTCCGCCATCAAAAATCCGTTTGCCGGTGATGAACAATCTGTTTTGATCACAGCGTTCATCGGTGAAAAAGATGCGAAAGGTGTTTCCCAAATGCAGGGACTGGCCTGCACCTGCCCCAAACACGGACCTGCCAACGGATTTTTTCTGATCGATTCACCCGAGCGGGTACAAACGCTTCGTGGAATTTTCCGTATGGCTTCAGGTGCATCAGGGTTCTGCTCGGCCTGCCTTCATGTGGAACAAAAGGGCCTTGAAATAACAGAACCCGAAAGCGACCTGGAAGAAGCGGGAGAATCCGGGGCCGGTCCGGCAGAAACTGGAGTCGACTCCGAAAACCCATCTGACAAAGAAGAGTCCATCGTTGACACACCCGCCCCCCAGTCTGAAACCTCCTCATCGCAAGGCACTTGACTCCTTTTATGGAACTCAAAAATTCCTGCACACTTATTGGAGAAGTTCTTTCGTCATCCGGCCCAAGAAAAAAGACACTGGAAGACAATTCTCCTCACAATGTTGAACTGGGAGAAGATTCCGGGGGAATCTTGATGGTAGGTGGGAACACCGGCTGGATGTGGGTTGCGGATGGAGCCAGCGACATGCACTCCATCGGTGGGTACTCTTCACGCACCCTTGCCCAGGATCTTGGTCGTTATTTCACCGGGCAAATTTTAGAACACCCGGAAGAGTCTCCCGTTACGCCGGTATTAATTTCCAATCTTTTCGATAATGCTGTGAGATTAACCACTGACTCATGGAACTCCAAGTTGAAGCACGATCAACATGCAGCTTCCGATTTAAAACAAAAACTTTCAGCATGGCAAAATCAATCGGGCGGCGCAGAAAAAGCCAATATCTTTTTTGAATTTGCTTCGACATTCTCCTCAGCCTGCCTGGATTCAAAAGGTCAGCTTACCGGTATCAGTATTGGGGATTCGTATCTTATGAGTAATCCCAACGGGTTGCTCCAGTTTTTCGCCCTAAAAAAGGGGGCCGTGACACTCCGACTGAAACTGGAAAACAACCACTTACAGTTTTCTGTTTCCGTGCCTTCCCCTGAAAACTTTGAAAGTCAAAACGTTCACCTGGTTGCTCTGGCAACGGATGGTACACGCGAAACCTTTCAGCACCTTCAAAATACCCTCCCTCCCGAATTCTTTTTATCCCCCAAAAGTTTTGCCGGGTTCCGTAAGGCAATTGGATCAACCCTTCCAAAAACCCAGGACGACAAAACACTGGCCTGGCTTGGGCGGATCAATGCTGGTTAAAATCGGCAATAAAAAACTCGATTTCAATCCTGATGTCATATGCTGGCAGCATCAATCATCACCCCTGACACGGTTCGGCGTGTGGTCCTCTGATTCTGGCCCAATTTTTGTTAAACGTTTCAGTGAGAAACCTGCCGGGTGGGATCTGCTAAAAACCATTAAAGGCAAAAAACTTCACAACACCCCAACTGTATTGGCACTTTTTGAGGGAAAAAAAGAATACTTTGCCTTTTTTGAGTGGCTCCAAGGTGAAATTTTGAGCCAGATACTCCAAAAAGGGAAAACAAAAGAGTTTTTTGGCGTTGAGGGGCTACAAATAGAGCAGAAAAATCATTTAATCATAAGCATTTATGGAACTTTCTCCAACCTGCACCGCCTGGAGTTCTGGTACCCGGACCTGGACTTCAAAAATGTGTTTATTTCCCCATCCAAGTCCGGTTTTCGGGCCTGTTTAATTGATTTGGACAGCTGTGTAGGTTTTGGAGAACCGGCGCTCCCGGACCAGGTTTCACAGCGCTATTGGGAGGGATTGATCACAACTTACAAGGAAGCCGGAAAACCCTTTCTAAAAAAGGGCCTGAATGAATTTCACCGCGATATTTCAGCCCATGGCAGATCCCTCAATCAATCGATGCTTCTCCTGTTCGCCTATGCCATTCAAAGAATAGGAAAAGTCCCGCCTGAAGCCCCCCTCTTTTCACCAATGATATCGCCACAAAATCCTATTTCAAAAGAAGTTAGAAGGTTACATAAAGGTTGGTCAGGCAACCAGAATCTGGAAAAAGACCTGCATATCTGGCTGGCAAATCATTTGAAAATAACGCCTGGCGAACTTACCAATATCACCTCCCGTTTGACTCCATCCTTCCCAACAGGAATCCGATCTTTCTTTTCCAGGTGGCTCGGGAACTGAGGTTTTTCGCCTGCAACCGGTATTTTGCCAATATGCTATAAATCCTTTTATTTCAATCGAATATTCAAAAAAGTTTATTGAAATTTTAATTAATTATGGTATAAATAGTTCCAACCGATAATAAATGTAATAGGCAAAAAACTCTTAAGCCAAGGCATTCCCATGAACGGAATAGTCCAGATGGGCGATTCTTTCCTGTTGGCCCGTTTTCGTGAGTTTTACCACGAAGTCATTCGCTTGAAACAACAGATAGCGACCACAGGCTGGATGAACAGCCCTGCAACCACACCTGCGGCAACCCAACCGGCAATGGCATTTCCGGAAGGCTCCGTAGAGTCCGTAGAAGAGGAAAGTTCCGGCGAAGTAAATGAAGTAGAGGCCATTACCGAAGACGAGTCCCAGAACATGGCCAATCTGGTCTGGCAGCGGTTGCTATACCTCCTCGAGCAACAGGAAATTTCTGCCAATCGTTTCGGGGGTGAATATGTCCGGGAATTGTACAAGGACGCCCAATTTGTCATGGCTGCATTAGCCGATGAAATATTTCTTCAGCTCGACTGGGAAGGTCGGGAAGCCTGGTACACCAACCTCCTCGAAACCAAACTTTTCCAGTCCCATGCCGCAGGTGACATCTTCTTTCAGAAGGTGGACAAGCTGCTGAAACATCGAGATCCAGTGCAGGCTGACCTCGCCAAGGTATACCTGATGGCCCTGGCCTTCGGTTTTCAGGGACGTTTCCGGGGTGAGGAAAAGGGAATGGAGCGCCTCGATTTTTACCGAAGAGAACTGTTCAATTTTATTTTCCACCGATCCCCCGACATTTTAAGCGAGTCCAAACATTTCTGCCCGGAAGCCTACCTTCACAATATAGGTGAAGGGGTTGGGCTGAAACTGGAGCACCCTCAAAAATGGTTTCTCTATCTTGCCCTATTGCTGGCAGTGTTGCTGCTGGTCTCACAAAATATCTGGCATGTCATGACCAATGAATTGGAAACGATTATTCAATTGATACTGGATGAAGCGTGATTAGATATCAGGCGAACATAAAATGAACCCAACCCTGGACCAGGCATACAGTACGTTCAAATCCATTTCGTACTGGATTCCCCATACCCTGGGCGTTTTGCTATTGCTGGGCCTCTTGTATTTCGTCTATTACAAAATAAAGAACCGGAAGGCCGACGGGATGGAGGACGAAGAAGAATCCACCCAGACCATCGGCAACCAGCGAAGTCATCGGTCTGCATCCTGGTTCAGGTTGAGACGCAATATGCGTCGCGCAATGGCTACTCTTAAAGCCAATGTTTATGGTCGCCATCATCGCTACCAGATTCCCTGGTTCCTGCTGATTGGTGAAACCGGTTCGGGCAAAACAGAAGCTCTCCATCACACAGACATCACCCTGCCGCTCGGTGCCCCCCAGGAAAACATGGAAGGCAGTCGGGAGGGGTGGAAATGGTGGTTTTTCGACCAGGGTATTGTTATCGATGTCGATGGCGATTATGTCCTCCGTACTGATGGCCACCCTACCGACCACAGGGGATGGAGAAAGCTACTAAAACTGCTACAAAGCCATCGTCCCCAGAGACCCATTGATGGAATTATCCTGACCATTCCTGCCACTGATCTTGTTGGGCCACCCGAAACACTGAACGAACGTGTCATCAAGGTAGGCGATAAAGCAGCGGCCCTGTTCGATAAAATGGTCAGTGCCCAGAAGGTTTTGGGAATGCGGCTCCCGGTCTACCTGATGGTCACCAAATGCGATCATGTCCGGGGCTTTAAAAGTTTCTGCGGAGAGTTGCCAAAAGGACTGCAACAGGATGTCCTGGGATGGTCCAACCCCTACACTCTGGACACAGCCTATTCCTCGGTCTGGATAGACGAAGCTTTCGAAAATTTATACAAAAACCTGTACCAGACTCAAATCGAAGTCATCGTTGACGGCATTCAGGTCCATGATTCCGATGACTTCTTCATGTTCCCCAGCGACTTCAGCACCATGATGGAGCCGCTCCGCACCTACACGAATCATATATTCAAGCAAAGCGTCTATCATGAAGCCCTCTTTTTCCGTGGAATGTTTTTTGTTGGGGATGCAACACAAGGTTCATCGGTTCCCATGCAAAACCTTTCCCAGACCAAACAGGTCTCCGAAGAAAATACGGACGACCTTGAACCGGCCCTTTTGAAAGAGCGAAGTTTAGCCTCTTCTCCATCATCAAAGGGTCCCAAGCGTCTGGCTTTTTTAAAAGATCTGTTTGAACAAAAAATATTTCCTGAATTTAGACTGGCCCGTCCAACCGCAAAAATATTTTTATGGAGGAACCGGCTGACCTGGAGTTTGCGAGCCGCTTTAATCGGTATTGCTGTGATCTGGTCACTAGGTTTGTGGTGGAGCTACAACGATCTCGGAAAAGAAAAAGCAACTTTGAACCCTCTTTTAGAGGATATCGACAAAAAGCTGAGATTTTTGAAAGTGCGTGGCCCGGAAGAGGAGTTGGCCTTTAATAAAATGGCGGTTGACCTGCTCAATGGAATGACGAATATCAACACCAGTAGCCTGACCAACGTTTTCATTCCCTGGTCCTGGTTTAGCGATCTAGATTCTGATATTCGCCAATCCATGGTAATCGCCTATGACAAAATCATTCTGAAATCACTCTATTTCAAGCTGGAAGATAAAATTAAAGAAACCCTCCAGGGCGTAGAAGATCAGGATTTTGAAAAACCCATTGAGGGTCAGGAACTGATCACTGTTCCAGTAAAACTGGAAGAAATCCCAGAAATGCAACGCTTGAGAAAAGTGGTCCTTGAACTCGAAAAGCTTTGGGGAATCGCCAAGCTTTACAATGGACTGCAAAACAGCGAAAACCTATCGCAACTAGGCGAAGTTGTTAAGTTTCTGTTCAACTTTGATCTTCCAGAAGATTTTTATAAAAACGCTTCGTATTACCATAACGCCTTAAAACTGGTCGAATACAGTTCCTACGATCCGACCATCACCCGTTATCTTGAAGCAATTCCAAAAGTCAGAGGACTTTCACAGGATTTGTTTATCAGGTTATATGAAGAAAATAATTTTCTCGCTCACCTGGAAAATTTTTCGAAGGATCTGGAAAACAACTACGGGGATCGATCACGGGCATTTGGCAGAAACAGAAATGGGAGCTTTGAAGCTCTGCTTGTAAAAATTCTCGAAATGAAAAAACTCATTGCACGACCCGAATTCGCCTGGATGGGCCAATCAAAACTAAACCTCGGGCCCAAATTTAACGAGTTGCTGGCTTCTATCGGGACCTCCCCTTTCCTTGGGCCAGAACTCAGAGATGAAATTCAAGAAATGGGTAAAGCAGGATTCGAAGACTTTTCTTTAAAACTACTGAGACAAAGCACATCCCTCACAGGCCCGCTTCTCAAACAGGAAAACAGCAAAATCAAAATGGAACCTGGTGAAGGGGTAAAGAAAGTTGAAGATGCCCTTCAACAATTCCTGAGTCATGATTTCATGACTGTTGAGGACGAAGGAGAGGAGCTGGTAGCGGAAATTGCACCAAATGACCGTCTTACATGGAATCCGAAAATTCTAGCGTCCACTGTAGATCTTTACCAGGACTACCAGGATTTTGAGCGAAACACGTTGCCTCTGTTTCCGGATTCCCTGAAAACCAGAGTGCAGCGCGCCTCAATGAAAAAGCTCGAATCGAGCATGAACAGACTGGTGGCCAAAAGCCAGACGTTCAAACCCGTACGCGAGCAGTTCGCCTTTAATCGCAAAGAAGAAGAATTGGCTACTGAAATAAGAAGTTTCAAAAAATCGGCTCCGCTTCTTGGGCGTCTCATGGATATTTTCTTTGAGCTGGATTTCACCGAATCGTCCCGGTCCCTGTTCAATCTGGTGACTCGCCACGGTTATCACCTGCTCAATAATGTTGACCGGGTACTGGAAACCGAAGGGTTGTATGAATTCAAGGATGGGAACTTCTCCTGGTGGACTGGGCTAACGCCTGCTTCTCTGGAAGCCTATGACGCGTTGGACGACAAAGAGCTGTCCTACTATCTGTCAATTCAGAGGGAACGAATTAAATACCTGGCCCGACAGTATTCGGAACCCTTGGTGAACTTCCTGGTGAACCGCACTATAAAGCGCGGCCAGCTCGAGGAAAGACTGGTCACCAAATGGCATCGGATTCTGGTGGAACTGGACAGATACGATGCTAAAAGAACCAGTAATACGCTCACCCTTCTGGAGCGTTTCATCAAGGTGGAAATGGAAACCATTACCCCTGAAAATTGTCGGCAGAAAATCCCGCTTGAAGACCTTAAACGAACGGCCCGGGACTTTTTTGGGAAAAACCTGTATCTGTTGAAAAAGGAATTATCCGATCAATGCCGCCTGCTGGCCCGGGATGAAGTTCTGCGTGACTATTCTATAGTCCAGGCCTTTTTTAACAATCGGATTGCGGGTAAATACCCGTTTGCACCACTAGGCGAAAATTCGATCATAAATGAAGCCGACCCGGTTGACCTCAGAAAGTTTTATCACCTGCTGGACCGCTATCTGGATCACAGTCTGGGACAGCTTGAGAAGAGCACAAAATTTGGACATTCGAGAGATAATGCTTTAGAATTCATATATCTAATGGAAGAAGCGCGGCCTTTTTTCGCGCCGTATCTCACTCTGGAAAAATCAGAATTGCCAGCCTATGCACTGGATGTTGATTTCCGAGTGAACCGAAGTGCGGAGAGTGGGGCCAACCAGGTTATCGAATGGAAGTTCGAAACCAAGGGTGAGACAGTTCAGGATCACCGGAAAAAGAAAACGCCACTAAATTGGGATCTCGGCGATCCCATTCGGCTATCTTTTCGGTGGGCCAAAGACTCTCCGGATGTCCCCGTGTCTTCGGGGGACTGGTTCGGTGCTCAAGTCGACAAGCGGACGGTCACCTTCGAATACGATAATCAATGGTCATTGATTCAACTACTTTCGCGCCACGAAGCGGGAGTAGAAGATTTTGGACCGTTGGGTGATCCTATGCCTCATACTTTGCGATTCAAGGTTAAAACCCTTGAGCGGGATGAAGACCGAATGCAAAAAGAAGTCTTTACCCCCAAATCCGGGGAAACCCGGTTCTTTGTCCGGGTGGTGGTTAAATCGCCCAAAACAAAAGAAAGGGTCATTTTACCGGCACTGCCTTTTGAGGCCCCTTTACTTAAAAACGGCCTCAATAGTTAGGGCGAAAAGAAAATTTGAAAAGACACGGAAAAACTATGGCAACCACAATCCTTTTCAGTACTTCGCAAAGGGGTTATCGGAGCCAGAAAAAATCATATGAGGTCAACCAGAAACAGGCAGGCTCTGATCTATGACCATTTCGGTAACACCTCGGTGGGTGGGTTGGGAAAAACTTGATGCCCCCATCAGTGAAGATAAGCCCGAAGGTGAGTCCCTCAGGTACGAGGGCACCTACGACAAAATACAGGACGCACGGAAACGGGACGATCCCAGACTCGAACAGGGTGTCTGGGAAACAGACCTGAAGCAAGCCGACTGGGACCTGGTCATCCAGCATTCAGTGGAGGCCCTGGAAACACGCACCAAGGACCTCCAGATAGCAGCCTGGCTGCTCGAAGCCTGGACTTACCGTTACGGGTTTGAAGGAATCCGACACGGCCTGGAGGTGTTGTTTCGTTTGTGCCAACATTTTTGGGATACGGTGTACCCCCAGATTGATGAAGAAGACTTTGACGCCAGGGTCCGCCCGTTTGAATGGATCAATTCCAAACTTACGATCCAATTAAAATTGATTCCCTTGTCTGCTCCAAAACTGAGCGAGCATGTACCGGTTACATTTGCAGACTATGAAATAGCAGCACGCAACGAGAATGAGGCAAGGAAAAATCAAAAAGCCCGGGAAAATCTCGAATCAGAGCTCAACTACAATCGTTTTTTTGCGAGTTGTGACCATACGCCGCCAGAATTCTACCGGGAACTGGCAACCCAGGTGCAAGGATCACGAGACCGGCTGAGGAACCTTGAAGGATACCTGGACGACAAATGCGGAAAGGAATCCCCCAGTCTGCTGGAGTACAGGGAAGCTCTGCGGTCTATCAACCGGCTGCTGGAAGAGATCCTGAACCGGCAGGGAATTGAGGCTGAAGAAATTGACCCCCAGCCCGTTGGTCAGCCGGCACAATCTATCGAGGAGGGAACCGAATCCGTGGATAACGAGGCCCTTGATGTAGAACAGAAAAACACTGGCTTGGAAAACCTGGGAAACAAGGATGAAACCACTCAGAGTAACGGTGTGTCTGGCCCCCCAGGGAAAATCAGGTCCAGAAGCGAAGCCTATCGTTTGCTCACTGAGGTTGCGGATTATCTCGAACGTACCGAGCCACACAGCCCCACACCTCACCTCGTCCGGCGAGCGGTTTCATGGGGGGACATGACCCTCGATCAGTTATTGATAGAAATAGTGCGCGACGATAACGATCTTCGATTCATTTACGACCTTCTGGGACTGGGAACAGGGCCAGAGGAAACAGACGATTAATTTCAATGGGGATGGAATTTAGATTTTCAGTGTTTTTTTATAAGAGTTTTTACCTTTTTACTAACCAGATGGAAACCTCTAAAAAGGAGGGGATATGGCTGAAAGTATCCAGCATAAATTAGGCCGGGTTCGGCCACCCAGAGTCCAGATCACTTATGATGTGGAAACCCTGGGTGCGATCGAAATGAAAGAACTTCCGTTCGTTGTCGGAATCCTGGCGGACCTTTCGGGAAATCCCGAAGAACCGCTGCCGCTACTCAAGGAACGCAAGTTTGTCGAAATTGATCGGGATAACTTTAACGAGATCATGGCATCAATCGAGCCGCGTCTGACCATGCGGGTCAAAAATACCATTCTGGATGACGATTCCCAACTCAATGTGGAATTGAAACTCCGTCACATGGATGACTTTGAACCAGTTGAAGTCGTCAAACAGGTCCCTGCACTGCGCAAATTATATGAAGCACGCCAGAAGCTGAGCGACCTTCTCACCAAACTGGATGGTAATGATGAACTCGACCGTCTGTTGGGTGAAGTTGTCGAAAACACCGAAGGTCTGAACGAAATGAAAGCCGCCCGCCCTGCCGATGAAGAAGGCGAAGGAGCGGAAGGCGAGGAAGGAGGAGAAGGCTAATGGCTGAAGAAACCAGTGCAGAAGGCGGAGCCACAGCAGAAGAATTGAGCCTCGTCGACAATATCATTCAAAACGGCCGTATCGCCCGTGACGAATCCCAATTGGATTACGCCAAGGACCTCGTTGCCGAATTTGCAACACAAATTCTGGACGAGGGTATGACCGTCAACGCCGACACCGTGGCGATGATCAGTAACCGTATTGCCCAGATCGATGAGCTCATTACAAATCAGCTCAACGAAATCATGCACAACGAAGCTTTCCAGCAATTGGAAAGCTCCTGGCGCGGTATGAACTATCTCGTTATGAACTCGGAAACAAGCACAACCCTGAAACTCCGGTTGATGAACGTTTCCAAAAAAGACCTTCTGAAAGACCTTGAAAAAGCGGTCGAGTTTGACCAGAGCGCGATGTTCAAAAAGGTCTACGAAGAAGAATACGGTACTTTTGGCGGGCACCCCTACAGCATGCTGGTCGGTGACTACGAATTCACCCGCCATCCACAGGACATGGCATTGCTTGAAAAGATCTCGCAGGTGGCTGCAGCGGCACATTCTCCCTTTATTGCGGCTGCTCATCCACGCCTGTTTGATCTCGACAGTTACACCGATCTGGGTGTTCCCCGGGATCTTGCAAAAATTTTCGAAAGTGCTGAGCTTATCAAATGGCGCTCGTTCCGTGAGTCAGAAGATTCCCGTTATGTGACTCTCACCCTGCCGCGCGCATTGATCCGCCTGCCCTATGGACCGGACACAGTCCCTGTAGAAGGTCTCGACTTCCGAGAAGATGTCGACGGTCGGGATCACAACAAATACGCATGGACCAACTCGGCCTGGGTATTAACCGAGCGGATCACAAACGCATTTTCATTACACGGCTGGGTCGCTGCAATTCGCGGTGTTGAAGGGGGCGGTAAGGTCGAAGGCCTGCCCACCCACACCTTCAAAACCGATGAGGGAGATATTGCGCTCAAGTGCCCTACTGAAATTTCCATTACTGACCGCCGGGAAAAGGAACTGAACGATCTGGGTTTCATCTCCTTGTGCCATTGTAAAGGCACGGATTATGCGGCCTTCTTTGGTGGAGCAACAACTAATAAACCCAAGGTCTACAATCTGGATGCGGCAAACGCCAACGCGCGCTTGTCAGCTCTGTTGCCTTATGTATTGAATGCCTCACGCTTTGCCCACTATCTCAAATCGATCATGCGGGACAAAGTCGGTAGTTTTATGACGAAAGACAATGTTGCTTCTTACCTCAACAACTGGATAGCAAGCTACGTCCTGTTGAGTGATGAAGCAGGCCAGGAAACCAAAGCGAAGTACCCGCTCAGGGAAGCCCGCGTGGATGTAACGGAAATCCCCGGAAAACCTGGCTGCTACAACGCCGTTGTGTTCCTTCGCCCGCACTTCCAGTTGGAAGAATTAACGGCATCGATCCGTCTGGTGGCGGAACTGCCGCCTCCCGCTGGTGGCTAAAAACTGATATACTACCCGGGTTGCACTTTGTTGCAGCCCGGGTTGGTTGTCATTCTAAATATGAGGCATCCAAATGACCTTTAATATGAAAGGAGTCATACATGGCTGGTGACATGTATATGGAGATAGATGGGATCAAGGGAGAATCCACCGACAAGGATCACAAGGGCTGGTTTGAAATCCACTCTTACTCCTTTGCGGCCAATCAACCTGCAGCCGCCACCCGCAGTACGGCTGGTGGCGCAACGGTTGAACGGGTTTACCTGTCCGATTTCTCCGTAACCAAATCAATGGACATTGGAACCCCGGACATCGCATCGGCTTGTTGTACCGGCCGGGCACTCAAAAAAATCACAATCTCATGCTGGCGTTCGGATACAACCAGTGCCAAACCTACGCCGATTGAGTACATTAAATATGTTCTGTCCGACGCTATCATCACAAACTATTCTGTTTCTGGTGGCGCGGGTGATATTCCAAATGAGTCGATCTCGTTTAATTATGCAAAGATCACCTGGAATTACCTGCCGCAGAAAGAAGGCGGCGGCGGTAAGGAAGGGAACAAAGAATCCGGTTGGGACCTGTTCAAGAATGAAGCGGTCTAAGGATCTTTGGCCACGTAAATCGAAACACGATCCCGCACGTGCGGGGCTTCTCGACCGTCTGGTCGACACAGACCTCAATTCGGACGAGGAGCCCCGTCCACAGCGGACCTACACAAAAGACGAATTATTTCTCTCCATCATTCGTGAACTGGACCGGGTACTCAACACCCGATGCATCGTTTCCAAATCCAACCTTAAAACACGCAACCGAAGTGTTATTGATTATGGGGTTGCCGACACCACAGGCATGAACCCAAATGCCGAGGACGATCACATCACCATCGCCCGAACCATAAAAGAAGCCATCATCCGTTATGAACCCCGCCTTCAACAAGTCCAAGTCACGGTTGATGAAGCTGTCCCGAATGAACGATCAATCGTGGTCCGAATTGAAGGCATGGTCCAGTTGGATCACATCCGAGAACCCGTTTCGTTTCCCATCGCCATCCGAAACGACACCGGCAAAGTGACTGTGAATGCTGAATAGCCAGGACGATCACCTACTTTATTTCCAAAGAGAACTGACCTACCTCCGAAAAATGGGGCAGGCCTTTGCCGAAAAATATCCAAAAGTCGCCGGCCGACTTGAGCTTGGCACCGAGCATAGCCAGGACCCCAATATCGAAAGGCTCATCGAAGCTTTCGCATTCCTGACAGCACGTATCCAGATTTCTATCGAGAACGAGTTTCCCGAAGTCAGTTCAGCTTTATTGAATGTCCTGTATCCCCATTTCATGAACCCGGTGCCATCCATGAGCATCGCGCAATTTCAACCGGACCCGGAGCAGGGCCTTTTGACCAGCGGCCATCTCATCAAAAAACAAACTCCTTTGTTTTCAACCACAGGACAGGGTGAAATCTGCCGGTTCCGTACCTGCTACCCGGTCACCCTGTGGCCACTTGAAGTAAAAGAAGCGGTTTTCGAATCGACCGACAAATACGAGTTTCTTGATCAGGTTTCAGACATCGCTACCGTCCTGCGATTACGAATCTCCACCAATGGGGCCCCTCTGGACAAGTTGAAACTGGACAACCTGGTTTTCTACCTCAACGACGAGTCTTCCACCTGTCATGAAATTTACGAATTACTCTTTTGCAATGTCCGGCAGGTCGGCTTACTGGCTGAAAATTCAAAAACACCGGTTTTTCTTCCTGAGGAAAGCATAACGCCCGTCGGGTTTGAACCGGATGAAGACATTCTTCCTTTTAATCGCCTGGCGCACCCTGGCTATCGCATGGTGCAGGAATATTTTACCTTCCCGGAAAACTATATGTTTTTCCGCGTGAAACATCTGAATCGAATCACATCAAAAAAAACCGTCGACCTGCTCATCCTGCTGGATCGCAAACCACGCGACCGTATGGTGATCACACCAAAAACATTTTGTCTTGGTTGCACGCCAATCATCAATTTGTTTACCAAAACATCAGAACCCATCCGCCTTGAAGGAAGAGAAACTGAATACCGCATTCAACCGGATCACAGGCGCGAGCGCATTACAGAAATCCACTCCATTCTCAAAGTTTCAGGGTCCTCTGACCCCAAAGATGAAACACGCGACTATGCTCCTTTCTATTCATTCAATCATGAAATGACGAGCAAAGGCCAGGATGCGTTTTGGTACGCTGCACGCCAACCTACGGGGAGGAAAGATCTGCCTGGCACAGAAATGATTTTGAGATTCGTCGATCTCAAGTTCAATCCCCGGCAACCCCCATCTGAAATCATTTTCGCGCACACCCTGTGTACCAACAGGGATCTGGCGGAGCAGTTACCGGATAACGCAAAATTGCAAATTGAGGAGGCCGCGCCCTTACAATTCATCCGCTGCCTCAGGAAACCCACGCCGCAGTTGACCCCGGCCATGAGAGGGGAAACTCTGTGGAAACTCATTTCCCATTTATCCTTGAATCACCTTTCCTTTTCAGATGGAGGCGCAGGCAGCCTCGCAGCCCTCAAGGAAATTCTCCGTTTGTACAGTTTTTCAAATCGGCAATCCTCCGAACAACAAGTTCAGGGATTGCGCGACATGCAATGCAGAAAAGTTGTTAGACGAGCGGGTCATGAAGCCTGGCGTGGATTTTGCCGGGGCACAGAAATCACGCTTACGTTCGATGAGAAAGCCTACGTCGGCAACAGCGCGTTCTTAATGGCCTCAACTCTAAACAGGTTTTTTGCACTCTACGCATCTGTTAACTCCTTTACCCAACTGATCATTAAAAGCGCCCAGCGCGACGGAACCTGGAAACGATGGCAACCTATGGTTGGCGAAAAGATCGTTCTTTAGAAGACTGGCTCTACGCAGAAGGACACGCCTTTGAGTTTTTCCAGGCGGTTCGTTTGCTGGAGTCCCTTCACCCCGAACGCATTCCTGCTGGAGAAGGCTCCGATCCCTCGAAGATCGTAGTAAAGTTCAGGGGGAAAACCGGACTCGACTTTCCACCCAACGAAGTTGAAGAGGTTATTCCGCCTGAGCAAGAGGGCGATGCCGTTGAAATGAAGGTGAACATCATGAGTCTTGCGGGAGCGCTCGGTCCCCTTCCCCACACCTACACTGAGGTGTTGCTGGAAAGACTGAAACATGATGACACGGCGCTTCGCGATTTCCTGGACATTTTCAATCACCGGCTGATTTCACTCCTCTACCGTGTTCGCAAAACCATGCACCTGGGTTTTGACAACAAGGAACCGGGAAACAACGCCTTCCACAAATATTTTCTTGCCTTAATGGGCCTGGGAACCGGGGGGTTGAAAAACCGGATGCAATCTCCGGACAAATCCTTGTTGTATTACACAGGGCTCTTGGCTCTCAAACCCCGGTCTCTTGCAGGATTGGAAAATATCACTTCCCATTTTTTTAATATTCCGGTGAAAGGGAAGTCACTTACAGGAAGGTGGTATACTCTCGAAGAGGATCAATTGACCTCCATTGGCATTTTCGGAAAGAACAGGAGCCTGGGTCAAAACATCGTTCTCGGTAGTAAGGTCTGGGACCAGGAACGCTCATTCCGACTGGTTGTCGGTCCGTTGACTTTTCGCCAGTTTGAAGACTTCCTTCCTATCAATCCCGGATTCCAGCACCTATGCGAAATAACCCGCTTCTACACTGGCGATGAATTCGATTTTGACGTTCAATTAAAACTGAAATCGGCCGAAGTTCCTGCATCGCGTTTGAGCCACAGACAAGGTCCCCGTCTCGGCTGGACCTCCTGGCTCCGGACCCGCTTTTTCCGCAACGATGACGACCAGGTGGTCCTGTCCCCTAACAGAATCCCTTCAAAGGCCCAACCGAACCATGAAAACTGACCTCAAGGAACTGATCGGCAAACTCAACGGCACCTGCCGGACCTGTCTTGAAACCGCAGCTGCGCTATGCGTTTCCCAAACCAATTATAACGTTGAGATGGAGCATTTCCTGGTCAGACTCCTCGAAACTCCGGACTCGGACCTCAATCGCATCCTGAAATATTATGACCTCGATGCTAGTGAAATAAACCGTGAACTCATGGCAGCTATCGACCAGTTTGATCGCGGTAACAATCGCACCCCTGCTTTCTCTCTTCATCTTATGCAAATGTTTGAAGAAGGCTGGATCATGTCTTCCCTGGTATTCGGGGAACCCCAAATAAGATCCGGAGCTATCCTGCTCGGGTTGCTTAGTCACGAGGCCCTTCGTGGAGTACTCGTTGAATCATCGAAAACATTACTTGAGATACCTCGACATAAATTACGGCAGGATGTAAAAGAACTTTGCAAAGGAACTGTAGAAGATTCAGGACCAAAGGCGGCTACGCCAAGAGGAGACGCGGGAACAAAAGGTAATGGTTCAAACCCAACGACCCAGAGCAAAGCGGCCTCGGATCCAAAATCCAAAAATCCCGCTCTTGACCAATTCACAATCAATCTGACCGAGCGCGCACGGGAAGGCCAGATCGACCCCATCCAGGGGCGCGATTTTGAAATCCGGCAAGTCATCGACATCCTCACACGTCGTCGCCAGAATAACCCGATCCTCACCGGAGAGGCGGGCGTAGGGAAAACCGCCGTAGCCGAGGGTTTTGCCCTGCGTATCGCGGTGGGCGATGTCCCCCCATCTTTAAAACAAGTTGCTCTCCACAGTCTCGATCTCGGGTTGTTACAAGCGGGAGCAGGTGTTAAGGGAGAATTCGAGAATCGTCTCAAATCGGTTATCAACGAAGTCAAGGCGTCACCCACCCCGATCATCCTGTTTATCGATGAGGCCCACACCCTTATTGGCGCAGGAGCTGGGGGGCAACAAGGGCAAAGTGACGCCGCAAACCTGCTTAAACCTGCCTTAGCTCGAGGTGAATTGCGGACTATTGCCGCCACCACGTGGTCAGAATACAAAAAATATTTCGAAAAAGACCCGGCACTCACCCGAAGATTTCAAGTAGTCAAGGTGGATGAGCCGTCACCTGATGTGGCCATCGATATGGTTCGCGGGATCGTCGAACATCTTGAGAAGCACCATGAGGTCGTTATCCTCGACGAAGCGGTTTCTGATGCCGTGATTTTATCTGACCGCTACATTACAGGCCGGCAACTTCCCGACAAGGCCATAAGTGTTCTGGATACTGCCTGTGCACGGGTTGGGTTGGGACAAAATGCTACACCTCCTAAAGTGGAAGATGCCCAACGACGCATCGAATTGTTACGCCTGGAAATTGAAATTCTAAAGCGTGAGGAAACAGCAGGACGTTCACACAAGGATCGTCTGGAAAACCTGCAGGAGCAGTTGAAATCCACACAATCAAACCTGGAACAGTTGGAGAAACGCTGGTACCAGGAGCAGGACATGGTAAAAGAAATTCACGAGCTTCGCGAAGAAGAAAATGACTCCGCCCAAAAAATAATAGCACTTGAGAATAAACTGGAGGCCTTCCAGGGTGAAGAACCCATGGTTCCTGTATTTGTGGATTCAAGGGTGGTTGCCTCTGTGATTTCAGGATGGACGGGAATACCTGTTGGTAAAATGCTCACAAACGAAATCCAGAATGTTTTGGATCTGAAAAACAATCTCCAGGAGCGTGTCATTGGACAAGACTCTGGTCTTGAAGCCATCTGCAGGCGCATTCGCACCTCTCGAGCAGATCTGGATGATCCGGAGAAGCCGGTCGGAGTTTTCCTTCTCGCAGGGCCAAGCGGTGTTGGAAAAACAGAAACGGCACTGGCCCTGGCCGATTTGCTTTTCGGTGGCGAACGGAATCTGGTCAAAATCAATATGTCCGAATACCAGGAATCGTACACCGTTTCCAATCTCAAGGGATCACCACCAGGTTACGTTGGTTTCGGTCAGGGTGGAGTGCTCACCGAAGCTGTACGTCGCGCACCCTATAGTGTGGTGCTGCTTGATGAGATTGAAAAAGCGCACAATGATGTGGTCGAGCTTTTTTACCAGGTGTTCGATAAAGGAGAAATGGAAGACAGCGAAGGAGTGCAGGTTGATTTCAAAAACACCGTGATCCTGTTGACCTCGAATGCTGGAAGCGATGTGATTATGAGTCTTTGCCAGAACGGTGGCCCGTCACCTTCAGCCGGTGACCTTGAAAAAGCCCTCAGACCCGAACTGCTCAAAACCTTCAAACCTGCTTTTCTTGGACGTACGGTGATTGTTCCCTACTTTCCTCTCGGTGACGGAGAAATACGCGACATCACTCGCCTAAAGCTCGCCAAAATCCAGGGTCGTTTTGAGGACAACCACCGTGCAAAACTAAATTTTGACGATTCTGTTATCGAGGCTGTAGTGGAACGATGCACTGAAGTCGAATCCGGCGCCCGCAATGTAGATCATATTCTGACCCACACACTATTGCCCGATCTAGGGAAAACGATGTTGGAAAAAATGGCGGAAGGCACCAGTGTCGAGACAGTGCAGGTAACTTTGAACCCGGATGGCAACTTTGCCTACGAGATAAGGAACACGTAAATGGCAAAATACGATGACGAAAACCTGAGCCTTAAACTCACCACTCCACTGGGGGCAGACAAGCTCCTGCTGAAAACATTCCATGGAGAGGGAAAAATTTCAGAACCCTATTTTTTCTACCTGGAAATGGTTTCGCAGGAATACGAACTGGATTTTGACAAGATAGTGGGCGAAGACATCACCATCACCATGGACTTGAGCACGGGTGAAAAAAAATATTTTCACGGCATCTGCACGCGCTTTATTCAGGGTGCGTACGATGGAACCGAGTGTAAGTACTTTGCAGAAATTCGTCCATGGCTCTGGCAATTACACCTGACACGTGACAGCCGGATATTCCAGGAAATGAAAATTCCAGACATTATCACCAAAGTATTCGACGACCTGGGCTTCACTGATTACAAGGACAGCCTGACCGGTACTTACGAGGAAGTTGAATACTGCGTTCAATACCAGGAAACAGCGTATAACTTTGTGCAACGCCTGATGGAAGACAATGGCATCTGTTATTACTTCGATCACGCCGAGGATAAACATACCCTGATTCTGTCTGATGATTCCACCGCCCACCCGGAATGCCCTGGAGTACCAACCGTCAGTATGAGCCCTCCGGATAGTTCCATGATCGAGGATGATACAGTCAGCCAGATCTCTTTGGAAAAATCCGTCGCGACAGGAAAATATGCGATGGACGACTTTGACTTTGAAACCCCTGCGACCGACCTGCTGGTATCCGATGTTGATGCATTAAAAGAGCATAAAACAACAGACCTTAGAGTTTATGAATATCCGGGCGGTTTTACAAAATCGGCCAAGGGAGACAGTAAAGCAAAAATCAGGATGGAGTCATTGGAATACCCAGTGCGACTTGTTAATGGACAGAGTAATTGCAGGGACTTTCGTTCGGGTTACAAATTCACCCTGGAAGAGCACGAGCGGGAAGACATCAACGACACCTATATGATCTATAGTGTGAACTTCACAGCAACCCAGGACTCCTACCACAACTCCTTTGTCGCCTTCCCGGCAGACACACCATTTCGTCCTGCAACAGAAACACCAAAACCGCGAATTGTTGGGACTCAAACCGCATTGGTGGTCGGAAAAGCTGGAGAAGAAATCTACACAGACAAGTACGGTCGGGTTAAAGTCCAGTTTCATTGGGATCAGGAAGGCACCTACAATGAAGACAGTTCCTGTTGGATACGGGTCACACAGGGATGGGCTGGAAAAAGCTGGGGAAATATTTTTATTCCCCGTATCGACATGGAAGTGGTGGTGAGCTTCCTGAATGGTGATCCGGACCGGCCACTGATAACAGGCTGTGTTTACAATGCCGACCAGACGGTACCCTACGAATTGCCTGCCAATCAAACACAAAGCACAATCAAATCGGATTCTTCCAAAGATGCTGAAGGTTTCAATGAACTCCGGTTTGAAGACAAAGCAGACGAAGAGGAAATATTTGTTCACGCCCAAAAAGATATGAACATCGAAGTCCTGAATGATGAAACCCGCACCATCACAAAAAACCGCACCACTACAATTGAAGAAGAAAACGACACTCTCACCGTCTCGAAGGGAGACCGGACATTTGAAGTCACCGAGGGCAATGAAACCACCACCATTGGAGGGGACCGCGAAATCACGGTGTCTGGAGATGAAACGCGAACTAACGAAGGTGATTACACAGTCAAGGTGGATGGTGATTACAAAATCACAGTAGAAGGCGACCTCACCATTGAGGTGACGGGCAAGATATCTATTTCCACTGATGACAATTATGAACTCGCTGTCAGTGGTGACTACAGTAATGAGGTTGATGGCGATGTTTCCACGACAGCAGGTGGAGACCTGTCAGAAGAATCCGATGGTGACATTACAGTCACCGCAAGTGGAGATTTGAAAAACGAATCCGATGGTGACCTTACCAACTCGGCAGGTGGCGACGTAACAGTCGAATCGGATGGCGATGTTTCTGTAACCGCTACCAATGAAGCAACGGTCAGTGGTATGAATGTCACAGCATCAGCAGATGTTGAAGCTGCCGTTTCCGGAAGTACCGTCTCACTGGGGTAATCGTATGGCCCTGTCACAGGAAAAATCTACCGAAGGTCTGGACAAAACGCCACCAAAAGCATCTAAGGCTTCTGAAGGCAATGGGAAACCCTCAACTCCCGCTGATAAAAAAGTTGAAGGCAAAGACGGAACGCTCCTTAAACGCTTTCCACTAAAAGAAAACAAAAAACATGGAGAAGCAAAAATCTATGACAAGGAAGGGAAGCTCATCCGTAAAGAGCATTATGTAAATGGAGTTTTGGAGGGACCTGTCACACAATTCGATTTTAATGGCACAATCAGCAAACAGCTCACAATAAAGAATGGAAAGCTTGAAGGGGCTTTACTTAGATACAACAAGGGAGTTTTATCCAGCAGCACTCAATACCGTGCAGGAAAGCGACATGGTGAGCAACTCATTTATAGTGAGCAGGAAAAACTTCTCGTAAAAAGAAACTATGTTCAGGACAGGCTTCAGGGAGAGGTCATTGGCTATGATGGACAAGACAATGAAATCTCAAAAGTAACCTATGTAAATGATTTGCGGCATGGTCCCAGCATTGGAAACTACCCTGGAGGTGGCATTCGAGAAAAAGCACATTTTCAGAACGACCGGTTGGAAGGCGAACGCATTCGCTATCATGTAAACGGCAAACCCAGAGAGATTCAAAGTTTCAAAGAGGGAAAATCACTGGGCCCTCCTACATTTTATAAAGACAGCGGCGAACCTGAAGAGCCCCCCGGGACTCCTCCGAAAGAAAAAGGATGGCTGGAAAAAATCCTGGATTTCATTTTCGGAAACTAACCATGCGCATCGTTTTCACCTTTCCCTTCCTGATTTTAAATCTCCCTTTTGATCCCGGAAACAACTTCAATTTATGAAACTCATTATTCGCCTTGTTGTTTTGATTGTAGTTGCCCTTTTTCTATTCACGGGTGGGTTCTGGCTGGGCAATCAATGGAGGGGGAATTCGGTGGGAATCCCGGATGGCGATTTATTAGCCAAACTCCCCGGCAAAGACCAGGGCGCACCTAAACCAGAAGATTCCAATATCACAACACCCAATGAACAAAATACATTGGAAAGCTCTGAAAACAGAAAAAAAAATTCCAACGAAAAATTGCTTTCTCCGAAAGAACCCAACAAGCCAAAAGAGTCAGCCGGGTTATCCCCTGAACCTCCTCCTCAAGCAAACGATGCAAATGCTGCAACCACAAAAACCAAAACCATTCCACCTGAGAAAACTATTCAACCCGCCCTCCAGAGTGAGACGGCTGCAGGTCCTGAGAAAAAAATTGACCCCGCTCCTGCTGAAGTTCAGCCTTCTCCTGAAAAGACAACGCCTCCACTTGCCTCAGCAAATGCAACCTCTCAGCCTAAACAAAAAGAAAATAAGGAATCACTTTCTCTGATTGTCACTCCCGAGGATCTGGGTAAAAGCCAAATCACTTACTCCGTACAAGTGGGGACCTATCTGGACAAAGATCTGGCTCGCATTCGTCTGGATCAACTTAAGGCCAAACAATACCCCGCATTTTTGGTCAGTGCCTGGGACCACCAAAAGCAACTTTGGTACACGGTGCGAGTGGGCCGATACACAGACATTATGAAAGCTCAAATGGCTGCGAAAGAAATCACAATGAAGGAACGTATTCCCGCTACCGTTTATGGCCTGGGTTCGTTAAGATATGAGGATGCTCAGGAATCGACCAAGACTTCACCTGAAAATATGGCACCTGCCGAAAAAAAATCTGCCACTCAAACCAGTCCACCTGCAAAGGAGGATTCAAGCTTATGAACCCGCAAGAGAACCTTGAAGTGTGGATAAGCACCGTTGGCTTGTTGCGCGCGAAGCTCAGTCAAACGATGAAAGGAATCAATGATCTCAGGCAGGAGTGTCGGAAACGGCAGTGCTTTGCCCCGAATGAGCTGAGTCCCTTGATGGCGGAGGCGCAGGAACTGTTCGTAGAAATGCTGAAAGCCGGTGAATTTCTGGGGACAACGCAGGAAAACCTGAATCGCAACCCGTCCGAGACCTTTGAAGATTATCTTGAAGACTGGGCGCTGACTCAAACCGAGGACCGGTTTAAAAGAGTAAAGGACTTTCTGATTGTATTATCAGAAACTCAAATCAGTGGACTGGAACTTGAAAAAGAAATCTGGGAAGAAGGAATTAAACTGATAGAAGAAGCGCTTATCAGGAAACCAGCTTAAATGTTCACCTGTCAGTTATAAATCACAAAACTTATTGCTCCACCCAGTTCACCCAGTTTTCCTCCTTCTTTTCTGGCTCCCGTAATATCCCGTTCATTTCGATTACCTCCATGACAGGGCAGGCATGTTTTATTGTAATACTCAGGAATGATTAATCTGAAGGCTGATCGACCGCGATGACGCGTCTCCTCAACAAAGGGTTTTTCCTCGCTTGATCTTGTTTTTCCAAACTTGTTATCAATAATACTTGCCTCCCAGCGATCCGGCTGGTTTGAGCGGTTACGGATATATTTATTTGGCGCAGTAAGCTTGATGAACGCTTTTTGCTTCATCAACCGATTAAACCGATCCGCCACTAGCCGGGCAAATACTGCCGGCAGGAACCCCTTATAGCCACGCCCTCTCTCGTTAATCAAAGGTTGCGCATTACTCATCACCTCATCAATCGCATTGAGCATGGCTTTTTGCCCAACCCCTTTTAGAGATGCTCCATCTGCCAACCGAAATTCCTTACCCGTATCTCTTTCGTAATGTTGTTTTGCCTCTTCAATCACTTTTTCCGGAGGCAGGTTTTTATCACCAATATCGGAATCATTTATCTCTTGCTGGTATTCAGAGATGACAGCCCGGGCGGACCTAAACAACTGGGTAATTTCGAGCGCTATTTCCTTTTTTTCATTTAAGGACAAAGCCCACGATTCTAATATCAACCCGGGACCTCCGAAAAAAAAGGCAGCCATTCCAGCGGTCAACAAAGTACTTCTCATTTTTCGACACAACATACGCGCCTCCTATTGCAAATAGAAAACAGCGGCGGCTCCGTTTCATAAACTTATCAGTAAAACCAGTAGCTAAAAATAGAGCTTTTTGAAAATAGACAATCGAACAGGAGCCTGACTGAATTTAAAATTTCTAAAGGCCCGTAAGATCCTTTAGAAAAGCAGTCCTTCATTTAAAAAGTCTGTCTAATTAACGATTACAGTATAATTTATTTTGCTGAAAAACACGAAACACAATTCTTAAGCTTTCTTACAGTATCAGGAGGAGGGCCTGGCCCTTTGCCGAGCCCATTCCCGGAGTTCTGCAATACGCTCCTGAGCTGTTACAGCAAGAGGAACTGTCTCCTTAATAGCCTGCAAAATATCCTCCGTCGCGAATTCCCTGTTTTCTGCAAAACCTGCATACATTGCAGAAACAACAGCTTCCTGAATTTCAGCCCCACTAAACTGATCCGCAGTTTCAGCGAGTGACCTCAAGTTATAATTGTCAGGATTCCTTTTTTTTAATTTGATGTGAATTTTGAATATTTCCTCACGCTCTTCGTGTTTCGGTAAATCGACAAAAAAGATTTCATCGAAACGTCCCTTGCGCAATAATTCCGGTGGGAGCGCTTCTATATTATTGGCCGTTGCGATCACAAAAACCGGACGTGTTTTTTCCTGCATCCAGGTCAGGAAAGTTCCAAAAACACGAGCCGTCACCCCCGAATCCCCTTGCCCCGAACTTGAGGTTCCTGCAAACCCCTTCTCGATCTCATCTAACCATAGACAGGTCGGACTCATCGCTTCTGCCTGGGCCAGGGCCTGACGCATATTATCCTCGGAGTTCCCTATATAGGAATCAAAAATTTTACCTACGTCCATCCTGAGCAACGGCAGGTTCCATTCCGTTGCGATGGCTTTCGCAGCCAGGCTTTTTCCACACCCCTGAACTCCAACCATCATCACACCCTTTGGCTCCGGCAAACCATATTGACGCGCCTTGTTGCTGAAGGCGCGGGAACGCTGTCTCAGCCATTCTTTCAACTTGCCTAGCCCCCCCACAACACCCATCTGAGTGGAGAGCCCAATAAAATCGAGGATGCCCGATTTTCTAATCAATTGTTTTTTCTCTTCTATGATGAGCGGCAGATCATCTTCAGTGAAGTTGCGGTTGTGTATGAGAGCTTTCGAATAAACATTCTCCGCTTCATTACGGGTCAGGCCGGTCGTTGCCTGGACTACTTTCTCCAATAGTTCGGAAGATAAGTCCACTTGCACTTTGTCTGATTTTCTGTAAGGCTCCAGCAAGTTACGCAACAAGGCGGCCAGTTCTCTTGTGTCAGGAAGAGGAAGATCAAATACCGTAATATCCTTCTCGAGCTCCGGGGGGATCTTCAGCACCGGTGAAATCAATATCACCGTTTTGTAACTGCGCTTGAGTTGATGAACCAGATCACGCAATCGTCGAACCACTTCGGGCTCTTCAAGAAATGAATGAAAATCCCGTAAAACATAAATGGCTTTTTTGCCCGATTTGGCGATTGACTTTAAAGCCTCTTCCGGTTTCCGCTCATTGGCTTCCGACTGAGGGGCCGGTTGAAAACCTGTGGTCCGCGTCCAAAGCACAAGCTCCTTTCCAGTAGCCTGGCCAATTTCTTCAAGAAGAGTTTGCGCCCGTTCCTCTTCCCAGCTTAATAGATAAAGAAGTGGATAACGCGCCCGGATCGAAAGGTTGAGTTCGTGCTTTAGTTTGTCCATTACAACACCACCCGGATTTAAAATTCCAAATATGAATTACGATCCACTTTGTTTTCCGCAATATCCAACAACCGCAGCACATGAAGGGTTTTTTCTGAAAGAACCGCTACCCGGTTGCCTTTGTGACCCACTGCCATTGACTGAATCCCACCCGGTAATTTCTGCTGCCAGATCCGCTCATTTTTCAATAAACGGTAACAACCGATAGACTGCCCTTCCGGGGACAACTCCAGTATCTCATCATGCTGGGAAGTCACGATTGAGCGATTGGAACGTAATTGGCTTTCTCCCAGTAAAACTCCATCGTCCTGAAAAATGACAACTCTCCCCTTTTCTGAAATAAAAGCAACCCCCCGCTCAAGGGGAACGATTCGTTTTACCGGTTGCTTTAAGTCATGCGTCCATCGAATGCTTCCGTTAAAATCGATACCATAGCAAACCCCTTCATCATCTCCGGCAAAAACAGAACTCAAGCTGACTCTCAGCCGCGACACCGGGGCGTTGAGAACAATTCTTCCAGCTTTCAAACTTTTTAAATGTAGCGTATACAGGGTTTTGCCCACTCCCTGAAATACGGCCAGGTTTTTACCTGTATTGAGGCGAAGTTTGCTGACCTTCCGGTCCAGATTACGCCTCCAGATTCTTCGACCACCCCTATTGTACAGTGAAATCCCTCCCATTTTGTGAAACACCATGAACCTGCCACTGGCATGGTCAAGACCAAGGTCGGATATGCCCTCCTTATAAAAAGTAAGATGGTTTTCAAAATCTGATAATGGGTGGGCACAATAAACCTCCTCCGGATTGGACAGCAGGATGGTTTCACCATCACCGGATATCCAGCCGTTATCTTTCCGAACCATAAAAGTTTTGTTCCAAATCTGGTTTCCCTGCGCGTTATAAACATAAAAATCTTTTTGAATGCCAAATAAAAAATAACGTCCATCATCGGAAACTTTAAGCACACCAGTCCAGTTTCCTTCAAAGTGAGGCACCTTTTTTTCCCAGATCTGCCGCGGCTTTACAACATCCTGTTTTTTTCTTAACTCTAGAAACTCATAACGTTCCCGCTTACTGTCAGAAAATTCAAAACAGGTCATGCTCCCACTTTCCTCTAAAACCAATGCGCGGTCACCGTTTCGATCCAGTTTACAAAAGTAAACTTTTGAAGGAAGTTGTTTTTGCCAGACGATGGTAGCATTGCGGTCTACCAGATAAATTTTTCCAAGAGCATCTGACAGTAACATCCAGCGCCCGTTTCCACTTACAGAAACCTTCGATGCCATCGCATCAAGGTCTATATGCTGCAGCGTCCGTTTCTTGAGGTCATAAACATATACTCCTTTTTCGAAGCAAGAAACTGCGACCATTTCACCACGGTCACTGGCTGCAATCTCTGATGGATTTTCTCGTGAAAGATCAATGGAAACAGGATGGTTAGCGCTCCAGATTTCCGCGCCATTTCCTTTATACACCCCGAGGGTGACCTGATTATGAACAACGAAAAACATATCCTCATTCGTTATCGCACGCACCACTCTCCAGGGTTTGGGAACGTTCAGGGTGCGGATTTCCTGTCCCTGGAAATTTAACTTGCGAGGAGGGGAACGCCAGCCCCAGACCACAATGCCACTGGACTTCACTTCGAAAGAAGTCCAGTAATGCTTGAAATTCTGCTGATGGAGTTTGTTTCCCTTGAGATCCAGAAATACCAGCCGACTGTGTTCATCCAGTGTGATGATTCTTTTTTTGTAGTCAGCTACCCGAACGTGATGGATTGGGATGTCAATTGAAGTACGGCAAGCTTCATGTCCCTGATCGTCAATCAACTGGACAGCGCCATCGTCAAACCCAAGCGTTGTCCAGTGATGCACGGGAGAAAAATCAATACAGGTCAGAGGTCCATCCACCCAGCGGGTCCAAAGCTGAATACCAATTCGCGGTTCTTCAAATTGAAGGGAGCTACCCAAGATTTTCTCCTAATTAAAGAAGGGCAAAATGATATCAAATTTATTCGGGATACTACAGAGTCAGCGTACTCCACTGGGCAAACGACCCGCGGCCATTGCAGGATGAGATGCTGAGTCGGTCAGATCACCTATGAATTCTAAAGCAAATCCGGTGTTGCCGCTTTCAAAAACCACTGCTCCCCAATAAGCCAGCATTGTAACATCGGGGAACCCGTCTCCAGGCACTACCGTATTGGGACTGGTTGCGATCGGATCAATACGAAGTCCCCCCGTACCAGTGGCAGTGTGCCCTGTAATGATTTGTGCATTTGGAAGATTGGCGCTGGTAAGGCTTGGGTGGTTGGAGGGAACAATGAATAGCCGCGAAGTGGTCCCCGCATTTACAGTAAACTCGGCTACAGGTCCAAAGATGCCTCCATCAGTAAGGAAGGCTTTTACCGAGACCCCGATCTCCGATGCCATTCCAGAAAGCGAGGGATGCGTCAGCCCTATAAAAGTATAGTTGCCGGAACCCGCTTGCCAATATGGCGTCATAACACTGGCAGCATTAGTAAAATCACCGGCAATGGGAAGAGCGTGTTCGCGAAATGCCGCGACTGTTGCAGCAGTCTGGTTCAGAGTCTTCCTGTTATCTGCTGCATTGGGGCCTCCTTCTACAATCCCCGTCGGGTTTCCGCCAAAATTCACATCCGGGTTGGACCAATAATTAATTCGCGGGCAAGAGGAACAGCTTCCCGCCGTTGTCGCCATGATCGTCCTGAAATTATTAGTAGAATCTGCATAACCATGGTTAAAATCAAATGGGCCGTTACTCGAGTCCGCTTCCCGATGATGACGCGCTCCCATATTGTGACCAATCTCATGGCCAAACGTAAAATTGCCTGTGGCACAACTCCGTTTGGTTACAGATACCGCGCTCGACGCAAAAGAACTGGTAACTGTGCTCATAAAAAATGCGATGCCGCACAAGTTACTATTGCCTTCTACCAGCATTACGACAAGATCCGCTCCATATTGTTCTCGCAGTGGCAATGCGTTGGGAACATTACCCGCCCTTAAATCATTTAATGCCCCGCTAAAAGAAAATCCGGATTCACTGTAAGGCACTTCTTCCGTATGAACCACCCGTATCCTGTGATTGACCCCACTATTCGAAAAAGCTGTATTTGTTTCAGTTTCAGCAAGATCAATTAAAGTCTGCATGGTGGCAGCCGATCCCGCTCCCTGCCGAGCAGCGGAAGTGTAGACAACCAGCACATCCAGAAGCGATCCATCATCAGCCAGGTTATCCTGCATAGACTCAGGTCCCTGCACTGAAGGAACCTCAATGGGATCAGCACCCGGTGGAAATGCAGATGGGTCCAGATCGAAAATACCATGGACTCCCCCCTCCCCCGGACGAACCTGACAGAGAAACCCATCAGTCACGACGGTCCCCATAACCTGGTCATTATTCACAGCTAACATCACCGTACTGTGAGCCTGCCCTTTCAGCTTCCCTATCAACGAATAACCACCGGAAACATGCGACTCCACCCTTTCAATATGGGCCGTGTAGCTTTCATTGGGAAATAAATTGAGGGTGAGATCTATTCCGGGAGAAACAGGCAAACCATTTGGTAGCTTGAGTTGTGACAAGTCAACCTGTACCGCTCTTGAACGAATAACCGTTCCAGAAGAATCTGGGAAAACCGGCGTTCCGGATGGTGGATCAGAGAATAATGGAGTGGCCTGGGAGTTTGAAAATCCACACAATAAAAAAATGAAAAAAACCATGACTATCAATATTGCATCAAAACCCATATCAGGCATCAAAGCACTATCATGACACCGTTGTCGTCTTTGCCACTCTTCAGATTGGCAATACAACCCAGTAATTTTATTTACCGACTTTCTATTTTTAGGCATATGATGGTCGGGAACCTTTCAAATTGGAGAGTCTTCTCCAAGTTAAAAGCAGCGTATAAGCATGTCAAGCAACAGTTCATCATTAAACCAGGTGTACCTCATAAGGAGTTTTCATGTCCGACCCCCGTCATATCATTAAATTCACGGCTGCAACCGGATTTACCGTTGTTCTTGAGTATGGATCTGCTGAAGAAGCAGAGACTATTGAAAAAAAAATCAAGGAAGCCGGATTAAAAACCGAAAGACTGGAGACCTATCATTTCAATTTCAGTGAATCCGATCTATTCATGGATATGAGAAGTCCAGAATGCGTAGAACAATTTGATCTGGATGATTGGATATAGATCAATAAATTCTCTTCTCTATTTTATTCTGAGAAAAACTCTATCTGAGAAACTTGATATTTTATCAGTTCTGCCACCTTTGAAAGATCAAAGGGCCAGGCATAACGAATCTGGGCATCGGGAAAACGTTTCTGCAATTTAGCCACCTCTTCCGGGATTTCGCCATCAGCATGAGACCCGCCCGGAGTCACCATGGTGGTCACTAAAGCGATCTGACTGAATCCTTCATTGGCAAGATCCGTCACCGCCATTTCAATGGATGGCGAGCAAAACTCATTGTAGGCCACTACCAACCGTTCATCTTCCAATAAGGATTCTAATTGGACCGCCAACGATTCAAGTCCCATACGGTAGGGATCATTTTCCGGAGTCCTTGGCCAATTACGAATTTTTTGGTCTGCCTCAATTTCCATTTGAGAGGGTTCACCGCCTTTTGCCCGACGCTCGCTTTCCATCCGTTTCAATTCAGTTACCCAGCCTCTTGGAAGGTCTTTCGGCACCCCACCATGACCAATAAGAACAACAGCTCGTTTAGTTGATTTCATTTTTTTCTCTTTGCTTTCTATCTTTGAGAGCCGTACAAGGTTTTACAACTTTCTACATTGAAAGCCGGTTTTCCAATGGTCGGAGTTTCTCACCCCTGAAAATTTTACAGCGTGTTACAATAGATGTGAACGTTGCAGAACAAAACATTTATTGGGAGAAAAATCATGGGCTATCTGGTTTGCGACGGAGCAACAATTTCCTGTGCTGGTTCTGTCGGGCAGAGTTCGTGCAGCCTGACTGTTTTGAACGCCATGATCACCTCAGACGACAACGCTCAGGCGACCATTATGGATTACGTTCCTTATATGAACGTTGCCTCATTTGGTCAATGCAACCTGAGCTCCAACCCCATGGTGGCCGCGGCTACGGCCGCAGCATTGGGCGTTCATACACCTGTCACCTGTGTCCCCATGACCGTTTCACCATGGATCGTTGGAAGCCCGACCATTACGGTCAACAACCTTCCTGCCCTGACAGACGACTCCACCCTGATGTGCACCTGGGGCGGCAGCATCAGTGTAGACGATGCCGGTCAATCCGTTGTTGAGTACTAAAAAAAACCCTTTCTTAGATTCATACACCTAGGAAGAACAGTCAAAAGTTCCGTTGTCGTTCCAGGAAATTTTGATGTAATCCGGGAGTTTAGTATCACGATCAATATTGGCATCCTCGATCTGGTCGCAGGTAAGGTTCACCGCACCGGATAAATCCGCACCATTGAGCCAGGTATCCAGCATTTCAGCTTCGCTAAAATTTGCACCCGTCAGGTTTGCTTCTGCAAGGACAGCGTTGGATAAATCCGCGCCGGACAAATCAGCTCCGGATAAATTAGCGCGGATCAAATAGGTAGTACTTAAATCCGCTTCCTTAAGTTTTGCATTATCCAGTTCGGCTTCCATTAGTTTCAAATTGCTTAGGTCTTCACCAGAGAGCTGTTGCTTTCGGCTTTCCAAATCCTTTCGGATTCCAATCCACTCAGCCAGCATTTTGTTGCCTTCTTCACTAAGGCTCCCATCGTTTTTCACAATTGAATCCTTCCTTCTAGAAAAATAAAAATTTTTGATGTAGACTTCCCGTGAATTCAGGAGAGATGCACAACACTCCTTCATTACCGATGTATTGTAGCATCCCCTCCTCCTCAGGAAAATTCTGTTCCTTCTGCTTTCTTTTCTCCAACGGTTTTCCAAACTGGATTTACGCCAGTCCTGCATTTGAGACAACCGGGAATTGTCAGGAGTTTTGGAGCCTCCAGAGTTTTCACCATGGACATGGCTGATCTTTTTGAAGCATTTCAGAAACCAGCTTAAAAATTTTTCTCTGGCAAAACTTCCTGGAAATTTTTCAGGTGTCGATTAGAGCCACTAAATATCCGCTACGCTCCACCAACCCTTCGGAGGATTTTATGATCTCACCCCACCTTGCGGAACAGGTGGCCAGCCTTTTGCCTTCCCTGAAAAACACAGGACAAAGATTTGTTTCTTTGGGACCCTGCCCTTTTCACTCAGGCAATCCGTCTTTTCTTGTAGTCGACTACAGCACAGACAGTGCATCCTGCATGACTTGCAACTATGGAGAAAGTATACAAACGCTTGTAGAAGATATAAAGGCTCTTCCCTCTGAAACAACAGCTCCCTCGGCAAAAGAAAGTTCTATTGAATTCGCTCCACCGGGCATCGGGACTCGATACGGCTACCTCCTCACCGAAGAAGTCAGCCAGTCCATTCACAAACACCTGTTCGCCAAAAAGATAAAAGAATTGAATGCTGCCGCCAAACAACTTGCCCAGTTGGTTGCACTCATGAAACTCTGGATTGACCCAGCTTAACTTCCAGGTTTTAACCGACCTCGACTGAGCATCATTTGTGGTCCTTTTTTCCCAAACTCGATCCACACAGCATACAATCTTCCCCCGTTTCCTGGAAACAATTGCGGATAAGCGATTCCATTTTCACCTGCAGGTAATGCCTGCGGTTTTGTAGTCTTACCCTCCGCTGTTACTCGAGTCACCCAGGGAATGGCAGCGCCCCAACCATCCTGTTTGTCCGGGTAGCGCCCTTGGAAAATAATCCACGCTTCCCCTCCAACTTCAGCCATATGTGGATGGTTTGGATCCAGCACCGGTCCATGAATGGACCTCGGTGAAGAAAATGTTTTTCCTCCATCATTGGAAGTGGTCATCAACAATCGTGCTTTATTTTCAGCGGCGGTGTACCAGGTTAGAATAAGCTTTCCCTTAATCCATTTCATAGCCGGGCCCGAATGGGCACACCCATTGATAACCCATCCTTTTTTGGTAACAGGAACCGGAGCTGACCAGGTTTTCCCTGAATCAGAAGAAGATGCTACTACGATCACACGCTCATCCCCCTTTAATATATGTCGCCAGGCCAAATAAAGCGTCCCGTTTGGATCAATTGCAAGAGCGGGTCGGCAACACGGACAGATATTCCCCGAAACCTTTATATTTTTCCCAAATGTAGCTCCTTGATCTATTGAGCGCGCCAGGTAAATTGATGAATGTCCCGGGGGTTCGGTAGCCTTGTCGCGTCCATCAAGCCAGGCAGCATAAATTTCACCCCGTGCGGAGGTTTCCATAGTAAAAAAAGAATGGCTGCTGGGCCCCTTATCATCGTTTACCTGAACAGGAGGCAGGAAGCTTCTTCCAAAATTCATTGAACGGGAAAATTTCAGTTGACGTTCCCCTTCCCACAAAGCATAAATACCAATTCCCGGTCCCATACGAAGCTGGGGATTATTTTCTCCGTGGGCGCTCACTTCCCCTGGAACTTTGTTAATTATTTTTGCATGCTCAAAACTGTGACCTTCATTATGGGAATTTTTATAATAAAGATTTGAACCCTTTTCGCCAGGCATGGCGTGGATCATGTTGATTGATTCTGATGCACGCACCCAAAGCTGCGCCCCCGAACCCGGCCCTAAAACCCGCGGAGTACTCTCCCAAACAAGATCACTTTCATGTACGGGTGAACTGGCAATCGAAGCAATTTTCGGAGGTTCAACTGTTGACGATGTAGATGAACAGGCGCCAGAAAATAAAAGGGCAAACACCAGAGGTCCTTTATAAAGTAAGTTTTTCATTTTATCTCCAATGTATTTTTGTAAATTTTTTTCCTCACCAGGAATGAGGTCACGGTATCCAATCAGATACCGCAACACCATTTCCTTAGGAGAAGATCCCTGAAATTGCCGGGACACTTAAGCAGGTAAAGAAATTAAAACTTGAGACTCACTCCCCCGGATACAGCCCGACCATCTGCGGGATTAAAAAACCTTCCTCCGGAAGAGTTAATTCCACTTCCATCGCTGTACAGTTCATCCGCAACATTGTCCACCCGGATGAAAGCACCGAAGTTTCCACGCTCTGCATTCAGGCGGAGAGCAAGCGTTGTGAAAGAAGAGTTCGTTACGGTATTGATGTCATCCAGAAAATACCCATCACTCCATCTGACTTCTGCTCCAGGCTTCAGCATAATGTCCCACGGGAGAAACAAATCGTACTCAAGCAGGCCGAATACGATATGTGGAGCCTGTCCGGGCATTTGATTTCCTGTAAAGGCGCCAGCAGTGAAATCAAAATCGCTGTATGCATAAGTGGTCTCAAAGTGAAGGTCCGGGAGAGGGTCAATCGCCAACCCCACTTCGACACCTTCATTTTCAGCCGTTCCAGCATTGGAAAAAGTGGTTCTAAAACCCACCGTTCTCGGCAGAAGAAAGTTTTCGAACTCCATATGGAACCAGGACACCTGAACCTGGCCCGGCATTCCCAAAACATCAAACCCCGCCCGAACACCCACTTCATAGTTATCGACCAGCATGGGCATGAGGTTGATAAATCCACCGGTGAGACCACTGGTGAATTCCGATTCCGTTGGAGTTTCAAAAGCAGTGCTGTGATTGGCAAACAGGGTGATTTCCTCTGTCGGTTGATAATTCAAACCAACATGATACGTCACTTCTTCCACATCCCGAAATCCAGTCTGGTTCCCATCTGCGGGGAAATCGTCTGTCAGATCAAACTCAACAAGACTCCAGCGCGCCCCTCCTGTGAGTTTTAAATTGGGGAGGATGGAAAACTGATCCTGGAAGTACACACCACTGTTATCAATAACCGTGTCTTCATCAACCGTTAAGGCACCCCGGTTTCCACCTGCATTTTGATAACGCTGGGTATCGGACGATTGGTACTGGATGTTGTACCCAAACACCATGTTATTGTCGTGGCCAAACAGAGGACGGTCATATGACAAACGGAAATCACCACCTGTGGCTATGCGATCGATCTCAATAAACTGGAAAATAGGATGGTCCAATCTCCGCCAATCCCAGTAACCTGTGACGGACCCGGTGAGGTGATCGGTCAATTCCCGCCTGTATTTTACGCCATAACGAAATCGGTCATCATACCTGGCGAAATCATTAGTAACGTTATTAGCCAGAGCTGATCTTGGATTGGCCAGCATCTGCGCACGTGTGATGCCTCCAGGAATTTTGATATCCACTGCTGCAGCCGCCAACATCATTTGCAGGGAAGACTTATCGTCAAGCTCCCATTCCAGGTTACCGTTAAAGCGCTGCCCTTCTGTCTTTGAATGGGCACGATACCCATCCTTTTGTGTGTGGCTTGCGCCGAGGTGGTATCTAAAGTTTCCTTCAGTCCCATACGCTGAGGTGTAGGCTTTGAAAAATCCAAAGGAGCCACCCATAATGCGATTATCAGAATGAAACCCCTCTTCACCTTTTTTAGTGATGAGATTGATAACACCACCAGATGTATTCCCTCCGTAAATAATTGAAGCGGGCCCTCGGACGACCTCAACCCGCTCAACCGCAGCCAGGTCAATTACATCAAGCCGGGTCTGGCCATCGGGCTCAGTCAGTGGAATTCCATCAATCATGATGAACGCGCCTCGAACGCCAAAGTTCGAACGAATACCAGAACCACGAACGGAAATAACCACGTCATCTGATCCAAAACGGTTCTTGACCACCACACCGGGAATCCGGTTCATTATCTCGTGGAGTCCATTAGTGGTGGTCACATCAATCGCTTCAGTTCCCACTGAACCAACAGATTGGGAAATATCCTTTTCAAGCTGTTCTTCACGGTTGGCAGTGACAAATACTTCTTTTAACTGGATGGATTGTACTTTGGCAGCTTTGTCAGCCGCGAATCCTGCGGAAGCACACAACACTGCAACCAGGGTGCAGATCACCCCACAAACAATATGTCTCGTTTTCATGAAATTTCCTCACTCGATACAAATGCATTTCTAATTCAAGAGGAGGAAAGAACGCACAAAACCGCGCATTGCGGAATTAGGCGTGCCCTTCCCGTTAACTTGGAGAACTAAATTTTAAAAAAAGAATTAGAAATGCTGCGGAGGGGGAATGGCAGGATCGAATACTAATTTTCCCGGATGTTGATCACAAAAAACGACAAAATTGATCTGCCTGGGATTATCAAGCAATATCAATGACACTTCATCCCAGAAAAACGAAAAGGAGGAAAAATGGTTTACGGGCAAACCAGAAACCGGCCCCCCACAATTTGAAATCAAACGGCGTTCAACCGGAGCCTCCATCGGCATCCCGTTGACATGGGGACAGGGTTTACCCTGATGAAGCGCATTGTGGACGCAATGCAGATGCCCCATTTTATGGGCTGGCCTTGAAAATGGATTCTTTTCCTTCTCCGGATGGTGATGATGAAGGGAGGCTAAGGCCGACTGCGAAGTCAACGAAAGCCCGAGTATCCATATTAATACGATAAAAAAAATACGCATGGGCGGATCATAATGCAACAGCCCTTTCATAATCAAGAGGTTTTTACCATCCACCACTCATATAAAAAGTTTTCCAAAAATAAAAAAAAGAGCCTGTACCCGGTGAGGGATACAGGCTCTTCTCAGGAGGAGGTGAAGCTTTAAAACCGGAAATAAAACTCCGGGTTTGTAATTACTGTTTCATTAGAAGGAAATGTCCCACTGAAGCCTTACACGACCATCGTCATAAAAACGATTGGTAGAGGCATCCTGTAGATTCAGGTAGGACACATCCAAAGTGACCTTGTTGTTATGTCCTGCTATGAAATAATTTAAAGCACCGGTGAATTCTTCACGCATGTTCTCGTTGAAGACACCTTGGGGCACGATGCTCCGGTCAGGCTCATTGACTACAGCGTAACGGAAAGCCACTTCCAGACCTTCCGGGACAGCCGAAATCAAGCCGTGTGGGAAATATCCGATCTGACCATAACCACCATCCATATAGTCCTTATTGACCATGATGATGTTCGCAGTGTCACGGATATTCTTCCAATGGTATTCCTGCTGAAGAGAAAGCCCCTGCCATTTAAATGCAAACTCCTCTAAATACTGCTCAATTTCATACGCTTCAGTCTGCTGCCCTGCAGTTCCCGGAGCAACATAGCGGGAGAGATTGCCACAGCCACTGGAGCTCCAGCGCGTACAAACACCCGTGTTGTGGGCGGTCGCGAAGGCCAGACTTCCGGCAGGTTTTTTATGAAACTTGACATCGGACTGGCGCCACTTAAGGTCGCGTCCCAGAAAGTTCCATTGAATACGGGCCATGTACATGTGATTATCATCCGGGTTGTTTACCCCTTTACCTTCGCCATTAAATACACCAGCGTAGTAGCGCAATTCAGCATGGGTGCCTTTAAACAAACGACCCTGTGCCATGACACCTACCTGACGATCGATGGTGAATTGACGATTGACGATGGACCGCTCAACAAACTGCTGACGACCAGATGAATCCACACGCTCACGGTTGTAGTTAACCTTCCATTGACCTACGCGAATTCCCAGGAAATCCCAGGGCTGCACATCGATACGCCAGTCGATAACACGGGACCGGGTGTTGCGAGACTGGTTTCCGCCAAGGGTGTTGGTGGAAGGCTGCAGATCAACTTCAAAATAATATTTGAGCCAGGGCTTGTACCCATGTCCTCCGATTTTCATTCGAACCCGACGCAGTTCAAAATTACTGGTTCCCAGACGGGTGAAGTCTCCAGGAGACCTGGGATCGCTTGAATGAACTCCGGAATAACGCATTTGTGCCCGCCACTGCAGGTTGGTTTGAAACAGTTCGTTGCCAGTCTCCAAACGAAACCCCTTTTTCCCATAACTGGCTTTCACATCCTTTGTCGATTTAACTCCATGCGGCCCATAATTGACTTTTAAATCCGGTTCATGAAGGGCATTCAATTTTTCTTCCATCGCCTTCAAGCGTAATTCTCCTTGAGACATATCTGCTTGAACCGGAACAACAGCAACCAATGAACCCAGCAAAATACTCAAACATAACCAGGTTGTTCTCATGTCAAAACCTTCCTCCTTTGAATTAATGACCTGATTCAATTTTCAGGCCAATCACTGGATAACTAAACACAAGCGGATGCTATAGAGATTTTGTTAGCCCTGTGTTAGGGCTATATTTAATTTGATTGAGAGCGTGAAAGTATCAGGGAATTACGATGGTTTACAGGTGAACAGGTCTTGGAAAAGCGGTTTTTCTGGATCCAGGAAAAGAAGCGATGTGTTGAGGGAGAGAGTTACAAGCTAATGTCTGGACAAACCAAAAGACTTAAAAATTTTGATTAAGAATTTCGTTTTTCTTTTTCTGATAATCCTGCTCATCAATCAGACCATTGTCGTACAGTTCTTTGAGGCTTTTCAACTTTTCCTTGATCTGCCCGGACTGATGAGTGGGAACATTGAGAATTTCAGTTTGTTTTTTTGAAGGAGTCCTTTTGGTCGATGCAGGCTTGCGGCTCCTTAACTTCTGTTTACGAGTGAATTTGGGCATCTTTATATCAACAATGATCCAGTTCTCTTTCGTGACCTTGATCAGCCCGGTTTTTTCTTTATAGATCGATTGGCCTGAAGTTCGCCTAACCAACCTCCAGGTAGGCTTGGTTGTCCCCAGAAAATGGTTTGAATAGTCCACCCCATTAACACGAAGGAAGCGCCAGTGTATTTTTCCTACTGATGAAAAAATCTCTCCTTCGGTCACACCTTTTTCCGCCTGGAATCCAAAATAGATATAGTCACCGTCTTCTACCCTGTTGAGAGCCGCCTTCAGCCCTGTTGCCAGTTTTTTCACATCGGCTATGGTGAAAACAGGTATGGGCCTTTGATCAGGCCTGGAAATATCCTGATAAAAAATTGAAAGCAGGTGATTGCGTACCTGTTCGGTCGTGACCTCTACTGGATGGTCAATCTGGAAATCTTCAAGGTCTTCATCCAATTCGTAAAGGCGGAGAAACGAAACCGTCATGCCCGGCTTGTTAAAGGTCCGGTCCGTTTCGAGCGACTTGCACCCTCCAATGGACAGGCATAAACCCAGAAACAGGACGATTCCCAATATTTGTTTTTTGTTTTTCATAGATGAGATTTTCTTGTGGGTCGACAAACAAGGAACCATATAACTTTCAAAGGATATTCGGTTTCAGGTTCGTTTTTCAACCCGATGGGACCAATCAAACGGTTTCCTAACAATTGCCAATAAAAAAACCAATACTATAAAAGGCAAGTCTGGAAACCTGCTGAAAGCCTGTCTGCATCCAGATGACGCCCGATAAATACAACGCGATTCATCGGCTCTTTGCCTTTCCAGCCCGAACCTGGTCTGCTTTCGTACATTTGATAAACACTTTGAAACAGTGCAGGACTATCGCTTTCAGGTAAATCCAATATTCCCTTGGCACGGTAAACGTCCATTCCCTCAACGATAAGCAGCATTTGTAGCCAGATCTGGAACCGGTTCTCGTCCAGCTTTCCGGGAATTTCCAGACTGACAGAAGTCACCGCCTGCCCATCCCCTTCTCCGCAGACAAGACGCTCACCATCAGGTTTGGCCAAGGACATGCTTTCTGTGAGTTCAAAACCACCCAGGTTGAGCAGTTGATCCAGAGGCACCTCGGCGTGATTCACTTTATGGATCGCAGCTTCCGGATTGATTGATCGTATTTTTTGCTCAACTTCCTGGAGGGTTCGGGGTGGCACAAGACTTACCTTATTCAACACAAGAACACTGGAAAAAGCGATCTGCTCCCAAGCGACTTCCATATCCTCCAATTGGGTTTGGATATGCAGGGCATCCACCAGAGTGACAACACCGTCCAGTTTCAACTCCTGCGGCATTTCTTCATCCACCAGAAACGCCTGCGCAATGGGCCCGGGAGAAGCAAGTCCTGTGGCCTCAATTAATATGTAATCGAACCTGTCTTCTTTTTTTAAAAGACGGCCCAGGGTTTCCAATAGATCGGTTCGAACGGAACAGCAAATACAGCCGTTGCTCATTTCAAAAATATCATCGTCGACACCAATAATCAGTTCGTGATCAACCGGTATCTCACCAAATTCATTTTCAACAACGGCAATGCGCTTGCCATGGTTCTGAGTCAATATATGATTGAGCAGAGTGGTTTTCCCCGCTCCGAGGCAACCTGCTAAAAGAGTAACTGGTAACTCACCCGACTTGTATTGTCTGTTTCCCATATTGTTTGTTTTTTTTAACGCAGGGGTGTTCGCCGCATCAAGGCACAACCGGCGAGAGATAAGAAGTAAGTAATTCCGGCTATCACAACAATCATGGAACCGGTAGGGAGGTCATAGGTATAGGATGCGTACAAACCACTTGAAGTGAACACCATCCCACAGATGACCGCAATCACCATCATTTTATTCATGGAGCGGACATAATGACCGGATATGGCTGCAGGCAGGGTCAGCAAGGCTATCACCAGAATTACGCCAACAATCTTGATGAACAGGACCACGGTCAATCCCACCAGAATCAGGAACAAAAGGTAAAACCGTTCCACGTTGACTCCACGTAACCGCGCGAATTCTTCATCGAAAGATACCGCCACAAACTGTTTGTAAAACATCAGCACAACGACGATAACAAGAAGGTCCAACCCCATGATCAGCATCAGATCACTGTTGCCAATGACCAGTATACTGCCAAACAGGAAATGCATGAGGTCCATATTGTAGCCGGGTGTTTTGGAAAGGAACAAAATACCCACGGCCATCCCAAGCGACCAGAGTGCACTGATGACCGTGTCTTCGTATTCCTTGAGGCGCAGGCTGACAATACCCAGTAAAAGTGAAAACCCGACCGCAGCACCCAAAGCCCCTATGACTGGAGAGAACTCCAGAAAATAAGCGAACCCCACCCCGCCGATAATTGAATGCGCAATTCCCCCGGCGAGGTAGCTGATTCGCTTTACGACAACAAAGGTTCCGACGATGCCGCAGGCGATGCTGGACAGCAGCCCTCCAATCAGAGCATAACGCATAAACGCGTATTCAGAAAGCGCGTCAAAAAACTCCATCAATGGCCTTCATAGGGGGGATGCTGATGCGCCACCAGATGAACCGGGTGTTCATACATGCCTTGCAGGATGTCGTTGGTGATTTCGGTGGTCTTGTGTACCTGCAGTGTGCGGTTGAGGCAGGCAACCCGGTGAATGTACTTAGAGATGAATCCGATGTCATGCGACACCACAAGGATCGTCACCCGCTCATTTAATTTTTGAAGAAGATCGAAAATATCTTCTTCTTTTCTCATATCGATGTTGGCAGTGGGTTCATCGAGAATGAGAAGGTCCGGCTCACCGGCCAGAGCACGGGCAATCAGAACGCGCTGCAACTGGCCACCGGAAAGTGTTCCGATAGGCCGCTTGCGCAGGTTCTCAACTTCGACTTCGCGCATCGCCTGCATGGCGATGTCCTTGTCACGCTTGCGGAAAAAACCAAAGGCGGAAGTCTTGCCCAGTCGACCCAGCAGCACCGTTTCTTCTACGCTGATCGGAAAATCGCGTGCGAACTGCGCGATCTGAGGCATGTAGCCTATACGACCCCGTCCCTGCTCGGGAGATTTCCCAAACAGTTTTATGTCACCAATTTGCGGTTTCAGAACACCCAGAATCAGCTTGAGCAAAGTACTCTTGCCGCTACCATTGGGGCCGACAAGTCCCAGAAACTCTCCGGAAGGAACTGTGAGATTAACGCGCTCCAGAACAGGAGGTCCGTTATAACTGAAAGATACTTCTTGTATAACAATCGGGTCGGTCATTCCTGCATTGCCTCAACAAACGCCTGCGCCACCTGCCGCATATTGGTCGTGTAGTTTTCCGCGAGTGGGTCCACAGAGACCACCTTCGCACCCAAAGTACGCGCCACGGAGGCCACAATATCTTTTGAAAATTGTTTCTGAATAAAAATAACTTTCACATTGTGGTCGCGACCCAATTGAACCACCTTGCTCAGGGCACGAGGCCCCGGCTCTCGGCCTTCCATCTCGATTGGAATTTCTTTAAGGCCATAACTATTTGCAAAATGATTCCAGGCGGGATGGTAAGTCAAAAACGCCCTGTCTTTCACCGGCTTTAGCATCACCTTGATTTCCTTATTCAGCCCGACCAGCTCTTTTATGAACTTGCGATGATTCCTTCTGAAATAAGAAGCTGACGACGGGTCTTCTTCCACCAGAGTCTTTAAAATTATATTCGCTGCGGATTTTACCCAGAGAGGATTGAGCCACCGATGCGGGTTTTCAGCATGCGAATGCTCACCCTCTTCCCGGCCTGTCCGCTTGGCAACACGGTGCTCTTGATAAAGGGGCACCAGCTTTAGGTCAGGGTGTGTACCCTGGATTTTTGGGATCCATTGATTCTCAAATGGAACACCCACCAGAAAAAACACGCGGGAGTCACCGAGATGCGCCACTTGCCGCGGAGATAGATCGAGCGTGTCTGGTTTCTGGCCTGGCCGCACCAGAGCTTCAACCGTCACCCGCTGACCACCGATCTTTTCAACAAAATATTTCTGCGGCAGGATGCTGACCGACACACGAATCGGGTCACCCTTGGCAAACACCACCGAAACCGGGATAAAGACCCAGAATAAAACGATCAACGCGCTTATGGACTTGGTAAAATACGTGCTTTTCATATTGCTCCAGAAATTCAAAACATGACTTCCCGTCAATACCCAACCGAGCCCAATAAAGCTGATAAACGAGAGTTGTATACGGTACCTGATTATATAAGAAAACCGGTCATTTTTGCAAAAGAACTGCAAAAGAGCGGCGCTAGAAAGATTTAAGTCGAATAAGCGACCTTTTTCACTTTGAATGCGCATCTTTCAAGCATTGGCTTTAATTTGACAAATTTCGTTCTAAAAGGTCAGAAACTGGGACCACAATGTCATTCTGAGCAAAGCGAAGAACCTCGCCTTGGATTGGATTTGGATTTAAGGGTTATGCAATGGAATGGATACTGGCGGATGCCAAAAACCGCTTCAGTGAATTAGTTAACAAAGCCATGACTGAAGGCCCACAACTTGTATCCCTAGAGGATGCCCGGGTCGTTGTGATTTCGGAAAATGAATACCAAAACCTGACGAGCCAAAAACCTAATTTCATCGAGTTCCTACTCGGTTGCGAGGTGGACCTAAATGGAGTGGATATTGAACGCGAAAAATCTCCGTCTCGAAACATAGACCTATGAAGGTCTTGCTCGATACCTGCGTTGTTTCAGAATTATGGCGCAAAGGTGGTTCTGAAACGGTACGCAATCACATTGCTGCACTAAAACCTAACGACACCTATTTATCAGTTTTAACAATTGGCGAAATCACCAAAGGAATTCATCTGCTAAAAGAAAGTAAGAAAAAACGAGACCTGCAAAACAAGCTCACGTTACTTGAAACTGAATATTCGAATAATATTTTGAAGGTTGATTTCGAAACTATGAAGATCTGGGGAGAGATTCTCGTCGCTTCGCAGAGGAAAGGCACATCGACACCCGTTAGTGACAGCCTCATTGCCGCAACCGCTTTGCAAAACGGCCTGCACATCATGACGCGCAGCATTTCAGGATTTGAAAATACAGGTACTTTGTTAATTAATCCTTGGGAATAACCTTATTTCAAAGCACATAAACAAAGAATTCAAGCCTTTCCCGGTCCGTGCAGTTGACGCGTCAGGTCAGCCCCGAGGCGGTCGAGTTTGTCCTGGGAAATGCGGCTGTAAAAGCTGAAATAGTTTTCCGATCTGTTTTTCATCAGGCGTAAAATATTCACATAGCGCGAAAAACGCGTGGACAATTTTTCCAGCACATCCGACAATGCGGACCGACCTCCCTTCATTCCTTTAAGGTTGGTCGCGGCGGAAAAATAATAGCACTGCCCTTTATCGAAATAGGCGTCCCCTTGAGTCCTGGGTCCCGACCCAAGCAACCCAAGATAGAGCAGTAAAAAATCTGCATTGATTTTATACAACTGATAACGGCGTGTGGATTCCTGCTCACCCACCGCCTGCTGCCCGACATCTGAATCCAGACTGACCATACATTCGTTGACGCGCGCAAGACAATTCGGATTTGCCAGTTCCGCCAATGTCAAAATAAGATACTGGTTAACATCTTCTTCATACTGCATGTCGTTTTCCCGAAGCTGTCGCCAGTGTTCTGAAAGCCATTCTTCACTCCGCGACTCTTCAAGGATAGGATCGTATCCTTCATTGGAAGGCACATCTTCAGACAAACGCGTGCCCATCAGATTTTGAAAGAAGAAAGATTCAGTGGTCTCGGTTTCTCTGGTATCCAAATGGGAAAATTGAACAGACATGGCGGCAACCTCCAGAAAGACTTGTTCCTTCAGGTTACCAGCAGGGCGCAACAATACAACCTGAATAGAGCCCTCAAGCGAAGTTTGTCAGCACTCTTGAAGGAGGATTGCCAGCAGACAAATCCAAAAAGATAAACAGGGAATTTACAAGCTAACTGGAAGGAGAGGATTCAACTTTTTTCATGGTTTCTGGTTGTGCCTGCCAGGAAAAAAAAGTGAGCCCTGTCATCGTAGTCAGGACCAGGACGAGAAGGATCTGGTCGCCGACAATAACATCCGGGCGCTCCACAAAAAATCCCCAGGTAATACTGGATCCAATGAAAGCCAGGGGTCCTCCCCATTTTAAAAACCAGAGTCCGCCAGGCCGCCCAAAAAACCAGATCAGCACACCGATTCCTGGTAGCCCACACAGGACTAAAAAAAGAAGCTCACTGGTATTCACAAGGAATGGCTTTGGTCCTACTCGTTCAGGTGTGAGGGCAAAGATTAAATTGATATTTCTAAGATTCTCGCAGCTCGGGTGCACACGTTCGATTTTGTCTCCGCAATCCAACCGGTAATACTTCCGTGCATTGCGGTAATCATTCATGGAATGAAAACTCCTCGCCAGGTGAAAACAGGGACCGATGTCACGTTTGTCTGCTGGCTGAAAGCTTTCTTTGCATAGAGGCTCAAGGTGCTTCACAGCCCGCTTGAATTCCTTGATCCTGTAATATTCTTTGCCAAGGTAAAAACAGACATCCGAACCTTCCTTTTCGCAACGGTCTTCCAGGAATTCTGCTTCCTTATTAAGGACCCGCATGGCACGTGACAACGCCAGTAGTGGAGTGCAGGCTCTGAGGTTTGTCGTCGGGTGGCCCTTGCAGGCCATCCGGTAATAAGCAAGAGCGGTGTCCTGATCTTTTTGCTTTTCTGCTTCTATTCCAAGAGTAATACAGGAAAGGGTATGCCCCTGACTGCATTGCGTCCCGGCATCTCCGGGTTCATCTGCAAAAGAGAACGTGGCACTCAACGCCAGCACAAAAATCGTGAAAGACAAAACCATACAAGTTTGAATTACTCTCACAATCCTCCCTCCGGAAAAATCAGCGTCACAAGACCAAATCCGCCCTGTAATTCATAGTTGATCAAAACCTTGCTTTTCAATAAGCCTCCTTTAACCTAAATGAATAAAACTATAAATCAAGAAAAACCAAAACCAGATTCCCCTTTTGGCCCATTATTCAAAAAGTCTTTCTCAATACAAATATTATTTTTCCGGGAAAATAAGTATCTCCTTACTTTTTATCTCAGTGTCCTGCACCGAGTTGGGAAAGGATTCTGCCCCCATCAAGGTGGGTTTACTTTTCTCTCGAACAGGAACCATGGCTTTCAGTGAGGAACCCGTCCTGGAAGCAACTTTAATAGCACTGGAAGAATCGGGCAATATCCTCTACACCGGATCCGTTCCGAACCAACAAATTATCTGAAGGGTCCTAATGCACAAAAACCCGACATGGAGAAGGCTCTTAAATCCGGATTTTCTGAATACCTTACAAAACCAGTTTCAAAAGAACACCTCGTCAATATTTGCCGGACTTATCTCAAAAAATAACAAAGTGCGGGTAAATCAAAGGTAAAGTTTTTAGAACTACTTTTCCTGTTTTGTATTTACCGGAATATTTTGTAAACTCAGCTATCGGTGCAGGAAACAGTGCTCAACTTGTCCAGCCCATCACATCTCATCAGGATGCCACCATGATCGATCGTCCCAGAAGAAACCGGGTCAGCCCGGGTATTCGTGAATTTGTAGCAGAAACCCGGCTGACGCCCCACAATCTGGTTTTACCGGCTTTTGTCCAGGAAGGAAGTAACATCCGCAATGAAGTCAGCTCCATGCCGGGAGTTTGCCGTCTCAGCCCGGATGAATTGATAAAAGAGTTGAAGGAGGCCCACAGCCTGGGTATCCGCGGGACCGCCCTATTCCCTGTAATAGAGGATTCCCTGAAAGATCCTTATGGAAAGGAGAGTTTGAATCCCGATGGGCTGCTGCAACGAACCATCAGGCAAATCAAATCTGAAATTCCGGATATGGTGGTCATCACCGATGTTGCGCTGGATCCTTATTCAAGTGACGGCCACGATGGCCTGGTGAAAGACGGGGAAATCCTGAACGACGAAACCCTGCCTCTCCTGGCCGGGATGGCAGTGGAACAGGCACGCGCGGGTGCCGATATCGTCGCCCCTTCTGACATGATGGATGGGCGCGTCCTGGCTATTCGGGAAGCTCTGGATGAAGAAAATTTTACCAAGGTGGGAATCTGCAGCTATTGTCTGAAATACGCGTCCTATTTTTATGGACCGTTTCGAGACGCACTCGACTCGGCCCCACGTGGAGGCGATAAAAAAACCTACCAGATGGATGTACGCAATCACAGGGAAGGATTAAGGGAAATTCAACTGGACGAAGCCGAAGGCGCAGACTGGCTTCTGGTTAAACCGGGCCTGCCCTTCCTGGACATCATTCGCATGGCGCGGGAGAACTCTGAGCTCCCCATCGCGGCTTATCATGTCAGCGGTGAATACGCTATGTTGAAAGCAGCAGCGGAAAAAGGCTGGCTCGATTATGACCAGTGCCTGCTGGAATCCTTGATGTGCATGCGCCGCGCAGGAGCTGACATCCTGTTCACCTACGGTGCAATCGATGCCGCCCGGTTAATGCAGTAACCCCAAACAACCTGTATTTTTTTAAGCAACCTGCACAGGTCCGTGGTTGTCACAATGTGATCCATGCGGATGGTGCAGGTGTCCGCCTACCAGGTAGTCTACATGGTCGCCATGCGGAACCGCTTCATGACCACAACCCTCACCATGCTGGTGATCGCTGTCATGATCGTCACAACGATGATCCGGTGTGCATTCGGCAGGGTTACTACTTCCTACTTCCAGCCGATGCTCATCAACGTGCCCCTCATGGACATTGTGAAGGTGCCCATCGTGAAGATAATCGACATGGCCTTCATGACGGATACCGACATGACCGCAGTCGGCCCCATGCTGGTGATCGTGTCCTTTATGTTCTTCGCAACTCATGGATAGCCTCCTCAAGTTTTGGAGTTAATGAGGTTTTGCTTAAAATCACTTCTCTGAAACGCTTCAGTCCGGTTTAACGATGGTCTTCATTGGCGTGTTCAATCACCGTCTGAATAAGGTTAAACACGTGCCCATCCGCCAGGCTATAAAAATAATGTTTACCTTCCCGGCGACGTTTGACCAGATTCTCCCGACGCAACAGCCGTAATCGTTGGGAGATCGTCGAAATTTCCTCTTCAAATTCCTGTGCCAGTTCCGTCACACAGCACTCTTCATGAGCGAGGCGCTCCAGCATCCTCAGGCGAGGAGTGTCTCCAATAGCGCGAAATATCTCCGCCGCCCGCTCCAATATCACGGAGTCGGTTAACTTTTCCCTCTTTTTCCCAGTGTGGCGACTGGAAGAACAGTCGTCCACCGGAACCTTTTTATTTCGTTTATTTTTAGCTTTGATAGTAGTTTTCATTTCATCAACTGTTCAATTGATACTATCAACAGCAAGCAGATGAAGCAACCCAAAAATATTATCTTTAGATTTCGGTGGGGGTTTTCAAGGCTTTTGAGAGTCTTTTAAAATCAACGCTTTTGCAGGACGGCCAGCAACTCTTTATTTTCCCGGCGTTCGATAGAATGATCACATTTCTCGAGGCAAACAATGTCAAATCCGTTGGAAAAGTTTTGACGCACATCCTCTTCAGTGGTGTTGTATGGAGGGCCATCTTCTTCTCCGGTATTATAAAACAGGCCTGCAAGCAACCCTCCGGGCTTCAAAACCTTTAAAGCCATCTCAACATATCGGGTGCGATCTCGCGGGTGAATCGCGCAAAAGAAAGTTTGCTCCAGCATCAGGTCGTAGCGCCCATGGTGAGAGGCATCGAGTTCAAAAAAGTCAGAATGCACAACTTCCGCATTGAGATTTGATTTCCCCAGGTTTTCTTGCAACAACTTTATCCCACCCTCGGTATACTCCACACCAGTGACATCAAAACCCTGTTGTGCAAAAAAAATCACTTCGTGCCCCTGGCCACATCCGGGGATGATCATCCGTCCTGTTTTGAGTGTCCCCTCTTCCCATAAACGTTTCAGAGGCGGGGAAACTTCACCCAGGTCCCACCGCAGATCATCCTGATCGTAATAACCTTGCCAATCCTCTCGTTCATAGCCATCTTTTGGCTCAGTATCGTCCTCACTTGTCACGCTTCACCCTTTCCAAAAAACTTTTGTAGATTTGCGATAGCGGACTGTGCCATCGCCTCTACCGCCTCCCTGGCATTGCCACCTATATGTGGGGTCACCATTAAATTGGGCAAAGAGATCAATTCAGAATCTTGGGGCGGTTCCTGTGAAAAAACATCGAGGGCGGCACCACCCAGTTTTTTAATTAAAAGGGCGTCCTTCAAAGCCGATTCATCCACAATCTCACCTCGACTGGTATTGATCAGGTAAGAGGTCGGTTTCATTTTATTGATAGTGAGCTCATCAATCATGCTTCGCGTGCTGTCATCAAGCGGAACATGCAAGGTGAGTATATCCGATTCTGAAATCACCCGCTCCCACCCAACCTCTTCAGCCAAAAATTGTCTGCAAAAATCAGACATAGGCAGAATATCCCTTACCAAAACACGGCATCCGAAAGGTTTAAGTAAGCGCACCACCTCCTGGCCAACGTTGCCGCATCCCACAATGCCTATTGTTTTTCCGCTTAGTTCGGTACCGCCATCCTTAAACCATTCACCCTGCTTGAGACAACTGCCAGTTACCCAGACGTTGTGACACAGGCTTAACATAAACGCGAGGGTTAGCTCGGCAACCGAACGGCGATTCACCCCTCCCTCCCAGCCCAGGGCAATACTCCGGGTCTCCAGGGCTGGCTCATCAATGTTGTCCAGACCAACTCCGTATTTGGATACAATTTTTAATGAGGGCAACTGATCCAGAACAGCGGCGGTGACCGGATCGCGACCAACCAGTAATGCATCCGCTTCCCCCGCAAAACGGACCAGTCCTTTTTCATCAAAATACTGGGAAGATTCGTTGAACACAGTTTCAGGAAAAAGCCGTGAGATATTATCTCGCAGATGAGGGATACGACAAATGGCTGGAGGAGTCACCGCAATTTTAGGCGACAGGGTCCTCATGGAGCCTCACCCAAAAATTTTTGAAGCGATTGAAATACCCGCGACCCAGGTACCAATGGCGGAACCCAGATTGGCCAGAAAGAAAATCAGAAAAACCCGGATGACTCCATTCTTCCACCAAAGGCTCCATTGAGCCACATCCTGCCTGATGGATTCAAAGTCACTGACCTTAGGTTTGCGGATCAGCGACTCGACGATCCCCACCACCATTCCGGCACCAATAGTCGGGTTGAGCGACGTGATGGGGGCTGCAACAAAAGCCGACAAGATCGTGAGGGGATGCGCCAGTGCAATGGCTGCACCTAGAGCACTCATCCCGCCATTGACCACTACCCAGGTCACCACAAGATCCCACCCCATTTCGGGCGAACGGCTGTAACCGACAAAAAACATCGAGAGCACCACAATAGCAATGGCCCATCCAATGTAATATCCTGTTTTGCCAGGCGGTGGTTTTTGTTCGAGCGTTTCAATTTTTTCAGTAGAGGGAATCGCTTCAAAAGCCTTCATCATTCCAGGAAGATGCCCTGCCCCCACCATGGCAAGAATGCTCTTTGGGGCGTCCGGACCTTCGGTAAGAGCTGCCAGTTTTCCAACCATATAAATATCACGTTCATCAATAAGAACGGTTTTGACTGAAGGCAGCACTTCACCAAATTCCTCCAGCATGGAATGCAGCATGTCACCTTCCTTGAGGCCTTCGATCTGGTCTTCGGTCACTTCTTCCCCAACAAAAATACTGGCAATGAGACTGGTGACCAGCTTCATTTTCTGCCAGAAGGTGACGCGATGATACATACGAGACAAGGTAGTCGAGATATCCCTGTCCACAACTTCAAGCTGCAAATTATTTTCCTGGGCAAGTTCAATCGCACGGGACATTTCACGGCCAGGTTCAATGCCTACCTTATCCGCCAGTCTTCTTTGATAGGCCGACATGGCAAGATTGATCAACAGGAGGTTGCCCCGTCCCTGTTTCAGCACCTGGTATATATCCAGGTTTTTCCACCAATCATTGTTGGTCAGGTTTTTATATCGAGGAGGACAAAGCTCGACGGCAATACAATCGTATCCACCCTCGGCCACTTTTGCCTCAACCAGTTCGACACTTTTATGGGAGACATGCGCCGTCCCTACCAGCGTGATCTGGGTACCGTTAACCTCGACCGTTTTTATTAGTGATTCATCAATATCTGTAGTCATTTTTCCCTTCGGGACCACCCGCCCCATGTGAGAGAATAAAACTCCTGGCACCAGCCGGACACTCTAGCATAAACACGTTATCCCTCACAACGCCAGACAAAGCACTCCATGGATCCTTTCAAAATAGTATCTGATTTCGAACCCGACGGTGATCAACCCGGCGCCATTCGTCAACTCACACAATGGCTGAAGGAGGGTTCCTCCAGGCAAACGCTTCTCGGAGTAACCGGTTCAGGAAAGACATTCACGATCGCCAATGTGATTCAGGAACTGCAACGTCCAGCCATTGTCATCGCCCATAATAAAACCCTGGCCGCCCAACTCTACAACGAGTTTAAAACATTTTTCCCCGACAATTCCACCGGGTATTTTGTCAGTTATTACGATTATTACCAACCAGAAGCGTATCTGCCCACAACGGATACTTTCATTGAGAAAGACGCATCGATCAACGATGAGATCGACAAGATGCGCCACTCCGCTACACACGCCCTTTTTGAAAGGCGGGATGTTGTGATCGTTGCCAGCGTGTCCTGTATTTATGGCCTCGGTTCACCTGAAGCGTATCATGGCATGCTGCTGTTTCTTGAAAACGGCATGACCCTCGACCGGGACAAGGCCCTGCGAAAACTGGTCGAAATACAATACAAACGAAACGATTTTGATCTCTTGAGGGGAACATTCCGGGTACGCGGAGACACGGTGGAAATTCTACCGGTATACGAACGCAATGAGGCTATCAGAGTCGAGTTTTTTGGGGACGAGATTGAACGCCTGTCGGTTTTTGATCCCTTGACGGGAAGTTTCATGCGCGATCTCGATCGTATTGCAATTTATCCGGCCAGTCATTACACCACCCCCAAGGATAAACTTGAGGAAGCCATCGTTGCGATCCAGGAGGAATTGCGGGAACGCATCCAGGAATTCAGACAACAGAATTTATTACTGGAAGCGCAACGGATAGAACAGAGAACCATGTTTGACCTGGAAATGATCCGGGAGATGGGTTACTGCTCAGGAATCGAAAATTATTCGCGACACCTGACCGGACGCAAACCCGGGACACCGCCACCCACCTTGCTGGATTATTTTCCAGACGATGCACTCATCATTATCGATGAAAGCCATGTCACTCTGCCGCAGTTAAACGCCATGTATAAAGGCGATCGAGCGCGAAAAGAAACCCTGGTGAAATACGGCTTTCGCCTTCCCTCCGCATTTGACAACAGGCCTCTAAAATACGAAGAGTTTGAAAACCGAATGAACCATGTTATCTACGTTTCCGCCACCCCGGGGGAATATGAAATCGAAACATCGGGAAAAAAGGTAGCTGAATTAATTGTAAGACCCACTGGCCTGGTTGATCCCCCTATAGATGTCCGTCCGGTCAAAGGTCAGGTCGACGACCTTTACAATGAAATTCTGAAAGGCGCTGAACGAGACGAACGGACCCTCATCACAACCCTCACCAAACGCTTTGCTGAAGATCTTACTGAACACTACACGGAGATGGGTTTGAAGGTTAAATACCTGCACTCCGACATCGTCACCATTGAACGTGTGCAGATTATCCGGGAACTGCGCCTTGGAGAATTCGATGCCCTCATCGGAATCAATCTGTTAAGAGAAGGTCTCGACATTCCCGAAGTCTCACTCATTGCTATATTAGATGCGGACAAGGAAGGTTTCCTCCGTTCGGCGACGTCGCTGATTCAGACCTCGGGTCGTGCCGCTCGGAATGTGTCGGGGCGAGTCATCATGTATGCCGACAAGGTGACCACCGGAATGCAAAAAGCCATTGATGAAATGGAACGCCGCAGGACAATTCAGGAAGAATACAACAAGAAACACGGAATCAAGCCCGCTTCGATAAAAAAATCGATACAGGAAATTCTGCCTATGATGGAACCATCTGCTACTGTTCAGGTAGTTCAGGAAGAGGAGGAGGAATATGAATCCGGAGGAAACCTGATTGCCCTGGCAGATCGGCTCGAAAAACAGATGTATCAGGCCGCCAAGGATCTGGATTTTGAAAGAGCTGCTGAATTACGCGACAGGGTAAAAAAAATACGCGATCGTGAATTGGGTGTTGCCGGGGAGGGTTAAGCTCGTTTTAGGTTGCGGCGGTCGTTCAACCGGGTTTCTACAAACTCTCGAAGAACCCTGACCTGGTCGTCGTGCGGGTGAAGGAACTGAAGCCCGGACACAAACTGTTCACTGCCATTCTTTTTATTTACCCGGATGTTGCGAACCTCGGCGGGTAAATTGGCCAGGTTCCCAGTTTGCAATTGGAAGTTCAAAAAGACACGATCTCCTTTTTGCAACATATCCGAATGAATAATAAGCGCCCCCTTAATGCTGATATCCCGAATGGTCCCCTGCTTGGGCGAGACCGCATTTTCCTCTATGGAAAATGCGAGCGGAAAATGCGCCCTTTGACGCTGATGCCGGCGTAGATTATAGGTCTCAAAATTCCTGGGGAAATCCAGAATCATCAGGCTGACTGCCTGGTAGAAAGTGTGCAGAACCGCAGTCTTGAAGGAAACAAATGTCCCATCGATAGTGTAATTGATGGTCACCCCGGTTTGGGGCGCAAGACGTATCACCTCACCATGGAAGTTCGGGATATCTGCGATGATATATTGATTGTCCATCCATCCACGAATGGACACACGATGTTGTTCTCCCCGGACAGATGATTGAACCCGGATACCCAATCCAAGCGGAAGACCGTTTTTCGTGACTACCTTCACTACGATTCATCCTCCCTATCAAACTATATAAAAACGGACTGCCCCCGAATCGGTTACAATTGTCCGCAATTCACCCATCGTTTTCAAGGGCAAACCAAATAAGGATTATTTTTATTCCTGAATATTGTTTTGTACATTCTGATTGATTGCCATACTTGTCACATTTTGCTCTACAGTGGGACGGGGGTAATGCTTAAAGTATTCAGAGAAAAGTTCCTTGGCAATCGGTGCAGCAGCAGCTCCACCATGTCCACCATGTTCTACAATCACCGCTACCGCGACTTCCGGTTCCTCATAAGGTGCAAAAGCAAAAAACCAGGCATGATCTCTAAACTCATAAGGAATCTCCCCCTTCTCACCTTCACTTTCGTAGGTTTTCATTCGGACAACCTGGGCGGTCCCGGTTTTTCCGGCAACCTGGATATTTTTCAATCGAGCCCGTCGCCCGGTTCCCCGAGGCTCATTCACTACTCCGAGAAGACCTTCTCGTATCTTTTCAAAATAATTTTTATTGGCATCTATCCTGTAAAGAATCTGCGGAAGGTTTTCCTTTAAAGTTCGACCTTGATTGTCTGTTACTTTTTGAATCAGGTAAGGACGAAGAACCATTCCTCCGTTTGCTACCGTTCCAATCAAACGGGCCTGCTGTATGGGGGTTGTCAGATTAAAACCTTGTCCAATAGAAACTGAAATGGTTTCTCCCGGTTGCCAGGGTTCCTTGCGTGCGTTTAACTTCCACTGGGAGGTTGGGACCAATCCCGGCTTTTCTCCTGTCAAAAATATTCCTGTCAGACTGCCTAAACCCATTTTTCGGGCGTATTTTGCAAGAGTATCAATTCCAAGCCGGTGCCCAACGGTATAAAAATAAACATCGCATGACTGCACCAATGCATCATGCAGATCAACATGTCCGTGCCCTCCCCTTTTCCAGCAACGATAAAAACCACGCCCCAGCCTGAACGAACCGGGACAATAAATTCTGGTTTCAGGGGTTACAATATTTTCTTCCAGGCCTGCCAAAGCGGTGACGACCTTAAAAGTCGAACCGGGAGGATATTGGCCATCGATCGCGCGGTTTTGCAGGGGATGGTTTTTATTTAAGGAAAGGCCGCGCCAGTCGGATCTCGAAATTCCAGAGGCGAACCTGTTAGGGTCAAAAGAAGGTTGGCTGACCATGGCCAGCACCTCTCCAGTCTGTACTTTCATGAGAACGACAGACCCGCGTTTGGGTTCTTCTTCCGTACCTGTCATGAGTGATTCTGCAAGCCGTTGCAATCGAATATCAAGAGTCAGTGTCAGGTTGTTGCCACTTTGCGGCGGAAGCATGCGTAGTGTTTCCAATTCGCGTCCTGCCACATCAACTTCAACCTCCTTATATCCTTTTTGCCCCCGCAACTGATCTTCGAACAATAACTCCATTCCCTTTTTGCCAATTAAATCTCCAGGCGAATAATCTTCCTTCCCCTTGCCTTCGAGCCCGCTCCGGGTCACCTCCCCAAGGTATCCCAGAACATGAGCAGCCAGGTCTTTATGAACGTAATCCCGAAGTGGTTCTACTTTCAGATGGACTCCAGGTAACAACCGGTTGTTTTCTTCCACGAAAGCAATTTGTTTCCAGGGAAGGTCTCTTTTAACAAGAATGTTTTGAAAAGGGGCTGCCCGCTCAATCTCTTTCATCAAAACATCTTTTTCAAGAGTCACCTGACTGGATAAATAGGTCAGGGTATTGTCCAGATCCTGGGTGTCTTCTGGCGTGATGTATAAATTAAAAGAAGGTCGGATTGAAACCAGAGTCTCACCATTCCGGTCCAATATCTTCCCACGGTAAGCTGGGAGGGAGACCATGCGGACCCGGTTGTTTTCCGACTGTCCTTTAAAAGCCTCTCCCTTCAATATTTGAAGAAACCAGACCCGTGTCCAGAGGATGATGAAACACAGCACAACCAGAATCACAAAAATACGGATTTTTTTGCGTACGCCTTCAGAAACATCAGCGCTGTAAAGATAATTGGCCATCAGGTCGAATTCTTCATGAAGTTTGGAGTTTCTGGTTCCACCACTGAAAACTTCTGTTAAAGAACAAAATCAGAAAAGGACCCACTATTGCGTTATATAAAACGTAAACAGGCATGTTACCAAGAAAGGTTTCCAGGGAAGGCGGATTACGAAACAACAGCAGGGTTGAACCGAAAAATATTAGAGAATCAAAAACGGAAGCAACCAATAAAAACACAAAAACCGGCACAGGTCCCTCCACCATTATTTTTCCTTTTAATTGGCAGAAGGTGTGAGCAATGAGGCTTTTAGAAAGGGTATTGACTCCAAGCAACCCGCCGGAAAGGCAATCCTGAACAAAACCGAGAACACAACCTGCAGCAAAGCCACGACCGGGAGAAAATGTCACTGCACAAAATACAGTCGCGATCAGGGCAAAATCCGGGGTCACCCCTGAGATAGCAAATTTGTCCATGAGACTGGTCTGTATTGAAAACAAGAGGATTCCATATGCAAAAAGGATCAGACCCGGCATCGACTTTCTCCGTCAGGGAAGCAGAACCAAAACCTCTTCCAGGCGGGAGAAATCCGCACCGGGAGCGATTTTAATTTCCTGAAACAATCCCTGTTTGCTTTTGGCCACACTCAACACACGCCCAACCACAAGTCCTTTGGGAAAAACACCGCCCAGTCCTGAGGACAGGACCCAATCTCCTGCCTTAACATCGGCCGTGATGGGAACATATTTCATTTCGCAAGTATCCACACCGAGACCCACAACAACCCCGGGGACACGGGACTCTCGAAAAAGGGAATCCACAGCGCTTCGCCTGTCTACGAGAAGCAAAACCTTGGAGGAATGCGGCCCGGCCTGAATCACATGCCCGACCACCCCGGAATTGGTGACTACAGCCAGGTTTTCGTAAACCCCGTCATCGGTTCCCTTGTTTATGAAAATTGTTTTCACCCATTGCGTCGCGTCTTTGCCGACCACAGTCGCTACAACAGATTCCCCAGAGTTTGCGGCCTGGTACTCAATTAATTGTCCTATTCGATTGAGCCGACGAACCTCTTCTTTTAACAAATGGTTTTCGCGCTTAAGGGTGTTTATCTCGGAATGGAGTTGTTCGTTTTCTTTTGAGGCGTCTACGAGCGAAAAATAGTGGTCATAAACTTCTTCAATAGAACTGAGGGTACCGGTTATTACGGATTGGATGGGTGAGACAACTAAGAGGATAAAAGACTCAAAAAAATAGGCCCCATCTGGCCGCTTGCTGTCTGCGGTCATCAATGCAAATCCCACCAGGAAAATCAAAATCAGGACAATCGTATTTTTCCTGCTTTTGATTCCTCTTTTCCACACGTCAAAATGTTACTTTTTTTAGGAGTTTGTGATTGCTGAGCAGTTTCCCTGCGCCTGAGGCCACGGCTGACAAGGGATCTTCTGCAAGAGTAATGGGGAGGCCGGTAGCCTCGCGAAGCAATATTTCAAGACCTTTTATCAAGGAACCTCCGCCTGCTACGACAACACCCTTGTCGACTATATCCGCCGCAAGCTCGGGGGGTGTGCGTTCCAGCGCGATCTTGACCGATTCAACAATGGTACTGAAAGTTTCAGTGAGGGCTTCCCGCACTTCTTCATCCGATATCAGCAAGGTTTTGGGAATCCCCGCGACCAGATCGCGCCCCTTGACCTCTTTGGTCATTCTCTTTTCCATGGGGTAAGCGGATCCGATTTCGATTTTCACTTCTTCGGCAGTACGTTCACCGATTAGTAAATTGTATTTTCGCTTTACGTAGTTGACGATAGCTTCATCCATTTCATCCCCTGCCACCCGGACCGACTTACTATAGACGATCCCGGACATGGAGATGATTGCCACTTCAGTGGTACCGCCACCAATATCAATTATCATGTTGCCAGTGGGCTCTTCAATCGGGAGATCAACACCGATGGCAGCCGCCATGGGCTCTTCAACCAGGAAAACTTCCCGTGCCCCTGCAGAGATGGCTGAGTCACGTACTGCGCGACGCTCCACCTGAGTAATACCTGAGGGGACCGCAATCACCACCCGGGGTCGGCCCAACATTTTCCGGCTCCCCACCTTCTCGAAAAAATGTTTGATCATTTTTTCGGTCACATCAAAGTTGGCGATGACGCCATCCTTCATAGGGCGGATCGCTTCGATGCTTCCGGGAGCACGCCCCAGCATCTGCTTGGCCTCGGCACCGACGGCCTGAGGTTCCTTGGTCTGATTGTTAATGGCTACCACGGAGGGTTCGCGCAGGAGAATCCCCTTGTTTTTCACAAAAATAAGGGTGTTGGCCGTTCCAAGATCAATAGCAAGCTCTGTGGAAAACAGGTCCCAGAAAAAGTTGAACACAATGAATGTCCTAAAGGATCAGCGGGGTTGGAATGCGGTAACTTCTTGTTTTTACTATACCTATTATATATCAATCGAACCCCTCAATTGCAAGTCAAATAATGAAACTCTTTTTCCGTCTATTGAGAGAGGAGAATCAGTTTAAATTATTCCAGGCACTGACATCACCGGGACACTTTATCCACCCTCATTTACAACAAAAAGATTTCTAAACTTGCTTACTTGCCTCAGTTTAGATAGTATTTTAGGTTGTGTTATTTCAGGAATTTCTAGACTATTGAGGGCGTATCCATGCTGAGTTTTGTTCGAAAACACTCCCAGTCCTGGCTGATCAAGTTTATTCTATGGGCTGTAATTATCGCGTTTGGAGCTGGCACATTTTTTCTGGGGACTGGAGGCAGTACCGGATCTTCCGGCAGCGTAGTGGCCGTTGTCAATGGGAAGGAAATATTTTTAAAAGAATATGACCGGGCTTACAGGAATCTCATCGAAATCTACCGCCAGCAGTTTCGAGGACAATTTTCCGAACAATTGATTGAAAGACTCGACCTCAAAAATTCAGCATTGGACCAGTTAATTCTCGCACGAATTCTTGAAACGATCGCAGAAGAGCAGGAAATAAAGGTGAGCGACGATGAACTGTCTCATCGAATTAAAACCCTGCCTGTGTTTCAACAGGACAATAAGTTTAATTCCAGAGCATATCAAAACTACCTTAATTTCAACAGGACCACGGCAAAACAATTTGAGCAGGATATACGGGACAATATTCAACGCGAAAAAGTCCAAAACCTGATAACCGAAAATACGCAGGTCTCTCACAATGAAGTGATGGAAATGTATCGCCGTGAAAACGAAAAGGTCAAATTTTCTTACATCACCTTTCCCAAAGATCATTTTGAAGAACCTTCGGAACCCTCGGAGGAGGAAGTTAAAGCCTTTTTCAAAAAACAGGTCAAAGACTTCATGATTCCGGAACAGATCAACGTTCAGTATGTCCGCCTTACTCCCAAAATGCTTGAGGACAGCATCACCATCCGGGACGAGGATGTAGCGGATTTCTATGAGTCCAACAAGGGCAAGTTCCACGTCAAGAAAAACTACAAGGCTCGACATATTTTATACAGGACCAACCAATCAACAGAAACAGGTGATGAAGCAAAAAAGAAAAACAAAGAGGCTGAAGAAGAAGCAAAGAAAAAGGCCGAAAACCTTCTCAAGAAAATAAAGGAAGGCGCAGACTTTGCCGAGATGGCTAAGGAACACTCAGACGACAAGGCTTCAGGAACCAATGGCGGCGATTTGGGGCAATTCAGCAAGGGCACCATGGTTCCAGAGTTTGAAGCGGCTTTGGATAATATGAAAGCAGGCGAAGTCGGTGGTCCGGTGAAAACCACATTTGGTTATCACCTCATCAAGCTTGAAGAGGTTAACGAAGCACGAGTCAAACCACTTGATGAAGTAAAAGATCAAGTCATCAAAGACTTAAAACTTCGAAAAGGAAAACTAAGAATCCAGCGCGCATTAAAAAAGATGAGAGTGGCCGCTGAAGAAAAAAATGATCTGGCTGCTGCCGCTTCCGCAGCCGGCTATGAAGTCGGAACAACAGGATTGATTTCCAGGAAGAAACACACAGTCCCACAAATTGGCATCGTTCCAGATTTCTTTAATCTGGCATTCACGCTTCGCGACAATGAGTTGAGCGAATTACTCAACACGCCGGAAGCTTCTTTCCTGCTTAAGGTAATTGAAAGGCAGGCGCCCAAAGAACCCAAGCTGGAAGATGTCAGGGAAGAGGTAGTCGAAAAGTTGATGGCAAAGAAGACCAAAGACGCCACAAAAGCCCGTTTCAAAGAACTTGCCGCTCAATTGAAAAAATCAAAAGATCTGGAAAAAGTGGCAAAGGAACTGGAATTAGAAGTTCAGGAAACACCGTTTTTCAGCTTGACGGATTCCATTCCCGGCATTGGCAATATTCAACCAATCAAGGACAAAGCCTTCGCGACTAAAAAAGGGAACGCAACCAGTGGCGAAAGCAACTTTGCTTATTATCTGATACTGGTCAATGATTTTGAAAAGGCCGGATCGCCCGACGATAAAGATCTACGGGCCATTTATGACCGTTTGAAGACAGTGCGCGGTGATCAACTATTCAAGGATTGGCTCAAAAAAATCCGGGAAAAAGCTGACATAAAAATCAACAGGGAAATGATGGAAGTGGTTTAGGCTATTTTTTACGCCAGGCTTCCTGCTCCTTTTTTGCTTTATTTTTCTGGATTGCACGGTGAATTTTTTTGATTTTCTCCACCAGCTCTTCCACATCTTTCGCGATCACCCTGATCATCTCTTCTTTTCCCTGCCCACCCAGATCAAAAATAATATCTGGTACATATCCCCTGTCCAGGATCGCCTGACGCGTTCCCCACTCCAGGGATGACCCTTCAAGCTGCTTAACATTTTTAGGTTCCTTCGCACGATCAAAGGAACCGATGGTCATCTTCAAACGCTTGCAGGCATCAAGGAAATACTGCTGAAACTTGATATTCATGACCGCTCGTTTTTCAGGGTCAAAACTCATAGCGGTCAAAACAATTTTGGCAACGTGCTGGGATGCACCAAACCTGGGAGCGTTGATCGTAGTAATGGTCGACCCATTTCGGATTATTCGCCCTGGAATACCGACCACTTCATTTGGCTCTTTAGCACCTTGCAGCCCGAAACCCAGGTTTGATTGTACCTCGGGGATCAACTCACCAATTTCCTGCCGCTTCAACTCTTCAATGGCCCACTCCACCCTCTCCAGATGAGGTCCACGCTCCAATTGATGGAACATATCGCCCATGGGGTTCACTTGTCCTACTCCTTTTCCCGTTTGAACACCCAGTTCAATCCCGCGAAAAGTAAATTCCTTTGCCCGTCCAACAGAATCTTCCATTGAAAACCCCAGCGCAAGGTTTGAGGCAATTGCAGAGGAAAGCACACATCCTGTTCCATGCAGGTTTTCATTTTCAGAACGGATCGACTCAAACCAGTGCGGAGTTTTACCCGTCATCAATAAGTCGTCTGCATCCTTTTTAGAATGCCCACCTTTAATCAACACTGCTTTGGGACCTAATTTTAAAATAGCCCGCGCAGATTTCACACGATCTTGCCTGCTCCGAATTGGAACCCCGGACAACACCTCTGCTTCTTTAAGGTTTGGAGTGACCAGGGAAGCAAGTGGAAATAATGATTGCACCATCACGGCCACTCCTTTTCGGGACAACAATTCTTTGCCATTGGTGGATTGAATCACAGGATCCACCACAAGATGCTTCAACTTTCTGCGTTTAAAAATTTTGGCAATCCGCTCAACAATAGCCTCGTTCCCAAGCATTCCCGTTTTAGTTGCAGCGGGTTTCTCATCAGCCAACAAGGAATCAATTTGGGCTGCAACCACCTCCGGGTCGATATCATGAGAAGCAGAAACTCCCTGGGTGTTTTGTACGGTCAAACTGGTAACCACCGATGTCCCAAACAATCCGTGGGCCGCAATGGTTTTCAAGTCAGCCTGCAATCCAGCTCCCCCGGAAGGATCGGAACCGGCCACAGTCAATACAGTGGAAAGGGTTTTCATCGTTACAACCTGTCGATTCATTTTTAAGTTATTTTATTTTGATGGCCACAGACATGAAGTTCGCGAAAAAAAGACGCATTTTTTACTTCAAGATATTCCAGCCATTTGATTCAGCAATGAAGGGGTCACCCTACCCCACGGTGACGGATTTGGCAAGAGAACGCGGCTTATCGACATTACGTTTCAGGGAAGTGGCTGTGAAGTAGGCGAACAATTGGGCCAGAACAAGCTGTAACAAGGGAGCCACAAGAGGAGGAACCGCTGGCAAGATCAGCTCTTCACTGAACAGGTCTCGGTTTTTTCCACGTTCGTCAAAATGAATACCAAGCACAAAACCTGCCCGTGCCCGGATCTCTTCAACGCTCGACAAGGTCGACTCATATAATTCTTTATCTGCCGGTGGTGGCATAAAGATAACAGAGTAAATATCAGGATCAATCATCGCCAAGGTCCCATGCTTTAAAAAGCCACCCGGCATACCCTCTGCATGCACATAAGCCACCTCTTTCATCTTAAGAGCAGACTCCAATGCGACCGGATAATAAATCCCCCGCCCTAAATACAGCCAGTGACGAATATTTTTATAGCTGTGTGCAATACGATGGATGAAACCCGACCGTTCATTCAATACGTTGCCAATAATCTCCGGCAATTCTTTCAGAGCCCGAATGCCTTCGTTGTATTCTTTCTTTGTCATCTTGCGGGTTTTAAGCGCCAGGCGCATGGCAAGGTTGGTCAGGATTACCATCTGCGCCAGGGCAGCTTTCGTACTGATAACACAGATCTCGGGACCCGACCCCTGGAGAATGACACGATCCACCATGCGGGACAAAGTGGAACCGATCACATTGACGACCGCTGCCGTTTTCGCTCCTCTCGCCTTGGCATGCTTCAATGCGGTGATCGTATCGTAAGTCTCGCCAGATTGAGAAATCGCCAACACCAGGCTATTCCGGTCCACCGGCGACAAGGCGACAAACTCATCGGAACTGATCGACGGGAAAAAACGCCCTGCCAGTTGCGAGAAAATATATTTTGCGTAATTCGCGACGTAGAAAGTTGTTCCGACACCCACGAGATAGGTGTCGCGCTCTTTCATGTAATCCACCACATCGTCCAGCGCCTTTTCATCCACTTCCAACGCATTGAGGATAGTCTGGGGCTGCTCATAAATTTCCTTGAGCATGTAATGCGGGTATCCACCTTTTTTCGACGTCTCGCTGTCCCACTCAATTTTGGTAATGGGTTTCTGAATTTCTTCCCCGGTAATAAAGTTTTTCACCGTGTAACTGTCCCGGGTCAAAATGACATACTCATCATCCTCAATTATCACCGCGTTTTTTGTGTGTTCGATAAACGCGTTGAAATCTGAGCCGACATATTTCACTTCATCACCAATACCCAGCATAAGAGGAGATTCCCGCCGCGCGCAAAAAATCACATCAGGGTGATACTTTGTAATGAGCACCACAGCGTAGGTGCCTTCGAGCATATTGAGCATTTTCTTGAAGGCTTTTTCAACATTGCCGGTCTGCTTAAATAGTTTCTGCATGAGATGTGGCACCACTTCGGTGTCTGTCTCAGAAGCAAACCTGATCCCTTCTTTTTGCAATTGAGAACGTAATGTGCGGTAGTTTGAAATGATCCCGTTATGGACCACGGCGAACGCCTTATCTGTTGAAACCATGGGATGGGTGTTGTCCCGGGTGACTTTTCCATGAGTCGCCCAACGGGTATGGGCAATTCCCAGATGACTTTTGTAGCGAAGCACATTGTCTTTCTGATAAACCTCTTCCACTCCACCCACGTTTTTCTTGACGATGAGCTTGGTCGAATTCATCAATGCGACACCACAGGAGTCGTACCCCCGGTACTCGAGATTGCGAATACCCTCGAACAGATCCTGAGAAATATCTTTATGTCCTACTGCACCACTGATTCCACACATACGTTCTTTTTTCCTGTTTAGCGACTCGTGACTGTATATCTGGCCGGCAAAGTTTTTCCAGGAGGAACTACGGTACCCGGTTGAATCACATTTCCCGCTCCAATCGCAGCTTCGTCTCCAATAAAGGCTCCTAATTTTGGCTTGCCTGTATCGACCCTGTTTTTTTTATGTCGGACTGATACCGGTTTCCAATCCAGGTTTCGATTGACTGTCACACAACCTGCCCCGATATCCACATTCTCTCCAATAACACTGTCCCCAATAAAAGACAATCGACCGATGCTGGAGTGATCCTGCACCACACAATTTTTCAACTCTACTCCATAACCAACGGAACAATCATTTCCCACCGCGGTGTAACCACGCACCAGTGTATTGTTTCCAATAAAGCAATTCTTACCGATAGAACACGGGCCTTCCAGCACAGCACCCGCTTTGATTACAGCCCCTTCATTGATCCGAACCAGGCCGGACAAAGTCACATTCGATTCCAAAACAGCCGTCTTCGCAATCGTCGACTGTTCCCAGGAATCCATCAAAATACTATTTGCCGTCAGGATATCCCAGGGATTGACAATATCAAGCCATTCATCTTCCCACATGGATGCGCGGAGTCCCTGGTCGACCATCTCCCGCATGGCCTTTTCCATAGACCGCTTGTGTTTTCCCAATACATCAAAAAAGTTGGATGGCAATACATAAACCCCTGCCAGAACATAATTGCCAAGTTCATTTCCTTTTGGCTTTTCAACAATCCGGGTGATCCGCATGTTGGCATTGAGAAACACATTGCCAAACATTTCATTGGAGGGAGGAAGGCAGATAGATGCGACAGGTGATTTAAACGAATGAAACGACTGCTGAGTTTTGCTGAAAATATTTTCCGAAGTAATGATATCGCCGTAGACCAGGAGGAAATATTCACCGGGCATCATTTTATCGCGTACCTGCATTACCGCATCCCCAATGCTGGTATGACGCTTTTGCTCAACAAACTGGACACTCAATCCATCAAACCGGTGCTCCCCGATTTGCTGGATCAACTTTTCTTTTTTATGGCCGACCACTACCAGAACATCGTTAATACCTGAGGCCTGCAGCATATCCAGAGTATGATCAACCAGACAGCGACCGGCCACATTCAGCATGGGCTTGGGTCGCGTATCTGAAAATGGACTTAGGTTTGGCCCCTTTCCTGCGGCCAATATTACGGCTTTCATTCGGTATCCCCGATTTCCGGTGGGTGAGTTGTTTCTTAGAAGTTTTCAGACAACAGCTGTTCGGCGCGGTTTAGATCGTCAATGGAGTTGATGCCCAAAATTTCATTGGCATCTTTTTTTGGTATCGCCTGAACCAAATGCCCGGACTTCAGAAGCATTTGGACAGTGTCCGTCAGGTAAAATTCTCCCTGGACATTTTCAGGCTTGATATCAGTTAAAGCCTTGAAAAGTAAACCCTTTTGAAAACAATAAACCCCCGAATTATATTCGTCAACAGTTTTTTCCATTGCTGTGGCATCACGGTGTTCCACAATTTTTAGTACGTTCCCTGCATCATCACGAATCACCCGGCCAAAATCTTTGTTCTCTTCTGCTTTCAGACTGAGAAACGTGCAGGCAGTCTGTTTTTCCCGATGAGCTTCCAGCAGGAATTTGAGTGTATCCGGTTTGATGAGCGGCATATCCCCACATAAAACCAGTACATCCCCTTCAAAACCGGCCAGGGCTTTTTCACTTTGCATTACAGCATGCCCCGTCCCCAGTTGTTCCTCCTGCAAAACGTATTCAATATCCGGGCTGTTTATTTCCCGTTTGACTTCCTCCGCCTGATACCCAACTACCAGAATAACCCGCATTGGCTCCAGACTCGACACTTGATTTAGCACATGCTCTAAAAGAGGTTTCCCATCAAGAAGATGCAAAACCTTGGCTAAACCAGATTTCATCCGGGTTCCCTTGCCTGCCGCAAGAATGACAACTGCTAGGTTTTGGTCTCGCATTTAATCCGGTAATCCTGAATTTTTTTTCGGAGGGTGTTGCGGTTGATGCCCAGAATGGTTGCGGCCTGTGTCTGATTCCCATTAGTAGCTTCCAGGACGATTTTAAGCAGGGGTTTTTCCACGCCTGTAAGGATTAATTCATGCAAGTGCCCGTTTTGTTGGCAATCCATCTTCTCAACATATTGCTTCACTGTTTTATGAAGCCACTTGTCGAGAAAATTATGGACTTCCTTGTGATCCTTTTTCATGACGGGTCGCGAGCTTGGGGAGGAACTGGAAACGGTCGCTCATGCTAACAAACTACTCCATGCGGGTCAACCTGTACCGGGTGTCCTTTGAGGGCTTAAAAGCGGTTGATTCCCCTGTCACTCCTGGCCTATGATAAAGGTCAGCTTTTTCAATAAACACGGGGTGGAATACGCTTGGGCAGGATGATTGGCATTATCCGTTCGCAGGCACCAAAATGCCGCAATAATATTTCACAACTTTGAATTTTCTCCAGAGAATCTGTTTCAAGGATAACTTATGAAAGTCGCTTTTACCACGCTCGGTTGCCGTACCAACCAAAATGACACAGCAGAAATGCAAACTGTTCTGGAACAGGAAGGGTTCACTGTGATCAACCCGGATGAAAAGGCAGACATATACGTCATCAATTCCTGTACGGTTACGGCAAAAAGTGATGCCACCTCACGGCAGGCGATCAAGAAATCCCTGGCTATTAACGAAAATGCCATGGTCGTGTTCACTGGTTGTTATTCTCAAAACCAGCCGGAGGAAGTGGCAGCTCTTCCGGGACTCGACATTCTGCTCGGCAACGCAAACAAGCTGGAAATCGGCCATGCCATTAAAAACCGCCTCAACGCCATGCGGCAAGAAGATGAGTTCGGGCTGCCTCTTGTTCATATGTCAGATATTACCGAGCAATGGGATTTCAAGCCTATCCCAGTTGCAGAGTTCCAGGGACGCACCAAGGCATTTATCAAAGTCCAGACCGGGTGTGATGAAAAATGCTCCTTTTGCACAGTGGCCAGAGCACGTGGACGCTCCATCAGTGACAGCCGAACCAATATTCTGAATAACGTGAGCCACTCAATAAAAACCGGGTTTCGCGAAATCACTCTTACCGGTATCAACCTGGGCACCTGGGGTGCCGATTTCGAACGGCAGGAGTCATTTTCTTCTCTGGTTGAAGAAATTCTCGACCTGCAAGGCGATTTCCGCGTGCGATTGAGCTCCATCAATCCGATGGAAATAGAAGATTCATTAATCGACCTGATGGCTAAAAACGAAAGACTATGCCCGCATCTTCACATCCCCCTGCAAAGCGGAAGCGATTTTATTCTGGAACGGATGCGCCGCAACTATCGTTCCGCAGACTACAGGCGAGTGGTTGAGCTGGCCGCATCAAAAATTCCAGACCTTGGATTGGGTGCGGACATCATTGTCGGGTTCCCTGGAGAAACCGAACAACATTTCGAAGAAACTCTTCGTTTGGTGGAAGAACTGCCTTTCACTTACCTGCACGTGTTTTCCTATTCACCACGGAAAGGAACCGAATCGTATCCCTTTAAAAATGATATACCCAAAACGGAAAAAAAACGCCGTAACAGATTGCTCTCTGAAATTGCACAAGAGCGGGCGATTGCCTTTCGCGAGCGGATGGTTGGGCATGAGGTATCGGTTTTGGTAGAAAGCAATCGACATCCAGAGACAGGAGAACTGCGAGGTCACACGGAACACTATATTCCCACCACCCTGAAAGGCCCGGACGACCTGATGAACCAGATTGTTCCAGTGACGCTCCAATCCGTAACCGGACAGGAAGCTGCCGGATGTCTCGCCTGATCACACTCACCACCGACTTTGGACTATCCGACCCCTTTGTGGGTATCATGAAAGGCGTGATCTTCGGCATTGCTCCAAAAGCAACATTGATAGACTTGACCCATGATATTGAGCCACAGAATATTCAACAAGGAGCATTGGTGCTTTCGTCCGCAGCCCCTTACTTTCCCAGAAAAACCATCCATCTTGCGGTAGTCGATCCGGGTGTGGGAACTTCGCGTCATCCCATCGTAGTGGAAACGCCTGAAGCAATTTTTGTTGGACCCGATAACGGTCTTCTTTCTCCAGCATTTTCTAACAATGCGACCACATACCAGCTGACACAATCCGAATATTTCCTGGAATCATTTTCCAATACATTTCACGGACGCGATATCTTCGCACCAGTAGCCGCCCATATAGCAACTGGAGTATGGCCATCGAGAATGGGCAAAAAACTGGACGAACCCATCGTACTTGACCTTCCACGCCCGGAGCAAAACAAAACTTGTCTACGTGGTCAGGTCATTTATGCCGATCATTTTGGCAACCTCACTACAAATATTTCAGAAGATGACTTGAAACAGTGTCTCCCTAGCAAACCTCTCGTGTTGAAAGTCGGGAGAAGAACTTTGAAACAGATTTCTCGCTCTTACGCGGATTGCTCTAAAGGCAAAGCCGGTTTTCTTCTCAATAGCTGGAACGCTATTGAAATTTTTGTTCGCGACGGCAATGCACAACAACAGCTCAAAATAAAACCGGGGACCCAGGTCACACTGCAGTCTTCCTGAAAGAAACATGATAGATCTTCTTGCCGCCCGATCACAGATGGCCATCTCACTTGGCTTTCATATCATCTTTGCCTGCATCGGAATGGCCATGCCATTCTTCATGTCGATGGCCCATTGGCGCTGGCTCAAAACCCGCGACAAGCTTTATTTGAACCTCACCAAGGTCTGGATGCGCGGGGTCGCTATATTCTTCGCCATGGGTGCAGTTTCCGGAACAGTTCTCGCTTTCGAACTCGGCTTGCTATTTCCAGGCTTCATGGAAAAAGCTGGACCCGTCATCGGTCTTCCTTTTGCCTGGGAAGGCACCGCCTTTTTCCTTGAGGCCATTGCACTTGGGTTTTACCTCTATGGCTGGAACAAAATCAATCAATGGGTTCACTGGGCAGCAGGACTCGCTATGGGAGTTTTTGGAATCGCCTCAGCTTTTTTTGTTATCTGTGCAAATGGATGGATGAACAGCCCCACCGGGTTCGATATCGTCGGCGACAAATGGACCAACATTGACCCCATCGCCGCCATGTTTAACCCGGCGGCTTTACAACAGGGCATCCATATGTCCATCGCAGCTTTTGCTGCCACAGGTTTCGGAGTCGCAGGCATTCATGCTTTCCTCCTGTTTCGCGAAAGGCAGGACAGGCTTCACGCAGCAGCCATTAGAATCGCTCTGATTTTTGGAACAACGGCTGCTCTATTACAACCCATCAGTGGAGATCTCAGCGCGAAGATGGTCGCTGACACGCAACCGGAAAAATTCGCCGCGATGGAATCTCATTTTAAAACTGAAAAAGGCGCAGGATTACTAATTGGCGGCATACCCCTTGAAGATGAACGGCGTGTCATTTTGGGCCTTCGCATTCCCGGCATGTTGAGCTTTCTTGCCCATGGCGATTTTGATTCCGAGGTGACAGGGTTGGACGCTTTTCCTGAAGAAGATTGGCCCCCGGTAATTGTCGTCCACGTTGCATTTCAGGTCATGGTAGGAATCGGCTTCCTTCTAGCAGGTCTTTCGCTGCTCTATTTATTCATTCGCTGGAAAAAACAACAACTGCTAGACCACCCCTGGTTTCTTTTGCTTTTGATTGTCTGCACCCCAATAGGGTTTATTGCAGTCGAGGCAGGGTGGGTCGTCACAGAAGTCGGGCGACAACCCTGGGTGGTGTATAAAATATTGCGAGTCGCGGATACGGTAACGCCAATGCCAGGGCTTTGGATTCCCCTGCTATTATTCACGGGAATGTATGTTGCTCTCACGGCTGTTGGGGCCTGGCTAATGGCACGACAGATCAAATCCGTTCGTGGTCTTGCTCCAGAAAGTGAAAAGGACGGTTTATGATTGAGTTCATCGCCCTGTTCATGGGTATTTCCATCTGGCTTTATTGTTTACTCGGTGGCGCAGACTTTGGGGCAGGCATTCTGGAGTTGTTTACACCCAAAGCGATGCAAAAAGAACAACGCAAGGTCGTAAACAAAGCCCTCAGCTCGGTTTGGGAAGTCAACCACATCTGGCTGATTCTGGCACTGGTGATTTGCTTCAACGCTTTCCCGAAAGTCTGGGCACAGATTGCCATCACCTTTCATATTCCCCTCACCATCATGCTGATGGGTATTGTGTGTCGCGGTTGTGCATTTACTTTTAGACACTACGATGCCTACAAAGATGAGTCCCAGATTTATTACAACCGGTTTTTTACTTTGTCCAGCCTGCTCACTCCATTCAGTCTGGGCCTGGTAGCGGGCGGACTCATTCTGGGGAGGATCAACCCAGCAGCTACCAGCTTCAATACAGCCTATATCGCCCCCTGGTTTAATCTTTTTTCTTTCACTCTCGCCATCTTTCTTTGCATTCTGTTTACTTATTTAGCTTCCGTATATCTTGTGGGAGAAACAAGTGACCAGAAGTTAAAATCTTTTTTTATATTCCGAGCCAAACGATGGATGACCGCTTCCATAGTGGTGGGAGGCGCGGTTTTTATCACAGGCTGGTTTTCGCATTCCGACCTGTTCCAACGGTTCCTGACCAGCCCGGTCAGTCTGTTTTGTGTGGGCTTGACCACCTTACTGCTGATCCCTGGCTGGATCGCCTTAAACGAAAGGGCCATCTGGATCCCCCGGGTCATTGCTTCAGGACAATTCACACTGATCGTTCTGGGATGGTATAATGTCGAGTATCCGTACCTCATCCCGCCGTCACCTCAATTCGGTTACCCGGGTTTGACCTTGTACGATGCAGCAGCCTCGGGGGCTGTACTCAATAGCCTGGCCCTCGCTCTAATTATTGGATCCCTTTTAATTTTTCCATCAATATTTTATCTTTTTAAAGTTTTTAAGGTCCGAACCTGATTAGCAGCTAAAAGGCTTCCAGACATTTTTTTTGACACCAGGGTTTACAGGTACCTGCGCGTTAAAATACCCGGAAACATTTTCTTAATTTCAGGAGTCCCCTTCCAATGGAAGGAATAAAAATCATCTGCCAGAATAAAAAAGCACGGCACGAATACCATCTCGAAGACCGTTTTGAGGCTGGGCTTGTATTAGTGGGAACTGAGGTCAAGGCCCTCAGGGATGGACGCGCCAATCTGGTGGACAGCTTTGCCGAATTTGAGGGCGGGGAAGCTTATCTTTACAATTGTCATATCAACCATTACTCACCCGCTCACCAGTTCAATCACAATCCGACACGAAAGCGGAAACTGCTCATGCACAAGTCGGAGATTTCACGTTTAATTGGCAAAACCCGTGAACGGGGCACCAGTCTGATCCCTCTTAAACTTTACTTTTTACGAGGCCGTGTAAAAGTAGAGCTCGCTCTGGCGCACGGTAAAAAGCTACACGACAAGCGGGAAACTCTTAAACGTAAAGAAGCAGAAAGAGAGATGTCGCGTGCGATAAAATCGTTCAACCGTTAGGTTGTCGAGGGGGTTTCCTCTAATTTTGGTTGCTGATGAAAGCGGATGACCACAATAACACCCCCGATCGCAGTGACTGCACCAAGGTATCCCAACATAGAGATTGACTCAGGCCGAATCCATTCCGGAAACAACACGGGTGCCATCTGCATCAGGAACATGGTGATAAAGGGATTGAGGGCAACGATAACACTGATCAGTGATAGGGGTATGTACTTGATTGCTTCGGTCAAGCAACCATATGCAAGCAGAGTATTGATCCCAAGAACAACCATCAAGACACCACCGGTATTAGAGACGCTGTTAAAATCATTCCAATCAACAAGTCCTACTAACACCAACGCCGCAGTACCATAAACCAAAAGATTGAGTTCTTGTGATGAATAGCGGTCCTGCAATTTTTTCTGCAAGGCCATGTAAACTGCCCAGGTTAACGCAGCCAGCGTGATAACCATATTCGCTTTAAAATAAAATTCGTTTCCACTGAGGCTTCCCGCCTGTTCATTGAAAAAAAAACTGAACCCGATCCCCGCCAGTATCAATCCTGTCACCTGAAGTCGATTGATAGTTTCATTAAAATAATAGACTCCAATTAAAACCAGCATCACCGGCGCACTCTGAATCACAACGGCTGAATTGGATGGACTGCTCAGTCGAATCCCTTCCATAAACAAAAAATAGTTTGCTGCCAGACATACCGCAGACAGCAATCCGATAACCGGAGGTTTCCTTAAAATAATCCAGGGCTTTACACTTCGCGCCCATAAAATCGCAAACAAGACAAGGAACGCAAAAGTGAATCGGAACCAGACGACCGTCCCCGATTTAAATTCATGAAGGGCGGCATCCATGAGTATCGGCAACATTCCCCACAAGGACGCAGTGACGCTGGCAAACCCTACTCCCTTGACAAATCGGGATCGGGGTGACATTTCACTCGTGCCTGACACTTGTGTATTCTAAATTAACTTAGAAAAGTTTTTAAGAATGGCCAGACCCAGCGTTTGACTTTTTTCAGGATGAAACTGAAAAGCAAAAAGGTTTTCGGTATGAATTCCCGAGACAAAATCAATCCCATATTGCGTTGTGGAAGCTATGATGTCTTTATTGTCCGGAACGACATGAAAAGAATGCACAAAATAGAAATAAGACTCAGGGGGGATTCCTTCAAGAAGCGGGCATGAGTTTTGAAACCTTAACGTATTCCACCCCATATGAGGAACTTTCAGTGAAACTCCATTCTCTGATTTCTGCCCCTCATCAAACCGCACCACACGGCCAGGCAACATACCAAGGCCAGGAACATTGCCAAATTCTGAGCTTTGTTCAAATAAAAGCTGCAACCCCAGGCAGATCCCCAGAAAAGGCTTTCCGGATTCTATGAATTTGCGAATTTGAGGGATAAGATCGAGTTCTTCAAGATTGTGCATACAATCCTTGAAGGCCCCGACTCCGGGCAAAACCATGGCATCGGCATTGAGAATTGTATCCGGGTTGCGCGTCACCTGGGCAGGGACGTCTACTGCTTCGAACGCCTTTTGAACTGACCGCAGATTGCCCATGCCATAATCAATAATGGCAATCATTCAGAGCTTCCCTTTAGTGGACGGAATATCCTGGGAACGTGGGTCGAGGGAACAGGCCTGGTCGAGCGCACGGGCAAATGCCTTGAATGACGCCTCGACAATGTGATGGAGATTGCTCCAGTAGGGGGAATTGATGTGGAGTGTCACACCACTGTTGGCTGAGAACGCCTGGAAAAATTCGGGGACCAGTTCAACATCAAATTGTCCGAGCTTTGACTTTGGCAGGTCAAGATTAAAGACAAAAAAGGCTCTTCCACTGATATCGACAATCACCTCGGCCAATGCTTCATTGAGCGGGATTTTAGCCTGGGAAAACCGGCGAATACCGCGTTTGTCACCCAACGCTTTCAGAAAAGCTTCTCCAAGCGTGATCCCGATATCTTCAACAGTGTGGTGGAAGTCAATATGCGTGTCACCTTTGGCCCTCACAACCAGATCAAAATGGCCGTGCTTGGCGATTTGCGACAACATGTGATCTAAAAAGGGAATGGGAGTTTCAATATCCTGTTGACCCGTGCCGTCCAGGTTGATGGAAACTTCGATATCCGTTTCAGAAGTAGTGCGTTTTACTTGTGCCTGGCGTTCCATCAGATGATGACTTATATTCCAATATTAGTTGGCTTTTTGACAGGGGCCGTTCCCGATTCGCTTTTGGCGTCGACCGAGATTCCATTTCCATTCCCTTGCCCATTCGAATCCTGAGTAGCAGTTGTCGCTTCAGGGTTCACTACATTCTGGTAAAAACTCCGTATCGCTACAGTGAGCGTTTCTTCGTCCAGGCCCAGATCCTTACGGATAATTTTTGGCGCACCGTGTTCGACCACGATATCGGCGACTCCAAATGTTTTTACATTGAGGGGTTGATCAACAATATGATCATGCAGGGATTCGAGAACAGCAGAGCCAAACCCGCCGGGCCGCGAATGTTCCTCGACGGTTACCATACATTTCGTTTTGAGCGCATACTCGATCATCAGTTTTTCATCAATCGGTTTTGCAAACCTAGCGTTGATAAACGCGACACTGTGTCCCTCGGCTTCAAGGTTTTTCACAACCTCACGACACCGGGGAACGACATGACCAAATGCCACTACGGCGATATCCGTTCCATCCTGCAACACCTCACCCTTCCCGATTTCCATTATTTTCATTTCAGGGTTGAGGTCCAGTCCTTCACACGCATCTCTCGGAAACCGGATCGCTGCAGGCCCTTCATGATAAATGGAGGTCTTCAGCATATCGCGCAATTCGTTTTCGTCTTTCGGGCCCATAATGATCATGTTGGGCAAGGTTCGCAAATAGGCAATATCGTAGAGCCCCTGATGCGTAGCCCCATCTTCCCCAACGATGCCAGCCCGATCCATAGCAAAGGTCATGGGAATATCCATTAAACAGACATCGTGCACAACCTGATCGTAGGCTCGCTGGAGAAAAGTCGAGTAGATCGCTGTCACAGGGCGCAAACCTTCCAGCGCCAAAGCACTGGCAAAGTCGACCGCGTGCTGCTCGGCCATCCCGACATCAAAAGTACGCTCCGGAAACACTTTTCCAAATTTCGAAATCCCGGTGCCATCCGGCATGGCCGCAGTAATGGCAACGATATCCTCATCCTCACGCGCAAGTTCAATGAGCGCTTCGGCAAAAATTGCGGTATACGCAGGGTTCGCTTTCTTCTTATGAAACTCTCCGGTTTCGATATTAAAAGGTTTGGCGCCGTGCCAGATATCCGCCTTTTCCTCAGCGACCTTGTATCCCTTACCTTTTCGAGTGATCACATGCATCACGGTGGGACCCTCAAGATCCTTAATATTTTCGAAAGTTTCAATCAGTCCCTGCGTGTCATGGCCGTCTATGGGTCCTATATATCGGAGCCCGAGGTCTTCAAACAATCTGCCTGGAATAAAAATCCCCTTGATGGTTTCGTCCAGTTTGTGGGCATACTTGGAAATTTCTTCTCCGATTCCCGGTATAGCCAGAAGAACTTCATCCACTTCTTTTTTGATCCGGGTCATCCACTGTCCGGTCATGATCTGACTGAGATGTGCTGAAAGCCCGCCAACATTGGGAGCGATCGACATTTCATTATCGTTGAGGACAACAATCATATTGGATTTGATATGTCCGGCATGATTAAGTGCTTCAAATGCCATACCTGAAGTAAGGGAACCGTCACCGATGACAGCAACCACCTTGTTATCCTGTTTTTTTATTTCATTGGCTTTTGCAAATCCCAGCGCAGCCGAAATTGAAGTGCCGCCATGCCCGGTATTCCAGCAGTCATGTTGGCATTCCTCACGTTTAGTAAAGCCGGACAAACCTTGGTATTGCCGCAAGGTATCAAACCTTTTATTTCTACCCGTCAGGAGTTTATGGACATAAGATTGATGTCCAACATCCCAGACAAACTTGTCAGCAGGAGTGTTGAAAACGTAATGCATGGCAAGGGTTAATTCCACAACACCCATATTGGATCCCAGATGGCCACCGGTCTTGGAGATCGTTGAAAGCAGCCGGTCACGGATTTCACCAGCCAGAACTTTCAACTCTTTCTCACCAAATTTCTTGATGTCGGCTGGGCTCTCGATTTTATCGAGGTATTGGGTCATGCAATCACCCTGGTTAAAATGTGCGTTCTACAAAAAATTGTCCGATTCCCCTTAATGGGTCGGCTCGATGGTCAAAGGTGTCGAGACAAGCTATTCCCTCTTCAACTAACTGCTCGGCCTTTGCCTTTGAAGCTTCCAGGCCAAACATGGCCGGGTAAGTCGCTTTATCTTTGTCTTGATCACTCCCCACATCCTTACCTAATTTTTCCTGATCACCCGTGATATCCAGGATATCGTCAATGATCTGGAAGGCCAGTCCAATGTGAGCTCCAAATCGGGACAAAGCCCCCAACTCAACCTCTGAAGCCTGGCTCAGTATCGCACCGGCCCTTATACAGGCTTTAAAAAAGAACCCTGTTTTGTAGATGTGGATGTACTCAAGTGTGTCTGCATCAATGGCCTCCCCCTCGGATTCCAGATCCACCACCTGACCGCCGATGACACCGGTTGAGCCAAGAGCCCGGGCCAGTTCATTGGCCGCCCGCAGGATGTTTTTGTGCGGGATGTTCTCCATCATGACCGCCTGGGTCATGAGTATGAAGGATTGAGTCAACAACCCATCGCCGGACAATATTGCGATGGCTTCGCCAAAAACCTTATGATTGGTGGGTTTCCCGCGCCGAAGGTTATCATTATCCAGTGCGGGCAGATCGTCATGAATCAGGGTGTAAGTGTGCAGGAACTCCACCGCCACCGCAAAGGGCAAGACCTCATTACGGTCACCCCCAACCGCCTCTGCTGCAGCAATCAACAACGCAGGGCGCAACCGCTTCCCACCAGCGAATACGCTGTAGTGCATTGACTCATGAATGCTTTCCGGGAAAGTCTTCTGGCCGGGCAGAAATTGACCAATAGACTGGTCAATAAACTCTTTACATTCGGATAGGTATTGCTTGGCGGGCAAATTGACTCCCTTTGCCTAATGGAAATCCGAGAAAACCACGGTCAAAACCGTCAGCATCCTAACGAAAAAATAGTAGCACAAAATCCTTGGCAGTCAACCTTATTCGGGGTCCCCAAATACCCCAAAGCTATTATTTTTTCAATGGTTGGACTGCCTTTGCCCCTGAGCCCCCTACCCTGAAACCCCGTTAAACGCCCCTAATTATGTGCGAAAAAACATTTCTCATTTTTACCCCTAAAACCAGTACCTTATGCAAGATTGACCTGTCTATATCTTTTAAAATCCAGTTTTAATTCTTCATTCTGGCTTAATTTAAGGCAACTTTTCATAGACAAACCCCGCGTTTTGCTTTCAAATTGAGTGTGAATGCCGAAATTTCGGTTTTTTCAGATTTTCATTACCTTTATAATCGGGATTATTCAGAGCTATTTAATTGTTTTGAAATGAGATAAGGAGTTTAGAATGACCACAGCCTGGGTCGGATTCCTCTGTTTGGCTATTTTCATTTTCAGTTACTCACTGGTTATTGCAGAGGAGCATATTCATTTACGGAAGTCTAAACCTGTCATTGTTGCAGGCTGCCTCATGTGGATGTTCATCGGGATTTATGAACACGGCCACAGTGGAGGACATGCCCATGAGTATATCGTTGAATTGATAGCAGAAATTGGAGAGTTATTTTTCTTTCTTCTTGCTGCCATGACTTATATCAACACACTTGCAGAACGCAATGTGTTCAATACTCTCCGTACCTGGCTGTTGTCACGGGGGATGGGATTCAAAAAACTGTTCTGGGCAACCGGAACAATCGCCTTCTTCCTTTCTCCGCTAGCCGACAACTTGACCACAGCACTTTTACTTGCAACCGTTGCCTTGGCGGTAAGTGGAGGTAATGGCAGATTCATTTCCATGTCTTTCACAAATATCGTGGTAGCAGCCAATGCCGGCGGAGCCTGGAGCCCCTTTGGCGACATCACAACCCTGATGGTCTGGACGGCCGAAAAGGTCCCGACAATGCAATTCGCATATTTAATGATCCCTTCAATTGTCAACTGGCTGGTGCCGGCATCCATAATGTATATGTTTCTACCGGACGAACACCCGGAAGTGACTAAAGAAAAAGTCACCATGAAACCGGGAGCCAAGGTAGTGATTGTGCTCGGTATCTCGACGATTGCGACAGCTGTCAGTTTTCATCAGTTTCTGCATCTACCACCCTTTATGGGGATGATGCTGGGACTCGGTGTTCTCATGCTCTTCGGTTACTACCTTAAACGCTGGGGTGACAGATCACATCTTGATTCCCTGGGAATTCCTAAAGACCATCAGGAAGAGGTCAGTCACACCTTTGATATTTTTAAAAGCATTGAAACAGTCGAATTTGATACGTTGCTGTTTTTCTTCGGTGTCCTTAGCGCAGTAGGTGCCTTGCAATACCTGGGTTACCTGGCCCTGGTCAGTGAAACACTTTATGTCGATCTGGGTCCAACGACTGCCAACATCATCGTTGGTGTGTTGTCTGCCATAGTGGATAACATTCCTGTCATGTACGCAGTCCTCAAGATGGACCCCACCATGGGGCTCGACCAATGGCTGCTCATAACACTGACCTGTGGTGTCGGGGGTAGTTTATTGTCGGTAGGTTCTGCAGCCGGAGTTGCCGTAATGGGTGTGGATAAGAAAAACTACACTTTTATGTCGCATTTTAAATGGGCCTGGGCGATTGCTTTGGGTTATGCCGCCAGTATTTTCGCCTGGTGGATGGTGACCGGGTCCATAAGAACTTAAAAAATAATATGATCTGCATCATGGGGCCCGGCCAAGGGTGAGTACCTCCACCCACCGGGCTCCCCCTTTTTTGAGTATCCGGGACACCTCGCTTACAGTTGCCCCAGTTGTCATCACGTCGTCGACTAATAATACTCTGCGGTCCTCGATCGAATTGGCATCCTGTATTTCAAACGCACCGCGCATGTTTTCTATTCTCTTGTTCCGGCTCATTCTGGTTTGTGACTCCGTGTCACGATTTCGTGTTACGACACCTGCGTCTAACGGTAAATTGAAAACAGCAGCCACTTCCCGGGCCAACATTACCGCCTGGTCAAATCCCCGGGACCGGCATTTGTTTTGATGAAGTGGCACGGGAACAACGATTAAGTCATTGTAGATTTCAGAATGATCAGAATAAAAGGTCGTTAACAGATTGCGTATTTCATCCAGGGCTCCAGGCTGCTTTTGATATTTATAGAAAGCCATCAGCCCTTTAAAAGCGGATTCATACATAACCACGGAACGAGCCCTGTCAAAAGGCGGCTGTTCCAATCGACATCGGGCACATATAAAGTTGTCTTCAGGAACCGAGTAATCAATTTCTGCAGGGAAGCCGCAAACACCGCACCAGGGCTGCCGGATTAAATGAAGGGCTTCCTGGCAGGGACCGCAAAGGCAGGCCCCAGCACCCTGTCGGTCCAATCCGCAAAACACACAAGGACGAGGAAACAACAGGTTTAAAAAGCCTTCTTTTAAAGAAGCCAAACTTTTTAGGTTTTCAAATCGGGTTATAATGGATCCCACTCGATTCTCCCGAGCAAAATATTCCGGTGCAGTATATCGAATTTAATAACATCTGTTTTTAAAGACCAACATGGCCACGAATTTTTCAGTAAAAAAATTATCCGACCAACACCTGCTGGGAAACTATAAGCGGTTTCCCATTGCCATTTCCAAAGGGAAAGGCATGTACGTCTGGGATGAGTCCGGCAACAAATACCTCGACTTTGTGGCAGGCATCGCGGTAGACAGCCTGGGCCATTGCCACCCCGAAGTTGTCAAGGCAATCAAAAAACAAGTCGGGACACTCATGCATGTGTCCAACCTGTATCATATCCCGCCCCAGGCTGAACTGGCGCGGGAGCTCACTCGTTCATGTTTTGCCGACAAAGCTTTTTTCTGTAACAGCGGCACAGAAGCGAACGAAGCGGCTATCAAACTCGCCCGCAAAGTGATGTTCGATCGGGGCCAGAAAAAACGAATAGAAATCGTCACCACTCTCGCTTCTTTTCATGGAAGAACTCTCGGGGCTCTCAGTGCTACCGGGCAGGAAAAAATGAAAGTTGGCTTCGGCCCCATGCTCCCCGGCTTCAAGCATGTTCCTTTTGCTGACATAAAGGCAATGGAAAAAGCCATCACCTCGAAAACCTGCGCCGTGATGATCGAACCGTTACAAGGCGAAACTGGAGTCAACACCGCCAGCAAAAGTTATTTCCAGAACCTGAGAAAACTTTGCAACAAAAAAAAGGTGCTGCTTATCCTGGATGAGGTGCAAACTGGAATGGGGAGAACAGGCCAACTGTTTGCTCACCAGGGAATGAAAATAAAACCCGACATCATGACATTAGCCAAGGGGCTTGGTGGCGGTATGCCGATTGGAGCCATGCTCACGACAGATGAACTGGGGGCCTCTCTTGGACCCGGAACCCATGGAACCACTTTTGGAGGCAACCCTTTGGCCTGTGCCGCCGCTTTAGCCGTCACGAAAATTGTTTCCTCCAAAACATTTCTCAAACAGGTTAGCAGCAAAGGCGACTTTTTTCAGGACGAACTAAAGAAACTGGGGAAACGCTATCCTGTCATCAAACAAATCAGGGGGGAGGGATTAATGATCGGCGTGGATCTCACACTGCCCTCACCTGCAATAGCCGGGGAATGCCTTAAACACAAAGCACTTGTCAATGCGATCGCACCAAACACCTTACGGTTTATTCCCCCCTTGATTGTTACACGTCAGGATATTTCAAAACTAATCACTATCCTTGAAAAAAGTATTTCAAAAGTAATGAAAGAGACCGGCTCCAGTTAACGATTGGTAACAGTATGGTATTGAAAAATATTCTCCAAAAACTCAATGTTAATTTTGTGGTCCTGGCCCCTGCAGTGCTCGCGTTTGCACTTACTTTGCTCTCTCCACTTCCATCTTTCGCCCAGGAAGATCAGCCAGACACATCCCAGGAAGAGCCTTCGGCCTCAAGTTCGAGTAAAAATATCCAGTCCATTCTATTGCTACTGTCTAATCAATCAGAAGCCACCTGGAAAGAGCTGGAAGAATTAAGCCGATTGCCAGCCACCAAACGGATACAGGAGAAAAAGGAAGAGCTTCTTTTAAGACTCGATGGTATCAATAAAAATTTTGAGAACATTGCAACACGCATGCAGACCGACGATCTGAATGCCGCTAAAGAAGGCGACAAGGAATGGTTCGATCAGATTCAAGCCATAACCAAACCTTTGCTGGATGCCTTGAGCGATGTCACGGCCAAACCCCGCAGGATCGAACGCCTGAAGAAAAAAATAGAAACGCTGTCTAACCGACTGCACCAGGTAGAGGCCGCCCGCAAGAACATCCAATCGCTTCTGGCCGCCAATGCAAATGATAAAGATCGCTCCCCTGAACAAATCCAGGCTTATCAACAACACCTCCAGAAGCTCAAAAAGAAGTATGACCCGGAGTTGGTGCGTTTAAACCTAAAAGAAACCCAACGCGCCCTCCGAATTGAAACCGCCAACACCGCCCCCTTGATGGACACGGCCACAACAGCGATTCAGCAGTTTTTTAAATCGCGAGGCCGGAACCTTCTCATCACCATCGCTGTTTTCCTGGGGCTCTGGTGGATTTTGATGCGTTTCCGGGTTTTGTTCTCCGGGAAAAAAAATATTCTCAATATTCCACCCTGGATGAACAAGGTCCTGATGACCATTTACAGCATTCTGGTTTTGCTATTCTGCATCATCTCCAGTATGGTCACGCTTTACATCCTGAATGACTGGCTGCTTCTTAGTATCGTCATTCTTTTTCTAATCGCGGTCGCATGGGCTTCCCGCCAGCTCATTCCAAGAATGTTCCAGGAAGTACGCCTTGCCATGAACCTTGGTACTGTAAAAGAGCACGAACGGCTGATCTGGAATGGTGTACCCTGGCTGGTGGAAAGTATTGGTCTGCAAGCAACATTGACCAATGACAGCCTGCAGGGAGGCATGGTGCAGCTTCCTGTCGGAGACCTTGTTGGGCTGCATTCACGCCCCGTGGTTGACGACGAACCCTGGTTCCCGACAATACCGGATGACTGGGTTTTACTTGCAGACAATACCTACGGACAAATCGAAACACAGACAATGGAACAAGTGATCCTGACTCTCAAAGGTGATACCCGAAAAACCTATACGACCCAGGAATTTCTATCCCTCACCCCGCGAAATATTTCCCGAGGATTTCGGTATGAAATAGAATTCGGACTCGACTACAGCCTGCAATCAAAAATTTGTAGCGAAATTCCTGAAATATTTCAAAATGGATTACGCAAACATTTGGCTTCGCATTTGGAAACGGACAAACCCGACATAAAAAACATTGAAATCGCTTTTGACCACGCCAGCGGAAGCTCTCTCATCCTAAAGTTCCTGATAGATCTGGACGGTCGGCTGGGCGGACAATACGTAGAAATTCTCAACAAAATTCAAAACACGCTGGTCATCATCTGCAACGAAAACGATCTCAAGATTCCGGTCTCTCAATTGGCATTAAACCTTCCTGAAAATTCAGACAAAAATCTTCCAGGTATTTCCTAAACAACGTGATTCGTTTTGAACTGATAAAAAAGCACAAGCACTCCCGTGCGCGACTGGGAAAGCTCATCACGCCTCACGGCGAGATTGACACACCCATTTTTATGCCCGTCGGAACCCAGGCTACCGTTAAGGCACTCACTCCCCGTGAAGTCAAAGACTGTGGTGCCCAGATCATCCTGGGCAACACCTATCACCTGTATTTACGACCGGGACACAACACGGTTCGCAAACTCGGCGGCCTTCATCAGTTCATGAACTGGGCAGGTCCCATACTTACAGACAGTGGCGGATTCCAGGTGTTCAGCCTCAACACTCTTGCGAAGATTAATGAAGAGGGAGCCACTTTCAAATCACACCTCGATGGGTCTTCCCATCTGTTAACCCCGGAACTCTCTATCGAAATCCAGCAATCTCTTGGGTCAGACATTGCCATGGTGCTGGATGAACCTGCACCGCACGATGCAGACTTAAAAGTCGCGCGTGATTCGCTGGAACGTTCAGCGCGATGGGCAAAACGCTGCAAAGAAGTTCCTCAACGGGAAGGCCAGTCCTTGTTCGGAATTGTCCAGGGTGGTATGCACCCTGAACTCCGGCGTGAAAGTGTGGAACGAACCGTTGAAGTCGGTTTTCCCGGTTACGCAATCGGTGGATTGAGCGTTGGCGAAGAAAAGTCAATCATGCTGGAAATGGCGGAATTCACTGCTCCCCTCCTCCCAGAAAATGCCCCGCGTTACCTGATGGGAGTAGGACCACCGGACGATTTGATGGCCTGCACTCTCATGGGCATCGACATGTTTGATTGCGTGATGCCCACACGCAACGCGAGAAACGGAACCTTGTTCACCTCGCAGGGGAAAGTGAATATCAGAAACGCCATCCACAAGGAAGACGCGAGCCCACTGGATCCGGAATGCGCCTGCGAAACCTGCCAGAATTATTCACGGGCCTATCTGCGTCATTTGTTCATGGCCGATGAAATTCTGGCATATCGGCTCAACACTCTGCACAACGTAGCCTTTTTCCTGAACTGGATGGAACGTATTCGGGAGGCCATCAGAGAAGACAGGCCCATAGACTGGCGTTACCCGCAGGAAATAAAAAATCCGATTTGACATTGTTTTTCCAACAGAGGTAATCTGAAAAAAGAATAGGAAATTCAATGAAGCAGAAATTTTCAAAAATTAACCTGTCCTTTGCCTTAATGGCAATTGTCGTAATTGGAAGCCTTCTCCTGCCCGGTGTTTCTACCGCGATGGCTTCAATGGACTTCTCTGATTGCCAACAACAGGTTTCGTGCAAAATCTGTGTCGCCGCTGTTATTCCAGAAATACAGGGGACAGAAAAAATCTTTCCTGAACTGATTCCCCTGAAAATTGTCGTACAGGAAATGGAAGTACTCCCCATCCAACCCGCCTCCCCGCCTCCCAAAGCCTGACCTCTTTCCTGTTTTTCATCACCCACAGGTAAAAATTCAAGTGCACTATTGGCATGCTCTTCTAAGCGATTGGTTTTTGCATAAGAAGTAACAGCCAAGCTGTTTGATGTGGAATCTTTTTGCCTGCAAAATCCAAAAAAAACGGAGCAGCCGTTATGAAAGGTCTGTGACGTCGTGCGCATTGTTGTCAATGTGCCCTTTAATGAGGTCAGTTATGAATTTCTTTATACGATCATCTGTTTTGAGCCTGGTTTGCTACCTTTTACTGATTTCCCCAACACAGGCCCGAACTGTCTCTTACCACCTCACAATTGATTACAAGAAAATAAATATCTCAGGACAACCGGTTCAAGCCATGTCCATCAATCAGAAAATTCCCGGTCCCACTCTACGGTTTAAGGAAGGTGATTTTGCCATTATCAGCATCCAAAATAATATGAAAGTATCCACTTCTATTCACTGGCATGGTGTTCTGCTTCCCAACCGTCAGGACGGAGTCCCGTTTGTGAACAATCCACCGATTGAGCCGGGGCAAAGGGTAAATTTTAAATTTCCGATCAAACAATCGGGCACTTACTGGTTTCACTCCCATTCCAGTTTGCAGGAACAGCAAGGAATCTATGGCTCTATTGTGATCACACCTAAAGAAGGTGAAACATTGAAAACGGATCACGATCAGGTCATCGTATTGTCTGACTGGACAAATGAAAACCCGGAAGAAGTAATGCGTACCCTGAAAAGCGGCAACGAATACTACAGCTTTAAAAAAAACACACTTCAGTCTGTTTGGGGTGCCATGCAAAAGGGAGCTGTGAGCAACTTCCTCAAACGAAGCTGGAGTCGAATGCCTGCCATGGACCTTTCTGATGTGGCCTACGAACGGTTTCTGGCGAATGGCAAACCTGAGTATACGATTCCGGCGCAACCCGGTGAGACCATCCGGTTGCGACTGGTAAATGCGGCGGCGGCTTCCTATTTCTACCTGCAGTATGCGGGAGGTCCCATGCAAGTGGTTGCCGCTGATGGTATTGAAGTCAAACCCGTTCAGCTCAACCGCTTCCTGATGGCCATTGCCGAAACCTACGATGTAATCCTGACCGTTCCCGAAAACGGTGCCTACGAGTTTCGGGCTACAGCACAGGATGGAAGCGGGTTCGCCTCCGTATTCATTGGAAATGGAAAGCGTAAACAGACAACGGATGTCCCCAAACCGGACTTCTACCGGGTGCTGATGTCGGGAGGAAACATGAACCATTCAAAAATGGTCACTCCAATGAACAAGTCACATGCTTTAATGGACAAGCGTCCAATGGCACCTTATGACCAACTTCAGTCAAAAACGTCAACAACCCCTTCCCGCAAAAGGCCTCTGAGAAAAGTGGTTCTCAATCTGACCGGGGACATGGACCGATTCGTCTGGTCCATGAACGGAGAGATCCTTTCTGCTGACAACGACATCCGCATCCGACATGGAGAAAATATCCGCTTTATTATCCACAACAAAACCATGATGCACCATCCCATGCACTTGCACGGTCATTTCTTCCGCGTCATCAACGGAAAAGGTGACAGGGCACCTCTGAAACACACCATCGACGTACCACCCGGTGGAACGCGAATCATCGAGTTTGAAGGGGATGAATACGAGGACTGGTTTTTCCACTGCCACGTGCTTTACCACGCCAAGGCAGGCATGGCACGGGTGGTTCGTTATCAAGACAAACCTCTTGATGCCGACATCGAAGCGATTCGTCACCAGCTTTTCAAAGACCCGTGGTTTTTCTGGATCAATGCCACGGCGCAATCGCACATGACAGACGGAATAGCCGTCGCCAGCAATACCTACAATATATTCAGTGTGACCTGGGAAACCGGTTGGCAGAACACCCTTGGGACCGATTTCGATATTGAACTAACTTACGATCGATACTTCAACCGGTTTTTCACTATATTCAGCGGGGTCAATCTGACCGATGACAATGTAATGGGATTTCTTGGTTTACGCTATCTTCTACCTTTTAATTTCTGGAGTGCATTGCGTATAGACCACAAAGGTGATTTTCGAATCACACTGGAGCAATCGGTTCAATTGACCCCCAGAGTCGAGTTGTTCGGAGATTTCGAATACGACACAGAAACAGAGGAGGAATGGGTCGCTGGGACAAATGTTCGCCTGGGAAAAAACCTGTTTCTGGTCGGGCAATACCACTCAGACTTTGGCGGAGGTGGGGGATTACGTTTTCGGTTTTGAGTCTCAAACACAATGTGTCACCATCAATCAAGGCCCATTGTTAACCAGATATCATCAATATGCGCATATCACAGACTTTTTATTCTTTCACATTCTTGTTTCGCATATTCAATAGTTTTATCGATTCCAGAAAGGCCATCTAATGCTTCCTTTGCCTTTTCATTTTTTGGGTTCAGCCGTAAAGCCTCCCTCAATGCTGAAACTGCATCTTCAAATCTCTCTTCATTTCGAAACATCAAACCCACACTCAAGTATTTCATATCTGGGTTTACCCAACTACCTTCGCAATCGATAGACTGTTCAAAACATTCTCTGGCTTTTATATATTTACCCATTTTAGCAAGGCATTCTCCCCGTCTAAAAAAAACCCAATCTTCAACAAAACCCTGACATAAAATTGTTTTCTCAAACCATTTATCCGCTTCAGAGAGACTGCCAAAATCCATACATAGCTCAGCCATGGTTGAATATATCGTTTTTTGTTCTGCGCCATCGGAATATTCCAATGCCATATTCAGAGCCTTTCTCCCTTCTCTTCCCATGCCGACATTAATCATACAAACTCCCATTCGCTCCCATATTTTAGGGTTTTTTGGAATTTGTTTTTGATATTCCCTAAGGGTTTCCAGTGCACAAAAATACCATTCCTTCTTTATATACTCGTCGGCCAAATCAAATTTGGATTTAACTGCATCCTTTGTTTTAAACTTCTGATTCTTTAACTCAAAATTAATCAGACTTTCAACATCGTTTAATAACCTATTGGTTCTTTTGACCTCTGGATCTATAGAGTAGGATCTTTTAATAAATTCCAGCCCCCTTTCATAATCTCCTTTAATGCAGCAAATATTTGCCAAATTAAACAATGCTTCATCTTTATCACATTCTCCGGAAATATCCTTTAATGAGTTCTCATAACACTCTTTGGCTCGTTCAAAATCCCCCAACATTGACAAATTGGAGCCTTTTAAAATCCAACAAGTACCAGCAACAGGGGAATTCTCTTTTATCGTTAAATCATACCAATGATCTGCTTCCAACCTTTGGTTGGTTTCAGAGTATAACTTTCCTAGTATTGCATAAGCAGGCCAGTGAATTCCTGCAAAATTGAATTCTAAGGATTTAATAAAAGCATTGATCGCCTCTTGAACTAGACCAACATTATTTAAATAAAAACCGTAATTAAACCAATAACCATCTATATCAGAAACGTAGGGTTGAATTTCTCGCATCATAATAATGGCATGATATTCTCTGCCAGGGATTTCTCCGGTCTTTGTTGCCTTAGAATAAAACTGGGAGACCTCTTCTTTTATTTTGGAAAATGGCATTATAGGATCTTAGCGTTTATATTCTAAAAATATCTGCCTATATCTATATATTGTAAGCCCCTACTCCTCCCGAGCAGAAGAATTTTCTTCCAGCCCCGGGTCTTCGAGAATTCCGCGGATTTTGAAATCGGCAATTACATAACCTGATCGTTCAGGAAGCGCCTTCTGGAATGCTGACTTCAATTGAGGAACACGCTCTTTATCCAAAATATCCAAAAGACGATTGAACGCTTCTTCAGGAAAATACAATGTGAGATTCAGCCCCGCTTTTTGGTATTGAAAATTGTAACCGGATTTCAACGGAGCCACCCGCTGCGGCTTGTACTCCACATGGCCCTGGGGCATCAGGTCGCCAACCTCCTGCCAACCGGCACCTCCCTCTGCCAACAATCGTTTCACGGTAAACAACAGGGCCTGGCCATCCATTAATTCATAGGTGTAGCTGCGTTTTTGGTTCATTAATTTCTCTATTTTTAAATTTTCAATCCTGTTCCTGGTTTACTGGAATTGCACGTAAAGCAAGAAACAAAGGAATTTCCTGCCTCGCCCTGTTTTCCGCTTTGGCACGTTTGCCCGGTTCACTGGTTTTGCCCGAGGTCCATTCTTCCAGCCTGTCGACTGCAAAGCCCGCACTTGCCAGGGACTCAAAATAAGATTGCAGAGGTCGGTGATAGGTCGTTGTGTGACCCCGAGCACCATTCTTCGGAGGCGTCACTATTGGAATTTCTGTCTCCGAGGAATAAAGGTCTACACGCCGGTACTGTGTTTTTTTTATTTCATCAAACTCCCAATGGGATTGCCGGGGTATACGAAAACATGGGTGCGTGGCAACCATGACAAAACGTCCCGAGGGTTTGAGCCAACGCTTGATGTTTTTCAATACCGGGTCCAGATGCTCAATATTCTGCATCGCCAGGAGGCAGGACACCGCATCGAAAGAATCACCTTTCAGGGCTTTCGGGTCCCCTGCATCAGCATGATGGAACGAAATCGATTTTGGGGAACGTCTCCGGGCAGCGTCGATCAAGGCTGATGATACATCCAGACCTTCCACCTTGTGTCCTCGATCATTGAGATACCGGCAGAAAACCCCTTGTCCACAAGCCACATCCAGGACCTTTTCATTTTTCTTGAGATCCAGAAGTTTCAGGGCTCCCGGAAGAACAAGCGACTGCTGATACTCGCTTCCCTGCATGCCGACCAGCGCATCGTACCAGCGCGCAGCCTGATCCCAGGCCGCATTACCCTCCCGCGCCTTGTTTGCAGAGGGCACTGTTTTTTTCGGGCCAGATTTACGGTGTTCTTTTCGTTTGGATGTTTTCTTTAAATTGGGCAAGTTTTTTTAGTGAGCTCTGGTCTCGGCCTTGAGGCGGATTCACAAATTGCTTATAATTCCAATATCATAGCTGGCCGCTATGTTGCGGCTTCCTGAAAGTCGTCAAGACCCAGCATTCCTCAAAATTCAGAGGCCAGCAAGCCACCCGAAACTCTGTTCCTTTCAACCCTCAATAACGGGAGGCTTCATCTTACCACACGAGGTCAGACCATGAAATGTTCCCGCCCCTTTGCATGGAAGTTCCGACAAACGACTTTTGCTTTGCTTTTTATCCTGCTTTTCGCAGGTTGCAGTATGCTCCCGAAAGACCACGAAAAGGATTTTGAAAGTCTGGACCGTATCATGAAACTCTACAACAACGAGTTTGAATCCCGGTCTGACAGGGCTGGAGCCATGTGGGTGGAACACAACATGAAAGCGGAATACCTCACTCAGGTAAAAGAAATTTTCAACCGGATTAGTTTTGTGGACAGCCAGGTGCTCAATGTTGTATTCAAAAAAAGCGGAGCCCTTGTCCAGAACACCGGTGGAAATCCTGCAGGTGATTTTGACGAGGCGATTGTTGCCATCCGCTACGAATACGTCATGTCTCCCAGCGTTTCAGTGAAAACAAAAGTGGTCAAACAGCGCTGGGTTATGAAATCGGATGGAGTATGGAACCTGATTCCCAACCTGAGTGTGTTCAGCGAATAACCCATTTTTAAATTTCTAACGGAATATTCTGGTCCAGTGAGATGGAAGAGGCGGTCACTTTACAATTGATCCCGAATAGTTTTACACCCGCTTTTTGTGCACGTCTCAATGCCTCACCGAATTTTGGGTCTATCGGGTCATTTGAGGTAATCGACCGGGTATCGCTGCGCTGAGACACAAACAACACCACCGCTCCAAATCCCTTTTGTTTCAGCTGAATCAATTCCTCAACGTGTTTACGGCCGCGTTCGGTCGGGGCATCGGGGAACTTTCCAACAGTCTCCTCGACAAGGCTCACCGACTTAACTTCAACGTAAGTTTCCTTCCCTCCCTGTTCCAGGCAAAAGTCGAACCGGCTTCCTCCGTGCTTGACTTCGGACGCAAAGGAATCGAATTCACCAAAACAGCCTATTTTATTTCGTGTCAATCCATCCTTAACCAGAGTGTTTGCGAATACAGGATACACACTGACCCAGATACGACCATGCCGCACCAGTGCCAGGGTGTATTGTGTTTTTCGGGTTTCGCTTGGTTTGTGGATCAAACGGACTTTGCGTTGGGGAATCATCAGTCCCGGCAGGCGCCCCGGATCCGGGACATGCGCGAGGGTTTCCTCGCCATCGATTTCAACCCGCGCCAGGTATCGATTGGGACGCTCTAGAAACACACCGTCCACAATGGTGTCGCCGAATTTCATTGGGAAATTATGCGGAAGGTAGAAGAAACAAAAGAAAGGGAGTCAGTGCCCGCCGTGTCCATCGGAATGGGTCGGCAGGTTTTCAGTTTTTTCGATATGAAGGACGTGCTTGGCAACCGGTTCGACACGGTCCACCACCACACTGGGAAATAATCCAAGAAACACCACCAGGATACAGGCAGGAATCAGCAAACCCTGCTCACGACGGTCGATGTCCTTCATGTCTTTTGGCAGCTTGATAGTGGACTCCTGCATGGCTCCCTGAAACATATAAAGCATATAAACAGAAGCAAAGACAATGGCGAGCCCAGCACCAAGAACGAACAGGACAGCCATATCGCTTAAGGCATGCGAAGTCCAGACTCCCATCAGGATTAAAAACTCCCCAACAAAACCGTTCAACCCGGGCAGACCAAGAGCTGCAAGCGTGATCAACATAAACATGGCGTAAAGCATGGGCATATGTTTCTTGAGACCGCAAAACTGGTCGAGGTTGCGTGTTCCAACCCGCTCTTCCAGCATTCCGACAATCAGAAACAGGGCTGATGCGATAATTCCGTGGTTGACCATTTGCAGGACACTTCCACTCATCCCCTGATCGTTGCCGGAAAAAATACCCAGCACAATGAAACCCAGATGACTGATACTTGAATAGGCTACCAGCGCCTTGATATCACGCTGCGCTACTGCAATCCAGGCTCCGTAAATAATACCTCCAGCCGCCATGGCCCCGATCCACAATGAGAAATCATGTACGGCTTCTGGAAACAGTGGAAGACAGAAACGGATCAGGCCATAGGCCCCCGTCTTCGACATCGCACCGGTCAATAAAACCAGTACCGGGATGGGGCACGCCACGTATGTGTGAGGCAGCCAGCTATGGAACGGGAAGATAGGAACCTTGATAGCAAACGCCAGGAAGAAAAATCCGAACAGGTACCATTGAATATCAGTCGGTATATGGGTGTGCACCAGAGTCTGGATGTCAAAGGTCACCACATGGGTTGCTTCATAATGGATTACTGTGATCCAGACAATTGCAACCAGCATGAGAAGACTACCTACCAGGGTGTAGATCACAAATTTGGTGGTAGCGTACACCCGGTTTTCTTCTCCCCACAACCCGATCAGGAAGTAGGTAGGCACCAGCATCAATTCCCAGAAAACGTAGAACAGGATTGTGTCCAGAGCGACGAATACACCCAGAGTCCCGGCAAGCAGCATGAGGATCAATGCCAGAAACTGCTGGGGATTCTGCTTCTGATTACGGGCACTGTTGATGGCCAGGATTCCCAGGAACGCCGTCAGTACAACCAGCCACAGACTGATACCATCAGCACCAACCGTGTAGGTGATGCCGAGCATGGGCACCCAGACAATGGACGCTACATACTGCATGTCGCCGTGATGAAAGTCGTATCCCACTAACGCTATCAACGAGAGCACAAAAGCGGTGCCCGCAGAACCGTAAGCTATACGGACGACCTTATCGTGCTCCAAACCGCGCATAAAAATAAGCACAAGACCTGCGATCAATGGAATGAATACTATCAGAGACAACATGAAACTGTTTGAGCTCCTGTTATAGGAAAATCACAAAAATCAGCACCAGAATGAGCCCGGCAACTGTATTGAAGGCATACCAGCGAACCTTACCCGACTGCAGAAAACTGATTTGCTGACTACCTTCGCGGACCTGATCCCCAACCATATCCACTGCCATGTCGATGCCTTCGCGTTCAGCACGCTGTTCCAGAAATTTTCCGATCACACGCATCGGCTTGGCCAGGAGCAGGTCATACAACTCGTCCACATAAAATTTGTTGTACATCAGATCGTAAAGGGGTGCTCCCATCGTCTTGGCGAATTCGAGATTATTTTTGCCCGTCTGGTAAAGACCAACAGCCGAAACAATCCCAAGCAAGGAAATTGTTATGGCAGCCGCTTCCATCAAGCCATCATGAGGTGCGTGTGGCACATCCCCACCGAACACCGGTGCCAGAAACCCGTCCACCCAGCCTGCCATGGGTCCCGCAACAAGTGAAAGACCGGCTAGGATAATCAGAGGCCCCACCATCACCATTGGGGATTCATGTGGATGTGCATCGGGCGTGCGTGATTTGCCAAGGAACGTATAAAAGAAAAGTCGAAACGTGTAAAAGCCCGTCATCCCTGCACCCAGGATGGCAAGTCCCCAGAAAACAAAATTGCCATAGTCGGAAAAGTAGGAATGCATGATGATGGCATCTTTACTATAGAAACCTGCCGTCAGCGGAAAAGCCGAGAGCGCCAGCGAGGCAATCAGGAATGTCGCAAATGTCATCGGCATGGGTTGTGCCAGGCCGCCCATTTTGCGGATGTCCTGCTCTTCGTGCATGGAATGGATCACGCTTCCCGCTCCAAGAAACAGGCACGCTTTGAAAAATGCATGCGTCATGAGGTGGAACATGCCAACGGAAAATACGCCGACACCCACTGCGAGAAACATATAACCCAGCTGACTCATCGTGGAATAGGCGATGACCCGTTTAATGTCGTATTGCACCATCCCCATGGCCCCGGCAAACAGGGCGGTGATAACACCAACCGACGCAATCAGAAACAGGGTATAAGGTGCCAGCATGTAAAGGACATTACAGCGGGCAACGAGGTAAACTCCCGCGGTAACCATGGTAGCCGCATGAATCAGTGCACTGACAGGGGTCGGACCTTCCATCGCGTCCGGCAGCCAGGTATGCAGAGGAATCTGAGCCGACTTGGCAAAAGCTCCGACCAGCAGGAAAAATGTGATCAAAAGAATGGTCACATCGTTTTCCATGAATTTTGATGGAGCTGCGGCAAAAACTTCCAGGTACGAAATGCTGCCAAAATTCTCGAAAATTATGAAGGCAGCGATCACCATACCCACATCACCGATCACGTTCATGACGAACGCCTTACGGGCTGCAAGGACAGCGCTTGTTTTATGAGTCCAGAAACCGATCAACAGGTAGGAAGCCAGTCCCACCATTGCCCAGCCAACAATCAGGAAAAAGAAATCCGCCGCCAGTACCAACAGGGCCATCGAAAAAATAAAAAGATTCAGGTATGAGAAGAACCGCGCATACTCCGGGTCATCCTTCATATAGCCCATGGAATACACATGGATCAGAAACCCGACACCCGTAATGATAATCAACATGAACACGGAAAGGGGGTCCACCAGAATGGCCAGATCCAGCTTGAACGATTCCATATGAAGCCAGTTATAGGCCACCTGCAGGTTGCCAACTCGTTCTGCCGGGTTCTTAACCAGTAATCCCGCCAGCATTAAAAGCGTTACCAGGAAGGACGCCCCAACCGTGGCGCAACCGATAAGACCTGCCAGGGTTTTGGGCAAGCGATCCCCGTACCAGGACAGGAAAATAAACCCGAGCATGGGAAGGATTAGAATGAGCCAGGCGAGGGAGAACAAAGATTATCCTTTCAACACGTCGATCTGATCGACGTTGAGTTCGTGCCGGGTCCGGAATATGGTCAGGATGATCGCAAGCCCTACCACCACTTCGGCCGCAGCGACCGTCATGATAATGAGTGCAAAAACCTGGCCGTCCATGGCTTGTAAAAATTTCGAATACGCCACCAAAACCAGATTGACAGCATTCAACATCAACTCAACACACATGAACATCACGAGCGGGTTCTTTCGGATAAGAAAGCCCACCGCCCCGATGGAGAATATGGAAGCGCTCACGAACAGGATAAACGTTGTGCCCATGTTACCTCGTGTTCCGACGAATCGGTTTTACTTGAAATTTGGCAAGGCAGATAACCCCCACCGTCGCGACCAACAGAAGAATCGACGCCAGCTCGAAGGGAATCAAATGCTTTGAAAACAGGGTCAGGCCGATAGCCTTGGCACTGCCAATCTGTTCCAGTTTTTCAGGGGTCATTTCACCCAGAACCGGCCTGGTCTCTCCAACCGCCAGGGTCATCAACAATTCACAAAACAAGGTTCCAACAAAAGACCCTGCAAGAAATTTTTCAAAGGTGATATCGGTCAGTTTCAAGTCTTCTTTTTTTGCGCCAAGCAAAGCGATGATAAAGAGGAACAGGATCATCACGGCTCCGGCATAAACCACCACTTGCACTGCAGCGATGAACTCTGCGTTATAAAGCAGAAAAAGAAGCGCAAGACATACCATGTGTCCGATCAGATAAAGGGCACTGTATATTGGTGAAGAACACATCACCACTCCAAGTGCAGCCAGGATCGCCGTCATGCCCACACCGAGGGTCAATCCCTGGTTGAACAGATCAAAAACCATCCCAGGTTCCCACTCAGCGTTCCAGTATTTTTCAAATAAATCGAACATTAATTGCCCAACACTCCAAAAAGTTTTTTAACAGCACACCGTTGTTTTCATTTAGTCAGGACTTCATCACTTCCGTGTTGCCGAGAAAGTTTACACGGAACCGGTTCGGTTCCGGATACACCAGAAGATCATCCTTCTCTGCTATGTAATTTCCTCGATCGTAGTCGGCCAGTTCATAATGCTCGCGCAGAACCACCGCATCTACCGGGCAGGCTTCCTCGCAATATCCGCAATAGATGCAACGCAGCAGATTGATCTCGTAAGTCTCTGCATAACGCTCTCCGGCGGAGGTCGGGTTTTTCGGATCGTTTTCAGCAGCCACAACGTGAATGCAGCCAACCGGACAATTCACCGAACACAGGCTGCACCCAATACAGCGTTCCAACCCGTTTTCGTCGCGGTTTAAAAAATGCCGACCCCGATAACGCGTAGGCATTTCCCGTTTCACTTCCGGATAACAAATGGTGACCGGCTTGGACACCATATTCCGGAAAGTAACGCCCAGTCCCTTTAACAGATTCTTGGCACCACTCATCACGGCGTTAATCATATTGTCACCTCAAATAAGGCCCATGGCCTTGAGAGTTCCATAAACAAGCATGTTCGCCAGCGCCAACGGCAGCATGAATTTCCAGCCGAAGGTCATCAGGCGATCGTACCGAATGCGCGGAAAAGTCGCCCTGATCCAGATGAATACACAAAGCAGGATAAAAACCTTGCCGACAAACCAGATAATCGGTACATCCAGAAACGCCACCGGAGCGTGCCAGCCGCCGAGAAACAACACAGCGATCAATCCGCTCATGGTGATCATGTTGATGTATTCGCCCATGAAAAACATGGAAAACTTCATGCCGGAATATTCAGTAAAAAACCCGGCGACCAGTTCCTGCTCCGCTTCGGGTAAATCAAAGGGAGCCCGATTGGTTTCCGCCAGTCCGGCAACAAAAAACAACAGAAACGTCAAAGGCTGATACCAGATGTTCCAGCCTTCAATATTGCCCTGCTGGCTGACAATTTCAGCCAGGTTAAGCGACCCGGTCATGATCACAACGCTGAGCGCTGCCAGACCAAGAGTCAATTCGTAACTGATCATCTGCGCGGATGACCGCAGCCCACCTATCAACGAATATTTATTGTTGGAGGAAAGCCCCGCCATCACGATGCCGTATGTGCCCATCGACGACATGGCGAGAAACAGTAAAATTCCAATGTTCGTGTTCGATCCCCACAACCCGATTTGCTGGTCCCCAATCGTAATAGCCTCCCCAAAAGGAATTACGGAAAAGGTCACAATCGAGGTGAACACCACAATCGATGGAGCAAGATGAAACAAAAACTTATCGGCTGAACTTTGAATGATTGATTCCTTGAACAACAGTTTCAGAGAATCCGCGATCAACTGACCAAGACCCAGTGGCCCAACGCGGTTGGGACCCAGCCTGACCTGAAACCGACCAAGCAAACGTCTTTCCAACCAGACAAGCAGAGGCACACAAGACATCACGGCCACCGCGACAACCGCTGCCTTGACCACTCCAATAATCAGGAACCAGTAAGGATCCAACCAATCAAACATTCAACAAAGCTTTCGTAATACAACGGTTTTTAGCAAGACAACTCGCCATCCTGACTAGGATGGCGCATGCCATTAAATATTCTTTCTACCTGCTTACAGTCACCAGGGTCGGCCCCTCGGGATTGACCAGGCTTTGAAGGTTTTGCTCATCAGAAACCCAGGGCATGACCACAGCCCCCGGATTACATTTGCCAGACACTGCGACCCGCACCTCAACCGCAACCCCATTGGAAGAGACATTGGCGTGGTCGCCTTCTTTAAAACCCAGCTTTCCTGCATCATCCGGATGCATGTGGACAGTAGAAGCAAGAAAATGATGGGCCAGGGATGACTCTGCATCGAGAATCTTGTCATGGCGGAACAAATAGTTCGCTACACGCAGCACCAGATTGTCTTCAGTTGCACCCATTGTTGCCGGTTCCGTTGCTTGCCCCCCACTATCGGCAATACCCTCCCGCACCTTACCTGTTTTGCGCAAAGTCTTGCGGGCAAGTCCGGCATAGGCGGGTACCTTTTCAGAAATTTCTTTCAGAACGGCAGCCGCATCTTTGTAATCTGTCTCCTGGCCCAATGCCCTTAACATGCGGTTGAGGATGCGCACATCCTGCGGAGTTTCACGAGGCAGACTTTTCGCACGCAATTGAACCCGGCCCCCGATGTTGGTCGTTGTCCCTTCATCAGAACCCGGCCCATTGGATGGCAGTACATAATCCGCCAGCTCAGTGGTTTCCGTATTCATCATGTCGTGAACCACGAGCAGATCGAGTTTCTTTAATGCCGCTTTCACCCTGGCACCACCTGGAAAATTGATCACCGGATTACAACGGTGAATCACAAGCGCTTTGAGCTGCCCCGATTCCGCGCGATCCAGCATCTCCTGCGCCGAGAGTCCCGGTTCCAGAGGAGTCTCTTCACCGAACCGCTCTTTAATAGTGGCCGCATCACTTAAGGGGAGTCCACCCGGATAAAAACCAGGCAACACACCCATATCCATGGCACCCAGAGCGTTGGTAGCGGGTGATGCCGGCATAGCAAGACAATCGACTCCATCCTGCGCATCGAGTGTCGCAAGCAAACCCTTCATCACAGCAGCACCATTGCTACTCAATGCAGCAGGGTTGTAGACCACTACTACTTTGCCAGCTCCTTTTATTTTTTCAGCAAGACCGGAAAGCTGATCCGAACTGACTCCGGTTGAGCCTTCGACATCACTCCCACCCTGCCCCTGAACTGCCTGGCCCAGTGCATGAAGCACTTGTGGATCGGAACCCACGTTGTATTGAACTCGCGTCGTTGCGAATCGATCCAGTACCGTTTTCTGATCGTTGACAATTGCCAACGGAACATCGAGTCGCGTCACTGCTTTTTTGATCCGAAGTTCAAGGATTGGAAGCTCTTCCGTTGGATCACTGGCCACCAGCAAAACCAGACCAGCGGTTTCAATGTCGAGCAGATCTGCATGCTTCACCGGCAGTCCGGGTGTATCGGCATGGGTTTTGTGGTCGATATTATTGGTACCGAGCCCCTGTCGGAACAATTTTTGGTACAGGTACAGCTCTTCGTTGAGCGCATAAGGCGAACCTATGTAGCCCACCGACTGAGGTCCGTGCTCCTCTACAATCTTTTTTAGAGACTCCGCAATTTCATCCGCCGCCTCAAACACTTTGGGAGCATCCGACTGGCCACTTTTCCTGGCTTCTGCAATCCGGTTCTTGCTACGGGTGAACTCATAACCCCAGCGACCCTTGTCACAAATCCAGCCGTCATCAACGGCATTATTGGCATCCTGCTGACTGGTCACACGCCGCATTTCGTTGACCCGCGTGCCTATGATCATATTGCAGTTACACGCGCAATGACCGCAGGTGGTTTCGGAATTTTTAAGATCCCAGGACCGTGCAGAGAAACGAAAGTCAGTATTGGTTAAAGCGCCCACCGGACAGATGTCGATCACGTTGCCGGAAAAACGCGTATCGTATGGTCGGTCATTAAAAGTGGAAACTGTGTTACGGAATCCGCGGTTGAGCATCACCAGCGCCTGGTCTTTTTCGATAATGTCGCTGTAGCGGGTACAGCGTTGACAGGCGATACAGCGTTCGCGGTCGATAGTGATGACCGGACTGAGCGGCGTCGCCTTATCCCGGTTGAACCGGTCGTACTCCATGCGTGTTTCCGGCGGACCAAACTTGAACGTGTTGTCCTGCAGGGGACATTCGCCACCCTTGTCACACACGGGACAATCGAGTGGATGGTTGAGCAAAGTGAATTCCAGCACACCCTTCTGTGCTTTATCAACCTTCTCCGTTGTGGTTTTGACCACCATGCCCTCGCCCACTTCCAGAGTGCAGGCCGTCATCATCTTGGGCATTTTCTCTACTTCGACAAGACACATGCGGCAGCAACCGAATGGACCGAGCTTTTCGTGGTAACAAAAAACCGGTATTTCAATGTCGACCTTTTTTGCCGCATCCACCACCACTGTTCCCTTGGGAACTGTAACGGACTGGCCGTCAATGGTCAGCGTGACAGTTTTCACTTCAGTTTCAGTACTCATATTTTTTAAACTCCCGCCTTGGCATCGGCAATGAGTTCTTCGTAGTCTTCACGGAAATATTTGATGCTGCTGGCCACAGGACCCACTGCGGCATCGCCCAGCGGACAGAAACATTTGAAACTCATGTTGTCACAAATGTCATCCAGCAACTCAACCTGATCCGGCTTTCCATTCCCCTGCTCGATCTGGCTTAGCAGTTGGTACATCCACCGCGTTCCTTCTCGACAGGGCGTGCACTTGCCACAAGACTCGTGCATGTAAAAATAAGCCAATCGCAATGTCTCGGCGACCACGTTGGTGGTATCGTCCATTACGATGAGTGCTCCGGAACCGAGCATGGAGCCCGCTTCCGCAATTGATTCGTAATCGTAGGGCACATCGACCTTGTCTGCAGGCAACATGGGCACAGAAGATCCACCTGGAATAAATGCTTTCAATTTATTTCCATTTCGGATGCCACCGGCGTGTTCGTTGATGATGACCGAGGTCGGCGTTCCCATGGGAACTTCATAGTTTCCCGGCTTGTTTACATGACCGGACACACTGATCAGTTTCGTGCCTTTACTTTTTTCGGTTCCAATTGCGGCATAAGCTTCTGCGCCTTCATTGACTATAAAGGGAACAACACAAAGAGTTTCGACGTTATTGACAATAGTCGGCTTACTGTACAAACCTTCAACTGCCGGGAACGGAGGCTTTAGCCGCGGCTCTCCACGACAGCCTTCAAGTGAAGACAATAGAGCCGATTCCTCACCACATATATAGGCTCCTGCACCGAGATGCGAATACATCTCCAGATCGAACCCTGAACCTAAAATATTTTTACCCAGATACCCTTTGGCGTAAGCCTCTTCGATGGCTTTGTCAAAAACCCGTTGAATGTGCCGAAACTCTCCCCGCAGATAGCAGTAAGCTGTGTTAATGCGACAGGCATAGGAACAGAGAATCATGCCTTCGATAAGAAGGTGTGGGTTTTTCTCCATCAATTCGCGGTCTTTACAGGTGCCCGGTTCACTTTCATCCGCATTGCAGGCCAGATATCGGGGGAACACATCCTTCGCCAGAAAACTCCACTTGAGTCCGGTAGGAAATCCTGCCCCACCACGACCCCGCAGCCCTGACGCTTTGACCATTTCCACAATCTCTTCCGGCTTTTTTTCAAATGCTTTTTTTAGAGACTGGTATCCGTCCAGAGTTTTTTCGTAAACCTCTATACCGGTCAGGCCCGGGGTGTCGATTTCTTTAGTCAGTATTTTCATATTTGTCTCACGGCAGCGATGCCAGGATTTTATCGATTTTATCTTTGGTCAAAAACTCGTGAAAATCTTCATTGACCCGCATCATGGGTCCGCCGCAACAGGCAGCCAGACACTCTTCCCTGAGCAGGGTGAATTTTTTATCCGTTGTTGTACCTCCAACCTCAATACCCAGCTTCTTAGCCGTGTAATCCAGAAGGTCGTCAGCTCCCAACAACTTGCAGCTTATGTTGTGGCAAAACAGAATGACGTACTTCCCCACTGGCCGGGTGTGGAACATGGTGTAAAAAGTAGCAACCGATTCAACGTAGGCAGGAGAAACATCGAGCCGTTTCCCAATTTCCTCCATAGCCTCAGGGGTAACATAACCCTCCTGATCCTGCGCCACATGCAACAAAGGCAATAACGCGGATTTCTTGAAGGGGTATTTGGCCAGGTTTCTCTCGATTTCCTTTTCTGATTCCTCGGAGAAAACAAACATCAGCGGTCCACCTCTCCCATAACGATGTCGATACTTCCGATGATGGCAACCACATCGGCAATATAGGCCCCTTCCATCATTTTGCACATACCGGGTATCCCCATAAAAGACGGTGCCCTGAGTTTCATCCGGAGCGGCATGTTGGATCCGTCGGAAACGATGTAAAACCCGACTTCTCCACGGGCACCTTCAGTCGGCACATACGTCTCACCCGCCGGCACCTTGATTCCATCTGAAACCAGTTTGAAATGGTGAATCAGTGCTTCCATACTGGAATGCAGTTTTTTGCGGTCTGGCAGGGACACCTTGTTGTCAGGAAGTTTGTAGTGCCCAGTCGGCAGGTTGTCGAGTGCCTGCACAACAATCTCGCGACTCTGACGCATTTCCTCGACGCGAACCTTGTACCGATCGTAGACGTCGCCATTGTCGCCGGTTGGCACCTTGAAATCGAATTCGTCATAGCGGCTGTAAGGGCGATTTTTACGCCAATCGAAATTCACTCCCGAAGCACGCAGAACAGGACCACTCATCGACCAGTTCATCGCTTCCTCAGCTGTCATCACCCCGACGCCTTTTGTTCGATCGAGCCAGATCGGGTTATTGGTCAGGAGGCTTTCGTATTCATCAACCTTTTCCGGAAATTCGTTAACGAACTTTCGGACCTTGGCAAGCCACTCGGGAAAACTATCGAACGCCACTCCACCTGGCCGGATATAACTCGTCATCATCCGGACACCGGAGATCATCTCATTAAGATCAAGAATTTCTTCGCGTTCGCGCCAGCAGTACAGGAATACCGTCATCGCTCCAATATCCAGCGCATGGGTACCAAGCCAGACAAGGTGCGAGCCAATTCGCCCAAGCTCACACATAATGACCCGCAGGTAATCAGCGCGGGGAGGCAACTCATCCAACTCCAACAGCTTTTCAACCGTGAGCGAAAATGCAAGATTGTTTTGAGGTGGATTCAGATAATCGAGCCGGTCTGTCATCGGGATACAGTGCACGTAGCGCTTGTTCTCGCCAGTCTTCTCGATTCCCGTGTGAAGAAAACCGATATCGGGTTCAGCCGACCTTACGATTTCCCCATCCATCTCCAGCACAACGCGGAACACCCCGTGCGTACTGGGGTGTTGCGGACCCATGTTCAGGGTCATCGTATCTTTATCGCGTTCCAGGAGGCCCTGTTCAGTGATCGACATTAATCCTCCGTCTCGTATTCCGCTTTGGTCTGAACCAACTCGGACTTGTGATCGGCATTATGAGAAAACGCAATGTCTTCCCAGACAAGAGGATAATCTTTAAGCATGGGATTCCCTTCCCAGTCGTCCGGCATGATCAGACGCTTTAGATTGGGGTGGCCCGGCACATCAAAGCCATACATATCGAACATTTCACGCTCGGCAAAATCCGCCCCACTCCAAAGATCCGTCACACTGGGAACAGATGGCTCGTCTTCATCCAGACCGACACGCACTCTAACCGTATGGTTTTTGGTGAGGGAATGAATTTCGTAGACCGCTTCAAAACGGGGTTCCCGATCCTGCTCAAGGTAATCCACACCGGTAATGTGGGATACGTTATTGCAGTCCATGGCAGGATCATTTTTCAGGTATTCTGCAACGCGACGAAACTGCTCCGGACTCGTATGGAGCACGGCATCGCCGAGAACGACTTCCGCAGAAGTCAGAGCATCCCCAAGGTCTGCTTTGGCTTTTTCAATTAATTCCTGATGCGTCATTCGTGTCTAAGCTCAAGCCACTTTTTTTCGGGCGCGAGGTGTTCCGGCCTCGTTCATTATTTTTTCCTGGAGCTTGATGATCCCGTAGATCAACGCCTCCGGACCTGGAGGGCACCCGGGCACGTAAACATCTACCGGCACCACGCGGTCAACTCCCTGGACAATGGCGTAGTTATTGAATATGCCACCGCACGAGGAACAGGCCCCCATTGCCATGACCCATTTAGGCTCAGGCATCTGGTCGTAGATCAATTTCAGAACCGGTGCCATCTTCTGTGACACACGTCCCGAGACAATCATCAAATCCGCCTGCCTCGGAGAAGCGCGAAAAACCTCCGCTCCAAAGCGTGCCGCATCCCAGCGACTGTTTGCCATGGCCATCATTTCGATAGCACAGCAGGCCAGACCAAATGTGGCAGGCCAAAGGGCATTTTTCTGAGCCCATCCAACGACCTTGCCGAGCTTGGTGGTTAAAATCGAATCGTACATCGCCCCTGCATACTGGGCGTTTAAGGCAGATAATTCGTCCTGCACATTCATTTTCAAATCATCGATTTTTTCATCGAAAACCTGTGCGGCATGTTCTATCAATCCCATTCCAATCCTCCCCGTCCCCAAACGTAGACGTAAGCGATGGCCAGAATGATAATAAAAAGCAGCATTTCAACCAGGCCGAACAATTGCAACTGGTCGAGAGCAACCGCCCAGGGATACATGAACACCACTTCAATATCGAAGATGATGAACAGCATCGCGATGGTGGCAAAACGAACCGGAAACCGGCCTTTCGCCTCCTCGGAGGGCAGCATGCCGCATTCGTATGGAATCATTTTCTGGGCGGTGGGTTTGCGCGGCCCCAGGATGGTGGATAACACCAACATCCCGCCGATAACACCGAGGGCAACAAGCGCAAAAACGCCTATGAATAAGTATTCACTCAAGAGCCGGTCCCTACTAATGAGAAGGAAAACGTTTAAACGCCTTCCGGGTTGCCGGATGGATCGCCAACTCCCTGCCCTTGATGCCTGAAAAACAACAAGTCACAGGAAATCAATTCATTTTACCATTAAAGGCAAATTGACCACGATCCAGTGATCGAATTGGCGATTATATGCGGCCCCTCAACCCCTGTCAATTCCTGATTTTAGCTTGGTTTAGACCAAAAATTTTGAGGCGGGGGGTGGGATTTCCCTTTGGAATTAACGGGTATGAGGGAATCGTGATACAGGGTCTAAAGGACCAACAATTTCAAGTCTCTGTACTGAAATTACAGGGGAAGGAGCCACTATTCAGGGAAAGAAATGTCTATCCAGGATATTCCAGGTGCATGCGATAGATCAAACCCAGCGGATTATCTTCAGGAACCTGGGCATTGGGTCGGGCATAGTTAATGACTTCAAACTCGATTGAGTTTTCCCCTTCTTTAAGATGCGGTCCAAGATGCAAAAGGAAGGGGTCGGCAAAATCTGCCCCACCAAACTCTTGAGGAAGGGATTTTCCATTGATCGAAATATGGCAGGTGTCGTCTGCTCTTACAAACAGGTCTGCACGATTGACCTCTGTAGCTTTCCCGTTTGGCAGGTTAAAGTTGAACCGAAAACGATAGCGGCCACCGGTTTTCGCTTCTTCCAAGGTGACCTTATCGCGGAACGCAACCCACTGGGCACCCTTGATTCCACGCCATTTTGAATTGAGCTGACAAAGAACCGCAGGAATCCATTCGCTGGCCTGATTATCAAAAACCTCCGTTCCAATGCCACTGGCAAACACAGAGGCTTTAGTTTTCTTGGTCGTTCCAATGGTGAGCTGTGTAATCACCGGATGACTTTCCTCCCACATGGCATTGGCCAGGTTCTCGTACTGGTCAAACAGGGCTCCCCGTTTTCGCACCAGCATCATACTGGGACGCTGATGGCTTTTGCCCAGATAGGGCCCAATGTCAGCTATGATGATTCCCCCGGGGTCGTGGGCATCCACAGAAATAAACGAATGGGACGGAATGGTTTTATAAGTATGTACTTCCAACGTCCCTTTACCGGGAGCTTTTATTTCATCCAGTTCCTCCTCAAGTTTCTGAAAAAGAAGCAACGACGTTTTGATTTCATTCAGGAATGTGGCCTTACCCCCAATCTGCCGAGTAATGATCTCCACCACTTCTGAATCCGGGTCCATAACCAGCAAACGGACCCTGATACCGGCCAGAACCTTTTCCCGTATAAGGTCACGGCTACCAGTAGAGATGGAAAGCAGTGAAGACCCACCAATAAAAATTTCCTTTTTCACATGACGAAACAAATCTTCAAAATTGTGAGCGTGTGCCAACTCCGATCGATTCTTGTAAATACCACGAATTCCCAGACGCACCGCATCCGGGTTAACGATCTCCTGCAGAGCCTCCTTATATTCATTAAAAGTCAGCTCACGCAAAAACAATTCGTAACCAAGAGACACCACACCGATCATGGAAATCAGCAGGGAAAATTCCTTTACCGGGTGTAGCCAGATACTTTCTTTTTCCAGCAACAAGTCTGCGCTAATGTATCCCGCCATCCCCACGCCGAAGATAATGAGCGCAAGAAATACCACACGGTCGCGAATCCAGGTCCTAAGGGCCGGGCCTTTTTTGGGCTGCACACCAACAGGTTGAGTCATATTTTCAATACTTTAATGTTAATTCAATTTGGTCCTGTAGGGTACCGGAAACAATCAAAACAAACAAGACGATACTATGAGATACCTATAAGAAAATCATCACTTTATGATGTTTTTATCTATTTTGAAAAAATCAACTCAAGCCAGATTTCCTTCGAACCCACCATTCGGTCACCAGCAGAGTCAGCAACAACCCGTACGACCACCAGCTATCCCAAAGGGAAAACATGCGGCTACTGGTTTTAACTTCATAATCCGGGTTGGGAAAAGTGAGCCCCTCAATAAAGCTGCCCGGCTTCAGTTCACGATGCTTTCCCCCGGAAACCTCTGCCAATGTTTTGAGCAAAACCGGATTGACCTGCGGCCTTTCAAACTCAGTTGTGGGACTGAAAACAGTAAACCGGGCTTCTTCCCGGGTTACTTCCTCACCATTTTTCAGAGCAACCTCGGCCACATAAAATCCCTCTTCGGGAGGTTCGAACTCAAATCGGCCCTCGCCTAACTCGTCGGTCTTCAATTCGCGTTTAATCAGTTCTTTATTTTCCGAAATAGACCTTATGGAAATGGTTGCTTTTTTTTCATCAAGTGGGTTGTAGTCCTGGCCCAACGCCTGGAAATGCACCAGAACTTTTTCTTCTTCCCAATAATGCTCTTTACTTGTTTCAAGTTGTAACGGGTTGGTTTGCGGGTCCCGCGTCATCCAGGCGATCACATTTTCCCAGAACTTCTGATAGTAACGGCCGCTGCCCCCCTGCCCGACCCGCAGAAAATTCCAGTTCCACAAGGTGTCGGTCGCAATCACCATACTGCGACCTTCCCCAAAGCGTCGTGTTGCCAGAACAGGTGAGGGGGTGTCAGATTTTAAAGACTGCGCAGCAAGCACTTGAGCGCCTTCAACCGGAACCAGGCCTGCATTGCGCCCGCCGATGGCTGGCATGGACTCCCAGATTTCCCTGTTGCGTGTTTCATCCTTTTCCAGGCTGAGAATGGGATGACGTAAAAGCTCCGGAACAATTTTCGCTTTGAAATCGTCGTCGGAAAACCACTTTGCGTTGCGATCCATTTTGATCGGCAAGATCTCCTCAACCGGAGTTCTCATGTACTCACCCGATTGAAATGAAAGGTCACCGCCTATCATCAGGAAAGCCCCCCCGTGCTCCACAAACTTTTTAATATTACCCAGGTATTTTCGATCGATAAACGGTTTAAAGCGGAAATTATGAAAGATCACAAGATCAAATGAATCGAGATAGTCAGTGAACAACAGATTGGAAGGAAATGGAATCAGACTGAGTTCCTGGGTTGTCGCCATCACATCATCTGTCAACGTTCTTAAAATGAAAAACGACAGCAAGTCCACTTTCGGATTGTTAGCGAGCACCTCCCTTAAAAACCGGGAGTCCCAAGAAGGCCGACCATTTAAATGCAATACACGAATCCGGTCCCGCACGACATTGACTTGAAAATGGGTCTGGTTGTTAACCTCTACGGCCTCCCCCGCAAACACCGGCATGGACAAGGTATAAAAGCGTTTGCCGGTATTTCCCGGTGTAAACTCAAGCTCAACCTGATACCGTTCCTGTTCGGGCTTAATGTTGAGAATACGCGAAGCATGGATTTTGTCGCCTTCTTTCAACACCACCGGAACACTGCGAGTGCCCATGTTGCTGGCTGTAATGGTGGCGGTCAGTCTCAAAGGCTGGTGAACGAAACCAAAATCGCTGGCTTCCAGCTTTGGAATTCCAAGGTCCTTCAACCCCTCTTCACTCCCTGCCATAAAAGTAAAAACAGGCCCATCCAGCCTGCCCGCGAGCTCAGTCAACCCGGATGAAATTTCGCCCTCTATCTGAGACAGGTCTGCGCCATCAGATAATAGGATGACACCTTGAAGAGATTTGCCATTGTATTTTTTATGCAGCTCATTGAGAACGTTTGTGAAATCCGTGTTCAGTCCACGCGCTTTATAACGGGAAAACGATTCATCTAAAGAAACCGGACTGAGCCTGTCCGAGAAAAAATAAAAATCAACCTGATGCGTTTCTTTCAGTTCTTCAAAGAAACCCGCGCTTCCCTTGAGCGCTTCCTTGACCAGTTCCAGCCGAGGCTCCCCTTGAGGAAAAGTTTTCACTCCCAGGCTTTTACTGTCATCAATTAATACCGCAACCGTATTGCGCATTGGCAAAACGTGCTTTAACTCCAGTTGAGGCTGCAGGGTCACGATGAGTAATAGAAGCAATGCGGCAATGCGCAGGCCAAACAAAAAATATTTTTTGGGTCGGGATGGAATATTGGTCAGGCTGAACCAGAAAAACCAGAGAGTCAGAGGTATCAGAGCTGCGAGAATAAGGATAGCCCAAAGTGCACCATCGCCACCCCAGTGCAATTCCCAGGCATTGTATTCTCCTGTACCCAGCCAGGAAGGGAGGTTCACCGGGAATTATACCTCCTCAACCTTTCCAGAATTGTTGGAAGGTGCACGAGGTCTTTTTTATAATCCAGGGTAAGGGAATACATGATGATATTGACCCCGAGGCGAATACTCTGTGTCCTTTGCTTAGGCCCACTGCCGATCATGTCAAAATTATAATGGCCCAGTTTATTCTTGGACCAGGCTCCGGCAAGATCATTTCGCGAATAGACGATTACTGTTTTGCCTTTTACTGTAATGCCTTCAAGATAAGGATTAACCTGAACCCGACCTGCCACCTCATTGATCAAATAAAAGGACCGGAAAATGGAATGGTCCTGCCCAATTTTCTGAAACGGCGTGTGAGGAAACAGGTCGTTAATCATTTTCCTTACCGAACCGTCAAAACCTGAATTTGGGGTCGTAGAATTATCGTCGATCAGTAGAAATCCACCGTAGTTGAGATAATCCCGCAGGGCTTTGATTTCACCTTTTTTAAATGGTTCGAACCCACCTGTCCCCCCCATATATAGGAAAGGATGATGAAACAGTCGAGGATCGTCGAGCTTAAACTCCAGGGAGTCACGCCGAACTTCTACGGACGTACGCTTTGCCACCTGCGCCAGAAGACTTTCGAGGGCCTTGGGCCGGGGTTTAAAATCGCCCCCGCGATACTGGATTTGCGGGATTGCCAGTTTCGAGGAATCACCGATCGCAAACACCGGAATTGATGTCAGCAGAACTGCTATAAAAGCTAGCAGAAGGCAACAGGCTATCGCCGGTTGGTGACCTGGCCGGTATAGGAATAGATTTCTATTTTCTGTTGTTTTCTGTATCACAGTGTTCACTCCCCTTACTACATGATAACAAATCTTGCCTGTCACCGCCTGCCTGCTAAAAAGTTTTGCTCCGTTCCCAAGCCTGGGTTAGACTGACCCGCAACATCAATGTCTTAACTGCTTTGTTTTTATTACATATGAACCGAATCGTACTTCTCAATCCTGGCCCCGTCAATGTCACGGACACCGTTCGAGACTCCCTGCATCGCGGGGATATGTGCCACCGGGAACAGGAGATCGCCGACCTCATCCAGGATATTCGTCGCAAACTCCTCATCGCTTTCGATATCGAGGGACAATACCGTGCTGCGCTGATCTCAGGGTCGGGAACAGCCGCGCTCGAAATGGGAGTGTCGTCCTGTCTCAGTGAAGGCAAAACCCTACTGGTGATTGAGAACGGTGTTTACGGCGAACGCATCAGCAAAATGGCCGATGCGTACGGCCACAACACGATTGCACTCAATACACCCTGGGGAACACCGCCCGACCTGGATGAAATTGAAAAAAAGCTGGCCGCCCATCCTGACATTGAGGTAGTCGGCATGGTGCATCATGAAACGACCACCGGATTGATGAATCCGCTGGACGCGGTATACGGGCTGTGCCAGAAATACGATAAACGGTTATTGATCGATGCCATCAGCAGCATTGGCGGTGAAACTTTTAATTTTTCCAATACCCCCGCAGATATCGTGATTGGCACCGCAAACAAATGCATTCAGGGTTATCCCGGCGTCTCTTTTGTGCTCTCAAAAATTTCAGACTGGGACCGACTGGAACGGGTGCCAGCTCGCTCTCTTTATTGCAATCTGTTTCAAAACCTCAAGGCGCAGGACAAAGGCGACACCCTGTTCACTCCGGCAATCCAGGTCCACTATGCCCTCGACCAGGCACTGGATGAATTAATCGAAGAAACCGTCGAGGGACGGATTACGCGCTACAACAAAGCCGCGAATTTTTTAAGGCAGGGTTATCAGGAAATAGGACTTGATCTACTTTTGCCTGTAGAGCTGCTATCTAACACGATCACAGCTCTCAAACTTCCCGATGGGATGACTTACGAACCTTTGCACGACTATCTAAGAGAAAAGGGGTTTGTTATTTACGCCGGGCAAGGCAATTTAAGCGACACCATTTTTCGTATCGCCAACATGGGCGATATCCGACAGGAAGAGTTCGAGCGACTGCTGGTGGTATTACGGGAATGTGTTCACACCATAGGAAAGGCCTAAAAAGATGAAGGAATTATTCGACCTGATGCGCGAATACGCGGCCGAGGTTCATCCGGCACCGGCAGAAGAATTACCGCACCCGGAACTTGGCAAAAGCCTTGGGTTGTTCCACGTCTGCCTGCTAGAAACCGATCTTGCCCGTGATGAAATTCCGGGAATGCCCAGTGTCAACGCCTCTCCGGACAAGCTGGAACCCAACCACCTGTCACGTTTTGTAGTTGGCTTTCTCCCGTTTAATTCTGTTTCCACTCCTGAAGAAACCAACCAGGTCTTATTTGATGTCTATTCGTTTATCAATTGGCTGGACAAAAAAAATATTCCACACGGATGGGCTGAACTCGATTTCTCGCTTAAAGTCAGGGAACTCCTTGAAGCACAAAAACGCTGTCTTGAACTGAGCCATTATCTGGATGAAGAAAGCGGACGCATCCTCGAAGACCCTCCAGCCATCACCCACACCATGGCCGATGTATTTCAGGTGGTCAATATAGACGAAAAATTCGTTACTTTAAAAGGCCTCCATCACGAAGACACCGTTCGCATCGGACTGCCGGGCGAAATCGTCAAATGGGTCCGACCGCACGATCACATGGATCTGGTTCTGGGCGACACATCGGAAAGATGGGTGTTACTGGAAGCAGGGCAGGTTTTCCCCGAATTCGAGAGCGACAAATAGGTGTTGGCGCCTGGCTAACAAAAGCCTTCAGCGATGCGCTTTGGAAACTTATTCCTTCATGTCAATAGTGCAGTCAACTACCACTATCGGGAGGTGGTCAGTCGATCACTTCGACTTTGACCCAGGCGAGACCATTCCTGTAGAACCCCAGCTTTTTTGCAGCGGCGGCGCTGAGGTCGATCAGCCGTTTACCCGATGACGGGTTTCTGTCGCTCGGGAATGGGCCGCGGTCATTCACTCTGACGTTCAAGGAACGACCGTTTTCAAGGTTTGTGACACGAACGTTGGTGGGTAACGGCAGGGTTCTATGTGCTGCGGACAACCGGCTCGGGTGAAACGATTCGCCCATGGCTGTGGTGTTTCCGCCCGGTCTACGATACGTTTCTTCTCCATACCAACTGGCCCAGCCTTCCGCGCTGTAGCCTTCTGCGTTTTCAACCTGCATGGGTGAATACCGGACCCCTTTGACCTTGTAGTTCCCGTTCCAGGGACCAGGCTTGGGTCTGGCATCACGCAAGGGTTCTAATTCCGGAGAAGGGCTCAACCAGAAAATAAACAGTAAGCCACCAAACACGAGCCAGAGCCCAACCCCAATCGAATTGATGATCCGTTCATTCATGATCCGGTCGCCTGATAAAAAAAATTAGCGGTAATCTCCGGTCAAAATAAATCCGGCCCAGTAAGAGGGGTGCGGATACAACCGTTTCACCTGCAATTGCGCCTTCCTTAAACTTTCCCCTTTGTTCTCTTTAATATAATTCCTGTAAAAATGTTTGATGAGAACAGCGGTCGAAATATCACTGACTCGCCAGAGTGACGACACAATAGCATGAGTTCCGGCATAGATAAAAGCCCGGTTGAGCCCGACCAGTTCATCACCGCCGGTGATTTCTCCAAGACCGGTCTGGCAGGCACTGAGAGTAACGAGGTCCGCCTTGATATCCAATGAGAATACCTCGTTGACTTCAAAGTTTCCATCAGCCTCATCATCCCGCGCCAGCTTGAGCGAAGAAAACAAAGGATTGACCGGATCAAACTCTCCGTGGGAAGCGATGTGGATGATCTGGTAATCCGAGATATTTTTTTGCAACCAGCTTTCACTGGCTTTTTCACGGGTAAGGATGGTCACCTCAGGAAAGTCCCAACGAATTGCATTGGCTTCCAGCTCTGCCAGTGGCAGATCGTAGTTAAGCGTACCGAGATCAGGATTGCCCATAGCCAATACTTTGATTGGACCTTCATGTTTCTGTTTGCGCTTGAACGTGTATTCCAAAACGGACGCACTGGGCGAAAAGAACAATGGATGTTTTTCGATTAAATACGACTCCCCATCATACAAGGACGAGAAAGAAAGATAGTGGAGGTGGGAATGCGGAACGATTCCTACCACCCTGGTTCCAGCAAGATAGGGCAGCACCGGGGTAACAACAAGCTTGTATAAACTTTTGGACTGTTCTTCCAGCGGAGCCACATTTTGCATACGATTGCGGTAATCCGTGATGGCTTCAACCAGTTCTATTTCTTTGATTGGAGTACGCACCACCTTGATGCCTTTGGTAGTGATCACCCATGCGACCAATTCACGTTCGGTGACCAGGTACTCGACCAGGGACACATCTGGAGCCAACATGGAAGTCAATTTCTCCAGTGTGATCGACTCCACAGTAACGAAGTTTGAAATTTGCGGACTCTTCTCTTTCACCTCAATTAAAAGGTCCTGATACCGTGTCCGGGCAGCCACAAGTTTAGTCTGTGCTTTTTTGACTTCTTCCTCCCCTTCGGTATTGGCCAATTCCTCTTCTGCCTGACGGATCACCTGTTTCTGCCCAGTAAGGGAATCGTACATCTTCTGCCCGACATCATCCTTGAGACTCATCTTCTGGTTTCCAAGGAGATCAATAAAACTGCGCGCTTTGGCTCTTTCCGCATATTCAAATGAAGCCTGGGTTTGCCCGGCATCCAGCAGCAGCAGGATGAGTTCCTTATAGATATCCTGTTTGTCTGTGAGGAAGCCGTTCTGAAATTCTTCAACCTTGATGGAGGCGCGCATGCTGTCGACCACATCCACGCCCTGTTTGTAAGCAGCAATGGCCTCAGCTTGCTTTCCAGCTTCCTTCAGGCAAGCCCCCTGCCCTCTCAACGCCCGCCATAAAACTTCCTTGATATTGTAGCGTTTGGCAAGCTGTGCGGTTTCCTTATAAGTACCAATGGCGTTCTGACACTGTTTGCGCTCGCGGGCCAGATTGCCAAGCTCCAGTTTGGCTTTTATCAGGTTGGTGTTATTTCCGATCTCGCTACTCAAGGCGATGGCCTTCTGGATGTGGCCTTCTGCTTCATCCAGTTTTTTAAGACGCAGATAACTGATGCCAAGGTTTCGATGCGTATAACCCTGACCCCACTTCGATTTTAATTTCTCGTCACGTTTCAACGCCTCGTTAAACAACTCAATCGACTTTTCATATTTTTTATCCTTGCGGTAGACCAGCCCCATATTGTTATAGGCCGATGCGACGTCAAGATAAGCTTTCAGGTCTTCCGCCATTTCCCGGCTCTTGTCGAGATTCGACAGGGCGCGTGTCGAATCGTTGAGGGTCCAGTAGATCAGGCCCAACGTGTTGTAAACCCAGATCTGCTGATGGCGGTTGTTTATTTTTTCGGCAACCTCCAAAGCCTGTTTTTGTAAACGGAAGGCGTTTTGGTAATTCCCCTGAAACCACTGCGTATTGCCCTGGTAAAGGTAGGATTTGGAAAGTTGGAGAGGCAGGTCTTTTTCCTGGGCCAATGTTTGTGCTTTAACATATAGCGCCGTGGCATCATCGAACCGGCTCTGCTTCTCCGCGACCTGTCCCATTTCCAACCAGGACTCCGCTGTCTGCTCGGGCACGTCCAGTTCCTGAAACAGGGTATTGGCGGCTGTAAAAAATTCTTCTGCTTTCGGGTAATTATTCAAACGTAACAGGTAGATGCGGCCTATGCGACGCAATTCCCGGCCACGATTGAGGTCTTCCCCCATCTCTTCATTCAGGCGGATGGATGCGCTGAACGCCTTCAGGGCATCGTCATAATCCAAGGCATTCTCTTCTACGATCCCAAGCGTGCTGTAACTTTCCGCCAGCTTGTCGAGAATTTCATACTCCTCATAAAACTTGAGGGCTTTGGTCAGGTTTTCAACAGAAGGCGCAAAATCTTCATCACGGGAATACAGGATTCCCAGAAAAAAGTGGGCTTCGGCTACCTGTTCCGGATCTTCCGCTTTTTCAGCAAGCGCGAGAACCTGTTTCTGGTAGTGGACACCTTTTTTATAGTCTCCCAGGTTATAAGCCGCCTGCGCCAGCAATTTATTGAGTTGTCCGGCCTGGCTCTGGTCTTCCAGAAAGTCGATCAACACCAGGGCTTTTTCAAACCGGCTGATTGCTGCCAGCCAGTTTTTATCCTTGAATGCGCCTACACCGGCATCCACGTTTTGTTTATACCGCCCTTCGGCAAACTCATTCTTTTCCTTTTCACTCATTCCCGGAAACCCGTAATAACGGTAGGTCGCCCAGTCCGCGGAACCTGGAGAGGATTTGGCCAAAGCAAGTTGTGCCTGACGCAGGGATTCTGCTGGATTACCTTTCCTGAACGTTTCAAAAAACGCTGCAAGAAAAGCCGCGTGACGTTTTGGGTCCACAACCCCCTGGTGCAGCAATACCCCGGGATAACCAGCGTAGGTCAGCGAATGAATCAGAGGAGCGGTTGGGGAAACTGAAGTTTCAGGTGAAAAACGGAAATCAATTTCATTCAATGCTATAAAATTCGATTCCACCGATTGACTTAACAATTGTTCAAACTGCAAACGTTCAAAATGGCGAACGCGCCGCGTCAGGCTGATATAGGACTGATCCAGATCCAGTCCTGCAAGATATGCAGGGCTGTCGATTGCCACCACGCCAAAATGGCGAAATCGTTTGGAATATTGCTCAACGCTGCCATCGTCTTTCAGCAGGTTTTCAGCAGAAACAAAACGTTCACGAATGCCATCAAAGCCATCCATCTCCACAGCAAGCAGACGCGAGTTATAAAGGTTCTTCGTGGTTTCCGAAAGCGCAAACTGCCCCAAAGATGTTTGATAAGATAGTTTAACCTTTTGGATGAGAGGCTCTCCCTCCAGAGGAAGGGCCGCCCAGGGGAGGAACTCAAGAGGTCCACCAGCCACCAGGACAAGTGAATTCGCATCTTTCAATGCTGAGGCAACAGGAGTGAGGAGCACTTTGGACAATAGTAAAATATCCTTTTTTCCAGGAACCTCTTTTTTTCTCCCGATCCTTTCAAGTGCAGACTTTAAGTTTGCATCAACCTTAATCTTGCTGCCCTTCACCATTTTGCCATCAAGCCACCACAATAATATTCCATCACCTACCCAGTCGTACTTGACCAATACAGTGCCCGGCCGAAGCATCCCCTGAATGGAGTCGACCTCCGGTACTTCGGATAACACCAGAGCCCGCAATCCGGGATCTTCTTCAGCAATCACCCCTTCAACGAAATCGATGTACCCGGAGAGAAGGCCTTCCGTCTCGGCCTGCAAGGCCTCAGCATCCAGGTTTGTATCCTCACGCAGCTTTTTATAGTCGTGGGCAAACCCCTGAACCTCTTCGAACAACGCCTGTCGGGTCTCTCCTTTAAAATTCAGAGGAAGTTCTCCCAGGCGCGCCTGCATGGTTTTTTGCACAAGCGACTCTGAAGCATTCAACGCTTCATTGTATTCACGCCGATCAAAGTGAGATGCCGCCAGTTGATGGTATAAATCCTCAATCATGGAAAGGTGAGCAGGTCCACGGGACACACCAAACGGAAGCTGGGACAACGCTGCATCGGCCTCTTTTAAAAGAGCGAACCGGGCATCTCCCGAGGATTCCAGCGATTCCATAAACCGGAGCTGCCATTCAGAAAACACCAGTGCTCCTGAATCTTCGGGGGTCCCGGTTTCTTTTTCAGCCTTATCTTTTCCGGAAATGTACTGCGCCAGTTCCAGGTTCTTATTTAGCGCTGCCAGCAGATTCGATTTTTTTGAATCAGGCAAAGCCCCGGCCGCATCAATGGCTTTTTTAAAATACATTGCCGATTTTGAATTACTGCTCGCTACTGCATCCAGACTCTGCAAAGAAGCCTTGACTGCCTGCAATGGATCCTTGGCCTTGCCTGCCGGTATGTCGGACTGATGAAAAGCCTGGTAATGATACAAAATACCGAGGTCGTTTTTGATATATACGCGGTACTCCGGATTTGCCAGTGATTCAACCTCTTTATCCAGAGCACGCTCGGCGCTTTCCAGAATCCCGGTGATCTCCCCGATTTCATTATTTATTTTGGCGAAGGGTTCGGTACGGGTTTGCAAAATCAAGGATCGACCCAGGTTAGATGCGTTGACTCCAATTCCCTGACGGTTGTTGATCAAACGGCTGATGTCAAAGGATTCCTTGAAAAAGGGTTTACTGGCTTCAATATGACCCGCTTTGAAATGATAGTGGCCAATCTGATTGAGCAGCAGGGCTTTTTCCAAAAGAAGCGGAATATGTTTTTTTGGATCGAGTTCTTTCGGGATTAGCGACAGTTTCTTTTCAAAATAGTCGATTGCCTTCTGATAGTCGCCAAAATCCCCGAAAATTTTTCCTACATAATGGAAAATAAGTTTCTGTTCCCCCTTCTTGTCAAATCCCAACGCTGCCTGTGAAGCACTTTCGTCAATACCTGCTTCAAAACTGACATCCACGAGGCCACCACCGGAACTTTTTTTAACTTTGCCCCGCTGAACAACTCCGTTCTCTTCCAGTTGATCGATTGCCTTGAAGTAATGACCCAAAGCCTTGTTCAAAGAATTCGAATCGCGTCCCGGGTTTGTCGCATTGAGGGCATAGAGATTGTTGGCGATGTTGCGCAGGGTACGCGACATAGAAACCGTGTTGCCGGTTTTTTGATTCAGGGCCAAGGCACGCGAAAAATGTTCCACCGCCTCGGCATGTGAGCCCAGTACCTGATACGCCAGCGCAATCCTGTCATTGAGCTCCGCCATGCGTTTGGGTTTATCGAGTTTGGTGACCAATTCCAGAGCTTTTTTGTACAACTTTACTGAATGCTCGGTGTGTTCCGATTTGAAAGCACTCTCCGCGAATCTCTGGTAGTAGATCGCTTCACGCTCGGCGTTGAGGAAATCATGACCGCTGTTTAAACGCTGGTCATACACCAGGTAGGCTGAAAAATAGTTGGAGAGCAGATAGTTCCCGTGGCCGAGGTTCAGGAGCAGATTAGCTTCGTTTCGAGGTTGACTGATCGGGTCATTCAACACCAGCGCATCCTGATACTCCTGGACCGTTCGTTCCAGATATCCGGAGTCTGGTTTGGCGCGCTCCTTCTGTTCGAATACCCAACCAAGGGTCTGATGATAATAAACATTATTGGAATTCAACCGCATTGCTTTACGAATCCACTGTTCAGCGGTATCCAAATCAGGTGGAGAAAGATAAGTGTGAGCTAATCCCAAAGCGTACTGATCTTCAGCCGCAGGATTCTCCACCGCAATACGTTTATTATAAAAATCGATTGCGTGCTGGATTCGTTTCAAAGAAGCTTCGGCCTGGACATAACCGCGATGCGCCTCCACCGTTGTGGGCTCAAAATCTATCAGCTTGAGAAAAGACTTGCGTGCCAGTTTCATTTCGCCAACACGCAATTCCCATTCACCTTTTTCGACCGACTTATGGATGAACCCCCTCCGGGCTTTTTCCAGGGCATCGTCCAGGTTGCCCGGGTCACTTTCCACCGCCTGGTACTGCACAAGGCTCATTTCAAAATTTTCTTCTTCCGCATAAATTCCAGCCAACTGAAACCGCGCCGCGTTTCTGGCTTCCGGTGCCTTATCGAATTTTTCGATTGTTCTTTTGTAAGATTCCTTGGCCAGCATGTTTTCTCCGGCCTCGTAATACAATTCACCCACACGGTTTTGCACCGCACCGGCCAGTCTTGGCAAGTCTTCGTATTTTTCAATGAGGGCCGTGAGGCTGGCTATCTTTTTTGAAAGGGTTGGATGTTGCTCGTGAATTTCCAGAATTTCAGCGATTGCTTTCCCCGTCCAGCTTTCCACATCGTAATAATCACGCACCACATTGACGAAGGTCAGCACCAGATTTTTCTGGTCGCCAACGGTTTTGTAAACCTTGCTCTGGGAAAAAGCCGCCTCGGCTGAAAGATGACGGTAAGGAGGATAAGTTTTGATGACATGCTGGTAATGGTTGAGCGCTTCAGAAAATTCCTCGAGTTCATAATGAAGGTGCCCTTTTTCCACCCAGGCCCGGGCGGCAACTGCCGGCAATGCTTCATTATTTTGTATGATCGCCTTTAACTCTTCCAGCCCTTTCCTAAGACGGTTTCGAAAACTGGCTTGTCCCCCTTCACGGGATTTCTTCACATCGACCAGTAGAAGTTCTATTTCCGCAAGGTTCCTGTATCGTGGATTTTCAGCATAATCAGTAATGATCTGCCTGAATATATCTGCCGAGTGGTCCAGCTGCCCCAGAGTTTGATAACCCTTTGCCTGTCGATAAAGGATGCGCGCGAGAGACTGGTCTCCAGCAAAATCATTGATCAAAGCGTTATCTGCCAAAAGACATTTATAAACGTTATCTCCATAATCTTCACAAAGGTCTTCGACGGTTTGCAGTTCGTTCCCATATTTTTCACTCTTGGGAAGCAAACCATCCGGAGCCAGTCCCCAGATATCAGTTCCCTTTTCATTGGTTGAAGTGAAGTAAACTTGTGTTCCTACCGCAACCGGCTGCAGGTCGTAGGTTGTGCTGTCTGTGAGTTGGCGCAACTTACCGGGCTGCCCGTTTAAGAACTCGACACTCCACAGGTTTGGCTGATCGTCGATAGTGATGCGGTTATCGCCATTGGTATCATCCTGATACCGGGAAAAGTAAACCCGTTTGCCATCAGGCGAGACCCGGGGAGAAACATCCATAAATTCACCGGAGGTCAACTGAGCCAGCTTTCCAGTTTTCAAATTCTGTGCCCAAAGCCCCGATTCTTTGCCACGCGCTACCAGGACCATAAACAACCCGTCACCAGAAAGCGCAGGGGAAACCCCTTCAATTTTGGAAACGCGCTGGCGATTCTTACCGCCAATGTCCATGGAATAAATATACGGTCGGCGGGTTTCAGGATCCTGGGAGGTAAAAAACAACTGCTTTTGATCTGCAGACCAGGCGGGATCTGCTTCAGGATGAGCTGCATCGGTTATCAGCTTTTCTTTTTCTTCCGGCTTTTTATCAGGATCGTCCTCTTCCGGATCAGGCTTCAAACCCTCCAGAGACAGGAGATAAATGTCACCTTTGGGGTCGGTTCGGTTGGAGACGAACGCCAGCATTTTTCCATCAGGACTGATCGCGGGAGAGTTTTCTTCACCCGAATGCCAGGTGAGACGCTGATCCGGATCCTGCACTCCCGGTCCCAGATGCTTGAGCCACAGGTCCAGGTTTCCGGAACGATCGGAGACGTAAACAAGGGTATCGCCATTTGCGGAAACCGTCGGGGCAAAATCCTCACCTGGGTTGGATGTCACCTGACGCGGCTTGTTGAACTGAGAATCAGCCCACGCAGGCACAACGGCTGCTCCTACTTGCGAAAACAAAATCGTGGCTCCAAATAAAGCCGACATCCATCGCCCGCTACAGGCCATATTGTTATCTCCCAAAAATTTAATTCGCTGCCGAATGGAAATTGCAGTTAGAAAGTGAGAACCGAACCAGAAATAACGTTTTAAAAAGAAACTTTGATCCAGGCTTCTGGCCGTGAGATTTCAGAATATTGAGTAAAGCTTTCAGAAGTCATCTACTGAGTATAACGCTCATTAAAGGACCAAGGAAAGAGGCAGGGCGAAATATTAGGAGCACCAGTACCGGATCAATTTCCGATGAATTGTGACTCTATTTAAACTTGCTGTTTTCAGCCAATCAGCGTTGAGCCGCCCTGATGTTTTCGCGAAACGTTTTAAAAATATTTTTTACAGGAGGGATGAGTTTTTCTTTTAGCTCCTCAGGCACCCAGTTGATTTTTTCCGTTGGCCATTTTTCGAACTTGAAAATATCTAGTCCATGCTCTAGATAGGGTGCCCGCAATCCCTCCTCAAAACCATATATCAGGGCATTATTCAAAACTGTGCTGTAAACCTTCCGAATTTCTTCCGCTTCATTCAAACCCGACATAAAGCGCTTCATTGCGTCATCAATGATGGGTTCAGCGTGTTCCAGAAATTCCTCGGAAAAAATTTCCTTAAGCGTCAGGTAGGTGATGATCACATCCTGCAGCATGTACTTGATTTCCTGAGGATCTTCAAGAGTCAGCCCTTTATCGTAATCCAGGTTCTGCTTGAGCTCGCGGACGAGACGGATAGCGTCGTAAATAATCGACTGTTCCCACGACACAGCGTTCCAGGAAATGATCGGCCGGAGCCAGCGGATAGTTCCGGTCGAGTCTTCCAGATGGATTGTGATGTTAGGCATTTCCCGGTTTGAAAACGGAAGCTCCCCTCCCCACATTTTAAGATCGAGGTTCAGTCCATGTGGCTGGAATGCTCTGGCCATAGTGCTGGTATAAATACCAACAAATTTTTCCATGTTGCGCCGGTAGCTCATTGTGGGATTGATAGGCAGGTTGACCATACAATAGTATCGCCAGATACGACGCCTGGATTTCCCGTTTGGCTCTGCAATGAGATACGTCCCACCCCATATTCCGGAAGTTATGGGGATATCCTTACCGAATCCTTCAGACAGGTTGCGAGATACCTCCGCCGCCACGTTCTGGTAAAGTTCATTCAGATGGAAAAGGTTGGTAGCTTTATCTTCATAAAACACTGGACCAGTGGTGTAGGGACCGTAATTCATCCTCGAAATCTCCCAAAATTACCCGAACAGGATTGGCTTTTGCTGAACCGGAGAATTTTGACAAGTTTCCCTATCAAAGTAAAGGGGCTCCAGACTGTCAAATGCGGAAATCCGGGTTCGTCAACATTTGCTTGAAAAATCGGGGTAAATAGTTTAAAACTCACGGAGCAAAGCGGCCTAAATCAATTAAGTAATCCCTTAAAACAAGGCAATCAACGGCTCTATCGATGGAATTCGAGATAAATTACGCCGACATGAACTGGGTTGCTCTCCTCCCGGAGATCACCATTCTCACCACGGCCTTGTATTTACTGCTCATGGGGTTACGTAAGTCTTTTGATAACAATAGGTTTTTGGCTCGGGCCTCAGCCGCAGGTATCAGCTTCGCCCTGCTTCTGACCCTCATGCTCTGGGGAAATGCCCCTTCAGCATCGGACGAATCCTCCCCTGGAATCTTCAGTAATGCGCTAATCTATGACCGGTTTGCCCTAAGCTTTAATGTGATTTTCCTGATCATGTCGCTGTTCGCCCTTTTGGCATCCTATAAATACCCAAAGGATGACCACGGGAATAAAGCAGAATATTTCTCACTTTTGCTATTGACCGTGGCGGGCATGATGTTCCTTGCCAAGGCGGGCAACCTCATCACAGCCTTTGTTGCCCTTGAAGTCTTTTCGATTTCCCTTTATATCCTTTGCGGTTTCTCAGCGAAACACGGAACGGGATCGGAAACTCCCACCTCTGTGGAGGAACTTCCCTGGGAAACACTCGGATCACAGGAATCGACTGTCAAATATCTACTGAGTGGAGCATTTGCCTCCGCCATCCTGGTTTATGGAATGGCACTCACTTATGCCGGGACCGGAACCACCGAAATCCGCACCATTGCGCAATTGCTTCAGGAAAACCCTTACACAGAAAATAAATTGTTGTACATCGGCATGGCGCTGATGTTTGCAGGGCTGGGCTTCAAGGTCTCCCTGGTCCCATTTCACGCCTGGACCCCAGACGTTTACCAGGGAGCCCCGACACCTGTGACGGGCTTTATGTCGGTTGCGACCAAGGCCGCGGCCTTTGCATTGATTGCACGGATTTTTTACGTCGCCCTGCCATCGCTCGAAGAAATCTGGATGCCCTTCTTTTTTGGTATTTCAGCTCTGACTATGCTGGTTGGCAACACCGCTGCAATTTTTCAGGACAACATCAAACGCATGCTGGCGTATTCGGGCATCGCCCACGCCGGTTACCTGTTGATGGGAATTATCGCCAACAGTCAGGACGGAATGGCGAGCCTCATCTTTTACCTGGCCGTTTACCTGTTCATGAATATCGGTGCCTTTGCAGTGGTGTTTCTTCTCGAGGGTGAAGGTGAAGGAGGCAGTTCCATTTACCGTTTCCAGGGACTGGCCAAGCGTAAACCCAAACTGGCCGCCGCGATGGCTCTGTTCATGCTGTCTCTGGCCGGGTTTCCTCCGACGGCCGGATTCTTTGGGAAACTATATCTGTTCTGGGCCGCTATCAATTCCGGATATGTATTGCTTGCAGTGCTTGCTGTAGGAGCCAGCATGATCGCTGTATATTTTTATCTGCGCATCATTGTCATGATGTACTTCCGCGATGAAGAGGAAGAAATCAACATCGACATGAATCGCGGCATGGCCACTATCGTGACCGTCAGCACCGTCGTCATCGTCGTCGTTGGACTCTATCCCTCAGGCCTGATGCAGCTTGCTCTCGCTTCAATTCCCTTCTAGCTTTTCCAGCCCGATCATTTTTCCAGAATAAAAGTAACAGGTCCATCGTTCAGTAATTCCACCTGCATATCTGCCCCAAACCGGCCTTCGCCAACCTTGAGGCCTGACGCAACAACAGCCTCAACAAACAGCTTGTAAAGCCGCTCAGCTTCTTCAGGAAGTGCGGCGCGGTCAAATCCCGGACGACGTCCCTTGGAGCAATCTCCTGCCAATGTGAACTGGGATACTACCAGAATTTCTCCGCCGATATCCTGCACGGACAGGTTCATTTTTCCATCGTCATCGGGGAAAATTCTGAGGTTGAGAGACTTTTCGGCCAGCCATTTGATCGACTCTTCCCGGTCATTTTTTTCTGCACCGAATAGAATCATCAGTCCCCTCCCGATTCGGGCAATCTCCTTGCCATCAACGGTGACGGAGGAATGAGCGACACGCTGAAGAACCAGTTTCAACAGGGCCTCTGGAGTAACTATAGATTATCGTGCGTTGAAGAATCGACTGGAGGTGCCATCAGGACCAATGAGCACTTTAACCGGACGGTAACATTTCGGGCAACGACCTTCGTAAGCATTGCCTTCTTTATTGACATAAATTCGACGATACACATTACAACAGTCGAATTGAATACCCAGGAACTTGCGTCCCGTTGCCGATTTTTCTTTGGAATCCGACATGGCAAAAAGTTTTAATCAGGTTTCACGTAATGCATTCAGCGCAACCATTTTTCGTTCGATAAAAAACTTGTGGGGGATACGCATGGCTTTGGTGATGCGCCGTATTTCCTCAACTTCCTCATGCGACAAGTCGCCATCCGCAGCCCCAATAGCAAAAAAACAGTCAACAAAATGCAGTCGATCATTGTAAGTCGTCAATCGATTGAACTCACGGATCACTTCGTCAAAATCAAACCCTTCTTTGGCCTGGGCTTCCAGGACCTCGAACAGAATTTTCCATTCCCTGGTGCTGAAATCAAAACGCTCAGACAAGGCTTTCTTGAGCGCTTTTTTCTCGGACGGATCGAAATGCTCATCCACCTCTGCAACCGATGCCAGCAGAGTGCCGAGCAGACAAAGAAAATACAGCTGCCCGTCGTCCATGGAAATGTCCGCACCCTCTTTTTTCGATTTTAATGCGATGCGGCGAAACATCATGCTCTGGAAATACTGAACCATTTCCGGGTTTTTCTCTCGTGCCGGTTTATATAAAGTCTTTTTGAAAAATGATTTCACCTTGCCAAACGACCGACGTGTGATGGAACTGCTGTTTAAAAGTTCCCGACAATGATCTATTAACTCCCGTTCTTCCGGCTTGAGCTTACTGTCCGCATGGGCCATTTCCTCGAGAGCCTTCATCGCATCCTTACGTTTTGCTTTCGATCCCATTTCTGCAGCAAGATCCTTGAACAGGGCGTCTTGTTCCTTTTTTGAAATAGGTGCACGCAGGTAAGGCTGGATCTGTTTTATTTCATCCGGACCAAGACCGAATTTACGGTAAAGGGATTTAACGACATTCAACTCGGAGTTGGTGATTTCGCCATCCGCCCAGGCGATCACCGCCAACGCCTTGAGCAAATTCAGACTTTTATTCTTGAACATGAAGACTCCGTAAATGAGGAAATGGAGATACCCGTACTGACGGGATATTGTACCTAATCAATGGACAAGGTGAAAGCCGGAGGGGTTAAGATCGAAAAAATTAAAACTCGGTGACCCAGAGCACACCGCGGCCTTTCGGGGTGACACCAAAGATATCAAGGTAACCGTCGTCGTTGACATCACCGAAGGTCATCTCCTTGAAGGGTTGCCCATTGGGTAGGCGTTTTTTTGTCTCGATAGAAAATTTCCAAGGTCCCCGTCCGCGAAGGTAATAAGTCCCACGTGTTGAAACCAGAATCATATCGGGCCATTCATCCCCGTCCCCGTCGAGCAGATAAATCCTGTGCACCGGGAACGGTGGCATAACTTTCATGGTCCTCTTTGTAAAATATCCCTGTCCGTTATTTTCAAGCCCATAATGCAGTTCCCGGCTGTGTTCTTTTCCGCTTTTCGAGATTTTGCGGGTGAGCACGATCAAATCCTGATCTCCATCCTGGTCAAAGTCAGCCCAGTCGGAATGAACCGCCTGGTTTTTTATTGGAGGCAGATTGCTGCCGCTATGATCGGTCAACTGCCCCAGCCCGTTGTTGAGTAAAACCGCATTCTTCCCGCTGGTGTAATACAGGAAAACATCCAGCGTCCGGTCATTATCATAATCTGCGTAGACCCCACCCGCGATCCCGTGATCAATCAACGGCCACAGCAGTTTCGTCTTGTCCTGAAAATAGGCGTCACCAATGTTCAGCAGAAACTGAACGGGATAGGAGACCGACGCCTCTGGCTCTGTCGCTTGCCTGGAATTAAACAACAGGATGTCAGGATTATGATCCTTGTCGAGGTCCACCACATCGAAACGGTCCATTTCTTCCTTAACAATTGGCAATACTTTTTCACGGTCTTCAAATAAATAACCCCGGCCATTGTTGGTCAGAATTTTCACTTTACTGTCATCGGCAAACTTTCCAAGCAGGGCCACTTCGTGGGTTCCGTCGCGATTAAAATCGCCAATTTCAATGTCGTGAATTTTTTCCCCGGAAGCCCCTTTCCAGAACCTGTCCAACGGTTCCAACTGTTCCTCATCCCGATTGATCCAGGTTTCCACCACGGGAGGCCGACCCGATGGTTCGCGCACAACCACCAGATCAATCACACCATCCCTGTTAGCATGGAAAAACCGTGCAAAACGGATTGCCCCCCTGCCTTTGGGTAACCAGGGCCCCGTCTGATCAACAAATTGCTGCAAACGCGGATTTTTTTTAAGCAGGCTGGAGCGACCGCACCCGTTTAGAAAGAGGGAGAAAATCAGTAACAGAGTCGCAATGGCTATAAGAGGTTTACTGCGAGGATAGATCAAATTCATGGTGCCATGGTATCAACTTCCCCGAAGGATTGCATCCCTTAGCGCGCATTCCTTTGAAGTCAATTTTTCCGGTTGCAACTGGATGTTGGCTTCATCGCGAAAACCCTCCAGCAAAGAAGGGACAACCGCCTCGAAATTAACCGGAGCCTGCAAAACCTGTTGCAAATTTGTTGAGGTCTTTCGCAACCGCTGGCAAGCCTGCCGCCTTTTTTCTTTATTTTCGTATCGACATACGCGGGTAAACCGGTCAAAATCTTCGCCGATCAAAATAGATCCGTGTTGCAAAAATGCGTGCTGGGTTCGCCTCTGCGCTGAACCAATCAACTTTTTCCCACCCGCAGTGATTTCCCCAAAATGGAGCTCAGCAAAACAGGCCGAAGAACGTTCTGGCCCTCTACTTCTATTACCACCCGTCTGAAACTCAAGAATTGTTTCCGGAACGCCCAACCGAACCAACCCCGAAATAAGGTAGCGAGAGATGGATTCAAATATATCTTTTAAGTGATGGCCAAGACCCGGAGTGCCCAGGGGCGCTACAACCGAATAGGTCACCTCACTGCCGTGCCACAATGCCCGTCCACCTGTTGGCCGACGCACAATCTCCACGCCCATTTTCTGTGCACGCCCAAGGTCGATATCGTGTTCAATATTCTGGGAATGTCCCACGGTAATAGTTGGTTGATTCCAGCCATACAAACGCAGGGTGGGTTGGGTAGAAAGTTCATCACAGGCGATGAGCAGGGCATGGTCCACTGCCATATTGCACTTTCCATTCAATTGTCCATCCTTTATCAACCGCCAGTCGACCATAATCATTAACCCATTTTAATGCGATATTAATCGTGCAGGTTTTGTTTCATTCCGGAAAGTTTCATATAATGTTGTTATGTAGAATCGTACCATTACACGAAATGACTGACATGATGCGTTATCACTTTTCAATAGCCAAGAAACTCTTAAAAGGAATCAGCGCGACGCTGCTGTTGATTTCCTGGACCACTCCTGCCCTGTCCTTCGAAGGGTTCGAACATCCGACAAACAGCAAGCTCAAATGTCGAACCGCCTGCCATCAGCCTGAAAACCTGAAGCAATCCCGTCAGGATAAATTCAATAAACCCGAATGTCGCGAATGCCACAGCGGTGTCGAAAACAAGGTTAAGCTATTCAGCACTCCGCGCCCCCGAATTCAACTAGAGGACACAAAGCCTAACCGCAGGCAGCTTTCGTTTCGTCCTCCTGTTCGGGCATCACAACCGGCTGCCGGAATGCAAAAAACCGTTCCTGCCTCCACCCCGAAAGGCATGGCTTATGTTGAGGCCGGGGAGTTCATCATGGGATCTAACGAGCGCTGGGATGACGAGTCCCCTGAGCATATCAATGAAACCGGTGCATTCTACATCGACATTAACGAGGTGACCAATGCAGACTACAAAAAATTTGTTGATGCCACCAAACGTGAAGCACCGCACCATTGGCCGGAGGGAAAGCTGGCACCAGGCAAGGAAAATCATCCTGTAATATATGTCAACTGGTTCGATGCCAACGATTACTGTAAGTGGAATGGGAAACGGCTTCCAACAGAACCCGAATGGGAAAAGGCGGCGCGGGGTGAAGATGGAAGAATCTATCCCTGGGGTAATGTCTGGTCGCTCGATAAATCAAACAACCCGTACAAAGGCTCAACAGGTACAGAGCCGGTTGCTTCCTATAAAAATGGAGTGAGCCCTTACGGCTTGTTCGATATGAGTGGTAACGTGTGGGAATGGGTCGATGCTTTTTACCTGCCTCATCCAGGCAACAACATCCCCAAGCCGGAATACGGACGCGATAAACGCGTATTAAAAGGTGGATCGTGGTTCGATTGCCTGTCTTATGGATGCGGGTTGAGCGCACCCACTTTCAATCGTTCTTTTTTCAATCCTGAAGTAAAAAATAACAGTTTCGGGTTTCGTTGTGCGCTATCGGCGGCACCCGTAAAAAAAGCAGAAAAATAATTTGTGTGCGGGCACCTCTCCCGTGTAAGGGGGATGGAGGGATTTTCCTTCATCTTTTTGCCACAACATACAAGATCTTCAAGCGAACAATGCGTTACAATCCCCCTGGCTTCGCCTTCCCCCTTTACAAGGGGTTTTTTGAATTCACCAAAAGTTAAATAACCCTATGCTTCCAAAATTCCTGTTTGGGTCAGTTAAAAAAGCATCGAATGATATGCACCCACCCGGTGTGAGCCGGACGCGCAAAATTCTTATCTGGGTTCTGATTATCGGGTTCTGGGTCGCGTTTTACTGGGTGCGGGATCCCGCTTCGCCCTAGACAAGGACTGCCGACTGGCTTCTACAAAATCAAGGCGGGCGCGATAAGGATCGTCGTGCAATAAGTCCCAACTCTTCTTTCCCGGTGTGAGAGTCAACCGGGTCTCACGCTCACTCCATAAAAGCATCCTGCTCTCGTCAACCTCGACGGGAGTTTCCACTTTGTACTCGACGGGCTTGGGGTCTTCCTCCACAGGAGGTAGTTCCACATTGTGAAAACCGGAAACACGTGGATGGAATATCAGTTCCTTTTGATGAACCGCTCCTGCAAACTTCGCGTCCAGTCGATCCCGTCTTTTATATAAGGGGGGTTGAGGTGCGTCGATGTCGATGTGTCGATAAGGATTGATCTCGATACCAGGGTCTGGCTTGAAACGTTGCAGGTCTGGAATCTGGAAACCTTTTCCGGTCAACACCATGGCCTTATCCTGATTGCGAATTGTGGGATCCAGATCGTCGCTGTCATCCGGCCGGATTTCTTTTTCCTGCCTTAACCAGTAGGGGAGGTAATCGTACTCCAGAATTTTCTGGTACTCCTTGTCGACCCTGTATTCGCTGTGCTCGGGAACCGGAGTCTTTTTTAATCCATTGACGATTTTGGCAGCAGGTGCAACGGTATTGTCCGATGGCGAGCGCACCGGTGCCTCCTGAGCCCAAACAGACCCACCGCCCCCTAACAACAGGGCCATAATCAGAATTTGTAAGCGCAGCTCCCACTGCAGCCTGACAAACGTCATGGCGAAGATTCTCCCTAACGTAGGTTACGGCAAACATCTGCAGGACTTAACCCCTGTCGCAAAATAGAGGGAAACTTCTGCACAAAAAGGAAAAATGTTCATGGATGGGAACAGGCAGGCAAAACAAGAAACCCTTGTTTTATATAGAGTTATTATTTTCAGGCTGTGTGGCACGGGGATTGCTATTAAAACGATGAAGATTCGAACTGGCACGTCCAACTCCTCGGATAGGGTCCTCCCACCTTATCCGGGGCGTGCCTAACTTCTTCCCTTTCTACTCCGAATACACCTGATGATAGCGACTGCCTCCACCGCCGGGGCTGGGTCCGCCGGTGAGCAAATGAATCTTGTTTCCAACAACAGCAGACCCTAACCCGTGACAGGGTTTCGGCATATCCGGTCTTTTCTCCCACTTGTCCGTTTTTGGAATATAGGCTTCGTTGTCATCAAAAGTTCCTTCACCCGACTCCCCACCGAATACATAAATTTTTCCATTCAGTAACTGTGAGGTGACCCCGCTTCGCGGAGTTGGCAATGCCGCCAGTTTTGACCAGGTGTCCGTGATCGGATCGTATACTTCATTCGCTCCGAGGTTCTGATTGTAGTCGACATTGATCCGTCCGCCGATTGCATACAACTTGTCCTGCCAGACAGTCGCGGTGAAATGATCACGTGGTGTGGGTATGGGTTTATGAGAAGTCCATTGGTCGGTGTGGGGGTCGTAACTTTCATTCGCAGCGGTGTTAGCCAGACTGAAGATATGGCGCTGTGCTCCACCGACTGCGTAGATCCTGCCGTGGATCACACCTGCAGCCAAAGCACCGCGCTCTGTTGGCATTGATTTTTTTTTAGTCCAGCGGTTGGCTTTGGGATCAAACTCATAGAGGGTATTGGTGGGGGTCCACATGCCGGACTTGAAACCGCCTATGATATAAATTTTTCCTTCCAGAGTAACTGCAACTGTGTGGTGCAGAGCTTCCGGCATGGGGAATCCGGCTGTCCAGGTACTCGTAGCGGTATCGAATATATCAACTTTGTTGCTGATCCCTTTTTCTCCGAAACCGCCAAACAGATAAACTTTTCCATCAAGCGCTGTAACCGCAACCTCAGTTCGTTTTGAAGGAGTCGGACCCATTTCCTGCCACGAACCGATGGCCCACACTTGCAGGGGAATAAATGAAACCAGAAAAAACAGAAGAGAGGATTTTAAATATTGCGAGAACATCGCGACCTCCTTTTGAAAGAGACGAGTTCAGCGACCCGGCCGCAGCAGGTCGAGTTCTTTTATTTGTTCAAGTAAATCAGGGAGTGTTTCCATCTTGATCATGTTGGGTCCATCAGATGGAGCGTTGTCCGGGTCCGGGTGCACTTCCATGAACAGCGCATCCACCCCCACTGCAACCGCAGCACGTGTCAAGGGAGCCACCAGTTCGCGTTGTCCGCCAGACGTTGTGCCCTGCCCACCCGGCAATTGCAGGCTGTGGGTGCAGTCGAACACTACCGGGCAACCGAATTCATGCATGACCACGAGGGACCGCATATCGACCACCAGGTTATTGTAGCCGAACATGAATCCACGTTCAGTGAGGCTCACATTCTCATTCCCGGTCGTTTTAAACTTATCGACAACATGTTTCATGTCCCAGGGAGCAAGAAATTGTCCTTTTTTAATATTGACCGGTTTACCGGTTTCAGCAGCCTTGATGACCAGATCCGTTTGACGGCACAGGAATGCCGGGATCTGCAAAATATCCAGCACCTGGGAGGCAGGGTCAACTTCTTCCACAGCGTGTACATCGGATAAAACCGGAACATCGATTTCTTTTTTGACTTCGGCAAGAATTCCCAGCCCCGCCTCAATTCCCGGGCCTCGAAAGGATTCGATAGAAGTCCTGTTAGCCTTGTCGTAACTGGCTTTGAAAATAAAGGGAATGCCGGCTTCATCAAAAATAGTTTTCAGTCTTCCCGCGCAATCTATCGCGTGTTGGCGGGATTCGATCACACAGGGTCCAGCGATTACGGCCAACGGCTTTTCGGCCCCCATGGAAACGTTTCCAACTTTTATCTCACGCGTCATGATTTTTCTTCCATATCCGGGATACTCACCCCAATAAACGGAATCGGAATCGGGTGTGGTTGTTCCGTGCGAGGCATCAATCCATCGGGGGCCAAAAGACTGTAGGTAATTTCGCGAACCTTTTCGTGGTTACCCGCTTTATAAACCGATTTAAAACCTTTGTTGCGCAAGTCTTCAAGGTTGACATCCGGAGCATCCGGTGTGATCAGGATTATGTAGGGGACTTTTTTGTCACGGGCATTTTTTATCAGGTGATGAAGCTCATTCTTTCCCTTGCGCATTACAAAAACCACAAGGCTGCTTTTGAGCAATCCGGAGCGTTTGACACAATCCTGAAAGTTGGCAAACACAACAACAGTGAAATTTTCCTGCTTCACAAATTTGGCCAACTGCAACCGTTCGTTTTTTACCGGGTCCACAATGAAAAGTGTTTTGTAATCCATATATCCTGAATTCAGCAGAGTTAATATAAAAAATCTAATTTCTAAAGCGTAGTCTAGCACCAAAGACCGAGTGCTTGTATCTAAAAGAGCCCTTCGGATTGCTACCTGAAAAACATGTTAGGATATATTCTTGTATATTTTGCCAACCTGCTTATGTTTCAACCTCCTGCCCTTCAAAGGGCTTCAACAAGGCTCTCCATATGCGTTGGTTACTGAACTCCATGGTTTGCATATTAATATTGCTCACACCCGATATTGGTTTTGCAGAAGGCCCACCGAAAGACAAATCCCTATTAGTTCCAATCGAAGGCGAACTCAATCCTATCATTGCCTCTTTTGTAAAAGAGGAAATTGGCCGGGCACAAAAGGAAAAGTTTGCGTTCGTTATTTTAAAATTGAGTTTAACTGGAGATTTTAGTCCCGCACTCCTCCATACCCTTAAGACCATTCAAAACTCAAAACTACCGATTGTTGCGTTCGTGCCCCGGCAGGATTCTCCTCCCTCCCTGGCCCGAACATTTTTGCTGGAAGCTTCACATCTTGCTGCAATGGCACCTGAAACCAAATTCGGCCGTGCCCCCCCGGAAGACGATCTTGATATCCCCCTGCCTCCCGAAGAAGCGGCTGAAAAAAATAAAACCATGATCCAGCAAACGGCCTTATTGAAAACTCTGGCTTCCAGCCAGGGGCGGAAAACCACCTGGGTCGAAGAGGTGGTCCGGGAGGGGAAGTCGTTTTCTGCGGAAGAAGCAATTAATCTGGGAGCCATTGATCTGGCAGCAGAAAACCTGGATACACTTCTTGAAAAAGCTAACGGTCGTTCGGTTCATGTGCTTTCGCAAACAATCATACTCAACACACAAAAGCTTGAGTTGTCAGAATCCGAGGTTCCCGAGATTCTCGAGGCCATGCAAACTTTGGCCAATCCGGAAATTACCCAGTGGGTGGTGATTGCCGGTATCGTCCTCCTATTGCTTGATTTTCTGGTTTTCGGTGCCGTCGTACCGGGGGCCATAGGACTAATTTGTCTGGTCCTGATGCTTTTTGCCAGTGGGCTCATCTCCCCTCCAACTGCCGGGTGGACTTTCATCGTCATGGGACTGTTATTACTTTTCCTGGAAGGCGTCGTAGCGGCAATGGGCCTGATCGCGATTTGCGGTGCCGTGTCTCTCATATTTGGAATCCTGATTCTACTTGGACATCATTTCCCGGATTTACTGATTTCAGACACTACTGTAATTTTCGCCGTCTCGTTGGGAACCCTGTTTTCCATTGGTTTGCTTTCACTCATAAAAAAAATATATAAAAAATTCAACAAGGGGAAAGAAGAGGAATCTCCAGCTTAAATCTTTCCAATTATTGAGAAAATTTAGAATTTTGGATGTTTTTTCCACAAGCAAAAATGAAAAAATTGCGAAATTTATTGATAACAGGGGTAGTAATCGAAGCCTTTGCCCCCTATTATGTTTTCAAGGGGCGATTCATTGGGTCCGCAATAATAATTCTCCAAGGACATACCCAGACTGAAAATGTTTTAACTAAATAACAATGATCCTTCCACTGGATTAATTGCCTTGGTTTTTAGGCTTCACCTCCCTCCTAACCAATCTATGCACCTTCCATATCAAAAGAAAAGGAAATTTCTTTTGGACATGTTCATGTCTCTGGTTCTGGTGGTTAGCCTGGTTATCGTTCTGATCCCATTTTTTGAAAATCGCGTTATCTACCATCCCATCTGTTACCCCAATGGATTATGGAATCCAGAGTCTGAAGGACTGAACGTTGAAAACGTCTGGTTCAAATCGCCAGACGGTACCCAGTTGCATGGCTGGTTTGTCCCTACTTCTAAAGCCAAAACTACCCTGCTCTGGTTTCACGGTAATGCCGGTAACCTTTCCCATCGCTCGGAAAATATACAAAAGCTTCAATCTCTCGGAACCAATATTTTTATTTTTGACTACCGGGGTTATGGCAGAAGCGAGGGCAAACCGGGTGCTCGCGGACTCTCCAAAGATTCTCAGGCGGCGTACGACTGGCTCGTTAAAGGAAAAAACATTTCGCCTGAGAATATTATTTTGTTTGGAAGATCCCTGGGCGGGGTTTTTGCTGCTGAAGTAGCGGCCAACAATCGGGCCGCAGGACTGATTCTGGAGTCTACCTTCACCAACATCCGGGATATGTCACGGGAAGTCATTCCCCTGGTACCCGTACATCCATTCCTCCGGGCATCGTTTGATCCTGAAGCGATATTAAAAACACTGACGATTCCAAAACTGATCCTCCACGGAACAGACGACAAAATCATTCCCTACCGTTTAGGTCGAGCTTTATTTAATTCTGCAGCCGAACCCAAAAAGTTTTATGATATAAAAGGCTCCGGTCATAACGACACTTACGTCACCGGTGGCGAGGATTATTTCAATACCATCCTGGACTTTATCAAGCTGGCCGTTTCTTAATTTCATAGAACTCCATGACCCCATTTGCAAAAGCCAGAAGGCTTGCTGTTTTCTTATTATTGATTCTGTTTGTTGCCGGATGCTCCAAACAGACTGACCTCCACCATGCGGCAAACCTGGGCGATTTTGAAGCCGTAAAATCCCTGGTAGCCGAAGGTGTGCCCCTCGACTTAAAAGACGGACTTGGCAGCACCCCTCTCCACCTTGCAGCTCGTAGCGGCAATCTGGAAATCGCACGCTTTCTAATCGAAAAAGGGGCTGACGTTGAAATCCGGGACCAGATGGGAAATTCCATTCTCCATACCGCTGTTCAAATGGACCATCCTGAAATTGCGGAACTGTTGATTGAAAAAGGATCAACGGTCGATGAACCTGAACCCATCTGGAACCGTACACCCCTCCATTTCGTAGCTCAACTCGGTCCTCCAGAAGTGGCGGCGGCCCTGATTGAAAAAGGAGCCAATGTAAACGCCAGAGACAATCTGGGTGATACCCCCTTACATTACGCGGCTCTCAGCAACCAATTGGAAATTGCCCATATGCTGCTAAAAAAGGGCGCAGACCCGCATATCCCGGCACAGGATCCATTCACGCGCACTCCCGGGGTCACCCCCGCCATGCTGGCTAAGGAAAAAGGCATGCAGGATCTGCTCAAACAATACGGCGCTACCCGTTAATTCTTTCTTTAAAACCACAAACTTTTACAGCAAAACCCAGTGTGACAGGCAGACTTGTGACCTTTCACCCTTTGGTTTAAGATACCTACCCTGATAGTTTTCCACCCCTTTTTGGCCCCATGAAACCAGATATAAGACAAGACATCCTGCGCCAGTTGAAACGCATCGTCATCAAAATTGGCAGTGGTGTGATCTCTGACCACGAGTCCGGCAAACCTCCTCTGGAACGGGGACTGAGTCGTAAGCGAATCCAGGGTTATGCAAAGCGCATCGCAAAAATTCACAAAAGCGGAATAGAAGTCATGATCGTTTCTTCAGGCGCTGTCATGGCGGGTCGTGAACGCCTCAACCTCAACCGTGTCAAACTCGATATCCCGGAAAAACAGGCCTCGGCTGCGATCGGACAGAGCTTCCTGATGCGCACCTACGAACATTATTTCGAAAAACAGGGACTAAAAGTCGCGCAGATGCTGCTTGGACATCACGACCTGGAACACAGGCAACGCTTTCTGAATGCCAAGCACACCCTGGAAGCTTTGCTCGCACACGATGTTATTCCAATCATCAATGAAAACGACACGGTCACTGTCGATGAAATCAAAATCGGTGACAACGATACCCTCTCTGCTACCATGGCCTGCCTCGCTGGCGCACAACTGTTAATCATTTTGTCGGATGTCGATGGGCTCTACACGGAAGACCCACAAAAAGCCCGGCGCAAAAATGAGCCCGCTCCGGAATTGATTCCTCTGGTCCAGAAAATCACACCGGATGTAGAAGCACGGGCCGGGAAAAGCACCAACCCTCTTTCACGCGGCGGCATGTACACTAAAGTGGTGGCGGCCAAAAAAACCATGAGCTACGGCGTACCCACTCTGGTAGTGAACGGACTGGACCACCGTGTCCTCGACCGGATTTTCAAGGGGGAAACGGTTGGTACCCTGTTCTGGGGCGGACCCAAGAAAATCAATCACCGCAAACACTGGATCGCCCACACCCTGAAACCCTCCGGCTCTGTCACCGTGGACGCCGGGGCACGAAAGGCCCTGGTTGAGCGTGGCAAAAGTCTGTTGCCGGCGGGAATCACCAAGGTGGAAGGAAAATTTGAATTTGGTTCGGCGGTTCGTATCTATGATGAAGACAAGGTCGAAATCGCACGCGGACTCGTCAACTACAATTCAATCGACATGAAATCCATCATGGGAATGAAATCCGTGAAAATAAAATCGATTATGGAAACCGGGTTTTATCAGGAGGCCATTCACCGCGACGATCTGGTAGTCCTGACCGAACCCGATATTTAATATTCTCCTCAAAAAGCTCAGCAGGCGAAATTTGCGACTTCCTTTTCTAAACACTTCTATTATTACGGAGCTTTTCATGACCCCTTGGTGGGCGGCTGACAGCCGCAGGAAACCGTTTCCCCCTCGATCAGGAAATGAATTTCGGGGTCTGTATTCTGAAGGAGTGAGTGCAGAATGACCCATTGGTGGGAGGTCGAACCGGTGCGTTTCGAATGCCAGAAAGGTTGCATCAAATGTTGCGCCAAACCTGGATGGGTTTATTTTGATAAAGAGGACATAGAGAACGCGGCATCTTTTTTAAACCTGCGGCCGGGAAAGTTTAAGAAAAAATTCCGGTTAACTCCGATAGACCCCGTCCATTGGGAAATGGGGGTCACAGAAAACGATCCCTGCCCCTTCCTGGGTCAGGAAGGATGCAAGATTCATCCGGTAAAACCGAAACAATGCCGCGCCTTTCCCTTCTGGGAGGAAAACCTGCGCACCCGGGATTCCTGGAATAAGGTCGGTGAGGATTGTCCGGGAATTGGGGAAGGTCCGGGCGTGGCGGCTGAACTGGTAAGGCAAAATAAAGACAGTATCTGGCCTTAGGCCCCATAGGAGGTTTATCAAAATGAAACCTCAATTCAGCACCCTTCTGGGTTACACCCTGCTGGGATCACTCACCTTTGGTTACACCTGCACAATCCGCTTGGGGTTGGGCATTTTCGATATCTTGCACGACCCCAAATCAGGTGAATTGTCTGCATTTACCCAATTCACAGCTGGTTTTGCCATGATCGATGTCTGGCAATATTTTGCCTGGGGATCCCTCATAGTCTGCGCTGGTTGGGGAAACATCCGCTCCCGGCACGGTCAGTTCCCCGAACCCCATTTAACGCCCTGGGTGGTTCATTTAGCCGTTATCCTGTCCCTTTTCTTCCTGAACGTCACGGGTGCCCTGTCCCACTTCGTAATGCCTGCTTACGTAATTGAGTGATTTAAGGCCCAAATTTCGCTGTTTTTGCCTTCTTGCCTTTTACTACCGTTTCAAAGATAATAACTCATCGGTTACATGAAATTTGGGAACCGATCCCACCGGTCCAGTTCCTTATTTCCATTTCTCTGAAAATTTTAACAAAGGCAAAGCTATGCCCGTTTGCGTTTTAGTCGGCATGCAATGGGGAGACGAAGGCAAGGGCAAGGTCATCGACCTGCTCACCGACCGCGCCGATGTGGTCGCCCGCTATCAAGGCGGACACAATGCCGGTCATACCATCCTGTTCGACGGTAATAAATTTATCCTGCACCTGATCCCATCCGGCATTTTTCGATCCGGAAAACTGTGTGTAATCGGCAATGGAGTCGTGATCGACCCGGCAGCCTTCACTGAAGAAGTATGCGCACTCAAAAATTCCGGATTCGATCTGGAGGGTCGCCTGGTGGTATCCGACCGGGCCAATATCATCCTGCCCTACCACAGCATCTCGGACCGCAAGAAAGAAGCGACCGGTAATATCAAAATCGGCACGACGGGAAGAGGAATCGGTCCCTCCTACGCAGACAAGATTGCCCGCGTAGGATTGAGAGTCTGTGATCTGGTCGATGAAAGTAAACTTAAAGACCTGATGCAGGAAAATTTTGATGAGAAAAAACGCATCCTGAAAAATTTGTACAATCAGGAATTACCGGAATTCAACACCATTTACGACCAACTCCTGGAGCACCGGGAAACCATCATCCACTATATCGGCAACACGCAGGCACTGATGCGGGACGCCATCAACGATGGGAAAACCATTCTCTGCGAAGGCGCGCAAGGCACCATGCTGGATGTCGATCACGGCACCTACCCCTTCGTCACTTCCTCCAACTCAACATCGGGTGGGGCCTGCACCGGCCTTGGTATTCCACCGAACAAAATCGAACGGGTCATTGGCGTCATCAAAGCTTACACCACACGCGTTGGCGAAGGACCGTTCCCGACGGAACTGCACGATGCCGATGGCGACCAGATCCGGAAAGAAGGCGATGAGTTTGGTTCAACTACAGGACGTCCAAGACGTTGCGGCTGGTTCGATGCGATGGTCGCACGCTATGCAGTAGCGCTCAATGGAATCGATGGCATCGTGCTGACCAAAATTGATGTCCTCGACAAAATGGAAACCCTGCGTGTGTGTACCGGATATAAAATCGGAGGCAAGGTAGTGACCGAGATGCCCGCCAGCCTGGAAGCCATGGAACAAGCGGAACCGGTCTATCAGGATTTCCCCGGTTGGAAACAAAAGACATCGGGCCTCGACACCTTTGACAAACTGCCGGACAACGCCAAACGCTATATCGAAGGCCTCGAAAAACTGATCGGCATCGAAATCGCACTCATTTCCACCGGCCCCGACCGGGTGCAGTCCATCATCAAAAAAGATCTCGTTTAAGTCCTCCGCGGACGGCGAACGGGTAACAGTTTTGGGTGAATCCAATATTCCCCGTTTGAAAAGAGAGCTTTGCCTAAGTCAAGATGCAAGGTCCAGGGCGAGATTCTTCAGCCCTTGGGGCTTCAGAATGACAAGCTTTGATTTTGCAGGTTATTAGAATGCTGCATATCAACGCCGTCGGTCAAAACCAAACAACTTTATTCTGTCATTCTGAGCGATAGCGAAGAATCTCGCCTTTGCTTTTGAATCTTGGATTTTTAATATTCCCCCTTCTCCGAAGGGGGAAGCGAAGCAGGGGGCTTTTGGAATTCGGCGGTTACCTTTTGACGCCCGAACAATCATAAAATTTAAATTTTGGGAAGAAATCCCCCCAGCCCCCTTCTGGGAAGGGGGAGTAAATCTGGTATTCCCTTAGAGGAACAAATGAAATTCGAACTCGACGATAAAGTCGTTCAGTTTCTTGCCCAAAAAGGGTCAACCAATGTCACACTCGACGTGGAAGACCTCGACACCACCTGTTGCCTGGGCCGCGTGCCGGAAATGAAAATCACGTTAGTCCCTCCATCCGAAGCCCATCAGAGCAAATACCGCCACTTCAACCATGCCGGTATAAACCTGTACCTTTCAAAACTCATTCGGTCACAGGAAACCCTGACCCTGCATCTGAGCGGTTTCGGACCTTTCAAAAAACTGGAAGCTTCGGGGATCAACCTTGTACTTTAAAGTTTTTTTAGAGCCCTCCAGAAAGCCACATAGAAAATGGCAATCCAAATCAAATCACTCGAGAAAAATATGCGCCGTACAAGGAACCTCTTAACGTTACTATCAATTGCAATGGCAGGAACGGTAAGCGCCTGCTCAACCCTGCAGGTAGAAACCGACAACACCGCGTCCCGGTCAGCAAGTGATTCAGGCACAAAGGTTATCCTGACGTCTGAAGTCAAGTGGGAGAAACTGAATCCCGCCCGTGGCGACAAAAGCCCGATGGCCGCCACCCTTTGGGGCGATCGCAATGGAAAGGGGCCGACAGGTTTTCTGTTTAAGGCAGTGGACGGCTTCAAATCGCCTCCTCATATACACAACGTTTCCTACCGTGGAATTGTTATCGATGGCCTGATTCATAACGATGATCCTGGTGCGGCGAATATGTGGCTCCCCAAAGGTTCTTTCTGGACTCAACCAAAAGGAGAGGGACACCTTACCGCGGTCAAAGGATCAAACACGCTTGCCTACATAGAGATTGAGGAGGGACCTTACCTCGTCCTTCCGACAGATAAAGCTTTTGATAGTGGGGAAAGACCCGTCAACGTGGATGCATCGAACATCGTCTGGGTCGATCAACCGGGATCTCCTGCCTCTTTGAATGGACCCAAAGTGGCCTATCTTTGGGGGAGCCCGCAGGACGGTCAATTAAATGGGACCCTGATCAAACTACCGGCAGGGTACTCTGGAAAAATACGCAACCACGGATCAACCTTCACCGCCGTAGTAATCCAGGGCAATCCAAAATATCAGATGCCCGGCAAAAATAATGTTGAGACTCTGGAACCAGGCAGTTATTTCAGCTCGAAGGGTGAATCCGTGCATCGGTTGTCGTCCAATGCGAAAGAGGAGAGCATCCTCTACATGCGCATGGAAGGCAAGTTCGACGTCATCCCAGTCCAACTCATCCAAAAGCCGAAATAGGTGAGTGGAAAGACAAGGAGGTTGCGCGGGCCATTCGCAGTGGCTTTTCACGGGACGGACGTCCGTTACACTGGCAGGGAATGGTGTGGGATCACGCTTCGAATCTGGATGAAAAGGACGTGCGTTCGGTGATCGCTTATCTTCGCACCGTGCCCCCAGTAGAAAAAGAAGTCACCCCCTTCCACCATCCTGACGGAAATGACTGCAAAAGAGCCACCATCTGGCTTGTGGGAAATAACGAACCGGGTTGCAAGTGACTCACCAGAGTCAGGTTTTTTAACGACCACCCTCTAGTCCCTGGCGGGAAACATTCACGTTGCGGCTGAGCGGTTTCGGTCCATTCAAAAAACTGGAAGCTTCGGGAGTTAACCTTATACTATAAATAATCAGGAGAGCTACGTAGCATTAAAATTCCTTCAATTTGGTGGGACCGGAAAACTGATTAAAACAAAGATTCGTTAAAATCAAGGAGTCAGATACAAAGTGATATTAAAAGATATTTATCTTTTTCCAGACAGAGCTGATTTCGACAATAAAAAAGTTTCTTATCCATTTAAACTACAAGCGAGAAGTTTGTGCGTTTATTTGGAACGACAATTAAAAACAATTAAATTTAAAACCAACGATTTCAACCGCGTTTGTTTTGTAGGCTGCAAAACCCCTAACCCTAAAGGTTTTGTTAATTCCTGTAATGTATTGGGTATTGAGATAGATTTTGACGAAAAAAAATACAACTCCTTAAACGATGAGGAGCTAAACCCGTTTTTTATAGATATGCTAACTAAGGGAATTGAAAAATGTGAGAAACAATACGATTTTCCCGGTAGGGAATTAAAAGGTTGGATGGAAGATTTTCGAAAAGAAGGCTTTGTTAATAACTGGGTTTTCAAGACCCGTTTGTTCAGATCCATTGGCCTAAAATGTTCTTTAATTTGCGACCTCACTCTTTATGCATTTCAAATGAAATTAATTATAAAAAGAGGAAAAATTGTAATATTTGATCAAGAAATAAAAAAAACCGAACCGGATGATGTAATATTTAAATACCTTTTAAAAGATATTAAGTTGATCGAAAACTACATTGTCGTAATTGACAAGCTTGATAAGACTATCTTTGAAATTCCAGTTCAAGAGCTTGCTATTCATTAAGCGCATTCAAGTAAATGGGTGAAGTGGATACCTTTAAATAGACTTTACCTCTTCATTCTACTTTAGCTCCCCTCAAAAAACTTGAGGCCTTGAGAGCCCACCTCATACTATAATAGGGACAGTCTTTTTTCTGATTAATTCGTCCCAGTGAGGCGACCTACATGGTCACGCTGTTTATCCTGACATTTTCGTGTCTGTTCTTCTATTTCCTCGGCTACCGGTATTACGCCGGGCGGTTGGACCGTGAAGTGATCCGGCCCGACAGCGCGCAATCCACGCCGGCGGTGGACCAGAAAGACGGGGTCGATTACGTGCCCAGCAAACCGATGGTGCTGTTCGGTCACAACTTTGCCTCTATCGCAGGGGCCGGACCGGTCATCGGCCCGATCGTCGCCATGCAGCATTTCGGCTGGGCACTCACCATCGTCTGGATTCTCATCGGCAACGTGTTCATCGGTGCGGTGCACGATTACCTGACGCTGATGGTCTCGGTGCGCAACCGCGGTGGATCAATCGCCGACATCGCCGAGACGACCATGGGCAGTCGCGCCAAAACGGTATTCGCCATTTTCCTGATTCTGGCCATGCTGCTGGTGATCGCGGTATTCGGTGTGGTCGCCGCCAAGACCCTCATTGCGCAACCGGAGATGGTGTTCCCGACGTTCGCCATCATCCCGATCTCCATGCTCCTCGGCTGGGCCATCTATAAAAAAGGATTGCCGCTTGGACTGGTGACAAGCCTGGCGCTGATGGCGGTGATCGGCAATATTTACATCGGGTTTGAATTCCCTATGCCTTTGCCTTCAGAGGGGCTGCTTGGGTTGTCGCCCCTGATGTTCTGGTTTGTGGTGTTGATGCTGTATGCGGGCATCGCTTCGGTCATGCCAGTCGGCATGCTGTTGCAGCCACGCGACTACCTTTCCACCTACATCCTGTTTGGCAGCATGGCGCTTGGCCTGATGGCTCTGATCTGGGTGCACCCCGGACTCAACACGCCCGCCTATTTGGGAGCGGTTTCTGAAGGACAGGGTCCGGTCTGGCCAATGCTGTTCGTGCTGGTGGCGTGTGGGGCTGTATCCGGTTTTCATTCGCTGGTAGCGGGCGGCACCGTATCCAAACAACTCGAGAATGAAAAACAAGGCCGGCTCATCAGTTACGGCGGCATGTTAACGGAAGGTGTCGTCGCTGTGGCAACGGTTCTGCTGGTGGGTGGAGGTTTGTACTGGGTCGCGCCTGCCGGTGGCGGCGTCGACATGGCGCAACTCGGGTTTCGTGAAACATTGAAAGCTGGCGGATGGATCCATGCGTTTGGTTCCGGTTTCGGCAACGTGGTCCAGCAGATGATCCCGGCTCTGGGTTTCACAGCGGCCTCGATGGTTGCCGTGCTCGCGCTCAACACTTTCGTGCTGACCACCCTCGATACTGCCGTGCGCATCACACGATTCATCGTGCAGGAGCTGGGCGCTTCCAAAATGCCGATGCTGCGCAACAAGTACAATGTCACCACCGGAGTGGTGGTCGTCGCCTTCGCCATTGGTGCCACCGGAGGCTGGCAGAAAATCTGGCCCATCTTTGGAGCCACCAACCAACTCATTGCAGCGGTCGCCCTGTTTGTAATCTCTGCTTATCTGGTCGGGGTGAAAAAACCGACCCATTTCACCCTGGTGCCGGCCCTGTTCATGGTGGTGACCACCATCGGGGCATTGTTATGGCAATCTTTCCGGTTCTTCACCGCCCCGGAACCCAACCTGTTCCTCGGAATTTCCGCCCTGGTGCTGACGGGACTTGCAATATTTGTGGGACTTGAAGGGTGGGAAGCGATCCGCGGCAAAAGACGATATGAAGGCACGGCAGTCAGTGAGGCATAATCCCTTTTCAAAATTCATCGCCAATTCAACATCCGCATTGATTTCAGGTGCAATTCTCTTTTATGATGGGCATAACTTCCATCCAGAACACGGGTCCGTTTAATGAAAATCAGCGAAATCCTGGCAGCGCGCGAAAAGAAAACAACCACCCCCACCAGCGGTAACACAGGCACCTCCACGCCACCCGCAGGTACGGGAAAGAAACCCATCAAAGTTGTTCGCACACGGGAGACACCGAATCCCAACGCCAAACAGTATGTATTGAACACACAAGTTCTTTCCTATGGCAAACGTTCCTATTCAGGTATTGATGAATGCGGTGACGACGCCATGGCCAAGTCCATTTTTGATTTCGATGGAATCAAAAACGTCTACATCATGAACAACTTTGTCACGGTCACCAAAGCGGATGCGGTCGGATGGAACCCGCTTGAGAAACAAGTGTGGAAGGTGATCGATGACAAGGTCACCATCTATCCGGCAGAAGAAACAGAAAAGATCGAAGTCGAGGTAAAAGATTTTTTGAACATGGCCCGCGAGAAGCAAATGCAGGCGGTGGAGATGGTATTGAACCGGTCGATCCGGCATTCACTCGCGCAGGATGGCGGGGGCGTCGAACTCAAGGATGTTGAGGGCACGGAGGTCAAGATTCACTATCAGGGAGCCTGCGGCGATTGCCCGTCATCTACAACCGGGACTCTGCAGCACATTGAACGCCTCATCAAACAGCAATTGCATCCGGACTTAGTTGTAAAACCTGTATAGCTTCTGCCCACTACCTTGCCAGTTTACCCGGCAAGCGACCCAGCTCTCTCAAAATATCGCCACCTTTTCCCGCCAAGGTACCTTTTGCATCCAGAGTGACTCTTGGACGTTTCAGCGGCCCGGAAACTTTAAAACGGGTTTCAAGAACACCTCCCTTTTTCCCACCGGTGAGAATCTCGCCGAGAAGCGGTACTGCCTTGACGGCTTTATCAAGCGTCTGCGAAGGTTGAAACCGACCCTGCATTTCAACATGGTTGATGATGCGATCCAGCCACCCCACCATATAGATTTTCATTTCCGGGGATAGCAAAGCCAGGTTGCGGGTAGTCGCTTTCCCTCTGGCGATCTTGAAGTCACCGCCAAGCGAATCATAACTCAAACCTTTCTGGTTGAGTTTTGTCACGGACAAAGGATTGAGCGCGGTGAGTAAAGCCCGGAGCGGCTCGAGCTGGTGGAACCTTCCCGAGGTTGCCGCAAAGGTAATATCACCGGAAACAGCGTTCAACGGCGAGCCCCTTTCCGGTATTCTGCCCGAGACAACACCTTTAGTTGCAAGATCGCCGTCTACATTCTGCTGGTAAAAATCCTCGACCCGCAATCCCTCTCCTTGATAGCTCAATTGATAAGTTCGGTCAGAAACCTGGTACTGCCCTTTGGATTTGATAGTGCCATTGGGAGGTGCTATTTCCAGGGAAGGAATGGTTAGTGTTTCATTCTTGAAATTCCAGCCACCCTTGATACGTGTCATTGGAATTTTCAGGTGAGTATCGCGTTTGAAACCGACAACCCATCTCTCTCCTTCTACCACTCCGTCCAACTGAAATGCTTCCGGCTGGTCCAAGGGTCCGCGAATATTGACACGATGCGACATGGCTCCCTGTTCGATTTCCCAGTCACGTGGCAGCCATTCATTCAACAGGTCTGCACGAGCCCTCGGGATTCGGATTACTGTTTGCAGGTGGGGAGCCTTCGAAAAATCCAGATTTCCTTTCGCAGTGAAAGCCAGGTCCCGGACTTCACCCTCGAGCTCATGAACAAGTTTTCTATTGTTCCAGTTCACGGTTCCTTTGAGAAAGGTAAAACCCTGCCTTAATTCTGGACGATCTGCCGGAGGCTGCAACACCAAGTTTTTCACATCAAACGTCAACCCTGCATTCACTTTTTCCCCTTTCAGGGAGGACTCATCGAACAGGTTAATCCCCTCAGCATTGGCTTTCAGACTCCAGGTCTTGATCTCTCCTGATGGATCAAACTGGTTCCAGACTTCTTTAACATGGGGCGGCAGGAAATCGACAAATTCCGAAAGCGTCTCCAGTTCGAGAGGTTTGCCTTTTAAGTTGGCCTTAAAATGGCCTTGCGGACTCAATGCATTATGGGCAGCAATTTCACCTGTAATTTTAAAACCTTCTGAAGAAAAATCCAGTTCGCGAACATCCAGATCCAGCCTTTTCTCATCGGGCCGGTTAACCTTAAGAACCAGTGAAGCGTGGAACTGCAGGGGTTCCGCATTAGAATCACTAGTTGGGAACCATAATATTTTTGCATTTTTAACCCGGACCGTCTCGGCATTCAGATGCAGCCCCATCAGCAGGCGCTTCATGGGGCCAAGGCCAACGTGGCGGGGGGTGAGCGCGCTGACTTGGTTTAACCTGGATGAAGAATCTTCCGGTTTAACAGAGGAAACTTGTGGTTGGATGAGAAACACTGGCTTTTGAATGACCGCCTCTTCCACTTCGACCTGCTTGTCCAGCAGTGGAGCCCACTTTACCCGCAGGAACAGGGCTTCAGAGGAAAACAGGGTGCGCTTTCCCTTTTGTGAATAGACAGAAACCTCGCCCGCGCGCAAACCCATTCCACCAGACCAGTCAAGATCCAGGGACCCAATATTCACATCAAGTCCGGAAGCGTCTGAAAGGGCTTTAGTGATGGGCTCCCGCAGTGTGTTTACGTCTACTGTCTGGATGAGGACAAAAATCAATACAACCAGAACCACGAAAAAAATAAAAATGACTTTAACAAACCGCTTGAAAAAACCAGGGGAGTTGTCGGGTTCAGGGGTATCGGTCGGGGCAGGAAGGTCAAGTTTCATACTCTTCAATTATACAATTAAAACAATACGTTATGTATACCCCTTTTTTTATGCTCAAAAACCCATTAAACAAAAAAAAACGGCCGCGGAAAAATCCGCGACCGTTAAAACAGGAAATAATTCCTGGAAAATACCTGTCAGCCTAAATTTTTTGAGTCAAACCCTAGAAATTAAAGCCACCATGGCCGGACGCGACCATACAAGCCAACATGGGAAGGGAGAGCCAGGCATTGGTCCGGCTGGCCAGGAATGCGGTCCGCTTGGCTTTTGCCAGTGCGTCACCTTCCAGTTCTCCCGCGATGATCTTTTTCTGGTTGGGCCAGATAATGAACCATACGTTGAACCACATGATAACTCCCAAAAACATACCGATGTGGATTATTCCTTTTACTCCGCCACCCATGATGTAGTAGATGATGCCGAAGACCAAGGTTCCCATGGCAGCCCATCGGAAAAGAAAGAGAGCCTTGGGTACAATGATTTGTGTGTAAGGCTTCGCGGCTCCCGCTTCGGTCATCTGAGGCATGGATTGTACCTGCACCAGATTAAAGAAATACAGAAGGCCGATCCACAGGATGCCAAAAAGTACGTGAAAAAATTCAATGAGCCACATGAGGACCCTCCCCTTTCGTTCAAAAAAATCAGAAATTGTTTGGTTTATCCGGCAGGGAGCCGGTTGCTGAACCTTGCGATTTAGATGGGCAATTGAGGTGCAAGGATTCAATTTTTCGAAGAATTAATTGCCGGAAAATGATTTCGGTGAAGAAGGTGCTCATCCCAGGAACCAACGTACCGCTAAAAGTACTGATGCAATCAATAATATAGCCATTCCGCCCAGAATCCAGTTATTCGCGAGTCCCGTACCACAGGTTTGTTCTTTTGAGGCTTCCTCTATTTTAGTTTGAGGTGAGTGTATTGCCTGTTCCGCCAGTTTTCGGGCCATTTCCGAGTTTTCACGGTCAAGAGCCTCAACTTTCTCCTCCAGTCTGGATATTCGATCGCGGAGTTGCAGCCTTTCCACTTTAAGAGATTTGGATTTAGCGATCTCACGCTCCAGCCGCTCTTCCGGTCCCATAGTGATTCCGCCGGGTTCATAGTCCCCGTCCATCTCATTTGACATCGTTATAGCCTCTGCTGAATGCGGAGGTCATCCAGTCTCCTTCTGAAACTGATCACTGACAGCATTCAGGCGTTCCAGTTGTTCTACACTCAAAGTCAGATCTCCGGCGGGGCAAACTTCTTCAATCTGTTGCCATTTTCGAGATCCAACGACGGCCGTGGTCAAATTGCTCTGGGCGATGACCCAGGCTACCGCTACATTAATGGGAGAAGTGTTCAACTCCAGTGCGATTTCGGCCAGCAGGTCTATTGCGGGCTTCGTCCTGGAGAAATAAGGCTCCTGATATAGAAAATATTGCTGTCGAGTCGGAGGTCGACGGGCTTCAGCATCGACACGACCGCCAAACAGGCCGCGCGCTGTGGGGGAGTAGGCCATGTAACCCACTCCCGCCTTTTGGCATATTTCTATCGTTTCCCCTTCGTATTCCCTTTGCAACAGGTTGTACGGCACCTGGTTGACTGTAAATTCTGATAGCCCATTGCCGAGGCGTTTCAAATCCTCAGCCCTGAAATTGGACAGGCCGATGGCACGAGTTTTCCCTGAATCGCGTAGCGCTACCATCAGCTCCACCATTTTTTGCGCATTGGCCGGATTGCTGAAATCATCACTCGGCCAATGCATCAGGTAAACATCCACGTAGTCCCGATCCAGAGCTTTCAGGGTATTGTCCAGTCGCTCCGTGTAAGCAGGCAAGGTAAAAGGCGCATCCGGCCACATTTTGGAAATGATAAGGACTTCATCCTTATTAGTTCCCAAAGCCTTCGCCAGACGGCGTTCGGATTCTCCATCGCCGTAACCTTCAGCCGTATCGAAAGCCCGGATCCCTCCATCGTAAGCTGCCTTGACAACCCGGTCCGCTTCTTCAGCGGTACACAGATCTCCCCAACCACCGCTTGGAGCAATCTGCCAACATCCAAACGTTATCCGGGTCCAGGGCTTACCCAGCCCTTCAACACTCAATGATCGCATTTCACCTCACAATCCAGGTCACCCGTCGAAAAGTATACGGGCGGCGTTTGATTTCCTCAAATTCCGGTTGTGTCATCCATTCGTCCTGTACGGCTTTCACTTCACGTTTAACCTGCCAAACCTTCCAGGCTCCGTAAAGGACTGCACCGCCTGCAAACAGGATAAAGGCCGCAACCAGGAACCCGATCAATTGCGGAAATACAAAAATAAGAACACCCAATGCGAGCAAGGAAAGTCCCATCAACAGAGACGCAGTGAACAGGGTCCCGAAAGCATCGGATACAAAGTTTTTATTGTTACGATTAACATGGATCATGATTCTCACCTCCATTCATGATAAACCACTATCCTTTCATTAATCCTATAAGATGCGACCAGACACCGGTCAAGCTGACACCTTTAAAGCCTTTAAAATCAACCGAAAATCTTTTTTTTGTTGTTGGAGAGGCCGACGCCAGTTGGCCACCCGGGGACTGGGGTGATAAAGAGGAAGCAGTTGAAATTTTTCCAGTGTAACCAGCCGGGCAGCATGGTCATTGAGTTTATAGCGTGTCCCCAGCAGACGGTTGATCGCTTCCAGCCCCACTCCCCCAAGCGTCACAACCAGCTTTGGCTGAATCAGGTCCAAGGTCGACTTTAAAAATCCCGAACAGTTTTTAATCTCTTTTGCCGTGGGCCGGCTGTTCACGCCCTCTGAGATGGGATTGCACAATACAGCGTTGGTGATGAAGATATCTTCACGAGTGAGACCAACATGGTCGATTAGTTCCTGAAAGTTTTCGCCTGACTTGTCACCATAGAAGGGAATTCCGGTGCGACCACTGCCGAACCTGCCCGGTGCTTCGGCAATGAACACCACACTGGAATGCAATGATCCGTTATTTTTTCCAAGCACCGCACATTCACTGGCCATTCGTGGGCAAAGGGTACAATCTGCGGCTTCCTGAAACAGGGCTTTTGATTTTTTCAGTCTATTTTTCTTAGAAGAGTGCTTGCTTTGGTCAGGAATGGGGGGGGTGTCGGTTTCTTTTTTTGCGATGGTACCGGCGGGACTTTCTTGTTCCTCCTCTTCATCGTCATAGTATTCATCTTCCTCCTCTGCGCTGGTCCGGCAAATAACGAGGAAGCCAACCAGCATCAAGGCGCTGGCTATGATGGTGAAGATAATATCCATAAGGCATTAAGTATAAATTAAATGGGTTTGACAGTCGCGTAGTAAATCATCCACGCTCCAATGATGAAAATAGCGATATGCACCATCATCGCATACTTTTTCGGCATGAGATCTTTTTTAATCTGCACCCCGTTCAAGATACCGAGCCCAATCAATATGACCAGCAAACCCAATTTAGGATAAATCCAGTGCCCGTTTTTAAATACCTCCGTTTTTACGGCAAGAAAGGTACCAGAAAAAATGGTGACTAACAGGATGGGATAATAAATAAACTTATGAATGCGCACCTGAGTTGCGCGCAGCCCCGCACGCTCTTCGGGGGTTTTTAAACGCAACCGAAAAACCACAGTTAGAGACTGCAGGAATAATGTGCCAATAACCAGACACATGGAAACCATGTGCAGCGAAAGAAAAAAGTTTTTCACAAAATCTCCAGTGAAAATTAATCAGGATTCTGGATGAACCACCGTTCCGGGCTGCGGCTTCCAGTAATAAAAGCTGGAAACAGCCAATGCCAATCCGACACCAACGTAAATGGCTCCTACGACCACATACCCGCCAATCAACTCATTGTAAGAACGCAGGGAAAAACCGAACGCCATCATTCCAATTATAAAGAGGTAAAATTTGGGTGAATACACCTGATGCACCTTTAACGGGGTTGAAAGAGCCGAAATGCGCTCCTTGTTTTTTCTTGCTGTTTTGGAAAAAACAAACTTTCCCTTTGCCCCACCGATGACAAGGCTTGTCGCGATAGCAATTATCAGCACATTGTCGGAAACCTGCTGTTGCTCCACAGCGAGCTTGAACATATCGGCGCCTCGCAGGATCATCATCACACCGACCAGTCCCCAGACACCGCCTGCGATATTGAATAATTGATTGTGATTCATTATTTACCCTCAATCCCCCAGGCCAACAGGAGTACCCCGCACCAAACGTGCCGCCATTCGACCGCTTTTGCTTTTATAGAGCAGACTTTTTTTCCCTGTATTTAAATTGACTATGTAACCGTCTTGCCCCACTCCGTCCTCGCACCAGAAAGTTGCCAGACAACCTTCAGGAAAAACGGGGTCCAGAAAAATGGGTTTTTCATACTTGTCTTTATTATTACTTTCGGGAGCGACCAGACTGAGTGCCTCTTCCAATGTTGGAAGTCGCCAGTCATTATATCCAGCATGTTTGGTTTGACCCATTAAAAGTTGAAAGTCTCGAGCCTCATCCCAGGTGACCCAGCGCGTTTCCATTTGCCAGGTATCCTGCTCCATCCACATCAGCGTTGTTTCATTATCCGTCACAATGCCTTTGCCATTATTCACATATTTTGGTTCATCGACATTTGACTCATCATCCATATTGGGCTTCCTTGTCAGCTGACTGCGGCGATCCCAACCCCAGAATTTTCAGGCGCGATTTCAGGGCATTGAGATCAAATCGCGGCGGGTTTTCCAATTGCGCTCTTTTTTGTATACCGCCAAAAGACCATTTCAGCAGTAAGTCTGAAAAACAAATCAACCGGGTTCGCCGGAGAATACGTCTCACAGTCTTGCGTGTGATTTTAACCGGGTCATCTGACTTTAATAGTGCCTTGTTGTTATGAAGTACAGCCACCGTTTCCATCGCCATCCACAACGGCCAGATACAGAACAATCGAATTCTGGTTGCGCTGGATGGGATTGCCAGAGTGAACCGCAACGCGTCTTCAAGGTGGCCCATGGTCTTATTCAAAATCCGGCTCAGTACCTTGAGGCTTTTGTCTTCTTCTCCCCCATCACTGAACGCTTCAACCGTTAGTCCGGCCTCCGAAATATAAGCTCGGGGAATATAGGACCAGCCGCGAGAACGATCGACAATCATGTCCTTACTGATATTGGTCATCTGCAGCCCCAGACCAAAGGAGACCGCAGTCTCTCGCATGGTTTTTTTTGAGGCAGGAGGCAGATTGGGAAGTGCCTGAAAAAAAAGGTTACACAACATTTCACCCACCAGACCGGCAACAAAAAAGCAATACTCTTCCAACTCTTCCTGGGATTCAAGAAGAGTCAAACCGGATGAATCAAATTTTTGTTGGAAATAGGCCATTCCCAGGGCCATTTCGGACACAGAAGGGATGATTTGTTCCTGATGATTTTTTGGCAAAGTATCAAAGGCCCGGAACACCGCTTCCGTATTAGATAGAAGGTCGAGATCGTTTTCTGTTCCATCTACCGCACAACAGTCTCCAACCCATTTTGAAAGCGAAGACGCACGAACCTCGGGGTCCTGTATGATTCGGGAAAATTCTTCCAGCAAACGAACTTTGATATTTGCATCAAGGTCAGCTGCGTCCTCCACTGTGTCCACAATTCTGCAAAACAAATAGGCGACCAGAATACTGTTTTTCAGATCACCTTCCAGAACGCAAATGTTGAGCGCAAAGGTACGGCTGACTTTCGGCAGCGCCTGTTCACAATATTCCCAATCGTTCATGGACAAAACAATTCCGGAACTCCGCCTTTAAAAAAAGCCGGGGCTCACTCTAGCAAAGTTGTAGCTCGTTTTTGGGGTTCGGCTATTGTGTTTTTCAGGAGGCAGTGACGGGTTGCTCCAGCGAATCCATTTCCTGGGCAATTTTCAGAATGGCCGTGTGCACTTCGTTGATGACCCACTCTGGTGTGCTGGTACCTGCGGTGATACCCACATGCTGCTTACCCTGAAACCATTGTCGATCAAGCTGCGAAGAATCTTCAATATGATGCGCTTCGACATTCTTTTCTTCGCACACAGCAACCAGCTTTTTTGTGTTGGAGGAATTATATCCACCAATCACAATCATCAGGTCAACCTGGTCAGCCAGTTCCCGGACGGCTACCTGCCGGTCCCGCGTAGGCTGGCAGACAGTGTTCACAAATGCCACCTCGTCAACACAATCCATTTCCCTGATTTTCTTAACCAGTGTCTCTACTTTTTCCACCTGTTGCGTGGTCTGGCTGACAATACCGAGTTTCCGCTTGCCGGTAGCCCGCAGTTTTTCGAAATCACCCTCATCACCAATCACTATATATTCTTTCAGATCCCCAACGATCCCTTTTACCTCAACATGCGCTTCCTGACCGATGACCACAGGAAAGTAATCTTTATCCACCATGGATTTTATCTGGCTGTGTACACGCATCACAAGAGGGCAGCTTGCATCGAACACAACAAACCCGGCATCGGTAAGCTGGGTTTTCATTTTTTCCGCAGCACCGTGGGCCGTGATCATCACTTTCTTGGTTTCAACACCCTCGAGCCCATCCACACCATTCACGAGGGAGATCCCATTCTTTTTCAAAGCTTCATTAACCTGCCGATTATGAACCAGTTGCCCGACAATAGTCAGATCGTCCTTGAACTGGGGTTCCAGAGCCATATTGATAGCGTCTTTTACTCCAAAACAGGTGCCAAGCGCACTTGCCAGCGATACTTTCATAAGGATGTCCTTATTTTTCCGGTTTCTAGAAGTATTTTTCCGGTAAAATCATAGCAAATCCTACCGGGGTTGGGAATAAAAATCCCGGATCTGGAACACTTGATTATTTGAATAACAGGTTTTTTATGATCTGAAGGGTCGTCTGCCCCCCAATTTCCGCGATACTTTCTGTTAAAGGAATGTGTTTAGGACACACTTCGACGCAAACCTGAGCGTTACCGCAATCTGCGATTCCCCCCTCACCCATCACCGCTTCCAGCCTTTCCTCTTGATTATATTTGCCGGTTGGGTGGGCATTAAATAGCCGAACCTGACTAAAAGTGGCTGCTCCGAGGAAGTTGTTGTCTTTCGAAAACTGGGGACACGCTTCGAGACAACACCCGCAGGTCATACACTCCGACAAGACATAACGTTTGGCCCGTTCATTTTCCGGGAGCACCGGTCCTTCCCCAATATCGTGAGTACCATCAATATTGATCCAGGCCTTTACTTTTTTGAGGTTTTCAAACATGCGACTGCGGTCAACATGCAAATCCCTGACAACGGGAAATTTCGACATTGGTTCCAATGTTATCGGATGAGACAGTTTATCGACCAGAGCGGTACACGCTTGCCTCACCCGACCATTAATAACCATGGTACAAGCCCCGCAAACTTCCTCGAGGCAATTACATTCCCATACAACAGGATTGATGGAAACGCCGTTACTGGTTTCCGGACTTCGCTGAATATCCTGAAGGCAGGAAATAATATTGGAATGATCCTTGAAAGGGACATTAAATTCCTGCCAGTAGGGTTTTGAATCCGGGGCATCCTGCCGTTTTATTTTAATGGTAATATTTTTTGTTGTCATGGTATCAATCGTATTTTCTGGGACGTGGTGGCACAATCGAGGTGTCTACCGGTTCGTAACTGATATTGGGTTTTCCTTCATCGTAATGGGCGATGGTGGTTTTCAACCACCTCTCATTATTCGCCTCAAACCGTTTCATGTAAGCCAAGTGCCCATCCGGGAATGATTCTTCCGGCACTTCACCGTAATTCTTTTGCTCCATGTAATCAACATACTCGTGTGGATCAAAATCCGAGGGCTGTTTGAGATCGAACTCTGGTTTGTAGTGGGCTCCCCGAAATTCGTTTCGCATCAGGGCACCCATAGCGATGATCCGTGAAAGGTGGATCATGCAATTCAATTGATTGATAAAACTCGGTGTCGGATTGGCCCAGTGAGTGGTGTCAAGACAGCGAATATCATGAGAGCGTGTTTCGATATCGTCGATCATTGAAAGAGCTTTATTCAGTTTAGTGTTGTCCCGAACAATCAATACATTTTCCATCATCGTATCGCCCAACTCTCTGTGCAAGTCATAAGGGTTTTCACTGCCCTGCATGGACTTGATCTTACTGAACCTGTCCTTCCACTTGTGCGCTGCTTTTTCAAACACCTGCGGCTCTACGTTTTCAAATACCTTTTTCTGGTTTTTGGCATACTGGATTAAACCAGGCCCCATCATCAATCCCGTATAGATACAACTGAGCAGGGAATTGGCACCAAGCCTGTTCGCGCCGTGATATTGAAAGTCTGCTTCACCCGCAGCGTATAACCCTGGAATAGAAGTCATCTGATTGCGCGGAGACTGATGGTCAATCAGTCCATGACCGTCGTCCTTGAAATCGGTCCAAAGCCCCCCCATGGAATAATGCACGGCCGGAAAAATTTTCATCGGCACATTCCGTGGGTCGTCGCCCGTAAATTTTTCATAAATATCAATGATACCGCCCAGCCGATTGTCGAGGTATTCTTTTGGATGATGCGTCAAATCGAGGTAAACCATAGGTTCACCCACAATACCCATCTTCTTATTGAAAACCACATCGTAAATTTCCCGGCTTGCCACATCACGCGGCACCAGATTGCCAAACAGGGGGTAGTTTTCTTCCAGGAAATAATAGCGTTCGTTTTCTGGCACCTCTCGCGGGGGTCGGGAATCGCCTGGTTTTTTGGGAACCCAGATGCGCCCGCCTTCTCCCCGTGCAGATTCACTCATCAAACGCAACTTGTCATGCCCCGGTATTGCTGTCGGGTGAATCTGAATAAATTCCGGGTTGCCGTATTTCGCTCCCTGCAAATAGGCCGAAGTTGCAGCCGCTCCTGTGCAGACCGTTGATCCTGTCGATCGACCGTAAACCTGCGATGGACCTCCAGTAGCCAGGACAACGGCATCGCCGCCAACGGTAAAAATTTCTCCCGTTCGCAAATCGTGCAGGACCGCTCCCTTGCATACTCCATCGTGGTCAATCACTGCTTCAAGGTACTCGTGCCATTCAAGTTTTGTCACCTGGCCATCGTGCTCATAACGACGCACTTGCTCATCGAGCGCATACAGGAGTTGTTGTCCCGTAGTTGCACCGGCAAATGCGGTACGTGAATACAAGGTTCCCCCAAATCGACGGAATTCCAGATGTCCTTCCGGTGAACGGTTGAAAGCAACACCGAGGCGGTCCATCAGATGAATAATCGCTGGAGCTTGATAGCACATGTCCCGAACCAGGGGTTGATTGGCGAGAAAGTCACCGCCTTTGACCGTGTCGTAAAAATGAATTTCGGGAGAGTCGCCTTCACCCTTGGAGTTGATGGCCGCATTGATCCCCCCCTGGGCACAAACCGAATGCGACCGTTTGACTGCCTGGTAAGAAACGAGCGTTACCTTTGCCTTGGCTTCACAAAGTTTCATGGTGCAGGCCAGCCCGGCAAGGCCTCCACCGATCACAACAAAACTGTTTGGACGTTTTTCCATCAGGAAGCCTCACCCGGATGTGAAGCATCCAGAATGGTTGGCACAGTTGATTCAGGATGCATTGAAAATTCAAAAACGGTGGCTAACCCCATGACGGTGAGCGCCAACCCAACCAGTGAGAAAGCCAGAGCTGCATTACGTTGAGCCTTTTTACCAACGACCAACCCCCAGGAAATACAAAACCCCCAGAGACCATTGGCAAAATGGAAGGTTGCGCTGGTAATCCCAATCAAATAGAGAATACGCCCCGTCCAGGTACCGAATTGATTATTGAGTATATCGATTAAAAAAGGAGCCGCCTCAAACAAGTGCTTGTCATTAGTCCATTTGGGCACAACGGTAGTACCCACATGGTATATCAGGAACACAAACACAATGGCACCGGTTATTCGCTGCAGTGTGTAGAGACCGTTCCGGGGATAACGATAACGAGACAGGTTATATTTTGCCGACTTCGAAATGTAAAACCCCATGAAAGAATGAAATAACAGGGGGATGTAAATGAAAATAGTTTCAATCCAAATGAGGAAAGGGAGATTGTTTATTGCGTCGATGCTGAGTTGATAGGGAAGGACACCAACTGTTCTCAGGGAATTCACCGAAAGATGAACAACGAGGTAAGCTCCGATCGGAACTAGCCCAGTGAGGGAATGTATTTTAAGCAGAAGGAAATGTATTTGATCCTTGGAAAGTCGATCCATCCGCAATCACTCCAGCCCGGAAATAAACGTTTTTCCGCGAACATGAGATTCAACTCTACTAAGCGTACCTGGAAACAAAAAGAGGCCACTTAACGACAACCCTCTTCTACAACATTGTCACGTAAAGGTTTGCCTAACTCAAGTGTTTTGAACGAATAGGGGAAATTACTGAAATTTAGAAATCGTGCTCAAGGAGGGGGCGGTTTTTATAATCCGGATTTACTGGTTTGTCTTCTGAGGTTATTTTCAAAGATTGTGGTTCGTTAACAAATAAATCGACAAATCCGCATTTGCCACACACGCGGGGCTGGAGGGGTATTTTTTTTTCGATACCATGATCCTTTCGGACCACCATGATCAATTCAAGGTCACGACTGGTCCTTAAACCTATATCGCCCTTTAGAATTGCCTGGCTACCGCACCGACCGCAGGTATTAGGATCGCTCATGGTAAACCTCCATCAGGTCCAGTTACCAATTATCAGAGGGGCTCGAATATCAAAAATTATGGCCCTCGGAAAGGCAGTATAACAGGAGCCCCGGGCGGGGTCCAGCTTCCAATTCTAACTAAAAGGAGGCTGAAATACCCGGGGATTCCTTTACCTGAGTGATAACCCGCGGTTCCCGCTCTGTATTAATTAATTGGAGTAAATCCTTACTGGGACGAAAAGCCGGTTTCTTGCGTGCCGGAATCTCAATCTCCTCACCAGAAACGGGTTTTTTGCCCACACGTGGCCTGTATTCCTTCAACACAAACGACCCAAATCCCTGAATGGCAACTTTGCCATCAATTTTCAGGTTGGCTTCGACTGCATCGCAGAAAGCCAAAATAAGGCGGTCTGCTTCCAATTTTGAAATGTTCATTCTAATGGCTAGCTTCTCTGCCAGGTCTGATCTAATCATGGTTCGCCTCGAGCATTTAGTTAACAACGCCCTCTTACTTACAAAGAACGTGCCATTTCAAGAGATCAGCGATAAGCCCTTTACTTAAAATAAGTTATAAAACCGCACCTTAGAGGCAGCCACGTTATTCATTTATGGTATATTTCAACATTGTATGATTTTGTTAACATATTTTTGGAACTCCGCATGAAACAGCAAATTCACATCTACCTCACACATCCCCATGTATCCTGCTGGAATTTTAAGGAAAGGCATCGCGATTTGCTGGAGCAATCCATCCCAGGCTTCAAAGTAAAAACCTTTTTAAATTCAAAGGACTTTTTATCTCAATTGCCAGATGCGGGTGCGGTAATCGTCTGGTTTTTCAAGAAAGAATGGCTGGAAAAAGCCTCGCACCTGAAACTGATATCGACCCCTGCTGCAGGAACCGATTGGATTGCGCTGCCTGAGCCATCAGAATGTAATATTCTCCCCGAGGTCTGGCACGGCGGATTCCATGGCTCTATGATGGCAGAAAGTGTTCTGGGTGCGGCGTTCCACTTTCTCAAGGGATTTGAATTCTCGAGAAAAATACAGGGCCAGAAAAAGTGGGCACGCAAAAAGATTTCCGACAGAATAGAATCCCTTTACAAATCCAGGATTGTCATACTGGGGTTTGGCCGGATTGGGCAAGCTATTGGAAAAGCGTTTAAACCCTTTGGCTGCCAGATCACAGGAATAAAAAGATCCCTGGGAAATCAAGCCCCAGACTGGTTTGATGAGAAGGACCGACTGGCAACCTTTGATCAATTACCCGATCTTTTGCCTGAGACTGACCACTTTGTCCTGACTTTACCTGGTGGAAAGGAAACTGATGGGCTGTTGAAGCCTTCCCATTTTGAAAAACTCAATGGGAAAGTGATTTTTTACAATGTTGGCAGAGGAAACCCCTACAGAGAATCCGACCTGCTGCAGGCTTTAAACTCGAAAAAAATCCAACATGCCTACCTGGATGTGTTCGAACCTGAGCCATTGCCCGAGACTTCCCCTTTGTGGGAACTCGACAACGTGCTGATACAGCCGCATGTATCAGCCGCTTCTCCACAATATCTGGATTTGTATTTGGAAGAGTTTATCCAACGGTGGGTGAAATCCGATAAATAGGAAGTATCTCTATTAACTCAAGCTTCCTGGCCCAGAAATTTGACAAACTGGTTGAGTATATTGATATCAAATTCAGGGCCCATTTCATTTATCATTATGTCGAGAGCCTTGAAAGGAGTCATTGGGGCCTTATAAGCTCTGCGGGTGGTGAGCGCATCGTAAACATCCATCACCTTGCAAATACGCCCCTCGAAAGAAATATTTTCGCCGTTCAAACCTTGTGGGTAGCCGTTCCCGCTGAATTTTTCATGATGTTCGTAGGCCATTTGGGAAATTCTACCGCCGAAACAACCCATACCATTAAGCATATCCCGTCCCGCTTCCGGGTGCTTCTTCATTTCAACAAATTCCTGGTCTGTCAATTTACCCACCTTGTTGAGGATCTCCATGGGCACCTCAACTTTCCCCACATCATGCAGCATACCGCCCATCCCCAGTTCACGGGATTCAATAGAGGGCATGCCAATCTTCGTGGCATACGTCATGCAATACAAACCGACGTTCACGCTGTGAGTGTAGGTATAATAATCCTTGTTTAGTATTTCACCAAGCCCGGCGAACCCCACAGTTTTCTGGGACAAAACCTGGTCCATCATTTCCATTACAGGGTCGGCCATTTTGAGCAGGTTTGTTGGTACCTGATATTGGAAAAACTGATTCATGATGTCTTTTGACAAATCATAAACCTGCCCGGTCTTCTCCTCGAAACTGATATTCGTATCAACAATATATTCTCGTAGCACCTCCGTGGCCTGCTGGTAATAACCCATCATGTCCATTTCACGGACAAACAACTCTTCTTCAAGATCACCCGAATCTATCAGACTTTGGATCTTGTTCTTATGCTGATCAGTCTGGTCGGCAAACTTCAGAAATTTCACCTGCCCATCAACATGGGTTTTGTAGTAAAGGTTGAAATTGAACTTGAAGCCATTACCTAACAACCGGGGGTTGATAGGACGATACTCATTTTCAGCTTTGGTTTCTGTGGTCATTTCAGGTACATACACTCCTTCCCTTATTATTTGAAAGGACGCAGGAAAGAATCCCAAGGGAAATTTTTACTTTTTCCTGAAAAATTACGCAGTTTTACAATTCAGGATAAGAGATATGGTGGTCTGTAGACTGCTGGAATCCGTGACCAATGGCCAGGAGAGTGGATTCGTCAAATTTTTTACCCAAAAGTTGCAATCCGATAGGCAGTTTCCCGGAAGTTAGACCGCAGGGTATCGACAACCCCGGAATTCCAGCAAGGTTTGCGGAAATCGTATAAATATCTGAAAGGTACATCTGCAAAGGATCTTCCATTTTTTCCCCGATTTTGAATGCTGGAACCGGGGAGACGGGGCCTGCTACCACATCACAGGTTTCAAACGCCCGTTCAAAATCCTGCTTGATCAGTGTGCGCACTTTCTGCCCTTTAAGATAATATGCATCATAATACCCGGAACTGAGCACAAAGGTACCCAGAAGAATTCTCCTCTTGACCTCTTCACCAAATCCTTCTTCACGGGTATTTGTGTACATATTGTACAGAGAATCGGATTCCCGGGATCGGGTTCCAAACCGGACTCCATCGTAGCGCGAAAGGTTGGTGCTCGCTTCAGCACAAGCCAGAATATAATAGGTCGCTACGGCATGCTCCGTGTGGGGTAATGAAACATCGACCGTTTCCATCCCAAGTGCCTGCAGTTGTTCGATACCTCTGCGGACCGCCTCTTCGACCTCAGAATCCAGGCCTTCAGCAAAATATTCTTTTGGAATCCCTACTTTTAAACCTTTGAGGTCCCGATCAAGTCCAGCAACAAAGTCCGGTACATCAACGTCGGCACTAGTGGAATCCATTGGGTCGTGACCGCTGATGACTTTGAGGAGCAAGGCCGCATCCTCAACCGTTCGGGTCATGGGCCCAATCTGGTCCAGGGATGAGGCAAAGGCAACGAGCCCGAAACGTGACACCCGGCCATAGGTCGGCTTCAAACCCGTGATCCCGCAAAAGGAGGCGGGTTGACGAATAGACCCTCCGGTATCCGAACCAAGAGCAGCAAGGCATTCCTGAGCTGCCACAGCAGCAGCCGACCCACCACTGGACCCGCCAGCAACGCAGTCAAAGTCCCAGGGATTGCGTGCCATATGAAAAGCCGAGTTTTCGTTGGACGACCCCATCGCAAACTCATCCATATTGACTTTGCCAAGAAAGACGGCTCCTGCCTCTTTCAGCTTCTTTATTACGGTGGCGTCATAGGGAGCTACAAAGTTTTCAAGGATCCGGGAAGCGCAGGTCGTCTTGACCCCTTGCATACAGATGAGGTCTTTGATTGCCAGTGGGATTCCCAGCAAAGGCGCATCCTCACCAGCTTTTATTTTCCGGTCGGCTTCTTTTGCCTGCTCCAAAGCCTGATCCTGTGTCAAATGCAGGTAGGCACCCACATTGGAATCGACCGATTTTATGCGTTCGAAAAACGCTTCAGTCAATTTGACAGAGGAGATTTCTTTTTTCTTTAGTTTTTCCCGGGCCTGGGTGATGGTGTTTCGGTACATCAGCCTATGATCTGCGGAACTTCGTAATGTCCCTTGTGTTTCGCTGGAGATAGTGAAAGGTAATCTTCATCTGGAAACCGGATTTCGACCTTATCCTCCCGAAACACATTTTGGAGGGGAATTGCGTGAGAAGTTGGCTCAACATCTGAAGTGTCCAGAGTATTGAGCTGATCGATGTGGGCCAGAATCTGTTCGAATTGCCGACCGAGACGGTCTTCTTCCTCCAGGCTCAATTCAAGCCGAGCCAGACGGGCAACTGTCTGCACATCAAATCCTGAGGCACTCATTAGGCTGACCTTAAGGTAGGAATAACAGGAACGGGACTACTCGCCGCCCTTCTTTTTCTTTTTCTTCTCTTCTTTCATTTTTTCAACATATACGAATTTTGCCGCCTTGCGTGAAAGACGCTTTTCTTTTTTCCTTGCGGCTCTTAAGTCACTATCGTATTTGTTACTTCCGGCTTTTTTCTCTGCAGCAGCCGTTTTTTCCTTAGCGGTAGAAATATGAGTTTTTAATTGTTCAAGCGTTGCCATGGATCTCTCTTTATATAGTTGGTGAGTGTGGCGTTGATTTATATCAAAAAATCAACAGGTTCTCAACCTGTTGGGACATAAAAAAGCCCCTCCTGACAAATCAGAAGGGGCTTTTCCTTTGAGTCCTGCGAAAATCAGCTACCTTCAGGATTTGGAACACCCTTCTCCCTCTATTAAACAAGGGGGGGGGTATGTCCACCGGAAAGTCTTTTCACAGGAACTCTTTTTTTCCACGGAGCCTCATGACACCCGTGCGTTATCGGGTCTCCGTAGAGGCTCCTTTTATACTGTGACTAGACAAAGGATCACCTCCTTTCATCCAGGGGATAAGCATTTGCGTCCGGGACTCCCCTGGCGTCCACAACCGCACGCCTACTCTTTTATGGTGTCAAAACCGTAAAAAAAAGTCAAAACCCTTTTGAAGAGAATTTTCATAGGATTTTCAAGGTTTCCCCAATTCCCAACAGATTCTTCTCCCTGGAAAACATATCCATAAAAAACAATGCCCCATGACACCAAAAGACACCCCGGAAAAAATTGCAAATATCACCACAGATTTAAAGCTAAACTGTTTCTATTGTTTAATACTCTTCAACTCTTTTTAGTTTGAAAAAACTTTTATTAAACAAACTTTTTTAAATCCAGACGACATCATGACCCAACACAATATCACTTCGTTTGATTTACCCGAGGGGAAATCCATCGCTGGAAAATACCGTGTGGTGTCCATGCTCGGTTCCGGTTATGAAGGGGAAGTTTATAAAGTTAAAGAAATTCATACGGGGATTGAAAGGGCCGCCAAGCTGTTTTTCCCCCAAAGGAACTTCAAGGGCAAAACATCCCAAAGATATGCACAGAAACTACACAAGCTAAATCAATGCTCTCTGTTGATTCAATACCATACCCAGGAAGAAATCATTTTAAAAAAAACCAAAGTAATTGCGTTGATATCAGAGTATATTGAGGGTGTTCTTTTGTCAGATTTTTTAAAAAATTCCCGAAATAAAAAGCTGGACCCCTTCAAAGCTCTCCACCTGTTATATTCGTTAACAAAAGGGATAGAAGAAATTCACTTAAGGAACGAGTATCATGGGGATCTCCACACAGATAACATTATCGTAAATAAATTCGGACTCCATTTTGAACTGAAGCTTCTGGATTTGTACCACCATGGAAATTCCCGCTCTGAATTTCTTAAGGATGATCTATTAGGTTTAATAAAAATTTTCCATGAAATTCTGGGCGGAAAAGCAGCATACCGTGATCACCCTCAGGAAATTAAAAATATCTGCTCCGGACTGAAAAGAAATTTGATTTTAAAAAAATTCAAAACGACCTCTAAACTTAGGGAACATCTTGAAATAATGGAATGGCCATTGTAATTTTTAAAAAAGTCGTTCGCATTGGGGGAATATACATATGAAAGTAGCGGTCATCTACAATAAGCAGCAGGATTTTGAAGGTGTTCTCAATGTTTTTGGTATGCAAAACCAGGAAAAATACAATCCCAAAACCGTTGAAAAGGTCGCGTCGGCACTGGAAAAAGGAGGCCACAACGTCCGGGTGATTGATGGCAACATAAATGTCATTGAACAACTGCAAGGGTTCATGCCCCGGGTCGTCCAGGGGGAGCAACCGGGAATGGTATTCAATATGGCTTACGGCCTTCAGGGTGTCAGCCGGTACACTCATATCCCTTCACTACTTGAAATGATTGGTGTCCCGTATGTCGGGTCCAGTCCGGCTGGTCATGGTGTGGCTTTGGACAAAGTCACGACCAAAGTAATGGTCCATGCAGCGGGGCTTCCCACTGCACCTTACTGGGTCTTTTTTAATGAAGACCAGGTCCCTGATGACATCCCCTTCCCCGTAATCACGAAACCAAAAATGGAAGCGGTCTCCATGGGAATCCAGGTCATCCATGACCTGCCCTCACTGAAAACCGCAGTTGTGGATCTGGTCGAGCAATTCAAGCAGCCAATTTTAGTTGAAAAGTTTATTCCTGGAAGGGAATTTGCCGTCGGGTTATTGGGCAATCAGGATCCCGAAATATTTCCCATTCTGGAAATTGATCTGGAAGGGAATCCTGATGCGATTCAGAGCATTGATGACAAGCTTAAGAAACCCAAAGGGAAAATTTGTCCGGCCAACGTGGACGAAAAAACCGCCGAAGAAATTCGTCGCCTCACCAGAGATACATTCCGGGTATTGGGCATTTACGACTTTTGCCGGGTGGATTTCCGGATGGACGCAGAGGGCAATCTTTATATCCTGGAATTGAATTCGATGGCCAGCCTCGGTGGAACAGGTTCCTATGTGCATGCAGCGCAAGTTGCTGGCTACACCTATGAAACCATGGTCAATCGCATGCTCGATGTGGCGGTCGAACGTTATTTTGGCACCCAGCAAAGGGACCAGTTGTCGGTTGAAGAGCCTGAATCGAAAACCCAAAAAGACCCACTTCGAATTCGCCTGAGAAGTCATTTAAGAGGGAATCTCCGGACAATGGAAGATGACCTCGAAAAAATGGTGGACATCAACTCTTATGTTCAAAATATTGAAGGAGTGAATTCCCTTGGAAGATGGGTATCCAACAAGCTGGGAACCCTCGGATTCCAGCGCCATGTCTATTCACGGGCAGAGTATGGAAATATTTTATATCTGACCAATCACATGGAAGAAACAAACGACATCCTATTAATTTGCAATCTGGACAACCCGGTTGATTACGAAGACTTCAATGCATTCTATGAGGAAAAAGGACGGCTCCATGGAACAGGCGTGGCGCGTGGAAAAGGCGGGCTTGCTGTCATGCTTGGAGCTCTTAAAGCATTGCGATACACGCGCTCGCTGAAAAGGGTCAGATGCGGCATCCTGCTGATTACAGACGAATCTTTAGGAGAACGGTCCTCGAAGCCCGTAATTGAAGAAGTGTCTGGAAAATCCAATTTCGTTGTTGGGTTAAATGGGGCGGGCTTGAGTGGAGAAATCATGACCTCTTGTTCCGGTACTATGAGATTCGAGATTGAAATCAATCGGGTACAAAACAAGCAGGGATTAAAAGCTTCTTCTGAAGTCAGCGATCCTATTTTATTTGTCTCACAAAAATTGACCGCATTAAGAAAATTAAACTCAGAGGAAGAAGGTATCTTCATCACAATCACCGGACTACAAACCAAAGGAATGGAAGACCAGCCTGCGTACCACGCAGCGTTATCCTTTTTGGCGCGTTACCGGACAGTTGACCAACGGAAAAAGCTGGAAGAGCGAATCCGGGGTATTTTCGAGACCAAGTCACAGAGCAATATTAAAGTGTATGTGACCAAAGGCCCTCAACGAAAACCGTTTGTGGAAACGGAAAGGTCGCTGGCATTTTTTGAAAAAGTGGAAAAGATCGCTAAAACTCTCGAGGTCCGCGTCAAAAAAGCAGAAAACGCAATGGTTTCCTGCATGGAAAACTCTGCTCACGGTGTACCGGCCCTTGATGGGTTTGGCCCGGTAACCGGAGGGTATGGTTCAAATAATGAGTATGTTGTCCGGGACAGCCTGATCGACCGAGCCGTTTTACTTGCATATCTGATTTATCGATCCTCTAAAAATTTCGGCTCATGAAACTTGAAAAAATTGAAAACAGCTTTTCACCCTCTGAAGATGGAAAGTGTGCCGCTTCCTCAGAAGGTATGGTGTCCACTGCTTTTCCCAATGCCACAGAGGCGGGAGTGGAAATGCTCAAACAAGGCGGGAATGCTATTGATGCCGCCTGCGCATCTGCTTTTGCTTTAGGAGTTTGTGAACCCCAGGCCAGTGGGATTGGCGGTCAGTCCATGGCCATTCTCCATTTCCGGGGAAAGACCATAGCGCTCGATGGATCCAGTCGCGTTCCCTCTCTTGCTCATTTGGACCGCATTGATAAAAAAAAACAGCGGTTTCGAGGATACAAAGCCACCACCATTCCGAGTACACCGGCCGTTCTGGGCTATTTACATTTCCACTATGGCAAACTTGAATGGTCAAAAATCCTGGAACCGGCGATACGCATTGCCCGTGAAGGATATGCAATCACCCAGCTTCAACATGACTTGCAAAAAAGGGAAACAGAAAACTTCCTGAAAGAAGATTCATTATCAGGAGCAAAATATTTTCTAAAAAATGGGACCACCCCCTATCCAGTTGGTGACAATTTCAAACAGGACGATTTGAAACAAATGCTGGAGCACATGGCCCAGCATGGCGTCAAGTCATTTTACACGGGAGAAATCGCGAAACAGATTGACGAAGACATGCGGTACCACGAGGGTTTTTTGCGTGGAGACGATCTGGCTCTGATTCCCTGGCCAGTTGAGCGAAAGCCCATCAGCAGAAGTTACCGCAAGGTTAAAGTCTTCACGACACCGCCACCGGGTGCAGGCAGAACTCTTCTTCTGGTTCTACAAATACTGAAAAACCTACCATCAAAAATTCTAAAAAGTGGAAGTGCACAGGCTTGCCATTTTATTGCCGAGGCATTTAGAAAAGGTTTGCTGAATCATAAAGAGCGTCCCTTTGACCCAAACATCTATCCGCAATTGCCTGATGACAGGAAAATCCTAAGCCGGGATTTTGCAAGAAATCTTTCTTCTTCCATTCGAGATGGGATTGACCCCTCTCTGCCTCTAACCGAATTGTTCTCCCTGTCAAATGACACAACCCATCTTTCAGTCATGGACAAGGAAGGAAACGCCATCGGCATTACACAGTCGATTGAGTTGGTGTACGGGGCAAAAGTGGCGGCACGGGGGCTGGGCTTTCTCTATAACAATTACATGAGCTCGCTGGATATTACTGACCCTTCCCATCCTTACTATTTGAGACCCAATGCGATTCCCTGGAGCTCGGTCGCACCCATCATCGCTTTCTATAAAGATAAACCCTGGCTGGTTGCAGGAAGTCCCGGCAGTGAGCGTATTTTTTCTGCCATGAGCCAGTTTCTATCGCATATTGTGGACTCAGGGCTTCCCATAAGTGAGGCTATGCTGAAGCCACGTTTTCATTGCACGGTTGGCGGAAAGCTGAGCATCGAAGAGGAGCGGTTTGATCCAGAGATTATTAAATATTTAAAACAGGCAGGTTATAAAATTGATTCCAGAGAAGCTTACTCATTCTATCTGGGAGCGGTTCACGCTGTTCTTAAATGCAATACCAAAGATGAGTTCCAAGGAGTTGCTGAAATCAGGCGTGACGGAACGGCAGCCGGTCCTTAAACTATGAAACTACCCCTGTTGATATCTATTCCCCATGGCGGGACAAAAATCCCTGAAGAGGTATCCCGTCAGGTACACCTTTCACCAAAAGACTTATTTGAGGATAGCGACTCATTTACCCGCGAAATTTACGGAATTAAAGAGGATGTTTTGACCCTGGTGGAAACAGACATTGCCAGAGCTTTTATTGATTTGAGTCGCGATATTACTGACCGTCCCCCTGAAAATCCCGACGGCATTGTAAAAACAAAAACCTGCCATGGCCATTCCATTTATTCCTCTGCCGCTTTTCCCGACGAAGCCACATTAAAAATTCTGGTTCAAAAATATTACGACCCCTACCACAAAATGATCGAGGACACTTTTAAGGGTGCAACTGAAATTCAACTGGCTTTGGATTGTCACACGATGGAGCCCATAGGCCCTGCCATTTCTCCTGATACAGGAAAAGAAAGGCCCTCCATCTGCCTTGGAAATAATTTTGGAAAAAGCTGCCCCGATAAATGGGTGCAAAATCTGTCCAAATGTTTTCAAAAAAGTTTCAACCTGGATGAAGGGGAGATAACGATAAACGAACCTTTCGCAGGCGGATACATCACCAGAAAATACGGGAACAACCCCCTTCCCTGGGTTCAAATTGAAATGAACCGCAAAATGTATCTATCCTCCCCATGGTTTGATAAAAACAACCGGTCGGTGGCTCCAGACCGCCTGAAAGATTTAAGAGAATCATTCAGGGAAGGGTTGGAGCTATTCTTTTCCTGAACCAACCTGAAGCTATAATCACTGGGGAGACTGAAAAACGAACAATGGTTTCTTTTCAGCAGCTTCAGGTTTTAAACGCACTCAATACTGGAAACGCTCTTACCCTTGGCCGAGGCAATTTACCAATGAGATAAATGCTCATGTGTTTCAATTTTGTAGTTCTGACCATCAGTAGATAAATGCAAAGCCCCCCTCTGAGCCGTATTCCATACCCTGGCTCCTGCCTGCCGATAACGCTTCAACACCCTTTTATGCGGATGGTGAAAATAGTTTGCAAAACCGGAGGAAATCAAAACATCCTGCGCTGCGACTTCCTGTAAAAATTCTGATGAACTCGAGGTTTTGCTACCATGATGGGGAGACTTCAACACCTGCGCACGAAGATCCGTACCCTGCCCCATCAGCCATTGCTCGGCCTTTTCTGTAATATCGCCTGTAAGCAATATTCTAAACTGCCTGTACTCCAACATCACCACCCAGGATTGATCATTATTGAGCCGATCTTTTTTTACCCTGCTTTCGTTCCGGTAATAAGCCTCAGTGGGGTGCAGGTTTTTGATCACCACTTCGCCAATTTTCAGTGGGTGCTCCGGCCCGAATTCTACCAGGGGGATTCCCCGGACCACCACCTCGGAAACCAAAGCCGAAAACCGCCGGTCACTCATTCCGTCACGCCGATTGAGGAAATGCTCAACCTTCATTTTTTCTACAAGTGATTCCACTCCATCAATGTGATCCTGATCACTGTGTGTAGCTCCGAGATAGTCAATTTCTCCTATTCCCCGACTCCAGAGGAAAGAACCCACCACCCGGGCACCTACATCCAAGGCTCCCTTAAAAAAACCACCGCCATCGAGAAGCATATTTTTTCCATTGGGAAACTCGATGAAAATCGACTCACCCTGTCCGACATCCAGAAGCCAGACATGAAGCTGGGGGGTTTTGGAATGAAGTAAACGTGGAGCCACCAACCCGGCTAACAATAACAGACCGAGCAACCCAAGCCCTAATGGAGCGTAAAGCGCACCGAAAACCGACAACTTTTTTCCCCTGGCTTCACGGCGCTTCAGGAAAAACCGGTAGCCCATTCCCGCGAAAAAAATCACGTAGCCAAAGAGCCATGGCCAGGGGGGAGAAGGAAGATACACCGACATCTCCGGGAGTTTCGCCACCCAGACCGGAACCTGAATGAACAATCCTGCCAGCCACCCTAATGGTGTGAGCAAGGCAATAGAAAGAGCAGGAACTAAAATCCCCAAAAATAAAACCATCAGGCAAGCGGGAATCACAATCGATGCAAGCGGAACGAGCAGGATATTTATTAAAGGTGAAACAAGACTGATATGATGAAATTGACACAACATTACAGGAAAAGTTCCGATATAAGCAGCTAAAGAAATAAAAGCTGAGGCAGCAATGATATCTACCAGTTTATTGCCCCATCCCTTTGTCGGAACATCGTTTACTGTCCATCGTTTGTACCAGGCAATTTCTCCAATCCTTTCCAATGGATCATCGGTAGGCTCCGCTACCCATTTGAGCGCGAGTACAATCGAGAGAACAGCAGAAAACGACAATTGAAAGCTCAATTGGTAAACCGCTCCGGGGTTCCAGATTAAAATCAGAAAAGCCGCCAGCAGGAGGGTGTTTAATATTTGTCTTTCTCGGTTAATCCATAAAACAATCAAAATTGCCATCACCAGAATACCAGCCCGAATGGACGATACTTTGGGACCAACCAGCACCATATAAAACAACACCGCAAGCAAGGCTCCGCCAGCCGCGCCCTTTTGGGAATACCCTAGTTGAGCCCACTCTCTTTTGAACCGCCACATCAGGGAGAAAAGAACCTTGTTAGTGACCCACAGGAAAATCAGGGCAACAAAACCGATATGTAACCCTGACACTGCAAGCAAATGCCCCATGCCGGTTACCTTATAGGCTTCCAGCACTTCATCAGACATACCCGACTTTTCCCCGAACAACAAACCATTGATCATGGCTCGATTATCAGACGACAGACTCTGCTTAAGGAGGTCAGACATGTGGTCTCTCAACGTCAAGAGGGCTGCATCCATCCGTGAAAGCGGTTCCTGGCCCAGAACCTGAAGACTTTTCCTTTGCGAGGTGCCCCCCATAACATCAACCCCTTCAGATTCCATGAATTTTTCAAAGTCGAAACGTCCGGGATTACGAAAATTAAGTGGCCGCTTTAAACGAATCGGAGGAAACCGCACGCGATCACCCCACTTTAAATCTACAGGGTCACCATATAAGTTGATCTGCCCCGTACCTGAAATCGGAAACCATCCATCTCCATAATTTATTTTTCGAATGGAAACCAGAAGGCGGGTTTTGTCAGGAAATTGTTTGGGACGATCAACTATTACACCTTCAACCCGTGCACGCTTATCATGTTGCAGGTAGTTCCAGATGTGGTCGGCAGGAAGGGACGAGTTGCGGGACTGAACATTAACCCATCCCAAAGTGAACAAAAGCGCCAAAAGAAACAGGTGTAAAACACGAAAACGGGATCGATGAAGTTTTACCCAGACAGCCACCACCAGGGCGCAAGCTGCCAGGGCGTAGGGGAAAAGACTTTCCTCCTGGGGGTTGGAAAGCAAAACACCTGCAAAATATGCCAGAAACCAGGGTAACAGGGGAAGCGACACGGACTCTCCCGTAAAATATATATCAAAGGAATTTTAATTTAACGCCAGCATAAGATCGATGCGCCGACGCGGTAAATCAACCTCAGCCACCCGAACCCGGACTTCATCGCCAATTCGAAAAATGCGCCCGCGATGTTGCCCCTTCAGTTTGTATTCGTGTTCGTAAAATAAATAATAATCATCCTGAAGGTTTGACACCCGGACAAGCCCTTCTACAAAAATACCCTTTAGTTCCACAAAAAAACCGAAAGCCTGCACGCCGGATATTATCCCGTCATAAATATGGCCCACTTTATCCAACATAAACTGGGCGCGTCTCAGGTCGTTCACTTCACGTTCAATACCCTGTGCCTTGAGCTCCCGGTCAGTTGACTGGGCACCCACCTCTGCCGCGATCTGACGGAGCCGACTGCATTCTTTACGAGTGAGCTTTTTCTTTTTGAGGACATACTTAAGCAGACGATGTATAGCGAGGTCCGGATATCGGCGGATAGGAGAGGTGAAATGTGTGTAATGTTCAAAACCCAGAGCAAAATGTCCGACCGGTTCTTCGGAGTAAATCGCCTTTTTCATGGCCCGTAACATCAGGGTATTGATAGCCCTTGCTTCCGGTTTTTCACTCACATTTTGTAGCAGATTGTGCAAATGTTTTGACGACAGCTTTTTTATTGAAGGCAACCGGTATCCCAGGCTTTCCAGAAACTCCTGAAAGGTTATTAATTTATCCGGGTCCGGTGTTTCATGGATACGGTGCACGGCTGGGATTTTCCGCCCTGTCAAATAACTCGCTACAACTCGATTAGCCGCCAGCATGAATTCTTCAATCAGTTGGTGCGCCGGATTACGGTCTGCAATGACGATGGCCTCAACACTGTGGTCCGGATTCATCCTCACCTCCGGTTCCGGAATTTCAAATTCCACACTGCCTTGTTCAAAACGGCGCTTTCGAAGCGAACGACTGAGTCGATGCATGGCCGTCAGTACTGGCATCGCCTCGGTGTATTCTTTTTCCGGGTCACCGTTTTGCAACAGGTCCCATACCTTTGTGTAGGTAAACCGGTACCGGCTTTTAATCACCGAGGGGAATATTTCAAAATGAGTCAATTCCCCTCCCTTGGTGAATTCCATCAATGCGGTAATAGTCAAACGCTTTTCCAAAGGCTTCAGACTGCACACCTCGTTGGACAACTCAACTGGCAGCATCGGAATGACCCCGTCGGGGTAATATATGCTGGTGCCCCGGTCAAAGGCCTCTTTATCCAGCGCACTGTCTTCTGTCACGTAATTACTGACATCCGCAATGTGGACGCCCAACCGCCACACGGGTCCCTCCACCTCCAACGAAACGGCGTCATCAAAGTCCTTGGCCCGCTCTCCATCAATCGTGAAGGTCAACCAACTGGTAAGATCCCGCCGGCTGTCTCCCTCGTCGCCTACAGGTTCAGGACTGAACCGCCTGGCTTCCTCGAGCGCTTGAGGCGGGAAATCCTGATGGACCCCAAACTTGTGGAAAATGGAACGCAACTCCACGCGCGGGTCATCCGCTTTCCCCAGCACCTCAAGCACCTTACCTGCAGGAGGCTGATGACGTGTTGGATAGTCGGTGATTTCCACCACCACGATCTGCCCAGGCTTGGCACCATTTTTCAGTTTGCCCGGAATAAAAATATCGTGAAAAACATTTTCATCGGAAGGAATCACCCAACCGTCCCGGCCAAGAGGCTCAAACACACCAACGAGCGTAGTATGAGCCCTTTGTAGAATCCTGATTACTCGTCCTTCAGGTTTCCCCCAATTGCTTTTTCCAGACTCCACCCTGACCAGCACCTTGTCCTGATGCATGGCTCCGTTCATCTGTTTCCGTCCGACATAAAGGTCCGCTTCCCTCGCATCGGTCAGTAAAAAACCATATCCATCCGGATGCCCTTTAAGCATTCCGGAAACCAGACTCATCTCGTCGGGCAAGCCATAACGCCCTCCCTTCAATTTAACAAGGGCACCCTCTTCCACCATTTCCTTAATTTGCCCTCGAAATTCCCGACGTTGAGGCTCAGGAACATTCAAGGTTCGCATTAATTCAGAAAATTTTAGCGGTCGATTGGTCTTCTTCTGGATGAGACGAATTAAATTTTCGCTACTTAGATCCATATCTTTCAAATAGTTATAATTTACCCAGACGAACAACCCAGGGTCAATTTTCAGGTAATCCCATTCAATTTTCCTACCGATAAGACGTACCAAGGAGACGCTCGTGCTTGCAGCTATAAAAAATCCTAAAATTCGATCATCTATCAGGTTCCTCACGGTGGCAACTCTTTTCGTTGCCTTTAGTTTGGTCTGGTTTGGTTATAGCACGACTAACGGGAAGAAAGCAGGTAAGTTCAAGAAACCGGAAGTCACCAGAACAGGAGGACAAACCTCAGACCGAATGTCTACCCGCATTCAACATTTGCCCCTCTATTTTGAACGAAATGTCGGGCAGGCTCCGGAAGAGGTGCATTATCTAACCCGTGGGTCTGGGTATGGAGTATTATTTAATGACACCAGCGCCACCATACTTTTTTCAAACCAAGCCAAAGAAAAAAAAGTTTCGCTGAAAAATGAAACGGGAAAAACTTCACTTTTAAAACTCCATTGGGAAAATGCCAGACCCTCCTTTCCAGTAGGTGAATCTCTACAAAAAACGCGGTTCCACTATTTTTCAGGTAATCAACAGGATCAGTGGCACACGGATATAGAAACCTACCTAGCCGTACGTTACCCGGGGGTTTATCCCGGCATAGATCTCGTTTTTTATGGTAACCGACAGCAACCTGAATACGATTTTATCGTAGCCCCTGGAGCAAACTTTCAAAATATTCGCCTTAATTTTGAGGGTGCACAATCTCTCAACATTGGATCCAATGGAAGACTGAATATCCGGACCTCCAATGGAACCCTGTCTCAAGATGCTCCCCGAATTTATCAGGTCATCGACGGAAAAAAAATATCTCGTGAAGGAGGCTACACACTCGACAGCCAAAACCGGGTGGGGTTTCATATTGCCCATTATGATCCTGACCACCCACTGATCATCGACCCGGTCCTTTTACTGAGAACTTATTCAACTTACCTTGGAGGCTCAGGTGCCGAGGTTGGGTTCGATATTGCCCTGGATTCTTCAGGCAATGCCTATATAGCAGGAAGAACGACCTCCTCTGATTTTCCCACTCAGGGAGCTTTTCAGGGAAGCCTTTCCGGAGGTAGTGGCTCAGATGCTTTTGTGGCCAAACTGAGTGCCGATGGTACCTCTCTGGTTTATGGAACCTATCTTGGTGGAATTGGTTTCGATGAAGCCCTTAGCGTTGCCGTAAACAGCAGCGGACAAGCCCATATAACCGGGCGTACCACATCGACCGGTTTCCCCACTCAAAACCCCTTGCAGGGCAGCCTGAGTGGCGGAGCGGGTGAGGATGCTTTTGTTACCAAACTTTCCGCTGACGGCGCTTCGCTAGTATTTTCAACTTATCTGGGAGGGGGCAACACGGATCAAGGACACGGCATTACAGTTGATTCCTCTGGAAATGTCTACGTTACAGGCCAAACAAACTCAACCAACTTCCCCACCAGCCTGGCTTTTCAGGGGGCACTTGCAGGAGGGGCTGGAAACGATGTGTTCCTAACTAAAATCGCTCCATCTGGATTGTCTTTTATTTTCTCTACCTACCTGGGAGGCACCGGGGAAGATTTGGGACGAGGGGTGGCCTTGGATTCAGACCAGAACGCATATCTTACAGGCAGTACAAAATCCACCAACTTTCCAACCCAAAGCCCATTCCAGGGAAATATCGGTGATGGCACCGGAACGGCCAACGATGCCTTCTTCACAAAATTTAACAGCAATGGCGCCTCCCTTGCCTTTTCCTCTTATTTTGGAGGAACCGGGGAAGACGTGGGAAACGACATTGCCGTGGACAACGCCGACCGACTCGTGATCACCGGGCGCACAGCCTCAACCAATTTTCCAACAGCGATACCGTTTCAGGGTGCCTTGAGTGGAGGGTCAGGGACCGATGCCTTTGTCTCACGCATATTGGTTGACGGCAATGGGCTCCAGTTCTCGACCTACCTTGGCGGCGACGCTTTCGATGAAGGAATGTCCGTAACTGTAGATTCCGCTTTCAGCGTTCTGGTTGCCGGGCGAACTGACTCTACAGACTTTCCCGTCAGGAATGCCCTGCAGGGCGACCTTAACGGAGGTTCCGGATCCGATGGTTTTGCCACTCGCTTTAACAGCTTTGGCAACCTGCAATCCTGGTCAACTTATATTGGCGGCACCGGAACGGAGCAAGCTACAGGAATTGCGGTCGACTCGGCCTTAGACGCTTATGTCGTTGGCTTCACCGGGTCAACGGATTTTCAAACGGAAACCCCGTTCCAGGGCACACTGGGCGGTGGAGGGTTGGATGCCTTCCTTACCAAGCTCAGGTTGATTGATGTTAACCCTGAACTGGCCTCCAGTTCTTCAGTCATGTCTCCGTATTACCAGGTTTCTGACGACGTGTATTCTTTTATCGCTATAACCCATCCCTCACTTGCCGGCATGAATTCAAGGATAGGAGTACGTGCTGTTGCATTTAATAACGACGGCTTCCAGTTCGGGACAACCCAGGAATTTACGGTTGATGCAGGGCAAACCGCAAAAATATTTTTTGCCCAGCCGACCAATGCCAACATTAATCCCGGAAATATTCCTGGCGCAAACTTTATAATCGGAACACTTGGCAGCGGACGCGTCCGTTTCGGCCCCATCGCAAGCGAACCAACCGAAGTCATTCCCGGCCCTGGCGGAGGGTTGCCGGATGTCACCATGCTCAGCTACTGGGGAGCAGTGGTCATCGAGGGTTTTTTGAGCGGATTTGCCGTTTCCTTTGTTGGTGATATTAACGACACTGGGTCACACCCGGATATGGCACCCGGTCACATGCCTACTGGTGTAAACTAGGGGCAAGTTTTTTCCTTCTCCTGCAATAAGCTCCACCCTTCTATTTCTACTGCTTAACGACTTTCATTTTAAAAATGCATCCCCTATAATCGCCAACTATGAAAATACAAAAGGACTGGCTCCAGCAATACGTCGATTGTTCCCTTCCCACACCTGATTTAGGGCACCTGTTAACCATGGCGGGGCTTGAAATCGAGGCCTTTGAAGAAATCCAGTTGGATGGCGGTGAATTAACAGACGTTCTCGAACTCAATGTCACACCAAATCGGGGATATTGTCTTAGCCACATCGGCGTGGCACGTGAAGTGGCTGCACTGACAAAAAGCACTCTTTCCCTTTCAAACCCTGAAGCGGATCTCAAAAAAGCTAATCGGGGACCAGCCATCAAGGACAAATTATCCGTCCGCCTGGATGATCCGGAACTGTGTCCACGTTATGCTGCCCTTGTTATTGAAAACGTTCAGGTAAAGCCATCACCGCCATGGTTGCAAAACCGTTTAACCGCGGTCGGGTTACGCCCAATCAATAACGTGGTCGACATCACCAATTTTGTTTTAATGGAATATGGCCAGCCCTTACACGCTTTCGACCTCAGCCTTCTCAAAAAAAACCAAATCATTGTCCGTCGAGCAAAAGACAAAGAAGTCATCGAAACCCTGGATGGCAGTCAATTGACACTCGAGCCGGACACACTGGTAATAGCTGATGGTGTACGACCGGTAGCCCTCGCCGGTGTTATGGGAGGCGCCAATAGCCAGGTCACCGAAACCACCACGGATATCGTTCTGGAAAGTGCATGTTTCCATCCATCCTCCATTAGAAAAACATCGAAGAAATACGGCCTGCGCTCAGACTCTTCATATCGTTTTGAACGAGGCATTGATATTGATTCCATTGTTTCAGCTCAAGCAAGGGCCGCGCTGTTGATAGAAGAACTTGCCGGAGGAACCATCGCCCAGGGCGAAATTGACCTTTATCCCTCACCACGCCAGCCAGCAAACCTGGTCTTCCGTACAGATCGTTGTAACGCCATCCTTGGAACCAGCCTGGATCCAAATACTGTCAGGAAATACCTGGAAGCTCTGGATATGAAGATAGAGCAAGCAGATGAGGCTCGGTTCGATTTAACTGTTCCTGCCTCGCGGCCGATGATTGAACGGGAAATTGATTTGATAGAAGAAGTCGCCCGGTTACATGGCTACGATAAAATCGAAATCACCGATCCCTCGGGACAACTCACTCCTTTAAAGCCCACGGATCTCCAAACGACAAGTCGCGCTCTTAATCAGTTGATGTGTAACCTGGGTTTTACGGAAACCATAAATTACAGCTTTCTGGAAAAAGACATCACTGAACATTTTATTGAAGCCTTTGCAAATAACGAGGCCACTACCATTTCACTCGATAATCCAATAAGCGTGGACCTCGGCACCATGCGCACCAGCCTGATTCCCGGACTTGCTAAATCAAGTATTCGCAACATTCGGCACGGAGCAAAATCATTGCGTCTTTTTGAGATAGGCTCTGCCTTTTTCCAAAAGGACGACCAGGTTGTTGAACGGCCCTGCCTCGCTGCGATCGTCACCGGCCCCTATCCTCCAGATGTTTGGACGGGGATCGGGAAGGGGTATGATTTTTATGATATTAAGGGAACCCTGGAGTCCCTGCTTTCCAATTTCAGAATTAAAGGCGATTATCGTTCCACAGCGAAACCCTACCTGGCACAAGGCACCTCTATAGATTGTTTTGTAGGAAAAATTTCCATTGCCTCTCTTGGCGAGTTGTCTCCCACACTCGCTAAAAAGTTCGAAATTGATCAACCCTTGTTTGCATTGGAAATTGACCTTGAAGGCTGGGTCAACGCCTTGCCACCGACAGTTCGATTTGAACCCTTGCCCAAGTTCCCTGGAATCTATCGGGACATCTCTTTGTTGGTAGATAAATCAGTAAAGGCCGACGAAATCTGCCAGGTCATCGAACAAGCAGGCACCCACCTCTTGAAAAAGACCGAACTGTATGATCATTTTGAGGGAAAAAAACTGGAACCCGGCAAAAAAAGCCTTACATTCGCGCTCACATTTCAATCTCCTGACCGAACACTGACCGATGAAGAGATAAACCCGATTTTCGAAGAAATCGTTAAACAGTTGGTCGAAAAAGTCCAGGCCCATCTACGTGACGCCTGATTTTTTCAGTTGAATTCACTTTCAAAACCCGAAAAAACTCTGTCGTAAAACAAAAAAATATGGGACTAATGGGAAACGCATTATTAATTGAAAAATATGCTGCGGGCAGTTGCTAATGCTGGCGTTGACTCGAAAAATGTGTGGTGATAGGATGGTTTATGTCTGATTTTCCCTTGGAAGAGCTGGAGAATCTGATCCCTGCCCTCGTAGAGGAAACCCGTCAATTACGCGAACAAAACTGCGCACTCAAGGAAGAATGTACGCTCTTAAAATCCCGGTTGGAAGAACAGGCTGAACAATCTGAACAACTGGGGGGAGCAGTCCAACGGGTCAAGGATCTTGAATCCAGACAAAAAAAGCTTGAACAGGAAAGAGGTGAGTTACGGTCACGCGTGAAACGCCTTCTTGAGTCTATGGAGAAAATTGATTTTCTTTAGTGAGTTCTCTATCTATTTCCCTTCCAGCCCCTCAATTCATGTCACAAAGTTCAAAAATAAAAATCTTCGGAAAAACCTACACAGTCAAAACCCCCTCGGGAGATATTGATCCGCAGGAATTGGCAGAATATGTTGACAACAAAATGCAGGAGCTATCCACTGGCTCGGCAAAATTGTCCACACTGGATCTGGGGGTTCTCACTGCACTGAATCTGGCCCATGAACTGGCCCTGGTCAGGCAGGAACTGGCCACCCTTAAAGAAGACCAGGAATCCCGCCAGGAAGAAATAAACCAAAGAGTTTCATCCCTTGTTTCCCAGGTAAAAACAGGTCTGGCCTGAGCTTTTAAATCTGCATTTCTCGCCGCGAGTTCAAACCTTGTGGTGATTTGTGCGTTGTGCTAGGATGACTTCAATCAGGGAACGTGGTTTCCCTGCCGTGCTCGAGTAACAAGTCAATTCTTGAGCCAACTCGTAAAAAACGGGATTGAAACTCATCTGTGGTGTGCATACCTCCATGCGAGGGAGCCTGAAGCAGAAACGGAGATCCCACCTGTCCTTGGCAGGTTCAATAATTGTTTTTTACACGGCACAGCGGGGAAGCCTTCCCCTTTTTGTTTAAAGGTGGGGGAAGGCGCAATTTCAAGATTGCCGCCCCGGTCAGGAACTCATTAATTAGAAAATAGTAACGGACACGATTCAAGTGGCGTTTTTAATCATACAATTTATAGTAATGGGAACTTTATTGATGGTGATGTCGTCCGGATTCTCGGGACGAAATCGCTTAACACCATCTCCCGCCAAATATTCAAGCCGCTTCTTCGCCCGTAGTTCCCAGGCCAGGTTCTAGCTACTCTGAAACCGCTGAAGGTGACTAATAAGCCTTAAAAAAGGCATCGTTACTCTATCTTTAAAAATTGGTTTCACACCAAGAGCACAGCAAAAGTCATTGCAACCCCCGATTCCTGTTTTACACAGTTTAAGGAACAGTACATTTGCCGTGATCGGTTGCTTTTTATCTGGCGAATGGAGAGCTGACAATGGATAAAAGCTCCCAGGACTCAAAAGCCAAAATACGGCAACAAATGAGCTGCCTCAGGAAAGGATTGCTGCCTGAGGATATTGAAAAAAAAAGCGGGGAAATTGCCCGGAAGACAGTTCAATTGAATATGTTCCGGGCGGCTAAAACCGTCATGGTTTACCGGGCTCTTCCTGATGAAGTACAGACAGAGGAAATAATTGCACTGGCCCGGCGAATAGGAAAACAAGTTTGCATCCCATATGTACTGAAAGGCCATAATAAACTGGGAGTTGCTCGATGGCCAAATGAAACAGAGGGTTGGGTAGCAGGTCCTTTTGGTATCCAGCAGCCCGAGCCCGCCCGGTTTATTTCGCCAGATGTGTTGGATCTGGTTCTGGCACCAGGCCTCGCTTTCGATTGTAATGGGGGCCGCCTAGGCTATGGAAAAGGATATTTCGATCAACTGTTTACAAGCACACGGCCCGATTGCTTGCGGCTGGGGCTGGCTTTTGATTTTCAGGTGATTGACGATGTTCCAATGGACACAAATGACCAGGCTCTTAATGGGGTCATCACTGACAAACGTACTTTACTCCGCGCTTCCTGACAAAGAAGCGTTTTGAACCAATATAGATGAGGTCCTAAGCTCATGGGCATTTTTTCACAAATTCATGTCACTTCTGTCACACTGATTCTTGCGATGGTTGTGTGTCTGATTGGCGGGTTCGGGGTGGGATATATCCTCCGAAAAAAGTTCAGCGAATATCAAATTAAAGAGTCCGAAGCACTGGGACAGAAAATTATTGAGGAAGCCGAGCGGGAAGCGGAAACGCGGAAAAAAGCAGTTGAAGTCGAGATGAAAGAGCATCGGATCTCCCTGCTCGCCGAAATTGAAAGTGAAAAGGAAGCCTACCACAAGGAACTCCACAAGCAGGAACGTGTTCTGGCCAACAAGGAGTCCGAACTGAAACAATCTGTTGAAAAAAGTAAGGTCGCGGAGCGCAAATTTGAGGAAAAAGCCAAAGAAGCCGAAGCCCGGAGCCGGGAGCTCGAAGAGAAGAAGAGAGAGTGCCAGGATTTGATTGAAGAACAAATCAAAAAGCTTGAGGTCGTTAGCAACTATAGCGCCGAAGAAGCCAAGGAAGCCATCCGCAATGAAGTCCTTGATGAGGCACGCCTCTCCGCTGGCAAAGAAATCAAGCGGATTGAAGAAAAGGCACACGAAACGGCGGAAAGCGAAGCCAGACGAATCATCTCCTACGCCATCCAGCGGCTGGCCTCCGACCATGTGGCGGAATCCACCGTATCGGTTGTTGAACTGCCTAACGATGATATAAAAGGACGCATTATCGGCCGTGAAGGTCGCAACATTCGTGCACTCGAACAGTGCACCGGAATTGACCTGATTATCGATGACACTCCTGGCGCTGTGGTGCTCTCCGGATTCGATCCGATCCGTCGGGAAATTGCAAAACGAGCCCTCGATAAATTGACCCTCGATGGTCGCATCCACCCCGGTCGCATTGAGGAGGTCGTCAACAAATGCAAGAAAGAAGTTGAGGCCGGAATCGTAAAAGCAGGGGAGCAGGCTATCATCGATGTCGGAATCGACGGCATGCCGGGAGAAATGGTCAAACTGCTGGGCCGCCTTCAGTACCGCACCAGCTATACCCAGAACGTTCTCGACCATTCAAAAGAAGTGGCATGGGTCTGTGGTGCCATGGCAGCAGAATTAGGCCTCGATGTAAAAATTGCTAAACGCGCAGGGTTGCTGCACGATATCGGCAAGGCCATTGACCGTCACACAGATGGCACACACACCCAACTCGGCGTTGACATCGCACGTCGCTATAACGAACACAAATACGTCATCAACTCCATTGCAGCGCACCATGAAGACGTCGAAGCTGAATCCCTGTATGCTGTATTGGTCGCGACGGGAGATACTATCTCCGCTTCACGGCCGGGTGCCCGCAGAGAGATGCTGGAAACCTACACACAGCGAATGTCCCAGCTTGAAGAAATTGGAGACTCTTATAAAGGTGTCGAAAAGACCTACGCCATCCAGGCAGGTCGCGAAGTCCGCATCATCGTACTACCCGAAACCATGAACGACGAAGAAGCATCTCTTCTGGCCAAAGACATTGGGAAACGTATCGAAAAGGAAGTCACCTACCCCGGCGAAATCAAAATCACGGTGGTGCGGGAATCCCGGTTCGTCTCGACTGCCCGCTGACCGTTCGCCAGTAGAAAAAATTCTGATCTCGAGATTCTTCGGGCACCTGGTTTCATTTAACCCCCATTCAATCTTTTTTTCCTTACCCTCATGGACGATACAAACGAACTGATCAAAATCCGGTATGAAAAGCTGGATGAATTTCGCAAATCTGGCATCAACCCCTACATCAATCGATTCAAGGTCACACACCAGTTGGGACCGGTTTTTGAAGAAAACCAGGACCTCGACCGCGAGGCACTGGATGAAAAAAAACAACACGTGACCGTCGCCGGCAGAATGGTCAGTAAACGCAAACACGGTAAAACTTCCTTCTGTCACATACAGGATGGCTCCGGAAAACTTCAGGTATTTGTCCGCCAGAACGATATCGGGGAAGAAGCCTATGACCTGTTCGCAAAATTTGACATTGGAGATTTTATTGGTGTCGAAGGGACGGTTTCCCGCACTAAAACAGGTGAGGTCACCATCTTTTCAAAGAAAATCACCTTGCTGACCAAATCTCTCCTTCCACTTCCTGAAAAATGGCATGGGTTGAAAGATGTCGAATTGCGCTACCGCCAGCGGTATGTCGACCTCATCATGAATCAGGAGGCACGTGAAGTCTTTGTTTACAGAAGCGGTATCATCCGTTCCATCCGTGATTTTTTGAATGCGCGTGGTTACCTCGAAGTGGAAACCCCGATGATGCAATCCATAGCAGGCGGTGCCACTGCGAGACCATTCAAAACACATCACAATGCACTGGACATGGAACTGTATCTGCGTGTTGCCCCGGAACTTTTTTTAAAGCGCCTGGTTGTGGGTGGACTTGACCGGGTCTATGAAATCAATCGAAACTTTCGCAACGAGGGTATCTCCACCCAGCACAACCCCGAGTTCACCATGCTGGAGTTTTATACCGCTTACGCAAATTACGAAGACCTGATGGACCTTACTGAAAACTTGTTTCGCTACATTGGCCAGGAAGTGTTCGACAGTCTGGTTTTCCCCTGTACCTTTGATGAAGGCGGAGAAACTCAGGAGGCGTCAATCGATCTCTCACAACCCTTTGCCCGCCTTCCCTTCAGAAAATCCCTTGTAGATATCGGCGGGGTTCCGGATGATATCCTGGATGATATCGAACAGACCACGGCCTTCGCAAAGCAGCACCACATTCCACTGGAAAAAAGTGATAATCTGGGGAAGCTGTGGGGCAAACTGTTTGACCAATTTGTTGAAAGCAAACTGGTGCAACCCACCTTTATCATCGATTATCCATTGGAGTTGTCCCCTCTATCAAAAAAGAAAGAAGACGATCCATCTCTTGTGGAACGGTTTGAATTGTTTGTCGGACGCAAGGAACTGGCCAATGCATACACCGAGCTCAACGACCCCATTGACCAGAAACAACGATTTGAGGACCAGGTCCAACAAAAAGAAGCCGGTGATGAAGAAGCACACGGCATGGATTCCGATTTTATTCGAGCCCTGGAATACGGTTTGCCTCCGACTGCGGGAGAAGGAATCGGGATTGACCGTCTGGTGATGATGTTCACCAATTCGCAATCCATCCGCGACGTCATATTTTTTCCCCAACTTAAAAAAGAAGGATGAGTCGGAAGACATTTAATTATTTTTCGACCGGCTTTCTCTCACCTCCAGAACTTGCATGAGCTACGAATTGCAAATAAGCTGGCGCCACCTGCTCTCACGTAAATCGCAAAAGTTTATTTCCCTCATCACCTTCATCTCAATGGGAGGAGTTGCACTGGGGGTGATGGCACTCATCGTGGTGATTGCCGTCATGTCAGGTTTTGGAAAGGACCTGCGCGATAAAATTCTCGGCACCACCAGCCATGTGGTCGTTACCAATGTGACCCGTGACGGGATCGTAGGGTACGGCGAAGTTATCGAACAAGCTCGATCAGTAAATGGCGTGCAAGCCGCCGCCCCCTTTGTGCTCAAGCAGGTGATGCTGACACATAAAGACAACACTGTTGGAGTGGTGTTGCGCGGTGTCGATCCAGTCCTTGAAAAAGAAACCTCTGACCTCGACAACAATATCATTGATGGACAACTGTCATTCCTGACTACCGGTCTGCCGAAGGAGGACCCCTCTGCCCAAGCTTCCACGCGTCGCGGTATCATTCTTGGCAACGAACTGGCACGTTCGCTTGGGGTTTTTACGGGAGACGTCATCGGTATGGTTTCGCCAGCTGCCCGCATGACACCACTTGGCCTCATCCCCAACCTGCAACTGGTGCAAGTAGTAGGTTTGTTTGAATCGGGAATGTATGAATATGATTCAAGCCTCGCTTTCATATCCCTGAAAACTTCCCAGAAAATATTTCGTCTAAAAGACCGGGTCACAGGCGTTGAGATCAAGGTCGACGACCTGGAACGGGCGGGTGATATCGCGCAGGAACTTCAGGAAAAATTAGGCTTCCCCTACCATGTGCGCGATTGGATGCAGATGAACCGCAATCTTTTCGCAGCACTCAAACTGGAAAAAACGGTGATGTTCATCATCCTGATCCTGATCATCCTCGTCGCCGCGTTTAACATCATCAGCACCCTGTTCATGGTGGTGATGGACAAAGCAAAAGACATTGCGATTTTAAAATCAATGGGAGCTTCCCGCAGCAGCATCATGAAAATATTCAGCCTGCAGGGCTTGATAATCGGATTGACGGGTACCGGTATAGGAGTTATTGCAGGATTCAGCATCGTACCCAACATCAATGAAATTGTCGGGCTTCTAGAGGCCACCTTTAACTTCAAGGCATTCCCGAGCGATATTTATTACCTGAACAAGCTTCCCTCGGAAATCCAATACATGGACTCGCTAAAAATCATTCTCTTTTCCATTGGAATCTGCTTCCTTGCCTCGCTTTACCCGGCATGGCGTGCATCACGTCTGGACCCCATAGACGGTCTGCGTTATGAGTGATTCATCACCCCCTGTGGCACCCCTTCTTGAAGCCCGGGATATCCAGAAAGCCTACCAGACTGAAGAAAAAAAACTGGAGGTGCTTTCCGCTGCCAGCCTGAAAATCCAGAAGGGTGACCTGCTGGGTATTATCGGCGCCTCCGGCAGTGGCAAGAGTACTTTTCTCCATATCCTGGGGGGGCTTGATCGTCCACAGTCCGGGAAGGTATTCTTTAAAGAACAGGATATCTTTGTTCAATCCAATGGTTTTCTTGAGCGGTTCCGTAACCATAATGTCGGGTTTGTTTTCCAGTTCTTTAACCTGTTATCGGATTTCACGGCAATCGAAAATGTCACCATGCCTGCATTGATCGGGAACCGCGAACCTAAAAAAGCTCGGCAGGAAGCAGAACATCTGCTCGAACGGGTTGGACTCAAAGAACGCCTGAACCATAAACCAGGGGCCTTGTCCGGCGGCGAGTGCCAACGTGTGGCTTTAGCGCGCAGTCTGATCAATAAACCGGATATCCTCCTGGCGGACGAGCCAACCGGCAATCTGGATGCAAATGCCAGTGAGTCCTTCATGGATCTGGTGCGGGAATTAAATAGAGATGCCAGACAGACTTTTGTTATCGTCACTCACAGCCAGAAACTGGCGCAGAGCCTGGATCGCACAGTCCTCCTGAAAAATGGAAAAATCAGCAACATTGAGCGGGACATAATTTTGTAACCGAAAAGAGGATGTATGAAACTTAAAGAAATTATTGACCTCGTAGGGGGATCGATTGCCGGGGATGAGGAGTTCGAAATTGAAGGAGCGTCTGGGCTTGAGTTCGCTGGTTCCACAGATATCACTTTTGTTTCAGAAGCAAAACATCTACCGGAGCTTTCCAAATCCCGGGCCGGAGCGGTTTTCGTTAAGGAACAGACAGACACCGGAAAAATACAGATCGTCCACCCTAATCCCGGACTGGCCTTCGCTCAGATACTGACTCATTTCAACCCGACTGAAACACCGGCCCCCGGCGTTCACCCAAACGCCAACCTTGATGACAAAGTAACTCTCGGAACCGATGTCACCTTGTGCGCCAATGTGTCTGTCGGGAAAGATTCGATCATCGGAGACCGGACGGTACTCTATCCTGGAGTTGTCCTTGGTGAAAGGTGTCAGATCGGAAGCGATACCATCATTTACCCTAATACCGTGCTTTACAGGGAAACAGAAATCGGAAATCACGTCATCCTGCACGCCGGGTCTGTCATTGGTGCCGATGGTTTCAGCTATACCCAGGATGAAAAAGGGCGGCATGTCAAAATTCAGCAGATTGGCAAAGTCGTGATCGAAGACCATGTCGAAATTGGAGCCAACACCTGCATCGACCGGGCCGCATTTTGCGAGACCATCATCCGGGAAGGTGTTAAAATCGACAACCTCGTGCAAATCGGCCACAACTGTGAAGTCGGGAGCCACTCGGTCATCGTATCTCAGACAGGCCTTTCGGGAAGTTGCCGACTCGGTAAACACAACATCGTCGCCGGGCAATCCGGGATCTCAGACCATGTGACTCTCGGGGACCAGGTCACCCTTATGGCGCGGACCGGTGTGTTCCGCGATATCCCCGAAAGCGGAACCTATGGCTGGGCACCGGCCATGAAAATCGTTGAGTTAATGCGTTTCATGCCCACGCTACTCCGACTTCCGCAACTTGCATCTCAGGTCAAAGAAATGGAACGCCGACTGGATGCAATTGAAAAGCCCTGATAGAGCCTGATACAATAAAAGCTTTAAACATTAAGAAAAGGGTGTCAAAAAATCAACCCTGCTCTTATTTTGGAACCCACTCATGAATTCACGCTCAATAACTGCTTTAGGGCTTTGCCTTTTCTGGATATTGAATCTCGGCGCAATCCGGGTATTGTCTCCAGAACAACTGGGCGTATATATCCAGAAAAAACTGCGTTTCAATTCAAACACTTTACGCCTGAACGAGAAACAAATTGGCCCGGAAGGTGCCCGGTTTCTGGCTAATTCCCCATTACTAAAAAATGTAAAGCGGCTGCTAATATACAAAGGTGCTATCGGTGATGAAGGTGTGCAATATCTCGCTCAGTCCGAAAACCTGGGTAATTTAAAGGAACTTTTCATCGAAACGGATCACCTCACCGACAATGGAGCCATTGCACTTGCCCAGTCCAAAGGCTTCACACACCTTGAAGTTCTGAACCTCTATAACAACAAGATTGGAGATGAGGGGGCAGAAGCACTGGCCCGTTCAAAAAACCTGCCCAACCTTTTGGACCTGAATCTGAACTATAACCAGGTGGGTGACCGGGGAGCGCGCCTTCTGGCACAGTCGGTGCCTCTTGCGGGATTGCAAACCCTCGAACTCACTTACAATAAACTGGGCCCGCAAGGACTACTGGACCTTGAGGTTTTCCGGTTTAAGAGAAGACTGGAAACATGGCACCAGGAAGGTCGTCTGTCAAATCTCGACAAATACTACATAGGAGACCTGGGAGTTAAACTTTTGTTGCAGTCACCCTACATAAAAAATATTGAAGAATTGAACCTGAGCCACAACCAGTTAACCGACGTCTCTGCTGAGGCGATCGCCAACTCACCCAACGTGTCGCACATCAAGACTCTGAACCTTTCAGGTAACCGGATTGGTGACCGGGGAGCTAAAGCATTAGCTAAATCTCCAACATTAAAGGGCCTAAAAATTCTCGACCTCAATTATAACGAAATTGGAAATGATGGAGCTTTTGCTCTGGCCCAATCTACAGTGGTGCAACCTTTGGAAACACTCAAACTTGGACAAAACAAAATTGGGGACGATGGTGCACGAGCGCTGGAAGAATCCCCCAATCTTAAAAACCTGATCTACCCCATTTTTGGTTATTACTAGATCACCCGCTTCAACTAAATCAAGGTCACTATGCAGCAAATCCTGGAATTCGAACGTGAAATTTACGCCGTGGAAAACCAGATCAGGGAACTGGTTTCTTTGTCCCACATGTATGAAGGTGTGGGCGACATCACACATGAAATTGCCAAACTGAAAAAAAAGCTACGCCATAAAAAACGCGATGTGTTCAATAGTCTTAACGGCTGGCAAAAAACACAAGTAGCGCGTCACCCGGGTCGACCCTACACTCTGGACTATATCGGATACCTGTTCAGGGAATTCATCGAACTTCATGGCGACCGCCATGGCGGGTATGGTCCATCGGTCATCGGCGGATTTGCAAAATTTGATCAGCGCTCCATCATGGTCATCGGTCATCAAAAAGGACGGGACATGCAGGAGAAAATCAAACGTAACTTTGGGATGTCCCAACCGGCGGGTTACCGCAAGGCCATGCGGCTCATGTTGCTCGCTGAAAAATTCAATATCCCCATCGTCACCTTTATCGACACACCGGGAGCCTACCCTGGTATTGATGCAGAGGAAAAAGGGCAATCCGAGGCCATTGCACGTAATCTGCAGGTCATGGCGGGTTTAAAGGTCCCGTTAATTACGATTGTAATTGGCGAAGGTGGCAGCGGAGGGGCACTGGCCATTGGTATGGGTAACCGGGTTATGATGCTGGAACATGCGATCTATTCTGTCATTTCACCTGAGGGCTGCGCTTCTATTCTCTGGGATAACCAGGAAAAAGTCACAACCGCTGCAGAGGCCCTTTGCATGACGGCTCAAAATCTTCTCCATCACAAAGTCATCGACAGCATCATTCCCGAACCACTGGGTGGCGCACACCGCAACCACAAACGCGCTTCAATTCTTTTGAAAAAAGCCCTGCGGCCCCAACTGAACGAACTCGTTACCAAAAAACCGAACGAACTCATCGAAGAACGTCAGGAAAAATTTCGCAGCCTGGGTGTCTTCCTGGAAGAAGAAGCATAACTCCCTCCTCTCTAACTAAAACAAAAGCACACAGACTAAAATTGAAGTTGGGTTTTAAACAGGCGGGAATAGATCGAATCCTGCTCAAGCAATTCCTGATGGGTTCCGGTTTCGGCCAGCACGCCTTTTTTTAATACCAGCACCCGGTCCGCCCCCTCAAGTGTGGACAGGCGATGCGCAATTATGAGTGTCGTGCGGTGTTTCATCAGTCGAGTGAGCGCTTCTTTTATTTTCGACTCGGTTTCCGTATCCACAGAAGCGGTTGCCTCGTCGAGAACAAGAATGGGAGGGTCTTTCAAGAATACCCTGGCCAACGCAAGCCGCGTCCTCTCTCCTCCAGAAAGCTTGACTCCCCGTTCGCCGATCAAAGTATTGAATCCTTCCGGCAGTCCATCAATAAATTCTGCCGCATTTGCCGCTTCCGCGGCTCGACGAATGGCCTGACTGTCTGCGCCAAGGTTTCCGTAAAGTATGTTCTCTTCCACAGTTCCATTGAACAAAAAGGGATCCTGAGACACCAGGCCAATCTGCTCCCTTAAATAAACCAGACTGAGTGATTTCGTATCTTTCCCATCTAATCTGATATGACCCCTCTCTGGATCGAAGAACCTCATCAATAATTTAACCACGGTGGACTTGCCCGACCCCGTGTGCCCGACCAGAGCGATCTGTTCACCTGGCTCAATTTTAAATGAAATCTCATGCAAAACTGTCCGTTCCGGTACGTAAGCGAATTTGACCCGATCGAATTCTATGCCACCCTGTACGTTGGTCTCGGGCAAAACCGGATTGTCTTGTTCCACAACTTCCGGCTCCGAATCCAGAACTTCAAACAGGCGTTCACTCGAAGCAAGTGCGTGCTGCAGCATGTGATTCAAACTATGAAGCTGGTTGATGGGAGTGTAGAACAATCCCAGATAGCCGATGAAGGCGACCAGTGTACCGACACTGATCTCGCCACCCCGTACCAACCCAACACCGTAAAGAATGATGAGCACGGTTCCCATGGACCCCAGAAACATCATCGTAGGTGAGTAAATGGCCCAAAGGCGCATCACGTTCAATGTGCCCTTGCAATAAGCATCGCTTCTTTCTTCAAATCGTTTGATCTCATGAGATTGCCGATTGAACGCAAGCGTTTCTTTCATACCGGAGATCGTGTCCTGAAGGATGCCGTTCATTTTGGCGGCACGTTCACGAACGTTGTGGTAAAGATTATGCGCGCGTTTTGTATAAGCCCAGGCACCATAAACAAGAAATGGAATGGGCAACAGGGAAGCCAGCGCCAGTTTCCAATGCCAGATAAGCAATATGACCATGATTCCGACCAACGTTAGAACGGCTGTAACAAGCTGCTCCATCCCGTCGACAAAAATTCGTTCCACATAGGTCACGTCGTCATTTACACGGGACATGATCTCACCGGTAGAACGCTGCTCGAAATAGTTGAGTGACATGCGCTGCAGTGCCCTATACACATCGGAACGAATATCGAACACCACCTTCTGTTCGAGGGTGTTGTTAATCACAATCCGTTTGTAGTTGGCATAATTTCTGCCAAAGTACGCTGCCACCAGTCCCACGACCAACAGATAGATCAGGTTGCCGCCTCCACCGTCTACAAGATGATCGACAATTTGCCGAATCAACCAGAGAGGTATGAGGTCCACCAGTGTGGTCAACACAGCAAACCCCAACGTGAAGATGGCTAGTTTCTTATAGGGCTTCAGGTAGGCCAGAATTCGCAACAAAGATTTCATAAATTCAACGACTTTCTCACTGACAAATATTCAATAAGCATGTTATTTTTAGATGGTCAAACCCGCAAAACGACTCAAAAACTCCCCTGATATTCTGTTCTGGCAGTTTTATGCTCCTGTACCAGCATGAACCTCCCATTACAATTTTCAGGGCTCTCTTAATTTTTTTTCTAAAGGCTGGTTGTTATGGAATACCGCAAACTCGGTTCAAGTGATTTAAAGGTATCGGTCATCGGCTATGGGGCCTGGGGCATTGGCGGTGCCCCCTTCTGGAGCACCGAAGGTGATCATGCGTCCCTGTCTTCGATTAAAAAAGCCTTCGATCTAGGAGTTAATTTTTTTGATACCGCTCCGGTTTACGGTTTTGGTCATTCAGAACGGTTGATCGGACAGGCCCTGAAACCGGTGCGAGACAAGGTCATCATCGCAACCAAATGCGGGCTTCTCTGGGATAAAGAACAACTTGGCTCCATTAAGAAAGTAGCGAAAGCTGACTCGATTTTTAAAGAAATCGACCAGAGTCTGGAACGCCTTGGCACTGACTATATCGACCTCTACCAGGTGCACTGGCCGGATGTCGACACTCCACAGGAAGAAACGATGCAGGCCTTATTAAAAATTCAGGAACAGGGTAAAATCCGGCATATCGGAGTCAGCAATTACAGTGTCCAACAGATGGAAGAGTGCCTGAAGGTAGGCCCCATTGTTTCACTCCAGCCTGAGTACAGTCTTCTTCAACGAAAAATTGAAAACGAAACGGTGCCGTTTTGCCTGGAAAACGATATTGGGATCATTGCTTACAGCCCACTGGCTTCCGGTGTGTTGACAGGAAAATACGACAAATCCACTCGATTCAAAGACTGGCGCGGTAAAGGCATCCTGGGTGAATTCACAGGAGAAGCGTTTGTGCGCAACATACAAAAAGTTGATCGGTTAAAAGAAATTGCCGGGGACCTGGGAAAAACCTGTGGGCAAACCGCGATCAACTGGGTGTTGCAACAGCCCGGGTTGGCTACGGCTTTGGTTGGCGTGAAGAACCCCAGGCAAATGGAAGATAATATCGAAGCAGTTGGCTGGACGGCCCCGGAAAATACTTCAAGCGAAATCGATCAACTGTTTACTCAAACGACAAACAGTTAGAAATTTAATCAGCCAACCTTTATTTATTTTACTCAGGGCTTGATCAAAAGGCCTGGCCCGTGGGGAATATTCTCATTTCCGGTCCAGTGCTGTTTCTGACGCTGATAGGCCAGACTCAGTTCTTCGGCATTATACTTCAGGTTTTCCAGCTGACCGACTAGTTCAGGATTTTTGTCTGCAAGGGGGATCACCGCTTCATCCAGGGTTCGCAGGACTTCAGATAATTTTTGCTCTTTCAAATAAAAGGTCGTCTGTTCCCGTTCCAGTTTGCCCATTTGTTTTTTCAAATCCCCTATATCACCTTTAAGGCTCCTTTCCATCGCATCAATATTGGCCTGGGTGAGGTTTTGAAGGTGGTTCAGGTTATTCTGAAAACTTTCCAACTGGGCCTTGTAAAGCGCATTACTGGAGTAAAAGAACGCCACCATCAACACCACCATCCCGGTGTACAGCATGATTTTCAATACAGTCGTTTCCCGTTTCCGGGCTTCCAGGTTTAACGAGACCGACCGTAATTCATCGCCGAAGCTTTGGAGATGAGATTGTAATTCCAGAGCACGCTGTTCCAGCAGTCTGGCTGACTCGTTTACCTCAGGAGGCTTTACAGACTTCGGTTCTGGTTCAGGGGCCGGTTTTTTTTCCGGAGATTCTTTGGGTTTTTCTTCAGGGGCTGGTTCAGTAGATTCAGTTTCACTCATGATCTTTTCTCCAGATGGAGGCGATGCGCTATTGTTTCATACCCGCGTACTCAAGGTAAAGGTCGATCAACTCATTTCCGAAAAAAATCGACAACAGGGTTGCCAGCACTAAAAAGGGCCCGAAGGGAATCCGGGTAAGAAATTTTATACGTTTTACAGACATTCCCAGTGCGCCAAACAACGCGCCAAGAAGAGAGCCTCCAAAGATGACCACCATCACCTGTTGCCAACCCAAAAAAGCTCCTGCAGCCGCAATGTATTTTATATCTCCGCCACCCATGCCCTGCACCCCGCGTGTACGCTGATACACTTCAGCAAGTAGGAGAAAGCTGCCTCCGCCAACAAGAAGGCCAATCAGCGAATCGGCCCATCCATGGAGCCAGCTCCCGGCCGCGAGTCCGTAAACTATCCCAGGTAACGTAATCCTGTCTGGAATGATCTGGTGCTCTATGTCGATCATGGTGATGATCACCAATGGCGGCATGATGATCAGGTGCAGTAGACTTTCTATCGTGGCTCCAAATTTCCACACAACTGCAGCCATCAGCAACCCGGTAACCGTCTCAACAATCGGGTACTGAATCGATATTGGTTCCTTGCACGCCCTGCATTTTCCACCCAGAATCAGGTAACTGAGTACAGGAATGTTGTCGATCGCGGAGATGGGGCTTTTACACTTGGGGCAGTTGGAAGGTGGGTAGGCCACCGATTCCCTTTTAGGCATGCGGGCGATACACACGTTGGAAAAACTGCCAAACAGCATCCCCATGATCATTGCTGCAAACACCCACAACCATTGGGGAACCAGTTCAAAAGCCGTCATATAAAAAAACTCTCCGGAAAATTCCTGATTCTATTTTAAGGCAATAATTCCTTCACTGTGCGATACACAGTTTCGGCTGCGAATCCTTTACGCCCCAGAAAGCCGGCCAATCGACGTTTTACCGTCTGGGCTGGCAAACCTTCCCAGGCAGGCAGTTTTTTTTCAGCGCAATCGCGGGCGAGTTGAAACTCATCAAATTCCATGAACAAGGTATCCAGAACCTGATCGATAATGTGCTCATCCACCCCTTTGTTGACCAGCTCGTATCGCAGGCGAAACCGGCCCATGCCCCTCGATTCGATCCGGCTCCGGGAAAATTGCATCGAAAACCGGGCATCATCCAGGTAACCCAGACCCGCCAGATATTGAACGGTCTCATCAATTACTTTAACGGAAAAATCTTTCTTCGCAAGGTAAGCACGCATTTCACTGACACTCCGGTCCCGGTAACCCAGGTAACGCAGAGCCGCTCTTTTTGCATGCTTTCCGATATCATCTCCGGTCATACCCGGGCCTTATCAGGAAGCTCCGGATTGGGTTTTTTTTCCACGGCGTTTTGGCTCTTCTGCCGGTGATGCCTTATCTTCACCATCACCTCCGGCATCCGCAGAATCATCCTTTATTAACCCTAAACGTTTACGCAATTCGGTTTCAATCTCCGCAAAGATATCCGGGTTTTCCAGTAGGAAGTTTTTGGAATTTTCCCGACCCTGCCCGATACGCTGGTCCTTATAGGAAAACCAGGTGCCACTCTTGTTTATGATTTCATGGGTAACGCCCAGATCCAGCAGGTCACCTACCAGGGAAATGCCCTTGCCGTAGATGATATCGAATTCACAATCCTTGAATGGGGGAGCCAGCTTGTTTTTAACCACCTTCACGCGGGTCCGATTACCGATGACTTTGTCGGCATCCTTCAAAGCCGCAATCCTGCGAATATCAATCCGCATCGAAGAATAAAATTTCAGTGCGTTTCCACCGGTGGTAGTTTCCGGGCTGCCAAACATAACCCCGATTTTCATACGGATCTGGTTGATGAAAATCAGGGCGGCATTCGATTTATTCACCACACCTGTGAGCTTTCGCATGGCCTGAGACATCAGCCGCGCCTGCAGACCCATGTGGCTGTCTCCCATATCCCCATCCAGCTCCGCTTTAGGAACCAACGCTGCTACCGAGTCGACCACGATCACGTCCACCGCCCCCGAACGCACCAGCACCTCTGCAATTTCCAGCGTCTGTTCGCCCGTATCCGGCTGCGACAACAGCAAGTCATCCAGATTGACTCCAAGTGCTTCTGCATATTTAGGATCGAGCGCATGCTCTGCATCCACAAAGGCCGCGACACCGCCTGATTTCTGGGCCTCGGCAATAATATGAAGGGTGAGGCTTGTTTTACCTGAGGCTTCCGGTCCATAAATCTCCGTAATGCGGCCTTTGGGCACACCTCCAATACCAAGTGCGTTGTCAATCGCAATGGATCCGGTGGAGATCACCGGAATACCCTCTTGCGCCTGGGCCTTTCCCAACCGCATGATTGCCCCCTTGCCAAACTGCTTTTCTATCTGGGAAAACGCAAGTTCCAGGGCTTTATCCCGATTATCATCACCCGCCATGGTTATCTCCTTTTTTCTAATGATTTAATTTACTTTATATTTGGCAGCGAATCTCCCAGTGGGAGTGCCTTTAAATTGATGTATCGCGATCCTTCCGGGGTGAGTTCACTCTTATACAAAACGATCCCGGTCACAGAAACCGTCACCTGCTCAATTGATTCTCCGGATACTACCCTTTCCTTTAAAGCCCTTACATTTTTCCGGGACTTGATTCTGCCAACAGTCAGATGCGGCGAAAAGGGACGAGCTTCTGGTTCAAATCCGATTCTGCTCAACTCCATCTCTACCTTCTGGTGCAAAAACTTCAGGCGGTTTTCCGCGTCCTTCAGACCAACCCAAATAACGCGCGGAGCTCCTTTTCCGGGAAACAGTCCGATTTTTCCAAGTGACAGGGAAAAAGGTTTAGAGGATAAAGTTGCCTTAGCCAAGGCAGAGGACACTTCAGGAACCCGGTCAGGGTCGATGTTTCCAAGAAACTTAAGGGTTAAGTGAACGTTTTCCGGTCGAACCCAGGAGGCTTTCAAGTCGAGGGGCAGGAAACGGCGTTGCACCGCGGCGATCACCTTTCGGGCCGGGGAAGGTATGTCGATAGCGACAAACGTCCGGATCGCGTGCACAGTTTACAAACGCCCTATGGCCTTGTCAAACCGAATTCCGACAGCCCGGAAGCGCCTGATTTAAAGCGTTTTAAAGGGGTCATCCCGGAATGTCCGGTTCCTTGATTTCCAGCTTCTTGCCTGCTGGAAAGTCGGCAATGTGAAGTGTCGATGTCGGGTAGGCGAACTCGACTCCTTCATTTTGAATTATGTCGATTATTTTTAACAAAACATCCTGCTTCACTTCATGAAACCGGATCCAGTTGGTGGTTTTAGTAAACGTGTAGATAAAAAAGTCGAGTGAGGACGGCGCAAAATTATTAAAATTCACTATCAGGGTTTTGGTGGTATCGATGTCTTCATGTTCCATCAACATGGTTTTGACGCGATCGATGATCAACCCCATTTTGCCGGCATCCTCATAACGGATACCGATGGTCTCCTTTATACGACGGTTGCTCATGCGCGAGGGGTTTTCAACTGCAATATTATTGAAAACAGAATTGGGCACGTAAAGCGGGCGCTTGTCGAACGTACGGACCATTGTCAATCGCCAGCCTATTTTTTCAATGGTGCCTTCGATATCCCGGTCAGGGGAACGCACCCAGTCTCCAACGGAAAAGGGCCGATCCAGATAAATCATCAGTCCGCCAAAAAAATTGGCCAGCAGGTCCCTGGCCGCAAAACCAACGGCAATACCACCGACACCACCAAAGGCCAGCACACCGGAAATACTGTAGCCAAGCGTTTGCAACCCTACCAGAATCGTGGTGATAATGACCGAAATCCGTAACAACTTGGAAATCGCATCCACAGTAGTGTGGTCAAAATCACTGTCTGAAGCTTTGAGGTTTTCCTCCGCTCCCGCAATGATCCGGATCATGACCCAGGCCATTGCCGCCACCACCGCCACATCGCGAATGGGTTCTACCGCAGAGAAAATAACAGCCTTGGTAGCATCCTGGATGATCACCATGGCCATGTACAACCCCCCTACCCAGATCACCAGGGATAGGGGTCGACGGATAGCCCTGACAAATATATCGTCCCAGGAGTTTTTGGTTTTCTCCAGACGAATCTGTAATTTCCCCAGCAACTTGCGCTGAATAAATTCCAACACCAGAGCTGCCAGAATTACGATGAACACCTGCAGGACATAACCGTTGTCCTTTTTCAGGTAGACGAGGATTTCTTGAAACTGTTCCATGGTGAATTTTTACCCTGAAGGGTGATAAACGTTTAATATTATCAGGGATGGAATTAAAGGGCACCACTAAAAATAGCGTTTCCCTCAAAGCTTTATATCAGGTGTTAACGGCAGGAGGATGTATATGAAAGGTTCTTACTTGGAGTGATGTTTTAAGATTTGGAGAATTCTTCTATAAAATGAATGGATTGCAACTGTTTCTAACCAACTCGGAGAATACCGGGTTCTTTCGGTCAGAATTCTTTAACAAATCGCGGCTGTTTGCGTTTCGAAGCCTCTTTTTCCTTTTGCATTTCTTTCAGCTTTTTGGATTTAATCCGTGCCAGGGTGAATAACTCTTCCATATCCAGAGGACCGGGCAAAAATTCATCAGGAACCTCTACTTCATCCCGTTTCCACAATTTTCTGGCAGAATTGAGAAAACCAGACCAGATATTTTCCCCGACCTGTGGACGCGAGCGAAGCGCCTGCTTCACCATCTGGCGCTTGATGACTTCTTTAAAAACCTGAGGGGAAATTTCCCCGGACATCAGCTTTCGTTTTAATATGCGAAGACCCCTTGGGTCCAGCGCGGCACTCAACCCCTGATTCATAATCGGCTCCTTGGGATAGCTTTGACAGACAATTTTTTGGCGCATTTCGATCGAATACATTAAAATTAGCAAACATTGTGCCAACTGATTCGACTCAAAGACAAATCACCTGAACTCCAATCAAAATAAGGCTTCCAGCAATCAATGCCCTTTTATAACAACCAAACCCGAAACAATTTTCCGACGATTCCTGCCCTCTTCCTGCTCCTTTTTTTCCTGGTTGCGTTCGGGCCATCTCCCGCCTTTGGTGGCGACAAGCAATCCCGCAAGCTATGGAAATCGCTGACTTATTTAAAAAGTGTACCGGAAATTTCCTGGATTGAGGTTGACGGCAAGAACATCATCCTGGGATGGAATGGTTATCCACCCAATTTTTCCAGAATCAACAGGACCGCAGCCAAAAAGGTCAGCCGGAAAGTACGTGGAGAAATTAAAGTCTATAGCGTGAAAGAACACTTGAAGGGCTGGCGCCCTAAAAAAGACGCACTCGCACATCTGTGCCACAGTCTGGGGGAGGGAGGACGGCTGAAGTTCACCAATTGCAGATGATGGGATCTAAATTATTTTAATTTTCTTAAAAATTCAGCGAGGAATTCGGTGAGATTTTTGGTGGCGAGTCGGGATTGATTGCGCAGCGACAAGGCGTGTTTTAAATCTCCGGGATGAGTCAATACATGCCATCCCGCTTTAAGAAAGTCGGGCTCTCCAGATTCTTTGACCAGATGAGTGAGGTCCACCAGCTCCTGCTGGGCGGTATCGCTGATCGCGCGGATGGATAAAATCGACATCGCCTCGAGCCTCGCATGCTCGACCAGATCAAACGTTTCCATATCGACAGCCAACGCCTGGTGATCGCGCGCCAACGCCTGCTTGTCTTCCGGACGACTGACCACTTCATCAACTGTCATGAGGGCTCCCCGGTGCAATGCCGTGTCCGGTGGACACGACAACACCATCGCCTGTGAAACCAAGGCGGGATCCAGTGGGATAACCCTAAAAGGCTCCGACTTTTCTTCGCCAGCAGGTTCAGTCGAGTTTAACCGTAAAACACGGTCGGCGAGAACCAGGTCACCAAGTTTGAGTTCGGGGTCGGTCCCTCCTGCATAACCCACAGACAACACCAGCACCACCGGGAACTGGGCCAAAGCCTTTTTCAGAGCATCCAGAGCGCGCCCTGACCCAACACCGGTGCGCACCAGCAACAGGCCATACCCCTCCCACTCTCCTTCAAATACGGTGACCGATCTCCAGACATGCTTGCGCTCGATTTTCATGCGCTGCTTGATGCCTGCGATCTCATCCGACACCGCGGCTAAAATACAAATGAACGCTTTCATGCGGTGATTGTACTGGCTTCCAGGAAAAAATAAAATATCAATTCCCCCTCCTTAACAAAGGAGGGGGTACGGGGGAGATTGTATTAAGCACCCCTCCCATACCCTCCCCTTAAAAGGGGAGGGAAGCCAGAAAGAACTTTTTTCAAGGAATCTCCAAGTTCCCCGCTTGTACAACTTATGTAACAGCCCCCCTTCGACAGGCTCAGGGTGACATTTTTTGCCCACTCAAACAAAAAACCATAATAATTTTCACTAAACTGACCTAAACATGATAGGGTCATCCACCCTAAAGAAAATGGAACAACATGCCAAAACCCACGTCAAATATTCCGGTCACCGTCGGCGACCAGCTTGAAGTCGAAGTCGAGACACTCAACTCGTCAGGCGATGGTATTGCCCGCGTCGATGGATTCACCGTGTTCGTTCCACAGGGCCTGCCGGGTGACCAGTGTAAGATCGAAATAACCAAAACCGCCAACCGCTACAGCGTGGCGCGGGTTATTGAAAGAACCGCTCCGGGACCACATCGCATCGACTCTCCCTGCCCTGTTTTTCCCGAGTGTGGCGGTTGCCGTCTGCAGGATCTAAACTACGAACAGCAACTATACTTCAAAGCCGGAGTCGTAAAAGACAATCTTAAGCACATTGGAAAGATCGATTGGCCTGAGCCGATCAAAGCCATCCCGGCTATCCCGGTTTATGGCTATCGCAATAAAGGCAGCTTTGCACTGGAAGGACGAGGCAAAAACCTTGGCATAGGTTTTTTCAAAACAGGCACGCATGAAGTGGTCGACTCCGCTACATGCGACACGTTGATGGAACCGGTCAATGCCGTCAAGGAATGGCTGCGCAGTCTGATCTCCTACCATCACGTTTCGATCTACGACGAAACGAAGCACATGGGATTTTTAAGGAACCTCGTCATCCGGCATTCACCGACAACCGGGCAATCACTGGTCGGGCTGGTCACGACGCGCGGGATATTCAAGAAACGGTTTTTACCGGATCTGACCAAGGAGTCGGATTTGAAACGGCTGGGTATTGTTGGCATTCTGCAAAATTTCAATGCACAGAAAAGCAATTTCATCCTGGGTTCAAAAAGTAAACCGCTTTGGGGACGCGAATACCTCGAAGACAACCTGGTCGGTTTGAAGTTTAAAATTTCACTCGGCTCGTTCTTCCAGGTGAATCCGAACGAATCGATTAAACTTTACAAGCTGATCGAAGAATGGACCCATCTTGAAAAGGGACTGATCGTCGATGCCTACTGCGGCAATGGCGGCATCGCCCTGTGGCTGGCGCGCGCCGGCCGGAAAGTGCTTGGCATTGACGAGTTCGCACCTGCCATTGAGGATGCAAAAACAAGCGCCGGCTGGAACAAGTTAAACGAAGTCCAGTTTGAAGCGGGAACACTGGAAAGTCATTTGGAAGGTTTGAAGGAAAAGAACATCGGCACACTCATTGTCGATCCACCGCGCAAAGGGTTGTCGACCCATGTGGTCGAGACCATCCCGAAACTGAATCCGCCAAGACTGATCTACGTCTCGTGCAACCCCGCCACACTGGCACGCGATCTCGCCCTGCTGACTGATTACAGCATCAAGGACATACGCGTCATCGACATGTTCCCCCAGACACCCCATATAGAGACAGCGGTGTTGCTGGAGAAAGTTTAAATCAGCTATATTCCCAGAAATCATCTATGCATTCCGGCTGTTTTATTTTACCAGCCTTTATTTCCCAAGCCATTTTTCTGAACAATTTAAATGACTCCTCTTCCGGAAAAATCTTCAAAGCTTCTCCTGCTTCCTTAAGAGCTTTATCAATTTGCCCCGTCAGAATTTGAGCGCTCACCTGAAAAATTTTATATTCAACATCACCCTCAAAAATATTCCCGCTGGCTTCAGAAACTCGCAGAAATTCCTCAAATTTTTCCAAACTCAAACAACTGTCTAAATACAACTTCGCAATACCCTGATGATTAGGGTTTCCATCAAAAGCCTGCATGAAAAACTTGGAGGCATTTTCTTCCTCTCCCAGGTCTTGATACAATTTACCCGCCTGAAACATCGATTCCCAGTCATCTGGATGAGCTTTAATTTTCTCAATATACTGAGAAATTTCTTCAACCCGTTTTCTTTTCCCAGTCTCCATTTTTGCCCAAAAAAAGAAACTAACTCCGATAATTAAATTTACAAAAACAGGAATCACAGCCCCCAAACCCTTCTCCTGGAAAATACCTGAAAATACTATGAACAAAGACATACCAAGATACAAAAAAGCCGCTGCCTGAAGCAAAACAGGAGAAATAATACTACGTTCTGCCTCATTTCCAACAATCAGGTAATAGGACCTTCTAATTCCCCAAAAGAATACCAATCCCGCGATAATAGCTAGAAATAGAATCAAAATCCCTATAGCACTAAAAATAACATCTGACTTTTTGAAAATGAAAAATAAAAAAAACCAACACATCCATCCTGAAAAAAGTGCTAGTAAAAAAAATACTGCGGCGGCTGGGAACCTTTGCCATTTCGATATCTTTTTCATACCATCCTTATAAAACGATCAAATAATTTACTCCATCCACCAAAACCACAATCCACCGAAAATTTTAAATTATGATTTTAAAACTTCGCGTGTTTTGGGAAACGTGGAAATGGAATGACGTCGCGGATGTTTTCAACTCCGGTGGCGAACTGCACCATGCGCTCAAAACCCATCCCGAAGCCGGAATGCGGCGCAGAACCAAACCGGCGCAAATCCAGATACCACCAGTATTCTTTCGGATCAATCCCCTTCACATCGAAGCGTGACTTCAGTACTTCATAATCATCTTCCCTCTGCGAACCACCGATGATCTCGCCGAGTCTTGGCAGCAACACATCCATCGCCCGAACGGTTTTGCCGTCTTCGTTCATTTTCATATAGAACGGTTTGATCTTTTCCGGATAGTCAAAAATGATGACCGGTTTTAAAAAAATCGTTTCGGCAAGGTGCCGCTCGTGCTCCGACTGCAGATGCCCGCCCCACTCCACCGGGTACTCGAATTTATGCTTTGATTTTTTAAGCAGGTCGACAGCCTCGGTGTAGCTGATGTGTTCGAACGGTGTATCGTTCACATGCGTCAGTGTTTCGAGCAAATGTTTGTCGACGCGCTGGTTAAAAAATTCCAGGTCGTCGTGGCAATGCTCCAGCACATCATTCAAAAGATATTTGATGAACTCCTCGGCGAGGTCCATGTCGTCTTCAAGATCGTAAAACGCCATCTCCGGCTCGATCATCCAGAACTCGGACAAGTGCCGACTGGTATGGGAATTCTCCGCTCGAAAAGTCGGCCCGAAGGTGTAGATCAGTGACAGGGCCATGGCGTATATCTCGCCCTCCAACTGACCGCTCACCGTGAGCCCGGTTCTTTCGCCGAAAAAATCTTCTTTGAAATCCACCCCGTCTTCGCTGCGTGGCGGATTGTTGATGTCGAGGGTCGTTACCTGGAACATTTCCCCCGCCCCCTCGCAATCGCTTGAAGTGATGATAGGCGTGTGCAGGTAGACAAACCCCTTGTCGACAAAAAACTGGTGGACCGCATAGGCCAACCGGCTACGCACGCGCATCACCGCACCGATGGTGTTGGTTCTGGGACGCAGGTGGGCGATCTCCCGCAGGTATTCCAGGGAGTGGCGTTTTTTTTGCAGCGGATAATGTTCCGGGTCGGCCTCTCCGAAAACTGAAAGCTCCGCTGCCCGCATCTCAACCGACTGCCCCTTGCCTTCGGATTCCACCAGTTCACCGGTAATCTGGATGCAGGCCCCTGTGTGTATCCTCGATTGCTGATTCTGATAGGAGACCAGCGTATGGTCGGCGATGATCTGCAGGTTTTTCAGGCAGGACCCATCGTTCAGTTCGATAAAGGAAAACCCGCCTTTGGAGTCGCGGCGGGTGCGAACCCAACCCTGAACGGTGACACTGGGGTGTGCCCGCCCCTCGGTCAATAGTTGTTTAATCGGCGTGCGCCTTTGTTCCGTCATGAAAAATCTCCCTGGGAGGTCCGTTGAAATAGTTTGAAGCCAATCCTGAAAATATTACCTGATAAATGGCAAAATACCCCACCGAAAGGTGGTGGAAGTCCATGGAATCCGTTAGAAACCAGACCTGAAAATATTGCCTGATAAATGACAAAATGCCCCACCGAAATGTGGTGCAGGAAGCCCGTATGGAATTGAAAAACAACGATTTAGAATCGACAAACCCCTGTATTTATAAGGGTTTTGGTGGATTCCCACCCATTGACAACGGGTGGTTTTTTAGTTATCTTATCTTAGTTTACGCGCCCGTCAAATCTGAATGAACCGGTGGCCGCCGGGCAGTACAACAGGCCCCTATTTTCCCAACATTTGATGTCACTATTAGGCAATTTTCTCCAAGCGACGGCCGCTGTTCTGGGCATGGCTCTGACCGTATACGGGTGGATCGTTTTCATCCGCGTATTATTGTCCTGGGTCAATCCGGATCCTTATAACCCGATAGTTCAGTTTTTGAGCCGAGTTACCGATCCAGTATTGTATAAGATTCGGGAGAAATTGCCGATGACTGGAGTCGGGCTGGATTTTTCACCTCTGGTCCTGCTTCTCGGAATCATGTTCCTTAAGATTTTTCTGGTACAGAGTCTGATGGATTTAGCCATGCAGCTTAAAGCGATATGAAACTAACCTACCTGGACATTCTGGAGCAGGTCTTTCACGACAAGTGGAAAGGCTACGATAAAAAAGAAGTCGATACCTTCCTGCACCTTGTGGCTGAAGATTTCAAGGAGCTTCACGAGGAGTTGTCACAGCTTCGCGGAAAAGTCGAACGCCAGGAGAAAAAAATTGCCAAACTGGAATCGGCCAATGGCAACGGCGATGCAAAAAACCTGAGCCCGGAAGCACTTCGTGATAAAGCCAGACGTGTAATCCAACTGGCCCGTCAGGAAGCAGACAAACACCTCACTGAGGTGGATCGCGAGCTGACCCGGATCAAGGAAGAAGTTCAGGCACTGCGGCGCGAAAAAAAGGAATTGCTAAACGTGGTCAAAGGTGGACGGCGCGCACTGAGCCAGCAACAGGAACTCGCCGGTGCCAATACCCCCCGCAGTCATGAACCTGCCAACAGTCCTTCGTGACGGGGGCATCCAGTTCGGCATCCGCGTTCAACCCCGCTCCTCCCGAAACGAAATTTCAGGTATCCAGGGCGACCGCTTAAAAATCAAACTGACATCTCCTCCGGTTGACGGCGCGGCCAACAAATCCTGTTTAAAATTCCTGTCCAAGTATTTCGGCGTTTCCTTAAGTCGTGTTACGCTGGTCAGCGGCCAGTCGGGTCGAAACAAAACCATACATATTGAAGGATTGGACGCGGCACAATTCGATTCCCTGCTCGCCCCGATCCTGTCTTCCAACTCCAACTCGAAGTAAACAATGATTCCTACTATTGAATACATTAACGGTGTGGTGCGCATGATCGACCAGACCCGTCTTCCCAACGAAACCGAATTTGTAGATTGCACCACCCCGGAAGAGGTGGGTGTGGCCATTAAAACCATGGTGATTCGCGGCGCCCCCGCCATTGGCGTCGCTGCCGCACTCGGTGCCAGCCTGGCAGCCGACCGAATTGAAGCGGGTGACTTCGATTCTTTCTTTGATCAACTTTCTACAGACTGTGAAGCACTCGCGGCAACGCGACCGACTGCGGTCAACCTGGCGTGGGCTTTGGAACGCATGAAGCGGGTTGCCCAGGAAAATAATAATCTTTCCGTTGCAGAGCTAAAAGTCCGGTTGCGGGAAGAAGCCTGCAAGGTGCTGGAAGATGATGTCACCATCAATAAAACCATGGGGAACAACGGGCAGACTCTTTTGCAAAGCGGTCAACAGGTGTTGACACACTGCAACGCCGGCGCACTGGCAACTGCCGGATACGGCACGGCATTGGGGGTGATCCGCGCCGCGGTGGAAAACGGCAAGGATATCTCCGTGTTCGCCAATGAGACCCGCCCCTTCCTGCAGGGTGCACGGTTAACTGCCTGGGAACTCATGGAAGATAACATCCCGGTGACACTCATCACCGACAACATGTGCGGTCATTTCATGAAAGAAAAAAAGATCGACGCTGTGGTGGTAGGAGCGGACCGTATTGCTGCCAATGGCGATGTCGCCAACAAGATCGGCACGTACATGGTGGCGGTGCTGGCACAGAAAAACAACATCCCGTTTTATGTTGCCGCACCTATTTCTACGCTGGACCTTTCTCTTTCCAGTGGCGAACAGATTCCCATTGAGGAGCGCAGTGCAGAAGAAGTCGTGACCCTGGGAAAAACCCGCATCGCACCAAAAGATGTCCGCGCGGCGCATCCGGCTTTTGATGTCACACCCAATGATCTGGTCAGCGCTATCATCACCGAAAAAGGCGTGGCCAAGGCTCCATTCACCGAGTCACTGAAAGCGCTCGCCCAATCCTGATGAAAGCCATGGTGCTGGCGGCAGGATTCGGTACCCGCTTGAAACCGCTGACCCAGGTTCTCCCCAAACCCATGTTTCCCATTCTGGGAAAACCGGTGCTGGAACACACGCTGGCGCATCTGGCGCGTTTTGGTATCCGCGACATCACCGTGAACCTGCACCATCTGCCGGCTGCTGTGCAGGGTTATTTTGGCAACGGGGAAACGCTGGGCATCGAACTGCATTACTCGTACGAGCAAGAAATCCTTGGAACAGCCGGAGGGATTTTGAAGGCGCGGAAATATCTGGACGGTGGTCCCTTCATTGTGATGAACTCGGACATCATCACCGACATCGACCTCGAAAAAGTGATGGCGTTTCATCAGGCACGCGGTTCGGCCCTCACCATGGTGTTGACCGATGGGGAAGTCACCGGCATTCATGATCCTATTGAGCTGGATGAAAATGACCGCGTGGTTCACATGCCTGGCGCATCCTCAAAAAATATGCCCGACACCACACGTCCGGTTACGTTCACGGGAGTTCAGATAATTGAGCCGGAAATATTCGACCGAATCCCCGTGAATCAGTTTTGTGGCACCACCAAAGAAATTTATCCGGAGATGATAGAAGACGGTCGGCGGGTCTATGGCTACCTGCACAAGGGCTACTGGCAGGACATGGGCACGCGCGAACAGTATTTGCAGGTCCATAAAGAAATTCTGGACGGCAAGACCACCCTGCCCGCCTCGTCCTCTACCGCGTTACCGGAAGGTGCAAACATCGTCGCACCTGTCTGGATCGGGAAAGATTGCAAGATCTCCAATGCAGCCACCATCGGACCCTATGCTGTATTAGGAAAAGGTTGTGTGGTGGAGAATGGAGCAGAGATTAAAAACACAGTCTGCTGGGAGCGGGTACGTACTGGAGAAAACGCCCGAATTGAAAGCAGCGTCCTGGCAACCGGAGTTGTGGTTTTAGCGGACGCTGAAATTTCAAAAGAGTCTATCATCCCTTGATTTTTTGACCTTTTGTCTTCTCTTAATTTCAACCTTTAACATACTAGATTAATGTTTTTGGTCTCTTAAATAGGGCAATCCAAGGGTTAGACCATCTGGGGAATACTTTTTCCAAAAATGTTCAAATTCATCAGAAAACGGTGCTCGTAGGGGCAGTTCTATTTTAGAAAAACCTGAAATAGAACAAGCTGCTTTTGGCATCTCTAAAAGAATCTTTGTTCCACGGTATTTTTTATGAATCCAAAAAAAATGAATCCCCCATGGTCGCTTCATATCGGAAAATTTTTCAGTAGGAAATTTGCTTACTGGAATGTTTTCCCATTTTCCTCTCCAGTAAGATTCCATTCGAATTAAAACTATAATGGACACAGCCCTCCCATTAAGTATTCCTAACAGCGCAGCCATATCGTTTACTCGCATATCGTAAACTCCACCATCAAACTCCGTCTCCAAATTCCCCATACTTGATACTCTTTTCGTTCTTTCTTGCAAAAATAAAGGAGCGTTTTTTGAGACAAAAACAATGCGAAAATTAGTTCGACTATAAAAAATATTCTCTTTCAAAGGCGTTTCCCAATGGAGACCATTTATCACTTCATCATGATACTTTTGATGAAAAATTTTGTCTTCAGATGAATTTTTGCTAAAACCCAATCCGCAATCTGCACATCGCATTCTTAATTCCTCGATTATTTTTATTGTACTTGCATAATAGATTTTCAAATATTCCAAACAAATCACATCAGTATATATTTGATTTGATCATAAAGATTATTTACAAGGAGTGAACTGTTTTATATTGCACCCCTCAATATGCTTGGTATTCCGTGTCGCAATAGCATCACCCAGTTTTTTTGCTATGGATGCGGTCATGATATCAACTTGATGATTTCGAGTTTCGTTTGGGCAATTCTAACTCTACGCCATGCTTTGCACCGAAATATTGTTCGGCAAGGCCCAGAATATTCAAAGATTCGGCACATTCTGACGATGAGGCTTTTTGCAAAACTTGACGGACATAAGCTTCAAGTGAAACCCCCGCCTGTGCCGCCTGGGCTTGTAGTCTCTTCCTGGTGTTTTCAGGTAAATCGCGAATAGTGATATTGGCCAAAAAAAATCTCCTTAATAAATTATTGTATTTAATAATATCATTGTTGTCGGTTTACCAAGAGCTCACCTGATCCCTATAAATAATGCAAGAAATTTGGAAGCCCCCCTTCGACAGGCTCAGGGTGACATATTGGGCGCTAAACTGTAATTCTGAACGGAATGTAATGAAGTGAAGAATCTAGCCTTTGCTTTTTGCTCCCCCTTCTCCGAAGGGGGCTGGGAGGCATCTTCCACCAGTCTTTCTTCAAGAGTTACTTCATGGTTTTGTGCCGGGCATAGAATCGATCAAGCCCCCTGCTTCGCGTCCCCCTTCGGAGAAGGGGGAATATAATGGTTCCCCTTTCATTCCAAAAAGCCCACCCCGATACAAAAAAAGCCCGCAAGCCGAAGCCTGCGGGCTTTTGAATTCTAAAACCAATTACATCAATTTGTGGTTCGACAGGGTCATGGAATCAACGGACACCCAGTCATTCTCAGTATGGATGATCCGGCGCATTTCCGGAAGATCGAGGTCCCCCACGCGAGTGTACTGGTCGGTATAGCTTTCGACATCTTTCAACGCTTTGGTTTCAACATTGAAATAGTACACGGTATAGCTTTTGGTGAGAAACTTGCCTTCCTGATTCTTCATGCTTTCTTCTATGTTGATAGAGAATGCCATGCGCGGAGTCTGACGGTTGATCTGTTGAATACGACCGTCCTTGATCCTGTAGTAGGAGCTCATGCCGTCCCCGCCCATAACCACTTTGCGGCCCAGGGGATGGGTCCCGTCATCGCCAAACACAATCTTGTGTTTTCCGTCTGATTCTTCGAAAGAACGTGGACCACGGTGCATGGCAATTGATGCGAGGTTTTCTGTTAAATACGCTTTTGCTTTTTCATCGTCGATAGAGGTTTCAATTTCCTTTGGCCCCTTGACCGTCACGGTGCCCTTAAAATCCTGACCGTTCAGGTTGACGTTGATATCGGCCGTGAACCCGCCAAAGCCGGCGGTCCATCTGGCGGTATTGCCGAAAACTTCCTCCATCGCCGCGCGAGCCTGCGGGTCGTCCTCCAACGTTGTGGCGACATCTGCCTCTTTTTCATAAGTTGCCATGAATGTGCTCCTTCACTCGTATAAGTATTTAAGAAGAATGAAAAATTCCTCTTTTAATTAAATAATTCCGCCAGGTGCGTTTAAGGTTTATACAATAACTCGACCTTGGCTTTTTTACGCATCACATTGATGTGGCTGGATACGATTTTCTTTGCCTCTTCCGTAAACAGGTGATTCTGAACCGAGCCTTTGACCTCTTCAAACTTGGCCATTTCAGACGGCTTGGTTTCGTTTAATTTGATCACATGGAAACCGTAGGGGGATTCCACCACCGGGCTCACTTCGCCGGGCTTTAACTTTGCCACCGCGGCATCGTATTGTTTGTCCAACATTCCCTTGTAGACAAAACCGAGATCGCCGCCTTTTTCAGCACTGCCTGCATCTTCCGAATATTTTTTGGCAAGCTCAGAGAAATCACCGCCGGCCTTTAGTTCTTTCATCACTTTATCCATTCGGACTTTGGCTTCATCGCGCAATTTTTCAGCATTGGCCTTCAATTCATCTCTTTTCATTTTCATACGTTTTTCGGCTGGAACGTAGGCAATGAAAATATGCTGGGAACGGTAGGATTCCGGCCGCTTGAAGCGGGCCTTGTTCTCATCGTAAAAGTTTTTCACCTGAGTATCCGTGATTTTCACCAAACCCTGAACCTTGGATTCCAGAAATTTGCGCGCCATGAGATCCATTTCGATGGAATGCCTTAGAATCTTTTCATCGATACCGCGGGCATCCAACGCACTCTTCCAGGCCTTCTCAGTCGAGAATTGCTTACGCAGAACATCGTAAGATTCATCTACTTCCTTTTTATCAAAGGTGGTTCCTGCTTCCTTAGCATTCTGGAAAACCATTTCGCGGGTGATCTCACTATCGATAATTTTTGCCACCAGCAGTTTTTCCTGCTTGTCATCCAAAGGGTTTGGATTGCTTCGGATAACCCGGTTGAATTCAAAATTAACATGGTGGGACGGCACATCAACGCCGTTGACCTTGGCGACGACTTCCGGAAGGTTGAGCCGCTTGGCCGGCCCCGAAACTGTGTACGTTCTGTCAGCAAATGCCGGAGAACCTGTAAACAACACCATTCCAGCCACAAGCCAGAAGGAAAGAATCAGGGTTATTGGGGTGTGTGCTTTAAATTTCATAATTTGCTTTTCCGAGATTAGGGTTATAGGGATTCAAGGTAATCTATCAGGTTTCTGATTTCTTCATCGGTCAGGAAAATCTGTTTTCCAATTACCGTTGCCATGAAACTTTCGCGAGGTCCGGGCTTCCTTCCCCGGTATTCAAAAAAACGCCGGTTGATATCCTGCACATCCGCTCCGTTTTCTTCCCAAACAGCCTTGGGATCTTTCAGCCAACGGGTCAACCATTCACGGCTGTGGCGATTTTTCACTCCTTTGAGTCCGGGGCATATAGGCTTGAATACCGTTCCCGGATTTTCTATTCGATGACAGAGCTTGCATTTCTTTTCGCTGAACAATTTCTGACCGATGGCAGGGTCGGCTTGCGCCGGTGTGACCCCGATCAGAAATGAAAGCACGATCGTGTATTTTACCACTAAAGATAAGCGAGGCATAGCCGGGTGAATTACCGCGAATTGTGGAGGAGGATAGCCCCCTTTTACCAGGGAAGAACCCATCACTAGGTATTTTTGAGTTATCTGGAAAAAGGCTAACATCTTGAAGGGTTGGTTGCAAACAACTCCCCGGGTTCTGGATGGAAAATCAACCCCCTACCGAGGCTCTGAAATGTTCCCGGTCTGGAGAGTATTCAGGAAAACGCCCAGCGGGGATACGTTTGACTCGCCAAAGCCCGTGTGGGACAATCCGACGCCCATGCCAAAAGCCCTTATGTTTGAATCTGATAGCCTCCGATCACTCCGGTTTTTACCGGGGCTCTGCCTGTTTGCCTCGGGTGCCGCCAGCCTGACCTATGAGTTGGTCTGGATCCGCCAGTTGTCACTGGTCTTTGGCGGAACCCTATATGCCATCTCCACAGTGTTGTGCGCTTTTATGACGGGACTCGCTTTGGGCTCCTGGCTGGTTTCCCTTTGGTTGAAACGGAGCCAACCCCGAAACCTGTTTCTGTTATATGGAACACTGGAAGCCCTGATCGGGATTTACGGCCTTGTCTTCCCCTGGTTGCTGGAAGCCACCACCCCCCTGTACCCATTATTGGTCTCAATCGCGGGCGAGGGACCCGGCCTCTACTTTCTGGAATTTTTATGGGGCACACTGTTAATGCTCCCATCAACTTTTCTGATGGGTGCCACGCTACCCGTGCTGGGAACCTGGTCAGTAGGGCAACGCACCGATTCGATTCTGTCTAATGTCTCCTGGCTATATGGGATGAATACCGCCGGAGCCGTAGCGGGTTGTCTCTTCACCCAGTTTCTCACCATAAAGTGGCTGGGGATCGCAGGAGCCAATCTGGTCGCGGTCATTTTGAACGGGCTCGTATTTTTATTGTGTCGACTGTTCAATCCTTCGAACGAAAGTTCTGACCCACCAAAAAAACCTGCCCGGCAAAGCCAGGATATTTCTGTCACCCCAAAAGCCAGTTGGTGCCTGCTCGGGTTATTTGCCTTCTCGGGGCTGGTGGCGTTATCGGCCGAAATATTGTGGACCCGTGTCCTGGTCATTCCCCTGGGATCTTCTCTTTATTCTTTTGCGTTGATTCTGGCGGCTTTTCTTTTTGGTATCGCTTTTGGAAGTCTTGTTGCGGATCGTTTATTTAAAAATCATTCCCGGATCAAAACCTTTTTAATTCTTGAAGGGAGTCTTGGCCTTCTCGGGCTCCTGATGATTCCCCTGTTTGACCAGATCACTCCCCTCACCTCCTGGCTGGATGCCCATTTCTATGACACTGGAAATACTGCATTCAAGACCCTGACCCTTCGTTCAGCAGTTGCCTTCCTGCTCATGTTTCCCCCCGCATTTGGTTTCGGTCTGATCTTTCCAATTGCAAACCAGATCCACCTGTCGTTGTTTGAAAACGTCTCCACCACCATGGGCGGAAGTTATGCGGTGAATACCATCGGGTCGATCCTCGGCACCGTCCTCACGCCTTTCGTATTTATTCCGCTCTGGGGAATCGAACGGTCTCTTTTCATTTTATTCGGTAGCCTGCTTCTGATGACCTGCCTGATTGTGCTGTTCATTCCGGAATTTAAAAAAAGAGCGCGGACCGTTCCTGCATTCGCAATCATTGTTATTGCTCTGGGATTCTGGATTATCAAACCCGGCATTGCTACCGACCAGCTGGGCAAAAATAACCTCTCTCGAATTGATCATGGCAGTTCATCTCGCGAATTAAAGCTGGTGGACTACCTGGAAGGAGATTTTTCGACCCTGAGCGTTGTTGAGGATAAGAAGAAAAAAACCCGAACCCTGTTCGTCAACGGATTCAGCACCGCCACCGTATCCGAACAATTTGGCGGCACCTCTTATATGCAGGCTATGGGGTTTGTTCCCATGATGCTGCACCCGAAGCCAAAGGATGCATTGGTTATTTGCTTCGGGACTGGCAATACAATCGGGACGGTAGCCTCGTTTCCCGAGGTTCAGGTCGATGGTGTGGAAATCGACCGCAACGTTTTGTCAATGGCGCACTGGTTTTCCGAATGGAATGGGGATGTTCGCAACAAAAGCAATGTCAATTTTTACATACAGGACGGACGGCAGTTCGTCCAATGGAGCGAAAAAAAATATGACGTTATCACTCTCGAACCCATGCATCCAGCCCATGCAGGAGTGGCGCATTTGTATTCCAGTGAATTTTATGAACAGGCCCGGGGCCGTCTGAATCCTGGCGGAATCATGATGCAATGGTTGCCATTGCACCTGTTAAACAGTGAAGATTCCCTGGCGGTTTTAAAAACCTTTAAACAATCGTTTCCGCACACCACACTCTGGAACAGTTACCTGACACGGATCGTCTTGCTTGTTGGTTCCGATCAACCCTTAAAACTGGATCCACAAAACTTTTTGAACCGTATGCAGAACCCTGATGTTGGGCGGGCCGGAGGAGAAATAGGAGTGAGGTCGTTTCTGGATTTCCTCGATTTTTATATCACCGATGCCGACTACCTAAATCCTATTTTGGAAGGCTCCAGCTTAATCACGGACAACCGTCCCATACTTGAGCATTCGGCAGTCAATCTCCTGCCACCTTTCGCCAGAGAAACAGATGAAACGTTTCTCAATTTTCTATTGGGAAGAATCGGGAAGTTTCCGAATGTAATCGGATTAACCTCGAACAACAAAACTCTTTTAAGGTCTGAGTTTGAAAAACGAACGGCCCAGCGATTATCTGTTTTTTCGCAACGGTATCAGGGACCCGGTACCCAGGCGTTTCAATCAAAAAGCTACAGTGAAGGCCTGCAAGCTGTTTCTGATTTTATGGAGAAAAAGAGTGGGAAATGGATCGGGCTTTCAGATGCCGGGTGGAAAGAAAAGGGTGTTGGCGGAGATGGATAACGAATCAGCGGCGTTTTTTGTATTTCTTTTTTGCAGCAACCCCGCTGAACATATCGCGGATAATGTTATAAACAAACAAAAATACGAACAACAGAACCAAGCCTATCCCAAAATAAAGTACCGACCCGAAAAACGCACCTGAAGCCTTGCCCTTGTCAAAACCGAACACATTATCCACCTCGGCTTTAAAAGAATTGACATAGCCCATGACCCAATCACTTACCCGGTTCCAGGTATCGCTGGCTGTATCAGAAGCCCCTGACAACTTATCTTTTGCTTTTTTGGAAGCATCACTCTGGTTGTCTTCACCAGAACTTGTCGCCTGAGCAATCTGCACTACAGGTTCACCATATGCAAACGGGGCATATAAAGGGGCCGACCAGATAATGCCCGTCAGGAGGCTAATCATCAAAATGGATAAAGGTGATCGTGTCAATGCTCCCCCAGAATAAAAAACGATAACTCATAAAACATTCATATTATATTGTGGACCCGGACAGACCCTTATGTCCACTACATAATGATATCTTGAATTCTAGCGAACGATTCTGTTTTTTTTATACTTTCCTGAGTCTCCTCGTTGAGACCATTGCCAAAAATATCCAGGTACTCAAGGCCGGTGAGGGTCATGGACTCGCTGAGAGCTTGTGCTCCTTCCGGCCCAATCTGGTTTTGAGCCAGGTCGAGTCGTTTTAACTCGGACAAATACAACGACTCGGACAAGGCCCGCGCCCCTTCAGCTCCCACTTTATTTTTCCAAAGGTTGAGCCGCTTGAGTCGTGAAAAGTTTGCCGAGCTGGCCAGTATCCTGGCTCCCTCGTCTCCAATTGTGTTTCGGTGCAAATGCAAATCTTCCAACTGTGTCAGAACCCGTGATTCGGCCAAAGCCCGTAAACCATCGTCGGTGATCTCATTTCTCTCAAGATTGAGTTCACGGACATTTTTCAACTCCTCCTGCTCCGCCAGAAAACGCAAGCCCTCATCACCTATATATTTAATATGCAGGTCCAGGACGGTCCCGTCCTCGCTCAAACATTGTTTCACCAGCACTTCTATCGGCTGATCGTTAAACGGTTGGTTCATGATTTACCTTTTCGTTTGGGTTGTTTCTTTTCCAGAACTTCAAGACGGTCACGAAACGATTTATTTTCTTTCAGGACACCATCGAGTTCCTCACGCAACTCTTTTAGTTCCGCTGGTTTTTTAGCGGAAGCCAGCAGGGCCTGAACAGCGTCTCCGGCCCTTCGACATAACCGACCATCAGCCTCGTTGGATTCCACTTCGCGGAGTATTGGCAAAGCGGATAAGTCATCCATCATTTGTAAAGCCTGAATAGCCCACAATTTTCCTCGGAAAACAGCTGCCGGGGTTCCCCGCTTTTCCCGGGCAAAGCGACGGAAACAATCCAACGCTTCAGATTTTAATTGTGAATGGGTTTTCGCAAGCTTTGCCATGGCCATCATGGCCGCCGCACGACTCATTTTTGCCGCCCCGTAGTCCGCGTGTGCTACAAGCATCTGCCAGCAGTCTGGATCTTCAAGGGCTCCCAAAGCTGACAGGGCTGCAGACTGGGCCATATCGTTGTGCGAAGGGCGAGACAATCCTTCTTCAATAAATTCCCTCAAAGTCGGGTCTTTCATTTTTCCCAAAGATCGATACGCCTCAGCCTCTACACGGTACGAAGGATCCTCAGTCGCCTTTTTTAGAGCTTTCACCACCTTCGGGTCATCGCGAAAATTGCCCAGGGCGCGCACAATACCATGGCGGATTTTGGGAGACGTCGATTTTAATCCACGCAGCAAACCATCTCGCGCCGCATCTCCTCCGATTTTTGCCAACGCGGCAGCAATCCGGCATCCAACACCCCAGAAAGATTCCCGCCGTAGCCTGTCGGACAACAGGCTCACATCTTCATTCGACGGACTACGTGTCAGGGTCTCTGCAGCCTGGATTCTTCCTATGGGGTCCTCATCCCGCTTAAGCTGTTCGCGCACCATGGGCCGAGGACAATCCAGCTTCACCTTTTTACAGGGAACCGTATAGTCAGGATCCAGCCTGAAATAAAGCGGCTTCCGTTTTAGTTTGAATAAAAACTTTTCTTCTTTTCTGGTGATGCTGATGGGAATCCTTTCCTCACCCCGTTGGGTGTAAAAAGCCACCTCAAGGTCAAGATTGAAAAGTAAGGATTCGTTTTTCTTATCACTCCTCTGGGTCTGCCGTACATCGACAGTTGCCATTGATGTAGCAGAATCCCAGGCAAACTTTATCTCAAGTACAGGGTAGCCCCCACGATGGATCCATTGACCACGCCAGTCATCATAATTACGATGGGTGGCCTCTTCCAGGCAGCGGAACAGATCGACCGTCTCTACCAGTCCAAACTCGTGGCGCTTGAGGTAAAGGGAGAGAGCCTCTCTGAATTTGGGCTCCGTTACTCTGGTCTTCAGATGATGTAAACGCACCGCCCCACCGGGATAAAGATGCGCGTCGAATAAATCAATGGGTTCTTTATATATATGGGTGACGATCGGGCGACGGTATTTATTATCCTCGGCAAAATATGTTTCGGCATCCTCAAGAAGCTGGTAGCGAAACTCCTCCTCCCCCTTCGATTCGCGAGTGTAAAGCGCATCAAAATAGGTTGCGAACGATTCATGTAACCAGGCATGCGCCCAGCTCCTCGCCGTCAGTACATTACCGAACCAGGTATGAGCCGCCTCGTGCGCGACCAGTCCATCGGAATCAATATCGAGCGCGGCGCGGTCGTCATGTAAAGTGAGGTCAGTCTGGGTGGTGACGGTGAAGTTTTCCATGCCTCCAAAAATAAATTCCGGGACGGCAATCTGCGTGTAATGGGGATAAGGGTAGCGGTATCCCGTGTAGTTGGAAAAAAACTTCACCATGCGACCGGTATCCTTGAAAGCGTTGCGGCCTTCCTTCTCTCGACCAGGCTGCACATACCAGATGATATCCACTCCATCCTGTTTTTTCTTAAATTCTGAAAATTCTCCGGCAACTATTGAAAGCAGATAGGTTGAATAGGGCTTTTCCATTTTGTAATGAAAAAAGGATTCTTTGGCGGTTTTCTTTTTCTTCAACAAGCGACCATTGGAAAGACCAAACATGCCCGGAGGCAAGTGCAGCATCACTTCTGTTGTCTGCTTGAAGTTGGGCTGGTCGAAACAGGGAAAATAATACTTGGAATCTTCATCCTGCCCCTGCGACCAAACGGTTTTAAACCGATCAGGGTAAAAAGGATCCGCTTTTGTAAAGTAAATACCGGCCACTGGACGGGTCACAGAATGCTGGATTTCAATGTCAAGGCGATCGCCTTTTTTTACCGATGCTGGTAATGGTATTAGAAGATGTTGATCCGTATTTTCAAACTCAACCTTCCGACCGCGCACCCGGACCCGTTCAACCTCAAGCTGCATGGCATCTAATCGCAACTCCCTTGTTTCAGGGTCCTGGACCTCAATTTTGTGGGTAGTGGTGCCCCAAACTCGCTCCTGCTCCCAGTCAAAGCTTAGATCAAGCTTAAGGTGTACCGGACGCAAAGGTACATCCGGGGCATAGTGGGGCTTTGCATCAGCACCCGCGAAGGCCTGTCGATCAAGCAGCCCCCAGTGCTCGGAATGCCCTTCAAGATAATGAAATTTGCAGATTTTTGTACCGGTCACTGGACTCTATTACTTTTAGTTCGGGAAGTGTAAAATGGATTGAGAGAATGTCTCAAATAATGCGAGATTTTTTCACTCAGTTGAATGCAACATTGTAACGACCGACCTTCTAAAGTCAACCAAACCCTGATGAATTAGGCCTTAATATGGTAGAGACCGGCACTTTCAACTCTTCTCCCGAAATTCTGACCCGGATTGCTGCACTTAAAATCCATGCCACCCGTCTGGTTGAAGGGTTGTTATCGGGACAGCATAAAAGTCCCCACAAGGGTTCCAGTGTGGAATTCGCAGAGTACAAGGATTACACACCCGGCGACGATATACGGCATATCGACTGGAAGGTTGTGGGAAAAACCGACAAATACCATGTGAAACAGTTTGAGCAGTCCACCAATCTCAAGTGCAACATCCTGCTCGATGCCAGCGGCTCCATGGCCTATGAATCCCCGATCAAGGATTCAATTGCCATGAACAAAGCGGACTACGCAAGAACCCTGGTCGCCGCCCTGTCTTATTTGCTTTTAAAGCAATACGATGCGGTAGGGCTGATCACATTCAACGACCGGGTGTCAGACCACATCCCTCCTCGTTCCAAGCCCTCCCATTTCCAACCAATTCTTTATAGTGTGGGACAAACCGAATTTTCAGGTGAAACCCGGATTAAACACACTGTTGAAGAATTGATAGAAGGGTTGCCCCGGCGCGGAATGCTGGTTATGGTATCGGATCTTTTATCCCGTGACGACGATGTTCTCAAAACACTAAAACTGATTTCCAGCAAGGGCCTTGAGGTTATTCTGTTTCATATACTACATCCGGATGAGGTTCTATTCCCATTTGATGGCGACATTGTTTTTGAATCCCTGGAAGACGATCCACCCATCGGGCTTGATCCGGTCGAAATTCGTCAGCAGTATCAAGATTTGATTCAGGACATGATCCGGCACTATCGGCACCATTGCCCCTCTCTTGGAATCGATTACCAGTTCACTCAAACTGATACGCCACTGGACCAGGTGCTTCGTTATTATCTTCTTAAAAGAAGGAGCCTGTTCAAGGCATGAGCTTGAATTTTTTAAATCCAATCTACCTATTCGGGTTGCTTGGGATATCCCTGCCCGTTTTGATCCACCTCCTGACCAAAAGGCAACAAACACGAGTCCGTTTTTCTGCCGTGTATTTGCTGACCCAGGCACAGAAAAGATCAATCCGCCGATCACGTCCGAACCGTTTATTACTGCTACTGTTGCGATGCCTGGCCCTGGCATTCCTATGCCTGGCCCTGGCCAATCCACTCTTTTCGATGACGGATCAGAGCGATCTCCTGCCGGACCAGCCGACAGCCACCGTTTTTATTCTGGATGATTCATACAGCATGGGCGCGCTAAGCCAGGAGGGTTCTCTTTTCAAGAAAGCCTTGAAAGTTTTCGATTCTTTTTTGGAAAAAATGCCAGACCATCATCAGGTCAGTCTGGTGCTGGCATCCGATCCACCTCGGGTTTTACAGGGCTGGACAGGCGAAACCGATGGACTAAGAAAACAGGTCCGATCCTTCAATCCCAGTTTCCAGACAACGAATATTGGCGGAGCATTTGAACTGGCGATGGATCTCCTTGGAAATGGTCCCAAGGGGATTAAAAGAGTTTTCCTCTTGACGGACCTTGATGAAAACGGGTGGCGGGAAGAATCCTTTCCTTCGATGGATGAGAAAAATGTTCAGGTCCGGGTGCTGGATTTTTCCGAATCCCAGTCGATTCCGAATCATGCTGCGGTTGAGTCAATCCGGGTTTCCCAGGAGTTTTTAACCCACAGCCGAATGATCCGGGTACGATATGGGATCAAAAACCTCTCATCCACGCGAGCCCTGAACTCAGTCAATGCATCTCTCTGGGTCGACGGCAGCAAGCAATCAGAAGAAACGCTTTCGTTGAAACCAGGAGAACTCCTTCATAAGGAATTCACCTTCCCCCATCTCGGAAAAGACCGGTTAACGGGTTTCATCAAATTGTCCGACGATGGGCTGCTGACCGACAATAAAAGGATTTTTTCATATCAGCCAGATCAACGATTACGGGTCCTGCTGGTGGATGGTGACCCGCGCGGGGTGTCTCATCAGAATGAAATATTTTATATCGAACGGGCCATGAATCCGTTCTCTCGGTCGGTTTCTGATATCGAACCGCAAATCTCCACACTTGCCGAATTGCCCAATCTGGATCTATCCCGCTTTTCTGCAGTAGTGCTTTGCAATGTGAGGCAGATTCCCTTCGGCTACGAAGAGGAACTGGAGCGGTTCGTGTCCCAGGGCGGTGCCTTGATGATAACTTTGGGAGATCAGGTCAACCCCCGAGCCTACAACCAAAAACTGGGAGGCCTGTTACCCGTTTCCCTTAAAACCATCAACCAGATCAACCGGAATGAAAAGCCTTTCCGTGTACTGGCAGAAGCCAGCGGGCACCCCGCATTAAAGATATTTTCGGGCAAAATGCTTCAGGAGTTGGAGCATGTTCGTATCAATACTTTTTTCAGCCTCGAATCAAAATCCGGACAACCCTATATTGTCCCCATGCGACTCACCAACGAGGAACCCTTGTTAGTGGAATCTGATTATGGAAAGGGCAAAGTGCTGCTATACACCACCAGCATTGACCGGGACTGGAATAACTTCCCGATTCAACCGATGTTTCTTCCCTGGGTTCAACGCTGGATTAAGTACACAGCACAGTCGCTGGATGCCATTACCCGAAAAGACCTGCGCGTAATGGAAGCAATCGAATTCGGTGATAACGAAGACAACTGGTGGGTGGAATCTCCCGAAGGGGAAGCTCATTACCTATTGGCAGAAAACGACCTGTTGCCCCGTTTTGAAGAAACGCGAAAACCCGGTGTCTATTCCCTTTATACCGCTCCACCCACTCAAAAGGATTTTCAGGAAGGAGAACAAGTAGAAACAACCGACAAAATCCCTACTTCTGCGATTCCTGCCGGAGGATTTACTGTGAACATCGACACGCAGGAATCAGTAACCGAAAAAATAGGAGAAACCCGGATTCGGGACATATTGCGTGGGTTGACAGTTGACATTACGCACCAGCCGGAATCCATTAAATCCACCCGTGTTGAAGCTGGTTTTCCACTGGTCACCCCTCTTTTACTGTTGGCTGCCCTTGCTCTTTGTACTGAAGGCTGGATGGTCCGAAAAGAATAAACACGCACTGCAAAATGCGATCGCCCGAGGAAAATCTGTAATCAAATATTTCTTAACAAAGGCATTAAATTTTTTCCAAAATGCTGCAGGCTGGCAGGTCCATTCATTTGCTATACTGGAAGAAATCCAGCTTTCACCTTCACTCAAATGATCCCGATGCAATCATCATGGCGTTTTATTAAAGTTTTTCTTTTTCTGTTTTTGCTAGTTTGCAGTCTGACAATACAGGTCCAGGCAAAAACTGGGAACCCTCTCCACAAAGAGCTCCTGAACACCCTGTCCTTTCCCAATGATCGTCTCAATTTGACTCAGGCTTTGTGGTCCATTTCAAAAGACTGGGATGGGACTGTCGACAAAAACCGCTTTCACCAATCGCTACAGCAATTGACCTCGGCTGTTGAGGCCAGGCTTGGCAATTCACCTTCACCACAGAAAACCATTCAGACCCTCAGGGAAGTGATCCATAAAGATTACGGCTATCAATTCACTGATCAGGTGGACCCTCAGGGAATCCCTGTTAACCCGGCTGAACTATTCCTGCACGGACTCCTGAAATCCAAACGAGGGTATTGCATGAACTTGTCCCTCCTTTACCTGATCGTTGGTGACCGTCTGGACCTGCCGCTCCATGGAGTGGCTTTGCCCAATCATTTTTTTGTTCGCTATGATGATGGCACTTTCAGGGCCAATATTGAAGCAACACAAGGTGGACAATCCTTTGATGATTCATTTTATCGAGACCGGTTTTTGGGAGCCTCGGCGAACAATCCTTTCTTCATGAAAAACCTGACCAAAAAACAAACGCTCGGCGCTTATCTGAATAACGTCGGGATGGTGATGTACCGAAACAAACGGACCCCAGATGCTCTTTTTTATCTGGAACAATCGATCGCATTGAATCCAAAAGCGCTGGATGTCCGCAACAACCTTGCCAATATTTATTCGGAACAAAAGGATTTCAACCGCTCTATCGAGCTGTACCATAAGGCCCTTGAAACAGATCCCAATAACTGGCAAACCTATTTCAACCTGGGAATTGCCCTATCGGAGGCCAAAAGGGATAAAGAAGCCATCGAGGCTTTCCGGCAGGTAGCACAGATCAACCCTGGGCACGCCCCGTCCCATAATGTCCTGGCACGGCTTTATATGGAAAAGGGAAAGTGGTCCAGCGCTTTAATCCACCTGAAAACTTTAATCCAACTCGAACCGCAAAACCCTGGACACCGTCTAAGAGTGGCGCATGCCTATCTCCAGATGGACCAGGCCCGGGTTGCCTTGAACTTTTTACAGGAAACTCAACGGGTGTTTCCTTTAACCCTGGATGTGAATGAGCTCATAGCCGAGGCGCATTACAGGCTTAAAGAGTACAAATCCGCTGGAACCCAACTCGAACATATCATCGAAAAGTCCCCAGGTACCCAACATGCCTATATTCAACTGGGCTGGATACACTACCTCCAGAATAATATTGAAGATGCCATTCAACGAACTCAGAAGGGACTTGAGGCGGGCAAGGACCCGAGCATGAAATCTCTGGGTGAAATGAATCTCGGGCTTTTTCACCTGGTAAAAGGGGATGCGGAAGAAGCCGAACGCTGGTACCAAAAAGCGCTGTCTCAAAAAAATGATGCTCTATTATCCGCTATGGCCGAAGATCTTTCCGAAGCGCAAAACAGGTTTCCTGAAAACGCTGAAACTTCTTTTTTTATTGGATGGGTCTTGATGGAATCTGGTAAACCCGGGGAAGCGATTCCTCATTTAAAACGATTTCTGGAACGCAAACCCACCGGGCGACTTGCGAACCGGGCTCATTCATTTTTAAAGGAAGCAGAAAAGGCAGGCCCTTCAAGAAATGCAAAAGCACCCGAAGGCATGATCCTGATTCCGGAAGGGTTTTTCATCATGGGGTCGAACCACCATGGTGAGGACGAGCGGCCTGAACACAAGGTTTTCGTTGATGCTTTTTTCATGGACGAAACGGAGGCAACCAACAAAGATTTTGCAGCCTTTTTGAACACCGTTAGCGATCCGAAGGACCGGAAGAAATTCTTCAAAGCGCAAAAGTTCTCAACCATCATTTCTGATGGAAGTCGATATTGGCCTGTGGCGGGGGCTGAAGAATATCCAGCGAATTCCGTCACCTGGTTTGGTGCGAAGGCGTATTGTGAGTGGAAAGAAAAACGTATTCCCACTGAAGCGGAATGGGAAAAAGCTGCGAGGGGGCCGGATGGCCTGATCTTTCCCTGGGGCAACGAACCCCCAACCCATGACCGGGCACGTTATTTCCAGACCTGGACCCAGGAGCAGGGATTCCGCACCCTGATGCCCGTAAAATCGATGCCCGAAGGGAAGAGTCCCTACGGACTTTATCACATGCTGGGGAACGTTAAAGAATGGGTAGACGACTGGTTTGATCGCGAGTATTATAAGCAGGAAAGCCACAAAGTGAACCCGGTCAGCCCACTCGGCGGAGAATTTAAGGTACTCAAAGGAGGTTCCTGGCGGGATCTCAAGTCGGTCCTGTATTCTTCATTCCGGAACAATAGTTTTCCCGGGAGCGGGCTGGATGATTACGGTGTCCGGTGCGCCAAAAGCGCTGATGGCAAACTGGCTCCGGGCCGCCTGGCGATGCTGGAGCCTTTACAGTAAGAAATCGGCCGACTGAAAACCGGTATAGAATCAAGAGCCCCTTACAGGAATTTTTTTTACATGATCGGCGCAATAGAAATTCTGATTATCCTTGTGATCTTCGGCATCATCTACGGCAAGGATGCCATCGATAAAACCTACCGCAAGCGTCCGGATGAAGGGGTCGTCGAAAGCCTCGCGGTAGATGTAAAAGAATTCTACAAGGAAAACCCCCGCCGCCTGCTCTATATCCTGCTAGGTGTATTGGGTGGACTATCCTTTCTAGTCACCATTATGTACTACCTGATCACCGAGACCGATCTAGGACGCATGATCGGGATGACCTGATCTAATTGCACGCTCAATAATTAAATCCGTTGTCACGCACGTGAATTGCCGGATCGCCTCCTTTGAGGGTTTTACCTCCGGTGATTTCACCTACATACAAAACGTGATCCCCGGTATGCGCCTGGTCCACCACTTCGCATTCAAGGTAGCTGACTGCGTCTTTCAGAATTCGTGCTCCACCAATTCCCTCGGTTGTTTTCAGTCCCTCAAAAACTGACTTTCCCGGTTCCGGACTTTTAAAGAAGTGTTTCATCAGTTCCTTATTTTCTTTTCCGAGTACGTTGATGATGAACACACCGGAAGCTTCGACCAGTAATCGTGCCGGACGCGCCACTCCAAGCGAAACCGTGAGCGCAGGTGGTTCAAAACCGCACTGGTTGACCCAGCTCGCCAATACCGCATCTTCCTGGTCACCGTGTTTGGCGGTCATTATAAACAAACCACTCGGAACACGGCCCAACGCTTTTCCTACCTGCTTCTTATTTTTCAAAACACCCTCCAGTCGAAATTCAATTTTCGAAATGATTATAGCCAACAATTATTGGATAAAACAGTTTTAGAGCTAAACATTTGAAGAGAAAAAATATCTACCACCGGCCCGGAATTTCTTTACCACAGTCCGGGCAATGGCCATTTTTGAGTCTATTGGAATGTACCCTGAAACCGACACGTTCTATCAAAACAGCATTGCATCCCGGGCAACAGGTGTTCTCAAGTCCCCTGGTCTGCCCCGGAAGATTGCCACAATACACAAAATTCAAACCGGCTTTCTTGCCGCAATCATAAGCCCTCAATAACGTCTCGACAGGAGTCCTGCCCCGGTCAGTCATCTTGTAATCAGGGTGAAACGCCGTTACATGCCAGGGGATATCGCACGATACATCAGCCAGAAATTCCGCTATCGATGAAAGCTCTCGTTCAGAGTCGTTGTAATCCGGGATCACCAGCGTCACCACCTCAAGCCACATACCTGCCTCTTGCACGTGTTTGATAGTATCGAGTACTGCCTCAAAACTCCCGCCCAGCTTCCGGTAATTTTTTTCGTCGAAGCATTTAAGATCAACTTTGTAGAAATCCACAAAAGGACGGATGTACTCGATCACCTCGGGTGTGCCGTGTCCGTTGGAAACGTAGGCCGTGTTCAACCCTTGCCTCCTGGCTTCCTGAAACACTTCCACAGCCCACTCGCTGGTGATGAGAGGCTCGTTGTACGTTGAAACGATTGTCTGTGCACCTTCCCGTTTCGCCACAGAACATAGTTCTTCGGCTGTAATGTGGGTGAAGTTTTGCGTTGAAGCTTCGTCGCGCAGAGTCTGGGACGTGAACCAGTTCTGGCAATAGGCACATTTGAAATCGCAGCCCAACATCCCGAAACTTAAAGCCCGGCTTCCCGGCAAAGCATGGAAGAAGGGCTTCTTTTCGATGGGGTCATTGTGAACACCGGCGGCGTAGTGGGCAGGGACTTTTAAAACGCCGTCTTCATTGAAACGAACCTTGCATACACCCCGTTGACCTGCCTTGAGTTCGCAAAGGTGACCACATGCCGTACACAACAACCTGCCAGCGCTGAGATCGCGAACGAGTTCACCAGGTCTTGTATTATTGTCTAATGAAATTTTTTCCAGGATTGGGGCCATCGGCCGGGCCCTTCAAAATGAAGGAGAGATCACTCGGTTGTGATTTTTTCGTTTTTCTCAAGAGCTCCGATCATGGAATGCCATGAAAGTGAAGCGCACTTTACACGCGAAGAGAATTCGCGCACCCCAACAAACATTTTTAACTTGCCTAAATGGTGCTCATCTTTTTCCGGGTCCAGATCTCCCGTTACCATTTTTTGAAACTCATCAAATACCACCTTGGCTTCGTCTGTGGTTTTTCCTTTCAGAAACGCCGTCATCATCGAGGAGCTTGATTTTGAAATAGCACACCCCGATCCCATGAAGCTCGCATCTTCAATAATATTATCCGGAGTCACCTTGAGGTAAACCGTGTAATCATCCCCACACATCGGGTTTACCCCATGGCATGAATGCGTTGAGTCTTCCATTTCCCGGAAGTTTCGTGGCTTCTTGTTATGGTCTAAGATCACCTGCTGATAAAGCTCTTTATCGTACGACATCCATCGCCTTTCAAAATCTAAAAATTATTTTTGACCTGCAATCAACAGTCACTTAACTCAGGAAAACAGTTTAATTGCCTTTTTCAAACTTTCCGCCAGAGCATCCAGTTCTTCATACTTGTTATAGAAAGATACAGATGCCCGCGTGGTCGCTGGGACCTTAAATCGCTGCATCGTGGGCTGGGCACAGTGATGACCCCCACGACAGGCAATACCGTCCTGATCGAGCAAAGTCACCACATCGTGGGGATGAATCACATCGCTGACAAAAGACAGGATACTCGCCTTGTTTTGCGCCGTCCCGACTATCTGCACGTTATCAATATCGTTCAGGAGTTTCGTTCCATATTCCAGGAGATCGTTTTCATACTCCGCAATTTTTTCGACTCCGATTGCATTCAAGTAGTCCACTGCAGCACCCAATCCAATAACTTGTGAAATCGGTGGCGTTCCTGCTTCGAACCGACTTGGAGGGTCGTTATACGTCGTTTTTTCTAACGTGACCTGCCGGATCATATCGCCACCAGTGACATAAGGGGGCATATCCTTAAGGACTTCCATCCGGCCGTACAACCCGCCGATTCCACTCGGCCCATACATTTTATGACCAGAGAAGGTATAGAAATCACAATCGATGTCTTTCACATTAAGTTTCATGTGCGGCGTGCTTTGAGCGCCGTCGATCAATACCTTCGCACCCACTTTTTTCGCCATCGCGATGATTTCTTTGACTGGGTTAATGGTACCCAACGCGTTAGAGACGTGATTGACCGCCACTATTTTCGTGCGATCACTCAGCAGTTTTTCATATTCTTCCAGGATCAACTCACCCCGGTCATTTACCGGAATAGCTTTGAGAACAGCGCCGCGCTCTTCACAAACAACCTGCCAGGGTACTGTGTTGGCATGGTGTTCAATATTAGAAATGATGATCTCATCGCCTTCATTGATGAACGCTTTACCAAAACTGTGAGCTACCAGGTTGATCGCCTGCGTGGTGCCACTGGTAAAAATGATCTCATTGGGGTCGGGAGTGCCCAGCAGGTCGGCCACTTTTTTCCGGGCCTCGTCATACATCCGGGTCGACCCCTCGCTCAGGAAATACGCACCACGTCGTACAGTACCGTATTCTTCGGAATCAAATTTATGGACACGATTGATCACAGCCCAGGGTTTCTGGGTGGTCGCCGCATTGTCCAGATACACCAGAGGATTGCCGTGCACGATTTGCTTCAGCACAGGAAAATCCGCACGGATTTTATCGACATCGAAGGGAAGGGTTTCGACGGTGGAATCAGTCATTCTTCACCTCAAGTTTTTTTAGTAAAAGGGCTTTCATATCCGCCAGTACTTCCGGGTAGGGCACCTGACTGATCAGGCTTTCCACGAAACTTGTGGTGAGCAGCTCAGTTGCAAGGTCCCCGGGGAGTCCACGGGTTTTAAGATAAAACAGCTGGTCTTCATCAATCTGTCCGACGGTCGCACCATGGGTGCATTTCACATCATCGGCAAAGATCATCAGGTTTGGTTTATTGTCCGCATGCGCTGTGTCGGACAACATCAGGTTGTTGATCAACTGGTGGGAAGAAGTCAGTTGAGCCCCTTCATTGACGATGACTGTTCCGTCGACACTGGAGCGCCCCTTATCATTGATTACATTTTTGAAAAGCTGATGGCTGATGGTGTGCGGTGCTTCATGATGAATACGAATAAAGTGATGCGATTGGTCCTCATTGATTAGAACGGAAGCATTGGTCAGTCTGGCCTCGGCTCCTTCACCCTGCAAACGGATTTCACTGTGAACCCGCGCGAGTTTGCTGCCGCCGGAACCACAAAGCGCATTGAAGCGGCTGTCGCGTCCTTGAAACACACGGATCTTTTCCATGTGCCAGGCTTCAGCATGGTCGGCCTGCACCCGGGCAAGCGAAACACTGGCACCATCGTCCAAAATAAAATCCTGAACCGAATTGACAAAATACCCAGCGCCAGTGCCGATGTATTTTGTCACCAGTTTTACTTCAGACGTCCGTCCGACCCTGACCAACAGGCGCGCATGGTGCGTTGCCGGAGTTTTTGTTTCCGTGCCAATAGTCAACACCTGCAAAGGCGTTTCCATAACAGTTCCTGCCGCAACCTCAATCAGGAGCCCGCCTTTTAAAAACGCTGCGTTGAGGCAGGCGAAAACATCGTTTTCACCTTCGATGGTTTTTTCAAGGTGCGTCTTGATGTCGTCTTGTGACAATGCCTCTTCAAGAGCGATGAGTTTAACCCCCTGAGGCAATCCACTGGTATTGGATAAGCTTTCATCGTAAACACCGTCGACAAATACAATGCGGGAATCCTGACAGGATGCATAGGTGTTGGCATCTACAGAGGCCGGCTCGACCTTCCCAGAACTCAGTTGAAACTCCGTACCCGAAATTTCATGCGTGTTGACGAAGGTGTACATCTCGTGCTTGGGATGGGGAAATCCCAGCGTTTCGAAGCGTGCAATTCCTTTATCGTTAATTGATCGAAAAGAGGGACTCGCACCGGATTCCAGAAACTTGCGATGCAGTTCCTGAACAGCGGCCTCCCCTTTTTGTTCTGCGATAATATCCGACATGGGTCTCCTTTTAATTGGCAGTCTCGGCAACGACCCAGTCGTAACCTTGTTTTTCCAGTTCCAGGGCAAGTTCCTTGCCTCCGGACTTTAAAATTTTTCCCTTGCCGAATACATGGACATAATGCGGCTGGATGTAATTGAGCAGGCGCTGGTAATGGGTGATCAGAATAAGGGCATTGTCCTTATTGATGAGTTTGTTCACACCCCCCGAGACGGCTTTTAAGGCGTCAATGTCGAGACCGGAGTCGGTTTCATCAAGAACGGCAAGACTCGGATTGAGCACTGCCATTTGGAGGATTTCATTTTTCTTTTTTTCACCACCGGAGAATCCGTCGTTCAAAAACCGATGTTTGTACTTTGGGTCCATCTCCACCGTTTTCATTTTTTCATCGAGCAACTCATCAAAATCAAGTGGATCGAGCTCATCCTCGCCCTTGCTCACCAACTGCGCGTTATAGGCCAGACGCAGAAATTCAGCGTTGTTGACTCCTGGAATCTCCACAGGGTACTGGAAACCGAGGAAAATTCCGGCAAGCGCACGCTGCTCCGGCTCCAGTTCCAGCAGATCTTTCCCTTTATAGGTGATCGACCCCTGAGTCACTTCGTAAGACGGGTGTCCCGCCAGCACTTTTGACAACGTGCTTTTCCCAGAGCCGTTAGGCCCCATGATGGCGTGCACCTCACCAGCGTTGATCGTTAGGGAAACACCTTTGACAATTTCCGTGCCTTCAAACCCTGCATGTAAATCTTTTATTTCAAGCAACGACATTTATTGTTTTCCTCAGATTAATTAAATCTTTATTTGAAAATTTTCAAGACCTGCATCTTAGTCCGTTGGAATCAAGCACCTCTAAAAACGAGAGCCAGACCCCGTGACAATAGTCACAAGGCCCGGCCGGTTTTAATCCGGATTCAAACAGGTGTCAGCCGACGCTGTCTTCCAGTTTGAGCGCCAGAAGTTTTTGCGCTTCCACAGCAAATTCCATTGGCAACTGTTTGAACACTTCCTTACAAAATCCGTTGATCACAGTCTGGATCGCATTTTCACGAGAGATCCCGCGCGACTCAAAGTAGAACAACTGATCCTCTGAAATTTTTGAAGTCGAGGCCTCGTGTTCCAGTTGAACAGAACTGTTGGCAGTTTCTATGTAAGGAAACGTGTGGGCGGAACATTTATCCCCTACCAGCATGCTGTCGCACTGCGTGTAGTTCCTTGCGTTTTTGGCTTTAGGCCCAACCTTCACCTGACCACGATAACTGTTGCTCGACTTGTCTGCCGAGATCCCTTTCGAGATGATGCTTGAGCGGGTGTTTTCGCCAATGTGGATCATCTTGGTTCCGGTATCCGCCTGCATCAAGCCATTGGTCAGCGCGACTGAATAAAATTCGCCCTGCGTGTTGTCACCCTGCAGAATGCAGCTCGGGTATTTCCAGGTGATGGCGGAACCGGTCTCTACTTGTGTCCAGGAAATTTTAGAGTTGTCGCCCACACACTTGCCACGTTTCGTGACGAAGTTGTAGATACCCCCCTTGCCCGTTTCCGGATCACCGGCATACCAGTTTTGAACCGTGCTGTACTTGATCTCCGCGTTTTCGAGCGTGACCAGTTCAACCACCGCCGCATGTAACTGGTTCGTATCGAACTGAGGCGCGGTACACCCTTCCAGATACGACACATAACTGTTTTCTGCGCAGATTATGAGTGTACGTTCGAACTGTCCTGTCTCTTGGGTGTTGATCCGGAAGTACGTCGACAGTTCCATCGGAGAAATGGTATCCGGGGGAATGTAGACAAAGGAACCATCGGTGAACACAGCGCTGTTGAGCGCAGAATAAAAATTATCTCCAATGGGCACCACAGTACCTAGGTATTCCTCCACCAGCTCCGGGTATTCCTGTAAAGCTTCCGAAATAGGACAGAAGATGATGCCCACTTCCATCAACTTTTTCTTGTGAGTTGTGGCAACACTGACACTGTCGAATACCGCGTCAACTGCAACATTGGCCAGCTTCTTTTGCTCATCAAGCGGGATACCCAGCTTATCAAATGTCCTGAGCAATTCTGGATCGACCTCGTCAATACTCTCCAACACCTTTTTCGGTTTGGGAGCAGAGTAATAAGAGATGTCCTGAAAATCGATTTTCGGGTAATGCACATTCGGCCACTTGGGCTCTTCCATCGTCAGCCATTTTTTATAAGCTTTGAGACGGAAATTGAGCATGAATTCCGGCTCATTCTTTTTCTTCGAAATATGGCGAATGACATCTTCGTTCAAGCCCTTCGGCAGGGTGTCCGATTCGATGTCGGTGGTAAAACCGTACTTGTATTGACCACGGTCCTCCAGAACTTCATCAACGCTTGGGGACTTGGTTGGGTCTGTCATATTTTTAAACTCCTAACGAGTTTTTTAATAATTACGTTACATATTGGGAACAACCTGCAACTCCGGATACACATTGGTTCGCAGGGCTTGTTCAATAAACGATAGCGTTGCACCAAGAGAAGAACCGCAACTACCGCAGGCCCCCTGGTATTGCACCATCACCTTTTCTCCATCAACAATTTCCAGGACCTGGATATTGCCGCCATCAGCCATCAACGCGGGACGCACTTTTTCAGTCAGTACCATGTCGACTTGCTGGATCTGTTCTTCCTCGGAAAGCCCCAACCAGGCCTGCTCGGCCAAAGTCAGGTCCTTGAAGGTGGACGCTGGTTTTCCCGCTTCCTTTACCGACGCACTGACTGCAGCCAGAGCTTTGGAGTTGGGGTAGTTTTCCTTAATGATTTTCATCAACTCGGCAACCGAAGCAAGCGACTTGGTTTTGGATTCCGGAATCGCAGGAACACCTTCCTCGTCACGCAATTGCCTCTCTACATCTTCACCAGTAAGAGTGCAAGCCTCGTCAATTGTGAGACCTTTCACCATTGAACTGAGAGTTTCACAGATACCCAGGGACACTTTGCCCCCATAAGCGAAGAATTTGGAACTGTATACGCGGTCCTCAGAAGGATCGACCAGCCAGTACAGTTTCATGTCCTTGAACTTGGCTTCGACCAGCGCAAGCCCCTTTTCAGTGGCTTCTTCTTTATAAAAAGCGCCCCGGTGCTTTGGCTGACCTGCAGCCTCATCGAATTTCTGGGAAAATTTTTCCTCAACAGCAGACATAAGCTTTTATTTTCAATAAGTTAAAATGAGCCCCTCATTTGGAGCATCATTGGAATGGAAATCTGGTTATTGTAAAGGAATTATACTCCAACCCCTTAAATAAACAACCTTTCACAGTTTAAGATGCGCGCGACCCGTAAAAAGTTCCTGCTGTTCCTGAATTTAAACCCACTTATAGATAAATTTCTTTGGTTTCACAGTCCAGGTCTCTAAAAAACGACGAAAATCATTGCCTCAGAAAACAACACAATTCCGGGAATTTAGGAAGGAAACGGGGTATAATTTGTAGCAAGCATAGGAACCTCCGGGACAGACCAAATAAATTTGGCTTCAATCCCGGGAATTATGGTCGTCCCGCGCCTTTCTGGGACTGTTTGAGGCATTCCATGAGCGTAGATACCCAACCACAGCGCCCTATCCTGAAAGACGGAATGGGCAGAACCATAGTCAATCTCCGGATTTCCGTCACGGACCGGTGCAATTTCCGCTGTACCTATTGCATGCCTGCTGACAACGTCGAGTTCATGGACCGCGAAAAACTGCTGTCTTTTGAAGAACTCACTCGTGTCGTGCAGGTAGTCTCCAAAATGGGGATCTACCGGCTGCGCCTTACGGGCGGTGAGCCTCTTTTACGCAAAGACCTGCCAAGCCTCGTAAAAATGCTGAAAGGAGTCCAGGGCATCGAAGATGTCGCCATGACCACCAACGCGTTCTTCCTGAAAGAACACGCCCAGGCACTTGCAGACGCTGGTTTGAGTCGACTCAACATCAGCCTCGACGCTCTCGACAAGGAAAAATTCGCCCACGTCAACCGCCGCGACTGTGTTCAGCAGGTTCTCGACGGTATCGCCAAAGCCCGCGATGTTGGATTCCAGTCAATCAAGATCAACGCCGTTGCGATGAAGGGTTTCTCTGAAGACGAGATTATCAAGCTTGTAGAGTACGGTCGGTCGGATGGTTTTGAAATCCGCTTCATCGAATTCATGCCACTGGATGCTGACAAAACCTGGGAACGCGACAAGGTCCTGTTTGGCCACGAGATCGTCGACATCATCAAAGCAAAGTTTCCGCTGGAGCCGATCCAGGATTCACTCGAAATCGGACCGGCCAGCGAATTCCGCTTTGCCGACGGTAAAGGAAAAATCGGGATCATCACCGCTGTGAGCAATCCCTTTTGTGACTACTGCAACCGCATCCGTATGACAGCGGACGGCAAGCTTCGCACCTGTCTCTTCTCCGAAAACGAGCACAATCTGAAAGAACTGATCCGGGGTGGAGCAAGCGATGCGGATATAGAACAAAGAATCCGCGAGGCACTGGTCATTAAAGAACCAGGACACAAAATCAACCTGGATGATTTCAAGCGGCCAGAACGCGCCATGCACGCAATTGGCGGCTGATCCCCGGATTCCAACTTCCTGCCCTTCTAAATCCCTGCACTTTTTGCAATACTCAGGTTAAATTTTCGTCCATAAGGCGCGGAAGTTCCATGTTTTCAACCCATTTTTTTTTACCCCTTTATTTACCTCCCAAAGCCATCCAAAAACAGATGGACCATGGTGGCGAAGCGACCGATAAGGAATATAATAAAGGCAGAAAGTGTTTTGAAGGGACTTCACACTTTGAACCCCTTCAACTTAAGTTTCACCTCCTCCTCAATCCGGGAGCGTTCCCCCCAACGCTCCCGGATTCTTCTTTGTTCGCCTTTTCAAAATTTTCCCTTACGTCAAAGTTTGTGCTAATTTGAACCCGATTTAGGAAGAGCTTGGCCAAAGCGGGATATTTTGGAGCAAAGCGAGCGTCATTGCGAGGAGTCCTTCGACAAGCTCAGGATAAACTCTAGCGACGAAGCAATCCAGCCGTGCAACGCCCGGAGGAAACTGGAAATAACCTCTGGATCTACCCCTCCGGGGCACTAGAGCTTTGGAAAAATACCGTGGCCGCGCATCCTCTGGTCGCTTGCGATGGCGGGTTTTTTGCCGCCAGTGGTATCAGACCGATCCGCTTTTGTTTTGGAATCTTGCAAAACCCTCAAAATAAAACTGCTGCTAAAATGACAGGCTGCTCACGACTGACTCGATAACCTCAAATTTAAAGCACAAGTAAACAACCCGCTATGGATCTGGAACAAAAAGAAACGGCACTTCGAAGCTTTATTCGCGATTGCGAAAGCACCGTAGTGGCTTATTCCGGTGGCGTGGACAGCGCGCTGGTGTTGACCGTCGCACATCAGGAACTGGGCGAAAAAGTTATTGGAGTCACCGCCCACTCGCCAAGTGTCCCATTGAGAGAGCGAGAAGCCGCGGATGCTTTTGCCAAACAGATCGGTGTCCGTCATCAAGTTATAGAAACAGGAGAAGTGAACCTGCCGGAATACCGGCAAAATCCGGCCAACCGGTGTTTCTTCTGCAAAACCGAGTTGTACAGCCACCTCATCCGGTTTGCTAAAGAAGAAGGATTCACAACACTCCTCAATGGCACCAATTGCGATGATCTCGGAGATCACCGTCCGGGCCTCAATGCCGCCGAAAACTTTCATGTGAAAAGTCCTCTGGTCGAAGCAGGTATGACCAAGCAGGATGTACGTGCGCTGTCTAAAAAAATGAGATTGCCTCTTTGGGAAAAACCGGCATCACCTTGTCTCGCTTCGCGAATCCCTTATGGACAAGAGGTAAACGAGGAAAAACTGTTGATGGTCGAACAGGCAGAGGATTATTTGCTATCTCTAGGTTATCGCGAACTCCGGGTGCGCCATTTTGGCAACACGGCCCGCATCGAATTACCGGTTGGTGAAATAAAGACCTTACGAGAGGGATCCCATTGGCAGGAAACCAAAGAGCGCTTTACCGAAATCGGGTTTCACGAAATAGAAGTGGATGAAGAAGGATTTCGCTCCGGAAAGTTAAACGCTTCACTGACCTGACACACATCACGAGGGAGAGCTTGGTATAAGTGCTTTTTGAATGAAAACAATAAAGGATGCCCCACTTCGACTGGAGAAGGACAAGCGCTCCTGTTCAAGAACCGCTACTCGCGTTCTTGAATGTGACACATTGAAACGACAGGATGTCATTCTGAACCCCTCGACTTGGCTCAGGACAAACTCCGCGAAGAATCTCGCCTTTGCTTTGGATTTTCAGGGTTATACAATGGTCTGGCTACAAAGGGGTTAACGGACTAATCCAAAATAATTAATAGAGGCACCTATGTTTGAATTTAAGCTCCGTCCTGAAATGCGGAAGAAACTGAAAGACCCGGACCTGTTTGTTAAAGGTCAGGAAAAAGTGCATTGGGGAATCATCATCGCTATGAGCGGCGTGGTGATGTCCGGTATCCTGATTATCCAGGATCCTGAAAAATCAACCCACCCCGTCTGGCTGATGATTTTGGGACTATGCGTTGCCGTCTTTGGTGAATACCAGAAGTTCCGGGCTAAATAGCCTTTTCCAAACCTACACTCCTGAAAATATATCCCTTAAACCCCTGCCTCAGGATTTTGCTGTTTCACCTGGTTCTGGATGGTGTTGAACACGGCCAGGGCCTGAGCCACCATCGATCCCATATCACCTGTATTCTCGGGCAGCAGTACCGTGTTGGTTGTCCGGGCCAACCCGCTGAATGCATCGATGTATTGTTCCGCAAGTTTAAGGGCGACGGCTTTTTCGCCTCCGGTTTTTTCGATCGAAACGGCAACCGTTTCGATTCCTTCCGCCGTTGCGCGCGCCACTTCCAATATGGCCTGCGCTTCACCTTTGGCCCGATTGATCTGATCCGTCATCGCAGCTTCTGACTTTAAAACAACCTCCTGCTTTTGACCTTCTGCAATATTAATTTGAGACTGGCGCTTGGCCTCTGAACCCAACACCTCGGCCCGTTTTTGCCGCTCCGCCGCCATCTGCAGTTCCATCGCTTTAAGTACCGTTGCGGGAGGGTTGATGTCCTTGATCTCATAACGCAGACATTGAATTCCCCAGACCTCTGAAGCCTCGTTGATGCTCAAGACAATATTCGAGTTCAAGGTTTCCCTTTCTTCGAATGTTTTATCCAGCGTCATCTTTCCGAGCTCCGAGCGCATGGTGGTTTGAGCCAGCTGAGAAATCGCGTAGCGGGCATCGCCCACTCCATACGAAGCCTGCTTGGGATCCGTTACTTTTAGATAAAGGACTCCGTCGATCACCAGTGTTACGTTATCCTTGGTGATCGCAGACTGGCTTGGAATGTCGATTGCATTTTCTTTCAGGGAGTGTTTATAAGCCACCTTGTCTACAAACGGAATGATGAAGTGAAGACCTGCATTGAGGGTTTGTGTAAACTTACCCAACCGTTCCACAACAAATGCGTTTTGCTGAGGAACCAGCTTGACCCCGGCGGATACTACGACAAAGACGACAAAAGCGATCGCCAGGTAAAAAAGATCAAACCCTTCAATAATTTCTACTTCCATAACCTATACCTCCCTGGAATGTGTCCAGATAATTTCAGTGCATTTGTGGATCTGAAAAAACTGGATTCAGAAACAAATCTCGTTTCAACATTTTTCAAAATCAAAAACCGATAACGACAATAATCCTTATGCCTTATCAGGCAAACCCGGCTCCTGGCTCGATCGAACAATCAGAACACCCTGGGAAACCCGGGAAATGGTGACTTCTGATCCGACATCGATACTATCTAATTCTCCAGACTCCATCTGGCAACTCATAATGGTGCCCGACCAACGTACTTTTCCTTTCTTGCCCTTTTCCAGGGGACTGCCGAAAACGATAGCGGTGCTACCGACCATATCGTCGAACCCCGTCCCTTTCCCCTTGATGAATTCCTTCAGGGGTTTCCACAAGAGAATGGTCCATAATCCGGTGGCAAGGAAAAACAGGGTGAACTGGGATACCGTGCTTTCAATAGCCCCTGCGAGTAAAGCCGCCCCCACAGTGAGCGCCCCAAGGCCTGAAAACAGTCCGCCAATACCGGGCAGTACCATGATCTCCATGCCAATCAGAATAGCTCCACCAACCAACCAATAGGTGCTGGGCGAAAATTCCATTACAATTTGCATAAGCAGTTCGTCAGCTAAGAAAATATTTAAATTTAGAATACCACGCAGGGAAAAATAACCAGGGTCAATATTTATACTAATCCGGTACCCCGGATTCACCAATAGCAATCTTTCGCAGAAACTTTTGGGAAGGAAGGATTGAATACTTTTACTTCAGAATTGAAACCTGAGGGAATCGCTCAGGAATAGAAATGGGATTCAACCCGGGGTTGCCTCCCAGGAGCTCCATAGCTCCTGAGAAGCAACCCCTCATTGTCACCCCGGTGGAAGGATGCCCAAGGTCGACACCGGGGGGTTTGGGGAACCAGTTCCAAATAGAAATATGGAGCCTTCCAGAAAATTGTCAAGTCCAGGGGAATAACAAATGCGCCGATTCGGCATTTCCGTCCAACCTGGAGATATCTTTTTCCCAGGTTATTTCTCTTTTTTATCGTTCTTGTTTTCTGCGGTTTGACCAAGCTCACGGGAACGCCGGGTGGCCTGCTCTACAGCGTTCATTAAAATCGAACGGATGCCCCCCTCTTCTAATGCATGCACCCCGTAAATAGTTGTGCCTCCAGGAGAGGTCACCATCGCTTTTAGTTCGCCCGGATGCTTGCCGGTCTCCTGCGCCAGCCGCGCCGAACCCACGACCGTCTGCAAGGCCAGAATATCGGACACATCCCTGGATAACCCGACTTTAACTCCGGCATCGGAGAGGGCTTCAATGATGGTGAAAATATAGGCGGGTCCACTGCCGCTAAGGCCAGTTACCGCATCCAGATGAGGTTCGGCGACATCGACTGTCTTGCCAATGGCTTCAAAAATGCGGTGTGCCACCTGCATCTCAGACTTTTTCACGTGTTTCCCTGCTGACAAAGCGGTTACCCCTTCCTGGACTACCGCAGGAGTATTCGGCATGGTACGCACTACCCCTATTTTCTTTTTCTTCCCTAATTGCAAAAAGTCTTCGATAGAATCGATAGACACGCCGGCGGCAACCGAGATCACCAGTTTTTGATCGGTCACCAGGTCCTGGATCTCATGACAGACATCTTTCATGACCTGGGGCTTTACGGCCAGAACCAGAATGTCGCACTTCTTTACAACCTCGCGGTTATCCATTGTCACTTTAATTTTGAAGTCGGAATGGAGGTCGTCAAGGCGCTCCTGCCGGACATCGGTGGCCCACACGGATTTGGGCTCAAGAAAATTTGCGTTCAGCAGCCCTTTGATAACAGCTTCCGCCATATTGCCGGCCCCGATAAATCCTATTTTCCTTTTGTTAAGCACAAGCGCTCTCCATTAGTTCTGGCTATAAAACCCGGTTAACTTCGCCCGCCAAACAGGGCTGTCCCCACCCGCACCCAGGTGGCACCCTCTTCAATGGCCACTTCAAAATCCCGCGACATTCCCATGGACAAATGCTTCAGGTTCAATCCGAACACCTTGTTCACATCATCTCTCAGTTCCCGGAGTTCACGAAACCAGGGACGGGCACTTTCCGGATCAGGATCAAACGGAGGAATCGTCATCAATCCCTCAATTGAAATTCCCGAATACTCCCGTGCCCTTTCCAAAATCACCTTTAAATTTTCGGGCGGAGTGCCCGACTTGGACGCTTCACCTGAAACGTTGACCTGAATCAATATACGGGTCACAAGCCCCTGCTTTTCACTTTCCTGATGCAGCTTATGGGCAAGCTCCAGAGAATCGATAGAATGCACCAAGGAAAATCGACCCGGAACGTATTTTACCTTGTTTTTTTGCAGATGCCCGACGAAATGCCAGTCGATACCAGCGTCTTTTAACTCTTCAATTTTACCAACCGCTTCCTGAATCTTGTTTTCCCCAAACACAAGCTGCCCGCATTCAATAGCTTCGCGAATGGAGTCTACAGGAAAAGTTTTGCTGATCGCCAGCAGGTTGATATCCGACACGTCCCGTCCGGCACGGTTGGCTGCCGAGGCTATGCGCTTTTGAATGGCTTCAAGGTTTTTGGAAAACAAGGAATTGTTTTAACCAGTAGAATCCGTCAGGCAGGTAACGTCAGTAAAGTGCCTGCTCGCCCGTTTCGCCGGTCCGGACTCGTATCGTCTCATCAACCGGCAGGATAAAGATTTTTCCATCTCCCTGCTTACCAGTACGCAGGATTTGAACCAGAGCGTCGACCACTTCATTCACACCTTCATCGTCGAGGACTACGGTGATTTCCACCCGGGGAAGAAACTGAGGCAACACAGACCCATTGGGATCGGATCCCGACCGCATCTGGCTCATAGGTTTGCCAATTCCTTTAACCTCTGAAACAGACAGACCCGGGGCGCCCAGTGCGAACAGTTTTTCCCGCACAGCTTCCAGACTTTCATATCGAATATAACAACGAATCATCTTCATAAGAGTAAATACTCTAGTCGAAAAAAAAGGGCTTTGCAAGCAATGCCTGCAAAGCCCAGGAAATTTTTGTCCTACGAAGGAAAAGGTTACTATTCAAAGACATCGGCAGCCTTTGATTGAGCCGCCCTTGAGACTCTGAAACCGGGTCTAAAAATCAAAATCCTTACCGGCCATCACGGCTTCCTCGACAACCTCTAAAAGCTTTTCACGATCAACCGGCTTGACCAGATAATCCTTCACTCCTTTTTTTAGAAGGGAAACGGCGAGTTCTGCATCCGGATAGCCAGTCACAACAATGACGGGAATACCTGCTGCTTCTTTTTTAAACACCTCTATCGCTTCCACACCATTAATCTTTGGCATCCTGATGTCGCAAAGGATAGCGCCTACATTGACAAGATTGTCACCGCTTCTTAGAAGGGATATCCCTTCCATACCATCAGTCGCTTCAATTACATGAAATCCGCCTTTTTCAAGATGAAGCCGAATCACTTCTCTTACATCTTCTTCATCATCAATTACTAAAATTTTTCCTTTAGCCATTTTGGGCCTCCTTCCGGTTTCAAAGAAAAACCGATTTCTGTTTTAGGCCACCCTGTTGGTGAAGGATTCTCTTCTAACCAGAACCCCTCCCATGGGGTCTTGAAATAATATAGGCACCTTTGTTTTGATCCCGCCAGTTTTTCTTTAGTCGAGTTAAATATCTATCTAGTTTCATTCAGCTATTATTTCCCAAGCTGTTGACAACCGCTTCAAAGGTTCCCAGATTAATTAGTCAGGTAGGGAAAAATGATGGGAGTGCCTCATGAGCGCAACTCCAGAAGGCGACGGAGCAGGGCATCTTCAGAAAACCGGACTGGTCGCCAAAATTCTAAAGATAATCATCGCAGTCGGAACTATCCCCCTGGTTCTGGCGATGGTCCTGGCTTATCTTCAAGGCAATGAATCTCTGCGCGGAGTGATAGGCTCAAGTTTTAAAGCGTTGGCATTTAGTAGCGCCACACAGGTTGACCGTGATCTGGAGGAAACGATTAACCGGATCTCTCAACTTTCCCGGCACCCTACCTTGAATCTGGCAGTACGCGAAAGGAATCGCTACCTGAAGTCAACAATCATTAGTGAGGATCTTGAAAAAAAACAATCGACTGAATGGAATGAAGGAGGCCCCATTCAGCAGGAAATTTTGAACAATGCCGGCAGTCGGGTTCTTAAAGGATTTTTGAAACAAAAGCATCCCTCTTCTTCTACGATCAAAAGTGTTTTCATAACGGACCTGCGAGGCCAACTTGTCGCAAGTTCAAACACCTACCCTCAATTTTCCAACCAGCTGCGAAATTCCTGGATAACTATTGTCCGGGAAAATTCCTCTGCCATTTTTTTCAGCGATCTTGAACGCGACCCGAAGCTTCAACTCCACACTATTGAAGTAGCTTTACCGCTTTTGGACCATTCCGGGAATATCCAGGGGGCCTTCCATTTTGTTTTTGATGCAAAAGCCCTATTCTCGCCTTCTATCAAAGACATCCGGTTTGGGGAAACCGGCCACGTGATGTTGATCGACTCGGAAGGGGTGGTCATGTCCTGTCCAATACTCCCCACAGGGCACAAGCTGGACAGCCCGGCTCTGGTCGAGGCTGTAACCGGTCCCGCTCCAGCATGGGTTGAAACCGAAGGTAACGGGCATGGAAGCCCGGAGCTTTCAATCATCGGTTTCTCTCCCCTTTCAAAAATAAATGAAAGAATCAAACCATTAAACGGCAAACGCCTGTACACATTCGCCTGGGAATCTTCTGAAGAACTATTTGCACCAACGAAAACCCTGTTCCTATGGATTGCTTCTGCCGGCCTGTTTTCGATTATCATGATCGGATTACTCGGAACAGTTGCGGCGCGGAGAATGGTCAAACCCATTCAAAAGTTAAAACACACTGCCGAGGCTATAGGACGGGGAGAAAAGGTTGAACCCTTGAAAATAAAAACCGGGGATGAAATCGAAACGCTGGCTGAAGAAATCAACACCATGAATGGGCTGTTACAAAAGGCTTTTTCCGGGCTTGAGCAACAGGTAGAAGAAAAATCCAGGGAAGTCGATTACCTGCGGGAGTACACGGACTGTATCCTGATGAGTGTGCCTGAAACCATAATTATTTTTGACGAGGAACTCAAAATAGAATATGGCAATGCCGCTTTTGAAAAACTCTGCGGTCAAACCGCTGACAAATTCCACGGTCAATCCCTGGGCAACCTGCCTCTGGAGGAACCAGAAAAATGGGAACAGGTTCAAAAAGAACTGGTCCTGTTCCAGGAAGGAGGCTCCAGGGAAAAAACTAACAGTCGCACTGGTGCACAGCACAATTACCTGGCCAAAGACCCCCTCTCCCCCGGCAATGAGTCTGTAGAAGATCATCCTCTCAATATAGAGATCGGAAACAAAATTTTTGCTTATGTCTTTTTCGATGTAGCCATAGAAGGCCATGAAGGAAAACGTTTTGGACTTATCATGAAGGACATTACCGAGGAGAAAAAGCTGCTGGACCAGTTGACCCTCGCCGACAAACTTTCAGGGCTCGGCACTCTGGCAGCAGGCATCGCCCACGAAATGAATAACCCTCTTTACACGATCATGGGGTATACAGAAGCAATCAAGGATGAAACCGACCCTGCAAACATCAATAAATATGCCAATAAAGTTTTGACCCGTTCAAAACAAATGGCTTCGATCATTCTAAACCTCACGGGTTATTCACGGTCCAACGGGCACGACGAACCCAAACCCGTGGATGTTAACGAACAGTTAAAAGCGGCTACTGAAATGGCACTGCTCGCTTCCTATTCCTCCGATATTGAGTTGGAGCAAACATTGGGAAACTTGCCTTTAATTTTGGCGAAGCCTGAGGAAATCCAGCAAGTCCTTCACAATATTATTCGCAATTCTGTGCAGGCAATGCAGGGGAAAGGAAAGATAAAAATGTCGTCACATTTCGACGGGCAACGGGTGGTGATCAGTATTCAGGACAATGGCCCTGGAATTCCGAAAGAATTTGCCAAAAAAATATTCGATCCCTTTTTCACGACCAAAGCTCAGGGAGAGGGAACAGGGTTGGGATTGAATCTGGTTCACAGGATCGTAAAAAAATACGGAGGAAATATCACAGTTGAATCGGATGTGGGGCAGGGAGCCCGCTTTATGATTATATTTCCCTGTGAACAGGCAGTCAGCCTGCAGGAGCCGGAGTCAGCAACTTAGCCCAATGGGTTTTCTCCCACTTGACCGCCTCCCGGTAATGGCGATACTCCCGTTCTTTCTTTTTAAAGTCACGATGGTGAGACTGCCACTGGCCATTCCGCTTCACAGGTGGGCAGGCTTGATGACACATCTCATGAAAAATAGTGGATTCCAAAACATAATGCGGGACAAACTCCTGTTTGAGCCTGGGATGAATTCGAATCAGGTTTTTAGCTGAATCGTATGAACCAAACCTGAATGAACGCTTGTTGGGTGTCTTGACTTCCCGGCCCCATTCAATACGGGCATCCAGCCTGCCTTTAAAATACTCCTTGTTCAACCGATCAAATATCCCCTGCAATCCGGTTTCTTCCTCCTCGACTTCGGGTTCCTTACGAGTGATGGTTGGGGTGGTCTTCTTCAAGTTTAGTAGATGTTCTTTCCCCAATTCACGGAACTTTTCCGGCACGATACTATGGCGCTCCAATCCTGAAAGCGACTTTGCCGCAAGATGCATCATGACGTTATCTTTTTCATCCTCAAAATAACCAAAATATCCTTCATTAAACATTTCAACATCCACCCGGTTTTGTCTGTTATCCAGACGAAGTTGGCCCAGGAAATCAAATCCACCTTTGCGGCAGGTGAACAAAAGCTTGAAGACGTCTTTTTCAAAGTCCTCTTCGCCAATTCCAAGGGAAACGGTTCCTGTATTCAGATTCGGGATCGTCATGCTTTCGGAGGTGGATTCCATGATGTCTCAGAGTGAAGGTGGGAAATTCAGGTTGGACAATAGCTACAGGAGTTTACCTCTTTTGAGGCAACAGATTCAATGACTTTTTCCACCCATAGCCGGGCTTTTTTTGTTCCTTTTTCAGGCAAAAAATTAACAGAAAAAAACTTCAAAATGTTTCATTCCCATAGTACCTGGGGACCTTTACTTTGCGTGTGGATTTATGTAAGGTGATGTCATGCAAACAAGATGGCTGATGATTATTGGCCTGGTCTTTCTGACGGCGTGTTCCACCACTACTTCAACGCCACCGGAAACGGCTCAGGATGATTCCGTTATTCAGGAGAAGATTGACCGCTACCTGTCTACCACCAATCCCGGTGAAGAGGCAGAGGTCGTCGCTGACCTGAAAAGCAGCGGTGTGACAACGGTGAAGTTGCGTGAGTTGATTCGCAAAAGGCCTTTAAGCAACACAGGGAAGGCCGGTACTTTTATCAATCAGCCAGTAATGTCCGGGGAAAAGAAATATCCCTTCGCACTGTTTGCTCCACCCATGGAAAAGGGAAAAAAATACCCGCTGGTTATCATCCTCCACGGTGCAGGAGGAAATGGCAAATCGACTCTCACCCGGTGGGTGAAACGTCTGGGCGATGATTTCATCATTGCCTGCCCAAGTTATCCTATGGGTGCCTGGTGGTCCTTCCGGGCCGAAGCTATGGTGTTGAACCTGATCCAGCATTTGCGTTTGAATTATCCTATTGATGCCAACAGAGTGTTGCTCGCTGGTATGTCCAATGGAGCGGTCGGCGCTTACATGCTGGGCATGTTTTACCCGGACTATTTTGCAGGCGTTGTCCCTATCGCAGGAACCATCAGCGAACGTTACATGCATTTTCTGGTCAACATGGTCAATACGCCTATCTATTCCATACAGGGAGAACATGATCCAATCTTCCCGATAAAATTTTCCCAACGTATCCGGAAAATCATGACAACAATGAAATACCCGGCTGTATTCCGAGAGCATGACCAGAAAATATCGGCTCATGGCGGGCACTTTCTCCCTAAAAATGAAATCCCCGCGCTCGTCACCTGGATGAAAAATCAAAGACGCAAACCAAACCCGAAAGTGGTGCGGCTGGTCCGTGAAAGCAACCACATGGGACCGGTACAATGGGCTCGAGTATCGAAAGGACTCAAACTGGCAGCCCTTCAACTTCCCGGCCCTGAAAAGGAACCCGTAAATGTTAAAGATGGAAAAATCGCAACCCTCATCGGGCTCAAGACCGGCGACAACCAGTTTGAAATCCAGGGGAAAAATCTGCTGGAGCACGAACTCCTGCTGAACTCGGAACTGGTCGACTTTTCCAAACCCATCAAGGTCACCTTCATCGAGATCAAACAGGAAGGCAATAAACTTGTTACCGTTCCAAAAGGTGTTTCGTTTGAAGGCAAGGTGAATCCTGATATCAACACCCTGCTTCAAAGCTACAAGAAGCGGCGCGACCCTGATCTCTTGCATGAAGCCATTGTCCCGATTTCTGTCGAAGAAAAGGTCCAGATAGCCGCCGTTCCATGACCCCCCCGGAAGAAAGCATTCCCTCCCTGCCGTTCACTTTGGAAAGTTCCATGTCCCTTCTGGGCTGGGATCTTGTTCGCCGTTCCCTGTCTGCACATGCCCTGTCAGATGTCACCCGCGCGCGTTGTTTTGCTCTCATACCCGAAACAAGTTTTGAATCCGCCATCACACTCCTTAAAGAAACAGAGGCCATGCGAATTCTGCTCGACACTGCAGAGGGGCTTCCTTTAAGGACTTTCGCCGATATCGACCCAACCCTTCAGGAAGCCGAACAACACAGGATGATCGATCCGGGTCAGGGCCTTGCGGTGCTGGATCTATTGAGGCTGACTGAAAGCATTCGCAAGCGTTTAAAAAATGAGACCACACCGGATATCCTCAAAATATTTGGCACGAGATTAAACCCCATGCCTGGTTTGCTCTCGGAGCTTGATCGTTGTCTCGATCCTGAAGATGGAGTACGCGACAGCGCATCACCGGAATTAAAAGCAGCGATCAAGGATGCGGCACAAACGAAGCAACAACTGGAAACACAGGTAAAAAAAATTATGGGATCCGCTGCCTGGAAAGACTCTTTGCAGGATGGTTACATCACCGAACGAGAAGGACGCGCGGTCCTGCCCATCCGTTCCGATTCCAAAGGACGTGTGGAGGGAATTGTCCACGACAGTTCAGGAAGTGGCCAGACGCTTTTCATCGAACCAACACAGGTGGTCCAACTCAACAATCAGTTAAAAATTGCCCGGATGAATGTGGAACGCGAACGGGTTCGCATTCTGGCACAACTCGCCGAACGCATTCTGGAAGAAAAAGAACCGTTGTTAAGAAACCTGGAAAACCTTGCAGATCTGGACTTGATCCATGCCCGCGCCAATCTTGCCCGGGCGATGAAGGCCGGGCCCTTCGAGTTATCTCAATCTGGCGAGGTGGAGCTCAGGCACGCGCGCAACCCGGAACTGCTACTTTCAGGGAAAAATGTAGTTCCCAACTCCCTGCAGTGGAATCCGGACATTCGCGTGGTTATCATCTCCGGACCCAATACCGGAGGGAAAACAGTCACCCTGAAAACACTGGGACTCATGTCACTCATGGCACGTGCCGGCCTGTTGCTCCCCGTGGATGAAGGTTCCCGCATCCCATTCTTTCCACAGGTGTATGCCGACATCGGCGATGAACAGGATATGAGCCAGGATCTTTCAACATTCTCCGGCCATTTAAAAAAGATCACCCACATCCTGGATGAAGCCGAAACCGGTGCCTTGATTCTTCTTGATGAGTTGGGGATTGCCACCGATCCATTACAGGGAGCTGCCCTGGCCCAGGCGATCCTGATGCAGATGAAAGACCGACGCCTGATGACACTGGTCTCGACCCATTACCTGTCCTTAAAAGTCTACGCCCAGACAGCAGAAGGGTTTACCAATGCCTGCATGGAGTTTGACCTGAATTCGATGACCCCCACGTTCCGACTGGTATTTGGCGCGCCAGGCCAGAGTGCCGCTCTTGAAACCGCTGAGCGGCTTGGACTTGACCCTGAAATCATCCGGAAATCACGTGAATTATACGATCGTGAAGACCATCGCGCAGAGGTCTTACTTGATGAGCTCACACTCCAAAAACAGAATCTGGAATATCAACTCAAGGAGCTGGAGGACCAGAAAGAGCAGACCCGCCAGGCCTTACAGGAACAAAACCAGATACGGGCCCGATTGCGAAAACAGGAAGTGGATTTCAAGCGGGAGAAAAACCAGAAGTTACAGGCTCAGTTGCGCGACTCAAAGAAGGAAATCCGTAAATTGATTGAAGAGGCACGCGGAACCAAAAGCGTAAAACAATTGCGAGGCACGGAAAAACGTTTACAAGCCATGGGAAGAGCGGCGGGAAACATCCCATCAGAGCGGCGGGCTCTTTATACAATACCGGCCAGTAAACTCAAAAAAGGGGACGAAGTTATAGTCGATGGTTACGACGCAATCGGGATTCTGGAGGAAGACCCGATCAGTAAAAGCAAAGTACAGGTTCGACTTGGTAACTTTTTCACTACAGTTGAAGTCAAACGGTTGTTTGGTCACACACAAGGACACCGGACTCGACCAAGGGAGAGTGAAACCCCTCAAGTCAGTATTCAGACGGAAACACATCAGGCACCCAAGACCACCTGCGATCTTAGAGGCAAAACAGTTGAAGAAGCCTTGCAGGAGCTTGAACTTTTCCTGAGTCAGGCGGTGGTCAATAAATGTCCACGAGTTCGGTTGATCCATGGACATGGAATGGGCAAAGTCAAAGAACTTGTGCGGGATTATCTGGGGTCAACGGGAATCGGAAAAAAGTTTGAGCCGGCTTCACGCGAGGAGGGAGGAGACGGTGTCACCATTGTGGAGTTTTGATGATAAGCGCTTTATGCAGGAACTCAGTTATCGCTTTTTGTGCGTGCAATAAACAACGTGCCTATAAAAGTTTTTTCCGACCCCTTGATTCGAACAACCTCATCCGATTCCTTCCAAAGCCCGGAAGCATCCACTAAAAACTCCATTGAGGGCACTTCATAGGAAAGGACAGAGTCATCATTTGTTAAAAGAGTCACAGGGAAATTGATAGTCGCACGGGGTCCGATTCTACGAGTGGTGATAGGAGGTAATTTTGTCTCATGATCTTTTTCAGGGATTAGAGATTTCAGGGACTTACCCAGAAGATTTTCACGCTCATAACCCAATTGGGAAACCGCAGGGTTGGCGAAAAAAATCTTTCCCTCTTCATCCACTTCAAGAATAATATCGTAGGAATTTTCGACAATGGTCCTGTAACGCGTCGCATTTTTTTCAGCCTGTATTTCTATTTCTTTCCAATCCTCCATCAGCATTTTCATGAGCGCGGCGGAAGGCCCCAGCAATGCCAATGCCGTTACCCCAATAGAGACAAAAACTTCAAGAGTGTGTTTTGCAACGGGGCTCATACCCGTGGTCAGCGAATCCGACATCCCGAAAAACCATAAGGCCCATAGAAATGCGGCCCCTCCAACCACAAAGGCCATCAGTCTCACTAGCTTTGGCTTGATACTCTCAAAATCCATTTTGAACCATCAGAAAAACAAACCCTATCAATTAAAAACCTGCACCAGATGCTTGAAGCGTTTCTTTTCTTTTTTTATTTTTGATTCATTTCCCAAAACGCAGACTCGCCCTTCATCCCTAAGCTGCTTGAATAATCCCGCGAACTCCTTCACATCTTTCAATGTAACTGAAAACAACTCGTCGCGCCGTTTTTGTCGAATATCACGGGACAACCCAGTAAGGTATTCCGTCTTGGAAATCGCCCCTTTACGATCAGGAGTCAATGGAGGATCAAGATGCCCGACAGCTCCGATGACAATCTTTTCCAACTCCTTGTTAGACAACTCAAGCTGTTCCAGAAAATCACCTATCCCGTCAAACACATCCAGAGTCTCACCTAAATTTGGGTCACGGTAGGAAACCACCCCAAGGTCTCCGGTGAAAGAATCAAAACTCAGAGAACAGCCATAAGCCCCGCCCTGAACGCGAACCCGATCCCACAAATACCCGGTACGTAAAATGGCTTTAACGGCTTCAAATTTCCCTGTGTATTCAAACCCCAGGTCGTATAAGTTTATTCCCTTGCCAACATACTGAATCGTGCTTGTCGTAAGAAAAGCTTCGTCCTCTGATGGCCCCTTTACGTTCCATTGTTCCTCGTTGGACACACCGGCAGGAAGAACATCAGCCATTTGTTCTGCACTTTTTTGCAGCTTGTTGAGATCCTTTCCTTTCGCTGTCAGGTTGACCAACAGGTTGTCTTGCGTAAACACCCAGGCCGCGACCTGTTCAAATTCGGCAGCCACTTTAGCCGGATCCTTTTCAGCCCGTTCCAAAAGCTCTTTGATAAAGTAGTGATAGGTCAACCCATCGGTTGTTTCATCGAAACGCCCCAGGTTGGATCCATAGGCCTGCAAACGGGCCAACACGTACTGGTTGCCATGGGGAATAATAGATGCCTCCAGGTTCGCCCGAGTGCTCCTCAAAATTTCCAGTAGCCGCTTATGATCCTTAAAACTGCGGTCCACCAAAACTTCCTGAAACAGATCAAACAGTTCCCCGGACTTTTCCATCAATGCGGTGCCTGAAATATTTAAATACGACCTGACCTTGTGGCGGTCGGCCAATGGAGAAAAGGAATAATGTGCCCCCGACATCCCGCCTGTGTTAATTCCAATCTGCTTTGACAATTCGACGTAATCCCGCTTTTTCGTACCCATACCCAGAATGAGTCGTCCCAGCAGGGGAAGATACTGAATATGGTCCTGGGGTACTGCGCGAGTATCAAAACACATCTGGGTGTACGCGATCTTGTTGGTGAACAGATCGTGAAACAACACCTGTGGACTGCCCTTCTTTTTAATTTCCAGCGGATATTCCTGGGACTCCCGATTACAATCTCCCAAAGATAGAGTGGGCAGAGATTCCAGTGCCTCGGGTGGGTCTGGAGTTATTTGCATTTCCTGCAGGATTCGGGTTTTTTCCACCAGTTGATCGAGTTGCTGATCGTTCATCGTCTTTTTCACTTCACGTAAACGTTTGCGGGTCTTGGCGGCTTCCTTCTCTTCAAGACCCGGCTTGGGTGTGAGCACAACAATACTTTGATGTTTGTTATTGAGGAGGTATTTTTCTATCAGTTTTTCAAAATAACCGTCTGGAGCCCGCTTTTTTATTTTTTTCATCAATCGGTCGTACTTTAGATGCATCATGGGATCCTCATCGTACAACCAGGAACCCAGGGCGTGAATGTTATACACAATCCCTTTTGGAAAACCACCGAAGTTGGCTTCACGCAGTTTAAAATCGATGGTGTTGATTGATGACTTGATCACATCCGGGTCAATCCCATCTTCTGCCAGGCTTTTTAATGTGCTGAAGATCAGATCCAGTATTTTGGTTTCGTTCTCAGCTTCCGTACCTTTTAATCCCACCGCCATCATGGTTTCGGCTCGGTTATCATCAAACCCACCGCCAATGACTTCTGTCCCGAGTTCTGATTCCATCAGGGCCTTGCGTAGGGGCGATGCTGCTGTTCCGAGTAGAATGTGACTGAGAATCTCCATTCCCATGCAATGCTCATGATTGGTCGATTTACCGAGCTTCATTCCCAGAACTATGAAGGTCTTCTTCTCCAGAGACTCGTCCTTGGATACTGCATATGAAATCTCGCGGCGTTTAGGCTTGCTGAATTTTCGTTGAAACTGGATGGTGGAATCTACAACCTGCTTAGAAAAACGGCTGAGGTATTGTTCATCGATGAACTTGAGGCATGAGGCGATCTCGCAATCCCCGTAAATGAACAACCGGCTGTTGGAAGGATGGTAATAACGCGTGTGGAAATCCTTAAACTCCTGATAGGTCAATTCCGGAATGTCTTTGGGGTCTCCTCCGGATTCGTAGCCGTATGTAGTTTTAGGAAATAAGGAATGCGCAAGGTAACGATCGAGAATATTTTCCGGACTGGAAAACACTCCTTTCATCTCATTAAATACAACTCCTTTGTATTCAAGATCCGCATCTTTGTCCGTCAATTCATAATGCCAGCCTTCCTGCATGAAAGTTTCTTCCGTGATTCGTGGAAAGAAAACAGCATCCAGGTAAACATGCATGAGGTTCAAAAAATCCTTTTCATTCCGGCTGGCCACCGGGTACATGGTCTTGTCCGGAAACGTCATCGCATTCAGAAAAGTCTGCAAACTCCCTTTCATCAATTCGACAAATGGCTCCTTGACTGGAAACTGTTTACTCCCGCACAAAACACTGTGCTCCAGGATGTGGGCTACACCGCGGTCGTTTGCCGGCGGAGTGCGCAGGGTGATACTGAATACCTTGTTGTCGTCCTCGCAATCCATGAACATTAACTGTGCTCCGGATTTTTCGTGCTCAAACATCAAGGTTTCGGCCTGGATTTCTTTTATGGGCTCACGCCGGACCAGCCGAAATCCGTGCAAGCTATCGTTTAATTCCATTTTCACTTGGATTCTCTTATTTGAAAGGGGCGGTTTTGCCGGGACCCCGGTTAATTCAGGCAAACTAAACAGTCATTTTTTACTTCTTCAGGCAAGAATGTAAAGGATACCATAGCCGGGAAAGGGAACCAATATTGTCATAACTCCAAAATCAATAAACAACACAACAGAGTTTTCGATGGTTGCTGACTATTTCAGCTTAAGACCAATCGGGCAATGATCCGAACCCATAACCTCCGGGGAAATGAAGGCATCCTGCACCTGTTTGACCAGGTCCGGGGTCACAAAAAAATAATCAATACGCCAACCGATGTTCCGGGCTCTTGCGTTGGCGCGGTATGTCCACCAGGAATAATGGTCCGACTCATCGGGGTGCAACTGGCGAAATGTGTCGATGTACCCATGAGAAAGAAATTTATCGACCCAGGCCCGCTCTTCCGGCAGGAACCCTGAGTTTTTTTCATTCTGTTTCGGGTTTTTCAGGTCGATGGCCTGATGCGCTGTATTGACGTCCCCACAGATGACCAGGTTTTTTCCTTCACTTCGCAGATCCTCGCAATGCTGCAAAAAGGCGTCGTAAAATTCCATCTTATACTGCAACCGCTCTGGCCCACTGGTTCCGTTGGGAAAATACACATTGAATAAATCAAATTTTGCAAATTCGTGCCTGAGAATTCGTCCCTCAGAATCGAAACGCTCAATCCCCATTCCATGGTGAACTGCTTTGGGTTTCTTTTTTGTGAAGGTTGCGACTCCACTGTAGCCCTTCCGTTGAGCAGGATTCCAATCCATCTGATATCCCTCAATTTCAAGGACCTCTTTCGGGACCTGGTTGACCTCAGCCTTCACCTCCTGCAGACACACGATATCTGGCGATTCTTTTTTCACCCAATCCGCAAACCCTTTTTTGGTGGCAGCGCGGATACCATTGATATTCCAACTGTACAACAGCATATTACTTCCTCTTTCTTCTCTTCATTTTCCCTTTAACAAAAGAGGTCATCTTAGTCTCGGGACAATCCTCTGTCAATGAACCTTCCAAGGGAAATTCTGAAAATATCCTGCGATAAACTTATAATGGAAACATTGATTTCCTTGATTCCTTTTTCCAGAAAATACATTGAAAATCAAACCGTCCCTGATCATCACCGCTGTTTTTCTAATATACGGCTTCCTGCTGACACCACTAGGACACATTGACCTTCCCACAATCAAAGACCTCAATCCTGGATACTATTCCATCAGGACTATTGACCCGGGTGATGATTCCGGGTACTACGCCTATGTCCGATCAACAGTAATCGATGGCGACCTCGATTTTTTCAACGAAAAATATTTCTGGCATTTTGATTCAGTGGTCGACACCGGTTACACAGCCAACTACTGGTATATTGGTGCCCCCATCCTGTGGGCCCCGTTTTTCCTGACAGGACACCTCATCACACTGGTTTACCAGTCGCTGGGAATCCCCTTCTCGCTGGACGGTTACTCGCTGCCTTACAAAGGCATGACCTTCATCGGCTCCGCCTTCCTTTCCCTTTCCGGTCTGCTGATTTGCTTTGCCTGTCTGCGTAAACACTTTCATGAAAAAATTGCGCTGGGAACCACCTTACTGGTTTTCGCGGCAACCTGCCTGCCCTATTTCACTTTTATCAGAAACAGGATGAGCCACAGCGGTGATGTTTTTATCGCCTTTGCCTTCTTCTATTTTTTTCTAGCTTACCGGGAGAACCGCCGCCAACCGGCCTGGTTTTTTATTGCCTGGGGACTGCTGCTTGGCCTGCTCACCGACCTCCGATACATCAGCATTCTTTACGCAATTCTTCCGGTAGGGCAAATGCTGGTCTACGGTGCGAGACTCCCCAAAACATCCCGAACTTCTTTATGGACAGGTCTGGTTTGGGGTATCGTCGGCTTCCTGATTGCCTTTTCTCCGCAAGCGGCTTTCTGGCTCCGTATCCACGGTTCATTTTCCTCTCTGAACCCCTATTCCATTATGGTCGAGCCAACAGTTGCCAGTGTCTTCCACTCCATTGGAGAATTGTTTTTCAACGGTACCCGCGGATTGTTGAAAATGGAATTTATCTGGGTACTCGGCCTTTGTGGTCTTCCCCTGGTCTGGAAGCGCGATCGGACTCTGGCAATCATGCTATCCCTGGTTTTTATCGGATTTTGTGTGCCGCAAATCGTCATCATGGATCCCGCGACTTTTGGACAACGCTATCTATTACCGGCCCTGCCTGTGCTGGCCTGGGGATTGGCCCAACTCACAGAAACTCTCAGCCGGCTCAAGCAGTGGCGACTGATTTTCACTGCTGGCATTGCAGGAAGTCTCTGGATTTATATTCTCATCCTGAATTACAAAGTGATTCTGCCCCACAACGACCCGGAGTTTTTGTGGCATGCCCTGCAAGGATTGCCAAACCTGATGAATCGCCCGGAATTTTTTCGTCCAACCACATTCCTGGATTTATGGGCTTCCGGTGAGCTCCGCTTGCGAACAGCACAGGACTGGTTTTTCCTCGTCGTGCTTCCCCTGCTGACAGTCGTCCTTTGTATATTCGCACTAGCGATTTCCTGGAAACCACTTCCCTCCTCCTCGCGAAACAGTCTGCGAAAAAACGTTGTCAGCTTTGGAGGTATTTTCTGTATCGTGCTCACCCTGTGGATTATCGCCAGGCACCCTGCTTTTCCCCGCCAGGAAACAGCAGAACGATACCGTACTGCCGCTATCAGCAAATGGTTTAAGGATCCGGCTCACACTGAAACAACGCAAAAACTCCTCAACAAATCAGAGAAACTCAATCCGCAGGAAGCCGAAACCTGGCGGATTCGGGGCGACCTGGCGTTCATGCAGGGCGACTGGCCGACTGCGGAACAGTTTTACCAACAGGCGATTCTGCGAGATAACAACACGCCCGCCCGGGTACAACTGGAGAGGGTCCGGTTAATCATGAGGAAAAAATCTGAGAACGAACAGGATGTCACTATCTTGAACGAAGTCAGAAGAGGATACCAGTTGCTCGATTTTCAAAAACAACCCTTCCAGGCACTGGAAGTTTTTAAATCAGCTTTGCGGCTTAATCCCTCATCACCCTATTCCTCGGGACTCATCGCCCTGCTGCGCCAACACAGCCAGCAAAATATTCGGATGCGACAGGCAGGAAATCAATCGCAGGGCATCTCAGACATCTCCTGGATGCTGCTCGGCACAAGCCTGAACGAAGTCCGGCTCAACCTACCACTTTTCCAACAAAGAATTAAATTTTAGAGAGATGAAAAAACACAAGTAAGTTTATCAGCCACTGAGGGTTCTGGAACTATTATTGAGCCAGAGAAAATAATCTTCTATCGAGGTGAATGCACTAACCCCTTCAGGAATTTTCTTTTCGGGAATGTTTCCGACACCCGCCCCGCCAAGAATAAGGTGCACCCTTTCAGGCAATTCGTTTCTTAATTCAAGAATGCATTTCAGGGCTTCTTTCACAGGGTAAGAAATAGAAATACTGATTCCCAACGCCTGCGAAGTTGACCGGTGCACGGCCGATACCGTATCTACTACCGGAGTGTCCTTCCCAAGAAAAACCACACGCCTACCGGCCAATGCTGTGGTCAGGGCACACATCTGGATGCCGACTCTGTGTTGCTCCCCAGGAAGTGTGGTGAGAACAAACGATCCGCCTACATTTCGCTCATTGAGCTTGCGCCACTGGCCTCCCATAAAATCGCTTAACGCTTCAGACGCAAAATGCTCTTGTGAAACGGTCAGCTCACCATCCTCCCACTGCTGGCCCACTTCTTTTAGAAAAGGAACTGCCAGTTCGCTTAAAAAAGGCAATGGACCCCGCAATCCCCATTCATGATAAAACTGGGCGGTCAGATAACCTTCATCATAGTGTCGGGATGCAGTGACCCACTCCAGAATCAGGGGCGTGTCTCGTAAAGTTGAAACGGGATGCTCTGTGTTCTCCAGGGATGGATTAGCAGAGGTCGGGTTCAGCAGTTTCTCAAGCTCATCAAGAGAATTGTTGACCACCTTGCGCGTTCGGAATCCTTTGTCAATTGCCGAGGCCACCGCACGCAGTCGCTTGACCTCTTCATGTGGATAGCGCCGATGGCCGGAGGGCAAACGCAATACTTTAAGAGCGTCATAGCGTCTTTCCCAGACGCGGAGGGTGTGCTGACCAATTCCAGTGAGTTGCGCAAGCTGCCCGATGGTCAGTGTTTTATCTGGTTCGGTATCCTGGCTCATCCTCTCCTCTTCATGTTCTGCGAACAACATTTTTGCCTCTCGCCGGTAAAAGAATAGCCTGTTTCCACAAACTTTCCAATGGAAGAAAAAAGGGAGGAGGACCCCACCCGGCCGGCTCCTTGAACCCGGTGGAGTCCCTGGGGCTTCAGGGAAGGACTTCTCGAAACCCCGATGGTTCGGTTGCCCAAGCATCCAAACCCACCTCCCTGATCAGTACCGTCCAACGTTCTCACCCGGAACCGCTGCTATCGGCATGCCCTGCACATGCTTGAGAACCTGCAGTCCCATGGAAGTACGCTGGACGGTGAAGGCCATCCCACCCAGAAGCGTATTAAACGTATTGCCCACTTTGATCCCGTAACGCTGCAGCATTTTCTGTTCGCCCTGACTGAGTCCGATTGCTCCGGATGGGTTGTTTCCTGTCAGGTTGTTTGCGATCTTTTTCTGGGCATCCAGACTGAACACCCATTCGAAATCCAGATGGCGATGGTCATGCCCTGGGTGCGCTGCCCTCATTGATGATTTGATCACCTGATGGGTCGAACTCATGGGCAGATTCCATTGAGGGGCATCATCATGGCCCAGAGTCGGGCCTTCAATATGAAGGCCGGAGGACGTTCGGGTGACCTCAATCATTTGATCACCGACGCGGGTTTTAAAACGATTGCCTACCTGGATTCCATATTCCTTGAGAGTTTTCTGCTCAAAACCTGAAAGACCAACCGTTTCGTTTCCTTCATTCATACCGCGCTGGATCCTGTCGGCAACCTTCTGGTCAAAAGTCCAGCCGACCGGGATGCTGCGGTGATCGTGACCGGTTCCCTGGTGAGCCAGAGCATTTCCTGCATTGAGGAAAGAAGCGATTGCGAGAGCGCAGATGATTTTGGTGATCTTTCGGGTTGTCATGGCGTTTCTCCTTAAGTTTCGATTTTTCTTTTTATTTTTTAAAACTGGATGATTGAGCAATTCCAGAAATCAATTCGTTGTCTAGAATCTATATTAGACTATCTTCCAATTATGTCAAACTAATTTTTTAGACAAAATAAAAGAAAAAACATAACTATTTATTTTTAAATGGGTTAAATGATAAAAATATTTTAAGATTTTATATTTTCAGGGGGTTAGGGTGCGCCAAATTCGGGGGTTTTGAAGGACTTTCTCGTTTAGAGCCAGGGATTCGCGTCCCAAATTATGGTCCCTAAAGAACTGAAATCTGTATAATTCGGTATATCAATGCTTGAAAACCATGATTATTTCTTTGAGTTTTCATTTCGCGGAAATTAAAGCTGAAAGATTCGTTAGCCAAGGACTTTTATGAAAGAAGATTTAACCATCGAAGAAATCAAGGAGCTATGCGATGCCGATCCAGAAAATGTTGAATTGAAAGAAAAGCTCTTCTTGGAACTTTTCAACGGAGAAAGAGATAAGGATGAATTAACTTCCTATCTAAAAAAAATACGTAACCTCTATGAATTAGATAAAAACAACACCACTATTAGAGAACTTTTTGCGATCGGATTGAGGCTTGCCCTGGAGGCTGAAGAACCTGAAGAACCAGAAAATCTATTAAATGAGATCCAAAGCCTCTATGAATTAGACGAGAAAAATATTTTTATTAGAACTCAACTCGCATTGGCATTAGCCAGTTATACTTTAGAAACAGACCTGGAATTAACCAAAGAGGTTGTTGAAAAAATAAAATCTCTTTATGAAAAAGATCAGGAAAATTCAACTATCAGGGAAGCATATGCGTATGGACTGGTGAATATCACCTGGGAAACAAATCAAGATGCAATATTATCCAATTCAAAAAAAATTGAGACACTCTACAATAAAGAACCTGATAATCACACAATTAGAGAATACTTAGCCCAGGCTTTCGCAAATGGCTTTATAGATTTCAACCAGAATTCATCCTTAGTATTTTTTGAAAAAATCCAGAATCTTTATGAAGTTGACCAAAATAATGTAGGAATAAGAAGAATTCTTGCAGATGTGATTTCCAAAGCAACGGTTTCATGCGACAGCCAAAGTCAATTTATGCTAATTGAAAAATTACAATCCTTGTTCGAAGTAGACCCGGAAAATGATGAGATCAAAGAGTCTTTTTCAATTGCCCTTTACAATGCTTCATTCGACTATAATGGTAAAGAGACCATTATCTTTATTGATAAAATTCAACGCCTGCATGAGAGCGCCCCAGACAATAACTCCATCAAAGAATTGCTGGCTGGCTGCCTGTATAATGCCAGTGTATATGCTGACATAGAAACAGTGACAGAATTTATTTCCAGACTTCAACAGCTTTTCGATTCGGGACCGGAAAATTTCACCATTGGCGAATATTTAGCAAAAAGTCTCTACAATTTAAGCGTGGATGCAGACCTGGAATTAAAACAACAAATTTTAAGAAAAGTAGAAAACCTCTATGAAAGGGATCTTGATGGTCAAATGGGTGGGATGGCGTTAGCAGGTTGTCTATATGAATTTACTCGAGCTTCTGGTTCACTAGATTTCCAAGAACTTATAATACGTCTATTAAACCTTCATGAGACAGAACCAGAAGATGACCAAATCAGGGAGCTATTAGCGAAAAGCCTAGCCACCTACCTTTATTATATTTATGGAGAGCAAAGGACAACATATCTTGAAAAACTTAAAGTATTAAAGAGGAATTGGCCTGACGATAGTTACTGGCAAGACATTACAAATTATTTTGCCAGCAAGGAAGATAAAAGCTGGAAGTTTCCCGCTGATTTTTTTCGTGGACAAATAAAAAACTAAAGATCGCCCAAAACTCCCACCTGCTTTTACAGGAATAACTTTTCTCACCCTTCTTCTTTAGGCGGGATACCGGCGGCGTGGTGGAGAGCCATCTTCCAGTTGCCGTTTTCTTTTCTGAATATATTGGTCGCGTGGACGGCAGACGACTGTACGCCCTGCTCGTGTATTGAAAATAAATTTTCCTGACAACTGACCCAGGCCATCCCGCCCGAAACCATCACCTCTGTGTTCGACAACTTGATTTCCATGTGATCGGTGTTCTCGAAAATACCGCCCCAGCTGTCGATGATCTTGTCGTGCCCTTTGATAACGGGCCAACCGGGATGGATGCAGATGGGTTCGTCGCCTTCCAGCCAAAGCCCGTGCATTGCCTCAAGGTTCTGTTTATTGAACGCATCATAAAAACTCTGGTTCGCATGGAATACATCAACCTTTACGTTCATTGGAAATTTACCTTTGGTTTTGACCTTTGGTTAATCTTTTCTCCCCCTTCTCCGAAGGGGGCCGGGGGGCTTCTTCCTTCTGATTTTTACCTGGATAAAAATAACAGGCTCAAGCTAACTGTACTTTAAAATTACCCCGCTTCGCATACTTCTAAAAAAAGCGTTATCATCTCACCCTCCCCTTCAACAGGCACAGAAAAAAGCTGCTGATCAGGGCTTCCTGTTTAACAGAAACTCAATCGCTTTAAACGTCTCTGGACTCTCCCAGTTTTTAGCACCGTCGACTCGGGCGGCGATCATGCCATGTTTATCGACCACAAAGGTCGACGGGATGGTCAGGGTCTGGTATTTATTTTCAACTTCCATATCGTGGTCGAGCAAAATTGGAAACGACAGATTCTTCTCTTTAGCAAATGCGCGCACGGCCTCGTCTCGCCCTTTATCAAAACTGACGGCGAGCACGGTCAATCCTTCTGATCGAAAACGGCGATACAGGTTTTCGATACTCGGCATCTCCACCCGGCACGGTGCACACCAGGTGGCCCACAGGTTGATGACCACCACCTGCCCGTGAAAATCCGACAGACGCACGCGTTTCCCCTCAAGATCGCTGACGGTGAAATCAGGCGCGATGTAGCCTTCTTCAGCCTTCACCTCACCTTTGTGCACATTGTCCGCGATACCCTCTCGGGTCACGGCATCTTCAAAGAAGTGCTCGGTGAACAGGAGAATGGCGATCACAAAACACAGGACGAATATCGCCGCGTATTTTTTAATTAGAGTAGAGTCGCTGTTTTTTAAGGCGATCGATTTCATCTTTCATCTTTTCAATTCGGACCCGCACGCTGACCAGTAGAAAATAAATAAGCGTGAACGCGCCGAGCGCCACCAGCAGGGTGACCCCCATGGAGGTGTCGATGCCGGTACCGATGCCTTCCGACGTGATGATTTTTGGCGACGGGTGCTGCGACCCCCACCACAATACGGAAAAGTGGATTAAAGGAATGTCGAGCGCACCGACGATGCCGATGATGGCTGAATACTTGGCGCGGGTGGAGCCTTCATTGGTTTGCAGTCGCAGCATGAGATAGGCCGCGTAGATCAGCCAGAGCACCAGTGTGAGTGTGAGACGTGGGTCCCACGTCCACCAGATACCCCAGATCGGCTTGGCCCAGATGGGACCTGTGATGAGGACCAGCGAACAGAACAGCATGCCGACTTCTGCCGACGCGTGTGCGTAGATATCCCATTCCCTTTCCTTGCGCCAGAGAAACAGGATGCTGCAAATGAACACGATGAAAAATGCGAAGAATGCCACCCAGGCGCAGGGTACATGAAAATACATGATGCGCTGGACAATGCCTTCGGTCCGTTCAGTTGGAACAAAAACAAATATAGCGGCCAGCATGGCGATGCCGCCGGCAACCGTCAACCAGAGCAGTAACCCCGGACCTTCATCATTTGTTTCTCCGGCTTCGAGAGTCTCTTCAACAGCACTCATTTTCCTGATTCCTTGTCCAGGGTTTCTTTAAGAAGGTCGAGGTCCTGGCGAAGTGCGCGGTGGCGCTTCATCAGCGTGAACACATAGAACACGATACCTCCCCAGACCGCGAGATTGGCCGCGAACAGGAATCCCAAGTTTTTCATCTACTCCTCCAGAATATGGTCGATAGTCATGATCGACACCGCCAGAAAAATCACATCGAAACACAGGATCATGCCGACCCAGTTCATCATATCGCCGAGTTCTCCGCCTCTCAGCACCTGCGCCGTTAACCGCACCGAGCCGATGGCGATCGGTACCATCAGCGGATACAACAAAAGCGGAAGCATAATCTCCCGCGTCTTCAGGTTCGACGACAACGAAGACAGGAGCGTTCCCAGCACGCTGAAACCCAAAGTTCCGATAAACAGGACAAACAGCAGCGGTCCCAGATTGGCGAGCAGGTCGATATTGAAGAATACCATGAACACCGGAAGAATGAACGCCTCCATAACCAGGAAAAATATCAGGTTGCTCAGCATCTTGCCAAAATAGATAGCCGATCTGTCTATCGGTGCCAGCAGCAGGCCTTGGAGGCCGCTGTGTTCCTTTTCCAGTGTGAACGAACGGTTGAGCCCCAGTGTTCCAGCAAAAATCACGGCCACCCACAACACACCGGGCCCAACTTCATTACTGTTGACCAGGCTGAGATCCACAGAAAAAATAAAAATGAGAATCACCAGCACCGCGAAAACAAACATCGAACTGAACAGTTCGCGGGTTTTAAATTCGGTCAGGAAATCCTTCCAGACGATGGCCTTGATTTGTCCGAAGTAACTGTTCAAGCCGCCTGCTCCACTGTGTCGATATAAAGCTGCTCGAAGGAAGCGGCGTCGATCTCATCACGCAAACGATTGAGTGCAAACCGGCCTTTCACCTGAACCGCAACACGGTCACACATTTCGAGTCCTCGACCAAAGTCATGGGTGGTCATGAGCACCGTGCGTTTTTCTGTTTTCAGTTTCTTCAGATGGCTCTCCAGCAGTAGCGACGCATGCTGATCCAGGCCGGTATAGGGTTCATCGAGAAATAAAATGGAAGGGTTGTGGATCATGGCGCGCGCAATGGAAACCCGTTGTACCATCCCCCGTGAGAACGTGCCGACTTTATCGTGCCGCCTCAGAGACAACTCAACACCTTCAAGAGCCTCTAGCGCCTGCTGTTCCGGTTGATCGAGGCCGTAGAGCCTTGCGTAAAATACGAGGTTCTCCAGCGCGGTCAGGTCCGGATACAAAAATGACGCGTGGGAAATTACGCCGATCTCACGCCGCATGCGTGGATCGCTTTCCGCAACATCGTAACCGGCAACGCGGGCTTCGCCCATCGTCGGCCTTGTGAGCGAGGCGAGAATACTGAGCAGCGTGGTTTTGCCTGCCCCGTTGGGCCCGAATATGGTTAAAAACTCGCCGGAACGCAGCTGGAAATCGATTCCCCTGAGTGCCTCAATCAAGCCAAACTGCTTGACCAGTCCTTTGGTTTCGATTGCAAATTCATTGGCAGGTGGGGAGGCGGCCATAGCGGGTCCCATAAAAGGATGCGTGGGAGTCAGGCGATATCGACGGAGCGGGACGCTGGCTTTTTAGTTTTCAAAACTTTTTCGAGAGCATCGATTTTTTCCATCACGTCCAGCGCCTCTTTTTCCAGCTTTTGTCGGATAATATCAAAATCCTTTTGAGACATTTTGTTGACCTTAAAATCCAATTCCGCCTCTTTGATCGCAAGCAGCACCTCTTCCTTGCGAACCAGCAAATGCTTGTATTCTTCTGTTTCTTTATCCAGTGGCGCAAACAGACGTCGTGGAGGAAATTTTTTGAACAGGGGTATCCCGACCAGGACAAGGACAACTGCAATGAAAATAAATTCTACAAATTTAATACCGGACATGCAGTCAGTCTTCTAGATTGTCCAGCTCGCGTTTTACACGGCTTGAATATTCTGAGGAAGGTTCATCATTATCTGTGGAGCCCGTTGTGGACGCCTCATCAGCACCAGAAGATGCCACTGCACTTTTACCAGACTGTTTGTCGGCTGGCTTGATCCATTTTCGCATCACCGTGCGCACTCCCACTCCACCGATAACCAGGGCAATAAATGGAGTCACCCAGGCGGAAAGGTTGAAGCCGGATTTGGTGGGAGCGGATAAAATCGTCTCACCGTATTCGTTTACATAGGCCTGAACGATCTGTTTCACCGTAAGGCCGGAGTCGAGCTGCGCCTTGAGTTCCTTGCGCATTTTCTTGGAGTGATCGCATGTACAGTTGATGAGCACCTTACCGCACTCATCCTTGCAATTGCACATCAACTCATTTTCGAGGTTGTCCATTTGCGAGGCCGCCATGGCAGGAACCACCGCTAAAGCCAACACGATAGACATCAATAGGATTTGCGCGATCTGTTTGAAATAAACAGGTCGATTCGCATTCAGAAAATTTTTAGCAGCCAATGAGGTCATCGTCAAATTATTCCTGTTGAGCCGGAGCAAAGATACCTTCCATCCGTTTCATACGTTCGAGTCGTCGGCGTGCTTCTGCACGATCCGGCCAGGCTGCGATCACGGTACCAAAAGCAATGGTCCAGCCCCCCAACCAGATCCACGCCACCATCGGCATCACATGCGCCTTGATGGTCGCTTCTCCGTCTTTAATTGTCGCCATGGTCGGAGACATCGGTTCGAACTGTTCGCCCCGGTAATCCGCCAGAATCAAATACAAGTCTTCTTTTAAAGTCGACCGCAGGTCAACTTCCGATACCGGCTGATTCTGCCCCTTGTAAAATTCTTTCTCAGGCTTTCCGGTCCAGATACGGGTTCCATCCTTGACCACAGCCAACTGTGCGATCAAACGTTCCTTGGTTTCATTGGCCTTGATCCAGATAACCTTTTCCAGGGTCAGGTCGTAACCTTTGAGTTGAATCGTATCGCCAATCTTGAGGTGTCTTTCAACATCAACACTATACGCTTGCGAACCTGCGATCCCGGCGAAAATAAAAACAACGCCGATGTGTACAATATAGCCCCCGTAACGCCGCTTGTTTTTCCAGACCAGGTTGGAAAAAGAAACCGGCAACGATTCATGATGCATCGATTTTCTTGCTGACGCACCTTTCCAGAACTCCAAAAAGATACTGGTCAAAACAAATGCACACAGCATGAACGCAATAAACGACAATGTCTCGGCCTTGTCCGTAATCGGCACAAAAGGAAACACGACGGCACCACAGACAAGCCCACCTAAAACAGGTATCGCAAAATTCTTTTTAAGGTTCGACCAGGTCGCGCGCCGCCAGGCAATGACGGGACCAATACCGATCAACGCCAGCAGTACCAGTCCGATTGGAACGTTGACTTGATTGTAAAAGGGAGGCCCGACGGTGATCTTCACACCTCGCACCGCCTCCGAAATGATGGGAAAAATGGTTCCCCAGAATGTAGAGAAAGCGATGCCCAGAAGCAAGAGGTTATTGAAGAGAAAGCTGCTTTCCCGCGACAGGAATGAATCCAGTTCGTTTTTACTTTTTAGAAGCGGCAGTCGACGTATGATCAGTACAATACAAAAAATGGTGACAACTCCCAGAAACGCCAGAAAGTAATAGCCCAAAGTTGCTTCATCAAATGTGTGCACAGACTGAATCAACCCGCTCCTTGTGATGAACGTGCCGAAGATCGTCATGACGTAGGTCAACAGGATCAGCACCATGTTCCAGACCTTCATCATGTCTTTCTTTTCCTGGATCATCACGGAGTGCAGATAAGCCGTTGCAATCATCAGGGGCATGAAGGCTGCATTTTCGACCGGATCCCATGCCCAGTACCCCCCCCAACCCAGTTCGACATACGCCCACTGGGCACCAAACAGATTACCCATACACAGAAAAAACCAGGAGATCAGAGTCCATTTGCGAGTCATGCGGATCCAACCGTCATCCAGATTGCGCGTCAGCAATGCGGCGACTGCAAAGGCGAACGGCACGGTGAACCCCACATACCCCAGATACAACGTTGGGGGATGTATCACCATCCAGTAGTTTTGCAAAAGCGGATTCAGGCCGCGACCGTCTTCCGGAGGAACAGGAATGATTTCAAAAGGCTGTGTAGAAAAGTTGAGCAGGCACAGGAAGAAAAGCGTGATGACCAGCATCACTACCATGGCAATGGGAACCACCCGCAGATCGCGCTTACGGTTCTGGACGTGGACCACCATCATGTAGGTGGTCAGCAGCAGGGTCCAGAAAAGCAACGATCCCTTTTGCCCTCCCCAGAAACTGGAGATCTTGTAAAAAATGTCGAGGTCGCGATTGGAATAGGCCCAAACGTATTGCAGGCTGAAGTCGTCTGTTATGAAAGCTTTCCACAACGCAATGGAAGAAACCATTACGCAGCCCCAAACGATGAGCGGGGTGCGGTCTGCACTGAAATAAAGGTCTACCCGATTCTGCCTGATCGCCATGACATAGCCCGCGATACCATAAAGGGCCGTGACCAGTGCCATCAACAATGCAAATTCGCCTAATTCATTCATTACAATTCCGTATCTATCAAGAGCGAGCACGATTGCACATAACAAATTGCAACCGGCTCAGCATCGGATGATTAAGGATGATTCAATAAACCGGATTCGAAACAGGCCTGCCACTCAATTCCTGAAGGCGACCAAGCGACGACGAAGGACCTTAATACAGAGTTCCTTTTATATCGTTGTTTTCGAGGAGAAATCCGGTGCGGGCCTATCAGGAACTTGTTCCCCAGTCATCGGGATATCTCCCGGATGAGATTTGCCTGCTTCTTTCTCCGCTTCATATTTAGACGGGCAACTCGTCATGAGTGTACTTGCGTGAAAAGTGCCTTGCCGATCAAGCGTTCCTTCCACGACAACTTCATTTCCATCTTTGAACATATCCGGCGTTACCCCGCTGTATTTAACTGGCAGGGTGGCGTTTTTAAATTCAATGGAAAACGCTACATCCAGGTAATCATCCGGATTGCGTGAAATAGAACCCTGAACGACATTGCCCTTCACTTTGAGTCCGGTTCCAGGGGAAACCTGACTGGAAGCCGCAAGTTCGTCGACTGTGAAGTAGAATTTGGAGGTACTGCTAATGCTGGAGGTGATCAGAAACCCGATCGCCCCTACTATAAGGAGACTGCCCAGCGCGAATTTTAATTTTTTATGCTGCATTTTGGGGTCCGTGGCCGTAAGTCAATAAAGAAAAATGGATTATACCCGACCCATAAGGTCTATGTAAAAATATTATCATTTGGTTTTTCCACATGTCAAAGATATTCAAGAGCCCTTCTATATAAATAGAAGAAGCCTTCAAATATTAGTCTCATTTTCCCGGCAAAACTTACCTGATTGGGTCGATTTTTTGCTCATTTTTGTGAAATCCCCCTCCCCAAATGCCTCTTGCAAGGTCATTTTTTCCCTCAAAAAAGTGTCAAACGGAAGAAACAGTCATTTGCCCAATATCCGCTCCTACCCAGAGTCACGATTGCAACCATAACCTCCTAAAATAGATAGAGTTAGGATGAACAAGCCCGCAACTCGACCCACTGAAATTCCCACCTTTTTTTATTGACAGTATGTCTTGTTGTGTTACGATAGTGTCAAATTGTGTCTAATAGTGTTTAAATAGGTTTGATTTTCATTTAATAGCGGGCATTGGGTAATGAGCGGATTTTTAGGGACATACACGGTAAACCTCGACGAGAAAGGTCGTCTGAACGTGCCGTCCAAATTCAAAAACACTCTCGAGAGCAGATACGGAGGCCAGTTGGTGACCGTTGCTATGGAGGGGTACCTCATTGTCTTTCCCCATAAGGAATGGGAGAAAAATGAAAACCGCATGGATGAAATGTCGCCTCTCAATCCCGAGGAACGGGACGCGGTGCGGCCCTATCTCTCCAGTGCCAGCGACTGTGAAGTGAAGTCTGGAAAAATATTGATCCCCGCCTTCCAAAGAGAAGCGGTAGGGCTAACCAAAGAACTGGTTCTGGTGGGGATGTCGAGAACTTTTGAAATCTGGCCGGCGGAAAAGTGGAAGCCGGCTGGCCGAAGCTAGGCCGACAATGACGGTCAGCGACGATGACGAAATATCACGTTTCCGTCATGCCTTCGGAGGTACTTCAGTATCTGGAGCCTGAGAAGAGAAGTTTGATTGTAGACGGAACGTTAGGAGATGGCGGACATGCAGAGTTGATCTTGAAGCACTCCGGGCCGGATTGCCGGGTCCTCGGAATTGACCGGGACGCGGAAATTCTGGAACGAGCCCGCAAGCGGCTGTCGCCTTTTGGCGACAGAGTGGTTCTGGCGCACGGTAACTACAGTGAGCTGGGCCGGATTCTCCGTGAAAACGGGATAAAAAAAATTGATGGTCTTCTGCTGGACCTCGGCATGTCGTCCTTTCAAGTCGATTCCCCCGAACGGGGTTTCAGTTTTCAACACGAAGGGCCATTGGACATGCGAATGAACAGGCAGGAAACTTCCACCGCTGCAGACTTACTGGTCACCTTGTCTGACAAGGAACTTGAAAGGGTTTTTAAGGAATACGGCGAAGAACGAAACAGTAAACGAATTGTCAGGAAAATCCGCGATGCGCAGAGCAAACACCCCATTACAACAACCCACCACCTAGAACAACTCCTCTCCAGCGCGGCGCATGCGTCGCGTAAATCCTCAATTCATCCCGCGACACGATCCTTCCAAGCTCTGCGCATTGCGGTAAACCTTGAACTGGAACACCTGGAGGCTTGCCTCCAGGAATCTCTCGAATACCTCAGCCCTGGCGGCCGCCTTGTCCTCATCTCATTTCATTCACTCGAAGACCGCAGGGTAAAAAACTTTTTTCGTACGCAGGAGAGCGTCTGTGTTTGTCCGCCCAGGCTTCCGGTGTGCGTTTGTGGTCAGGTTAAAAAACTGAATATTCTTACGCGCCGGGTGGTGCGCCCCACTGCCGAGGAAATCCGCAATAACCCGCGCGCCTCGAGTTCCAGGCTGCGAGCGGCTGAAAGGGTAAACGTTGCTTGAGCTTTTAAAAAAAATGCGCCACTGGGTGCGCCTCACCCCGCGCGAATTCCGAGTCGTTGCCCTGGTTTCAATCCCGTTTGTGCTGGCCGCGCTCACTTACGTCTGGCCCAATGTTCGCATGGTGCTTCTGGCGTATGAATTCCAGAAACAGCAGAGGGTGCATCAAACATTGTTGAGCAAAAATGAAATTTTAAAACTGGAGCGTGAAAGTCTGACGGCGCTTGACCGTATTGCTCCGATTGCCAAAAAAGACTTGGGAATGCAAACGCCTGCGCCGGGCCAGGTTGTCACCGTGTTCCTGAAAGAACCCTCGAAAACCGGTTAACGACTACAGCTTTCTTGTTAAAGGGCGATCTGCAGTTAGCCAACCTGAAAAATCTTGTCCTGGCAACACATGCCGGAAGACAAAAAAATGAGCCGACCAAAAAATTCAAATGTCAAAGCGCCGCTTGCCGGATTCAAAAACCGGTTGGGGCTGGTCGTGTTCTTTCTGGCTATGTATGGAGCCGGGCTTACAGCACGCCTGGTCTATCTCCAGGTTTTCCAGCATGAAGAGCTTTTGGCCGAAGCTGAAAAACAGTACGTCGAGAAAGTGGAGATCAACACTGGAAGAGGAAAAATTTTTGATCGCAACCATAACCCTCTGGCTACCAATGTGGATGTTGAGTCGGTTTATCTCAACCCGAAAGAGGTCGTCGATTTCAAACAAACACAACGCGCACTTTCCAACTCTCTCGGGTTGTCGCCGCGAGTAGTGAAAGAGAAGCTGGGGTCGCGACGACATTTCGTCTGGTTAAAGCGGAAAATCTCTTTGCCGGAGGCTGCCCGACTGAAAAACCAATCGATACCCGGTGTCGGTTTCATTCGGGAAAGCAGGCGTTTTTATCCTAAACGGGCATTGGCCGCAAGCACTCTTGGGTTTGTCGGTCTCGATAACCAGGGATTGGAAGGACTTGAGCACTATTACGATGACCTTCTCAAGGGCACCACGCGAAAAACTTATGTTGAACGCGACGCGCGTGGTCGTCCCCTGCTGGATTCTGAGGAAGGGGTGCTCACTCCTTCCCCGAGTCATGACCTGGTCCTGACCCTGGATGAAGTGATTCAGTTTCACGCGGAGTCTGCTCTGATCCGGCAGGTTGAACGCTACAAAGCCAGGGGTGGCGTTGCAGTGGTGATGGAGCCTGAAAAAGGTGACCTTCTGGCGCTCGCTACCTATCCGCCTTTTAATCCGAATCGATACAGTGCTTCCGCCCCTGAAGCCTGGCGAAATAAAATTGTGTCTTACGCTTACGAACCGGGCTCCATTTTTAAACCCATAGTCGCTGCTGCCGCGATGGAAGAAGGCACCGCTGAGCCAAAAGATATCTTCTTCTGCGAAAACGGACAAATGAGAATCGGCAGATCTAAAATTGGTGAGGCGGCAAACCACAGTTTTGGCTGGTTGTCTCTCAGCCGCATCCTCATTCATTCGAGCAATATCGGCGCAATCAAAATTGCGCAGACCCTTGGCAGTCAACGTTTCTTCGACTACATCCGACGCTTCGGGTTTGGAACCCGGTCCGGCATTGATTTGCCCGGTGAATCTCCTGGCATGCTCCGGCCTTTAAAAAACTGGTCAGGTCTTTCTCTCGCTTCCATTTCGTTCGGCCACGAAATTTCTGTAACGCCGCTTCAAATGGTCACCGCTATGGCGGCCATTGCAAACGGTGGCGTTTTGGTTAAGCCAAGGATCGCATCAGGGGTATGGAAAAACGGTCGGCAGGTAGACAGTTTCCCGCCTGAAAAATTAAGGCGGGTGATCTCGGACAAAACAAGCCGAAAAATGGTCAGTATTTTAAAAGAGGTGGTGCGCCAGGGAACCGGAAAAAAAGCAGCAGTGAAAGGATACGAGGTAGCCGGAAAAACCGGCACTGCACAGAAAATTGATCCGGACACACGCAAATATTCAGCAGACAACTACCTGGCGTCTTTCATCGGGTTTGTCCCTGCAGATTCGCCCAAGCTAGTCATTCTGGTGATGATTGATGAGCCAAAAGGAAAGTATTGGGGTGGAGAAGTCGCTGCTCCTGCGTTCAGTGAGATTGCCCGGGAAACCCTGAGGTATCTCAACGTTCCTTCCCGGGGTGAGCGGGTTTTCGTTCTGGATCGCGCATGAAAAAAGTATTTCCGGAAAATTTTATCGGGGAGTTGAAAGAAGGAATGGCAAGTAGATTGTCGGACATGATGAGCGGGTATCCTGTCGTTAACTTATTGGGAACTCTTGATCGTGAGATCACCTCCATCGCCTACGATTCCAGAAAAGTAGAGGCTGGAGGTTTGTTTGTGGCGATTGCCGGAACGAAGGAGGATGGAGCGCGTTACATCCCGGAAGCCATCCGCAGAAAAGCCGCGGCGTTCATCACCCAGTCTTCTCCTCAGCAGTTGCTTGAAATGGGCATTGGTATTAATGGAATCACGCAAATCCATGTGGAAGATACCCGGCATGCGCTGGCATGGCTTTCAGGTCGCTTTTACAACCAGCCTTCACGCTCACTCAACCTGATTGGGATCACAGGGACTAATGGCAAAACAACTCTAACCTATCTCCTGGAATCTCTGTTTAGTGCTGCGGGCAGAGACTGCGGAGTTATCGGTTCAATTAATTACCGCTATCGCGACACTCTTTACCCAGCCAATGTCACCACTCCGGAATCGCTTGACCTCAACCGTATGCTTGCTGAAATGGTCACGAACGGTGTCCAGGATTGCTTCCTTGAAGTCTCTTCGCATTCGCTTGCACAAAAGCGAGTAAACGGGTTGCATTTCGATCTGGCCGTGTTCACTAACCTGACGCGCGACCACCTTGACTATCATTCCGATCTCCATACCTATCGTCAAACCAAAATGCGTTTGTTCCGGGATGAGCGGGTAGAGAAACAAGTGATCAATCTTGACGATCCGATGGGCGCCAAAATCCTGGCTGAAACTTCACGTCCTACGTTGACCACAGGGATCGAGTCCAAAGCGGATATCCGAGCAGAATCTATTGAGCTATCTGACCACGGTGTTCGATTCAATCTAAAAAGCCCTTATGGAAGCCGCAACATCCATTCTCCTCTTTTGGGCAAACACAACATACTCAACCTTCTGTCCTCTGCTGCTGTAGGCCTGTTTCAAGGGGTTTCACTCGATGCGGTTTGTTCGGGAATCGAGTTACTTTCGGTTGTTCCTGGTCGACTTGAAAAAATCCAGAACAATCGCGGTTTCACTGTGGTAGTCGACTTTGCCCACACCGATGACGCTCTTTACAACGCCTTGAGAGCGGTCCAGGAATTTACTACCGGACGAGTGGTGGTTGTGTTCGGCTGCGGCGGAGACAGGGATCGCACAAAGCGGGGTCCGATGGGAAAAGTGGCCGTGGACAATAGCGAACTGGCCATTATCACTTCGGACAATCCACGTACAGAAAACCCACGGCAGATCATTGAAGACATCAGTCTTGGGCTTCCCGAAAAAGCCGTTGAAGAAAAAGATTACCTGATTATTCCGGATCGCCGGCAGGCTATCGAAAAAGCCCTGCAACTGGCTGAGTCCGGAGATACGGTGATTCTGGCAGGAAAAGGTGCCGAGGATTATCAAATCATAGGAACCGAAAAATTTCACTTTGATGACCGGGAAATTGTCCGGGCACTTTTGGATGATTAAGAATTAATGAAAAAAAACTTTGAAACAGTATTAACCGCAACCGGAGGTCATTTGATTCACCGGGGAAGCGACCATGAGTTCAGCGGGTTGTCTATAGACTCCCGGACTCTTGCAGCAGGAGAGCTCTTCCTTTGCCTGACAGGGGACCGTTTCGACGGGCACGATTTTCTTGCTGATGCTGTCAGGAAAGGAGCGTCCGGATTGATTGTCTCAAGCCTGGATAAATTACCTGGCATGGTCGAAGGTGAAGGCCCGTTCGTAGTCCGGGTTGAGGACACTTTGCTGGGGCTGCAAGCTCTTGCGCATTACTTTAGAAAACAATTTTCGCTGAAAGTCGTCGGCATCACAGGAACCAATGGAAAATCGACAACTAAAGAAATGATCTCTTCGATTTCCAGCACACAATTCAACACACTAAAAAGCCACGGCAATTTTAACAATCACATTGGACTCCCCCTCAACCTCCTTGGTCTGAATAAACAGCATGAGGTGGCGATACTTGAAATGGGAATGAGTGCCAAAGGGGAGATTGCGCGACTGGCCCAGATTGCCGAACCGGATATCGGTTTGATCACCAATATTTCAGAGGCGCACATGGTGCACCTCCCCACGGTGCGCGATGTTCAATCTGCAAAAGGAGAATTGTTTTCTTCCTTAAACGAAACCAGCTGCGCCATTGTGAATGCAGACGATCCACTTGTCCTGGAACTGGCAAAAAACCTGAGGTCCAAAAAAATCACTTTTGGCGTAGACAATGACGCTGACGTACGAGGACTGGATATTCGCCAGAGCGCAGGATTCGGTTACCAGTTCTCCCTTGCGACCACGAGTGGCAAGCATCCTGTCCACCTTCCCTTTCCTGGTCGATATAACGTCCTCAATGCAGTTGCTGCGGCCGCTACTGGTTTCGCGCTTGGCCTCGCTCCCGAACAAATTGTGAAAGGTCTCGAGACCTCAAAGCTCCTTGGGCAACGTGTGCAGGTTCGCAAGGAAAAAGGCGTGACATTAATTGACGATACCTACAACGCCAATCCCCGTTCCATGCTGGAAGCCATCAAAACACTTTCCAGTCTGGATTCCACTGGAAAGCGTTTTCTTGTCATCGGCGACATGTTTGAACTCGGAAACAATGAAACTGCGGCGCACCAGCTCCTGGGAGAACAGGTGGCCAAAGGTTCTATTGATTTTCTTGTAGGAGTGGGAGATTTGATCGGACTGACAGTTGAGTCGGCAATTGAGGCAGGACAGCCAAAAGAACAATCGATTCTTTTCAAAACTCACGAGGAAGCGGCGCGCTTTTTACAAAATCAGGTGCAAAGCGGAGATGTCATTTTATTTAAAGGTTCACGGGGCGCACAGATGGAGCGGGTCCTGAAAGTTTTTTGCGGAGACAATTGATTCGATGTTTTACCATTTGTTTTACCCATTGAGTGCGGACTACTCGATATTCAACGTATTCCGCTATATCACCTTCCGTTCTGCTTATGCCGGGATCACGGCGCTAGTCGTTTGCCTGGTGGTGGGCCCGGCGATGATCCGGCTCTTGCAGAAACTTTCAATCAAGGAACGCATTCGTGAAGATGGTCCAGAAGCTCATCAGGTAAAATCCGGCACTCCCACTATGGGCGGTTTGCTCATCCTTTTCGCGTTCCTGCTATCGACCCTGCTCTGGTCCAACCTTTCCAACACCTATATCTGGGTGATGATTTTTGTTTCTACCGGTTACGGTTTACTTGGCTTCTACGACGACTGGGCCAAACTTAAACGCGGCGATGGCTTGAAGGCTCGCACCAAAATGATTTTTCAGATTCTGCTTGGTTTCGGTGTCGCTCTATTCCTGACTTACCTTGACCCCAACCGTGCCTCTTTCTCAACTGTGCTCTATGTACCGTTCCTCAAGGATTTCACTCCGGACATTGGTGAGCTGGCTTATCTGGTTCTGATAGTTCTTGTGATCGTTGGGACTTCCAACGCAGTCAATCTGACGGATGGTCTTGATGGTCTTGCTATCGGCCCAATTATTATCGCGATGGTGACCTATACCGTCATTGTTTACCTGTGTGGGCATTTCAAGTTCTCCGAATATCTCAACATTCGTTTCATTAAAGATGCCGGGGAAGTCGCTGTCCTCACCTCCTCCGTGGTCGGTGCAAGTCTGGGGTTCCTCTGGTTCAACGCATACCCGGCCCAGATGTTCATGGGTGATGTCGGGTCTCTTTCATTGGGCGCAATTCTGGGAACGCTTGCTGTCATTTCAAAACATGAATTACTGCTGATCCTCATCGGAGGAATTTTCGTAATCGAAGCGCTGTCGGTCATCATTCAGGTGGCCTATTTCAAATACACGAAAGGCAAACGCTTTTTCAAAATGGCCCCATTGCATCACCATTTTGAAAAGTCGGGCTGGGAAGAACCAAAAGTTATCGTGCGGTTCTGGATCGTCGCTGTTGTGCTGGCAATGGTGAGTCTTAGCACATTAAAACTGAGATGAGTATGGACGTTAAAGGTAAGAAAGTCAGTGTACTGGGGATGGCTCGGTCGGGAATATCTATAGCAAGATTCCTGATCCGACAAGGCGCTTACGTCACGCTGTTTGATAGCAAATCCAAAGAGGAACTCAAAGAACGTGCAGCCCTTCTGCCTGAAGAAGTCGACGTTTGTTATGGCTCTTGCGTTCCTGCAATAGATTCTGACCTTGTCGTGCTCAGCCCCGGTATCGACATAGAGTCCCCTGACCTTGACACGGCTAAACAAAAGGGAATTGAAATCGTGGGTGAACTGGAGCTGACATTTCGGTTTTTCAACCCTCCGGTTATCGCAATCACGGGAACCAATGGCAAATCAACCACCACTATGCTGGTTGGGGAATTATTAAAAGAAGCTGGTCTGGACATCGCAGTCGGCGGCAACATCGGGACTCCATTCTCAGAGCTACTCAAGAACCCGCCAAAAGACTTTGCCGTAATCGAAGTGAGCAGTTTTCAACTGGAAACGATTCGAGATTTCCGACCCAAAATAGCTGCCATCCTGAACTTGACACCGGATCATCTCGATCGTCACGGATCACTGGAACATTACGCCGCACTCAAGAAACGTTTGACTGAAAATCAGCAATTGGATGATGTTCTTGTGCTGAATGCTGACGATAAAAACGTTTCTGAAATGAGAATGAACTCTAAAGCAAAACTTATAAATTTCAGTCTCACTGAAAAACCCAATGAAGGTGCCTGTGTATCAGACGGCAAGATCATGGTTTACCAAAACGAACTTGAACAGCCGATCATTTCAGTTGAGGCCCTGCCATCTGCGGCAAAAAGCCAATTGGAAAATGTTCTGGCAGCAATCGCCATAGCCCATCAAGCTGAAGTACCGGTTGAGGTCATGCAACGCGTTATCAAAAACTTTAAAGGGTTGGAACACCGCCTGGAATGGGTGCGCAACATTGAAGGGGTCGACTACGTCAACGATTCCAAAGGAACCAACCTGGGCGCTCTCGAAAAATCCTTAAGCGGTTTCGATCGCCCGGTTGTGCTCATTATGGGTGGGCAGGACAAGGGAAGCGACTTTCTGACTCTAAAACCACTATTCAAAAAACGAGTCAAGCACATGGTCCTCATCGGTGAGGCCCGTCAAAAAATCCGAGCCACGCTAAACGGAAGTTTCACATACGAAGATGCCGATTCGATGGAAGAGGCCGTACGCGTTGCCTCTATTCATGCAGAGCCCGGTGATCTGGTTTTGCTTTCACCAGGATGCGCAAGCTTCGATATGTTTCGCGATTATGAAGACCGCGGCAGGCAATTTAAAGAATTCGTTAACAAGCTGTAAAAACAAGGTTGGTTAATAAAAGTTTATGAGTTCATCCAATAACAAAAATCAGCACTTTGACACTCTCCTCGCGTTGACCCTTGGCGCACTCGTGTTGACAGGTATTGTGATGGTCTATTCCGCCAGTGCCGTATATGCGCAGGAGGAGTACCAGGATTCTCTTTACTTCCTGAAACGTCATCTTGCCTGGGTGCTTCTAGGATCAGGAGTTCTGGTGGCGGCTTTCAAGGTTGATTACCACAAACTTCACGCGCTCACTTATCCAGCCATGGCCCTGACACTGCTGCTCTTATTGATGGTGATGCTGCCCGGCCTTGGTATGGAAGCCGGTGGCGCACGCCGCTGGCTCAGTCTGGGACCCTTGACCTTTCAACCGTCCGAGTTAGCCAAGTTTACGGTCATCCTGTTCATTGCCCGGTCCATGGTTAAACGTGCAGACAAACTACGCGACTTTGCCTACGGTTATCTTCCAAATCTGATCGTCCTCGGTATTTTCTTTACTCTGATTCTGCTGCAGCCGGATTTTGGTACGGCCATGATTATTTCTCTCGTCGCTTTCACCATGCTGTTTGTGGCCGGTGTTCGTCCAAAGTTTCTGGTTTATTCCGTACTCGCAGTGCTGCCCTTCCTATTGACTGCAGTGCTCAGTCACCAGTACCGGACACGGCGCATTATGGCTTTTCTGGATCCCTGGCAGGATCGTGCGGACTCCGGTTTTCAGGCAGTGCAATCTTTTCTGGCGTTTGGACAAGGTGGTATCTGGGGACTTGGCCTCGGTGACAGTCGTCAAAAACTGTTTTACCTGCCCGAGGCGCATACAGACTTTATTTACTCCGTTATTGGAGAAGAATTGGGAATCATCGGAGCCCTGGGGGTTCTGGTTTTGTTTGGCGTACTCATGTGGCGCGGATTCAGCACCGCGTTTAGAGCACGCGACTTGTTTGGCACGCATCTGGCCTTTGGTCTTACTTTAGTCATCGGGGTACAGGCCCTCACCAACATGGGAGTTGCGACTGGCATCCTTCCCACAAAGGGACTGACTTTGCCTTTCATCAGTCTGGGAGGTTCATCCCTGGTGGTGAGCATGTTGTCGATGGGCGTGCTGTTGAATATTTCAGAACACGCCACCCGGGCTTGAGGCAGCAATGCCTAAACGGGTGGTGATTGCTGGCGGTGGTACGGGAGGACATCTTTATCCCGGCATTGCTCTGGCTAGAAAATTGATGGAACACGATATGGAAATCACTTTCATAGGAACGGAACGAGGAATCGAATCCAGAGTTTTACCCAAAGAAGGGTTTCCTTTGAAAACTATCGCATCAGCCGGACTGGTCGGCAAACGCGGCATGAGTCGAATTGTATCGTTGGTCAAACTGCCAGTCGGTGTTCTGCAGGCCATGGGTTATCTGGCCGGTAACCGCCCTGCCCTTGTGGTGGGTGTTGGCGGATACGTTTCCGGCCCGGCAGTTTTTGCGGCGAGTCTGCTTGGAATTCCAACGTTGATCCACGAACAAAACGCCTACCCGGGAGTGACCAATCGGATGCTCGGCAAATTGGCTAAACGTGTCTGCATCAGCTTTGAAGAGGCAAAACAATTTTTCCCGAAAAGAAAAGTCGTGCTGACTGGAAACATGATCCGAAAAACATTTTCCGAAGCCAGCGAACCTCAACCAAGAGACGCGGGCGAAAAACTAAACGTCCTTATTCTGGGCGGCAGTCAGGGTGCAAGCTCGATCAACAAGGCCATGACCGAAGCTCTTCAACACCTGGATGAATATAAAGAACGTATACAACTGGTGCATCAGACGGGTGAGAACGATTTAGAAAAAGTGAAAAGCGAATACCAGAAACAAAACTGGAGGGCTGAGGTTGCTCCATTTCTCTTTGACATGGAAGAGCGCTATCAAAAAGCGGACCTGGTGATCGCACGTGCGGGTGCCACAACACTCTCTGAAGTCACTGCCCTTGGGAAGCCATCCATCCTGATTCCGTTTCCATTTGCTACCCACAACCACCAGGAAAGAAATGCACGTGTCCTGGAAGCTGCCGACGCTGGTGTAGTGCTTCTTGACCGTGAAGTCGACGGAAAAAAAATTGCGGAATTAGTAATCGACGCACTCGAAAATCCATCCAGGTGGAATGTGCGCGCACTTGCAAGCTATCAACTTGGACGACGCGATGCCACCCACCGGGTGGCGACTGAATGTCTGGAATTGATTAACCTTAAGGCCGCCTGATTTTCAAGGTGGTTTGGAACAATGAAGCATGTTTTTCGGCAACACAAAACGCATTCACTTTATTGGAATCGGAGGTTCCGGTATGAGCGGCATCGCTGAAGTGCTCATCAACCTGGAATACGAAGTGACCGGTTCAGACCTGTCGCGCACTCCGCTCACCGATCGACTCGAAGGATTGGGAGCAAAAATCCTTTTTGGTCATGAAGCGGGAAATATTGCTGAAAGCCAGGTCGTGGTCGCCTCCAGTGCAGTGAAAGCAGACAACCCGGAAGTCCTGGAAGCCCGACGAAGGATGGTTCCGGTGATCCCACGCGCAGAAATGCTGGCCGAGCTCATGCGGATGAAATACGGAATCGCTATTGCCGGAACTCATGGCAAAACAACAACCACCTCACTGGTCGCAACAGTATTGGCGGGTGGGCACCTCGACCCTACAGTGGTCATTGGTGGCCGACTCAAAAGCGTGGACAGTCACGCCAAAATGGGACAAAGCGAAATCCTGGTGGCGGAAGCAGACGAGAGCGACGGTTCGTTTCTCAAACTGTTTCCAACTATTGCTGTGGTCACCACACTCGATGAAGAGCACATGGATTTTTACGGGACACTCGACAATTTAAAAAACGCGTTTCTGGACTTTCTGAACCGACTGCCGTTCTACGGAACGTCTGTTTTGTGTCTGGACGATCCCAATATTCAGTCCCTCATTCCTAAGCTTGAAAAGCGGCATATCACTTATGGCCTCACCAGCCAGGCGGATTATACCGCGAAAGGGATTGAGATCCAGGGACTGGACACCTGGTTCAATGTACACCATCACGGAGAAGAGCTTGGGCGAATTCACTCCGTTGCACCCGGTCGGCACAATGTCCTGAACACCTTGGCGGCGGTAGCGGTCGGTATGGAATTGAATCTTTCTTTCGATGCGATCGCATCTGCATTGAAAGAATTTAAAGGAGTCAAACGGCGTTTTGAAATTATTCACGATTCAGATGCTTTGATCGTTATCGACGATTATGGACATCACCCGGCAGAAATTCAGGTGACGCTCCGAACCGCAAAAGATGTCTGGCCGGATCGCCGATTGGTGGTGGTATTCCAGCCGCATCGTTATTCACGTACCCAACATTTACTCGGCCAGTTTTTCTCCGCCTTCAACGATGCGGATCATCTACTGGTTCTCGATATATATCCCGCCGGGGAGGAAAAAATTCCAGACATTGATGGAAATCGACTTGCCGAGGGCGTTATGGAATACGGGCACAAGGATGTGCACTACCTCCCCACGGTTCAGAACGCACTGGACCATTTGCTGCAGAACCTTCAACCCGGCGACGTCGTCCTGACTCTTGGTGCCGGGAATGTTTGGGAACTGGAGCAAGAACTGCTTGCCAACCTCCCCGAGGCACTCCGCCAAGGGCCGCCTGAAAAGGATAACCTTTGATGCTACAGGATACCTGGAAAACCCGTCTCTTCCGCTTTGCCCATCTGCAGGCATACGGGCAACCGACTCAGCATGCAACTGCTTCGCAATCTTCCCGGACCATCCTGGGCCGGACCCTTTACAAGAGAAAACCCATGACCCAGTCCAGCCATTGGCTCAACCAGATTAAGGGAGAAGTCCGGTCCAGTGAAATGATGTCTCAACACACCTCGTTAAGAATCGGCGGACCAGCGGACCTCTTTATTTTGCCTCAGGACCTTGACGATTTGAAATTGATCCTGCGCAACCACGGCGTCACTCCACTGTTTTTTCTCGGAGAAGGCTCCAATCTGCTGATCAGCGACAAAGGAGTGCGCGGAATTGTGGTGTCATTGAAACGAGGCTTCAAAAAAATCACCCTGCCGGAGTTTTTCAATAATCCACAAGATGAAGAATGCGCCATCCTTAAAGTCGGTGCTGGGGTGAAGATGTCATACCTGGCCAAATTCGCAGCGAAATATGGACTGACAGGCATTGAAACTCTTGTTGGAGTTCCAGGGTCTCTCGGCGGCGCTCTCATCATGAATGCTGGCGCGGAAGGAACCGAAATCGGCGATGTTGTCAAAAACATCACAGTCCTTCGGAAAGATGGTGATCTTGTGACCTACGACCGCGAGCAACTGGTATTTGAATACCGAAAAACGACATTTCCAGAAAAGCCCTGCGTCATCGTCTACGCTGAACTGGAGCTGAAATCCGGTGACGCAGCGGAAATCCAGGGTCGCATCGACGACTACCTAAAGAAACGCAGCCAGACCCAACCTCTTTCTCTGCCCAATTCCGGATCGGTATTTAAAAACCCGGAAGGAATGAAAGCTGGCAAATTAATTGAGCAGGCCGGGCTGAAGGGTTTCACGGTAGGTGAAGCTTCGGTCTCAATCAAGCATGCAAATTTTATTGTGAATAAAGGGGAAGCCAGCGCAAGCGATGTGCACTCGATTATCGGACACGTCCAGGAAACAGTTAAAGAACAGTTCAATGTTGAATTAAAAACTGAAGTCATTATTGCAGGAGACTGGTAAACAAGTCACACCGGGATAAGCGAGGAACCCGGATGAAAACTGGAGAAAGTTTGAAAATTATTTTGGTCCGCGAATCAAAGGTTACCCTCCTTCCTTTGGTCCCGGTCTCCTGACCCGAAGCCGGGGCGGACCCCAATTTTTGAAAGGCAACAATGGTCGTGAATTCGTTGAAAGGCAAAAATATAGCGGTGCTGATGGGAGGTCTCTCCTTTGAACGGGAAGTGTCCTTAACAACGGGTACCGAAATCCTGGAAGCACTCAAGCGCCAGGGCTTGAAGGCGGTGAAAGTCGACGTCGACCGAAATGTTGCAAGCCGGTTGGCCGAGATCAACCCGGACCTCGCATTCATTGCCCTGCACGGTACTTTCGGAGAAGACGGAGCTATTCAGGGCATGTTGGAATGCCAGCGAATTCCTTATACGGGTTCTGGGGTGCTTGGCAGTGCTCTTGCGTTTAATAAGGTTGCTACCAAACACCTTTTGGATCAGGCGGGGATACCGACACCGCGCTACGAAGTGCACTACCGAGATAGCCACAGACCGGGGGCTCACTCGCTTCCTTTGCCCGTGGTGGTCAAACCTTCGGACCAGGGTTCCAGCATCGGTGTCAGCATTGTGAGAAAAGAATCAGAGTGGGAGCCGGCCATGAGTCTGGCGTTTGAACTTTCAGAAGAAGTCCTGGTCGAAGAGTTTATAGATGGCAAACTTCTGGCCATTGGTATGAAAGAGCGTGAACCCATGCCCGTTGTGCACATAAAACCAAAGTCAGGTTTTTACGATTTTGACTCCAAATACACGGAAGGAAAAACAGAATACGTCTGTCCTGCGTTGATTTCAAAACAAGAAGAAGAAGCCTGCCGCAAGGTTGCGCGCAACACCTTTCGGGTGTTACGTGGACGGGGCTTTCCCAGAGTCGATGTCATTCTTTCACCGGATGGTGTGCCTTATGTCCTGGAAATGAACACTGTCCCAGGGATGACACCGCTCAGTCTGCTACCCATGGCAGCGAAGGAAAGCGGACTTGATTTTGACACGCTGGTTCTTGAAATCGCGAAGACCGCGCAACTCGATTATGCGGAGGAGACTAACTGATGAGTCTCGCTATCGCCGAACGTAAACTGACGCACCCGGGCCGCAAACGCTGGCTCCAGGAAGGTCCCAAAAAACGTAAGGGCAAAACCCAAAAGAAAGAAAAACCGGCTATACGTTCTTTCGATCTGGATTTTGCTGCACTCTTTAAAACAGCAGCCGAAACCTTCGCTCGCGGTGTTCTGGTATTGGCATTTTGTTACGGCGCCTTTCACGGCTACCTGTTTCTGACTTCTTCAAGCCGGTTTGCTGTCTCGCAGATATCCATTGAAGGACTGGACCGATTGAACAAGCAATCGTTGCTGGAATCAATGCCTCTGATTGAAGGAAAAAACTTGTTCCTGCTGGACCTGGAAAGCATAACGGAGCGATTAACGGGTCACCCTTGGGTGAGCGCAGCGTCAGTGCAACGCAAATGGCCAAACGCTGTAACGATTCAAATTGCAGAACGCAAACCCTATGCGCGGATACAACTCGACGATATTTACGTTATGGACAATTTCGGAATTCTGGTCACCCGTTCCCAGGATGAATTCCTGCACCTTCCCTTGATCACAGGAACTTTAAATGAAGCCCCTGATTTGGGACAGCGGGTGGTATCGAACGAAATTCTTAAAGGCTTAAGGGCCATGCATTACCTGAACAGGTTGCCATTTTTTAAAAAGGACCCAGTCACCTCGGTACAAATTACCGGGCCCAGTCTGCTGACCTTTTCGACACGAGAACAAGGTTTAAAGATCCGGATGGCGGCCAATGATGTACAGGCCGGTTTTCAAAATTTTAAAATCATCCTCGACGCATTGAACCCGACACGGGACGGCGTCGACATTATCGATTTATCGTTTCGCAACAAAGTGGTGATCCAACCGAAACCCGGCAACAAGGGTTCCGGCCATCGCCGCAAAGCTTGAACCAAAGGAGGGGTCGCACCCATGTCTAAACATCACAAACTGGTGGTAGGTCTTGATATCGGCACCACCAAAATCTGCTGTATCATTGCCGAAGTCAGCTCGCATGGTGATATAGAAATCATCGGCCTCGGCCAGGCGCCTTCGCGGGGTTTGCGCAAAGGGGTCGTGGTCAACATTGAAAGTACGGTCGAATCCATCAAACATGCGGTTGAAGAGGCCGAATTGATGGCTGGCACCGAAGTGGAATCCGTGTTCGTCGGTATCGCCGGAGGGCACATCAGAAGTCTAAACAGTCATGGCATCATCGCGGTAAAAAATCGCGAGATCAACGCGCAGGATATGGAGCGCGTGATAGAAGCCGCCAAGGCCATTGCTATTCCGCTCGATCGTGAAGTGATTCACGTCCTGCCTCAGGAATACATTGTCGACAATCAGGACGGTATTAAAACTCCCCTGGGCATGGCCGGTGTGCGTCTGGAAGCCAAGGTTCATATTGTCACCGCGGCGGTCACCTCGGCGCAGAATATAGTGAAATGTGTCAATCGTGCTGGGTTAGGCGTCACCGATATCGTGCTGGAGCAATTAGCTTCCAGCGAATCGGTCCTTTCAGCGGATGAGAAAGAACTGGGAGTGGCCATCATCGATATAGGTGGCGGTACCTCGGATCTCGCAATTTTTTATCAAGGGTCTATCAAGCACACTTCGGTATTGGCCATCGCGGGAGCTCAAATGACGAATGACATCGCCATCGGTCTCAGAACGCCCAATACGGAAGCAGAAAAAATCAAACATGTACACGGGTGCGCCTATTCTGCCCTGGTCGATGAAGACGATCACATAGAAGTTCCAGGTGTAGGTGGACGTAACGACATGGCCATTTCAAGACATATCCTGAGCCAGATCATCGAAGCACGGACTCTGGAGATGTTCGAGATGCTCAATCATGAAATTGAAACTTCCGGTTTTCGCGATTTGATTTCATCAGGGATTGTGCTGACAGGTGGTACTTCAAGCCTGCGCGGTATGGCAGCGCTGGCAGAAGAAATTTTTCAAATGCCGGTTCGGGTCGGCACACCAACGGGCTTCGCCGGGCTGGTCGATGTGGTAAACAGTCCGGTTTACGCTACCAGCACAGGCCTGATCCACTATGGGGTACGCAGTCATAGGCAAGGCAACGTTCAGGAATTACAGGGTCGCAATTTATTCGATAAAATCTTCAGCCGTATGAAAGGCTGGGCGGAAGAATTTTTTTAGCCAAAAAGGAGGACAACATGGGTCTGATTGAATTTGATCAAGAAAGTGAATACTCGGCCTGCATCAAGGTCGTGGGAATTGGCGGTGGAGGTACCAATGCCGTCAACTCAATGGTCCGGTCGCACATTCAGGGCGTGGAGTTCATCGTCGCCAATACAGATGTGCAATCGCTGGAAGCATCGCCGTGCACGCACAAATTACAACTGGGTTCAGATTCCACAAAAGGTTTAGGTGCGGGGTCGAATCCGGAAGTCGGTCGCTTCGCGGCAGAAGAAAGCAAGAACCAGATACGCGGCATGCTGGAAGGTGCTGACATGGTGTTCATCACCGCCGGTATGGGTGGCGGTACAGGGACCGGTGGCACGCCGATTGTCGCGGAAATTGCCCGGGAAGTGGGAGCTCTCACTGTTGGGGTCGTCACGCGTCCTTTTGAATTTGAAGGCAACCGGCGACAAAAGCAGGCCAATGAGGGTTTGGAGGAATTGAAAAAAGCGGTGGACACTTTGATCGTGATCCCCAATCAAAAACTCTTAAGCTTCATCGGCAAGCAAACGTCCCTCATGCATGCCTTCAAGGAAGTGGACGATGTACTGCGTCAGGCGGTTTGCAGCATCTCCGACCTGATCGTCATTCCGGGACTCATCAATCTTGACTTTGCCGACGTGAAAACCATCATGTCCGGTATGGGTAAGGCGTTGATGGGATCAGGTATTTCTTCGGGTGAGAACCGTGCGGTCGATGCGGCTCAGAATGCAATCTCGAGTCCGTTACTCGACGATGCAGCGGTCGATGGTGCACAAGGTGTGTTGATTAACATTACCGGCGGCGAAGACCTCACGCTTCATGATGTAAACGAAGCGGCCACGCTGGTACAAAAAGCAGCACATCCAGATGCTCACATTATTTTCGGTTCGGTGATCGACAAATCCCTGCAGGACGAAATGCGGGTCACTGTTATCGCTACCGGGTTTCAGGAAACTTCTTCACAAGGTCTTGAGCTCGTAGCAGGACCCGCAGAGGAATCTCCCATGCCGCTCCGAAAAGTGGTCGGAGGAGAACCGGAACCGGTTGATGCGGTTGCGGAAGAAGGAGAGACGCTCTCTACCTTCAAACGCAACAACCTCAAAAAGCTGGCCAACAGCATTAAGAAAGAAGCTGCGGGAAGTCTGGCCAATGCGGCGAATTTTGACATCCCTACATTTCTAAGAAAACATGCTGACTGAACAAGATTTGTTTTTTTAAGAAGTAACAAGTAAAAACTATAAAAAGCCGCCCAACCGAGGACTCCCCGGATTGGGCGGTTTCTTTTTCTATACGATCACAGTTTATTCAGGTTCCAGTTGTAATCGAGGTAATCAAAGCTGACGTTCTTCAGGGCAACCCGAGTTGAGTTAGGCGCATAAGGATAAAGGAAATTGCTGACGCCTCCCTTAACTTCAAAATCCTCTTCAAACCATTTAAAAATTTTCGAGATATAAACATCCTTGCCACTCACTTTCAATCCTTTACTTGAATTGGCAAGGAACTGACGCATTTGATCATTCAGTTGCCCATCGAGTTGATCTTCTTTATAAGCCTCCGGACGCAGATCAGGACAACTGACCGAAGCACACACAATCGCAACATGAATGCGCGGTTCGCCCATGGGCCGCAATATCTCATGCTCAATTTCATTCAGGGTGACATCCTTGCCACCTACCTGACCAACCTTCTTCTTCCAGACAGATGAAAAAATTCCCCCAGCATCCTTGATGCTTTCGACTGGATAGTGATCCAACACCATCTTTACCGCCATAACGTTGTAGGTATTTATCCAGAACGCCAGTTTTTCTCTACGGGTTTTCAAGGCCTTGGGAGAAAAAACTTTCAAACCAGCAATTAGCTTTATATAGCCCGGGTCCTTCTTAATCTCTACATAATCGACTCCATTTAGTTTCACCCCATCAATTGAGGTCGATTTAACGTGTTTTTTCAGCAACGCGTCCCAACCAGAGAAATCAAAAGCCAAAGCATGGTTCGCCAATAAAATAGTGAACAAAAAGGACAACCCGACAATTTTTGTTTTGGATTTCATATCAAGTTCCTCAATTAAACCATTAAGAAATAACTCTCACAGGCTAGGTCTTCCCTACCTTCACATCCTTACAAAAAAGAGGCCTGGTTTCAAATTAAGAAATCTTAACTTATAAATTCGACTTTCTAATTTATACTCTGGACAGATTTATCTGTCCTGATTTTAAAATACCGGCAAACCTCTTTTTCCAGTTGTGATTATTTGAGTTTTGTACTGCTCAGGTGGCCATTCAAATAGAGCTTCAATCAAGTTTTTACTATTCCCAGTCCCAGCGTTCCAACCCCAATTAAACCGGAGATCCCAAAATGGCTAATTCCTTGGACATCAGTTCATGGCAAAACACGGCTATTCTTTATTTTATGAATTTCCTGCCCTCATTTATACTTGCCATCCTCACCTGTTTTATTGGGATGAAAATTATTAAATGGGCAATGCAATTATTGGAAGCATCCTGCAAGAAAAAAGAAATGGAACCCTCTCTGCAAGGATTCATCCTCAGCGTGAGCACCCTTTTACTGAAGTTGTTTCTACTTATTTCAGTTGCCGGGACTCTGGGTATTGAGACCACCTCTTTTGTTGCCATCATTGGTGCCGCGGGGCTCGCAATCGGCCTGGCTTTTCAAAATACTCTGGGGAATTTTGCTGCGAGTTTTTTAATTCTTACATTCAAACCCTTCAAGACAGGCGACCTGGTTGAACTGGGTGGTCACCTCGGGGTTGTCGACGAAATCCAGATGTTCTGTACGGTGCTCACCACACCAAATGGGAAAACCATTATTCTTCCCAATGGCCCCATCGCCAATGGAACAATTGTCAACTTATCGCGCCTGGCAATCAAAAGGGTCGATTTAACTTTCGGCATCGGGTACAGTGATAATATTGAGGAAGCAAAAAATTCACTACAGCGTGTTATCGATGGGGATTCAAGAATTCTCAAAGACCCAGGATCAACTGTAGCGGTATCCAGCCTGGGAGACAGCTCTGTAAATTTCGTGTTTCGCGTCTGGGTAAAAACAGACGACTACTGGGATGTTTATTTCGCCATGCAGGAACAGGTTAAACTTGAACTGGACCGGAACAAGATTTCCATTCCCTTCCCACAACGCGATGTTCACGTTTTCCAGATGTCGTGATTTTTGAATAATTAAATCTACAGGAGATCGGGGGTTTTTGCCCCCTCCTCCCGATTAAAGGTTATTTAGCGATATGACAATCGACGCAAAAAATTGTTTGTTTATTTCCGATCTTGATGGAACCCTGCTGGAGCCGGGGAGTATATTCCCCGAAAATTCTGTAAAAAGACTCAACGCACTCATCGAACGCGGGCTCAACTTCACGATTGCCACAGCTCGAACATACGATTCTGCCCACCCTCTTTTAAAAAATGTTCTCCTGAATCATCCAGCAGTGTTGTTCAACGGTGTCTTTCTGACCGATTTTCATACCGGTCATAACCTGATAGAAACGGACTTCATCAGTCACGAGGTCGTACACGAAACCATGGAACTACTACGGCCACAAAACATGGATCCGTTTGTCTATATATACGGTGATGAATCGCGGGTAATGCATGGTAAAGCGAGTAATCAGGGAGCGCAAAATTATCTGGACACATTGGAAACAGATCGTCGCCTGTGTCAGGTTGAGCACTATGAGTTTTTAAATGGTGAACGCATCGCCGGGTTCCTGGTCATAGACAAAAAAGACAAGCTTGATCCTATACACGACCACCTCAGTTCCACCTATCCGGAAGACTTAAACCTTTATTTTGCTGAGGACATATGTCACCCGGGGTATTATTGGCTTCAAGCTTTCCATGCACAAACCAACAAAGGCAGTATGGTCAAACGTCTTGCCGAAAAACAAGGGTTTCCGCTGGAACAAGTGGTGGTGTTTGGTGACTACCTGAACGACCTTGAAATGTTTAAAATTGCCGGAAAAGCATTGGCCGTTGAAAACGGATTGGCTGAAGTCAAACAAGTGGCCGATGAAATCATTCCATCCAACGCTGAACAAGGAGTCCTTCAATACCTGGAATCTCTGGAGCTTTGACGACTGCCTTGCCGTTTCAGGAGACAACGAATAAAATAGGTAAATCCTGAAAGCGTTTTTGCGCATCGTAATATATGTGGCACCCACCAAAGACAATTTAATAAGGTAATACCTCATGGCTGAAGACAAGAAAGATAAAGAGCAATTTCCTGAAGAATCCAAAGATACTGTTTATCAACGTGACAAGACTGCTAAAGAGCCACGTGTACAAGCAGCGGAGGAGGAGGCCAAAAAACCCGCTCCCAAACCAAAAATAAAACCGCGTAAGGTTTTTGTTCCTAAAAAAGTAAAAGCAAAAACTCAAAAGCCGATAGAACATCGGACACGCCACATTCTGGTAACAAGTGAAGAAGCTGCCGAAATGCTGCGAAATATTGTGGAAGAATTCCAGGAAGACCTTGCAAAGGAACCCTCCGAAGATCCGGACAAGGTGTTTGAAGACTACGACAAGACTGAAAAGTTTTTCAAACGACTCGCAAAAAAATACAGTTTATGTATGAGCAAACTTGTGGGGGGAGACCTCGACTGGATTTACAAGGAAATGCCCGTTCCGGAAACCCTCACCCCGGAATTGATTGAAGAGATTCTAAAAACGGAAAAGATGTCTGTTCCCAAACCTTTCAAGACGAAACTGGGATATCACCTGCTATTAGTCTGCGAGACCAAAATCAGTACGCGGGAGGTAGAAAAGGAAAAAGATGAAATGGATCCAAGATTGACTCAGATGCTGGAACGAGACCGGTCCGAAACACGCGAACCCGGAAGCGATATGCAAATACCCAGTTAATATAAATGGGAAAGATAAACCCTCATATTGCAAACGTAGAAACAAAAGTAAAACCGCAATTACGTCTTGAAAATGAACAGGATCACGCCCAGGACCACACTGAATGCAACGATCCCACCCATGACGACCAGCATTTTATCGCTGTCCATGACACCCCCCTTAACCAAAGAACCGAAAAATCTATTTTTACCTCAACCAAACCAGCTTGGCAAGAACCCAGAAATAAAAAAAGCGTCAACCGGACTTAAGCCGGCTGACGCTTTTAAATTTGAATTCAAAATACTGAATCAATAATAGATCGTAACCTTTGCGATAGGGTTCAGCCAACGGTGAACACGGCTGTCAAGGTCGCTTACTCCACCCGTAAGGTCAAGATCACCTAAATTTCCCCTGTGAACATGGATCAATGGACTTTCCGGCGAACCCTGCGCTCCGGTTCCACACACACCACCGTTCAACCCAGGGTTCCCCGGCACATTGGGGTCATCCAGAGGGTCGCCTACAAAGGGAGGTTGCCCGGGACAACTCCTGAGTTCATTGTTTGGTTCAGTTCCTGCATCATAGCCGTCCATCCCCAATGTAATTTGTCCGGTACTGTTCAAGGGAACCTGGTAGGAGTTCAAGCCGACAAAACCATCGTTGGTGGGTACCAGCATTCCAGCAATGGAAATATAATCAAGGCCGGGGCCCACGACCAATCCTACGAATATACTTTCTCCCGGAGCCAACGCTCCTACTGCATTTTCTGCCGTGACAGCGAAAGCACCGGCTGCAGTGAGGTCCGTAATCAGCGGGGCGGTGTTTCCAAATTCCGCCATGGCTTCAATAGCAGGTGTGGCCGCGGTTCCCGGCTCGAACATTGCGTTTGGGAAAGCATGAGACGCTACGGCCAATGGGGCGAAATAAATCGCGTTACTCGTATTGGTAACTTTCAATAAAACATTTTTGAACGATTGAGCCTGTGCTGAACCAGCAAATAATGAAAAAATAAGCGAGAAGACAATCGCGGCCAATTTCATGAGAATCCCTCCCAAGGTGGTGAATGGTTTTTCAGGCTATTATTTTACTAGATCCTGGAAGTGGTGTCGGAACTGCCAACGCTTCCTTACATTCATAGGCAAAACCTGTTTTTCTTCTTAAGGCGGTCGTTTCGAATTTGATAAAGGGTTTGGGTTACTTATTTTTCTTCTTTTCCACAGTTCCGATTATCGGGATAGTGAAAATCATCTCATGATCTATTATCAGGGTTTGGTATTAACTGGATTTCAACAACATAGTGGGTGTCTTTTATTTTGGGAGAAGACCCCATAATAGTGGTGTCTGACCTTACCCGAAAAAACCGTTAAAAATTATTTTACAGCTTCAGGTCTGGTTTGATCGTACCTGACAAAATCATTTCAACCGGGGTGGCGTGTTTCTTCTTGGTGTTGCACTCCTTGCAGGCGGGAACGATGTTGCCTTTGGTAGATTTGCCACCACGAGACAACGGCACCACGTGATCCATGGTGATCAAATCCGCTTCGAACGTGCCATGACAATAATGGCAAACACCATCGTTGACGAGGTTCTGCCACCACGTGGTTTTTCGCATCTCGCGCGCACGTTCCTTTTCCCTTTTAATCGTTTCCGGAGCTGGACCGCCTGGCCCCTTCCCTGCTTGTCTACGCGCCATGGACTGTTCCATCCAAATTTTTCAATAAAACAGATGGGTTCAGGTTTTCGCGCACCGCTCGAACTGTCGCCGAAGGACTTCCCTTCGGGAACCAGCGCAGGGAAGCCTGATCGAAACTGAAACTGAGTGCGCCCGATAACCATTCGCGCCAGGTCCAGAAACAACTGCCATAGCCGAATTCAAAAATGGGATCGATGTGCAATTCAAAGGTGCGCCCGCGCGATTCAAACGTCCGCCCCAAAAGATAAAGACTCTGCATCTCCAACCGGTTGGGTAGCCGCCAATCTTTATAGCCTCCCAATCCCTTGCTATTGAGACGGGAAATATAATTCACCGCATCGTACCAGGTCATATAGTTTCCCAATTCCCCATAAGCATAGCTTTCCTGCCACATCAGCCCTGTGTCAGCATCGCGAATGGTGCCATTGCCGTGATCTTCGAAACGTTCTTTCATTATATAAAGGAATCCTTTTTAAAACGGTAACCGCATTGCGGGATATCACCGGGTTCTTCTGGATATTTCAGACAGAGGAGCGGTTTTTCTGGCGAGTCGTGAACTTTACATTGGTTATCCTCCGTCAACTGATCACAGGGAATACTGATTTCGTAAAACAGGGAGTTCTTCTCTACATCCTCCCCAACCACTCGAATGCCGCGATACTTCATATATAAGCGCAATTCTTCCAGGCTGCCATGTTGACGCAGGGTGACATCGCGCACGGCTGTGATGTTGACCGTCTGGCAACATTCCCCACATTGATGGCATTCCCCCTCGCGTACCCACATATTCACATGCCCCTGATTCAGGATTTTTTCCGTTTTTTCGGCCTGGTTCCGGGATAGTCCACAGTCACCGTGGTGTGGATTCCCCCGCGTACAAAAAAGTCGCCAATCACACGCAACCGTCGGGGTTTGATGGCTTTGACAATATCGTCCAGAATCTTGTTGGTCACCGCCTCGTGAAAAGCCCCTTCGTTACGGTAGGACCACAAATACAACTTCAATGATTTCAACTCAATGCAAAGTTTATTCGGAGTGTAGTCGATGTCGATCGTGGCGAAATCCGGCTGGCCCGTCATCGGGCACAGGCAGGTGAACTCTGGGCACTCCATATGGATATCATAATCCCGGTCCGTATGCGGATTTGGGAACGTTTCCAAATCCCTAGATGCTTGTTTTTTAGGCATTTATTGATTTTACTCCAAAAACTTGTGATATTCAGATTGAGATTATTCTCTATTTTTAAATGAAAAAATCAAAAAATAATCAAAAATTTTTTAACCTCACCTTGCCATCCAGAATCAGCGTCTTATTTAAGATAAGCACTCTCCTGTATCAAGTGCTAAAACCCTATTCGGGGCCTCAAAAAATTTTTAAGACGGGTTCATCCCAAAATACAGCTAAATTTACCGCCAGGACAGGTGGGTTTATTTATTTCTAATCAATTTTGAAGTGTAACATCATTTAATAAAGGAGTGGAAGGTTATGAAAATTCGTCCGTTGCAAGACCGCATTCTGGTCCAGCCGATCCTTGAGAAAGAAGTACGCAAGGGTGGCATCATCATCCCCGACTCGGCAAAAGAGAAACCGATCGAAGGCCGTGTCAAGGCTGTAGGCCAAGGCAAACTGGCGGATGACGGCAAGCGCCACAAACCTGACGTCAAGGTCGGCGACAAGGTGCTCTACAGCAAATATGGTGGAACTGAAATCAAACTGGATGGAGAGGATCTCCTGTTGATGCGTGAAGACGACATCCTGGCGGTTGTTGAATAGAACCCGCCCCGTTTCATCTAACAAAAAATCAACCAAACTATACATTCATTAGCAAGGAGTTCATCACATGGCAAAGCAGATTGTATATAACGAGGAAGCCCGCCACAAAATACTGGCAGGTGTCAATCAACTCGCAGACACGGTTAAATTGACGCTGGGACCGAAAGGCCGGAACGTCGTTATCGATAAGAAATTTGGCTCCCCGACCATCACCAAAGACGGTGTGACCGTGGCCAAGGAAATCGAACTGGAAAATCCTTTTGAAAACATGGGAGCGCAGATGGTAAACGAAGTCGCTTCCAAAACAAGTGACAACGCCGGTGACGGCACCACCACAGCAACCGTTCTGGCCCAGGCGATCTTCCGCGAAGGCCTCAAGAATGTGACCGCTGGCGCCAATCCGATGGACATCAAGCGCGGTATTGAAGATGCGGTTGAACTCATCGTTGATGAAATCCACAAACAGGCCAAACCCACCAAGGATAAAAAAGAAATTGCACAGGTCGGCACCATCTCCGCTAACCACGACACGGCAATCGGTGACATCATCTCCGAAGCGATGGACAAGGTTGGTAAAGACGGTGTTATCACGGTTGAAGAAGCCAAAGGTATGGAAACGGCTCTGGAAATCGTTGAAGGTATGCAGTTCGACCGCGGTTACCTCTCCCCATACTTTGTTACCGATGCTGAGCGCATGGAAGCTGTCTGCGAAGACGCTTATATCCTGCTCAACGAAAAGAAACTCACCAACATGAAGGACCTGCTGCCGGTTCTTGAAAAGGTAGCCAAAGCTGGCAAGCCCCTGATGATCATCGCCGAAGACATCGAAGGTGAAGCATTGGCGACTCTGGTAGTCAACAAACTGCGTGGCACCCTGAATGTCTGCGCGGTTAAAGCGCCTGGTTTTGGGGATCGCCGCAAGGACATGCTCAATGACATCGCTATCCTCACCGGGGGTAAAGTCATCACCGAAGACATCGGTGTAAGCCTGGAAAACATCACGCTGAATGATCTGGGCCGCGCCAAGCGTATGACGGTTGATAAGGAAAACACCGTAATCGTTGATGGTAAGGGCAAGCCTTCGGAAATCCAGTCCCGCGTTAAACAGATCCGTACCCAGATTGAAGAGACCACTTCCGATTACGATCGGGAGAAACTGCAGGAGCGTCTCGCCAAACTGGTCGGTGGTGTTGCCATCATCAAAGTCGGGGCTGCGACTGAAACCGAAATGAAAGAAAAGAAAGCGCGCGTTGAAGATGCACTGCACGCGACACGTGCCGCAGTTGAAGAAGGTATCGTGCCTGGCGGCGGAATTGCTTATCTCCGTACCCTGCCTGCTCTCGACAAACTCAAGGGTGATCACGATTACCTGCTCGGAGTCAAACTGATCAAACGCGCGCTGGAAGAACCGTGCCGGCAGATCGCGACCAACGCAGGCCAGGAAGGCACTGTTGTTGTTGAGAAAGTTAAAACTCTCAAAGGCAACCAGGGCTACGATGCCAAGAACGACACCTATGGCGACATGATTAAAGCTGGAATCATCGATCCCGCCAAAGTGTCCCGTACCGCATTGCAGAATGCATCCAGTATTTCCGGGCTGCTTCTGACGACCGAAGCACTCATCACTGACCTGCCTGACGAAAATGAAGGCGCTGGCGGCGGAATGCCTCCAGGAGGTGGCATGGGTGGTATGGGCGGAATGGGTGGCATGGGCGGCATGATGTAATCTGCGCTCCATAAAGTTTTACCAGAACCCCCGGTCCACTTGGGCCGGGGGTTCTTTTTTTGCACAAGGTCACTCCTACCCTTTAGACATCAACCCCGGCTTCAATTCCCCTTTCAAAATCATGTGAACATACTTGTCTTAACCAATTAAAACTCTATCTCAATATTGACAAACCTACCTATTAGTCATAGTTTTCCCTGTAACGCCTGGGGGCGATCTATTTTCAATCCTATTTTTCTTTTCTGTTTCCTTTGAGGGAAGGAGTCTGTCATGAAACGAGTGATTCAAACTGGCATGGCATTACTGGTCATGATTTTTATAACCATGCCCGTACAGGCGCAAACTGTAGAAGAGCGATTAACAGCTCTCGAAACATCGATGGCCAACGTCGAACTGTTATCAACCCAATTGTTTCAACTATTCTCAGCTTTGCAACCGGACATCACCGCCATCCTGAATGCCCTGGCCACCCAACAGTTGGATGTTGCCACCCTGCAGGCCGCGGTCACTGACCTGCAAGCTAAAGATGTGGCCCATGAATCTACCCTGGATGCCCTTGGAGATTTAACCACTGATCATGTTGGAGATATCGCAGCGCTACAAACAAGCCAGGCAACACAGGACACCAGCATTGCTACACTGGTGAGTAATGACAACACCCAGGACAACGATATAACCTTGTTGCAGACCACTGTAACCAGTTTGCTGTCTGAAAACACCAACCAGAACACAGCGATAACAAATATGCAGAATACGCAAGCCAGCCTCGACACTGATGTAACTGATTTAATAACCCGCTTTGTCGGCGTATCCCGCACCAGCGATACCTTGCTGTTCACAGATATGAATCTTCAAATTGTCTCGGGTTCTGGTGAAACCAATGGGCCGATTAACGGACGCGGTAACGTCATTATCGGATACAACGAAACCATCTTCCCTTATCTCGGTGGCGGTATTCCGGTCAGTGAAAAAACTGGATCCCACAACTTGATTGTAGGACAAGGTCATAACTACTCCAGTTATGGAGCAGTAGTTGCCGGACTCGATAACTGGGGATTCGGTCCTTATGCCACGGTTACCGGCGGTCAGCGCAACCGTGCAATTGGAACCAGCGCCAGTGTCAGCGGAGGACAACTCAATATTGCCTCAGGTACCAGCTCTGCTGCCAGCGGAGGACAAAACAACCGTGCTTCAGGATATACGGCTAGTGCCAGTGGTGGCCAAGTGAATATTGCCTCTGGAGAAGGAGCCAGTGTCAGTGGTGGATTTAACAGCGAAGCTTCTGGCTTAATTTCGAGTATCAGTGGTGGGACCGAAAATACCGCTTCAGGAATTACAGCCAGTGTCAGTGGAGGTAAAGTGAATACAGCCTCTGGCGAGGACTCCAGTATTAGTGGTGGAGCTTACCGTTCGGTCGCCGGAGCAGAGAATTGGCAAGGCGGTAGCTTATTCGAGGTAAATTAATCGAGACGCTTTTCATAAAGACTTAAACGACTCACCTCCACTGGGGAGGTGCGCTATGCGCCCTCCCCGTTTTTTCTTTGTATTTTGCTGTTGTAGCGCGTTGCCCCTCTCCCCTGTCTTGACAATCTCCACTTTCCAGACATAATCCATCTAGTTATAAAAAGAAATTAAATTTCCTTCTAACGACCTCTCAGCTCCATAAAACACAAACTCTCTTTAAATATAAAAGGAGTCCATCATGAAAAAGTCCTTACTGGTGGCTGCAGCCTTTCTTTGTTTATTGTTCATTGCTTTGCCTGCACAGGCACAAACCCTGGAAGAAAGAGTCACGGCGTTGGAAACTCAAATGGCCAATGTCGAACTGCTATCAACTCAACTGTTCGATCTGTTCTCGGCCCTACAGCCGGATATCGTTGCCATCCTCAATGCCCTGGCAACACAACAGGGGGAAGTCGCTGCTCTTCAGGCAGCGGTAACGGCATTGGAATCCAGCCAGACCACTCAAAATGGCGATATCGCATCCCTTCAAACCCGGGTGGTGGATCACGGAAACGATATCATTGCACTTCAAGGCAACGACACCACCCAGGACAATAACATCTCATCCCTGCAAACAGAGGTCTCCGCCTTACAGGCAAGTGAAGCAACATTAACTTCTGATGTCAGTGAATTGCAAACGCGATTCACCGGAGTGACGCGAACGGCTGACACACTGCTTTTCACCGATATGAACCTGCAGGTGGTTTCAGGATCTGGCTCTACCAATGGTGCAGTGAATGGGCGCGGAAATATAATCATTGGGTACAACGAAGACATTTTCCCCTTTCTTGGTGGAGGACTTCCGGCAAGTGAAAAAACAGGCTCACATAACCTGGTAGTCGGCAGGGGACACAACTATACCGACTGGGGTGGAATCGTCCTGGGCCTTGATAACGTTCTCGGAGCAAGATATGGATTCGTGGCAGGTCAAAATAATCAGGTGACGACAAGCTACGCCAGCGTCAGCGGTGGACGACGTAACATTGCCTCCGGTTTTCATTCCAGCGTTGGCGGAGGTCAATTGAATGAAGCATCCGGGACCCAGGCAAGTGTCAGTGGCGGGCAAAGCAACCTGGCTTCAGGCTTCAGCGCGAGCATCAGTGGTGGGGAATCCGCAACGGCATCCGGAATTCGTTCCAGTGTCAGTGGGGGCTTTGGTGGGGACGCCTCCAACACCGATGCCACGGTTTGCGGTGGATTCAACAACACGGCTTCCGGAATTTATTCCACTGTCAGTGGCGGACAAAACAATGAAGCGTCGGCTATTTATTCTGCAGTGAGCGGCGGACAACTCAATACCGCTTCCGGCGATTCTTCAAGCGTGAGCGGAGGGTTTAGTCGTGAAGCTCTGGGGGTCCAGGACTGGCGAGCAGGCGGATTGTTCCAGACCAATTGATTTCTAATTTTTCCACATCCCATTTCACCAGACCGGGAAGGCGTGTCATGCGCCTTCCCTTTTTTTAAATTTCCTTGAATTTTGATTCTTTAACTCAATCCCTCATTTCCCCTCGGGAATCTACTCCCTTCCTATATTGACAAGTTTAATCAACTGTCATACGGTTCACAATATCGCCTGGGGAAAGCGAATTATCTTTTTACATTCTATCTGCCGTCTTTGTATTCCAAATCAATGAAGGAGTCTGCCATGAAAAGGTTGTTGCCGGGAAGTGCTGCATTAATTTTCGCACTTGCTATTTCCATTCCCGTACAGGCACAAACGGTTGAAGAACGTTTGACCGCTCTCGAATCACAAATGGCCAATGTTGAACTGGTGACAACCCAGTTATTCCAACTGGTCTCCAGCCTTCAGCCGAATCTGGTCACCATCATCAACGCCCTGGCCACACAACAGGCAGATGTGACTGCCCTGCAGACTTCAGTCTCGGGGATTCAAACCGATATCACCAACCTGCAAACGGCTGACGCACAAATCCAGGATGTGAATACCCAACAGGCCATTGAAATTGCTGATACGGAAGGCGATGTGAGCGATCTCGAAACTCTCCTTTTCGGAGTTACCAGGAATGCCGACACGCTGACATTAACCAATATGAATCTGCAAGTGGTCTCGGGCTCTGGTTCCACCGATGGCACAACCAATGGAACCGGCAATATCATTATCGGCTACGATGAAGACATCTTCCCTTTTCTTGGTGGAGGACTCCCGACCAGCGACAAGACCGGTTCCCACAATCTCATTGTCGGTAAGGGCCTGAATTATTCCGGTTTCGGTTCCATTGTCACCGGTCTAGACAATGTCTCAGCAGGAAACTATTCAGCAGTAACCGGAGGCAATCGCAACCGGGCCTCTGCTGAATTTGCCAGTGTTTCCGGGGGAAATTTTAATCACGCATCGGGTATATCCGCAAGCGTCACCGGCGGTCAAAGCAATGATGCGACTTCTGCAAATGCCAGCGTTTCCGGTGGTCTTACCAACACCGCTTCTGAACTCTATTCAACAGTCAGTGGGGGAATGGATAACGAAGCCGCCGGATTACACTCCAGCATCAGCGGGGGATATGACAATGAAACTTCGGGACAAAACTCCAGCGTGAGCGGCGGGATGGGCAACGAAGCTTCGGGAGACGAATCTACTGTCAGTGGAGGTGCATCCCGTTCTGCTTCGGGTCCTTCAGACTGGCAAGCCGGTAGCCTGTTTGAAGATTTTTAAACCGGATTAAGTTTTAAAATCAATAAACTCGGGGAAGACGTCCTTCACGTCTTCCTCATTTTTTTTGGCCACTATCCAGGCTTTACGATCTCACACAACTATTTCTTGACAGAACATAACCCCTTGCATAATTCCATTAGATAGCTCTGAGAAAAATATTGGCAGGCCCTGATTCCGGTGCACCTTGCAACAAAGTCTAATTAGGGAGGATTGTCATGAAAGGATTGCACTGGGAATCGCTGTTTGTATTTTTCTATTGTATAAGTTCAGCCCGCTCAAGCTTAAACGGTTGAAGAACGACTAACAGCTCTTGAAGGCCAAATGGCCAATGTTGAACTGTTATCGACTCAATTGTTCCAACTGTTTTCAGCTTTGCAGCGTGATATCCCGGCTCTCCTGAATGCGCTCACTACACAACAGGGGCAGGTAGCTACATTACAAACATCCGTCACGGATTTACAGAATCGCTTTAATGGTATTACGCGAACCGAGGACAATCTGGTTTTGCAGAGATGAACCTTTAGGTGGTTTCCGGTTCTGGTGCAACCGATGGCACCGTAAACGGGCGCGGAAATATCATCATCGGATATAACGAAGACATCTTTCCTTTCCTGGGCGGAAGTCTTCCTGCCAGTAAAATTACCGGATCGCATAACCTGATTGTGGGCAAAGGAGCCAACAACTCCAGTTTCGACGCAATTGTTGCCGGTCTGGACAATGTGTCGGATGCAGAGTACGCCTCCATTTCCGGTGGAAACCGAAACCAGGCAACAGGGAATTTCAGCAGCATTTCCGGAGGTCAAAGGAATGAAGCCAGCGGACCACGTTCCAGCATCATCGGTATAGAAAACAACCTGGCATCCGTTGAGTATTCAAGTGTCAGTGACGGCTCAAATTACGCGGCAGCAGGTCTCAGGTCAACAGTAGGAGGAGGGTTTGGCCGAAGTGTTGTGGGCGAGTTCGATTGGCGTGCTGGCAGTTTATTTGAAACACAATAGCAGTTGAAAAAGGCAATCCTTTCGTCCGGGAAGGCGCGTTGCGCCTTCCCCGTTTTTTTTCTTACCACCTCAATACGTCACACCTGATGTGAATCTGAAAAGTTAAATCTTTGTTTTCAGCCTTTATAAAACTACCCCTGATTTCTTTCAAATTTCAAACACCCCATTGAATTGACATAGTCTCCCAACTGTCATACTTTCCCCTACGTAGCTTATCTCAGCCACAATCAGCGATGTCCTGGACAAAGCAGACTCAATTCTAAAAGCGGAGAATTCAAATGAAAAAACTATTCAGGGTGGGTGCAGCCCTGGTTTTTGCACTCACTATTTCAATGCCCGTACAGGCGCAAACAGTTGAAGAACGACTGACAGCTCTGGAAACATCCATGGCCAATGTCGAACTGTTATCAACCCAATTATTTCAATTGTTCTCTGCCTTGCAACCTGACATCACCGCCATCCTGAATGCGCTGGCAGCTCAACAGTTGGATGTTACCAACCTTCAGACAAGTTTAGCTGCATTGCAAACCAATGTGGCTAACCTGCAGACTTCTGACACAACCCAGACTGCCAATATAGTGACTTTACAGACCGGTCAATCCGCTTTGCAGGCAGGCCAGGCTACACAGAATGCTGATATCTCTACATTGCAAACAGACGTTGGCACACTTCAATCCAATGACACCACTCAAGACACCAACATTACCTCTTTGCAGAGTAATGACGCGACACAGGATATTAACATCATCAAATTGCAAAATGACGTTACAAGTATCGAAACCGATATCACCAACCTGCAAACGGATGTGGGTGATTTGCAGACCCGTTTCTCGGGAGTGACCCGTTCCGGCTCTACCCTGCTACTCACTGACATGAACTTGCAGGTGGTTTCCGGTTCTGGAGACACCGATGGTGCCGTGAATGGAAAAGGAAACATCATCGTCGGTTACAACGAAGACATCTTTCCGTTTCTTGGTGGCGGCCTGCCTGCCAGTAACAAAACCGGGTCTCACAACCTGATCGTCGGTAAAGGCGCCAACTATTCCAGTTTTGGTGCCATTGTCGCAGGCCTTGATAATGTTTCAGATGCTCAATATGCATCAGTTACAGGAGGAGAACGTAATCAGGCTACAGACGACTTTGCCAGCGTTTCAGGCGGTTCCTTAAATGAAGCCAGCGGAACCCATTCGAGTATCACCGGTGGCAGTGAAAATACCGCTTCCAATATTTTCAGCAGTGTCAACGGAGGACTCCGCAACGAGGCAACCGGTCAATATTCCGGCATCCTTGGAGGTCAGTTAAATGTGTCTCCAGGACCTTTCAGTTCTGTCAGCGGCGGTCTGAGAAACGATGCCTCTGGCAACGGCTCCAGTATTTCCGGGGGCGAGCTCAATACCACCGGTGACTTTTATTCCAGCGTCAGTGGTGGGAGAAACAACCTGGCCAATGGCAGAAACTCCAGCGTGAGTGGTGGCGAAGGCAATACCGCATCCGGCACACGATCCAGTGTGAGTGGAGGAGATGGCAACACCGCCTCATTCACTACAGCAAGTGTCAGTGGTGGAAATGCCAATATCGCATCCGGCCAGCATTCAAGTGTCACCGGAGGCAATGACAATGAAGCTTCGGGAGTGAGTTCAAGTGTCAATGGTGGTCTAAGCAATGATGCCACTGGTCTCGAATCCAGTGTCAATGGAGGCAGGAGCAATGAAGCTTCAGGTGATCGTGCCACCACCAATGGCGGACTCTTCAATGAAGCCATTGGTGTGAATTCGACTATCGGCGGCGGAGCCAACCGGTCCACTGCAGGATCAAATTCCTGGCGCGCCGGAGGTCAGGCTTCAAACAATTGATGCCAACTGCGTCATCTAAAGTTTTTAACACCGGGGAAGGCAGGTTGTGCCTTCCCCTTTCTTTTACAAACCTTCAACAGCTCTATTCATCACACCCGATGTGTATCTGAAAAGTTAAAGCTTTTTTTTCGGCCCTTATAAAAGTAAACTCCTTTTCTTTTTAATTTCAAACATCCCATTGAATTGACATGGTCTTCCAACTGTCATGCTTTCCCTTACGTAGCTTATCTCAGCCACACTCAGAGATGTCCCAGGCAAAGCAGACTCAATACTAATAGCGGAGAATTCAAATGAAAAAACTATTCAGGGTGGGTGCAACCCTGGTTTTTGCACTCACTACTTCAATGCCCGTACAGGCGCAAACAGTTGAAGAACGACTGACGGCTCTGGAAACATCCATGGCCAATGTCGAACTGTTATCAACCCAATTATTTCAATTGTTCTCTGCCTTGCAGCCTGACATCACCGCCATCCTCAATGCACTGGCTGCCCAACAACTGGATGTGGCAACCTTGCAGGCTGAAATGACAGCCCTGCAAGCCAGCCAGGCAACACAGGACACTTCAATTTCCGGATTGACCACGGATGTCAGCGATCTTCAATCCCGCTTTACAGGAGTCTCCCGTTCTGCAGATACTTTATTGTTCACCGACATGAACCTGCAAGTGGTCTCCGGTTCGGGAACAACAGACGGTGCCGTTAACGGACGTGGAAATATCATCATTGGTTATAACGAAGTCATCTTCCCTTTTCTCGGTGGAGGCCTTCCGGCCAGAAACAAAACAGGTTCGCATAATTTGATCGTAGGTAAAGGATTGAACTACTCAAGCTTTGGTGCGTTGGTAGCCGGACTGAACAACGTTTCTGGAGCGGAGTATGCCTCCGTCACCGGCGGGGATCGTAATCAAGCCACAGGCAATTTCTCAAGTGTTTCTGGAGGCTCACTTAACGACGCTACCGGGGACCATTCCCATGTAAGTGGGGGCGGTGGTGGCATCGCTTCCAATGTTTTCACCAGCGTAACCGGCGGCCTCAATAACACGGCATCGGGTCAATACGCTTCAACCACTGCTGGACAATTCAACACAGCAACCGGTGATTTTTCCGGTATCAGTGGCGGGCTTAGCAATAACTCACTCGGCAATGGATCCAGTATTTCCGGGGGAGAGTTAAATGCTACCGGCGATTTTTATTCCAGCGTCAGTGGCGGTCGAAACAACCTGGCTTCAGGAAGATACTCGAATATTAGTGGAGGCGATGGCAACAAAGCAAGGGGACTAACAGCCAGTGTCAGTGGTGGGAAAGACAATATTGCTTCAGGAACTAACGCCAGTGTTGGTGGCGGGAATAGCAACCTGGCATCTGGTTTAAGTTCAAGTGTTACCGGAGGGGAAAACAATACAGCCTCCGGTGATTTTTCCAGTGTCCAGGGTGGGGCAGGTAACACGGCTTCAATTGAATCTCACTCCAGTGTAAGTGGAGGAATAGGCAATACAGCATCAGCTTTTTACTCCCATGTAAGTGGAGGATTTAACAACATAGCTTCTGGTGACCGATCCACTATTAGTGGTGGGATTCAAAACGCTACCACAGGGTCAAATAGTAGTGTCAGTGGAGGCAGAGAAAACACCGCTTCCGGCACCGCGTCAACTATAGGTGGTGGTTTTCAGCGTGCTCAGGGTGGAATCTATGATTGGCGTGCCGGTAGTTTGTTCGAAACTCAGTAGGCTTTGAAACTGTTGGGATTTTTTAAATCATGGGGAAGGCGTGCAATGCGCCTTCCCTGTTTTTCGTATGCCTCCGGGTCATGAGCAAGCCGAGGGTAGCGATTAAATCCCTTGTATTTAGCCGACTTAAATCGCATTCATTTCCCGCGGTCACTCTCCAAAAACTCCTCACTTGACATAATTTAATCTCTCTTCATAATCGCTCGTAACGTCTCTGGGGGAGATTTGTCCAAATGGTGAAGATGGTTGAATTTCCTTCAACCATAGCCGTTTAATTTTGAGAGGAAAACAATATGAAAAAGATACTACTGGGGAGTTTGGCATGGTTTCTTGCGCTAGCCATATCAATACCCGCACAGGCACAAACGGTCGAGGAGCGATTAACAGCCCTTGAAACATCGATGGCCAATGTCGAACTGTTATCGACACAATTGTTCCAGTTATTCTCTGCCTTACAACCAGACATAGCAGCGATTCTCAATGCACTAGCTACCCAGCAACTGGATGTGGCAACATTGCAGGCTGACATGACCGCTCTGCAAGCCAGCCAAGCAACCCAGGATACCGATATATCGACCTTGCAAACGGATGTAAGTACTCTTCAAACAAACGATGCAACACAGGACACTAATATCACGGCTCTACAAACCAACGATGCCGCACAAGATACAACCATATCCGGGTTGACCACCGACGTGGATGACCTGCTAACTCGCTTTTTAGGAGTCTCCCGTTCTGCAGATACTTTATTGTTCACCGACATGAATCTGCAAGTGGTCTCCGGTTCGGGGACAACAGACGGCGCCGTTAACGGACGTGGAAATGTCATCATCGGTTACAACGAGGATATCTTTCCTTTTCTTGGTGGAGGACTCCCCGCAAGCGACAAAACCGGTTCACATAATCTAATTGTAGGCCAGGGTTTAAACTACTCCAGCTTTGGTGCGTTGGTGGCCGGACTGAATAATGTGTCCGGTGCAGAATATGCCTCAGTCACCGGCGGGGATCGCAACCGGGCAACAGGCAATTTCTCAAGTGTATCTGGAGGCTCACTAAACGACGCTACCGGAAACCATTCTCATATTAGTGCAGGGGGCGGTGGTACCGCTTCCAATATATTCTCCAGTGTTACCGGTGGACTGAACAATACCGCCTCCGGGCAATACGCCTCGGCGATGGCGGGTCAACTCAACACGGCGACTGGAAATTTTTCCGGCATCAGTGGGGGACTTCGGAATAACTCAGCTGGCAATGGTTCCAGCATTGCCGGTGGAGAGTTAAACAATACCGGCGATTTCTATTCCAGTGTCAGCGGTGGCCGAAATAACCTGGCCTCGGGAAGGAACTCGAATGTCAGTGGTGGCGATGGCAACAGGGCTTTGGGAACAACGGCCAGCGTCAGCGGCGGAAGAAGCAATATCGCTTCAGGAACGCATTCCAGTGTTAGTGGTGGAGAAATCAATACCGCATCCGGTCTTCAAGCAAGTGTGACGGGTGGAGAAAGTAATGTAGCCTCTAGTGAAAACTCCAGTATTAATGGGGGATTGGACAATCGAGCGATGACGGACTCACACACCACAGTGAATGGTGGAGACAGTAACACCGCATCCGGGTTTCGCGCCACTGTTAACGGTGGAGTAAATAACGTTGCCTCAGGTGACCGGTCCAGTGTAAACGGCGGTGTGTTAAACACAGCTTCTGGCGTTAACGGCAGTGTGAGTGGTGGCCGGGAAAATACGGCTTCCGGTTCAGGATCAACTGTAGGGGGCGGATTCCAAAGAAATTCCACTGGCCTCTATGACTGGAGAGCCGGTGCGTTGTTTCAAACTCAGTAAGCATTAAACCGGTTCTATATTAAATCTCGGGGAAGACGCGTTGCGTCTTCCCCGTTTTTTTATTTTGCCCGCTATACTAAAGTGGAGAATGTGTGCTTTTTAATATTAAATCCATTGAATTTTGTAACGTTAAAGCAGGTTCGAACTTTCCTTTACATAAAAATCCCTTATTTTGATTGACGACACCAACCAACTATCATAGTTTCCCCTACAGCAATGTAAATAACAAACCATTTTCCTGCTTCTATTGCGGGGTATCTGACTATTCATTTTGAGAGGGGAAAAGTAAAATGAAGAGATTAATCACAGGCGGCATTTTCTTCCTTTTTATGCTCGCCGTTTCCATGCCCGCACAGGCACAAACTGTTGAAGAACGATTGACAGCTCTTGAAACATCCATGGCCAATGTTGAGTTACTCTCAACACAATTGTTCGGCTTGTTCTCAGCATTACAACCGGATATCACAGCCATTCTGAATGCTCTGGCCACCCAACAACTCGATGTCGCAACCCTGCAGGCGGATTTGACTGCTTTGCAAACCCAAACTACCAGCAACACCAACGGCATCAACACATTGAATTCCCACGTGACTGCGAACATCAACGACATCTCTGCATTGCAAGCAAAAGACACAGCATTGATGGCGCAGGATGTCACGCACGACGGAAAAATTGCCGATCTTCAAAATAAAGACACGTCTCTCGACGGAGATGTTTCTGCCTTACAGGCTAAAGACACATCACTTGATAACGATATCGCGAACCTGCAGGCAAAAGACTCCTTGCAGGACACCCTCAATAACAATACGCACAACACAATTTTTAACGATATCAACCAGATTCAATCGGTCAATGGCACCCAGAATAATGACATAAACAATGCAGAGTCTGATATCAGCGAATTACAAACCCGCTTCAACGGCGTGACCCGTGTCGGCACCACGCTGCGTTTCACCAACATGAACTTGCAGGTGCTCTCCGGTTCCGGCGCAACGGACGGTGGAGTCAACGGACGAGGCAACATCATCATCGGTTACAACGAATCCATCTTCCCGTTTCTTGGCGGCGGGCTTCCTGCAAACAACAAAACCGGTTCGCATAATCTGATCGTAGGCAAGGGACACAACTATTCAAGCTTTGGAGCTGTGGTTGCCGGACTCGACAATGTTTCAGATGGAGACTACGCATCAGTTACCGGAGGCAATCGCAACCAGGCGACCGCAAACTTTTCCAGTGTGAGTGGGGGGCTCCTGAACACAGCCTCTAATTTCTATTCCAGTGCGAGTGGTGGTCGTGAGAACGAAGCATCCGGTAATGGTTCAAGTGTCAGCGGCGGGTTTGGTAACACGGCTTCCGGGACCCGCTCCTCCGTAAGCGGGGGTGTTGCAAGTACAGCTTCAGGACAAAATTCCAGCGTGAGTGGTGGCGCTTCCAACCTGGCCAGTGGTGCAAGATCCAGTATCAGTGGTGGCAGTAACAACCTCGCTACAGGCACTTCATCCAGTGTCAGTGGAGGATCCATCCGTGCAGCAACGGGCGACAATGACTGGAGAGCGGGGTCCCTGTTCGAAGATTTTTAAAATACCTGGCACTATTTTTATGAAAACATCCAGGGGAAGGCGTGCAATGCGCCTTCCCTTATTTTGTTTTTCACCGTTTCCTGGATCCAAACCACAGATCGTTGATACTTCGGAAAATCCTCTCCCTCTTAAAACCACTCCTACCACCCCCACTGACAGATCCATCTAAATAAGAATTGACAAATCAACGAGTTACGAGTAATATCTTGTTAATCAATAACTTAGAAAGACTGATCATCTTAATGAATTCGATCAGTCGCCGCGCTGGAGAGGGATACCCGATGGGGGGGCCGCATTTGTTCCAGAACCCCGGCCGCCCTGACCTTGGTGCTCATAACTTCTTATTTTTAAATGAGTTCAGGATTTGAAACGTTTCTTTTTTTCGGATCAAGGGTTAAGGTTGAGACCCTTTCTGCCGAAGCTTCCCTATATAGAAAGGTCCACTTTTCAGGGATTATCCAGATCAGCAAACCGCAGAAAACATCAACTTAAATAATTGATTTTATGGCGATTATTAGAATTACAAGACTTTTTATTGCTCAAAATTACCCTGGGGAGCAACGCTTTCAAAGTCCATTTCCATCCCCATCAGGACCAAAACCGCTCTTTTTTATCCCGGCTTTTCTGCTATTTTTTGCATTTCTCCTGTGCTGGGCTCCGCAGTCTGAGGCACGGTCTCCTTTACAATTCAAAGTCGATAACCAGACTTTTGCCTACAACCTGGAATGGACCGGAATTGATTCGATCGTCGAAGGGGAAACCTTCATCGGCAATATCCTCAAGACCTTTTTCGAATACCATTTCAACAAACGGCTCTATGTTCAAGGGGGTGCCCTCTTACAGCACCCGTTTGGCGATGATGACCGGATTGATGAAGTAGACCCTGTAATTGCCCTGCATTATAGAGCTTTCCCCGGATGGAAAGTGACTGCAGGTACGATTGACCGGAATCACCCTCTCCATGACGGTATATTCTGGGAAGCACTGCGCTTTATCGACCCTATTGAACAGGGGTTCCAGCTCAAGGGCGATACCAAACACGTGAAACAGGACCTCTGGATTGCCTGGGAGCGGCGCGAATCGACCGGTGTTCGTGAAAGATTTTCCGTAGGCAACGTTACTGAACTGCGATGGAATGGGTTCAGCCTCGATGGACAATTATTGTGGGCCCATTTAGGGGGCCAACAAAATGGGGGTCCCGGGGTTTTCAACAACCTGAGCATTGCTTTTGGTGGCGGGTACACTCTGGTTCCCGATATTGAAGGATTTTCTTTTTTCAAAGAGGCAGGATTCCGTGTCCACTACCTTTATCAGGAGGATGAACCTGCGGGAGTCATCAAACTGGACGAACGGGGAGTCGCAGTCCGAGCCTGGGTTAATTTGTGGGGGGTCAATCTGGTTGGCCGTTTCTGGAATGCTGACGGTGGTAACTTCAATTCGCGTCGGGGTGACCTCGGGCAACCGGGCATCGCTCTGGCCAAAGGCAATCCATTATATCGAGCGGAAGAATTTCAGGAAATCGGAGTCTACAAAATCTGGCAATTGGCAGAGAGTGTTTCAATGCGGTTTGATCTTCGCCAGCAATGGGTTCTGGATGAAACTGTTGAAGTCTACGCCATCACCTTCCAGTGGGTGGATGGCTTTGACCTGTTTGAAGATTATTTCCGGAAAAGAAGTAAAGGAATATCTGAAAAAACCGTCCGCCGGGCCAAGCCAAGATCACGCCTCAAGCGCCGGGTCCGCGCCACCTACCCCGACATGGATTAGGGAACTAAAAAACCAATCTATATATTTACAGGGATGATATTTCCTGTAGCTGGTGTGTAAAAGAAGTAACGAAGTGGAGACACATCCTCCAAAAAAATATATATACAATTTCCCCCACTGCCAAAAGCGACCCAGCTTCGATCACCTACAGTCCAGGAACCCGTCCATGGGACTATTGGAAGGGAAGTATCAGTAATACCTTGCCAGATATTCACACAATCACTGTGATTGGTGGCTCCGGGTGGTCCCGGCCAGCCACTTGCATTCATGGCCACCCCATCGACCACACTTGGGGCTGCCGGACTTCCATTGGTTCGCCAACCCATATTAAAAATTTTAGTGGCGGATGAAAATGCGCCGTAAACAGAACTTGCGCTCGCAGTATGTGCGTCTTCATTCAGGTCTAGAAAACGGGGTGCGGCAGCACCAGCCAAAAGCCCTATTATGACAATCACGCTAATCAGCTCAACCAAAGTGAAACCACTTTCCTTTTTATGTTGGCCGGTTTGAGATAACTTCACAATCTTTTCCTCGAAAAACTAAATTCAGTGTCCTTCCTAACTACTTAACGGCCAGGGGGTAGATTTACTTTTACATTTTTTCCTTAAAATTAAAGAGCTGAACCAAATCTGCCTCTAACTCGCCTAAATTCAACTAAAAAGAGAAAACGCTTGGTATAAACCTGAGGGAACTACGCCCACACCAAGGGTCGTGCCTCCCTGGAATGCGTGATCTATTCTGACGTTTGGCGTGGTTACAATGGACTAGCTGATGTTGGCTATCGAAAACACCTTCGCGTCATTCATGAAAAAGATGAACTCGTAAAGAGACACACTATGTGAATAACATTGAAGGATTTTGGGGATTCTCCAAAACTCGCCTGGTAGAGTATCGAGGCGTGAACAAATCTATAAATAGTATGAGTTTAGATTCAACTACAGTGACCAGGACCTCTATAAACTCCTAATCAAAATCATCAATAACAACCCCCTGTTCCTGTCATGACCTGAAAAATTAATGCCAATCAAATCCAGTATCCGGAAGCAGTCGCTCTACTTTTATAGGGGCTAGTTTTTCTTCGTTCCCACACCTATCAACATAACATCTTTAGTAAACCTGATTATTTTATTCAATCCGTCCGGCCATGGAGCACTTTGAATCGGGCGATAGGGCAATGGCATCATCCCCAGGAACCTCACAAAAGGCATCAGCCATTTTTGTCGCCAAACAAGCGGGAGCTGGTAAAAATAATCCACTTCTACATCCTCATAACCGGCCATCCTCATAGCATCATTAAGTGATTGTTTTGTAAAAGGCCGGACGTGCGTGTACTCGGTATAGAAAACTTTATATGTGTGAATCCAGCTTGGAGTCATGACAACCGCTTTCGCTCCAGGCTTCATTGCAGACAACATTCTATCGAGCATCATTGCGGGCTGATAAGTATGCTCAATAACTGATTTACTAAAAATAAAATCAAAAGATTCGTTCTCGTAAGGCATTTCCTCAAACTCAATATTTGCAATCCTGACATCATACTCCGGGCACATTTCGGCAGCGCGCTTGGAAATATCCAAACCGGCTACTTCATACCCTAATTTGGAAAAAGCTTTTAAATGTTCCCCTCTCCCTGATCCAATATCCAGTAATCGACCCTTTTTTTTCAAATGAGTTTCCGACAACCACCTGGCAAGAATATCAGGGTATTTCCCGGTAGGCTTTACCTCTTCGTTGTAGACAACGTCCAGATATTTTTCTGCAAGTAATTTCGCGTGTTCATTCAATTGGCTTCCTACCCGGGTCTCCCCTATTCGGTCATTGCTCACAAAGCCCTTGAAACTAACGACTTTTCCACTAAACCAGTTCAAAACCTGAAGCTCTCCATCCACTGGCCTGATAGAAATTGGGTCATATAACTTGCCTTTTCCCCGCCCAAGACCAGATTCCTTGGCTATCAACTTAAAGCTCTGGTCGTACTTGAATACGTGGCCCTGTTCTTTATCAATCAGATAGTAAAAACCTGAATGAAAACATATGTCATTGCAGACAATGACAGCCTCTAATTCCAGACATTCACCTTTTTTTGTATCCAGATTATAAATATATCCTTTTTTGGGCTGACTCCAATCAAAGAAAACCAACCTGTCATCAAAAAAGCGACATTTGTGGATCATTGTAAATGGCAAATCAATCTTGCCCACAACGCCCTTCCCTTTTTCAAAAATCAATCCATCTACATCCAGATAACAGGTGGCACCCTCCCAAACAAAAAATGTGACAATTGGTTTGGAATGGATCACTTCCTTCAATCCAGATCCATTCAAGAGCCATCCACCATTCGAATAGTGTGATCCAATTCCGATTTCTGTCCCCGTAATCTTGTCAATTTGTGTTGGCAGACCGCATGTGTAGCTTGAAGTGCCACTGGCACTTTCAACTTTCAAACTACTTTCTTCGCAGTCTATCCACATTAATTTTCCGTTCTGCCTGATGAAATCCCAGGGACCTCTGGCTTCAATAAACCACTCATCGACAGCCTGAACCTCGATGTTTTTATCCAATAATGCCCTGATAAAATAATTTAACCGGGACAACTTCATACGAAGTTCTCGTGCCTCTTCATTGAGCAACAGTTCTGAATACTGTATGGCCATTTTGTCTGCCAGGGCGGGCCAATCAGAAAAATCATTGAAGGAAGTGCAGCCGTTAATCAAACCAATGGCAAGATCATCAAGATCCTTAATTTGCAGATCCTCAAGGTTGGTCTGCATAAGATTTGTTGCCAGCTTACCGACGGGCTCTTTGCCCCCCTGATGGGAAATTTTCACATCATCGGTTGGCAACAAGTCATAGAATGTCAGCGAATCAAAATCTTCCGCTAGAAAGTCTTCTTCTAAAATCACCTTTGCCATGTCTTCTCCCAGATTCATCAGAGCTTTTCAGCAACAATGAAAATATTTCCAGAAAGTTTATTTTTCTGGATCACCTTGGTAAATACAGCATCCACCTCATCCCAGTCCTCATTAGGGATCGAATTCTGCAACTGGGTTAGAAACGAGTCACCAATGCTATCCCGTTCGCCTTTATGGATATCATTCATTATGTTTATAAAGTCCAGAATTCCCGGCGTCGAAAAATAAGTGAGCTTGAAGCCAGCCCGGTCAAATAGCTTCTCAAGAGTTTTTATGGAAAAGTAGTTTAAGTGCCCCGGAGCCTCTATCATTTCGTGCTCTTTTCCACAGACCTTGAACTCAATTCCCTCAATATTCGGTAAGGTTCCTACAAATCGACCACCCTTTGGCAGGGCTTGCGCAATTTTTTTCAATAAGGAACAGGGCTCGACAATGTGCTCCAGGACCTCCCACATGACAACCATATCATAGCAATGGTCAAAGTTGACATGCTCAAACATCCCCTGATAAATCTTTACATTATATTTTTTTTGAGTGTATTCAACTAAATTTGAATTTATTTCTACACCCGAAACATCCCACCCTTCCTTCAAGGCGGCTTCAATAAAAAAACCTATCGAAGATCCGATTTCGAGGATTTTATCGCCCGGTTTTACAAAGGGCTTCATATCCTGTGCCCGGCGGTAAAAAATTTTTTTCCTTTCCTCTTCAGTTGGCTTCAATATCTTTTCATGAAAAAATTCCATGGAACTGAAACCATCATAATACATTGTCAACAACTCGTCCGTTGGAACCGGGTTTACATATAAACAATCGCAGGAATCACAGGTGACGAAATCAAATCCTTCTTTATCAAAAGCCTTGGAAGCCTGCCCGGAGGAGCAAACAGGGCAGTTTCTGTTTAAATGTCCTTCACTCATATGAAAACGTGAAAGGAATTCCGTCAAATCTTGTGCTCGAAGCTTATTATATTCTTCCATTAACTTTATCGGTCTTAATTTATGCTGCATCTTATTCAGATACTCCCATTTCGTTTATTCAGGATCAGGAAAAAAATCATGTGGCTATTATTATATGGAGATCGTTTTAACTTTCCTACTCAACCCGATGGTGTCTATTTTTGAAAATCAACGAATTAATTCTCTTTCCGGAAACCTGCTCTATAGGCAGTTTGATGTCGCCATATCCCTCATCCAATCCCATTTCTACTATAGAACGTTCAAACCTTCAATCTCTTTTGGCACGAGAGCCTCAGAGTCGAGAAAGGTTTGTTGCCAGATTTCAAGTGCCATCAATGCCCGAATCTCCCTGGTAAAATTATGCTTGCCATCACGGTGGTCATCAAGCATTTGATCGATTTCTTCCCTATTGAACAACTTCCTTTCCATAGCCTGGTCTGACAGTAGAATGTCCCGGGTAAGCTGAAACAGTTCTCCTTTAAACCATTCACCCACCGGAACCGTAAACATCTGCTTTTTCCGATACGCCAGATCTTCCCCAATGAGCGGTGCCACGGCTTTTTTAAAAAGATATTTGGTCTCGTTGTCTTTAATTTTGAAATGACCGGGCATTCGGAAAGCAAAGTCCATCATTCGATAATCCAGGAACGGAGTGCGTGCCTCCAAAGAAACAGCCATCCCCATCCGATCCGGTTTTACCAGGTTATTTCCCGGCAATAAGAGCATCATGTCAATATAGAGTGCCTGATTGATCCGATCCATATGAGATGCTTTTTTATACAACGGTTGCACCACTTGAAATGCATCGACACCATCAAGCTGACGGACCAGATGTTTGTGAAACAATCTCTTTTTTATCCCGGGGTCAAACAGACTGATATTTTCAAAATAAGCTTTTTGAAATTCCCCTGCTTCAATCGTCTCAATCTGCTGTTGTTTGAAAAAATCCCTGTATTTATCATAACCCGCAAACAGCTCATCGCCTCCATCGCCAGTCAACACCATTTTGACCTGCGATCTGGCCAGTTGGGAAACACGGTAGGTTGGTAAAAAAGATATATCTCCATGGGGCTGATCACAATGAAATGTTGCCAGCGGCCACAAATCCAGCATATTGAAATCAACCTTCTCATTCACATGCTGGGTTTGAAACCGTTTTGCGGCTTGTTCGGCAAAAGGGGTTTCGTCATAGCGTTCGTCGTTAAACCCAATGCTGAAGGTTTTGACAGGCCGGGTCATGTGTCGCGCCATCAACCCGACGACGGAACTGGAGTCGACCCCCCCGGACAAAAACGCACCAAATGGGGCATCCGACCTTAATCTAAGCCGGACGGCATCATCTAAAATGGCATTGAATTCTTCGATCCAGTCTTCTTCCCGCCGGTCCTTTTCAATTTGATTCTGAGCCAAATCCCACCAACACTCGATTTCGACCTGCTTTCTGTGAATTACAAAGCGGTGCCCGGGGGGCAGGTGCCGGATGTTTTTAAACATGGTGAGAGGAGGGGGAACATAATTAAAGGTCAGGAAATAATCGAGTGCTTCCAGATCCATTTCCCGAGGAACCCCCATCTTCAGGATGGCTTTAATTTCAGAAGCAAAATACAGGCGTTTACCATCATCATAAAAATAAAGAGGTTTGACTCCAATTCGATCCCTGACAATATGCAGAACATCTTCGCGCCTATCATAGATGGCAATAGAAAACATTCCATTCAATTTTGAGATGAAATTGATTCCATCCCTTTCGTAAAGACGCAGGAGCACTTCTGTATCTGAATGGGTCCGGCAAGGAAACCCGTCTTTTTTTAATTCGAGAGCCAGTTCCTGGTAGTTGTAAATCTCTCCATTTTGAACCACCGCAATCTGACCATCATCCGAGATAAACGGTTGATGGCCCTGATCCAGGTCGATAATTGAAAGCCGTCGATTACCCAGACCAATCCCATCATCAGAAAAGACACCGGAATCATCTGGCCCACGGTGAAAAAGGATGTCGCCCATGGCCTTTAATTGTTCGGCTCTCAGAGATTCCCTGTCACGGTCAAAATAACCAAAAATTCCACACATAAATAGTTAGTGGCTCCCTTTGGTGACAATTTGATTTACAGTAAGAAAAAGTATTTTAATATCCATCCAAAGTCCCATATTGTCTATGTATTCAAAATCTAACTGTTTACGTTGTTCCCAGGTCACATTCGACCTCAGTGTCGCCTGGGCAAGCCCGGTAATTCCAGGTTTAACGCTATGGCGTTTCACCCAATCCTCTTCAGAATAACTTTCCTTTTGATTTGGCACATCAGGGCGGGGCCCAACCAGGCTCATGTCTCCCAAGATGACATTTAAAATCTGTGGAAGCTCATCCAGACTCGTTTTCCTTAAAATCCTGCCTACCCGGGTTATCCGGGGGTCCCCAACCGCGGTCTGATAGGACCCAATTTTATCCGCCTCCGGCACCATGCTTCTAAATTTGTACATTTTAAAAGGCTTCCCAAACCGCCCCACTCTGGTTTGAAAATAGAACACTCCCCCCGGAGAACTCAACAAAATGGCGACGGAGATAGCAAGAAAAACAGGAGAAAGAAAAAATAACATGGGAAGGCTGAGCACTAGATCAAAAACGCGCTTCACGATAGACCTCAGGGGTTGGACCGGGAGGCAATGATCAGTGACACAATCTGCGCCACTTTTTTCCGGTCGAGCTCAACCTGATCCGGAGTTCTATCGCCAAGATATTCTTCCACTTCCCTCAGTTTGTCAATTTCGTATTTCAACTTGCCTGTCAGGGCGGGATCATCGGAAAGAATGCCCCGGTGAAATGTCCGGGACAGGATAACTGAGTTAGATTCAAGACGCAAATGCTCGCCCAACACCAGTTCTCCGGGCAATTGGCCCTCTCCAATTCGGGCGATTCCACCAAACCCGAAAGGCAATCTGGCATTTTTTATGGTGGCCGACATTCGATCCACCATTCCATTGATCAGGGGCTCAAAGATGAAATTCAGCTTTAATCCCAGGTGTAGATCGTTCAGCCCAATATAAATTTCATGGACCCCTTTTATCGTTGTCAACTGGTCGAGGCTTTCCGCCGCCTCAGGCGTTTCCACCAGGGGAATAACCCGAACCCGGCCGTCTACCATTTCACAAAATTTGCTGAGTTCCTCCGGGGTTCGAAACATCGGAAGCATTAAAAAATCCGGCTGGTATTTCAATACTGTTTCAATTTCCTCTGAGGTTCCTTCATGCAATGGGTTTAATCGAACCAGCATGTCTGCATCAGGAATGGCCTCCCTTACCTTGGGAACGTCTCCCATGTTATGGGCACTGATCACCGTATCGAGATGACCTTGCCGGTCCTGCTTGCCCAAAATCTCCAGGTCAACAAATATCCGATCCACCCCGGCATCCGCCGCGATCTTGGCAAATTTTGGTTTATTCGTTATCAGCATTAAATCAAGCATTCAATCGATTCCTCAATTGTTGAAGAAAATACACCCGGTAATGTTGGATCGAAAACAAAGCGCCCCCTGAAATAACCAGTGAAGCCAGAACCGCCAGAATAAAACTGACCGTTTGGCTTCCCTCGAAGACACTTGAGAACCACGCAAATGGAATAAACAGCAACATTCCCAGAATAGTTACTTTCAGGAAGTCCTTTATTGATTCCATAGGTACAAAATTAAAACCGTGGTGTTTATGGAGAAGAAAAACCTGTATACCAAGAACCAGCCAATAAACAATTACCAGAGCCCACACAATGCCTTCCAGATTGGCCACCCGGGACATCAACAAGGCGAGGGGAACGAACAGCACCACCCCAATCAGGCTGCTGACCAAAGGAAGCTTCGTGTCTTTTTTCGCGTTTGAAACGGAAGTCATCAATGCTGAAAGCCCCTGGGCAGGAAGGGCCAGAATACCAATTTGCAATAAACCGGCGATTTGAACCAGCGACCCGTCGCCCATTTTACCCCATTCATACACAATGCGGGTAAGGTCTTCACTAAACCAGATGGAAACCAGCACTATGGAGTAAGAGGCAATGAATAGAGACATCACCCCAATTCTGGCAATCTCCAGACCTTTTTCATTTTCCCCTTCACTGAAAAGGCCGGACAAAGTGGGAAACAGAACAACAGCAAAAACTCCCAGACAAATTCCCATCGGTAATTCGACCAGCTTGGTGAGATAATTGATGGTGGCAAATGATCCAGAACCTTCCATCGAAGCCAGAGTCCTTGCAATGATCGGCATCACCAGAAGCAAACTCCCGGATCCCAAAGCTTGAAGGTATCGAACCAGCAAGGGTTTGTCGATACGCCACCCCGCTGGAGCAGAACCCTGTGGTTTGATTTGCATGGAAGCAATCCACTGGGAAATCCACCTGATCAAACCAGCCAGAATAACGGCCCATCCGAGAAAATATATTTCGCTTGTATCGTTGATAAACAGTAAAAATGCGATCACCAGGGTGGTGTTAAAAATCAGAGTGCCAAGCGCGGCAATGCCAAAACGGTTCTCCGCTTGCAGGTAGGCCGTTGTAACCCCCGACAAGGCTGTAAGAGGAACAACCCAAAGGGAGTAACGAATCAACTGGCTGGAGACCTCTACCGCCTTCTCGGTAAACCCCGGGGCAAAGAGCAGGACCAGAAAATCGGGAAAGATCATTAGAATTCCGACGAGAACCGAGAATCCCAATCCAGCAACCACACTTGATTGTAAAAAAAGCTGGTGTGCACCTGGAGGATCCAGTTTTTTTAATTCGGGAATTAAAGCTGCTGCTAAAGCACCCCCCATGAGAATATTGATCATGAAGTCAGGCAACGTGAGAGTGAAGATGACAATATCAGCATCCTCCGTTGTCCCAAATGCAGAAGCTATGGTGACCTCACGGACAAACCCTGTTATCCGACCAAGAAAAAGGCCTCCGGAAACCAGCAGACCTGCCGTCAACAGCCTTTTCATCGAATAGCTGGGCATTCAGTTTTTTCTTTCTCGGGCAAACAACGCGCCGGTCTGGTTTATGGGGAAAGAGTAATAAGACACCCTGGATCATTGAAAATTTTGCTCAGGGTTTTTCTATTTACCAAGGAATGTATGAGGCAGGTCTGGTTAGCGGATGAGGCCGCAATACGGTAAAAATTCTAGCACAAAATCAAACGGGGAATAACCCCTCTGTGCTCCTCTTCCCAGCAAACCTTCAGCCGAAAATTTACTAAACAGAAGGATTAAATTGTACAATAGCGGTGCCCTTTGCCTGGAACTGTCACGTTGCAGAGGCGGAGTTTAGAGCATCATCGAAAAACCATATGTGATTTCTCATTTATATCCTCCAGTCAGACCTGCAGGCTTGCCTTAGCACCTTATGGTTCCCAACAAAAAATCAGAAATAGCCCCCGACCAAAAAGCTTTTCCTGAAATCCTTGACCGCATGCAGTGGGGATGCCTGATTCTATTTTCCGTCGGTTGTTTTGTATCAATTTCCCTGGCTCAAATCAGTGCACTCGCAGGATTCCTGACCTGGTTGATGCAATTGAGAATCACCCGTTTTTGGGAACGCATTCAAATCCCGGTTTTACTGCCCATTGCCTTGTTTGCAGGGGCTTCCATCTGCTCGACCATTTTTTCAGTCGATTGGCAAGTCAGTATAAAAACTCTAAAAAAACTTTTTGAAATCCTTATATTTTTCTGGGCTATAAATGCATTACGGACAATAGGCTCCGCCCCTTCATTCATAAATCGCCTCTTTTTTTTCAACAACACAAAGGAAAACCCGCTCTCCTCAAACGGGGAAAATCTGGTGCGTCTGTTTACCTTGTGGGGCGTGTTGGCAGCACTCTACAGTTTTTACGAGGCTTCTTTGCATGGCATTCAACTGCCCCATCGCGTGGTGGGAACTTTTGACAATCCCATTTCGTGGGGAGTGATCTTGATGATGCTTTCCCTGCTGGCCTTTGCCAACCTGATCTACTCCTCCAGGAAAAGCCGGGTGTTATCAGGACTACTTTTTTCAATCCTGGTGTCCTGCCTCATTATTACTCTTGCACGGGAAGCCTGGCTGGGGTTCACCATTTCTATTTCAGGCATGCTGTTTTTCAGAAAACCTCTATTGGCGGTGATAGCTCCTCTGACCTTCATTCTTATCCTGGTTCTTTTACCTCATTCGATCCAGGAACGGTTATTGGCAATGACCGACTTCTCACAACAAACCCTCAAACTTCGGATCCAAATGTGGCAAGGGGGCTGGGAAATTTTCAAGGATTATCCGGTTATTGGATGTGGATACAATTGCTCCTCATTCGTTGCCAATGATTACCGTGGCTATGAAAAGTTTTTACAAACCTGGGCGGGAGGGTTCCACAATAACTTCGTGCAAATTGCAGTGGAGTTGGGTTCCGTTGGGTTATTAACATGGATAAGCATCTGGGTTGTGTTTTTCTGGCTATCCATATTGAGGTTGCAGGCCCTCAACGAGGATCACCCTGATAGATGGCTGATCCATGGAAGTATCTGGGCCATTGCAGCTTTTTTGATTGCCTGTATCTTTGAATCCCATTTTTATGATACGGAAGTGGCCATGATTCTGTTTATGATAATGGCCCTTCCCTTTTCAATTACTTCAGATTCCAAGGGTGTTGATGAGAAAAATACCTTGGGTTACCTGCTGTGAGACTTCACAACACCCATTGCAAAAATCATTGCACCGGAGCCATAACTCATAACACGATTTCATTAGTCTCATGAAAACCCATCATCTGGCCTAGTAAGCATTTGTTTTGTTCAATAGTTCCGGTGTTATGGGCAGGGTTTTAAGCAGATCGACTATCCTTGTACCCGCATCCCCATTTCCATAAATATTTTTTTCTGGAAAACGTCCCCTGGTAAAAGCCTGCCTCACCGCATTCGCAATTGCTGTTGGCTCTACCGGCACATCTATAACATTGGCATTGCGTTCACGGTGCTGCTGGCGCTGCCCCACATTGACCACCGGGGTACCAAACGTTGCAGCCTCAATAATGCCGCTACTCGAGTTCCCTACCATGATGTCGGCATTTTTCATGAGGGACACAAAGTCGATTCGGGGCAAATGAACCTGCAAATTCACTCCCTCTTTCCCGCGATATTTCTCCAGAGCGCTTCGGATACGATTTCCTCCTGCATCGGAATTTGGCATTAAGGCCACGCTCTGAGTCTTGCACATCTGGAGAGTATCCATCAGACAGGTTATCTGATCACCTGCTGCCGCCTCTTCCGCCAAAACAGGATGAAACAGAACAAGCGCGAGCGGGACATTAGAATCAAAATTCAGTTCTGAGCATAGTTGTTCCCGCGACTTTTGAGCCAGCGACTTCAACCCATCCAACCCGGGCGCACCCGTGATAAAAATATTTTCCTCCGCCTCTCCCATTTGAATCAGTCGTTTTTGGGAATTTTCCGTGGCGGCAAAATGATAGTGAGCCAGTTTGGAAATCGCATGGCGAACCGGTTCATCGACTGTACCTGACCTTTCGCCACCATGTATATGAACCACAGGGAGATTGAGATGAATCGCAGCCAACGCTCCTGCAAGCATCTCTCCGCGATCCCCCAGCAATAGCACCAGGTCAGGACGTTCCTTTTCAAATACCGGAATCATACCCGCCAGTTCATCCGCCAGAGCCCGCGCCATGGAAGCCCCTGAGGTGTCTTCAAGTAAAACAGGAATGCGATCACAAATCCTTAGGCCCGATTCTTCAATTTCATTCACAGTGTTCCCGTAACCCGGGGCGAGATGCATGCCCGTGACACACACAGATATCTCCAAACCGGGATCCTGGTGAGCCAGCTTTAAGGTGGACGAAAGCAAACCGAAATCAGCTCGTGTGCCGGAAACATACAATATTTTTCTCATTGTCCTGGACAAATTTGATTCTCGGTCAATGATGTTGAATCAAAAGTTATTACCCAAATTAACGCCATTTCAATCGGGATAGTTTTATCATAACCCAATGCAAGCTCGGGAAAAGAATTTGCCATTCGCACGAAAACCGGGCTGAATGATTCTCGACTTGCTATTTCCCCGGGATGCCAAGTGGTATCTATCATTGGCCGGCAATTAAATACCCATACTATTTTTTTTCTACGAGTCCTTCCAGCTTATTAATGTAATGTTTCATGCTGTGGTCTTTTAATCCATCCGGACCGATCTTACCCAAATCCTCTATCCGCCCTTTTATCCGATCCAGCTTTAAAGACCACCAACCGGGATCGTTTGCAAGTTCACCGTCTGTGTCCAGGTACCAGAACTGACCGACATGACGGTAGGAGTGCGCACGCAGGGGCACACGGGTAACCACATCATTGTTGTGCACCACCCGGTAAGAATGGTCTTTAAAATTGGAATTGAATTTGTCTGCAAAGTCGGGATTGCCCACTCGAGGGGAGCCAAATGTATATAGCCCGTGAATGGGTTCTTCCTGGTGATCCTTGTCAATTCTAAGTTTGGCAACAGCCAGTGTGGCCAGGGCGGCACCCAGGCTATGCCCTGTGAACCAGAGGGCGGGGGGAAGTTTGGAATGGTCGTCCCCGAGCCGCTGGATAAAAAAGTCCTTGAACTCTTTAATTTTCCAATGAACGCCTTCCATAACGTGCTCAACCGCCTTTAAAAAACCAAAATGAACCCTTCCACCTGGGCCAGGTGCCTTGAAAAGTTGGGCGTCGGTGAATAAATCCTGAACCTTCTTTGGCTCTGTTCCCCGAAATGAGACCAGTATCATATCCTCCTTGCCTGCAATAAAGGCCTGGGTTTCATTGCTATCAAAAAATTCAAACTTTTCAAAACCCCATTGGGTGACTTTTTCCTTCACAATTTCCCTGTCTTCATACGCTAATTCTGCCGCCCGGGCCATACCCAGTGCGTTGGTTTTGCAGAACCGGGTGTTATATGGGTTAAAGTTATTCATTGCATCCTCCAGAAAATTAGACCATGTATCGAGAATTATTGTTTTTGGATTAGCTTGCCGGTGATTTAATAAACTCCACCCTGTTCAGCCAGCCTCGCGCGTATTTTTCCTGTTTAGGGCTTTTGGTCATATAGTTAATATAATGTTGTCCTTGCAGGATATTCATCAGTTTGAACAGGTACTTAGGATGGTCCCTTTCCAGGTAGGTCTCGAGCGCTTCCAGGGTGTTTCCCCCAAAGGCCCCGTCAACCACAAGCTCCCTGTATAAGGCGCCGTTTCGATTTAGCAGATTGAGGCTTTTTTGCAGGAACTTTACTGCGCGTCCAACTCCCATATTAACTCCGGTATCAAACATTTCACTGGCAATGGACTGGTTGGGGATATCATCACCCCAAAAAGGATCCCAGTAACGTTGTTTATAAAACCTGCGAATATCTTCCTGGAAGATCTCATCATCATCCAGGTTTTTTGGAAAGGCTGCTCCTTCCTGTTTTAGCTCATCCAACCTTTTCCATCCCTCCCATCCCTTGTTCATTTTTCGGGCAACCCCTTTGTAGGTCTCCCCACCCGCATCATCTCTATCATTCACATACCCCCCCTCATGCCCCATGGTAATTTCATATGCCTGTTCAAAGTTTGCCATGGCGACCCCCTTCTTTCATTTGAAAGGTTTAAAATAAACGTCTGTAGAAAAAACCAACCGGGAGAACAACATAGTCTAGATAAAAAAGAAAAGACACAGAAACTTTAATCAGGGGAAAGAAGCCAGGATCTTTGCCGGCTTTTAACTTCTAGAATACACAAAGCAAACTAAAGGCTATCGCAAATGGCCTTGTGTAAAAAGTTTACCGAGCAATTCACGGCCTCAAAAAACGACAACTTTCCCGATTTTTCCTGTCTGTATTCTTGCAGTAAATGGTTTCCCGGAATCTCTTTAGCCTCAATTTTCTTTTCGTAGCTATCCGCAATTTCCAGAATCAAATTCAACTGGTGTGCCTCAAAGGGTATTCCCTGGGCTATCTGGTGCAATTCTTCTAAAGATATTTTTATTACCCGGGAAAATTCATTTAAACCTTCTGCCTCCTGGAAATCCGGACTGTATTCTGCCTGTAATTTCAGTTCTTCAATTTTCTTATCTATTTGACCCAGTTTCTCGACAACCGGCTTCCAGGAATCCTGATACTTGTCCATCTAAAAAACCTCTATTGTTTACCAACAAAAGCGGCGTACATCATGGCTTCGGAGGTACCATCGATTTTAAGAAATTTATTCACCAGGTCATCAAAAAATCCACAGGTCGTCATGATTCCAAAGTTAAGGGCCGCACATGATAAATAAAGATTTTGACCCAGGTGGCCTATATCCAGCAAGACGTAACGGTATCCTCTTTCTCCATATTTGTACTTGGTACGGGCTATAAATCCGGATATAAGAAAAACAATGGATGCTTGCTCACAATACTCTTGTCCGCATAAAGCCTCATTCAGTTTTTCCGTCGGATCTAATAATTCAAGAACCTCTAAAGAATGGCTTGAAACCTGGTAATGATACAATCCCTTTTCCAGACCTTCCACATTTCGAATAGCGAGGTAAATTTCGGCAGGATAGAGCGCTCCTCCAGAGGGAGAAGTTCTTAAATACTGAGCACCACCGCCGGGAATGGGAATTTCTCCCGAAATCCCAAAGGTTTGGAATAGTATTTTAGATAATTCAGGCAAGGAAACGGGCTTTTCACCAAAAGTCCTCACCGATCTTCTTTCTTTTATTACCTGGTCAAAGTCATTAATTCCGTTGGGCCAGGTTTCCTTGCCCGGCAGACTTATTATTTTTGCGTAAGGGTATTTTTTATAGCCCTTTGCCATGTTCCGTAATTCGGACCGGGTAAAATCTGATTTGGGAGCAAGAAGAAAACCCGTATCCAGGTGGAGTTTAGTGTTTTCATGAAACAATTCTGATATGGAAAAAATATCTGTACTAAATATATCCTGGTCTAGGTTTTGATCATTGGAGTTCATTTTAGCTCCCCTTTATTATGGAAAAGCGTGAGGAAAAGGATTCACCTCAACATCTTTTTCCAAATTGCATTCCAATCCAAGTTTTTCGGGCACCTCCCAGCGCCTTTTCACCCCCAAGTGCTTCTGGTTATAATTGATGTCAAGCGGCTGCATTCCCGGAATCACCACTCTAGCCACCTTAAAACCTGCCTGATTAATGTCATCGGTGGTTAAATCAAAATAAAAGGGCTCCAGATCGCTATCTTCAAGTTCATTGGCAAGAAATTTTACGCCACTATTAAGGTCGCTCATATCGGCCAGGGGTTTAAATTCCTCAAATTTTAATATTTTTGGAGGTGATTTCAAAAACTCTAACCCCTCTTTCAGGTCAGGGCATAAAGCATGGGACAAAGCATGTAAGGTGGGTGTCGTAATGTTTTGATAGTTGGGATCAGGAGTAAAGTCTGGTTTCGCCCTCGCATAACGCCCCATACCAATAAAGGTAAGAAGTGATTCTTCAAGCGCCAGAATTAGTGACTTGTCAGGGTCCAGGTCAGCCCCCAGCCCCATGACGGTATGTGGTGCCACACCGGAATTATTTTCCAGCACCATCAGAAAAACATAAGCATTTATGTCCAATGTCAGAGAATACATTTTTGCATGAACAGGAAGGTCTGATAAAGTTTCGAACAACTCTTTGGCCAACGGGTTTCTGATAGTTGAAATTTCGACTTCCGGTGGAGAAATTCTATTAAGCCAGTTCACCATGAAAGCGTCGCGCTCAATTACCTCGAGTATTCCTTTATAGATAGAAGAAATTCTATCCGGGCCACAAGCCATTCCAGTAGATATCTGGTCACAAAAAGGCAAATCCCCGTATTCCTTACTTGGAAAAGGAATAAATATTGATTGTGCCGGAACCCATTTAGGTTTCCCATTTTTTAATGAGCAGCATTGAGCCCAATGAATTTTTCTATCTGGGGAGAGTTCTGAGAATGGAAATCCCGGGGAACCATACTGGCCGGGTAGAAAATACTTCGTATCCTCGAGATCAATCGGATCAGCTTCCGGATAGTTATCCTTCAACCCATTGTAACTTTCCTTTATTAGTTTTTGCTTATCGATAAAGGCGGATGAATAGCGTTCGATACATTCTCCCAACGATTTCATCAAGGCCCGGTTGCGATTTGTCGATACCGCGTCTCCGTAGTTTATTGATAAGGAATTATTTAAAGGATTGTATTTTGAGGGACAGGTCCGGGCAAAAAATACAGGCGGCTCCCCAGGCTCCAAATCCTCGAATTCAAATTTTTCGATTACCCCGTATTTTGGGCCAACCAGTTGCATAGCCCGTTTGACGCAGGCTTCCAGGTTTGGAAGGGTTTCACAAAAAATTTCTCTTCTTTGGACGAGGGGATTCATGATCCCCAAATAGCAGTCTTGGGAGTTTTGTGGGAGCACTCCATACAGCCGGGAACCTTGAAAATCTGATGCCTTTTGGGAATGGGAGAAAGCCCACTATATTCATAAACCCCGCCAATCGTCTTTGGTGGAGCGATACCTGTAAGATATCGAGTAATTTCCAATACCATTTCCCCTGCCATAACGGATACAAAGGGATCAATATTCTCAGATATCCCGATATTGATCTCTCGTTCCTCTGAGTTTTTTATATCGTTTAAATGGGGGAGAGCCTTTTCGTGGGCAAAATACCTGGATTTCAAGCAGGCAATGCAGGGGCTTTGAAAAGGGATTACCATGGGGCCTAACAACGCCTTATCACTTTCGATCGCCATACAACAAAACTTGATCCCCATGGCATGGCAAAAAGAATTGATGTCGGAAAAAAGTTTAAAGTCCAGCTTTTCAGAAACGGGAATTAAAAGATCGATATTCGTTTCTTCAAAATCAGGTGAACTTGGTTTTAGTTCTTCGAAACTATTAAAAAAAAGTGCCTCTTTAAACCCCATTCCTGTCAAACAAGCGTTAAAATTCTTCTGTAATTGAGGCTGAGCAGTCACTACAATTTTTGCAGATCGAATTTTTTGGAATGCCGCCAGAGGGGTACTAGTGAAACGTGAAAGAAAATTTATCTGAGAGGAAAAGGGAGCCCAGTTTTCTTGCTGAGTTTTTTCTGGATCCTTGTTTTCGTGAATGAGTCCGTTCGCATACAGCGTTTTTAATAAAAATTCAATTGTAGTGGGACGAAAGGAATCACTCCCTGAATCCAAAATATCATTCAAAGAGTGATTCCCGTCCAATTGGGTGTGGATTTTCTTGAATACATTAAAAAACAGTTCATTTTCCAGCGTAAAAATAAAATCATTTCCTCTGAACTGCAGGCGAGAATCCCCCACATCAACAACGGAAGCCCAAGCAGCCAACTTGGGAATTCTTGGCAACTGTACTTTTAAATTATCGAGAATATTAAGTACGGTATCTTCCATTGCCTGAAAAGGACTGAGAGGGAAGGTAAAATTAAGAACCTCATTTACCTAGATTGTAAATTTTACGCGGGTGCAATACAAGTACAACAATAGGCTGTGGGTCGAATTTCCTTAATTTCGTGTGTAGCGTCCCCATGCTTTTCAAAACCATTCAGGTATTCTTCAGAAAGCTGGTAGTCCTGCATAAGCTTTCCTGGATCCTTGTAAATGGAATTTTTGTAGTCCTCGTCCCGGGACACTTTTTCAATGGCATCTTCTAATAAAGTCGAGTTCATGAATTCCTCCTAAGCAAAGTTAATAAAAATAATATCGACTTATCTTTACCATTTTAACACGGATTTAGCCATAAGTTTTTAGTTGCAATTAATTCAATAAGTTAATAATGTAGCTACATTCGCCTCCGAAGGAAAAAAATTTGCTATGCTAAAATATTTAATTCGGATATTTAAATATTGGCTTGGGAAATTTCGGTTTTCAACCAAAAGTTTTCCTAAAGCACTGTTTGAATTTGCACTCCTCTCACTCTTTCTTACTTTCCTTTGCGTATTTTGCACTACAAAGTTCTTAATCGCCGAAGAAAACTTCCAGAATTTATCTGAAGAGGAAAAAAGAATTTTGAACATGGGGATCCAGGAATTACTCCAAATGGACGTCGTGGTCACCTCGGTAAGCAAAAAACCGCAAAAAATTGATGAAACTGCCTCTGCCGTATTTGTAGTCACTCAGGAAGACATAAGGAGAAGTGGTGCAGTCAATATAATGGAAGCCCTGAGAATTGTTCCTGGTGTTCAAGTCTCAAAGATCAATCAAAATCGTTATGCAATTTCCATCAGGGGCTTCAATAGGCGTTTAGGCTCAGACAAACTTCTGGTTCTTATGGACGGAAGGACATTGTACAGCCCATCTGCTGCGGGAGTTTTCTGGCTGGGGCAAGACACTCTTTTAGAGGACATTGATCGTATTGAGGTAATTCGAGGTCCGGGTGCTTCTTTATGGGGTTCCAACGCTGTTGCCGGTGTAATTAATATAAAAACCAAATCTTCTCATGACACTAAGGGAGCTCTCGTGTCAGGCGGGATAGGGAATGAGGAGAGAGGTTTTTCTTCTCTTAGATACGGGGGTTCCATTAGTGAAGGATTGGATTTCAGGGTCTACGGAAAATACCGATCACGCGATGGGGGGGAAAACCTAAATGGCACAGACGGTATTGATGATAAAGAAATAGCCCAGGGGGGATTTCGCGCAGATTGGGAAGTTGATGATGATACTGATCTCACCTTCCAGGGGGATATTTACAACGCAGATGCAGGACTGGATTTTTTAAGCCGTTTTGTTTCTCTTCAACAAGGCTCCATCCCTTTTCAAGGAATCACCACGCAAAAAGGGGGAAATTTCTTATCCAGATTCAGTAAAACCTTTACAGATGAATCAAAGTTAAAAGCTCAAGTTTATTATGATCGGCTTGAAAGGGAATCCTCGGTTCCATTCGATAATGTAGTCGATCAGTTTGATTTTGAATTCCAGCATGACTTTAAATTCCAGGATAGACACCGGGTTTCCTGGGGAGCAAACTATCGCCTTTCAAATTTCAATTTCACCAGCACCAATATTGTGGACTTTCCCAATAACCTGACACACCTCTATGGTTTTTTTGTCCACGATGAAATATCACTGATTTCGGATTTTTGGAACATTATTGTCGGCTCTAAGTTTGAGCACAATCAGTTTTCAGGCTGGGAAATTCAACCCAATATAAGGACAAACATACGATTCACCGAACAACATTCTGTATGGGCGGCAGTGTCGAGAGCCGTTCGTATTCCAACCATCTCGGAAGAGGCGGCCATGATTAACCGAGCCTTAGTTCCTCCAGGAGGAGGATTGCCCCTGCCTCTGTTGCTCAGGGAAGAAAACCAGGGAAACCTGAACGCAGAAAGTTTACTGGCCTATGAAGCCGGTTACAGGTTTAAATTGAATTCCAAATTCTACTTTGACATTTCAGGTTTTTATTTTGACTACGACGATATTATTGAGTTCACTCAGTTGCCTCCATCATTCCGGTTTATGCCCTTCCCTTCCCACTTGCAAATTACTGCAAAAAATGAAAATTCCCTCGAGGGAAAAGCCTACGGTGTTGAATTAGCCAGCCAATGGCAGATCTTGCCTCAATTAAAACTTGCCGGAAGTTATTCTTATCTTGATGTAGATTTGAAACCTACCAAATTCAACACGTTTATTCCTCAGGACTTTAGTAGTGAAGGCGATTTGGATGCCGAGGGCGACCCCAACCACGTATTGTCTGCAAGGGCCTACATCAACCTGCTTAAAAACCTTGATTTTGATATTTTATATTATTTCACTTCCAACAATTCGATAAGGAGAATTCCTTCCTATCACAGGCTCGACCTGAGGTTAGGCTGGAGGCCAATAAAAGAACTGGAACTCTCATTGGTGGGGCAGAACATTGCTGATGAAAAACATTTTGAATTAAACGAACTTTTGGAAAGAGCTACTCAAACAGAAAGAAGTTATTACTTTAAAGCGACAGTAAATTTTTAATATTAGAAATTTTTCAATTAGTAATTGACGTGATATTAAACAAAACGTTACTCATTATTTTAATATTTTTTATTGCGGACCTTTGGGTTTTCACCCGGTACAGCTTGGGAAATGAAACCCAAAGGAGAGAATATATTATTAAGGCCAGTTTTATTCTAAAATTTCCTGCCTTCATCAATTGGCCAATTGAAAGCAGCCCGATGAATCTTTGTGTCCCATCAGATGACCCTTATAGAAATATCTGGAAGGCCCTTGAAAAAAATACCGCTAATCTGGTTCCATTTAATTTTTATGACTTAAAAAACTACTCAAACTATGGGAAATGTCATATTTTATTTATATCGGGCCAAAAGGGACAGATAATTGAAAGAGTGGTTTCAATGGTAAGAGGAAAACCTGTACTGGTTATCGGGGACACCTCTGGCAACCTTGAAAAAGGCGTCGGGATTAACTTTCTCATTGCAGAAAATCGCGTTCGATTTGAAATAAACCGCAAATCTTTAAGAGCCAAAAACCTCAAAGTTTCTTCAGAATTGTTAGGTTTGGCCTACAGGGTTCTGGAATAATGAAGTTCTTCAACTCACTTTCAATAAAATGGAAAATCATATTATTAATTGTGGTGAGTTCTGTATTCTCCCTTCTAATCGTTTGCTTCGTTTTTGTGTACAAGGATTTAAGCCTTTTCAAGAGCATCTATCTTAATAATCTGTCGAATATGGCATCCATTATCGGTCATTCAAGCCGAGCCGCTTTGTTTTTCGAAGACAAAGAAGCCGCTGAAAAAATTCTTTCTTCATTAAAAGAAGAAAAACAAATTCATTATGCGGCTTTATATAACTCCGCCGGAGAAATCTTCCAGGAGTTTGGGAGTCTTGATTCTGAAAAATTCAAAATCAAACAAAATGATAATTATTCAATTTTTGGTCCGGGTTTTTTCAATTTCGATACTCCAGTTTCATTGAAGGGAAAAGTGATCGGACGTCTTGTCTTATACGGAGAGTTAAATGAATACCAGAATATTGTTAAGAATTATCTGATTTTTGTGGCTATTACTTTTTGGGGAATCGTTGGTTTGGTTGTGTTTTTTGCCATAAAGACTCACAAGATAATATCCACTCCAATTTTATCCCTGGCGAGCACAGCCAGAGAAATTTCCCAAAATCCTGATTTTTCCTTAAGAGTGAAATCAAAGACCCGGGGAGAGATTGGAACCTTATTTTCTGCATTTAATTCAATGCTATCAGAGCTGGAGAAAAGGGATGAGGAGTTGCTGGATTATAAAAACCATTTAGAAGATATGGTTAAAGAAAGAACCGAAAACCTGCAAAAAACGAATGAATTGCTGGTTAATGAAATTGAGGAAAAAAAAGTAATCCAGAACAAGCTTGGGCATTCTCTGAATGAAAAGGAAATATTACTTAAAGAGGTTCAACATCGCGCAAAAAATAATATGCAGATTTTGTCCAGTTTAATTTGGCTCCAAACCCAGGAAATGGAAGACAGGTGTTGTGCTGAAAAGTTTGAAGAGTTTGGAAACCGTGTACGCTCCATGGCTCTGGTACACGAAAAGGTTATCGAATCTTCCAACCTAAAAGAAATCGACATGAGAGATTATTTGAACGAATTTTCCAATGAATTGGGAAATGCTTTATTTAAAAACAGTAAAGAGGTTGGTTTGGAGGTTAAATGCGGCAGATTTCATCTCGATATGGACAGGACTCTGGCATGCGGATTAATTGTGAACGAGCTTGTTTCCAATGCCTACAAGCATGGCTTCCCGGGAAAAACAAAGGGAGAAATCGAAATTTGCGGCTATTGTGAAAACGAAAAAACAGTGATATTAAGCGTTACCGATAATGGCATCGGGTTTCCCGAAGGATTTGACATCGAAAATGTTTCTTCTTTAGGATTAGATATTGTAAAGTCTTTAACTAAAGAGAAGTTAGGTGGAAACGTTTCCTTGAGCAATAAAGGCAAAACCCAAATTTCAATCGAATTTAATAAGGATTCTACCAACCATGGAAACTACTGAAACCAAAATCCTGATAGTTGAGGATGAAACACTTGTCTCCCTGCATCTAAAAAGGTCTTTGGAAAACCTCGGCTACAAAGTCAGTGATACGGTGGGGTCTGGAGAAAAGGCCCTAAACCACTTATCCGAGGATACCCCTGACCTCATATTAATGGATATTATGCTTGATGGGAAACTGGATGGAATCTCCACTTCAGAAAAAATAAAAAACAAGCATAAGGTCCCGATTATTTATTTAAGTGCCTACTCAGACAATAAAACTCTGGGAAGAGCAAAATTGACCGAACCGAGCGGATACCTCACAAAACCCTTCAAGGATCAGGATTTAAAAACCACAATTGAATTAGCGTTGCACAATTTCAAAAGTGAGGACAAAAAAGACAAGGATTACGGTTGGATATTAAAAATTCTTAATAGCGCAAACTGCCCCCTTCTGGCTTGTGATCCGGAAGGGGTAATTCAGATCGCTACCAAATCTATTGAAAACCTTTTTGAGGTCTCACCGGAAAAGTTCCTGGGTTCGCCTCTGGAAAGCATAATTGAGATATCCAACCCATTAGGAAATGACGTCAATTTAGATGTCCAGCAAAATCTAAGAAAAAGAAACATGTTGTATTTTGGTTGGATGAATATTAAGGCTTTTGGAAAGGAGGTAAATGGGGCTTCAGTGATTTTACAGCCTCTGATAAATGAAGACAAAGAACTGATCGGAGGTGCCCTGGTATTAAAAAAGAAGGAAGAAGAAAAAATGGAAATCGTTGAGCAAAATCAGCTCAACAACAATCTTTGCGAATTAATCAACCAAATTGTAAAACCCGCCTTAGACATTGAAATGTGCCCGTGGTGCAAAAAAATATATGACCCCAACCAGAAGAAATGGGTGAATATAGAAATCTTTATCCGCCAAAAGACAATTGATGATACATCCCATTGCATTTGCCCGGGGTGCGCGACATCTTTAGGTCTGGATTTGAAAAAAATAAAGAAGGACAATCTAAACTAGTTCTGGTGGTCCACCCCGGAAAGATAACCCAATATATTGGCTTTTTGGACTGGCGAAGCACTGGTGTATATTTTTACCAGTTTCTCAACCAACCCTTTAAGCTTTTCATCATGTAAAATTTTAGGATCAATTCCAAATTGAGCCTGGTCCAGGTTTTCATATTCCCCAGTCCGGATAATTTCCGCCTGCCCTTTATTCATATCCCCTTTTCCAGTCAGCAACCAAAGAACATCCAAATTAGTGAATTCATGCAACTTGGACAGAGTTTCTGCTGAAGGCAGGCAATTACCATTCTCAATTTCAGACAAGCTGCCGGGAGAGATCCCAATATCTTTGGCTAGTTTGTTACCTTTTAAGGAATGCTCTTTTCGCCAAAGCTTTAATCGCTGCCCTAACAGCAACTTTTTATTTTTTGAGTTATCCATAAAGATTTACTGTAAAACTATTAAGGGAATAAGTCGTTTAATTTACAGTATTTCTAATTTTTTTCAATCTCTTTTTTTCCTTATGCCAATTATTATAAGGAAATTCAATGTATTAATTCATCGCTAAATGGAAATATCATCATGAAGATAAATAATCCGACAGTACGCTTTGCAAGCCAACCATTATTTCCTCCACCAAATACCACTTTTAAATTGAGCTGTTAAAAACAGAGTCTGATAATTTTTGGGCAGTGAGTGGGCTTTAATCCTTCTCGGATGTTTTTTGTTGGCACTTTTCAGACCATGCAGATCTAATTGTCTTTCCCCTCGGCTCCTATTTCGATTCTATGCATATATGTCCCCTGCCAATTGTTCTTACTTCAAAAATATTATTTTTCCAACGACTATAAAAAACATAAGCTTTTCAACTTCCAAGTTCCTGTTTTACAACCCTCAATAATTGTTCCATATCAATTGGTTTGACCAAATAGTGAATAAACCCTTCAGAAAGAGCACGGTCAATATCTTTTGTCATGGCGTTTGCACTAATAGCAATAACCGGAATATTTTTGGTTTCCTCCATTTTTTTCAATTCCTTTAAAGCATGCACTCCATCTATGCCAGGCAAGTTGATGTCCATTAAAATCAGGTCGGGCTGGTGGGTTTGAGCTAATTGAATACCCGTTTTTGCATCCGAGGCTTTTAACAAGGAAATATCCTCTCGAGTTGAAAATTTTGATTCCATTAGCCTCAAATTGGCGGGATTATCTTCCACATACAAAAGACTATGGCTTCCTGTCTTTTTATATCCGGATAACTCATCGCTATCCATGCCAATATCGCTCAAACTCCCGCCTCCATAGCTGTCTTCCTCTCTTCCCATTGGCAACTCAATAATCATACATGTCCCTTCTCCCTCTTTACTCCTAACCTCAATGCTTCCCCTCATGAGATCCATCAGATCCTTGCAAATTGTCAACCCGATACCTGTTCCTGAAATTTCAGAATTTTCTTTCCCAAGACGGTCAAAGGGTGTAAATATCCTTGATTGCATTTCTCTGGACAACCCCATTCCACTGTCCTCAACAAATATTTTCACTGAATTTGGAAAGTTATTTTTACCATAAATTTTTACTCTTCCATATTCACGGTTATATTTGATCCCGTTGGAAATCAAGTTCATTAAAACCTGTTTAAGTCGAACTCTATCCCCAACCACCCAAAAATCCTTATCTCCAGATATATCATTTTGGATTTGTATTCCCAATTGATCCGCTAATGGCTTAAGAAGCTTTAACACTTCTTCCAAAACCAATTTGACTTCAATGGATTCAAGGGAAAGAGTAATTTCTCTAGATTCAATTTCAGATAGCTCTAAAACTTCATCAATGAGTGATAATAAATGTTTACCCGCTTTAAGTATTTCTTCAACGCTTTCCTTCTGATCATCGCTTAAGTTTTGGGCCGGATTGTGAATCAACACCTGGGAAAAACCCAATATTGCATTCATAGGGGTTCGCAACTCATGGCTCATGCGGGAAAGAAATTCGGTTTTGGCCTTGTTACTCTGCTCCGCCAGTTTCATGGCTTTGCGCATTTCAATATTTTCAAGGCACTGCTTTAAAACAACTTCAGACAGGGATTTTTTTGGTAAATAATCAGCCGCCCCACTTTTAATAGCCTTTGCCGCCAGGAGTTCATCCCCTTCACCCGTCATCAAAACAACTGAACAATAGGGATCAATTTTTAACAACTGATCCAGAACATCCATACCATTAATATCAGGGAGGTTGTAATCCAGGAATACAATATCGTATTTACCCTCCTCAAAGCTTTCTATACAAGGTTTTCCGAGGGCATATTCATCCACTTTGTACAATAAAGTGGTTTTTTTCAAATAACGCTGGAATGACATACGATCTACCTGATCGTCCTCTATAAGCAATAAATTAAAGGTTTTATTCATGACTCCCCTCAAACCACATTTTTTATATTTCCCAATCAACTGTTATTTGCATTACAAATAAAATTTAAGATTAGAAAACCAGTATTATTATTCTTTATAATTCCAGCGCTCTCTGAAAACAGATTAACTCTGAGGAACTTTTGCATAACCTCAACTTCTTATTCGGGTTTTATTTCTTTTGGAAATTGGCAAAGTTTCCAGAATGAATCCAATGTAGATATAGTTTTAATGAATTTAGTGAAATCCAAAGGCTTCAAAATATACCCGGCCACATTAAGGTTATAGGCTTTTAGAATATCCTTTTCTTCATCCGAAGTGGATAAAATATATACGGAAATGGGTTTCAGCTTTGGGTCTTTACGCAATTCCTGAAGGAATTCAATACCGTTCATTTTTGGCATGTTCAGATCAAGCAAAATAATATGCGGCGAAGGAATTTCCGGCTCTCCGTCTTTACTCCCCCTGAGCATTTCCAGGGCTTCTTCTCCATTTCCTGCAATATAAAGCGGGTTGGTTATATTATTTTTTTTAAAAGCTCTTTTGACATTTTTCACATCGACCTGATCATCTTCTACCAGGAGAAATTTGAGTTGTCCAAAATCAACCATGCCGTCTCCTTGAAAAAACGAAACGCAACTAGTGCCCGGCCAATGGGGCTTCCAATTGAAAACATTTTGGCCATAAAACCTGAAAAGTTGTCAACAAATCAGCGGTGTCCAGTAGGCACACCCTGCCACTATGGTTTTCAACGATTTTTTTCACTATAGTCAATCCCACCCCAGTACTTTCTTTTTCATCCCGTGCCTCCAGGGTTTGGAACATTTTAAATATTCGGTCAGCGTATTCTTGTGGGATTTTCTTGCCCTCGTTCGCCACTAAAATTTCAATATAGCGTTCATCTTTTTGGTATTGTTTTGCAGACACCTTTATTTTGCCTCCTGGCGCATCGCTGTGCCTGATGGCATTCGATATGAGATTGACAAACACCTGAGTTAATTGGGTTGGGTCTGCGAAAACGTTTGGAATATTCTTACCAATGTCGATACTGATATTGGTGTACCCTTCCATCAGGGAAAGCGCATTACTGACAATTTCTTCTATATTGCAATACATTTTCTCTGACCCGGCCGTCCCCGCTCGTGAATAGTTTAGAATCCCCTGAATAAGATTCTCCATTCTTGCGACTCTGTTCTTCAGTGTAACAATATTTTCTTTAGTCTCGCTCTCCAGGTTTTCGCCTAGATCTTCAGCAATCCAATCGGAAAGATTATTGATTGCTCTGAGAGGTGCTTTTAAATCATGTGAAACCACATAGGCAAACTGCTCCAAATCCTCATTTGATTTTTTAAGAAAAACCGCCTGGTCAATTAATTTTTTATTTATGGAATTTGCAAAATCAATAGCTCGTTTATTTGTTCTCGATAACGCCAAAATCAAAAAAATGATTAATGCATCAATGATAATCCCTCCAATAAGTATTGTAAGGGGTTGAAAGCTATCCGTGGCTTTTTTAAAAGATTGGGTCGTTTGTATATCAAACTCCCATTTCCTTCCATACCAGTCTATTGAAATTGTTTTTTTAAAGAGAGGGTTCTGATCGTATTCTTTTTGGTTTTCACCAAACTGGTCATACAAAGTTTCCTTCCCATCACGTAACCTGAAACCGACATGGAGTTCTTCCTTCATCAACACCCCATTCATTAAAACTTCAGCTATAAAAGGGGCGTAAACCATTCCTATAAAATTTTTTCGCCTCTCTTCCAGAGACTCATATTTCCCCCCGGCATAAAATGGAGTAAAAAACAGAAAACCGGGCGTTCTTTTTTCGTCTTGAACAAGAACAATGGGGCCTGTTATCTGTGCTTCCCCTGTGTCACGTGCTTTTTTTGCTGCAGTGTAACGATTGGTCTCGTGAACCATATCAAGACCAACGGCTTTAGAATTATTCTCTACGGGTTCAATATAGGTTATTGGGAAAAACTCCTTTTCATCATGAGGAGGGTGAATATGGAAGTCTGGCCGCTCCATTCTTTGCTTCTCAAGAAAACCTTTTAATTTATGCTGTGGGACGTAAAAAATCACACCTAGACCCAATACACCAGGATATTTCACTTCCACACCAAAACTTTGCTCAAAAACTCTCCACTCGGCCGCAGAAATATCACCCCCCTTTGCCTGGATAGCTGAAACTCCGGCCCACAGCGCATCTTCATATTTCTGCATTCTTTCTGAAATCAATTCTATCGCCTGCTGTGATTCCCTGCGAAATTTGCCTTCAATTTTTTCATCAACCTGGGTTTTGGTAAACCACCAGGCAAGCATCGTCAAAATTATTGACAAGGAAACGATCACCCAGTGAAACCAGTGAAGGTGGGCATCTATTTGCTCTGGACTTTTCAATTCTTCACTCCATCAATAAAAACCTGCATTGGAAAGAAGCAACCCCATCCACAGCCAGTCGCAGACAAGTCCCCTCCAAATCTTTGATTCTTGCCTCCAGACCAAATCAATACTTTTTCAAGATTTTTATATGGGCCATCACAACATGCCATCACATTTTACTTTTCCAAAAACTACTCTTTAAATTTTTCAATTTATAATTTTTTAACCACTTGAATAATTCCCAGAACCAATAAAATATTGATCCTTATTCTGAACTTAACTCTTAATTAAAAGCTAAGGGATGCCTCATAAAAAGTCCATTTTAAATCCACGCCACGCCTTACAATCAGGTATCTCCGTACCACGAAAAGACCGATGCCCCCTATTCAATTGAAAACAAAGTGTTTAGCAACACTCCACACGAACCCGTCTCTATCTCCAATAATTGATTCGACCCCGAAAAAAGCCCCTTTTTTCCAACAATAAATGTAAATATTTTTAGCTGCATTCAACGATGAACGGAAAACTCTTTGAAAAAATAATTCAGGGTTCCTCAATCTGTATCAAAAATTTAAGTCAACGAAAAGATAGGCAACCCAATCATCCTCTTTTTATTAAAAGCAGGAACAAAAGGTTTTTTAAAGGTCATTTTAAGGCTTGGGATCCCTTGCTTTATACTGGCCTATATTTTTTTAAATAAAATATTCAGGTGAACAAAATCTTTAAAATACCAGTCTACTGGCTCGACAAAATTTAAGAAAAAAATATCTTCTTTATATGCAGATTCGATTTTCTCGGCTTTCGGATCAAGTCAATTCATTGCAAGGCCTGAAATTTGATCCACCCGAATCATTACCTGATCATATTCCCGGTTTTTTCCAACTATTAATTCTGTTCCAATTAATTCAGTCACAACAACCGCAACACTCTGACCGGACAGGTAGATGGTAAGCCCTTTTTTATCTTTCTTGCTCTTTTCCGCCATGGCAATAATTTTATCTTTTACTTCTTTTGACATAGTCGAAACGCATTTTTTATCCATTGAATAAACTATTTGCGGTGCTCCGAATGAAACCATCCAGGCAAGAGCTACAGTTAATATCATGCGATGCATTTTCATAATGCCTCCAGAGTGGAATTAATATTTCTATTGGTTATTTTCTACCACGGGCTGATTCCAGATACACAGGATTTCGTAATCTGTTGATTCCACCTAAGGGCTGATGAGCCTCCAGTGAATGCCAGGGATTAAACTCCAATTCTTCGCAAGCTGTATTAGCCGCCGGCTTATCAAAGTTTTGCACCGGGATTACAATTTCAGCGACCTTTTCATATGGCACCCCTTTTTTCATCTTCCCTGGAAACTCCCCAATAAGCGATTTATCCTCAATCCATTCAAAAGTAGCATCTTCTATCCCCAGATCCTTTTGGTCTGTTGGCACTTGCAGCAAAAAGTCGAAACAAACCCTCTTTCCAGTATTTAAACCAAATTGGTTTCTCATAGCTTCCCGGAGGTAATCCGGGGATTTCCTGCATTGTTTGGGTTTCGCCGAAAATTTCATTACCTTATCAGGCCCCAAAAGAAAAGGAGATGCTGAAAAATATTGCGCATCAAATGGACTTTCCATTTTCGCCTTAACAATTGAACCAACGATTTGCCTTTCCCGCCCTCTTAGCTTGGAGTTTTCCGGCAGACCCTTTGTCACAAATCTTTTCACTGGATTGACCGCATTTCCTTTTAACTCTTCAATTTGGAAGTTTGTGATCTCAAGATAGTCTTCAATATTTTTGATAGCAAAAACAGGCTGGTTGATCATCAGAAAATCCTGGGTTCCTTTATGGTTCGGAACCTGGATTACTTTCTGCCTCGTAATTTTTTCAACATTTGGAATCTGGATGGCCATCCCTCTGCTTCTGTTCGCACCCGTAGCGGGGTCCAAATCCGGGTTGACCACAGTGGTTGCATTTGAAAATCTGATTTTCACATTCGGATAGGCGACTCCAGGCCGGGAAAAAAGACCTACTTGATATTCTTTTTTTATATCCTTGTTGATGATAAAGACCGCGTTAACACACCCATGCGCCTTTGGATGAACGTTCCTGAGCTTTTTCTTGTCTTTATATCGTAAACCTTGCAATACCCCCTGAGCTTCCACAATTTTTTTAATATTTTCTTCTTCCCCAGCTGCAACAGTTTCGTGCCTGGTGGGTTTAATTTTATGGGAATAAAGTTCTGCTGCGGCCCAACCTGAGCTGAGACCAATAACGGCCAGCCCCACAAAAACCGAAAAGAACATTTTGATTGTTTTATTAAACAAGGTCTGTCTCCCCAAGAAGAGTTATTTTTTCCGACATCGCTATTTCTGATTCGTCAATTCATAACTCCAACAACCTTTCAACGGCCAGTTGAACGCATCCCAAAACTCTCAAGCTTCACAATGTTTTCAGGTACTCAACAAGTTGCCATCTTTCCTCTTCCTCCAGACGGGAGGTGAAGTTATGCCCCGTGTTCAGGTTACCCTGCAATTTCGTATCAAACGTAAAGTCATTCCCACAACCTTTTTGAGGATCGGGTTTGTATTTAAAACCGACATGGACCGGATCAAACTCTCGACTGCCCACGCAAAATTCCGAATCCCGTTCACTTTCTTTTAGTAGGAGCTGATACAGATTGGGCACGGAACCATTGTGAAGATAGGGAGCAGTTGCCCAGATCCCGTTTAGGGGACGCGCTTTATACACCAGAACCTCTTTCAGCATGGCTTTTTTTATTTCTGGAGTCGCCTTGGTACAATCAACCGGTGCTTCCGGATCCTTGGGGTTTACTCGATAGCCGGTATATTCCAGAAACTGTTCAGGAGGGAGTTTTAACAATTCCGGCCCGACTAATACCCGGATAAATTTTCCAAGGACCATTCCTGCCGGAACCTTTCCGCATTCAGCTTTCCATTCCGGCATTAATGCTTTTACTACGGGACCCGTCTCAAAGAACCGACCAGCAAAGTTCGTAGCCATCCTCGGATCCGTTCTCATTTTTTCAATGTAAATTCCATTGGTTTTAATGAAAGTTTTTCCCGCAAAATTTTCTTTGGGGTCAGTCATATTTTTACTCAAATCATTGGCGTGACATCCATTACAATAACGGTCATAAAGCTTTTTACCTTTCTCCGCTTTTGGCCTGTCAATTTTTGGCAGATGCTCCTCCGGCCATTTTGGCGATTCCAGTTTCACCAGCCACTGCTCCAGATTAAACAAGTCATGCAACCGTATACTCGATTTAAAGGGAGGTCGTTTAGATAGCTGTGGGGTTATTTCTCCATACACACCAACCACTTCTCCCGCGTTTCTCGCAATCGGGTTGTCAACAGACCTGTTCCATTGAACAAAATCCAGTTTTGGCGCATCCCAGATAAAAGGATAACTGACCGGTGCATTGGCTGGAAGAATATCCTGAGGTTGCCCCATATTTTTAGCGACCTCGTTTATGATCGCGCCAAATGCATCCAACCTGGCAAAACCGTAACGCAGAGGCGAATGGTTTCTGCGAACCAGTTCATTGAAACCTTCCGTGAATTTCTTTAACTCCTCTTTGAGAACAGATGAGTCTTCCCTGTTTACCCTTTTGGCAAAACGATCAAATTTCGCACTATCTGCCACAGTTGCATTGAGGGCATTGCGTACTTCTTCCAGGAATCCCTGAAAATCAGCCATTGAAGGACCGCCATCAACCCGAATGCCGACGCCTTTATAATTGACTTGATTGGTGTGGCAGGCGGAACAATTGAATCCCATCCAACCCTCTTTATCAGGTGCTCCTTTTTTAAAGGGCGGATCTTTCACAAACCCGACTGGCAGGCCATCCGGATTTAGTTGTTCATATAGTGCTCCATCTTCTTCCGGTTGAGGTCGGTGTGTCAGGAACCGCAAACGGTTCATGTTGGATGGATCTCGAATTAACCTTTCATTTCCAGGTTGCTCCAAAGCCAGAAACCATTTATAGGGAATCAGGTGTGAACCCTGCGGAGTGTAATAAGAAAGCTCTCGAAATTTATTTGTTTGGTCCCAACCTTGATCCAGATAAACCAGTCCAGAGGTATCCCCTGAATTCGGGTTATCCTTACCGGGAAAGATGGAACTCAAGCATCCAGAACATAAAAGTGTTACCAATACAGCAGCTAGAAATTTCATATACATTCTATTTCTCCTTAAAACTTCTTTCCCGAACAGGTTGCAGTAAGCTGGCCATTTCTTAGGTTTAACGATGTGAATGAAATTTAGGTCAAATTTAGACCTTTTTCAAGGGAAATCAACTTATGTAAAGGGTCCCTCAAACCGGGACAATCTGTAGCCCCCAGTTTTCAAAACTTAAAAGGCTAAATTAATCATACTCTTCCCCTACCCCCTCCTCATTCAGGGAACAAATCTTTTAATGTTAACAGGGGAATCCCCTTAGAAGTTCTTGTACAAGTCCAGAGCAAGGAGCCGTTGAGTCGAATGATCCACAAGAGGCTCAGGATAATCCTTTCCGATCAAGCAACCTGCTTTAAGCTGGGCCTCTTTCCTGCACTTAGATGGAAAGTGAATTTCTTTATTGGAAAAGTTCTTCAGTTCCGGCACATTTGCCCGGATAAACTTTCCATCCGGGTCAAACCGTGTGGACTGGGTTATCGGATTAAAAATTCTGAACCAGGGCTGAGCATCGCACCCTGTAGAAGCGCACCATTGCCATCCACCATTGTTGGCTGCCAGATCAAAGTCGAGGAGAAAACGGGCAAAGTAAGCCTCCCCTTTCCTCCAATCCACCAGCAGGTCTTTTACAAGAAAAGAAGCCACCACCATACGAAGCCGGTTGTGCATCCAACCTGTTGCGTTGAATTGCCGCATCGCAGCGTCTACCAGGGGGTACCCTGTTTGGCCTATACACCATGCTTTAAAAAACCTGTCACCACCCGACCATTTGATCTGATTGAATTTTGGAATGAATGTCTGCTCGACCACTCTTGGGAATCTGTCTAATATCATTTGATAAAATTCACGCCATATCAATTCAGAAAGCCATACCTGCGCTCCTTTGGAGTCTTGTTCAAGAGCGCCTTTAACAAGCTTGCGAATACTAACCGTTCCAAACCTTAAATGGACAGACAATCCGGATGTTCCATTGATGAACGGGAAATCGCGCGACTCATTATATTGCCCCACGCATTTCAAAAACTTTCTGAAACGCTTTCCACCTTCCTGCTCGCCCGGTTCAATCCATAAGGATGCTTTCTCGAAACCAATTGATTTAAGGTCAAAGGGCTTAACAAATTTATTAATATTTTTTAACGGTGATAGTTTTTTAAGGTTCGGACGATATTCCCGATAGCCTTCCTCCGTCACTTTTTTTAGCCAGGCATTTTTGTAAGGAGTAAACACACGGAAGGGATGACCTGCCTGGGTTGTTATTTCCAACCTTTCAAATACCACCTGATCCTTAAAGCTTTGAAACGATATTCCCAAACCTTTCAAACGATCTCCAACAAACTCGTCTCTTTCTTTCGCCGCTGGTTCGTAATCGCGATTGCAAAAAACTCCATCCACACCAAGTTCCGCAGCCAGCTCCGGAATCTCAACGCAGGGATCTCCCTTGACCGTGATCAAAGCCGATCCCTTGTCCCTTAACTTTTTGTCAATTTCATTCAGGCATTCATAAATAAAAGTAACCCGACGGTCATCCCGGTCCTTAAGTTTTTTCAGGATCGTTTCATCATAGACAAACACCACACTGACCTGTTTTGAAACACGACAGGCTTCATAAAGGGCACGGTGATCCGAGAGCCTCAGATCGCGACGGATCCAGCAAATGGCGTGTTGAAATTTCATAATAATAAAATAACATTTTTTAATTAATCAGGTTTGAGCTTGTATCCTTCTTCAATTTTAAGCCATAATTATTTCATGTCTTCCAGAGTTTATTTCTGTCCCCTTTTCATCGGATTCAATTTGATGGTCTCTCCTGTGTCAGGTCAGGAAGCTGGAATGGTGAAGGTGCCTGCCGGAGACTTTCAATCCAGCGTCTCTTCCAGCAAGACTCATCTCGATGAGTTTTATATTGATGAAAGGGAAGTGACCCAGAAGGAATACGTGAACGTCATGGGTCCTCACAACTTTTACTGGAAACAGGAAAACCATCCAGCGGAACAAGTTACCTGGTTCAAAGCCCGGGACTATTGCAAAAAGGTGGGAAAACGTCTACCTACTGAAGAGGAATGGGAAAAAGCAGCGAAAGCCGGGAGCCGAACCCGTTATTTCTGGGGGAATAATCCAGACGCCTCCTATGTCTGGTTCGGCGGGCATTACGATGAGGGGCACCATCCGGTAGGCAAAAAGAAACCCAATGCTTACGGATTATTTGATACGTCGGGCAACGTCTGGGAATGGACATCCACCAAGGTTGAGGTCCACAGCAATGTCTCCAGCGAAAAAATCAAAAAGCAGGTAGCCCGTGGAGGCGCGTTCAATGTATCAGCAAACCTGGTCACCTCGACCAGCCGGCTTCTTCTCTACCCCAAAAACCGCGCATTTAATGTCGGGTTCCGCTGCGCGAAATGAACTACGTATTCCTGATAAAAAGTAAAACGGTCCGGATTAAGAAAAGTTCCCGGCAGAAGAATTGAATTTTTTCAGCTTTAAAGCTTTTCGATTCTTCAAGAGACCTTAATACCGCTGGTGGTCATATGAAACTCAGCGCTCTCCACGTTCAGTCGGTCCAGTTGATCGGCAGTCAGTGTAATATCCCCGGCGGCACAAAACTCCTTCACCTGATCCACCTTCCGTGATCCCACCACAGCGGTGATTATATTCTGTTTCTGGGTCACCCAGGCCAGGGCCACGTTGATGGGGGCCGTATTGATTTCCTGGGCAATTTCCTGAACAGTGCGCCGCACACCTTGCGATTCTCCAAGATAAGGGTGCGTATACAGGTAATACTCCCGACGGGCTTGTGCCTTTAAGGCCTCTTCATCCAACCGATCGGCCAACAGACCACGGGCACTTGGTGAATACGCCATATAACCGATGCCGGCTTTTTCACATTCCTTAATATGTTCTCCTTCATACTCGCGCTGGAGCAGGCTATAAGGAACCTGATTGGCGGTAAACATTGAAGCTTTTCCTGTCATCAAACCTATGTCCCTCGCCCGGAAATTCGAGACCCCTATGGTACGGGCCTTGCCGCTTTCTTTGAGAGCACCCATGATGTCGCACATCTTTCCGGTCTTTAACATGGTGTCTAAAAACATGCCGGGCCAGTGAACCATATACACATCCACATAATCCCGCCCAAGAGCTTTCAACGTACCCTCCAGACGCGACTGATATTCTTCGAGTTTCAAATCGGCATCTGGCCAGATTTTTGAAACGATGATGACATCATTTTTGCGAGAGCCCAGGGCTTTGCCGAGACGGCGCTCAGATTCCCCATCTCCATAACCCTCAGCGGTATCAAACGCCATGATGCCGCCCTCCAGAGCGGTCTTCACTACACGGTCCGCTTCTTCGGCCGTACACGCATCTCCCCAGGCTTCGCTGGGGGAAATCTGGCAACAACCCAGGGTCAGGGCCGTCCAGGGAATATCGAGTCCTTCAACTTTTTTTGAACGCATTATTTCAAAATTCCTTTATTAAGCCGGTGATAGCACCCCCGGCCTTCCTGGTGGATTTATTACACCAGGGGTTCGATTTCATGTTACAGCGAATACCCGGCAACATGCTGATTGATTTCCCAAAACACAGAAGCAGTCCCCATTAAGAGAACCACACCGGCCAATTTCCAACCTCTGGTAGAGAGCTTTGCATAAGCGCTTCCTGGATGGAAACAATTAAGGAGCCCGCATTTCCCTTTGACAAGCTCAGGATAAACACCGTGAAGAATCTCGCCTTTGCTTTTGATCTTCGAGTTCTGCAAAGGACTCCCTCTATTAGACGCCCTCAAAAATTCACCGCGACTCAAGTGAATAGTGGTTTCCCAGGAAAATCTGGCCTGCTGTTGGATTAGATGCATCTGCACCCTAATTTTCTTCTGGAGTTTGCATTATAACCGTTAAATTTGCCACCCAAAGCAAAATGAACCACCGATGGAAACCACAAACCCTTTATTTTTATTTGTGTATCGTAAACACACAGGATGCAAGGAAACCGCACCCGACCTACTGATTACAAATATTCAATTCAGGTTTTTGCTTTAGTTCCAGATTCTTCCTAAATCATTTATATTGTTCAGCTTTTGGAATCTCACCATTTCTCTATAGTTCCGGGAAATGATGGGAGATATTGAAGATTTCCAGGCAGGATTACACACGAATTACACCCAAAGATGGAGCTTCTTCCCCCAAAAAACAAATCAAAGTGGGTGCATCTAAGAAGAGAGGCGACAAAAAAGAAAACCAGGATGCGCATCAACCAGCTCCGGCCTGTTTAAAAGAAAATAACTTCCAGTAGACAAGTCTATTGGGAGCAAAGGATTCGTTCGTCCATTGACACGGAGCCTGCTAATGGGTGATCCCTTTGCTTTACATTATTTATAGAAAACAGATTTTATAATTTTTCCGGTCTTAATATCAATTTCGCATTCATAGGAACAAAATGAATACGCAATCAAAGAAAATGTCCAAGGAGACAATGTATTTCTTTTTTTCTTGATTTTATAATAAACATCCGCTTTTTTTGAAGTCGGCAATTCTGCCACCCACAATTGTTTACCCTCTAAATTGTAACCAAATAAGTTTTTAAACTGCTCTTCTTTTCCTAAATTTTCATTTGGGTCCAATAAAACTACAATTACATTTTTAACAATAAGAGCCTGCCTGACTTTGTATTCACATTCAATTCTTAATTCTCCATTAGAAACGGTATTTCCCTCTAAACTAACTCTTGTCATCGAAAAGGTATCCCTTTGCCAAAAAAGTTATCATCAATCCGATCAATAAGCTGGAATTGCACTTATGGGTTGAATTCGCGATTTTGATGAATGGTAGGTTGGCCCTAACCGCCTAACCCAAAGCAATAGAGATTCCTGGACCTTAATACCTCCTCCTTAATTATCAAAATTTAAGATAAAATCCTAATACAACAAATGGATTAGTTTTTGATGGGAAGGTCAGCAGCGCAACGGAAGCCAGTGCCGTCTAGACGATAGTCCGTTTCAAATCCTTTGCGCCAGGCCGGACGCAGGCTGTTCGAGTCTGTTTGCCAGGCTCCGCCTCTAAAGGTTTTTTGAACTCCTCCTCCACGTCGTTCAGAAGGGTCAGAGCGCTCAGGCCCCTGAGGGTTGTCTTTTGGACTATTCTTGTAGTATGCAATCTCGAACCAATCTGACACCCATTCATTAACATTGCCGGCCATATCATGGAGTCCAACCGGATTGGCCGGGAAGGAACCTATCGGAGCTGTGTATTCGAATCCATCCGAACTATCTTTAAAACGAAGGTTGCGGGAACAGGAACTGTCACAAAAATTTGATCTTGAGGCATCGAATTCGTTGCCCCAGTAATATTCTGTATCTGTTCCGCCACGGGCGGCATATTCCCATTCTGCTTCTGTCGGCAGACGTTTACCGGTTTTTTTGCAGTATTCGTCTGCTTCGTGCCAGGTAGCCATTTCAACTGGCCGATCGGCACCTTTAAACCGGGAAGGATTGTGCCCCATTACCGCCTGAAAATCAGCCTGGTTCACTTCAAACTTATCCATTTTAAATGGTTTCAAACAGACCTCATGGACGGGCATTTCAGATTTTGCATAATTATTGCTTCCCATCTTGAAACAGCCGCCCTTAAGCCTCACCATTTCCACAGGACCTTTTGTTTTGGCTTTGCTAATTAATATATTTTCAACTTTGGCATGCAGTTCCTGCACATAAGCATAGACTCTGGTAGGAACCCCTTTATATTGAATTTTGGTAGACTCGTGTGGAACCAGGAGCATTTGTCCAGTTTTAAGATTGAAGAGGCGGTAATAACTATTAGATTTAGAAGCCTTGCCATCCATTAATTTCTTTTCTTTATTTATCTGGCTGTCAGCAATGACGACTTTTTCATCAACAATTTCTGCTTCGAACGGTTCCGCCCCCCCCTCCACCGTAACCATTACTTTATTTCGCTTAATCACTTCTTTGGCTAAAATACGATCCACCAATTTCTGGGTTTCTTTGTATTTTTTCAGTTGAAACTTGACCTCAGCCAAAGAACGCAGGACCCGCCAGTTTTCAGGATCCATTTCCAGGGCTTTGGCGTAGTGTTTTTCCGCCTCCTGAATTTCTCCTTGGGCCAATTTAAAGTCACCTTTAAGAGTTTCATCTATCACGCTTGCAACCCCTAAAACCGGGTACATAAAAATGCTGAATATAAAAAGAAAAAGTATATTTTTAAAGAATGAAAAAGAAATGCCCATCATTATCCGGCTCCTATGATCTTCCATTTATTCTATTCCTTGGGTCAGGTTATTTTGTGTAGCCCACTTAATTGAGGGCCGAATCGGCATTCAGCTCTTTTAGAATAACACCCAGTGTTTCCTCAAGCTACTTAGCCACAAGAGTAAAATGCTAATTAAGAACCACGCCCTCTTTTCGCGCGGCCAACTCTTGCGCCCAAAAACACGTCAAGTAAACATGGGTTCCTGCATTATCCAACGGTCCAGGCTTGCGACCTGGCAATTTTATCTTTTCCATCAATTTTCCGGCGGCCCGGTAGAACGCATTTTCGAATACTCGAGCCTTTGTATTTCCGGTTGTATTGCTCAAATGCTAAGGATTCCGAAAGAGCCAAAATTTCTCCAAAAAGTTTTCAGAAAATACCAAATCAGAGCACCCGCCAAAATAACAGCAACCCGTGCCACATAATTGGACATTTCTACTCATAGAAGCCTCATGGGCGGCGAAATAATGTTACTAAGAGAAATTCAGGAATATGTATTTCGCATCCTATAAATTGTTCACACTACCAAGCTTTTCCATATTTCCGTAACACGTTTAAAAAACTCAACGGCTCCTCTATTCAGGCTGTAAAGGCACTGACTCTCAGAACAAGAAGCCTCTAACTTTAAATCCAGTCTCCTGAAAAAGAAGGGCCGGGGTGTAAGGAAGGAACCACCTCGGCCACTTGAGACCTGGACGACCAAACTCAATCTCTAAGTTTTATTTTTTCAAAGTGACTAGCAAAATAGTACTATAAAAACAATATCAATATAAATCGATAATATTTATTAAAACGTTTGATTTAAATAAACTGAGAAAGCGTTCCAATTATGAACTGGATAAACTAACATCACCTATATTGTTTTTGGGTTACAGCAAAAGAAGGAAGTATTAAGGGTGCTGCAAAGAAGCTCGGAATCGGCCAAACGGCCATCAGATCTAAAATTAAAACTCTAGAAGAAATCTTGGAACAAAACCTATTTGAAAAGAAAATAGAGCCCTCGCCCTCACAGAGTAAAAGGGTCACCCATTAGCAGGCTCCGTGTCAATGGACGAACGTGTCCCTATTCTCCAGATGTAAATTCTATAAGAAGTTAAAATTCAGTTTATCAGGCCGGAGTTGATGTTACGCATCCTGATTTTCGTACGGGTTGATATCGTTCCTTTAAATAACGACTCATCTTCATAAAATCCCGCAGTATAAGGTCAATCTAAACAGGAAACTCTACTTTAAACCGTCCAGTTTTTGGGAAGAAGGTCAATCAGCAACAAAGACCTGGGTCACTATAAACTCCAATCACCAAAAACAACCCTCTGTTCCAGTCATGACCCCAAAAAATATCTAAAACTGGAAAAAACTTCTTTCAAAAAATAACCCTGGCTCTAGTCAAAAATATACATAAGGGTGTTATGTTATTATTGTTTGATTTTCAGTGTTTTGGCCTGTCTTTTCCTGGTGTTTTTGGGTGGCCCTTCAGGTCTGTTAATACTTCAACAAAGGCGATTCAATGAAAATAATGGGAATGATTCTGGCCGGTGGGGAAGGAAGGCGGCTGTACCCTTTGACAGCAGAGCGCGCCAAACCGGCAGTCCCTTTTGGTGGAAAATACCGAATCATCGACTTTGTCCTGAGTAATTTCATCAATTCGGGAATTTATTCCATATTTGTCCTGACCCAGTTCAAATCCCAGTCCCTCACCGAACATATTCAGGAAGGTTTCCAGTTCGGAACCCTTTTACCCAATCATTTTATTCTGCCTGTTCCGGCTCAAATGCGTACGGGTGATAGTTGGTACCGGGGCACTGCCGATGCTATCCACCAAAATATCAACCTGATTGAGGATCGTGACTTTGATCTTGTTTGCGTTTTCGGTGCAGACCATATTTACAAAATGGACATCCGGCAGATGGTCTCCTTCCACAAAAGGAATGGAGCAAGGGTTACGGTTTCGGCAATCCCTGTCCCACTCGAAAAGGCAACGGAATTCGGGGTCATTCAGGTAGACGAAAAAAGCCGAATCGTTGGGTTTCAGGAAAAACCGAAAGACCCCATCCCCATTCCTGGAAGACCTGACACAGCTTATGCCTCAATGGGCAACTATATTTTTGACAAGGAGTTTCTTCTGGAGGTCCTGCACAAGGACGCAGAGGACCCAACCTCTTCACATGATTTTGGCAAAGACATTCTGCCATCACTCTACGAAAGTCAACCGCTTTATGCCTACGATTTTGCGCAAAACCGGGTCCCGGGCATTACTGAAGAAGAAATCGGATACTGGCGGGACGTGGGCACCATCCAGAGTTTCTGGGAAGCCAATATGGATTTGAGAAATGTGAAACCCATTTTCAACCTGTACAACCGTAAATGGCCTATCAAAACCGTGTCTCTCGGATTACCCCCGGCAAAATTTGTATTTAATCAAGACGGGCGACGAGGACAGGCCATCAACAGCCTGGTCGGCGAAGGCAGCATCATCAGCGGCGGTATAGTTCAGGACTCCACTTTAGGACGAGGCGTGTTTGTCGATACGGGGGCCGCGGTTATCAACTCCCTGATCATGGATCGTGTTGTGATTCATCCGGGATGCAAAATCAACCTGGCCATCATTGATAAAGATGTTGTGGTACCACCCAACACAACCATCGGCTACAATCTTGAAGAGGATAAAAAACGTTTTTACGTTGACGAAAGTTCCAATATCATCGTTATTTCCAAGGGCCACCAAATCTAGTGAGAGACTTGTATCAAAGCTGAAAAGCCGTAACAAATAATCGGAAACGTTTTTAGATCGCAATTCGAATTGCGCTCCTGTTTCCAACCGCCTCAATCTTCGCAACAATAAACCGACAGAATACTCCTTATAAAAGGTCTATTTTATTGTGCCTCAAGTTAAAACCGGACTGGAACAACTCCTGGCCCGCCCCGATCAATACCTGAAGAACAAACGGTTTGGTTTGCTCGCAAACCAGACCAGTGTCACCCCAGACCTGACCCCATCCACCAGGCTCCTTTACGATCTGCCCATTGGGGAACTTGTGAAGTTGTTCGCTCCCGAACACGGTTTTTACGGTGTGGCCCAGGATATGGAGCACGTTACCCACGAGACTGATCCGGCCACCGGCTTATCCATATTCAGTTTGTACGGGGAAGATGAAGGATCTCTGACCCCTGATGCGGCCTTGTTCGATGGGCTGGATGCGGTGATCTACGATATTCAGGATATCGGTTCGCGCTATTACACTTTCGTCTACACTCTGGCCAACTGCATGCAAACCGCAGGCAAAGCCGGTGTAGAAGTGATCGTGCTCGATAGACCAAACCCGATCAACGGAATCCAACTGGAAGGCAATATCGTGCAGGATGGATTTTTCTCGTTTGTCGGGCAATACCCGCTCCTCACACGTCACGGCATGACAGCAGGAGAACTCGCAGTCATGTTCCGGGACCATTTTAAAATTGATTGCGAATTGACCATTCTGCAGATGGAAGGCTGGCAACGCAGCATGTGGTTCGATGAAACAGGATTGCCGTGGGTCTTCCCTTCCCCCAACATGCCGACCCTGGATACGGCCACAGTTTACCCCGGCATGTGCCTCTTTGAAGGTACGCTGTTATCCGAGGGACGCGGCACCACCAAACCCTTTGAACAAATCGGGGCACCGGGTATTGATGGATTTACCCTGGCGGAAACCCTGAACAAGGTTGACCTTCCGGGAATCAAATTCCAACCTTGCAAATTCAAACCAAAATTTCAGAAACATGGCGGACTTGTTTGCAGTGGCGTTTTTCTCCACGTCACAGATCGCAATAAATTTCAACCCTGGGTCACCGGATTGGTGATGATCGAAACGTTCGCCCGCCTGTTCCCTGAAGAATTTAAATGGCGGACGGAACGATATGAATATGTAACCGACCGGCCTGCAATCGATCTTCTTTACGGCAATTCCGGGTTCCGCGAATGGATCGATAACGGGCAGCCTCTTGATTCCAATCCAAACCAGCACGATGAAGCCGAAATCAAAATTTTCAAGGATCATCGTGAGCAGTCACTCCTATACCAGGTAGTACGCCCTTAAAACTATCTACCTCCCCCCCCCCAGAACTTTAAAAAGAAACTTCATTAACGGAATGATAGAATATCGACCGTGCATTTAATATTTTGATTTCGATTCGGCCCAGTATTTTTTCCCAGTTTGAGATTTGAAAATGAAAGAGTGCCCCTACTGCAGAGAAGAAGTAAAAGACACCGCTATCAAGTGTCGGTATTGCCAGTCCATGCTTCTTCCAGATCTGGCACCACCCAAAGAAAAAGAAGACGATGATCGCAATGTCACTTATATCGTAGACCGCGGACTTCTCAGGTTCGGCAAATTCGCAGCAGCGGTCCTCGCTATTTTTATTCTGGTGGGTGCCTTTTTCTTTGGAATTGATATCAAACAAACCGTCAAAGAGTTAAAAGAATCAAAAACTGATCTATTGGAAGCGAAGGCAAACCTGGCGTCAGCTCAAACCGATATAAATAAATCAAAAGAAGCATTGGTCAATGCTCGCGATGAAGTCGCGCTGTTAAAACAGGATGTAAGTGGTCTACTGGAAGAGGCGAGAGACGACCTGGAAGCCATTGCAAAAAACCGGGCAGAATCTGACAAACATATTGATTCAATTCGTAATCTTAACCCAGATGAAAAAAGTCGATACGAAAGTGTAAAAGCCAGGGGTGCTAAAGGAGTCCGGACCGGGTCCAAGGCCGGTAACCTTTGGGAGCCGGGAGCTACAATTAAAATCGGGTTCATAGGAGGAAACGAGCGTCTTCATAAAAAAGTGCAAGAAATCGCTGTAGAATGGACAAAATATGCCAACCTGAATTTCGAATTTGTACAATCGGACGATGCTCAAATACGAATAGGATTTAAAAAAAATATGGGATCCTGGTCCTACGTAGGAACCCAAAGCCTGGCCGTTTCGAAGGACTCTCCAACCATGAACCTGGGATGGCTTACTCCCGGAGCCACCATCACACCGAAAGACAGACAACTGATCCTCTCTGAATTCGGCCACGCACTGGGTCTGATCAATGAGCACCAAAACCCGAATGCAAACATTCCCTGGGATAAAGAAAAAGTGTATGAGGTCTATTCCAAACCTCCCAACAATTGGTCCCGCCAACAAATCGATATGAATTTTTTTCGTACCACACCAGTTGAGAGTTTGCCTGACTACAGGGAATTTGATCCAAATTCAATTATGGGCTTCAACTTTCCAAAAACCTTTTTCAAGGGCGACTTTGAAATGAAACAAGGAAAGACCCTTTCAGAAAGCGACAAGGCCTTTATTGCAAAACTTTACCCTCGCTAAATCCCAAAACCAGAACCAATTCAAACATTAACAAGCTTGCAGTTGTTCTTAATATCCCCAAAGTATTTACCCGCTCTCCCTAAACTTCAATCAATCATCGTCGTCATGATCATGGTCGTGGTCTCCATGCTCACCGGCAGGTTTCACACCACTCTTAAGTTCGGCCCATCTTTCCGGTGAAAGGTGAGCATTCGCTGCACCGTATTCATAAACCAGTTCACCACCGGTATGTCCGGCATTGCCTAACGGGATCAAAGCCAGGGTTGCGACGATGCTGAAGATCAATTGAAACTTTCGTGCCTTTTTTCCGCGGCAACCTGCCAAAGCTCCAACAAACAAAATACCTGCAATCCAGGGAATCGCTTCTCCTGCTTCCTCATGGTGTTCGATAACATCTTCCGCTACAATTTTTTCAACTTTTTCTTCATCCACTTCTCCCAACTGAACCGTGACAATCGCCAGCAAGGTGTACAGGAAGGCCATACCGACCACCACGCGCCAGCCTTTATCTTCAACCCAGTTTTTTTTGATCGCATACCACAAGCCAAATCCAAAAACAGGAACGGCAAAGCCCACTGCGATCGCAAAATGTACGGTGATTGGATGGAAGGGTAAATCAAACATGGTAATCTCCTGGTTCAGGTTGTTTTCCCCAAAGTCACCCATTATTGTTTAAAAGAACATCCGGGCTTTGACCTATATTATAAGTCTTTATTTATAGTGGTTTACAATTGGTATAGGGGTTATGGACGATCCTAAAAAAGCTTATAAAGTTCTCCTCATCTTTTCCAGTGCTTTTTCCATACTGGTTGGCGTTGACCTGATAACTGATTTTTCCTCAGGAGGAAGCGGTTCTCACTTGATCGTTGAAGGGTTGCTCCTCACCATCTCAGCCGGGTTTTTCATTTACGGTGCGCGACAACTTCAGCAGGCCAATACCCGAATCCGCTCTCTCCAGCAAGACATGGACCGGCTGACAGCGGAACAGGAAGTCGGGTTTTTCCTTATAAAAGGGTTCTCGCTTAAGGAAATCTCTGACCTGCGAAACACAAAAATTAAAACCACGCAGCAGCAGGCTCAATGTATCTATCAAAAGTCGGGTCTTGCCAACCGGTCGGAACTTTCAGCATTATTTTTAGAAGACCTGCTTCCTCCACAGCCGCTGCCCTCCTCCACTTGAAATAAAAAATCTTTAATTTTTAGTGCTCTAAAATCTGGCCTTCTATCCATATCTGTTTTGGCTTGACATAATCATAAAACGTAACAAAATGGTTTCATGCACAATAAATGTATTTAAAAATACTTCGGCTTTTTAATTGCCTGTAACTTTTATAAGGGGTGGAATGTTATCAAAAGTTATAAATGAGGGAAGGGAAAAGAAATGAGTGACTACGAAGAATCTTTGAGTTCTCGATTGGAAATTGTTGAAAAACGGTTAAATGAGCTGGAAGGAAACGTGGATGGACCTGAAGGTGACGGCGAAACTCCCGAAGAATATTTTTATTGCGAGCAACCGGATGGTGATGAACCCGCTCTGGACCCCGGATTGGATGAGGGTAGAGTTTCCCTCATACGGGTCAATCGAAGCAAGTGGGTCAATGGAACCACATTAAAATATTATTTTTTTGACAGGGAATCCGACGGCCAGAGTGTTTTCCTTTCCAACGGAGGGTCCGAGTGGAGGCCCTGGACTACCACTGAAGCCGAAATGAATGTTGTGCGGCAGGCGTTCGATATCTGGAAACAGGTGGGTATCGGTCTGGAATTCAAGGAAGTCAATTCACGTCACGACGCTGATATCCGAATCGGTTTTCAACGTGGAGATGGGGCATGGTCTTATCTGGGCCGAGGGATACAGGGTAAGAGCCCAAATGCAAGGACAATGAACTTTGGCTGGGATCTGACCAGAGGGCCGCAGGAAATTGACACCGCCGTGCATGAAATCGGTCACACATTGGGATTCCCCCACGAGCACCAGAATCCCCATGCGGGCATCATATGGAATGAAGAGGCCGTTTATAGAAGCCTCAGTCGCCCTCCCAACAGGTGGTCTCGTGAAAAAACCTTTCATAATATTATCCGTAAAATACAGCCTGATACAGTGCAGGGTTCAAACTGGGATCCCGATTCGATCATGCATTACCCGTTCGGGAGGGGAATGATAAAAGAACCTGTCAGATTCCAGAATGGCCTTTCACCCAATCCCGGCCTGTCGGATCGCGATAAAACGCAGGTCAAGTTTTTCTACCCTCCCCTGGAACCCCAACACCCGGAACTCAAACCTTTCAAACCTGAATTCCTGTCTATTAATCCCGGGGAGCAAAAAAACTTTGTCATCAAACCCGAATCAACACGAAATTTTAATATCGGGACTTTTGGCGAATCTGATTCGGTTATGGTCCTTTTTGAAAATGAGGGCGGGGACCTTGAGTACCGAGCTGGAGATGACGACAGCGGAATGGATTACAACGCCAAAATCAAGTTCCGTCTGGTCAAAGGACGCGAATATGTGGTCAGGGTGAGACTGTATTACAGCAGTTCCGCCGGAGAAACTGCCCTGATGCTTTGGTAAAACCTGCTGGTTGCCCGGCATTTGGTGGTTTTAGCCAACACAATATTGGGGGGGCTCAAGCCTCCCCAATTAGGCCATTTTCTTCAACCAGGCTGATAGTGACCTCCTGTCGTTCTTTTTTCATATATCTTTAAAAAATCCCTGCCCAATCTATTGACAAACCACCTCACGGTTCCTATATTTCCTTTCTCTAGTACGTATTTAGGGGGACCTCCCACTATTCCGTATTTCCTGCAATGACCCTTTGGGCACCCGATACATTCGGGCGAACCGGGGCCTGAAATAGTTCCAAGAGACTCCCATAATACGATGGATTTGAAGCAAAAACTCCTTTCAGACCTTAAGGAGGCCATGAAGGCGAGAGACTCCCTCAAGGTCGACACCCTGCGCATCCTGAATTCGGAAATCAAGAACCGCGAGATTGAGACGCGCGAGTCTATTTCCGATGAAGAAATTCTCGGTCTGGTGACCACCCAAATCAAGAGACGAAAGGAAGCTGCAGCCCAATATGAAAAGGGAGGACGAGCCGACCTAAAGGAGAAAGAGGAAAAAGAAACAGATATCCTTTCGGCTTATCTGCCAAAACAGGCTACCGACGAGGAGTTACGGCAACGCATCAATGAAATCGTTGAGGAAACCGGGGCAAAGGGAATGAAGGACATGGGGAAAATCATGAAACCCCTGGCAGCAGAATTTAAAGGCAAGGCAGATGGCAGTCGACTTAAAACCCTGGTCCAGGAAAGATTGACCAGCTAATTCAGGTTTTCAATTCAACATTGAGAAACATTGAAATCTTTTATTCCTGAGCACATTCTAGAAGAAGTTCGAAGCCGGGCAGATATTGTTGAAGTGATCTCTGACTACGTCCCACTTAAAGCTGCCGGTAAAAATTTCAAAGGCCTCTGTCCGTTCCATCAGGAGAAAACCCCCTCCTTTACTGCAAATCGTGAAAAACAGATTTACCACTGTTTTGGCTGTGGTGCAGGCGGAAATGTGTTTCGTTTCCTCATGCAGATGGAAGACTTACCCTTTATTGAATCCGTTCGCAGGCTGGCGGCCCGCTTCCAGGTCACCATCCCGGAAACCTCGAAATCACTGGGCAATGCAGAAGCCTGGAACAAGAAAGAGGTCATTTACAAACTGAACGCGGAAGCGGCTGACTACTACCACGGCCTTCTCTTGAACTCAGTGGGAGGAAAAAAAGCTCGCGACTATCTTGAAGAACGCGGGATCAATCGTGAAACACTGGAAAAATTCAAACTCGGCTGGGCACCCGATGAATGGCGCGGTCTCAAGACCCACCTCGAATCCAAAGAAAAAATTTCCGCTGACATCCTTGTTAGCGCCGGATTGTTGGTCAAAAAAGAAAAAGAAGGTGGAAAGGATTCGCACTACGACCGGTTTCGCGGTCGTTTGATGTTTCCCATTTTTGAAGGCCAGAATCGAGTTATCGGTTTTGGCGGTCGCGTCCTTGGCGAAGGAGAACCCAAGTACCTCAATACTTCTGAGACTCCTGTTTATAAAAAAGGACAGCATCTTTACGGGCACCACCTTTCGAAAGATGCGTTTCGCAAACAGGACAAGGCCTTAATCGTTGAAGGCTATTTCGATGTCATCCAGTGCCACCAGGCTGGTATCAAAAATGCTGTTGCCACTTGCGGAACAGCACTGACTCCCGCCCAGGGATTATCTATAAAACATTACACAGCCAACACGGTACTGGTGTTCGACTCCGACCCAGCCGGGAAAGCGGCCGCGGACCGGGGTTTTGAAATCCTTACAAACCAGGGACTTAATGTCCATGTGGTGGCTTTGCCAAATGGGGAAGACCCGGACTCCTATCTTAAAAAAGGTCAGCGGGAAGTTTTTGAAAAAATGATTGAGCAGGCACCTCCCTTCTTAACGTATCGTTTGGACCGTGCCCGCGAAGAGACAAACGACAACAGTCTGGACGGCAAAATCAACGTAGTCAACAAACTGCTCCCCTTTCTGGCCAAGGTTCCAAATCCGGTGGAGCGCACCGAGTGGGTCAGGCAGATTTCCGAAAAACTCGATATCAATGACCGGGCGTTCCTCGAACAACTCAAGAACACGTTGGCACAAAACCGGACAAGGGTTGAGGCTCCTCGTGAAACTGAAGAATCCGCCTCAGGGTTTGACACCGAATTTTTTCTTCTACAACTCATGCTTTCCGGGGAAGAATTGGCTCGCGATATCAGGCGCCAGGTAAAAATTGAGGAATTCGATCAATCGCGTTACCGTGAACTGGCCCAAAAATCTTACGAGATGCTGGATGAAGGGGAGATTCTGAGGGTTGACCGCCTGCTCGACCGGGTCGAAACACCAGAATCAAAATCCGAACTGGCTCGCCTTGCCATTGAGCCTCTGGAGTTCGACAATCCGGCACGGGCCATTGTGGAATGCGTCACGACTTTGAGAAAGCGACCCTATCGGGACCGGTTGAAAACCCTGCAAATGGAAAGGCAGATCGCTTTTCGAGAAAATCAGCAGGAAAGACTTGAGGAATTGAACAGAAAAGTACATGAAATCAAAGAAACTTTAATCCCAGGATGAGGTTTTTGCATCCAATATTAACAGGTTACCCATTTATTAAAGTCCAAGGAGACTAAGAGTTTATGTCCAACGCTGACAAAATCGCGGACGTATCCGAAATCAATCAGCTCATTACCATTGGTAAGGAAAAGGGTTATCTGACCTATGAAGAGGTCAATGACGTGTTACCTTCCAACCTGGTGGCCCCGGACCAGATCGACGACCTGATGCACCTGTTTGGTGAAAACGAAATCGATATCGTCGACACGGCAATGAAAGGGGAAAAAGCTGCGAACACCGGAGATACGGAAACAGAAGAAGAGGCTCCGGCAGAAGAAGCCGCTCCAGAGGCAAAACCGGATAATGTCAGTATCGACGATCCGGTCCGTATGTACCTTCGGGAGATGGGCACCATTTCCCTGCTCACACGTGAAGGTGAAGTCGAAATCGCCAAACGTATCGAAGCCGGGCAAAACGAAGTGATAAACGCTGTGGCCAATTGCTCTGTAACTCTGCATGAACTGCTCCATCTTGTTGAGGTATTGAAAAAAGGAGAGGCCAACGTTTTTCATATAGTGAATGCCGGAGATCCCGAAGCGAAAAAAGAGCCTTCTGAAAAAGACGAAATCAAACGGTTGACCAAAAACATCAAGGAACTGGTCAAGGTTCACGAAAAACTGGAAAAGGCTGCCAAAAAGGCAGCGACACCAAAGCTTTCAGCCAAAATGAAAGCAAAGTGGGATAAAGAAGTCGCCGACACAGCAAAAAAACTGGACGACACCTTCTTCAACATGAACCTGAGCCTCAATTACATGGACCTTATTATCGAAAGGATCTATGAAATCGCCGCCCAGATTCGCGAAGCAGGAAAACCAGAACGGCTGATCGAAAAAGAATTGAAAATGCCGCTAGCTGAAATTAAGAAACTGGCCAAAAACTGGGCAAAACAAAAAAGTGTCAAACTTCCCCAGGGCAAAGTGGTCACCAAAAAGCAATACGACGAATATTACAAGGTTGCGCAATCCACACGCCGGAAAGTCCGGAAAATTGAACGTGAAACCAACAGCACCAAAGACGCACTTTTGTCCACCGTTCGCACCATTGCGCGCGGTCGGGTTAAAGACAAAACCGCCAAGCGCGAACTTGCGGAAGCCAACCTGCGTCTGGTTGTTTCCATCGCAAAAAAATACACCAACCGGGGACTGCAGTTTCTTGACCTGATTCAGGAAGGTAACATCGGCCTGATGAAAGCAGTCGACAAATTTGAATACCGTCGCGGTTACAAATTCAGCACCTATGCCACCTGGTGGATTCGCCAGGCCATCACCCGCGCCATTGCGGATCAGGCGAGAACGATTCGTATTCCAGTCCATATGATTGAAACCATCAACAAGCTGATCAGGGTTTCACGTCATCTGGTGCAGGAACTGGGACGTGAACCTACCCCGGAAGAGATCGCGGTGAAAATGAGCCTGCCTGTAGACAAGGTACGTAAAGTGCTCAAGATCGCGAAAGAACCGATCTCTCTTGAAACTCCAATTGGTGAAGAAGAGAACAGTCATCTTGGGGATTTCATTGAAGACAAAAAAGTTCTGTCCCCCATCGACGCCGTGGTGAAAAAGAATTTGAAAGATCAGACCCTGCGCGTCCTGTCTACCCTGGCACCGCGGGAGGAAAAAGTACTGCGCAAACGGTTTGGCATCGGTCTCGACTCCGAACATACATTGGAAGAAGTCGGACAGGATTTTGCCGTCACCCGTGAACGCATACGGCAGATCGAAGCGAAAGCCTTGCGCAAATTGAGGCACCCAAGCCGTAGCAAAAAACTGAAAAGTTTCATCGAAGGATAAATCAGGGCCCATAGCTCAGTTGGTTAGAGCCCCCGGCTCATAACCGGTCGGTCCCTGGTTCGAATCCAGGTGGGCCCATTTATATATGAAAAGGCCTGGCAGTTTCTGCCGGGCCTTTTTTTATGGGGGCAGGTGATTTTTCCCTTCAAAAAATGATTTTCAAGGTTCAATTATGTTGAAAAATTTCCAGCTATCCCATCCATAGATCTATCCCTTAATCCATCTAAAAAAGAAATCGCGGCATATGTCGAGATTTTAAAAAAGTGTATACATTTTTACGAAGAGCCACTGCAACAAAACAATCCAGATCTCTGGACTTACTCCTGCATGGTACAAATACTTGAAAAAATAGCAAAACTAACATAGAAGTAAACTTTCGATATTATTTCATCAAACCTTATTTGCGAGGACAGAACAATGAAAAGAGCGTTGGTGATGTCTGGTGGTGGAGCAAGAGGATCTTTTCAGGTAGGGATGCTGGAAGAGTTGGTAATCAATCAGGGACTGGACTTTGAAGTCATCCGGGGAGTGAGCGTTGGAGCGCTGAACGCAAGCTTTTTATCACAAGCCAATTTTATTGAAAACGATCCGGGATCTGTTGAGAATTTAAAAAATGAAGTCAGGGCTCTAAAAAGTCTATGGCTTGATGATGTTGAGGGCAACCAGAGTGTTTATTCGAATCGCGCGGGCTTTGCAGGTCTGATCGCTGGCGGCGATAGCCTTTATTCATTGAAACCGCTTCGAACCCTTTTGGATGAGAAACTCGATATAGATCGGGTCGAAGCCTCAAATCGCAAATTTAAAGTTGGAACTGTCTCTCTCGTATCCAGCCTTTACCAGGAATGGGGCCCAGGGGACAACGAATTTTTTGAAAAGATAATGGCATCTGCTTCCATTCCGGTCGTATTTCCTTTTGTGGACGTGCCCAGTGAAGAAGATGTGCTCGTGGATGGAGGCGTTCGCAACATCACTCCTTTATCCAGTGCCTTCAAGGAACAACCTGATGAAATTTATGTGCTGCTCACCAGTCGACTGGAAAAAAAACCTGACGGCTTGCCTTCTTCAGGAGCGGAGCATCACAGTTATAAAAAATGGAACGACAACTGGCTCGGCACAAGTGTGGGTGGGCTGGATGTTCTGGAGCGCACTTTGGATATTCTCACCGATGAAATTTATTTGGAAGATATAAAAAGCGCTAAAAACTGGAACACTGTTGCTGAAGCCATAAATACCCTGGAAAATATTCAGAAGGCGACTCAGGGGATTCCGGATGAAATCAACAACGGAATCACAAACGTAGTCAAAGCTCTGCAGGATGTACACAAGAGGAAGGTGAAAATTTACGTACTGGCCCCTCAGGTCTGGTTCGATGAAAATGCTGAGGAAGGAAATAAAAACTCTTCCACCAAGTTTTCACCCCGGTTGATTGAAAAAGCCATCGAACATGGGAAAGAAATAGCTGCAGACCGAAGCCAATGGTTGATGGGAGGAAATTAAATTTTAATCAGTAGTCTCGATGTAAATTTTTCTGACGATCCAAAACAAACAAAGGGACTCTGGCAAGAAATTGTGACTCATGACCGCCGATAACTTTAATGTAATTCATTCTAACAAAGGGGTTCCCATTAAGGCATGGACCAAAGGGGTCCCACTGGAAGAGGCGGCAGAGCAACAGTTGAAGAATGTCGCAAAAATGCCATTCGTTTTTCGTCATGTTGCGGTGATGCCAGATGTCCATTGGGGCCTGGGAGCGACCATCGGCAGCGTAATTCCAACTTCCGGTGCAATCATTCCAGCAGCTGTGGGAGTGGATATCGGGTGCGGCATGATGGCGGTGCAGACCAGTTTGAAAGCGGACTCACTGCCAGACAACCTGAAAGAAATGCGTATCAACATCGAAAAAACCGTGCCTCATGGTCGAACCAATAACGGCGGACCGGGGGACCGGGGTGCATGGTCGAACATTCCCGATGCCCAGGCCGAGGTTTGGCAAAACCTGGAAACGGATTATAAGGAGATCGTCAGCCGACATCCGAAGATTGGAAAGCGCGGACCAAATCACGTCAACCATCTGGGAACACTCGGCGGTGGAAACCATTTCATTGAAGTGTGCCTGGACGAAGAAGATCAGGTCTGGTTCATGTTGCACAGCGGATCCCGCGGAATTGGCAACCGGATCGGGACATACTTCATCGACCTGGCAAAGCAGGATATGCGTCGATGGTTTATCAACCTGCCGGATACAAACCTGGCGTACTTTGCTGAGGGCAGCGATCATTTCGACGATTATGTTTTTGCAGTTGGCTGGGCGCAGAACTTTGCGCGAATCAACCGGGAACTCATGATGCAGGCGGTGATTGCGGCGGTGAAGAAAACTGCCGGAGTTCCAGCTTTTGAGGCCAAAGTCAAAGCCGTGAATTGTCATCACAACTATGTCGAACGGGAAAGCCATTTCGGCAAAAACGTACTCGTCACCCGTAAAGGTGCAGTACGCGCAAGGAAGGGTGACCTCGGCATTATTCCGGGAAGCATGGGTGCAAGTTCCTTTATCGTTCGAGGACTGGGCAATGATGAAAGTTTTCATAGCTGCAGTCACGGTGCTGGCAGGATTATGTCCCGCGCGGCAGCAAAAAAGAAGTTCACTGTCCAGGACCACATTGATGCCACTGAAGGCGTTGAATGCCGAAAGGATGCCGATGTGATCGATGAAACACCTGCAGCTTACAAAAGCATTGACGATGTGATGGAAGCGCAGAAGGACCTGGTGGAAATTGTCCATAAACTGCACCAGGTGGTTTGTGTAAAAGGGTAGTTATAAAATGAGAGTGGCGACCAGTGAGTGACGACATGATAATGATAGATGGCTCTCAGGGTGAAGGCGGGGGGAAGGGAGCTTTTCGACAACACTGCCTTCAATGCACACCCTGACAAACAAAGAGGTCATTCAGAAATTTCTCGATATCCCGATAGAGTTTCATCAGGAGTCCGAGTCTTTCTGGAGGGTTCAAATTGGTTAGAAGTTTGTCCCGGGATATTTTTATATATCCCGGGACATTTTCCATGTCTTGTAGGCGCCAGATAGATTTTTAACTTTATACCCGTGCAGAGCCAGCTGGCGGCAAGCGAAATAGGATCGCTGGCCCGATTGGCAATACACGATAATTTCATTTTCTTTTGGCAACTCCTGCATCCTCTCATGTAGCTCTGGAAGAGGAACATGCAGAGAGGGTTCAATACAACCCTCAGCACGTTCCATGGTGTCACGAACATCCAGCAACACATGGCCTTTTCCCAACAAGTCCTCCAACTCATCCCAATGCGCATTTCTTACATCGCCACGGACCACATGCTGGGCTACCATTCCGGCAAGATTAACCGGGTCTTTGGCTGAACCAACCGGTGGAGCATAAGCCAGTTCAAGATCCTCAAGGTCATGCACTGTCATTCCCGCTTTAATCGCAGTCGCCAAGACATCGATTCTTTTGTCGACTCCGTCCTTTCCAAGAGCCTGCGCCCCCAGAATTTTTCCGTTTTTTGGATCAAATAATAATTTCATGGCAATGGAGTGCGCACCGGGATAATAGGATGCGTGTGATGGCGGATGAAGATAAACTTTCTCAGATGGTATGTTTAATCGGCGCAACGTTTTTTCACTCGCACCGGTACAAGCCGCAACGCAATCAAAAATCCTCAATACAGCGGTGCCCAGAGTCCCCGGGTATTTCATGGACCCTCCAAAAATATTTTCAGCGACTATTCGTCCCTGCCGATTGGCAGGCCCCGCCAGGGGCACCATCACTTTTTCTCCTGTGACAAAATCTCGGACCTCAATGGCATCACCTATGGCCCAGATATTCCCGTCACTGGTACGCAGAGTGTCGTTCACCACTATCCCGCCGCGGGCGCCTGTTTGCAATCCTGCCTTTTTGGCCAGCTCAGATTCGGGCTTCACCCCAACACCCAAAATCACCAAATCTGCTGTCAACCGTTTGCCACTGTTAAGTACAACGACGGTCTGCCCATTTTCATCAGCCACGAGGGAATCGAAATGAGACACCCCATCACCAAGATGCAGGTCCACATTGTTCTTTTTGATTTCCTGGTGAAGACCTGCGGCCATTTCGGGATCGAAAGGAGCCATCACCTGAGGGAGGGCTTCAACTATAGATACCTGAAGACCCCGCCTGTGCAATTGTTCTGCTATTTCCAGGCCAATGAATCCCCCTCCTACGACAACCGCTTTATGGGTATCCGGCAGATCGACCCTTTTCAGAATTGCTTCAGCATCGGGGATGGACCTCAACGAAAAATGATCGGGATGATGGATTCCCGGAATGGGAGGTTTGATAGGGCTTGCACCTGTGGATATGATTAATGCGTCGTATTTTTCCGTATATTCCTTTCCCTTTACATTATCCAAAACACGGATACTTTTTTCGGCAGGATTAATTTCTACCACTTCGGTCATCACCCGCACATCGAGATTGAATCTTGACCGAAGGCCTTCTGGTGTTTGCACCAGGAGGTCTGCCTTATTCTTGATTTCTCCGCCTATAAAATAGGGAAGGCCACAGTTTGCAAAAGAAACATGCGGACCCCGTTCAAATAGGATAATTTCAGCCTCCTCGGAAAGTCGCCGGGAATGAGCGGCCGCAGTAGCTCCACCGGCAACACCTCCAATGATCAATATCCGCTTTGCTGTCAAAACGCCCCCGTCATAATTTTACTGAGATTCAAAAAATCCTGCTTTTTTCATGATAATTTTAGCTGGAAAAGAAATAGAGACCGTGGTCCCCTGCCCTCCTTGCGATTTCAGGTCAATCGATCCACCATACTTTTCCACCAGGCGCTTTGTGATGCTCAGGCCAAGCCCGGTTCCTTCCCCCTGCATCTTGGTTGTAAAAAATGGATTAAAAACCCTTCGCAACGTTTCCCGTGTCATCCCTGGGCCATTATCACTAATAATAATCGTCAGGACCCCATTGGATTCTCTACCATGAATCTTAATCCTCCCACAACATTCCATGGCCTGTACGGCATTGTTTAAAATGTTCATCCAGATTTGTTGAATCTCTTCAAAGTCACCCTCAATTTTTGGCAGGGATGAGATATCCGTTTCCACCTCGATACTGTTTTTTTCCAGGGGCAGAAGAATCAAATTCAATGCTTTCTTTAAAGTTTCCTCTATGTCAATCAATTCCGGAGCCCCTGCCCCCTTCCCTTGAACATAACCTGAAAATTCTGCAAACTTCTTTCCAATTCTGGAGGAAAGTTTTGCCACCCTGGAAGCAAAATCCCTCATTCTCCCTATATCCTGCTCCTTTTCCATAGCCTCGGCAAAACTCAATATGGAATGAAGCGGGTTATTGATTTCATGTGAAATTCCAGCGACCAAAGTTTTGAGACTGGCAATGTTTTCCGCCTGCGTCATTCGATCCAGAAAATGTTTTTCCCTGGTGAGGTCATTAAATATCAGACCTCGACAGGAATTATTATTGAACTCCAAAGCAAAGACCTGATAAGTGAATATTTTCTCTCCTAATGTGATAACCGATGGCGGGTTTTCAGAATTTTTTTGGTGATGCGATCCTTTCAAGGGATCCCGCGTTTCTATGCTGGCGGAAGAATGAACACGTGATTCTTTATGGGTATCTTTATTTAAAGTGCAAAGTTCCCCTTGTAATTCAGATTCAAGAAACTCCCACTGTTCTTTCGAAATTTCCAATACATCTCTCAATGGACTTCCTATAAAGTCAGAAGTCCGCCTTTCCATAAATTTTCCGAAACCTGTATTGACGAACTCCACTTTCAGATCCCGATTAACAATCAGAATAAGATTGTTGATTTGAGAAACAATGGATTCATGAATATCAGTCAAAGGGCACCCATTTGAGTTTCAGGTTGAAAAAATCGTCAATTTACCAACTGACGTATGAATAGAACCATTTGCCAGATTTGTTTGTTTTTCATATTGTTGCAGGCTGGCATATCGGTTCCTTTAGAACCGTTTTTAATCACTCAGAACAATTGTCCGTCCGTCAATCCCTTCATGATTTTGGAGCATGTAAAGTTTCTGGGAGGTGGAACCATATTGACAGCTTTATATCCCTTCCCATCCCCTTTTATTCCATGACAATGTTTAGCCAGTGGTTTGGCCCTGCTTGTAAAAAGTGACTTTCCTTTCCTGACAGCCTTTTTAGCAGGCTCCAATCTGAAATTTGCTTCCTGCCCACATTAAGTCGGGAGCCTTGAGATTGAATCGGGAATCCGGCTTTCCTTCAAGCCGATGGGAGTTGGAACATTGATTTTCAACCAACTGTTTTCCCAAGTCACCTGCAAATCCTGGTATCGGACCGATAATTAAGATTCCAGAGACGGTTACCCAGGTTAAGAGGCAAGAGAAGATTGTTTTTAAAATCATGACTCCGCCCCTCCAACTAAAACAAAAAATACCATGCAACTAATTATTAATAAATTGGCGAAGGTATAAAACCAATTTCCAGATTGACTCATCTTCCAAGTACCCAAAAGCTGGCATTCCTGTTCCCTCAGAACCATTTTTTATGATCCAGAATAATTGTCCGTCGCTGATTTCCTTCATGGTTTCCTGGCAGGTGAAATTCCGGGGCGGAGGATTTAAGCCCATTCCCATTCGACCTCTTCCATCGCCATTCACTCCATGGCAAATGGCACAGGAAGGTTCTACCTTTTGATGAAACAGCAACCGACCCTGTTCAATATTTTCAGAATTGGCTTCCATGGGATTTCTCATATCTAGAAATTGTGAAGGAGCCGAAGTGGTTTGACGTTCCTGGGGGCATTGGGCAGAACCCTCCGATCCCATTTGGTGGTGGCGGCCATGCATCCCGTGCCTTCCGCGACCTCGGTGTTTCTTTCCGTGCCCGCAACCCTCTTCTTCTGTTTCCATTGCATCGGGACCGCACCCACCATGCCGATGAGCCAAAAACTCGTATATGTCCTTTTTATTTTCCCTTATCGACTCAACCTTTTCGGTAAAAAAACTTTCCTCACCTTCAAGCTGACACATATTGTTGGGCTTTAGGTTGCAGGCAATTCCCCCAAATGATGACCCGGGTTCCACAACCAAAAAAAGCATCCCCAAAGCGACCAGAAATACTGAATTTTTTATTAACCCTATATGTTTTGTTTTCATCTTTTCCTCATTTCGAACGGAAATTCTAAAAAATCTGAAATTAAATTCCTTTAAACAACATTTAAACTTCAGTCCATGGGCAAAGTGAAAAAGAACGTACTCCCCTCGTCTAGTTTGCTGGACGCGCCAATACTGCCACCATGCAACTGGATCAGCTTTTTAGCAATTGCCAACCCCAGACCAGTTGATTTTTCCCCTCCTGTTGGCCGGGCCGAGAGTGTTTGAAATTCTTTAAACAATAGCTTTTGATCCTCCTCAGAAATTCCGGGCCCCTGGTCCTTGACAGAAAACCGGACATTATTTCCTTCCATTTCTGTCGTCACAACCACTTTTGTTTCCGGTGGAGAGAATTTGATGGCATTGGTCAGAAAATTTCCCACGACCTGTGTGATGGCGCTGCTGTCAAAGGAAATGGGTGGAATATCTCCCAATTTTGGAATCAGGCTTATATTTTTTTTGCTCGCAAACAATTCACTCAGCTCAATCTGTTGCCGGGCAGTCGTATTTAAATCCTGGACTTTTTTCTCCAGTTCAATTTTTCCACTTTCAATTTTGGAAACATCGAGCAGGTTTTCCAGGAGGTTTTTCATGAAATCACTGGCATTAAATATTTTCCCCAGTAACTCTTTTTGCCTCGAGTTAACATCCCCCACGCTGCCTTCTTTCATAACCTCACTGAAAGACCGAATAAGATACAAAGGGTTTCTAAGATCATGCGAGGCAATACCCAGGAATTTATTTTTCATCTCATTCAATGATTTCAGTTCTTCATTTTTCCTTTTAATATCCTCTTCCCTTTGCCTGGAGACGATTGCATCTCCTATCAAACCACCGATCGAAAGCAGGATCTCCTGGCTCCGGCAATACCATGGAGGATTCTCGTCTGTATAAAGAAACAAGACTCCAAGAGTTTTACCCGAACTTTTCAAGGGAACTATATAATGCCCATGCGCGGTCATTCCCTCGAATCGATTTTCATGCCTGCTGTCCGAAAAACAGTTGTTACTGATAATCATTTCTCCGGACACTACAGCCCGCCCACACAGACAATTGCCATAGGGGATCTCTTTCTCCTTTTCGAGAAATTCATCGGAAAACTCCCCTATCGTGCTGAACAGGCGAAGAACACGCTGTTCCTCATCTGCGAGAAAGATCCCTGCCTTGCACTCCACCTCCAACTCACGGAATCGGGTCAGCGTGATCATCACCGTTTCCAGCATTTCCTGAATCCCTTCTGCGTTGTGCAGAATTTTGGCAACTTCGTGGAGAACCCGATACTCCTCAGTTCTCTGGCGAATCTCCTCCTCTGCAGATTCGATTTTATCTGTGCTTTTTTCAATTTTGTTGACGGGGTCCATCGCAGTGGTTCTCCATTAATCAAGTATGGTGAGTGTTGATTTTACAAACTCCATAGAGCGGACAGTTTCCTACTAAACCGGTAGCCAACGGAACGAGACCGATTACAGTTAAAGCAGTCCCAATTGTTCCACCCATAAAAACCCCGCCTCCAATCATCAAAACACCTGCCGTCACTCTTAATATCCTGTCTGTTTGTCCAATGTTCTGTTTCATGATGACCTCCTGTTTTTAATGGTTACTTTTGTAAGGCTTGCCGATCCCTTATCGCCGTGCAACATCCAGATAACAGCATCCAGAAAATGGAGAACCGGAACCGACAAGCCCATCGGCAACCCTACAATCCGATGTCTTTTCCTGTATCCAGGACCTGCTCCACCGTACTGATCAGTTTTTCCTTATTCACTGGCTTGACCAGGTAATCCTTGATTCCTTTTTTCATTAAGGAAGCCGCCAGTTCGCCATCAGGAAAAGCCGTTACCACCACCACTGGAATCCCCGGCGCATTCTTCTTGAGGTAGTCAATACATTCGACACCGTCGACTTTAGGCATCCGAATATCACAAAGAATCAGACCCAGGTTGCTCAGATGATCCCCTTCATGCAAAACCCGAATGGCCTCTTCCCCGTCTTCAGCTTCCAGAATTTGAAATTTCTGTCCTTCCAGTTGTAGCTTCATTGCTTCACGTACATCCTGCTCATCGTCTACGATCATGATTTTTCCTGTTGGCATTGGAACCCCCTTGGTAAAGTTTTATATTTAAGTAATGCTAAAAAGTTTTTTTCAACTGAGATCAGTGTAGAAAAAAACAGCGCTGGGGGTAATCGCTGAAACGACTAAGATCAGGAGGTGGTTTTTCAACAATTTCTGTAACAGAACTACTACAGGAGAGGAGGCAGGAGTGGCCATCGGGATTGGGCTGGAAGGTTATAGGCCAGGGAAATGAGGAGGTAAAAAACTAGGCGATAAGGTGATTGTCGATAGCATAATGAATCACATCGGCATTACTTTTCATATCCATTTTTTGAAGGATACGCCCACGGTAAGTACTGATCGTGTTAATGCTCAGGCAGAGTTCTTCTGCGATGTGTTTCAGTTTTTTCCCACCGGCAATCATGGTGAAGACCTGAAACTCTCGGTCCGTGAGTGTTTCGTGCAGAGGTTTGTCAGAGTCCCGGTTGAGATCCGAAACCAGTTTATCAGCCAGATTGGGTGATACATACTTGCCACCACAGGCAACCTTTCTAATCGCTTCCACCAACTGGTCCGATGCACTCGATTTTCCGAGATAACCTGATGCCCCGGCTTTTAGAAACCGGGTTCCATAATGATCTTCAGGAAATATACTTAATATAATTACAGGCAATTTCGGATAAAGCGCCTTCAACTCAATCAGGGTGTCCAAGCCGTTTTTTTCCGGCATGTCAAAGTCGAGCAGGATTAAATCAAAGTCCTGCTTCCCCACAATATTTAAAACATCATTTCCGTTTTCTGCCTCACCGGTCACAGTCATATCCTGGTGATCCGCAATAATGGTTTTCAACCCTTTGCGCACCACTTCATGATCATCGGCGATCAATATTCGAATTTTATTTTCTTTGGTATTTGCCATTCCTGTTCAAAACCCTATCGTTAAAAAATTCTTCACAAAAATAAAGAACCCTCGTGCTCATTGACAGTCGCCTATCCCGAAGCCAGAGGAATTCGAACCACAACTACCGTTCCCTTCCCTGGCGTGCCAAGGAACTCAGCACGCCCATTATACGGAAGGATTCGCTCCTGGATGCCGATCAGTCCAATGGATTCAAAGTTCGCGACATCCTTTTCGCGGATGCCGATGCCATCATCCTCTATAGAAAAAACCAGCTCACCCTCTTCCAGACGAATTCTCACTTTGACCTGGGTCGCCTTTGCATGGCGGACAACATTTGACACCGCTTCCTGGAAGACCCTGAACAGGGAAACCTGCATCTTCTTATCCATTTCTATGGAATCCTGAAGATCGTCGACATCAAATTTCAGATGGTAGCGGCTTTCATACTCTTTCGCCTGCCAGGCAATTGCTTCGCACAACCCAAAAGCATCCAGGATGGGCGGACGCAGTTCAGTGGCAATGCGCTGAACAGATTGGATTGTTTCGTCAATAACTCCCGTCATGGCGATTGCCCGGGTCTTCAATTTGGACAACTCCTCTGGAAGTTTTTTCCCGATCTGAATACTGTCTATTTTCAACGCAGTCAACGCCTGCCCCAATTGATCATGAACTTCTCTGGCAATTCGAGACTTCTCTTCTTCCCGTATTTCCTGCACCTGGTTTCCCAGTTTACGGAGCTGGTCCCTGGATCGTTTCAGATTTTCATTTGTCGCCTTGAGCTCCGCAGTTCGAGACTCCACCACACTTTCCAACTGGTCCCGATAAGCCGCCAGTTCCAGGTCAACCTGTTTTTTTTGTATCGCTCCCGCAATCAATCCACCGATCGAAAGCAGAACTTCCTGGCTGTTCTGGTACCAGGCTGGATGAATGTTGGAGTAAAGAAAAAGTATCCCAACCAGCTCATTTCCACTTTTCAAGGGAACAATGTAATGACCATGCGGAGTCATGTCATCGTAAGCTCGCTCATGACGCGGATCAGTAAAACAATTTTCGCTCATCAACAAATCACCCGATTCAGCAACCCGACCACATAAACAGTTGCCAAAGGGGACCTCTTTTTCCTTTTCCAGGAACTCGTTCGAAAAATTTCCGAAGGTTGTAAAAAGCCGCAAAACTTTCGCCTCGTTATCCGCAAGAAATATCCCGGCCTTGTTTTCCACTTTCAGGTCCTCAAAATGCGTAATCGCCCGCATGACCTGCTGCAGCATTTCGATCAGATCACCCTTGGTCTGTAAAATCTGAGCCACATTGTGGAGAACCCGGTATTCGCCGGTGATTCTTTCGTCGGAATCCTCTTGGGGGGAGTTATTTCCAATTGATGACATTCCGAATTATCTCCTGACGGTCCGCTAAATGGGTTTCAAGCTTCCTGTATTTCCAACCACCCTGTTCATTTTCTCACAGAATTGTTGGCTCCAAAAGCATTGAGAACAGTGGGACTATATCCAACCCTCATTTATCCCCCCGCAAAGGATAAGCCCAAAGCCTGACTATCCTTGACAATGATTTGGAATACCATAGAATTCAATGCAGTTCGGCAAAAAAACTACCAGTCGTAGTAGACAATTTCCAAGTTGTGGTTGCATTACCACTTTCGGCCTGATGACTACGGGCAGTCAGAATTGAATCAGGCTGGAAAATCCAGTTTCTGAAAACAAATCTAAATTGAGGGAGCGGGTGCATGATTAACCAAACTTTCACCGGGAAAGGTCTATCAGGTTTCAGAGGAGTTTTATCTTCGGCTTTTGCCTTCCTTTGTTTAGCAACCATAAGCACTTCATCTGCTTTGGGTGCGGATACCGTGATGCCTGCCCCCCAGGACACTGTTTCCATAAAATTAAAATGGAACGATCCGCCGGCAAAGGTTCAACTTAAAGATTGGAGATGTACCGGTGACGGACCCAATCTGGATTTCGATGGCACACTTATGGATGAAGTGAAGTCGGTTATTGGACGCATTGCCGATCTGGATGCATCGTTTCCCAATAATCCGGAAGGAATGAAGAACGAGGCGCTAAAAGAAATTGAAAAAGACCAACCAAATTATGGCTGGGCTATCTCTTTTCCGTCCCTCACAGTGGGTCCCTACGATGCCCCGCACGGATCAACCAGAACCTATAAAATCAAAACCTGCTACACCAAAAGTGAAATCAGGCAATACATTGATTTCCAGAAAAAACTACTGGAGCAACTGAAAAACAGTAAAGACCCAGTGGGCGATGCCAAGAGAATGATGACCCAACTTTAATTCCCACTCACTAATAGCGCCTGATTTTAACGCCTGGTGCGAAACATTGAATGTGGAGCAATACCATGTACCCAAAAACAAATAAACTAAAACAAGCTTCAAGTCTCCTGGTCTTCGCCATTACCCTGCCATTACTCTTTTCCTGTTCGATGGCCTTTGGACAAAGCAATTTTGGCAACCCGGAAATGGGTCCCGGCCCAAACAATTCCAACACCGACATTGTTCCGGCTCCCAAAACTGTTTACAACAGAACCCTCAAATTAAAAGACCCGGGTATCTACGTCAAATTGAAAGACTGGTACTGCACCTCAATTCCCTTTAAAGAACGTTTAAAAAAAATCATCGATAAAACAATCGGGGATACCAATCAACTTGGCAGGGCACCAATCCCTTCAGAGATACAAGAACTAAGCAATTTCTCAAGTGATTTGATAGATGAGACAAAAAGAATGGAACAAATGGGCAATCCCCAATATTTCAATCCGCTGCCTGGCAACTTTCAACAATCGGTCCACAAAACCTGCTACACCAAAGCCGAACTGGACCAGATAGAAAAATTTGGCAAGGATTTCGATAAATACCTGGAAGACCAGGGTTATTACCGGGGACAGCCGGATGACCCCACAGGAGAGGCCATGCTTGAATACCGGCGTGCTCTGTATGGTGTCCAATAATATTTTAAAATTTGCTCTTCGTAAGAAAGGAGACCGGCGTTATGAAATTCAATTTAAAAAATTTAATCCAGTCGACTGGTTTAATAGCCCTGGCTCTTTTGTTGATGAGCACAGCGAATCAAGCTATCGCCCAGAGCTCCATGCAGGGTTTTGCAGGAGGCGGAGGAACCTCCGGCGCTAAAGGGAGTCCTAGCGGTTCCGGAAGGAACCTGCTAGGCGGGGCACATCTTTTAAACGCACTTGGCTTAAATGACAAAGTCATTCCTGCCCCCAAGACTTCCGGCAAGTGGCAGTTAAAGTACAACGATCCGGGAATCAACGTAACTTTACTGAACTGGAACTGCCGGGACAACTCCATTTGGAGTGACACTCTCAAGGGCCCAATCAATGGATTTAAACATGTTTGGGGAAAATATGGAAAATCAGCTAAAGCTGCAAAAGGTGCCAAGGAACATTTTGATATTTACCTAAAAACGGTAGAGCAGGATGTTAGGAGGGGAATGAAAAAATCCCCCAAGCACGGCATTTTCAGCCCTCCCTTCGGTAAAACAGAAACCAAAACTGTCCGATACTGTTACACAGATGCCGAGGTAGATCAGTTCATTGCCTATATAAAAGGGATGTTTAAGCACCTTGGCTCCCACAGCGACCCTGTGGCTGAAGTTAAAAGGTTGTTCCCTTAAAAATAGAAATAGCGACAAACCTCATCTTTTAAAAAATAACTGAAAAAACGCACAAACCCATTTGGAGGGTGTGATGGTTGATCAATCGAACACTGTAAAAACCTTTCGTTTGTTTTCCTGGCTGGCCCTGATCCTGGTGTTATTACTGCTAATCACCTCTTCGGCCCAGGCACAGGGCAATATGATGGAAGTGCCCGCCCCCAGGACTCTTGGGAAATTTAATTTACTACAAGGTTCTCCACCTATCTGGGTCAAACTCCAGGGCTGGTATTGCCTTAACGAGTCGTTAGCAACATTTATTGGACAAGAATTAGACTCTTATATAACTGGTATGGGCGGAAAAAAGGATTTAAAGTTTGAGCGTGCTACGGCCAAAGTTGCCTTTGAAAACCTGGAAGGAGATTACGCACTTAAAAACTTTGAACATGCCAAAGACCCGAAATACGGTCAATTCAACCCCTCTCCCGGCATGACGATCTATAAGTCGGTCAAACACTGCTACACAAGGGATCAACTCGTCAAATGGAATGAGTTAATAAAAAGATTGGCTCAACAGATGGTAAATTCTCCGGATCCAGTTAAAGAAGCCAAACGCCTGCTTCCCAATTTTTCGAACGGCAAATAACCGAATATTTAATGACCCGATCGCAAAACAAACAGTTTCGCAGAAAAAAAAATAAAAGCCGCCCACGTTGGATCCAGGTGCTGCTTTATAGCGTTCCCGTTTTGTTGATTTTTGCGATGCCAGCCTATTCCGCACCACCCAAAGTAACTCACAATCCTCCCTTATCTGGTTCCTCTGCTAACAAAACTTTTGGTGTCTCAGATTTCACCCCGCCGCAACCAGCAGATGGACACACAGTCAATATTCAGGTTTCGCGGGAAGAAAGAGTGGGCAGTGAATCCGGTGGTGGCATTGCCGTTGGCAGCAAACCCAGGGAGTACCCGGCAACTGACTTCATCCCTCCACAACCAGCAGATGGACACACGGTCAATATTCAGGTTTCGCGGGAAGAAAGAGTGGGCAGTGAATCCGGTGGTGGCATCGTGGTTGGTGGCAATCCCAAAGAGTACCCGGCAACTGATTTCATCCCCCCGCAACCAGCAGATGGACACACGGTCAATATTCAGGTTTCACGGGAAGAAAGAGTGGGCAGTGAATCCGGTGGTGGCATTGCCGTTGGCGGCAAACCCAGGGAGTACCCGGCAACTGATTTCATCCCTCCACAACCAGCAGATGGACACACAGTCAATATTCAGGTTTCGCGGGAAGAAAAAGTGGGCAGTGAATCCGGTGGTGGCATCGTGGTTGGTGGCAATCCCAAAGAGTACCCGGCAACTGATTTCATTCCTCCACAACCGGCAGACGGTCATACCGTAAAAATCCAGGTTTCTCGTAACGGAGGAACAGTCAATGAATCTGGCGGCGGCATCGCTGTCGGTGGTGGCAACGTCGCTGGCATCCCCAAACCCCCGGCAGGACACGAACTCACCATCAACGTCTCACGGGAAAATAAACCGGGTAGCAGCCCCGGTGGTGGGGGCATTGCGGTCGGAGGGGGCAATGTAGCGGGCATTCCAAAACCTCCCGCAGGTCATGAACTCACCATCAACGTCTCACGGGAAAACAAACCGGGTAGCAGCCCCGGTGGTGGGGGCATTGCGGTTGGAGGGGGCAATGTAGCGGGCATTCCAAAACCTCCCGCAGGACACGAACTCACCATCAACGTCTCACGTGAAAACAAACCGGGCAGCGGTGTTCCCGGGGGTGGAGGAATAGCAATCGGCGGAGGCGAAGGCGGACTCAAACCACCCGCGCTTCCTTCCGATGGACATTCAGTAACTATTACAGTCACCCGTGAAAAAGATACAGGTATTGGCGGTGGAACAGGCGGCGGGATTGCGGTAGGTGGAGGAAAAGGTGGAATCAAACCGCCAACACTCCCTTCTGATGGACATTCAGTAACGATCACAGTCGCTCGCGAAAAAGGTACAGGGATTGGCGGAAAAAGCGGAGGAGGTATTATTGTCGGTGGTGGTATTCCAGGGGGTGGCATAACCCCACAAGGTGGAGGCAGCGTTCCGGGTATCCCTGAACCACCAACTGCCAAAGACGGTCATGAAGTCGCAATAACTGTGGGACGAGACAAGCCTCCGGCTGGTGTTGGGACTCAACCAGGTGTCGCCCTGACGGGGGAAGGCCTTCTTGTTCCACCAGCTGCCAAAGACGGTCATGAAGTCGCAATAACTGTGGGACGAGACAAGCCTCCGGCTGGTGTTGGGACTCAGCCAGGTGTCGCCCTGACGGGGGAAGGCCTTCTCGTTCCACCAACTGCAAAAGACGGTCATGAAGTCGCAATAACTGTGGGACGTGACAAGCCTCCGGCTGGTGTTGGGACTCAGCCAGGTGTCGCCCTGACAGGGGAAGGCCTTCTTGTTCCACCAACTGCGAAAGACGGTCATAAAGTAACAATAACTGTGGGACGAGATAAAGCTCCTGGAGGGGTTGCGGGACAACCGGGTGTTGCCATAACCGGAAATGGCGTGCTGACCCCTCCTACTGCCAAAGACGGTCATGACGTCACAATAACTGTGGGACGCGATAAGCCTCCTGCCGGTATTCCCGGTGGTGGTGGAGGTGGTATTGCCGTCGGAGGTGGCGAAGGTGGAATCAAACCGCCAACCCTCCCTTCTGATGGACATTCAGTAAAAATTACTGTGGCTCGCGAAAAGGGTACAGGGACTGGGGTTCCAGGGGGAGGCGGAGGCATCGCTGTCGGTGGAGGTGAAGGACAGATTCAACCACCTAAACTTCCCGGAGAAGGCCATTCCGTTACGATTACCGTTTCACGTGAAAAGGAATCCGGTACCGGAATTCCAGGTGGGAGCGGAGGCACTGTGGTCGGCGGAGGCACCGCAGTCGGTGGCGGCACTAAACCACCGAGCGATGAAGGTGGCTCTGTTTTTTACAACGGAGAATGGGTGAGTTTTCTTTTGGAACAGGTCTTCAACATTACTGGAAACAATCCGGTCGATCCACGCAATCCGTTGAACCGGGAAGGTGATGATGTTATCGAGGAACCGGGCATCATAATCGGTGTTGATGGCACTCCACCTGTAACACCCCAAAGGGGTGGCAGCGCACCCGTCGTAGTGGGTGGAGGCGGTGGGTTAGTGCCTGCCGTCCTGACAAACATCGCGGTTGCCGCCAATTGCGATGTCAATGCAGGAGCCGGAACCAGCACACTCAGTCTGAACGGGACCGCTTTTTGTACTGTAACGGGAGCGGCACCTGTCTTCGCTGGAGGCAATACCAACCAGACCTGTGTTCAGGGAACCACGATCACTTTGACACTGAGTTGCACGGCAACCAACTGCCAGTTGAACCTTGGGGCGGTATCCCCTCCAGGCCTGGCGTTTACCGGTATTAACCCCGGGATCAATGGCCCATTTACAGGGGTGACCAACTTTACCGGCACCTGTCCATAAAGTCAGCGTGCCTGGAGAGCAAGGAATGTCAGGGAAACGGGTAACATTCATAACAGGAGTTTGCTTCCTATGCAGTGCACTTTGGTGCTTTGCTCCGGAAGCAAAAGCTTCAGAATTTCGCCTGCTCAATCCCATCCGCACTCCTGCAAACTCGCTGCCAAAGGGCGCTGAGGCAGTAGACCAGATCAGGCCTGTGGACCGCGATCTGGTTCGCCTGATTATGAAGAAACTGTTTTCAGCCTGGAACGGACCCGACCTGACAAAATTATTGAGTGAAACCTTTTTTGACCGGCTACGTCTCGAATTTAAAATGACGGAAATTCCGCGCGATGCGAAGCTCCGACTACTGGGCCTGCAGGGAATGCAAACCCTCAATCAACACATCATGGAAAATCCTAAAACAGGGAAGAAGCAGGTGGTCAGCCGGGTTTCAGTAACCGCAAGAACGCAAATCGAATTCAATGATCTTCAGCTTGGTTTCCAGCGAATACCTGGAACGAATGAATACGTTTTACAAGTCAAACAAAACCTGAATCCTTAACGGACAACAGTGTTCAAATTGCCAAATTCAATGAGTATTTTGCAAAATAAATATTTACAGGTCTCCAGAGTATTGTCGCTGATTGCGGCAGGTTTTTTCCTGTCCGCAGTATTCAACCTGGCCCATGCGCAGGACCCGGTCGACCTGTACCAGATGGCAAAAGATGTTGCAGCTCCCTGGCATATCCATGGCAAGAACACGGCCAGTTATGAGCATTACATAGTCGACGGCAATCAGGCAGCCAGTCCTTTCCGTTTTGACGATGAGCAGATCTTCGATGAGTTCAATATCAATCTGGATCGTCGAATCTCTCCCTATGAACGCTGGCAGGGTCAGATTTTTGGAGTGCTCAATGGGTCCAGCTATCGCAGTAATGAAGGAGGCTTTGTTCCGGAACGGCTGAGCCTGTTCAGAGAAAAAGGAGATTCCGCCCTCCCCCACCGGGCACAGGTCGGCGACTACTTTGGCTTTTTCAGTTTCCGCACCCTGCAAAGTTCGCTTAAAGGCGCCCAGGTGGAGTTGCAACCGGCACCGAATCATTCCATCCAGATTTTTTCAGGAGCCCGGCAATCCTCCTGGAGACGCATGCAGTTGTCCGACAATTACAACAACGGCGCCTCCTATCTTTTCCAATCCGAGACTGTTGGAAGATGGGGACTGAATTTTGTTCACAACTACCGCCAGGGAAACAACCAGCTCGGAACACTGGACCGCAGTCAGGCAGTCTTCAGTCTTGCGGGTGAGAAAAAGTGGCTGCTCGGATCGCAAAATATCAATACTGAGCTGGAAGTTGCCGGATTCTCAGGAGACCACAATGGAATTGCAGGGGCCGCATCCGGTCAGGATCAAAGCGACGCGGGGGTGTTCTTTCAATTGTCGGGAAATAGCGAATCACCGCTGACTTATCGGGTCCGTTATGAAAGATACGGCCAGGACTTTCGTCCGGCAGGGGCAGTCGTGACCCCTGACCGGCAAACGGTTGAAGGACACACAGGCTGGCGATTTGATTCGGGCCTGCAAGCAAGGTTCCGCATCCAGCAATTTGTGACAGCGCTGGAAACGGCCAATTCAAACACCACCCGTACTTTTGGGTTATCAATCAACGGACCGATTTTCCGCCGATGGTTGAGCAACCTGACCACCAACCTGAATGCTTTCATCCAGGATGTCGATAATGAAACGGGATCGGTGGATCAGACCATCCAGACCATCAACCTTGATCTTTCAAAACCATTGGTAGCGGGTTGGAACGGACGATTCAATTTCTTCTGGCAAAAATCCAATGACCATGTGGGCCCTGCCAATACCGAAACCAAAGTAGTGACGGTCAGCGCCGATCATCCCATCAACCTGTGGGGATGGGAAGGATCGATCACCCCCGGGATCGCAATGCGGGAAATTCATGTCCCGCAAGGTAGCGGCAGCACGGATGTCATCCCCACCCTGGCCGCGGTTCTGGAAAATGGACGGCATCATCTCGGTTTCAATAGCGAGTTCCGCAACCAGAACCGGCACCCAATTGTCCAGGCCGACATCAACACGTTTACTTTTAATGCGGATTACCGGTACCGGATGGAGCAACACACTCTGGGCCTTGAAGTGACCAATATCAACCGGGACCCAACTATAGGACAAAGCACTGATTCTGTTCGGGTTGGCGCTTTCTGGACCTGGTTTTTTGACAAACCCGCCCGTGTGGCAGCGCGCCCTTCATCGCAAATTTCAAGGCCGGGAGCACCGGAACCCTCTACCGGGTTTACGGGCGACGAGTTGACCTTTGCCGATCTATCACCGGGTCTGAACTTCAAGGAAGCTTCCCGCCGGGTTCGTATCTCAGGAATGGGGAGCCCGACACCTCAAGACCCCTACCAGGTTTACGAAGTCCGATGGTTTAAAAACATAGACCAGCGTCAGCGTCTGGTACTGGAAAACAGGCGGGGCAAAGTAGCCCGATCCGGCCTGGTCGTCGAGTTCCAGGATATCGGGAATGTCGACACCTTCCGGCAAACGTTTAAACAGATCCAGGAAGCACTGCTGGCACGTTACGGAAGGTTCACCTCGTTCTTCGAAAAAGGACAATTCACAGCGAACCTGATGCAGGATATCAACAACGATGTGTTGATCCGGATTTACGAATGGGAAACCCCGGATGGGGTCATCCGTCTCGGAATTCCACGTCGTCTGGACCGGCAGGTCAGGATCGAAATCCAGTTCGCCTCCTCGTTTCCTTCGGTGCAGGACACACTGTGGTCCTTCCGCGCAATTCGCTGATTTTGCCTGAATATCCTTCCCCTGGTCCGCCGACTTCTTAACCCGCATCTTCCAGGCCCCCGACACTTAAAATCCTTGAATTATAAACAATTGACACGACCCTTGGGTGAAGATACTATGAGTCGTCGAAGGACGTATTTCCCGATTCGGGAGGTATTCGATAACAGTCCTACCCCCTCGAAATCACCTCCTGGTTCAACCGCCTGATATCAACTGGTATCTACCAACGCTTAACCTGCCCGATTGGGCACTCTTCTTATTTCCGAATCCCTCTTTCGGTTTCCACCACGATGACTTCACAAAATGTATTATCCCGTCTTATCGAGCTGACCTGCAATGTCAGCGATGCTTTCACGACAGCACTTTATGTTGCCCAGTCGGACCAGAGAACGCTGGCCTTGCGCGAGCACTGGTCCATGAGCCCCAACATCAACGAGGAATCGGTCGTGTCCATTGGACAAGGCCCAATAGGCCAGGTAGCAAAAGACAAACGCGCCTGGCATGTGGAGTTTACAGAAGGAGAAATCCCCCAGCTCCCGCAATACTTGCAAACAGAAGAAGTCAAGGGGGTGCTGGCTGTCCCTGTAGTTGCACAGGGTCTTGAAGGTGTTCTTGTTATCGACACCAAAGAACAATTCGGATTTTCTACCAAACAACAGAAAATCATCAAAAGCATTGCCGAACAAATGGCCTGGCACCTGAGTCGTGAACGATCCTCACTCGGACCTTCCGATGAAACAGCACTAAAAAACTTTTCGGAAGTAGTGGAATGGTGCCGAACCCTCTCTGAAGTGGAAGACCGAGCCGCGCTTTCTGACCGGCTGGTGCAGGTTCCGGAGACTGTTTCAAACTGTGATGCTGTGGCCGTGATCTGGTTCAATGGAGAGGAAGGCCGCGTCCAGAGGTTCCGGGGTTGGGAACAGGAATTGCGCGCCTTTCGAGTTGAACCTGGCAAAGGATTCGCCGGGTCCTCTGCTAAGAACTGCAAACCCTTTCTGATGCGCAGCACCAGCGACCGCAAGGTAGTGGTTTTTTCTGAAAAAGAAGAACACGAGCCGATGGGGTCGCTGCTATCGGTACCAATTCTCATACGCGACCAACTGCACGGCCTGATCGTTGTTGGCACTCATGAGCCTTACGGGCTTTCCGCCAAAGATCAGAATATATGGACACTCATCGCCGCATTTTCTGCCAATGCATTAAAGTGCGCGGAAATTCAGACCCAGTGGGAATATGATAAAAATCTCTGTCAGGTAACAGGCATTCCAAATCATCGTTTCCTTTCCACCTATCTTGAAGCGGTGGAAACTGAAATTTTTCGAGAAGGTCGATCAGTCCACATCCTGACCGCGCTGATGAAAAATCTACACGTTATCTACAGCCGATATGGAGTCGAGACGGGTGACCTTTTTTTAAAACAAGTGATTTCGATTCTGGCGCAAGCCGTTTCCAGTCCAAAATATATTTTCAAATACACCGAATCTTCTGTAGTCATGGTATTGATGGACATAGACTCTGAAGAGGCACGGGGCCTGCGTACACGTCTCCGGCAGATTTTCACGCAAGAACCCTTTATGATCGAAAACGAACCCATGGAAGCCCAGGTCAGCCTTGGGTTGTCATTTCACCCTGCAGATGGTGACAACCTTGACAGCCTGATCGGTATTTCACTGGCACGCGCCACCAGCAACTGAAGGTCCTTTTTATGTTTGGCAGACTTTTCAAAAATTTTAAGAACCTCTTTAACTCCGATGTGGCAATGGACCTCGGAACAGCCAACACCCTGGTTTATGTGAAAAATGGCGGCATCGTCCTGGATGAACCCTCTGTAGTTGCTATCAGCACGAATGGGAATGGGAAAGGCCACGTGGAAGCGGTGGGACTGGAAGCAAAAAGAATGTTTGGACGCACCCACGCAGGACTGGAAACGATCCGTCCTATGAAAGACGGTGTGATCGCCGATTTCAACATGACCAATAGCATGATCACCACCTTCATCAACAAGGTGATGAGCCAATATTGGTTTCTCCGGCCTCGCATGGTGGTGGGTGTGCCCACCTGTATTACGCAAGTTGAGAAAAAAGCGGTTATTGATGCAGCAAAACTGGCGCGGGTTCGGGAAGTTTACCTGATAGAAGAACCGATGGCTGCCGCCATTGGAGTGGGCATTCCTGTCCACAAAGCTGAAGGCAATCTGGTGATCGATATTGGAGGAGGTACCACCGACGTTGCTGTCACAGCTCTTTCCGCTATTGCCTATGGTGAATCGATCCGCATTGCAGGTGACGAAATGGACGAAGCGATAGTTCGCTATATTCGTCTGAAACATCATATGAATATAGGCATTTTTGAAGCGGAACGAGTGAAGATCGAGATCGGCTCCGCCTATCCACTTGAGGAAGAGCAGACCACTGAAGTTAAAGGTATGAATATCAAAACCGGAGTCCCGACTTCTATAATAGTGAATGATACGGAGATTCGTGAAGCCATGCGGGAGCCAGTCGCCAGTATCGTATCGGTCGTGATGCGGGCTCTGGAAAAAACCCCGCCGGAACTTTCCTCCGATATCCACTCAAATGGACTTTATCTCACCGGTGGCGGCGCCCTGATCCGGGGTCTGGATAAATTGATTGAGGAACGGACCGGGTTGCGGACCTATGTTCCCGACCAGCCATTGCTCAGTATCGTCAAGGGAGCCGGCGCGGTGCTCGATAACTTCTCGGAAATGCGAAAAGTCTGTATCAATTGAACCACGCTTTGGGTTAAAATCAGCCTCGTCAAATAATGCTATTTTGAAAACCTGTTCCTGCTTTCGTTATGCGTGAGGAATCCCAGGCCCGACCCAATCAAGCAACTTGTAATGAATGCGGAAAGCCCGTGCTTGAGCGTCCTACTTTTGTGGAATACGAAGGCGAAGAAATTTTCCTCTTCGATCCGATTATTTGCTCAACCTGCCTTCTTGAGTTGTGTCGACGCCACTCGGTTGTTTGCGCCAATTGTGGCGGCAAAATTCCTCCATACTCAATGGTCGGCGTCTTGAAAGCAGACAACGGGGAACGGCAGTTTGTTCACATGACGACCCGGTGCACCAGCGTAGGCAGTGCCTTCCACGGTTATCTTGGAAAAGGTGCCTTGGGTCAATTCGTCCAGGTGGAAGCATGCTAGAAATACTGTTTGAAAATGTAAAAAGAAAAGTTCAGGTAGAACCCGGCACCAACCTCAGGGAAGCAGCCATTGCGAACAAAATCAGTTTGTATTCCCATGTCTTCAAACTGCTCAACTGCAGGGGGCGAGGTTTATGCAATAGTTGTCGCGTGGAAATCGTTTCCGGCAATGCCGGTGAACGAAATGAGGTTGAAGACAACAATCTGAAGAAAGCGTTGAAGAAGAACCCAAACCTCAGGCTTGCTTGCCAGATCAAGGTTGAAGACAACCTGGTTGTCCGCTCCCAGGTCTGATTAAGGTAAAAAGGATTTTCTCGTGTTCCGCATTATCTCCGATCACCTTGATGAAATGCACGATCATGCCCTCGAGGATTACCCTTTTGAATGTTGCGGGATCGTCATCGGCAACGCCGAAAATAGTACCTCGGACAAGCTGTTCCGCTGCACCAACATTCAGAACAAACTGCACAAAATGGATCCCAAAACCCATTCCCGGGATGCCCGGACTGCCTATTTCATAGATGAGAAAGAGCTTCTCCATATCACGCGGGAAGCGTATGACCAGGGCCTGGTTATCAAACTCTTTTACCATTCCCACCCGGAACACGACGCCTATTTTTCAGAGGAAGATATCCGGCGAGCCTTGTTTTTTGACGAACCGGCTTACCCGGACGCACGGTATCTCGTGATTTCGGTGTATAATAAATCGATCAAAGAACAGGCCCTGTTTGAATGGAACCATGCTTCTAAAACCTTCGAACAGGTCCCTGTAGAAACAATCTAAGAGAGCCTCTCAAATTTCGATGTCTTCTTCCGGCAACTTGCCCACCTTATTAAATCAAAGATGGCTCGTAGCCAGAAAACAATTTGCAGAGGTGCCCTTAATTCCAAATAATCCGTCAACAGGTCCTTAGCTTGTTGCCTGGAGGAGATAGTCATGGCCTTAATGATTACTGAAGACTGTGTGAACTGCGGCGTTTGTGAACCGGAGTGCCCCAATGAAGCGATCTTCGAAGGGGACGAAATCTACTACATCGACTGGGAAAAATGCACCGAATGCATCGGCTGGTATGAAGACCCGCAATGTGTCGAAGTGTGCCCGGTAGATTGTATTCCGAAAGACCCGGAACACGTCGAAACAGAAGAAGAACTGCTCGAGAAAAAGAAAAACCTGGTTGGCGAAGACTGATCGGAATAGACTAGAGACCCTTTAAAAAACCTCTAGTAATTCGATATTTTACATTTCGGCAACTCGCCCCCTTTTAAAAGGGACCTTTGTATAAGTAGAAACGCAAAGACGAGATTCGGAGTTTATCCTGAACCTTTCGAGGGGCTTTGTCAGAATGACATGCTGTTGATTTAATGCGTCACATTCAAGAACGCGAGTAGCGGTTCTTGAAAAAGAGAGCCTGTCCTGAGCCCGCCGAAGTTAAGGGAAATCCCCTTATTGTCTGCCTTATAATGAACACTTATGCAAAGCTTTCTTTAAAAAAAAGGTGGCTCGCGGCCAGAATTAATTTTTTGAGGTGTCCTGTATGGATGAAGAAATGCGAGATGAGGTGGAATCCGTTTTGGAGACCCTTCGACCTACCCTGATGGCCGACGGCGGGAATGTCGAGTTGATTGACATTGAAGATGGGGTGGTTAAATTGAAAATGGTCGGTGCCTGCAGTTCCTGTTCCAGCTCAGCTATGACCCTCAAGATGGGTATAGAACGGGCCTTGAAAAAGGCCATTCCCATGGTACGCTGTATAGAAGCTGTTGATGAATAGTTTCTCTCGTCCTTCTTGAGTGAGTGAATATGATTGACGCAAATTGTTCCACCTCCATACCTGATCCTGCTGTTAAAACAAGACGCCCAAACCGCTGGGTTCTTTCCTGCTTCATTCTGGTATTTTGTCTAATAGCCGGTGGTTTTAAGTCGGCCCATGCTGGAGCCGGTGCCAAACCTGCGCCGCGTTTTGTTCTTCCTTCCTTATATGGAGATCCCGTTCGTCTGGATGATTTTAGAGGACGCTATGTGTTGCTCAATTTCTGGGCCACCTGGTGCGGCCCCTGTAAGGTGGAAATGCCTTCGCTTGAAACCCTGTATCGCAAATTTCAGGCAAGCAAACTGGCAGTGGTGGGTGTATCCAACGATATGTTCGGAGCTCAAGTGGTAAAACCCTATGTTGAATCACAAGGCCTGACCTTTCCCGTCCTGCTCGACCCCGGTTCGGATGTCAGCAATTCCTTCCATGTGCTTTCATTACCTTCGACTTACCTGATCGATCCAGATGGCAATATCATCGGTGAACAAAGCGGAGCAGAAAACTGGTCCTCCCCGGAAACACTCCAGTATTTTGAAAATCTACTCAAACAACACTAACTTTAAGCGCTCCCAAAGCGCAGGTGACTTTTAATGAAGGGTTCTTTATTCAGGGGACTGTTTTTGCTTTTCGTGTTGCTGTGTCAGGTGACAATCGCCAATGCGCATGGCGAAGAACCCCACGACACGGATCCTTCCCGCTTGCCGGATCAAAACCTTGAAAAAGACATGGTGTTTATCCCGCCCGGACCCTTCGTCTTTGGTACCAATAAAAAAGACACTGGAGCAGCTCTGGAACTGGGGGTACCCAAGCCCTTTTATCGAGACGAACAACCTGAACAGCGAATCCTTGGAAAGGGCTTTTACCTAGACCGACATGAGGTGACCAACCGGAGGTACGCCACATTCATCAAAGCGGTAGACTATTTCAAGCCTCCGCATTGGGAAGGCAAAATGTACCCGGAAGACCAGGCCGACCAACCGGTCGTTTGGGTCACCTGGTTTGATGCCGCCAACTACTGCAACTGGGCCGGGAAACGGTTACCTACAGAAAAAGAATGGGAACGCGCTGCACGTGGAAAAGACGGATACGAATATCCCTGGGGCAACGACTTCAAACCACAGTCTGCGAATCTTTCAGATAAGGCCGGTTCCAAAACCGCATTACAAAAAGTCGGCTCTTACCCGGCCGGCGTTTCACCGGAAGGTGTACAGGATTTAATCGGCAATGTCTGGGAATGGGTCAACGATGATTATCTTCCCTACGCGGGAAGCACTTTTAAAAGCGATGGCTTTGAAACCGGCAGCAAGGTGCTGCGTGGGCAATCTTCAGCCTACATTGGACACTTCCCGGGAGAAACCTACAACAAGGTCCTTAAAGAGTTTGCCCGCTCGGGATTCCGTCAGTTCAGTGACCCGGATGTCGGAGCATCTGATGTTGGGTTCCGCTGTGCCAGTGACAACAAACCACCCGGCTTCACGGAAGGCCTGCGCTTTGCCAAAGCGGGTGCCACTCCGGGGAATCCAGGAGGCTCAGCATTTGCTGGTGGAGGTTCAGGCACCTCTGATTCTGGCACCACAGAAACCACCGGTGCAACCGATTCGTCATCCAGTGGATTCAATCCCTTCCAACCGGAAACTCACCTGCCAACGCAATCTGGAATTCTGGTTCTTGTTCTGCTTTCTTTTGTAGCAGGCTTGTTCAGTTTTTTGTCTCCCTGCACCTTACCTATCCTGCCAGCTTATTTTGCCGTGACCGCACAGACAGACCGCGGCCGCATGACCTTGAACTCCATCGCCTTCTTTTGCGGGCTGGCCGCATTGTTTGTAATCATGGGAGGCTCTGCGAGCTACCTCGGTGGCCTGTTGCGTGATTATCTCAACGAATTGACCGTGGCGGGTGGTGTGATTGTCACCATTTTTGGCTTGATGACTCTATTTGGAAAGGGCTTTTCCGGCGCAACCATGAAAACCCGACCTGCAACTACATTTGCGGGATTCTTCCTGTTCGGAGCAACCTTTGCTCTGGGCTGGACCCCCTGCGTCGGCCCCATTCTTTCCGGCATCCTCATTCTGGCTGCCTCCGATAGAACCATTCTGCAGGGAATGGCTCTGCTGTTCTTCTTTGCTTTAGGACTGGGCCTACCTCTCATCGTGATCGCTGCCTTCTGCAGCAACCTCAGTAAGGACAGCTTGTTCTGGCGGTTACTTCGCGGTAAAGGATGGACTGTGCATCTGGGAAGTTACCCGCTTATCCTGCACACCACCAACCTGTTCAGCGGTTTCCTCTTAATATTCCTCGGCCTCGCACTCAGTCTGGGTTATCTCACCTATTTCAACAACCTCATTCCTCTGGAATTGCAGGTCTGGTTTAATGGACTGGAAGAAGCGGTAGTCGACTGGATCTCCTGATTGGTTTTTTCACATTATTTTTTCAAGATTTTGTTACTATAAGCGAACCAAAGCAAACCATTTTGAGTTGAAACCATGCGCATTTCACATATCCTGCTGATTTTCACTTTGCTTGCGCTCACCGCCTGCACCGGTGCCGAGTCTGTTACTAAAAAACGCTGGGAGAATAGAGATACCACCGTCAAACTGGTCGACCTGACTTCCAATAAAGGCGATTTGAAAGATGCCGGATCCGACCTGGGTTTCGCTATAGAAGATGCGTTTCAGGATTCAGCATTTGTTGTGGTTGAAAATCGTGAAGCGCACTACCAGTTGAAATACAAGGTGGTTGATTTTCAAAGAGGAAGCCGTTGGAAGCGAATGCTGTCCTTCGGCATCCACGAAAAGTCCCGCGCCATGCTAACCGTTAAGGTCGCCTTGTATAATGAACGCGGAATGCTCACGGCCTGGGAAGTCGATGCCTGGGTGAACAGTGGTCCAACAGGCGGTTCCGAGAGTTCTTTATACGAACAGGCAGCAGAAGAGATCCTCAATCACATGAAGGGTTATTGATGAGGGTGAACACAACCCATGGATCCTATAAAAAGAAATCTTAATTTAATCCGACTGCAGGGAACCGCCGAACAATTGGAAGAAACTCGATTACTGTTCCTCGAGCTGATGAATGAAAGTAACGAGGAACCCAACTCTGGAATCAGTCCCACTAATAATATTGATGGAAAATGGCTCGACCAGCTCGACGAAATAATGGTTAAGCTAAATGAGCATCAGATAAATCTTCTTGAAGATTTTCTGGAGCAGTTAGCTAATGAAATCACTTCGAGTCGCGAACGCGACATAACCCTGATTTAATCCCATCAGTTAAAAAAAGCTGCCTGCTCTCCTTTGACACCGGGAACTCATAATCAAGCGATTCAGGCTCATTCGCGATCCTCACCCCGACCAACTCCAATCCCCACCTCGTTCCCAGGGCTTACCTATTATTATCTGGAACAAATATTTCTAGGTTCGAAATTGTTCCACTGCATTTTGCAAACCCTCAGTGATTACCCAGCTCCTGACTGCTCCCTCCAGGTTCAGCAATCGTCGTATTCGTACTCTGTGCAACCCTCACAGTGGATTGTGAAAGTTGCGCAGCTTGAGTGACATTCTGGGAAATTCCCTGAATACTTGCGCTCAATTCTTCCGATCTCTTTACAACTGTCTGGGCATTCTGATTTACAATATCCGAATTGGTCTCAACTTATTTTAGATTTGGGAAAGACGACCCAAAGAAACACAAAAATACAATAAAAAAAACCCCTCCCTATTTTCACAGGGAAGGGCTGAGGGGGGAGGCTTCACACCACTAAGTGTGAAGATTTCTTTAAGAACTGTTTCTTTTTAATCTCGGCGCATGTGCAAATGCATCGCTGGCCCGTCGTTGTAACTCCGGTCACGCCGGGTATCCTGGTAATAATTGTTTTGTCTTGGTGCCGGCGCCGGTGCGGAATAGGTTCGGCGATCATTGTAATAATGATGGTGCTCAGAGTAATATTGTCGCGGTCGATAAAACCGGGGTCCTGGCCCCCATCCACGCCACCCACCACGCAATCCTCCGTGGCGCCAATGGCGAGGATGTTGTCTCCAAGGTTTATAGGGGCGGAAATGACGCGGCCCATAACTGCGACCATAATTAAATCCAAAACCCGGAGACCCGAAAAAGAAACCAAAATGACTGCCTCCGACCTGTTTCACCTTATAATTGGGTCCAGCATTCGCGGTTGATGTCAACGTGAGTGCTAATAGTAGAGCCGCTGGTATGATCCATTTGGTCTTCATGGCGAGTCCTCCTATGTTCAGCGCGGTTGATTTTGGTGCGCCGGGATTGCCTTCAGTTCTAAATATATCCCCCACCATTTTTAATGTCAATTTTATTATCAAATTTATAAATTAATTTTTATTCATTTTTCAAGGCTTTTGGATTATATATATATGGATAAAGGTGCCCATAACAATACATTGAGGCCCTTTTTTAGTATTTACCCTGCCGATTCGCCATTCCCTGCGGATCATTTGAAGTGAGAGGAGAGGATATTTATGGTTGAGGACGAATTAAAATACACCGAGGATCAGCGTCGAGAATATCTGAACATGATCGATCGGGTCGGGCGCAACTGGCTTGAAGTATTTGAGGGAGATTCCGACTTTTACAGTACCGCGTACTGGGATTTGTTAACCGGTATCTGGAAACAGGGAGGTGAAGCCCGCAAGACCGACGCAACACGCCTGATGCTGGGAATCAAAAGCGCGCAAACCGCTTCAAAGTATCTGGAAACAGCAATCGAACGCGGGTTTCTATTAGAAAAGGAAAACCCGAAGGATGCTCGATCACGATTGGTGGCTCTCACCGCTAAAATGAAAAGCAAACTGGACCTGTTTTTCGACAAGGCTGTCACAGAGTTAAAAGTCTCCAGCGAACAGGTGAGAGCCAAAGAACCTCTATCGGTGGATCCCCGACCAACGACCTGATTTTAAAACTCCACTAAATTAATTTTGGTTCGCGAGCTTATCTTTTTATAGAGGCTGGGAGTACCGTGTAAGGAATCAATTAAATCCTTGAACATTTATCCTGAGGTCAGATTTCTTCAGCAGGCTGGCTGGAGCATGAGGTGGAAGAAAACTCAAGCACCAAAGGATTGTCACGAGTAGTCTGATTGATATCCACATCATGGGCCAGAGGAAGGTAATCGTGTAGCCCACCCAATCGAACGCTGTGCACACCGCCGGGAATTTCCAGCACCTGTTCCTGGCCGGATTCATCCCGGTTGTATCCCATACCTTCGTCGTCCACTAAAACCCGCCTGCGGCCTGCAAACTTTACCAATACAAATTCCATTGCCAGCTCCAGAATAATAATAGTCTATATTCAAATTTGACGGGATTTTTGGAGACCGGTCAAGCCATTTTATAAACTTCTTGTTGAAATTTTTTCAGGTCATACCTGAGTCCGGATGGGAACCTTCATCATCTCTTAAAAATTGCTTATGAAGTGCGGAGGATTCGATAACGCGTGGATCGAAAACCTAAATTCGCGCAGGTTTTCCTGCCCATCGAAATCCGAAATCCCGAATTGGCAACAAAGGCCAGTTGCTCAAAAATTGTAACGGTGTCAACAACCGGGGACGAATTGAAATTTACCTGCTCCCCTGCAATCCCGGCGCAGATTTCAATCCATGAAATTAAGGAGGTCCCCCGCCACCGGGAACGTTACGATTTCTTGTCCGTCGAATTTTATAAGCTGAATCAGCCGAACCTTCTTTTTCTCGAAAAATGAAATAAAGACACTCTTGCGAGCGATTTGCTTTATAGGCATTATTTATTGAAGTTCGTTTATCCTCAGCGTTTTCAAGAGCATCGTTTGCAGCTTTAGCGTACTGCCTTAACGCGGCTCTTGTTTTAGCCGATTCGGGGTAGGTCAGTTCGATATAACGCTGGATGTCGTCGCGCACGCCGTCGTTGTCCGAGTCTATGCCGAGCAGGGTCGCTTTGCCCGCTTCACCGGGGTCCGGCGGTAAATCCAAAATGCGGTACGCCACCTGTTCGGTATCGCTCGCACCACTCGGAGCCGTGACGGTCACGATGATAGTGTACTCCCCTGCAGGCAACGGGTCCGCCGGAAGACACGAGGCGGACGCACTCCCCACGTTGCAACTGACTGGCACAACATTGCCGTTCACGCTAATGGCTATCCAGCTTTGAACAACACCAAGCCCGTCTCCATAACTGAACACGATGTCCTGATCTGATCGTTCAATCACTCCCTGATCCGAGGGTGCGGTGATGGTGATATCCACTGCCGTCACTGGAGGTGTCGACACTTCTCCAATCCATTCCCACAACACCGCAATCCGGCCTTCATTGTCCTCAACATAGGGAGCCCAATTCGGGTTACCGTTGGTAACGAACGTTTTGCGGACACGGAACACCTTCCCGTTCCTGAGCACACAGCTGTTTTTGACATAAGTAATGCCCTCCGTGTTGTCATAGTCGATTAAAGCTCCATTGTTACTGCACTGGGGGAAGGAAGAAACTGCGGCATCCTTTAATTGCCGGGCCGCATTCAGGTGCGGGTTTCCCAGCGATGTCGCTCGGGTAACCCCCGAGGTGCATGCTGAAAACAACAGCGAGAAGGAAAGGATAAAAACGGTTGTCGCCACGCGGAAACGGATAAACATGTCACCCCCTGAAAATATTGGTAACATGAAAAATTACTTGATTTAATTTTGAAATTGGATACAGGCTAACAGTGTTTTCTGAAGGATGCCATCGGTTTTTTTTCAAAAATTATCTATTGAAAACCCATTCCAGAGAAACTGTACTGATATCAATATTTCTTCCCAACATCTTTGGCGCAGCGGAACCCGAGGAAATTGTAACGGGCATCGGGTGCCATGAAATTGCGAGCGTAGGTGGGTGAATAATCAATCTTCAGATGCGACTGGTACAAACCGCCGCGGATCACCTTGAACTGGTTACGTTCCGCCTCGGGCATACCGGGATAATCCCAATCAGAAGCGGTCCATTCCCACACATTGTGCCCCATGCCATACACCCCGTAAGGGCTGATCCATTCCGGACGCTCATCTACTTCTTCGGGAAGAAAACCTGAGAACCCGTTATTGGGGTGATCCTGATACAAACCCCACGGCCACTTGCGACCATCCGTCCCGCGCGCTGTCTTTTCCCATTCGATCTCGGTTGGCAGGCGTTTGGCCTGCGCCCTGCAATATTGATCAGCCTGGGACCATGTAATTTCCTGCGCAGGGTAGTTACCTTTTCCTGCAAACGGTGGGTAATCCTTATCCCACTTTTTAAAATCCTCGCGGGTGACTTCAAACCGGTCGATCAAAAACGCCGGCTGGTCGACCTTCTTACCGAGTAATGTCCTGGGATCTTTGGGAGACCCCATGATGAATTTTCCAGCGGGAATATAAACCATGTCTTGCGGTACTGTCACCCCTTCCGGCACTGACACTTGAATCTGCTCGACGCTTTCGCCACCACAGGCAGTCAGAAAAATCAGTGCAAACCCGACAACCCACTTTCGGGGAATCATGACTTTTTATTTTGCGGAGTATCAACTGGTTTTTCATGAGTGGGGTTTGAATCCGGCCGCTTATCGAAAAAATGGAACACTTCCCCACCGCTGATGGGAAGTGGCCGTTTGCCGTAATCAAGGGGATGATCGATTCCAGGCTGGATGGTGCCGTCCACCGAGTAGGGCCCTGTGTCGGCCCAGTAATTGCGTTTGCGGTCCTCGGTGAATGTGATCGAGGTGATGTACTTTATATTTTTATAACCGTATTTATAGGGAGCGATCAGGCGCAGAGGGTGACCATGGTCTGCCGACAAGGGCTGGCTGTTCATCCTCAAAACCATCAAGACCCGCGGCCTTAACAACTCGTCGATTCGGTAACTTTCGTAATACGTGTCTGCTGACTGAAAATAGACATAGCGCGCTTTGGGGTCGGGTTTTACGTGGTCTATTATTTCCTGAAACCGGAACCCTTCCCAAAGCGCCTTGGCCGACCAGCATTCCACACATTTGAGGCGCGAGGTTTGTTTCACCCGCTTGAACCCGAACAAATCTTCGTACGCAAAGTTTTCAGGAGAATCGACAAGTCCGCCAACCTTCAACCGCCAGGCACTCATGTCGACGCCTTCAAAGGGCACGGCACTTCTGATATAGAATCCGGGAATGTCACGGTTTTGCAGATAATTCGGAGGGATATTCTTATCGTTCTGAAATTTTATGGTGGCAGAGGATGATGCTGGCTTTAGCAATGAGAGGGACCCCAGGGAGATCGCCTTGAGCAATGTCCGTCGGTCGATCTGTAATCTGGCCCACCAGGGTTTCATTATTTTTCTCGCAGCCCCAGGACATCCTGCATGTCATAGAGACCCGGCTTCTGGTTCACCAGCCACGCCGCTGCATGCACCGCACCGCGGGCAAAGGTGTCGCGACTTTGCGCCTTGTGGAATAGTTCCAGCGTTTCACCCATCCCGCCAAATATCACGCGGTGTTCACCGACAATATCGCCTGCCCGGACTGTGTGGACGCCGATTTCTTCCACCGTACGTCCTTCAGAAAATCCGTGTCTGCCATAAACACCGACTTCTTTGAGGTTCCGGTCGAGTGCATCGGCAATGACTTCAGACAATCGTACTGCCGTCCCGGAGGGAGCGTCTTTTTTAAATTTGTGGTGAGCTTCTACAATTTCGACATCGTAATTGTTGCCCAGGATACGGGCCACATCACCCGCGATTTTGAATAGCACGTTGACCCCGATACTCATGTTGGGTGCCAGCACAATTCGGGTGGTTTCGGAGGCTTTCTTGATTTTTGCCTTCTGGTCCTCAGAAAACCCGGTGGTCCCAAATACCACGGCTTTGCCCTTGGCAACGACTGCATCCAGTGTCTTCATACTGGAATCCGGCGTCGAAAAATCAATCACCACATCGGCCCCATCGAGAACGGTCGACAAATCTTCCAGAATGACCTGGCCGTTTTTACCAAGGCCCGCCACCTCGCCGAGATCCTGCCCCAGCGCTGGATGGCCAGCCATCTCGGTACCGCCTCCAGGCTCCGTATCCGGTGAATCGACAATGCAGGACGAAATGACCTTGCCCATGCGACCTGCTACTCCCACCACTGCAACTTTAACCACAATGCCTCCTGAGTTAAAAACTGTAAACCGGTTCCATCTTAGCAAAACCGGCGACCTGTTGAAAGTTGCTCAATGCCGGAAAAAATGTCCGAAAAAAAAAGGCCGCTTGCTTAAATTCACCCGATGAACGACCGATGAATTAACAAGAGACCCTTTTGTAGAAATTTTCTGGACTAACTTCCTAAACTTAAACAAAAACGGACGACCTGAAACTTATAGAAACATCACCAGTCCGTAAGCCTCTAACGTTTTTTTGAGGATTTTCGTGTGCTCTTCGGACAATGGTGAGAGGGGTGGACGCAACTCTGGTCCGATCTTTCCCATCAGGTACAACGCCGTTTTCACCGGGACCGGGTTCGTATCGATAAATAAATCCCTGTTCATTCGCATCAGATCAAAGTGCAGTTTTCTTGCATCGTCGATTCGCCCTTCAGAGGCAGCGGAACAAAGGTCGGCCATCTGTCGTGGCAGGACATTGGCTGTCACCGAAATCACCCCTTTCCCGCCGATCGCCAGGATCGGCCAGAGCAGGCCATCGTCCCCGGACAAGACAGAAAATTCAGGTCCACAGGAATCGACAATCTGGCTGATCTGCATGAGATCACCGGACGCTTCCTTGATGCCGACAATATTACCAGTATCGCTGGCAAGGCGTGCAACCGTATCGGCTTTCATATCGACTGAAGTGCGTCCCGGTACGTTGTATAAAATAATCGGCAGATCTGTTTCTTTGGCAACGGCTCGAAAATGATCGTACAACCCCTGTTGCGACGGTTTGTTGTAGTAAGGCGTGATCAGAAGCGAACCATCGGCCCCCACTTCCTGAGCCGCCTGCGTGAGCTGGATGGCCTCGCGGGTGGAGTTTGAGCCGGTTCCCGCCAGAACGGGTATCTTGCCCTTGCAAATCTCAACGGCAATCTTAATCACCTGTGTGTGTTCTTCATGGGTGAGAGTCGCAGACTCTCCGGTTGTGCCACAGGGCACAATGCCCTGGGTGCCATTGTCGATATGGAACTGCAGTAGATTACGAAACGCTTCTTCGTCCAATCCACCGTCCTTGAATGGGGTGACAATGGCGACAAAAGAACCGGTCATTAAATTGCTCATGATGGCGTTGTGGGTTGAAAGTTCAATAAAGAGTGCGAGACATATATAACTTTATTCAGAGTTCGACTATATGTCCTTCAAATGTGATCTTGGTCAGGCCTTCCAGATAAACATCGGGTTCGGAGTCACCCCCGTTTTCGATGTGGACTTTTAAAGTTTCCCCACCACGGGTTTCGACTTCCACAGGAGACTCGATTTGAAACCGCGCCGAGGCCAACAGGGCAGAGGCCACACAACCGGTTCCGCAGGCCAGGGTTTCATCTTCCACCCCGCGCTCATAGGTCCGGACTTTTAATGCCGATCCGTTTTTCTTTTCGACCAGGTTGACGTTGGTGCCTGCCGGGGCGAAAACATCGTGATACCGCACACCGCTCCCGATTCCTTTGATATCCTGTTCTTCCACATTATCGAAAAACAAAATGGCATGGGGAACACCTGTGTTGATATGATCCACCTCGTATTGCTGTCCATTAAACGCAACATCCAGGCCTTTTTTGCGACCATGCGGTGCGGTAAGCTTGACCTTCACCATTGGGCCCTTTACATCCGCGCTGATAATACCGGCAACCGTATCAAAAGAATGCTGCGCCGGAGCAAACCCCTTTTCGAAGGCGTATCGCGCGACGCACCGCCCTCCGTTGCCACACATCTCAGCAGACGACCCATCATTGTTATAGAAGTCCCACTTGTAGTCCGCCTTGTCTGAGTTTTCGACAAAGATCACACCATCCGCTCCGACAGAGCTTTTGGGCTCACAAACTTTTTTAACGAAATCAACCTTGATGTCATCGGCGATCAGGCTTTCGCGGTTGTCAATGACGACAAAGTCATTGCCGCTTCCGCTCATTTTAGTAAATGGAATATTCACAAGTATCTCTTTGGAAATTAAAGTGTCATTATTAATTAGATGGATTCTACCGCATTTGGTTTCAAACGGCAAAGCTTGGTAAACTGGGGGAAAGGAGGCCGCTATGCCAGAATCTTATCCCGATAAAATTGTGCGAGTGAGACCCGGAGACGATAATTTTGAGACCCGGCGCACCATGAACTACTTTACCGGTATTTCAGAGAACACCGCCGGATCCCAGGGCATCTCAATGAACCGTGTGGTGGTTCCGCCAGGTGGCAAACCCGCGCCACACAGTCATGTTGGTTTCGAGGCCGTGATTTACATCGTCTCCGGCCGCGTTGAAAATTTCTATGGAGATGGATTGAAGGAATCGATCATCACCGAAGCAGGTGATTTCTTATACATACCACCCGGCGTACCCCATCAGCCGATCAACATGAGCGACACTGAAGAAGCTGTTGCCATCATCGCCCGCACCATCAGCGCCGAACGCGAAACCGATGAGCCGTATAATCCTGATGAATCTTAATGAATTGATTTTATTGCAATTCGGATATAATAAAAACAACTTTTGCAAACTCGATAATAAGCTCCTTCCCTAATCCATTCGTTTTCTTAAATACCTTTCCTGCTTAAAACTTTCTAAACTTTATAAATCCCTATGTGGATCCCTTTCGACACTGACAACTTTTTATATATCTGGGTTTCTGGAACGGTGGCCCCCACCTGGGTTGCCTCGGGAACTCCTCCCAAAGATGCCCTGATTTTCACTCATGTCGGTTACGGAAAGTTTATTGGACCGGATAAAAAGGTTTATGTTGAAAAGAATGCCACGGAGTTGGTTGAAATTCGGGTCACTCGTTCAAGTGTCATGGAGCCTCAGCTACTCCCGGAGGTTAAAGAAACCAAAGCATTCAACATGCGCAGTCGGGCGATCAAACCACCGGAAGGTGCCGTCGTATACACCACGCAACCCCCGATCGCACTTTTAGCCAAAGAAAATGATATTGCAGACATCAATCAACTTTCCTCCATACCCGTGGATCTTTCGGGTTTCTTTCTGGAGATGAAGGAGAAAGGCTACCTTCCCCGCTTAATCGAACCGGATTGTATTTATCTGCATCCCGCATCCAGGGACAAACCTCTGACCCTGCGTGATCCTCATCCGAAATCAAAAGCCGAAAAGGGAGCCCTGGGAAAGGTAGCCCCCGCGATTCAGTCTCGATCTGGATTTGACGCCCGTTACACGATCACAGGGCCGGTTAAAAAAGTGGGCAAGCGCAAGCAGACAAAATCCGTAATGAAGGTTTCCGCCCACCCGGTCATGATTGAGGAAATGGGGAGCGGGCAGGCTCTCAATCGCCACGAATGGCTGCATCTAATCGGGCATGCTCTTGGAGGAGCCGATGCCATGTTTAATCTCGGTGCTGGCACGTTCGATGCCAACACCTGGATGATTCCTCTGGAAAGCGCCATCACAACAATGAGCGGATTTTGCACTCCAGAAGCACCGGGTTGGGTTCGAGTGAGGGGAGAATACCTGGAACGAAGTGCGGTTCTGAGCTGGCTCGAACTTTCTGCAGGAGCATCGAATGGCTGGACAGCACAGATATTCGTCCGTGCGCAGGAAACACTGGCGATGGATACCTTCATGTACGATTACTATTACATGAAGGCTCAGTATTCAGTAGGTCCCTACCCCCAACCCGCTTTACCTGCCACTCCATTGCCCACACCATTGGGAGGAATCAAGGAATTGAGCACCCACGGCATTCCCCGGGAGGATTCGGTAGATCCGACAAAAAGCTGGCTTGCAGCCCTAAACCCCACGGGCCCTCCAATTATTTTCTCATCTCCACCACCCACTTCCACTCCGGCCTCAACAAGCCTCCCAACACCGGGTCCGGTAATTCCACCCCAATCAGGGTTCGGAGCCCCTCCGCCCACATCAACTCCGGCAACCGTCAGCCTGCCACAATCAGGACCCGCATTCTTCCCGCCAACTTTTGTTCCCCCATCAGTTCCAATCGGAGCACCTCCTCCAGCGACACACGTTCCCCCAAGCACTACCGCTTCTTCACGATTCCTCGGACCGGAAAAAAAAGAGCGAAAAGCAAAACAGGCGCACACCCAATCGGACCCATTTGGAAGCCGTTCCCATGTTGGTCCGGACCCGGTAATGCTCAAGTACACTAAGATGAGGATGGAACGGGAAAGAAAAAAGAAATTAAAAGAAATGAAGAAAAAAGGACTTCTGGATAATTTATGACTGAATGGGGTTTCAGGAAAAAGCGACTTCCAGCAGTAACCTAAAACCCTATCAATAGACTTGGCAACTTCCCAATAGAACTATCCGGTTTAATACTCCAGAATATAAAACTGGGTGACGGCTTTTTGTCCGTTGCGCTCCTTGTTTCCCCCGTTCCAGATGGCGAAAGCGATCGGAGTCCGGGTAGTGTTGAACTGGGTATCGCCATCATCGTTATTTTTCAGGGAGCGCTTGAACACAACGGACCACCGGTTGTTGAGCCACTTGCCTTGCCCATCAATATCCTGCTGTTCCTGGGTGGTGAGTGTAGAAAACCCCTCAGCATTTAGATCTTCAATCGGAGACCGACGCATGGAAGAGTCGGCAAATATATTTCCAGAAACTTTTCCAGGGTTATAGGGCTCCACATCTTTTGCAAACCCTTTTTCCATGTCCATATCTGGAACGGGGTAGTAGTTTTCTCCCTCGTTTCCAGCTGAAGTTTCCCAGGTCGCTTTCCACTGCCAAATGTTTACTTCCTCTCCATCACCCCCCATGGTGAAAGACGGTTCTTCACCCCTTTGATTCACGGGAAACATGATAGCGGCCTGATCCTTGTACTGTTCGGAACGGATCATTTCATCATTTCGGGTTGAGTCGATCCAGCTCACCATCACGGCAATGTCCTTGTCATTGCGCGCCGCCTTGACATGAATCCAGCGAGTGGAAGGATTGGGCCACATGGGATTGGTGATCATTTGCGGGTCCATTTCGAAAGCCACAAACGAACCCTCTTTCCAGAAATCATCCAGGGGATCTGTCGGGATATTCCCGTCAACTTTTCGTGCAGAAATATTTCCTCCGACCACTGCCCCTGCCCCTTTGGACTCCAGGACCTTTCTGTAGTCCTCTGAAAGACACTCCATAAAGTTGCTCAAGGAATCCATAGACAAGTCTTTGGGGTTATTCGCAAAGGCATTGGACACCTGCTTACAGTCAGACAACACTTTTATGTCTTTGTTCGCAATATTCTGTTCAAACTCCCTCTTCGAATTTATTTCACTATCAACACAAACCATAAAATTTTCCAGCCCATTTTCATCCATGGGTTTTGCGCTTTTTTCTTTCCACTCTATATATTCTTTGGATAAGTTTTCACACCCTGAACTCTGCTTTGAAAGTACAGAGGTTGGAAAAGCGACAAGGCAAGCGAACGACAAGCAGACAAAGAAGCCTGGAGTTAGTTTCAAGAACATGGTTTTCATTTTTTCACAATCGTTTGGGTTCATTTTTTTGACACAGAGAAGAATGAAATCTCTTTCTCTATCATCAAATAGAAGGCTTCTTTAAATGCCTAATAATATTTAGTTGTACGGGATTTTGTTTTGTAAACGTTTTCCAGCTACTTTGCAAGCAAATGCATTACACCTTCCGGATGGGATTTCTATCCATCGCAAAGACCAGGCAGGGTGGCGTTGAATTTGCGGCTCCTGCCATGGCGATGGATGCCCTCAAAGCGGCTTTACTCCCTTCTCACGTTTACCGAGGCGTGAATGCTAGTATGGATGATGTCGTCAATATGGGGCTGGAGGTTGCAGGAGGGGGGTGCTGTCCAGCAAGGTAGCGGGCGAGGTGCTAGGTGGAGCACTGGGGATGGGCGCGGTGCCTAAACGTAGAAGCAGGAAAACAAAACTACAAAAAACAGTTGACGACAAAGAGAAAGCCATGGTTGTCGCCCAAAAAAACGCGGCCCTGCCTATTGAGGAAGGGGGTCTTGGGTTGCCCCCCAACAATACAAATAGGGATCGGGCTAAAGCTATGGGGTTTGACCTTGACACACCGTTATATCACGGGACTACAGCCCTAGAGGATTTTGAGTATTTCGACCCGGCCAAATTTGGGAAGACTACCCGCTCTGAAGTTGCAAAATTAGGGGTTTCTTCTTCAACAGACGCTCATATTGCAAATGCCTTTGCTGTAAAGGACCCTGCCATCTTTCCCCACGCAAAGCGGCCTGTATCAGGTCAGCGTGTTGTACCGATGCTACATCGAAGTGAAAATCTCGGGGATTTAACTCTTCCAACCGATATAGATGATTTAAGGTTAGCGGCTTCATTAATGGACTCCTTTGAAGGCGGAACCGATCTTGCCCGGCTCCATAATTATAAGATGGCTGGCAAACCTGGGACGGTCTACAGACGGGAGGCCAAAGCTATTAATTTCATTTTTCGGATATTTTACTTTTCCCTCTCCTTTTCCAAGAGACATTTGCAAAGGCTCCTCGCAATGACGAGGACTATGTTCCAAAATATTCTATTAATGGAAAGATCTTCTTGAAAAGGGATGGAAAAAGTACGTATTTCTATTGGAAATCCCTGAACTACACCATTCCAACGGGGTTGTTGTAAACGGCGGTGCCCTGCCCTTCTTTTACATGCAGCATGGTGAGGTCGTTGGTTTTGAATCGATCAACGTATAAGAAAATATATTCGCGGACCGCGGTGCGTAAGTCCCATTTCGAATCGTGGTTGCGCTCAAAGTTATCGAAGACATCCAGGGCCTCCTGAATGTTCAGGCCTTCATCCACGGTAAAATAATAATCCAGCGCCAGGTCCCATTCCGGGTTCTTGTAAAATGACACGCCGTACTTTTCCGGCTCCATTGCAATTGGACTGTATTTTCCGAGCACGAAAGTCATGAATCCCAGGGAATGGATGTGCGCCCGGTTTTCGTGGACGAATTTTTTGCTGTCCTCTGCTTCGGCATTGGTCTCACCGGGGAATCCGAAAAATCCCATGATGTGGTTCCAGATACCCGACTTCGATGCCATTTCCAGATTGGTGCGGATCGCATCGAGGTTGGTTGCCTTATCCATCAGGTTCAGCACGCGCTCGTTACCCGACTCATATCCAAAATGAAGGTAACGACACCCGGATTCCGCAGCAGTCTTCCAGACCTCCTCTTCCAAAAGCACTTCCTCGAAACGCATGTGCGTGGTCCAGGCAATATCGACCTTGTTGTCGATCAGTGATTGCGACAGTTTGCGAAACAGCGCCGGTGGATACGATTCATCCGTAAAATGGAAATGATGGTTGCCATACTTGTTTTTCAGAAACTGGATTTCCTCGGTGATCTGCTTGATCTGCTTGGTGCGGTAACCCTCGACGTACCCTTGGAAGTGATCGCAGAAAGTACATTTTCCCCAATAGCATCCGCGTGTAGCGAGATACGGCAGGATTAATTCCGGCACGAAATATTTCTCAAGCGATAGGCCATCGAAATCCGGCGGCGGTAACTTGTCCATATCCTCCGAGAAAACATCCTCATTGGTGGTGATCTTGCCATCCGGCAACTGCCACATGAGATTCGGCAGCGAAGCGTAGTCTGGTTCCGGCTCTTTTACTGCATCGACCAGTTTCAGGAACGCGCTCTCGCCTTCGTACAACACAGCGGTATCGAAATGTTTCCACAACAGCGGTATGTCTTTCATCACATCACGCACACGGGTGATGATATTCCCACCCAGGGTGATGTGTGTGTCCGGCTTCTGCTCCTTGATCATTTTGCAGAAGGTGAATGTCGGGATGAGCTGTTTCTGTTGAACGACCGAGATACCGACGATGTCAGGTTGCTCTTTAGCGATGAGGGGTTCAATCAGGAATCGATACACATCGCGGTAGACGTTGATCTGGGTGTCGTCCAACGCCTCGACAATCTCAGTCGACATGAACGGTTTGTAAACGATATCGGTTTCGATGGGCGGGAAACAGATCTGCGCCGGGTAATAGGCCAGCGAGATATAGGCCATGGTCTGGTGCAGTGTGTGCGTGGCCCACTCCAATTGATCGATGTCGTAGAACTCTTCACCACGCAGAATCTCCTTGGCCCGCGCCACCGCCAGCGCCTGTTTGCGGACAGCTTTTTCATCCCAGGCGATCAATGCCTGATACAGTTCCTGCTCTTCCTGGTCCAGTCCCTGCTCACCCGCGACCCGCTGCAGATGATTCAACTCGAACGCGATACGTTTGTGGGCGTGGCGCAGGAACGGTTCCGAGAACATGAGATCGTACATCTCAACATTGGCATCGTATTGCACCACGTCGTGACCTGCAGGACGGAGAACTGAAGTCAACGCCGGCAGGCTGAGATACGGCTCGGAAGGAAGCCAGTCTGGTGGAAATATAAGAAGAACTTTCATACAAGTCCGGAATTACGTTTCAGATGCCCCACATCATACCATTTTCAAGGATTTAAGGTGAAGCAGACCTTTGAATAGAAGCCGATTAAAATAATTTACCTGAATATTTACCAGGAAGCATACTATTTTGACATTCCGATAATTTTTAATGATTCACCGATGATTAAAAACTTATACGTTTGCATGGTTACGAGTCAGAATGAGCAAGAAGCTTTCGTCCAAACCTATTGGGCGCGTGCAAGCTTCATGGGCGAGGCCATCAAGAAAATTCTGGATGCCGCAAAAAAAAAATGAATAACGAGTCTTCTGGTATGTGTTGCATGATGAAGAACACAAAGAAGATTAGGAACAATTCTTTACTAACGAAAACCTGAATACCTCTGAAAAAATTATAGAGCACATAGGAGGCAATCAAAAAAATTCGATTCAAAATGGATTTGTTACCTTAACCTCCTATCCGGAGGAAGGGGGGGCCAATCTAAAAATCTCAAACCATAAAAGAATCGCCATTCTTACTTACTCCAAGGAAATAGCTAGCCAGTATTCGAAACTGCTCGAAGAAGAGGGTTATCCCTTGGTTGATGATTTGAAGAGTATTGAATTTGGAATGCACCACTGGCACTACCGTTTACACGGAAGCCTGTCATGAGTCTATCGAAGAAAAGGGCGGCAGCGGGATTCGGACAATCAAGTGACAACCATCCTTCATTGCTGTAGAAACAAGAAGGCATTGAACATTTAGGATGCCCCACTTCGACAAGCTCAGTGGAACATCATTAACGAGAAGTCTTGATCCCTGATTACTAAAAACCCGTTCCCAAAGCTAGAAAAACAACGGTATGACATCAGAAACAACTTCCCGCTTTCAATCTTTCACCCGAAAGTGCTCCCTCATTTTTTCAACGGGGCTTATTTTCTGGCTCGTGTCGGAGGGATTGTTCTACGGCCTGATGCGGCCAACGGATTCCGCCCTTGGATATGCCATTACCGGGGCGATCTACTGTTACTCCGCCTGGCTTTTTTTAATCGTGGTCTCGCACTTTAATGTAAGAAACCTGCCGGCCCTGTTCATCGCAGGTGGATTTTTCGGCTGGATGGTTGAAGGCGTTCTGGTCAACACGATGTACGGTGTGCCCGATACACCGTTCCCCTATTCCATACCGGTGACCGGACTCTCCTGGCATGCTCTGCTGACGGTCATGGTCGGGTTGTACGCCACCCGCAGGGCGCTGAAAACAACGGCCAGCACTTTCCGGCTGGCTGCCTTCATCGGGGTATTCTGGGGATTGTGGGCTTCCACCTGGCGCACTGCCGATCCAACCATTCAGGTGAATCCTGAGTCCTTTTTCTCATACAGTTTCACACTCATTTTTCTATTCGTCACGGGTCACCTCATCTGGCAGAAAAACGCCCGCATTCCCCTCTCCTTCAACAAGTGGGAAGTCCGGGCCGCCTGTTGCATCACCCTTCTCTGGTTCGGTGCGGTTACCGTTATCCAACGCCCTATGGCCGTTCTCATCCTTCCGCCCCTTTTGGCCTTGATGTATTTTGCTCTCAGAAAAAATAAAGAAAGGGAGAAAACCGGAAACCTGCTGACTGAACTTGCTGATGAAATACCCGTCACCCGTTATCTGGCGTTTTTTATCGTTCCCCTGATCGCCAGCGGCATTTACGAAAATACGGTGGGCATCCCGAACTTTGAATACTTTCTTGTAGGCGTTATCGTCGGCACCGGCATTATCGGAACCATTGCTTTCATCGTTTGCCTGACAAAACTGCATAAGATGGAATAAAAAATATCGGCAAGCGATCTTTTTATACAGAGGACTGCGGAGTTATACTAAAGGGAGAATCTATTATTTCGATTTATAAGGAGAGGCACTATGCGTCGCATTTCCCCATTCTTTACCGGTTTTTTTGCTTTGATGTTCATTCTATCTGCAACCAATGCATCAGGCTGGACCCTTTCGGCCAATCCTGGCAAAAAAACCAGTGATGGGATCGAATTCGAACCCGCCTGCCCGCAAATCCGTAACACTAAAAAAGCTCCGGATGAAATCTACAATCTGAAAAACCCGCTCAAGGCCTCGCGCGAAAATATTTTCGCGGGACAAACCCTGTTCCACTTCGATGCCGAACCGGGACCCTGCCGGCTGTGCCACGGTATCAGCGGAAACGGACTTGGCATACTGTTTCGCGAACTGTCCCCGGGATCACGAAACTTTACCTGCGATCACACTATGCAAAATATTCCCGACGGACAACTGTTCTGGATCATCAAAAACGGTTCGGAGGGCACTGCCATGCCAGCCTTCACCAATCTGGACGACGATCAAATCTGGCAACTGATCCTGTACATCCGGCATTTCGCGGACATGGATTTGTAAAGGGTTTGTAAGGGAAGGTTTGCTTTCTTTAACCTTTTAATTTTCCCACAATAAAGAGCAGGATCACGGCTCCCACCGTGGCAGTGACGAGGGACCCGATCATCCCGACAGCACTGATTCCGAGCAAACCAAAAACAAAGCCGCCAATAAAAGCACCAATAATACCAACAACCATATTGCTGACCAGCCCCATACCGCTGCCTTTCATGAAGTTTCCTGCAAGCCAGCCGGCAATGGCACCGATGATTAAAAACGAAATCATATCCATAACAGCCTCCTGATAGATTTTTTTGGCAAAAACTTTTGGGAACCTGAAGTGAAGCTACCGCTTTAAATGAGGTTGCGGTCAGACTGTGTCTTCAGAATATCGAAAGCCCGTTGGTGGAAGAGTTGCGCATAATAAACCGGATCTGCGTCATCAGTTCCTGTCCCGTTTCACGAACTCAATTTTTTGTTTATAGTGCCTGGGCTCATCGTCCAGGATCTGAATCACTTGCTATCACCAGATTGAATTGCTTCTTGATAAGAGTTCCGGGTTTGGCCATGGGGGCACCACATGCAAACGGCCAAAATGCTTCCTGCTGGCGGATGCGCGAAGATCATGTATCGTGCAGGCGTACCTTTACCTCTTCGGGTTCCATTCTTACTTCGATAAAAAACAACAAAGGCTAAAAATCCTTTTTCCGCACCACCTGCTATAATAGAGTTTTTCCTACTTTAAAATTACATATATTCCTACAATATTAACTCAAGAGCGAGAAAGGCTCAGCTTTTTTAAAAATCGAAGGGAATCCATCTCCAATTGCGCACAATTACTTTGAAAATTCCGAATCATCTACATTAGACTCCAAAATCCATTGACAGGATGCTCCTCTACCGTATAATCCGCAAAACGCCTAAATATTCAGTAGTTAGGTCCCGTCAACATGGAATAACGGCACGGGATTATAATTGAAAAATAAATACCATTTTCTTCAGTTCAACCCATTTTTGCAGTTGTTTTTCGGGGGCTGAGCCATGGTAATCTTGACATACAGTAAACAAAAGGAATCGCTCTGGCGTTGGCTGGTGCCATTTCCGCCCTGTTCAAATTGAATTTGAGGGAATTTATGTTCAATACCTTTAGAAATAGTCTGTTAGTCACTGCTATCTGTATTTTCGGATTGGCAGCGGCTCCTGTTGCCAGCGTTGCCAAAAAAGCGACAGAAGCTTCAATTTCCCTGGTTGATGGGGTTGCTGTTGCTCCAAACGGCGACATTTATATTTCCCAGCGCGATCACAACATTGTCACTCGCGTCGATTCGAAAGGCTTGATTCACACCATAGCTGGAACCGGTAAGTCCGGATTCTCCGGAGATGGTGGGCCGGCCAACAAAGCACTCCTGAGAATGCCGGCAGGCCTGCATTTTGACAAAGCGGGTAACCTCTACATTGCAGACCGTGAAAATCACCGTGTGCGCAAAGTAGATACCAATGGCAACATTTCCACTATTGCAGGGAATGGTACCGCAGGATTCAGCGGCGATGGTGGACCGGCCACCCAGGCCAGCATTAACCTGCCCTCCGGGGTGACCTCGGACAGTAAGGGTAATCTTTACATTTCCGACAGATCCAACAACCGTATCCGCAAGGTCGATACCAATGGCACCATTAGCACCTATGCTGGTAACGGCAATGAAGGCTATGTTGGGGACAACGGTCCTGCACTCAAAGCTACGCTGGATAAGCCCTTTGGTATTACCATGGACCCCAAAGACAATCTGATCATTGCAGACCGGGGCAATAACCGGATTCGCAAGGTAACCCCCAACGGCATCATCACCACCATCGGGGGAGACGGTGGCTTTTATTTTATTGGAGACAATGGACCAGCATACAGGGCCAGCGTTGCAGGCCCCACAGGAGTTGCTCTCGATTCAAAAGGCAACCTCTTCATCGCGGACAACTACAACAATCGCGTGCGGGTCATCGACAACCTCGGTATGATCCGGACCTTCGCCGGCACGGGAACCCAGGAATATAACGGGGACTCGGAAGTCGCCCGGGAAACCAATCTTAGAAAGCCGTTCGCCATTGCTATTGATCAAAACGACAATTTGATTGTGGCGGACCGCTCCCATTACCGGATTCGCAGAATTGATCCTCAGGGTAGCAAGGTGGAAACTGTTGCGGGTGACGGTGTCAAAATGTTTGGTGGTGATGGCGGGCCCGCAACGGGCGCGCGCCTCAACTTCCCTCACGGGATTGTCGTCGACAAGAACGACAACGTCATTTTTGCCGACAAGGCACACTTCCGAATCAGGAAAATCGCTCCCGATGGAATTATCAACACCATCGCAGGTAACGGGATTCGAGGAAACATCGGTGACGGGGGACCGGCCCTCGAAGCTTCCGTTTACCCCACTTACCTGTCACAAAATAAAAAAGGTGAGATCTATTTCATGAGCCCGAGTGGGTTTGTGAGCATTGTGCGCAAGCTTAAGGTTGATGGAACAATTGAACTTGCCCTGTCGACCAGCGACCGGGAATATCAAAAGGGCGTGAGCACTGGCAAACACGTTGGCGCATCCTCACAGTCTGATATTGTTGCGATCACACAATTCTCGGACATTCTCCCCGACGGCAAGGGCAACCTCATCATTGCCGACCGCATCAATCATCAGCTAAGGAAATTTGATGCTTCCGGAAAATTCACCACCATCGCCGGTACCGGGGAATCCGGTTATTACGGAGACGGAGGTCCTGCGACAGAAGCTGCATTTCGCGACCCACGAACTCTGGAGATGGACAAGGATGGCAATATTTATGTCGGAGATGCTGCCAACAATGTCATTCGGAAGATTGACAAAAACGGTATCATCACCACCGTTGCCGGGAACACCAGATTTGAAGACAGTGGAGATGGTGGACCCGCCATCAAAGCCGGGATCAAATCCATTGACGATATCGTAATATCGCCATCGGGCGAAATGCATATCGTGGAATCGGGTACTCATGCGGTCCGAAAAATTGCCAAAGACGGAACTATTTCGACCGTGGTAGGACGACCCGGTATTCAAGGGTATTTTGGAGACGGGGGACCGGCTACCAAAGCGATGCTGAAAACTCCCACTTGTCTGGCATTTGACTCCAAAGGCAATATGTATATCACTGACATGGGAAATAACCGTATCCGCAAGGTCGATAATAAAGGAATCATCACCACCTTTGCGGGCAGTGGACATTTTGGGTGGGCCAATGAAGGTGAAGAGGTCCAGATTTATTTCCAGAATTTTCCCTAGAACCTGACGAGGACAAAACAACTTTTTACAATTCGTTAATAATAACCAAAGTGAGACTCCAGAGTTTGTGCGGACCCTACCCCAGGCTAAACGTTTTATGCCCGGGCAAACTGTCCCCAAAACAATCAATAAATTTCAGGAGGCTCCCCGAAATGCTTGGAGTGGTTTCATGTTGAAATCCCGAACTATCGTCACCGGGCTCTTTTTGAGCGTTTGTCTAATAGGATTCACCCAACCTGTTTTTGCTGGAGATACTGATGCTATGACCAAAGTGTTATCACAGGTCGATGCCAAGGTGTGTACCGCTCCAAAAGACCTCAAACAGTATTACACTAAAGAAATGGTCATCATTTTTGACGACAAGCGCATTATGCTTGATTCACGTATCAAAGACTACGAAGGCATGATGTCCGACCTTGTTGGCCTGAAATGCACCGTAGATCGAAAAATCCTGAGCAAGGGTCTGGGTAGCAAAAGTGCGTTTATCCTCGTCGATGAAATGGTCAGCGTCACTTCCAAATCCGGACACATTGACGAGCGGCAGCACAGCGTCTGCACCTATGGTTTTCTCAATGCAGGCGGCTCCTGGAAAATTGCGCACGAGCATTGTTCCAGCTTGCCAGACTACACCATCGTCCCCGGCGACGATGCTTTGTACTATTTTCACAATCCTGTCTACTAAAAATATCCGGTAATCCACACCGTATGGTCCTGAACACTGAGCTTTCTCCGGGTCCCCAAGTGGAACCCGGGGGAATCAGATTCACGGTTTACTCAGGTTCGGCCACAGGTGTTGACCTTTGCCTTTTTGAATCCTCCGAAAGCAAAACCGAGTTTGAACGGATCCCGCTTTCTCAGGCAGGCGACGGATGGTGGTCCGTTCTGGTTTCGGATGTTACCACCGATACACTTTATGGCTATCGTGTCCAAGGCCCTTATGATCCAGCGCTAGGTCGGTTTTTCAATCCGAATAAAATTCTGATCGACCCCTACGCACATGCTCTCGGTCGGGCGCCTGTCTGGGATGAACGACTCTTCGGCTGCAATTCCCGGCACATCACCAAACCAGACATCCGTGACAATGCGGACATCGCTCCGCTTGCCCGGGTTACGGACACTTCTTTTGATTGGGAAGGCGACAGGGCACCCCGTATTTCCTGGGAACAATCTCTTATTTATGAAACCCACGTTAAGAGCCTCACCGCCCGCCACCCGGATGTCCCCGAATCCCTGCGCGGCAGTTTTCTTGGACTGACCAGCGAACCTTTACTGGACCACTTTAAAAACCTCGGCGTCACAACCATCGAACTGCTGCCGGTTCATCAAGCATTCGATGAATGGCACTGTCGGAAAAACGGCCTCGTCAACTACTGGGGTTACAATACCCTACTCCCTTTTGCACCGGATGTTCGATTCGCCAGGACTTCCCCAACTGATCCGGCACGCGAATTCAAATCCATGGTAAAAGCTCTGCATAAGGCCGGAATCGAGGTCATCCTGGACGTTGTGTACAATCACACCGCCGAGGGGTCTACTCACGGTCCCCTTTTGAATTACCGCGGTCTGGATAACGAAGCCTATTACTGGCTCGACAAAGCGAATCCTTCGATTTACAAGGATTTCACCGGATGCGGCAATATGTGGAATATCAACCACCCCGTCGCTCAAAAGCTGGTTTTGGACAGTCTTCGCTTTTGGGCAAAAGAAATGCATGTCGACGGCTTTCGTTTTGACCTGGCAACTGTCCTGGGACGGAGTTCATCAGGATTCAACTCCCATCATCCGTTTTTTGAAACCCTGCAAAGTGACCCCGTGTTGTCTCAGGTTAAGCTCATTGCGGAACCCTGGGACCTTGGCGAAGGAGGCTACCAGCTGGCACACTTTCCAAAGCAATTTTCTGAATGGAATGACCAGTACCGAAACGACATCAGGAAATTCTGGAAAGGGGAAAAGCTCCACGCCGGCTTGTTTGCCAGGCGACTCTCCGGCAGTGAAGATATTTTCGGCCCCCAGCATCGACCACCCAGAACATCGATCAATTACATCACCTGCCACGATGGCTTCACACTACAGGACCTGGTGAGCTACGAATCCAAACACAACGATGCCAACGGCGAAAAAAACCGTGACGGTAATAACAACAACCTGAGCAAAAACTACGGTGAGGAAGGAACCACACTCAAACAGGATATTCTCGAAATCAGGCAGCGCCAGAAACGCAATATGGCAGCAACCCTGTTCCTCTCTCTTGGTACACCCATGTTCCTGGGAGGCGATGAGCTTGGAAAAACACAATGGGGCAACAACAATTCATGGTGCCAGGACAACGAAATTAATTATTATGAGTGGAGACTTGATCCTGCGCAGGAATCTTTCCTGCATTTTATAAAGAAGCTTTCTTATATAAGACGCACTCACCCGGCCCTTTGTCGAAATCATTATTTCAGCGGGGAAACCCTCGACAATGAAAAAGACCTCACCTGGTTACATCCAGATGGCCGCGAAATTGAAGATAGCGATTGGTCCGATGGGTCTCTTCAAACTGTCGGGGTAAAAATCCGTAATGAAAAAAAACGGGAAAGCGCCGCTTTGCTTCTATTGGTTCATTCGTCTGAAAATTATGGAGTAGACTTTAAAATTGCCCCGGCAACAAGAAAAAACAGGTGGAATACCCTGATAGATACTTTCAGCCCGGAAAAACCGCAGATGGCATCGGAGATTTTCCACCTGCAACCCTTATCACTTGCGATACTTGAAGAAGCATAAGGATAAACCGAAAAATCTCCGGAAACCTGCAGGCTGCATCCAGGGTCTGCCTACCAGAAAATAAAATGCAATGCACTTTAAAGCTCTCGTTTCCTTTAAATGGCGATCAAGTTGTCCACTCCTGGTGGTTGCATTGGAAGTCCTCACGTTTTAGGATGTTCCCTTCACTTTGTCGGGCGTTTAAAACCCTGCCTGGCACATAACATCTGGTGATTCAAACCCTGTGTTTAAACTTCGTACCTTCATTCTCAGCCTTTGCCTTATACTTGGCGGCGTTTGGCTTGCGTGGGCTCAGGAAACGGACAACTGGGAATACTGGCAGAATCTTTATCACCAGGCACAGTCCGAATTGACCCAAAACGAAAGTGAAAAAAAAGCCTGGCTCTCAAAGGAGCCGGAAATCAAACGCACCAAGGTGACCGCCCGATTGGGGGACAATAAAGAGTTGGTAGTGAGCGATCTGCGTGGAAATAAGGAAGAAATGTGCCTGACCTGCCATGATGGCATTGAACCCATGAGCACTTCTCACCCGGCTTCCTTCGGTTGTACCGTTTGTCATGGAGGGGATGCCACCTCCCTCAACAAAACCGAAGCTCATGCCAGTATGATTTATGATTCTACAACCGGAACTGGAAAACGCAATCCCTCAGCCTTGTCGGTGGTTCATCTCAGTTGCGGGCAAATTGGCTGCCATGCGGGACACACCGATTCCAGTAAAAACCATATCCATCGTGTACGCCGTTCCATGATGGGAACCCTTTCAGGAATGATTGCTGGTTTACGCTATCAATGGGCAGCGCAATCAACACCCCAGGCTCAATACGGAGTATCACGGGTTCCTGCCCCTAATAACACTGAGGATGAACTTGCGGGAAAATTAAAACCAGAGTTGGAACCTCTTCCATTTTTCCTGGCCAAAAACCGCCGTCAACAAATTGAACAAGGACAAGCTACCGGCTCAGAAAAAGTATCGCATCATCCTGCAGATGGAGTTTTAAGGTCAACCTGCTTTCAATGTCACCTCGACGGGAAACCTGTATCCGGTGAATACCGCTCTCAAGGCTGCGCCGCCTGCCACGTTTCTTATTCCAGGGAGGGAACCTACGAGGGAATGGATCCGACAATCCCGAAGGACCAAACCGGACATCCCTCCCGTCACAGGATGACAGCCCTGCCGGAGAAGACGACCTGTACGAAATGCCATAAGTCTATGGGCATGGATAAAACCCGTATTCCCGGAACCCTGATAAAATCCATTCCATCTTTTGCCAAGGGTCACCCAGTTGAGGATGTACACACCCAGGCAGGAATGGAATGCATAGACTGTCACAGTTCATTCGATGTAATGGGAGATGGAAATCTCTATTCGCGCCAGTATGAGGCGGTTGAAATTGGTTGTGAAACCTGTCATGGAACGGTTGATCGCCACCCTCAAATTGAAAAAATTGATTCAAACGATCTGCGTGTTTTAAGGGAGAACCGTCATTACCTGAATAATCCCATAAAGCCAGGGGATTGGGCAGTTGTATCACGGCGTGGGAGAAAACTTTCAAATATCAAAATGCATGATGGCAACATCACCGTTTTCTCCAAGCGCGGAGAGAAATCCTGGAAAATTCCTTTAATCAAAGACGGGTCAGTACATCGTATTTCGAGACACAATGAAAAACTTGCATGCAATGCTTGCCACTCTTCGTGGGTACCGCAATGTAAAGGCTGTCACCTGGTTTTTAATCCGAAAGAAAAGCCATCCCCATGGACAGGATACAAGGCTGAAATCAACTACAAAGAACCGACCCTTCTAATCGGCCCTGACTCCAAGGTGCGTCCGGCACACGCGATGCCTCTCAATACCCTGACCGCTCTTGATCCCAAGGGGAATTCTCTTCCTGTAATAAATGATGAAGGGGATTTTCAGGGTCGGTATCGTAAATTTGGTTTCACTAACCCCAGAGGGTATTCCGGAGCAAATACAATCAACGCAACCCATCCACATTCGGTAGGCCCAAAAGTCCGATCGTGTTCATCCTGCCACCTTTCCACTGAAGCGCTGGGACTCGGTTCGTCTGATCTGAAAATAGGCCGGAAATCCTCAGGCAAAAGGGATGCAGCAAAGCCGGTGATGCAGGGCAATATATACGGTACACTGGGAGAAAGGTCACCCTTGCCCAAAGGAACGATACAGGGCCAACCCGTTGCAGGAAGTCATCAACCCGGCACCCGTTCCTTCAACCAGAAAGAACTGAATAGAATCCTTAAAGTCGGCAACTGTCTTCCTTGTCATGACAGGGAATCCGATCCGATTTATAAAAATATCGAAAAGAGTTACAAATTGGCAACCTTTAAAAAACATCGCGCCCGAATTAAAAAAGCTGAGGGCCAGCGATGATTGCAAAGCGAGGATGGGTTCTTTTTTGCCTGGTATTGATGGTTTTGTTTTCTTTCACAGGCTTGAACGCCCAGGAATTTGGTGGCGGATCACTATTTGATTACGACTTTTCCGGATCCAGAAGCCTACAACCGGAAAACCCTCCAACCATTAGCGAAGAGAATCTACCCGACCCCGAACCCTCGGAAACACCGGAGAATCAGGAACCCACTTCGGCACCCGTTTTTCCTATGGAAAAACGATTCCTTAAAAAAAGTGTAGAGATACCACCTCCACCACCTCGCCGGACAGTTGAAGCCGGGGACATACGCGACCCTTTTTTCCTGATACGTGGGTATCGGGAAGATGCCAAGGATGCTCTTGAACCTGGTGTCACTATCGACGGTATCCGGTTCAACAGTTATGCAGACTCAGAGGAGTCGGAGTTAAAATTTTACCAGGATTCCAATTTCTCTCTTGAGGATGTGTTTGGAAAAATCCGGGTCGACAACCGGGATGAAGGCTGCCAGTTTTGCCATCATGGTATTGAAGAGATCAGTTCAAGCCACAAGCTTGAATGCACCGACTGCCATGGAGGCAATTCGGGAACTCGCAACAGAAGCCGTGCCCATAAAAGCATGGCGTCCAATCCTTCATCGCCGGAACACGCCGCCCGCTATTGCGGCAAGTGCCATGCCGATCAGGTTGCCTGGATGGAAAGATCCCTCATGGCTACAGCGAAAGGAATCATTGACCAGACACATCGTGCCTGGGGTCATCCCTCAGGAAATAAAACAACAGCCAAAGAAACTCAGCAATCCGCCAAAAAAACAGACAAACCTGATGATTCAACAAAGAGCTCCAAAAATTCTGAACAAAAGGTTTCCAGTGAAGCAACCCCCGTACCATCAGGCCTTGTCAAAAACCATGCTCAGGATTTTCTCGATAAAAAATGTTTGCGTTGTCATCTGGGTTCCGAAGCTCCCCGGCGTACAGGAGACTACCGTTCCACAGGTTGCGCGGCTTGTCATATGGTTTACACCAATGACGGCAGCACGCTGACACGCGACCGCGCTGTGCAGCGATCCATTAAAGGTGGAGAGGAAGTCCGTACCCGATTCCTCCGCAAAGAGGCGGAAAACGCCATCGAAAAAAAACGAGCCTACCCTGTTGTGCACCAGCTCACAGTGGCCGTGCCAAGCGTGCAATGCGAGCATTGTCACCAGAATAACGGTGTCGGAAATGAATACGAAGGCCTGTTTGCTACACCCGCCCGACCTAAAGATTCCCAAAAATTGACTGGACAGGATGATCCGGTATTGCACGGAAGACAGTATGAATTTTTAGTCCCCGACATCCACAGGGAACGCGGCATGCACTGCATCGACTGCCATTCTGCGAATGAGATGAAATCTCCTCCGGAAAAAAGCGAAACCCTGCATGACACGGTGACTATCCGTTGCGAAGACTGCCATGGGACTCATGAAAAGGGGCCCACAGGAAGAAAACTCGCTCAATCAAACACGGGTGACAATCGACTGGTAAAGTTGGCGCGACTAAATCCCAATCTCAATCGTAAGTTAAGAGGCAAGGAAACCATCCTGATAACGGAAGCGGGCCACCCCATGCCCCATATTTTTATCAGGAAAAATAAATGGGAACTGGTATCCAAAGTCACCGGCAAACGACACACCATTCCATTATTAAAGGATATGGACACACGGCCGGTCGCCCATCGGGTCGGTCAGCATCTTCAAAAAGTAGAATGCCATGCCTGTCATGCACGGTGGTCTGCCAGCGAATGGGGCCTGCACACGATTAAAGAGAACCAATTCAACATTACCCAGTGGGAAAATTGGAGTTTTCCGGATCCCGTTCTGAATCATTTGAAACTCTCGAACAACCTCAATCGGGAAACGGACACCAGCCAATCCCTGCTCTGGCCTACTGTAAAAGGCAATCGCGAATCTCTTACAGGTGAATGGTCACCGGGTCTCTGGATAAACCTTCTAGCCCGATCCGACTGGTCCACGATGATTCTGGGAAAAAACAAACGAGGCAAAGTCACCATACTGAAACCCAGACACCAGTATTTTGTAACCAACCCGGCATCTGATGAGAGCACAACACCTAGCCAGGCCAGCGTTCCTGCTCACACATCCGATAAACCAGCGCTGGTGCTGACCCCGCATGCGCCACACACCATTCGGCCAACTGCCAGAACCTGCGAGGCATGTCATGAAAACCAGGAAGCCGTTGGACTGGGTGCTGATTATTTGCAGAACGTCGATAAAGGCAAAGGCTTCTTCGAAAAATGGAAAGAGGATGGAACGCTTCCAGACGATTTTCAGCTTAGCCAGAGCATTGCAGAAGATGGTACGGCACTGCAAACTGTTCTACCCAAACCGGCACGCGCCTTGAACCTTAAGGAAGCCCAGCGTCTGCTGAAACCAAGTAAAAAATATGAAGTGAGTCGCTATCTTGACCTTAAGGAAAAAAATCTTGATGTATTACTCAATCGAAAGTCGTTTCCTTATGATCGATTGCATGAGTTGAAGAAACGAAAATACGGTGAACCTTCACGGCAGGAAGATCTATACTACAATAAGGAAACAGGTCAGTTTGAAACGTCTTTGCCGCTGGATAGCGCCTCACAGGACACAAGAGAGTCCAATGAGTTTTCCTTTGACTAGCCTGTTGTTTGAAACTCCAAGGTAAAAGTAAATGGACAATGTTCTAAAGAAAACAATTTTTTTCCTGCAGGCTTTCATTGTTATGCTATGCCTGAGTTTCAGTTTTACCGGGCAATCCATTGCTGCAGATTCAATTTTCAAAAAGAACAAATGCACCCAATGTCACCGTTTGAGCCCAGACACCCCCCTGGAACAGCGCAAGGGACCCGACTTGTTTTTTGCTGGAGACAAGTTCCAGGCCTCCTGGCTTGTCAACTGGCTGCAACAACCTGACCCGATCCGCCTCTCAGGCTTCATCGCCGACGCGGGATTTCTAAAAGGGAAACCATCCATCGCGACACCCCACCCGAAGCTCGAAAAAGAATCAGCGGAAACCATCGTGGAAAATCTGATGAAATTGAAATCAGGTGCGCTGGAAAATACCCCCACAGCTGAACTGGAAGAACCACTCAGTAAAGGCAAGCGTTTCAAATTTAAAATATTATTTGAAAGAGAGTATGGCTGCATCTCCTGTCATCAGTCTGTAAATCTGGCGGGACAACCTCGTGGAGGTGTTTCCGGCCCAATACTCTTAGACGCGGGTGACCGATTAAACGCAGGCTGGGTATACCACTGGCTGAAAAACCCCGAGGTGTTTGAAAAACGCGGACGCATGCCACGGTTCAAGTTGAATGAGGAGGAATTGAAGGCCCTGACTCGATACGTTATGTGGCACAAAAAAAGCGGGGATAAAAAATAATGTCCAGTTTAAATTTTAAAAAGGCCGCTTTGGTTGCACTGCTTTTATTCTTTCCATTGTTTGCCGGTGGTTGTGGAGAAAAAAAAGATGACCAACAAACTGAAAAGCCCCCGGCAACAGAGACAACAGAACCCGTTCCTGAATCACTGCAACCAGAACCTTCACCTGTAGTGAAAGCTCATCCGGTAACGGCCAAAACCCGTGAAACCTACCAATGGTATTGTGCCCAGTGTCATGGCATTAAAGGGAAGGGAAACGGAATCAATGCGCCCCACACTGCGGTACCACCACGCGACCACACCAAGTCCACATATCTGGAAACGCGAAGTGACGAACAGTTGTTCCACGTCATCAAGTTTGGTGGATTAGCCGGTGGCCGTGCTCCCTGTATGCCGAGCTGGGGGCATACTCTGGATGACAACATGATCCATTCACTGGTTAACTATATCCGTGAATTATGCGGATGCGAGTACTTGTGAGAATTTATTACTGATTCAGGACGGGCCAGATACTGGAATATTGATCTGTCCAGGGACGGATTTTTTGTTTTATCCTGCCTGATAGCCACTTTTGTTCCTTCTTCAATATCTCATGAGACTCAGGGTACTTTGTTAACGCCCCCCATATTGTAGCGGCTTTTAACGGAGGTTTTGCTTCCGGGTTTAATTTGAAACTGAAGTGCCAGCCCAATGCCTCGGCGTTACTATAGATAACGGGCAGCAGGTTCATAAACCGGTTGGAAACATGAAAGAAGATCACCCCTCCCTTTTTTAAAGCGCGGTCGTATTCCTTCATCGCCTCAACGGTCAACAGGTGAACAGGAATTGCATCACTGTTAAAAACATCAATGATTATCGCATCGTAAGTCTGATCCGGTTGTTTTCTCATGGTGACCCGCGCATCACCGTAAACAATATCAACTTTGCCTGGGTTATCTTTTAAAAACGTAAAATAGTTTTGCGCAATATGACCTACCATAGGATCAATCTCAAAATATTCCCATTCATCGCCTGCCTTTGCATACCCCGCAAGGGAACCTGCACCCAAACCCATTAGTGCCACTCGTTGCATCGGCAACTGTCTTTGCGTCAACAGCAATCCCATGGGAGAACCGGGATGAAAATACGTCAGGGGAATTTTCTTTCCACGCGGATCGAGAATCTGTGCGCCATGCATGGTGGTGCCGTGTTTCATCATGCGAAAACCGTTAAATTCATGAACCGTATGGACGCCATAGTGGTTGCGTGTTTTAAACACCAGTTGTTTTTGGACAAAGTTAGCGTCAAGGATTACCACCCACAATACCAATCCCGCCAGAACCACGGCATGCTGTTTCAGCCTCGTCCCCAGGCTGCCAAATAAAATCAGGAGAACCATTGCCGCGCCCAGGTCTACCAGGAAACGTCCCTCAGGTGCAATGCTTTTCCGCAACACGGGCCACATCAGGGTCACTCCCAGGATTGCCAGAAACTGAAAAACGAATATTGATTTTTTTCCCTGCCATTCTTTTTGTCCCAGAGCAAGCCCCCATGCTCCTAGTGCGAAAGAGATAAGTGTTTCAAGGGTCAAGTTGAAAACCCAGGGCGCTACCCAGTTGACAACGAAACCGCCAACAAAACCGCCGGCTGACAACACCATGTAATAGGCTGTCAATCCACTTGGGTCTTCCGGCTTGGCCTGGTTCAAACGGAAATGGCAGGCCAGGCAGAAAACAAAACACAGACTGAGCATTAATACCGGCCCAACGGACCTGGCCAACATCTGGTGGTCGGGGAACCAGTTCGCAATGGTGTTGTGTCCCAATTCCATCAGAGACTGCCCCATCATGTTGAAGAAAAAGAGGATGACACCCAGTGCGATGAACCACTGGATATAATCCAGAAACCATTTCGGGCAAAAGGGATTTTTCTTAAAACTGAGGACCAGAGTCAGCAGGTAAACGGCAAGCGGAAGTATCCACAAGAGGGGAACCGGAGCGATATTCAAAGTCAGCTCATTGGTCACCGCAAGAAAAAATGCAGAGGGTGCTGCACTCAGCAAGAGCCATTTTAAAAGCTGGCTACTGGGTACGGAGGGAAGTGATATTCCCGTTGGTTTGTCCTGTTTCTTGATAGGAACCAATAACTGTATGGCAATAAAAAGCACAACCACTAATGCGTATACAAACTCCCAGATACGCGTCTGCTCGGACAGGTCAAAATAGGGCTCCCAGAAAAACGGATAACTCAAAAGCGCGGCAAAGGCTCCCAGATTGGATCCGGCAAATAGCACATAGGGATTTTTACGCGCTTCCAAATGTGAATCCGAAAGGTGTACCTGAAGATAAACAGACAAGGTAGACAGCACAAAGAAAAGCCCACCAATAGTGAGCGTGAGGAGGAAAACAATCTCTCCCACAATGGGCCACTGGTAAGTGGGTTCCGCCATGCGGTCGACATTTATCGGCAGGAGAAGCAACGACAACGCGACGAGGTAGGTATGCACCATTCGAAATCGGGTGAACAACAGGCGCCCGTTCATTAAGTGAACGTAACCATACCCAATAAACAACAAGGCCTGATAGAAAACCAGAGTGATCCCCCACACCATATAACCACCACCGAATCCAGGGAGTATCGACTTCCCAAGGATCAATTCGATTTGGAATATCAGAAATGATGAGAGAAAAACCAGGGTCTGCAGGAGGAGTACACGCATATTTTTTTACCTGTCAAATAAAGTCGGTATTTTGATCAAAAACCCGAAAGGTGTATAGTGACCTTTTGGGTTCCACAAAATTCGGGAATCTCAATAAGGGTAACGGATTGCAGGTAATATGCAACTTGCGATCATACATTTTTATAAGGCCAATAATGGTTGACGTTGTACCATTTTCAGGTTTTCTTTACAACCGGGACAAGACGGGAGGATTGGAACAAGTCATAGCCCCTCCTTACGATGTGATCCGTCCGGAAATGCAGGACGCTCTTTACAACCGTCATCCCTTCAACGTGGTCCGACTCATCCTTGGGAAGCAATTCCCGGAAGACACTGACACCAACAACCGATACACACGCGCGGCAAAAAATTTTCATTCCTGGAAAGAGAATTCAATTCTTGTTCAGGATGCGTCTCCCGCATTTTATGTTCATAGTCAGAAATACGAATTCGAAGGCCGATCGATCACGCGTACCGGTTTTTTTGCTCGAGTCAAACTGGAAGAATTCGAACGGGGCAATATCTGCCCCCACGAATTTACGCTGGCCAAAGCCAAGCAGGACCGGGCTCAGCTTATCCGTGCCTGCAAAGCCAATTTCAGTCCGATATTCGGCCTCTTCTCGGATCCATCCAAACAGGTAGATGAGCGGTTACAATCAGCCATGAAAGCCGATCCCGATTATCAGGTCCACTATGAAGAAATTCAAAACCGTTTGTGGCGCGTCACAGATGCCGAAACCCTCGCGTTTCTATCCAATCAACTTCAAAACTGCAAGGTGACCATAGCAGACGGACACCATCGATACGAAACGGCATTGGGTTACTTTCAAGAGCATGGGAAAGAAGTGCCGGATGCCGGGTGGGTGCTCATGTTTCTCACCAATCTTGAGGCAGACGGCCTCGCCATTTACCCCACCCATCGGCAAATCAAGGTACCGGGGACCTTTAACCGGCTGGAATTTGAAAGCAGACTACAGGAATTTTTTGAAATCATTCCCCAGCCAAAAAATGCGACCACGCCAATACTACTCAGTTCACTGGCCAATGAGGGAAAAGCGAACATTTCATTTTGCGTTTATTTCGGCGCGGGTGAGGCATCAATTCTTCGCCTGAAAAATATAGACCTCGCCAGTCCATTGCGTGAAAAGGACGAACCGAAAGACTTGCTGCAACTGGATGTTTATCAATTACACACCCTGGTTCTGAAACACATTCTGGGAATCAATACACGCACACCGGAGGGTCAGGCTCACCTGCAATATAATGTGAGAGCAGAAGAGGCCCGGAAACATATAGACGCGGGGCAACAGGATATGGTTATTTTTATGAACACCACACCTATAGGAAAGGTCCGGGAGATGGCTGAAAAAGGAATCCGCCTGCCACAGAAAGCGACCTACTTTTATCCAAAGTTGCTGTCGGGACTCGTCATCAACGCATTCAAGACATGAAAATCCATCGCGCAGAATTTATTACGGGGGCCGTGCAACCCAAACAATATCCCGACACGGCTTTACCGGAAGTGGCATTCGCCGGACGTTCCAATGTCGGCAAATCATCTCTGCTGAACTCCCTGCTGAACAGGAAAAAGCTGGTGAAAACCAGCTCGACTCCGGGTAAAACTCAGGAAATAAATTTTTTTGATATCAATAGCCGCTGGATTTTTACTGACTTGCCGGGCTATGGATTTGCCAAGGCCCCGTCATCGGTGAGAAAAAAATGGGGTGTGATGATCGAGCGTTATCTGACCGGCCGTGAACCGTTAAAGCTGGTGGTTCTCATTCTCGACATTCGCCGAAACCCGACGGACCTCGATCTGCAAATGCAGGAATGGCTGGAGCACTACCAGATCCCCTACCTTCTGGTCGCCACAAAAGCAGACAAACTCAAGCAGGGAGAAACTGCGCGCCAACTAAAAAAAATCAAAGCTGAATTTGATCCGGAAGGGACACAACAGGTAATTGCCTATTCCAGCCAGTCAGACCTGGGCCGAAAAATCCTCTGGGGGAAAATCAGAAACTTCCTGCTGGAAGAAACCACAGAAGCGACTTCTTCCATCCCCCCAAACGAAATTTAAAATTCGGCCCCTTGCATCCTGACACCTGAAAAATTATTACCCCCACATATCGTCAGGGATTTCCAACCGTTCGACTTTCTTGCCGTTGACGATGTGCGAATCAAGGATTTCATCAACATCATCCGGCTGCACCCCCTTATACCAGACACCATCGGGATAAACGACCACAACAGGACCATTGGAACAGGGGCCCATACAGCCGGTGTTGGACAATAGCGCTTTTCCAAACAACATGCGTTGTTCGATTCCCATTCCAAATTTTTCCAGAACGGCCATGGCGTTGTTTTCACCACAGGAACCCCGAGGGTGGCCCGGTGGACGTGTGTTGTTGCAAACGAATATATGATAAGCAGGTTTCGGCATGAATCCTCCTCCAAAGGAAAAAATTAAAAAAGAAACCTTATCATGAGATGCCTTCCTGCACAATTCGAATCAGTCTCCAGCATGAAACCTGCTCCGAGTCTGTTTCAAATGCCCCCTCATACTCAGGAAACATAGGTTGTGTTCCGAATTTAGCTGGCTCCCGCCCGCAGCTCACCCTATACCTTCACCGTAAGGTTGTTGCCCCGCCGGATGGGAGAGAGTAAAATAAAAAACTTAAAGGCCTCCGCATTTGTTGAAGGCCTTTTAACCCCTTCCGGATTTTCATGAGTATTCCCCTTTCCAAAACAGCGTTGATGCGCCTTTCACCAGATGAAATAAAAAACCGCCTGAGCCAAAAGGGTGTGGTGCATCCCTCCCAGATTGAAATTCAACCACTCACGGGGGATGCTTCCACGCGCCGTTATTTCAGACTGATCCTCGATACCAGAATAGCGTCGGATGATTCAAACACTCTCATGGCGATGCAATTGGATGAACCCGAGCAAGGGGAAATGGACTGGCTCCTCATTCAGGATTACCTGGCCAACCTTAACCTCCCCGTTCCCAAGGTCTATGATTACTTCAAGGAAGATGGCATTCTCGTGCTTGAAGACCTGGGGGATATCACTCTCGAACAACGCCTCCAGGATGCAGAACCCTCCCAGGTAGATTTGTGGATGGACAAGGCAGTCGATCTGATTGCCACGCTACAAAGCAAGGCCGTAATACCAAAATCCCCTGCTTTCGAGCGCAGGTTCGATGTCGAAAAGCTGATGTGGGAATTCGATTTCATGTTGGAACATTATGCTGTGGGACTGCTGGGGAACCCGCCACCCGAAGGGCTGCTTAAGAAGTTGCGAGCTGAAATGACCAGCTTGTGTACCCGGCTTGAGGCCATTACTCCCTGTTATTGCCATCGCGATTATCACAGCCGCAACCTGATGGTACGGGGCGACCAACTGGTATTGATCGATTTCCAGGACGCAAGACTGGGGCCTCCGCAATACGACCTGGTTTCACTCCTGCGAGACTCGTACCATCCACTGCCTGAATCGACAGTCCGGAAAAAAACCGAGCGCTTCCTCCAAAAAAAAGAAGCGTTGGAAAACAAGCCTATTGATCGTGAAGAATTTTTAGTCGGCTTTGATCTAATGGCCATTCAAAGAGGGCTGAAGGCAATCGGCACTTTCGCGTATCAGAAAACCGTACTAGGCAATGCACGCTACGAACCTTGTATCGCTGGCACATTGCCCAATGTTAAACATGCACTCAGTCGTCGCCCAGAACTGACGAAACTAAAAAACGCTTTGCAGGAAGCCTTACCTCCGCTTCAAAACTCAGCGGACCTCTTATGATTTTAAAACGTTACGTCCTGAAATATTTTCTGCAAACCTACCTGCTCACACTGGGTGCGTTGATCAGCATGTTCCTTATCATCGACTGTTTTGAGCGGATTGATGAATTTGTTTCGCGTGATGCCCCGATGTCTTTCCTGTTTTTATATTACCTGTATAAAATTCCGTTCGTGTTTTTTTTCATGGCACCGCAAGCGGTTTTGCTGGCGACTGTTGTCACCCTGGCTACTCTGGCACGCAACAATGAATTCACGGCGATGAAAGCCTGCGGTATTGGTGTTACCGGCATCACCTTCCCTATTTTGAGCTGCTCGCTTGTAATCGCATTTTTCGTGGTGTTGTTAAACGAATTCGTCGCTCCGATCACCAGCGAACGGATGAACTATATTTATTATGTCGAAGTGCGCGGGATGGAGTCACAGGGCCACCTGCAACGCGACAACATCTGGCTCCGTTCGAGTAACGGTTCTATCTGGAACATCAGTTTTTACGATCCGGACAAATCCCTGATGCGCGGTGTGAGTCTGCTCTATTACGACGAAGAGGATCTGTACATGCGTCGCCGGGTCGATGCTGAACTGGTTCTCTGGAATGGCAAACAATGGGAATTCATGAATGGTTCCATACGCTATTTCACCAGTAAAAGTCTGAACAAAACTGATTTTTTTGAAAAGGAAACCTTCCCTGTTCTGGAATCGCCCAAGGACTTCAAGAAAATACAAAAGCGCCCTGAAGAGATGAGTCTGCGCGAAATGTACCGCACAATAAAAGCCAACGAAACCGAAGGCCTGGACACGCACCAGAACTGGGTCGATTTGCACCAGAAACTATCCTACCCCTTTATCGCAGTGGTGATGGCGCTCATCGGGATACCCCTTTCCATAAGGTCCAGCCGGACCGGAGGGATCCTGTTTTGCGTTTCGGTCAGCCTTTCCATTGGTTTCGTCTTCTCCTTCATTTACGCCATGGGCATCTCGCTGGGACATGGTGGAACCTTCAATCCCATTATGGCCACGTGGGGACCGTGCTTTCTGTTCATCTGTATTGGGCTTTATCTCCTGCTCACGATGGACAGCGAACGCATGTTGCCAATATAAGCCAGTATTTAATGAAACGATTCGCATCCATTGACCTGGGATCCAACACTGTAAGATTGCTGGTGGGCGAACAGCCGCCGGGTTCCGAACTGGCCATCCTCCGTGAGGAAAGAAGGATCATTCGCCTGGGTGAAGGACTGCACAAGGAAAAACGCCTGCTCAATCACCGCATGCAATTGGCTATCGATACCCTGAACGAGTTTCGTCAAATATGCTCGGAATATGGAGAGGTTTTTATTTATGCGGCGGCGACCAGCGCCGTTAGGGATGCCAGCAACCGCGATGAATTTGTCCAAAAGGTTAAATCAGAGACCGGAATGTCCCTCCAGGTCATCCCCTGGCAGGAAGAAGCATCCCTCACTCTCGACGGTGTCCTCTGGAAACTGTCTCCCGGAGACGACCCGTTCATCACGTTTGACATTGGAGGCGGCAGTACGGAATACATTCTGTCCAGAGGACGTGAGGTTCTCGCTTCTTGTGGCACAAAGCTGGGCGTGGTACGCCTGACCGAACGATTTATCACTCACCACCCTTCCGATCCAGAAGAACATCGGGCCCTGTCCGAATTTTTGTCGGATGAGCTGGGAAAAGTTCAGCAACAACTTGGGAGTCCACCTACAGGCAAACTGGTAGGAACTGCCGGAACCGTAACCACTCTGGCAGCTCTGGACCTGAATATTTTTCCTTATGATGAAGAAAAAATTCATGGGTCGACTCTTTCCATAAAACGGGTTGAGGAGTTGCTGGAAAATTTGAAGGCCATGACCCTTGAAGAAAGGGTGAAGTTGCAACCCCTGGAAAAGGGGCGCGAGGACCTCATCATCGCAGGGGCCACGGTGGCTCTCGAAACCATGCGGGCTTTTGAATGCGATACTTTGACAGTCAGCGAATACGCATTGAGGGAAGGGTTACTGCTCCGGGCGCAGGCCATTGCCGCAAAACAAACAACCTGATCCCAACCGGGGTTCAAGACCGGCCAAATATTGACATCCCCTTGTAATTACGATATTTTTGTAGATTAATCTATCTTTTAATTTAACGGTCCTCTATAAAAAAATCCCGACTTTTGCCACCACCTGACTTCCGAAATCCGGCAGCAGGCCCCTGCAAATCATAGTTAAGAGGCCCCCAAAAAACGAGACGCGTTTACCATGGCCAGCCGACAGACATCCTCAAAAAAAATCATCGACATAGACCAAGCTAAACAATCGGCAGGATTGCCCATGAAGGGACGGGATATTATCGTAAAATCCCTCGAAAACGAGGGCGTGGAAGTGATCTTCGGCTATCCGGGTGGTGCTTCCATGGAAATCCATCAAGCGCTGACACTCAGCAAGAAAATCCGACACATCCTGCCACGTCATGAGCAGGGCGCGGCCTTTGCTGCGGCAGGTTATGCGCGCACCACCGGACGGGTTGGCGTTTGTATGGCGACCAGTGGTCCCGGCGCGACCAATCTGTTAACCGGGATCATGGACTCCAAAATGGACTCCGTTCCACTTCTGGCCATCACCGGCCAGGTACCGGCTCCGGTCCTCGGCAGCGACGCCTTTCAGGAATGCGATGTGGTTGGCGGAACGTTTCCGATGGTCAAACACAGTTACCTGGTCAGCGACATCAACGATATTCCAAGTGTCATCCAGGAAGCGGTTCACATTGCGACCACGGGGCGGCCCGGTCCGGTTCTGGTCGATATCCCGAAAAACCTGCAACAGCAGGAGACGATTCCGAACTTCAACGTTTCGCTCGACTTGCCGGGATACAAACCGAATTACAAGCCATCGCCGCAGCAGGTGAAAAAAGCGATGCACGCCATTCGCGAAGCTAAACGGCCTATCGTCTATGCAGGCGGTGGAATCATCACCGGTGAAGCATCGGAAGAGTTGCGTAAGTTTATCGAAATCACCGGTCTGCCCATCACCAACACCGTAATGGGGCTCGGCAGTTTCCCGATGGAAGATCCGCTCAGCCTGCACATGCTGGGCATGCATGGCGCGGTTTATGCCAACATCGCCATCAACCATGCAGACCTGGTTATCGCCCTGGGTGTCCGTTTCGATGACCGGGTCACCGGCAAGCTCGCAGAATTCTGCCCGAACGCCCGGTTCATCCATGTTGACATCGACCCGTCCGAGATCAACAAGAACATTGCGATTGATGTCCCGATTCAGGGCGACGTTAAACTCGCTCTTCAAATGATGAACAAACAGGCAGAACGAAAGGCAGATATCGACGGCTGGCTCAAGCAACTGCAGGATTGGAAAAAAGAATTTCCGTTGTCTTATGAGTCAAACGAAAAGGCAATCGTACCGCAACACGTTATCTGCGAAGCACAACGGCTGGCAGATGATGATGTTATTGTCAGCGTCGGGGTTGGACAACACCAGATGTGGACGGCACAGTTCTGGCGTTTCCATTCACCACGCACGTTCATGTCGAGTTCCGGACTCGGTTCGATGGGCTTTGGACTGCCAGCGGCAATGGGAGCCCAGGTGGCGCATCCGGACCGGCAGGTCATCAACATTGACGGCGACGGTTGTTTCCTGATGAACATCCAGGAGTTGCAGACGTTGAAGATCGAGAACATTCCGGTCAAGAACATCGTTCTCAACAACGCCCATCTCGGCATGGTGGCCCAGTGGGAAGACCGATTCTACGACTCACTGCGCGGTCATACCTTCATCGGAGATGCCAACTTTGCAGAGATCGCAGCGGCGTTTGGTGTCGCAGGTGAAACCATCACCAAACCGGAAGAAGTTGAACCTGCCCTGAAACGTATGCTGGAGTTCAACGGACCGTATGTACTGGATGTTAAGTACCCATACAACGACCAGAGCCACGGACACGTTATCCCGATGATCCCGGGCGGCGGAACTTATCTGGATTCAATCCTGGATGCCAAGTCGAACCTGCGTCAATACTGGGATAAAAAAGGTTTCAGCTACAAAGGGTAAAACCAGGTCAAAGCCAAAAACAAAAACCCCCGTGCCATGTGGCGCGGGGGTTTTTTATTTTTCCAAATTGATTAATTCCTTACAAATTCGAAAAAAGCACGCTCGATGTTCTGGTCGAGCCGGTCGTGGTTTGCCCACCCACTGAATTTTTTCTTCAGCTTCTCTCCAACTTTTTTCTGAATGTCCGGCAGGGCACCACCATCCAGCAGGGCATCCTCCACATAGGTCCGGAGATTCATCAGGTAATGTTTCATCAGCGTCACGCGTGGTTTATTCCCAACGGGACCATTGCCCGGAATAATAATCTCGGCATCGAGGTCTTCCATTTTCCTCAAAGCTTCAATCCAATTTGAAATGCTGGCTTCACGCATGTCCGGAATTTGTTCGGCAACCACCATGCCACCGGTAATGATCACCCGATAGGATGCGATGTAGATATACAAATCGCCTGATGTATGCGATGCCGGAGGATGGATCAATCTCAAGTAATATTTTCCCAGTTTAATTCCCAACTCCTTCTGGAAAGTCAGGTTCGGTTCCAGCGCCCTGATCTTGCTGCCCGGGTGCTTTTTCTCCCATTTTTTCCGCTCGCGGTCGCCTGGAGAATTGAGCATGGTCTTGCCCGCCTGGGCGGTCATCACAATTTGGGCACCTTCAAACGCCGCGTTTCCAAATGTGTGTTCTCCGTGGTAATGCGAGTTGATAACATACACCACCGGTTTCTGCGTCACTTTGGCGATTTCTTTTTTAAGCCTCTCCCCCGCTTCCGGACTGGATCCGGGATCGATGACGATCACCCCTTCCCCCGTCACGATGAATGTCGAGTTGGGACCCGGCCCGGACTTCAGCATCACAGTATAAATCCCCGGCAGCACTTCTTTCGTTTTGTATTCATCCGCCACCGCATGGGACACCAGACCCAGCACAACTCCCGCAATCAATAAAATCTGTTTCAGCATCAAACAACTTCCTTTCCGGTTGATAGGACTACGCGACATTCCCGGGGCATCCCGGGGTCTTTTGTATAACCCCCAGTTTATGTTATTTTACGTGGAATGGACCCGGAAAACCAAAATAAGTCTGAATACCTGTTGAAATTGCTGGAGGAAGGCGATGCGATGGTGTGCCTGGATTCGCGTCACCCGGCGGTGGATGTGCCTGCAGCCCATCGGAATAACCCGATGCTGAACCTGGTGTTCAACCTGAATTTCAGAAGGCCGTTTGAGGTGATGGAGGATGGCATTTACGCCACTCTGGCCTTCGACCGCCGTCCCCACAAATGCGTGATCCCGTTTGAAGCGGTCTGGGCCATTTACGTGCCGGGCACACAGACCGGGCAGGTGTGGGAAAACAGCCTCCCGGATGACCTGGAGCTGGAAGGACAGGCGCTGGAATTGACCTCCCAAAGCAGCAAAGGGCCAAAACCCGCTTTAAAGCCGCAACCCCAGCCACAGCCAGCCCCGCAACAGGCCGCCGGGGCCGAGACCACGCCCCCCAAACCTACCGTGAAAAAAGGCAAATCCGGCCGCGACCGCAGCCATTTACGCGTGATCAAGTAGAGAACGGGTATTGCTCCTTCTGCCTTTTTAAAGGTAAATCATAAGGATGCACCACTTCGGCAAGCTTCCGGCAAACTCTGGGATTGAACATTCAGTAAACAGGAATTAGCATCTCCGCTGTCACCCTGAGCCTGTCGAAGGGGGGCAGCGGCATTGAACATTGAAGGCAGTTTGGAGCGGCTCGAAAAAAACTTGTCGTGACCCGGCACAATGGTTTAAACTCCGTATTCTGGCTTTCGTATCAGGTCATCCCGTCAAGTCATCCCGGACAAAAATTACGGTGGGTGTAGCTCAGTTGGTAGAGCACTGGATTGTGGCTCCAGTGGTCGCGGGTTCAAGTCCCGTCACTCACCCCTTTTTATTTTTTATATTTTGATCGGGCGCCCGTAGCTCAACTGGATAGAGCATCGGATTTCGGTTCCGAGGGTTGGGGGTTCGACTCCCTCCGGGCGTGCCACCTTGCGGTGGGGGCAATGTGCTGAAACTTTTCCGAACACATTTATTTTTTGAGCGCTTCGCCGAATTCTTTCCACTGGTCGACCGCAGGGTCCGGTAGGGCAACCCACAATCCAACACACCCCATTTTAATATTTTCAACAGCCTTCCTTCATAGTTGAAAAAGAATAGCTCCCCGACAAGGTAGCTTTTCTAAAATCCAGGGCGATATTCTTCGTCGCCTACGGCTTCTCAGAATGACCTAAAATATTGCCCCGTCATGCTGAACCTGTCGAAGCATCTCGCCTTTGCTTATTTTTTCCTTCAAACCAACCCAAGATATCCTTTTCCAATTTTTTAAAAGAAGGTTATAGTCTGGCATTCGTCTAATACATCCCTAACGGCTAAATAATAATCATGGATCTTGAAAAAATACGACATGAATTCCCGGTAGTCGAGCACCGTATCTTCTTCGATCATGCCCGGGTGGCTCCTCTGCCCCGCCGCGTTCGCGAATCCTGTGAAGCGTTCCTGAAAGACGCTAATGAAAACGGCACGGCCAATTACCCGAAGTGGATGAAGGAAATCGATCGCGCCCGCTCAAGTTTCGCTAAATTGATCGGAGCAGGCGACGACGAGGTTGCGTTCATCAAGAACACATCTGAAGGCATTTCCATCGTCGCCAATGGCATCGACTGGCAACCCGGCGACAACGTGGTCATCCCGGACATCGAGTTCCCGGCCAACGTTTACCCCTGGATGAACCTCAAGGACCGTGGTGTTGAAGTGCGTTTCGCCAAATCCGTACGCGGGCGCGTTCCGTTTGAACAGATCCGCATGCAGGTGAGTGACCGCACGCGCGTCATCTCGGTTTCATCGGTGGAAGCCAACAGCGGTTTCCGCAACGACCTCCCGGCTATCGGTACGTTCTGTAAAGAAAAAGGGATCTACTTCTGCGTCGATGCCATCCAGAGTCTCGGGGTGCTGCCGATGGATGTCAAAAAAGACCACATCGATTTCCTCGCGGCGGACGGGCACAAATGGATGCTTTCAGTTGAAGGACTCGGCGGGTTTTATATTTCGAAAGACGTGCTGGAGAAAATACGTGTCGTCAATGTCGGGTGGGACAGCGTGGTCGATGCGCGCAACTATATGGATTACGATTTCACCCTGCGGCCGGGAGCCCAACGCTTTGAGGAAGGCAGTTTCAACACGATCAGCATTCACGCCTTCGGCGCGGCGCTGTCGCTGTTTCACGAAGTGGGAATGGAAACCGTTTCCGAACGCATCCTGCATCTCGGCGACCGGGCGCTCGATCATTTATGGAAGCGCAATATAAAAGTCGTCAGTTCCACCGAACTTCACGAACGATCAGGCAATATCACCTTCACCCTGAAAGGCGATCTCAACCGGCTGGAACAGTTCATGGCCTACCACAGCGTGACCTTAACAGTACGGGACGGCATCGTCCGCATCTCGCCTCACTTCTACAACACAGAGGACGAAGTCGACCGTTTCTTTAATCTACTGGATGAATTTCTGGAACAGGAATAAGGGATCGCGCCGGAGAGTACCGTCTTACTTCGGGTAAACCGTACTGATGATGGTGGGCAGGTTTTCTTTGGCTTTCAATTCCCGCGAAGCCTGGATCGCGGTTTTCTTGTCTTTGTATTTGTCGACATGAACCCGGTAGATTTTCTCATCGTCCTTTTTAAACCAGCTGACAAACGCATCGTGCCCCTTGCTGACGAGGTAGTTTAACGCCCGCTCCGCAAAAGCTTTGGTCTTGAAAGCGCCGACCTGCAAGGTGTAGAGCACACCCGAGGGCGGTTGTTGAGTCGATCCAATCCGTACGCCTTCAAGATTTCTGACCGGAAGTTTTCTTGCCACCGGTGCCGGTCTTTTCAGCGTGCTCACCATAGCCGGCCCTGCACTCGGTTTTTGAATGGAAGCGAGCTGTTGACCCGGAGCCGCCATAGGAACAGGGGCGGGACGCTGCACTTCTCCCCTCTGCCGCGGACTCAGGTCCATCGGTTCCCATAAAGGAGCAGGGCTTGGTGCGGATTTCTTAACCGTGGCCGATGCTCTTTTTAATTTACCGGAGGTGGGCGTGAACATCTTTTTGGGTTTCACCCCTGCCATTTTTTGAGCCACTTTCGCCACCACCACTTTTCTCGGGCTCGCCTTTTGATGGGCTTCGCGGTAGGCCAGGTCGCGTTGCGCGGTTCTGGCGATGATTGTTTCGTCAAACGTCTCTTCTTCTTTTGCCCGTTCCGGTCGCTTGACGAGGTTGGTGAGTTTGGTCACCATCGCATGGGTGATCCGGTTCAGGTTGAGCTTATTGGTGACAAATTGAATCGGTGCCAGCACCGCGGAACTCATTCCCGTCGGAATTTTTCCAAGGCCCTGGAAATCGGATTCGGTCTGCTCCGCGCGCCACAGCACTTCCCCGGTGCGCGTGTCCACCATTTCCACCGAGATATCGACTTCAATAGAAGAATGCAGCACGAGATAGGAACGCTTGACCTTGTTGATGCGGGTGATCACCACCGCATCAGCGCCCAACACCTCCCCCAGGCGGAGCGGGCTTATTTTTTTCAGATCGGCGGGTTTGGTCAACCGGTTCTGGTGCAGCAGGGAATCGACCACATGCCGTTCCATCAGCCGAAACCGCGCGTGCTGCAGATTGGCGTAAAGACTTTGCCGGAACATTTTACCTGCGCCCTTTTGTCCGTCCCCGGTAAGCTCCGGCGGAAGAACAGCGACGACCTGCTGGCGCGACAACTGGTTGAGGTTGCCGGAAATCTTGGTCTGCAACTGGCCTGTACAACCGGTCACCAGAACGGAGACCAGAAGAACCGTTACGCGGAAAACATTTCTGCAACAGGCGATATCAAAAATGCTTCGCGACCGCGAGCCGCCCTTATTAAACAGAAACCTTTGCATAACACCAAAATCAAGATCCAAGGCGAGATTCTTCACTTCGTTCAGAATGACAATGCAGCATTTCATAATGTCACCCTGAGCCTATCGAATGGAAGGGAGCCGCCAAATTCCCGGCCTTGATTAAAGAAGGGCGAGCGAGTTGTCGGCTCGACCAATATTGAACTTTTAAAAATTTTCTTAAACATTAACTTTGGTCACCAGTGTGTTGAGAATTTTTTTGCCGATGAGACCTTTTTTATCCTGAAGTCGTCCGATGATCAGGGCACGATCAAAGCGATCTTCCTTCATAATTCTGTAGCTACCCTGATAAACACCCGGCGCGATCTCCTGCATGACCTGATAGGTGCGGGCACTGCCAATATCGAAGGACGCTTGCAACCCTTTCGGGCCCTCCAGTATGACCTCGATCACATCACCCTCTTTCAACTTTTGTCCGGGACGCAGGTTGGCCTGCAGACTTTTGATTTTGGGTGGATGCACATGCTTTCGGTGCAAACGGGCCGGGTCCGGAATTTTTTTCATCGCCTTCACCGCAAACGCCTCGGCAGAGCGGTAGTAGGCCATATCGGTTTCAGAATTGTTCAACTGATCCTGCACAATATTGACAATTGTGGAGGTGGCGATTCCAGACAGTTCAATTTCGTGATGGTCCAGAACCCACAGCGGTTTATCAGCGGTGAGTTCCCAGAACTCCAGTTCCGCTTCCAGGCGGGTTTCGGCATACACACCGGCGGTGAAATTATTCGCATCGATCACTCGCCCGTAGATCACTGCATCGACTCCTAAAATACGTTTCAGCTCTGGTCGTGGAATATTTCGAATGGCGGCGGCACTCTTATAACCGGCCTTGCGGAGGCGACGGTCGACTTCTTCAAGTTTGAGATCCCGGTAACCCAGGTAGGAAAAATAACTGTAGAACACTTTTCGAAAAATATACTGGGGTCGTTCCCCTTCATCGAGTTCCACATCCAGAGTGAAGGGAAGGACCGCCACGGTGGATGAGTCAGAGGCTTCCGCCAGGGGCCGTACCATCTGGATATCCGGAGTGGTGCAGGCGCTCAGGAAGAGGGCAGCCGAAATCAGACAAAATCGGAGCGTGCGGCGTATCAACATGAAATCACCGCCAGAAATAATCGGTTTAAGTCCATAAATTTCAACGAATTATGACGAAAAAACCCGGTGTTTCCAACTATAGTGGAGGCCCACATTATTGTCAATCAGTTTGTGATAGTTTGTTAAAATTAAGCCCTAAAAATCCCACATAAAATAAACCGTTACCCATTCAAACTTAACGGGTTATAGAATCAGGAGCCACCCTTACCCTGGCTCTGGCACACAGGGTTTCTGGGCGTCAAACACCTATAGAATCAACATCAACAATTATCCAAGATTACCAGAGTCAAAGTGCCGGAGGGAACCTCAAAAACCAGGGAATTTCTCCTTTTCCTGAGGGGGGAGTGGTGGGAACAACCATTGCTTGTAACCTGATAGCAACTTTGGTAAATTTAAAGGCAGTAACCTGCTTTAATCGGTCAACCTGATAAATGGAGATGCCTCTCCCATGAAGAGACGCAAACAGTTCAGCCTGAAAACTTACCTCAGCCTCTTTGCCCTTTGTATTGCCGTTCTCGCATCAAGTGCGTATTCGGTTCGCGCTGCTGCCATTAAAGATGATTTGAAATCCACAATCGACAATGTAATTCAAGTCGTTACCAATCCTGAATACAAATCAAACGAGACCACCCGGCGTGAAAAACTAAGGAACATCATCAATCCCATGTTTAATTATCACGAAATGGGAAAACGTGCGCTGGGCAAGAAGGACTGGATGGCGCGTAATAAAGGTGAACGCCAACAGTTCATCGACCTGTTTGGAAAACTGCTGGAAAACTCCTATGCCAGCAAGATTGAATCCTATCAGGACGAAAAAATTGAATACGGAGACGAAATAGTTAAAGGCAAATACGCCATGGTGAAAACTAAAATCATCCGTAAGGACGACACCATCAATGTTGATTACAAATTGATCAATGGTGGCAAGAACTGGCGCGTCTACGATTTTGTTATTGAAGATGTCAGCATGATCCGCAATTACAGGTCGCAGTTCTCCAAAATCATCCGTAAAGACTCTTTCCAGACACTGCTCAACAAAATGTCTGAAAAGGTAGGTGACCTTGAAAATGGCGGGGAGAAAAACGACAAGCTTTAGTCTCCCGTTACGCATTCCGCTCAACTTAAAAAAGCCGGTGGAATTTTCCACCGGCTTTTCTTTTTCTCTCCGGCTTCCACATGATCATCGAAAGCAGCGCTCCCACCAGAATTGATCTTGCAGGCGGAACGCTTGATTTGTGGCCACTGCATCTATTCTTTGACAATCCACCCACTCTCAATGCTGCTATTGATCTTTACGCACGGGTCAGTTTGAAGACCCGGCGCGACCGGGCTGTCGTGATCGAATCCCAGGACCTTGGTCTCAAGGCACGATTCTCTTCGATAAAAAGTTTTCCGGAAGATCATCCTCTGCAACTTATCCTGCGACTCATCCGGTTTTACAAACCGGCAACGGGCCTTGAAATCACCACTCATTGCCAGGCACCCGCCGGGTCTGGAATTGGTGGTTCTTCAGCACTCAATATTGCCTTGAACGGAGCCCTCAACCGGTTGACAGGTAACTGCTATGGGCGCGAAACTCTTGTCGAGATCGCAAAGAATATCGAAACACAGGTGATCAAGGTGCCTGCGGGGATCCAGGACTATTATTCAGCCCTCAAAGGCGGAGCGCAGTCCATTCGATGCACATACGACCGGATCATCAACCAGCCGCTTCCTCTGGATTTGAAAGAACTCACCTGTCGTTTTGTTTTGTGTTACACAGGCAAGCCACGTGCATCAGGCATCAACAACTGGCAGGTATTCAAGGATGTTGTCGACCAGGATAAAAAAACACGTCGCCACCTTGGAACCATCGCGGAAACCAGTGTCTCTATGGAACAGCAGCTTCTTCGAGGTTCCTTAAAGAACTTTGAGTCTCTGTTCGACTCGGAATGGCAGGCTCGTAAAAAGCTGGCGCCAGGAATCAGCACACCGGAAATGGACTCCCTTATCCGGGCCGGCAAGCAGCAGGGTGCCCTGGCCGCCAAAGTTTGTGGTGCCGGCGGCGGGGGTTGTGTTGCCTTTTTTGTAAAGCCCTCCGCCCGCGAGTCAGTGACTTCAGCATTGGAATCAAAAGGCGGACGCGTATTGCCGTTTCGCTTTGTCAAACGTGGATTGTCAGTTTCGGTACGTGAAGCGTAAATAAAACGTAGGAACTCCAGATATCTTTAGGGTCTGTTCGGTGGTTTGGTTATAATAAAGTGGTGCAAAATAATTGACGGCTCCCTCGCTTAAAGGCGAAGTCATGCAAGACAAGAAACCCAAAACCAAGATCGGCTGGATCACCTTCGGTTTTATTTTATTGCTCATACTCCCCTTCGCTGCGTTTCGTCAGCAACCTCAAGTACCGCAAAAGATTGGAGACCCATCGCTCAACCCATACCCGGCTCCTCAAGACGAAGCGGCACAATTTATTCAAAAAGCATCTGAAAATTATTTCTACCGGGAATACAAAAAGGGTGCAGACAATTACAGGAAGGCCATTGCAATCTATGAGTCACGCAATGATTTTCCCAAGGTTGCAAAAACCTACCATAGCCTGGGTGATTTATATGTCTGGGCGCGCCAACCCAAAGAAGCCATAAAGAATTATCAACAGGCGGCCAACGTTCACCTTCAGGTACAAAACCCAATGGGTCAGGCGGAGGATCTTCTGGAGATTGGTGAGATCCATAAAAAAGCGGAAGACTTTGATGAGGCGGAACTCTGGTTTAAGAAATCTTTACTGGCCTTAACCAAAGTGAAAATAAACCGGGTCCACGGTCAGATCCAGGAAGCTCGCGGTCACAATTACTGGGCCAACAAAAACCTAATCGAAGCAATCAAAGCGTTCGGGGAAGCTAAAAAGGTTTACGCACATTTAAATTATGGACTTGGCGTCGAACATATGACCAATGTGATCTTCAGGCTGGAGAATGATAAATCCCGCATCCACAATCACGCAGTGCGGGACGAAGACCTTGAAAAACAAGGTTACAAAACGCACTAAACTATTCCATGGCATTTCCAGGTTTTGATTGTTCTTCCCTTAAAAATTATTGTCTAATCGCTATCGGTTTTTTTGCCCTGGCACTCCTTCCACCGCAGGCTTTCGCGGAAGAACCACCAGCACCTCCACCCGCTTCCACAAAACCTCCCGCCTATTCCGCTATACTTCTCAATAATCTGGCCGAAATGGTCCCGGTTACTGAATTCGATTGCCACAACCGTGTCTACATCTACATCACCTGGTACCGCGTTCCCGGGACTCACCGCGTTACGGCGCTTTGGTTCAATCCCCAGGGAAAACAGGAGGACGCACACGATCTCGATTTTGAAGGCGGGGAAGAGGTTGCCTGTTGGCTGGCACTGGAATTTTTAAACGTCCACACCGCCAGCAGTATGATGGATGTGAACCCTGCCGCTACGCGATTCAACGGCACCTGGCGAGTCAAGCTTTTGCTCGACGGGCAACCACTCGAAACCCAGGGCTTCAATGTCAAATGTGGTTAATCCGCGAGGATGGGGCTAGCTGGAAGGATCTGTCTCTTCGTCCCCGGATGATGTTTTTGGAACAACATTCTCGGTATCGTCGACGAAACGGTCATTGATTTTGGCAAGGTCCTTCTGGCTTTTATGTACCTTGTGTAAAAGGGTCTTCAACTCTTTTTCCGGGAAAAGGTCATTTAAATCCTGATCTTCCCCGGGAAACATCTCATTGAGGTCAATCTCTTCTTCTTTGGGTATCCCTTCTTCTGGAAATCCCTTTTTGCTTTCTTGTTCCAATTCATTTGAAGTCGGTGCCTGAGTGGCTTCTTCCGGAGGGGTTGGATTGGTCTCTTCCATTAGGATGTCCTTTGCGGTTACCGGTTGGTGAGGTCTTGATAGCGTTTTAAAATCAGGGGAACAGCGGCGAGCGCCAGGGTTTTGTCAAAATCGAGAAAAAACTTGATGGTTCGTTTTACACGATCCCAGTCAGGGTGTTCCTTATCCAGAACCTGCCGAACTCGATTGATTTCTTCCAGGGCTTCCTCTTTTTCACGCCGGGTAAAATCCTCCAGCCCTTCAATAATGGCAGGTAATGAATCGAGTCCTGAAGACGACAGGTTTTCAGCTTTCTTTGATTCATTCTGCAAGGAAGCTGAAACGGATTCACATTCTTCCGGCAGTTCCAGCGTAGCACCGCCTTTTATTCTCTCGCGGCTTTTCTTTAAACGCAACTCCTCAAACACATGCTCTCTGGCGGCTTCGAGGATTTCCAGGGCAAGGTCGATATCTGAAATCAGAGCGATTCGATCATTGATGTCAATCTGCTCCGATTCCGGTTTTCCCAGAAAAAAATCGGAGGCGAACCGGATTTCATCAAAGGCAGGTATTTTTACGGGTGCGTAGCGTAAAAGCAGGTTTCGGGACTGCCGTTGCCAGGAATCAAAATCGCGATCATGCCGGTTTTGTGCGACTTCCTTTAAAGATTGGGCACCCGTTTTTATTTTTGAAAACGCTTCGGCCAATGCATCCTGATCCATCGTATCCTAATACCGCGCCAGGTAGATTCCCATAAAAACGGCCAGACAAACAGCCGCAAACGCAACCTTGCCGGTGGTTTCCATTTTTTTGAGAACTTCTGGTATACGCTTCCGCCTTTCAGGCTGAAGATCAATGTTGGAAATATCGGGCTTAAGCATGAAAGTTTGATAAGCACTGAAGAAAAACGCCGGCAAAACAAAAATAAGTTTTACACCGAGGACATTGTAATACCCCTCACGCAGATTCACCTGATCGGTGTAGTTTTCCATGAGGTAATAAATACCAGAGAACACCAGAACAAGTATAGCCGTGAACATTGTTGGGGCCAGACGGTCCATTAAAAGGTAAGTCAGTGATGTTTCATCCGGTGTGCTGTCTTTTTCCCGCAACCGTGCCTGAGGCAGGAGAACGAAAAGTGCAAGCGCTCCGGCCCCGATGGCCACAGCCGCCCCCATGACATGAACAAAAATAATGATCGCATTTCCCATAATTCTATAGCTTCAGGATGGTTGATTTTTTAAAGGGAGCGCAGAGTTTCGATTAAGAGACGCACACCGTATCCGGTACCGCCTTTTGGAACATAGGGTTTTTCTTCCCCTGTCCAAGCCGTGCCTGCAATATCGAGATGGGCCCAGGGGAAATCACCGACAAAGCTTTTGAGGAACGCCGCACCGACAATGGTTCCACCTCCCACCCCCGGTGAGGCGATGTTTTTCAGATCCGCCACATCGCTTTTAACCGACTTTTCAAATTCTTCATAAAGCGGCAGTTGCCAGACCCTCTCGCCAATTGCTGTTCCAGCTTCCGTCAGTTTGTCGATCAGTTTCTGATCGGTCCCGACCACTGCTGCAGCCTGGTGTCCAAGAGCGACCAGGCAGGCCCCGGTCAAGGTCGCCAGGTCGATCACCGCGCGGGGCTCATATTTCTGGGCGTAGACCAACGCATCAGCCAGGACCAGTCGACCTTCAGCATCGGTGTTGAGCACTTCAATTGTTTTTCCGTTGGAAGCGGTGAGTATATCGCCTGGCTTAATGGCGCGCCCGCTCGGCATGTTTTCAGCCGCGGGCACAATGCCTACAAGATTGACAGGAAGTTTCAGACTGGCAGCGGCGCACATGGCGCCAATGGTCACCGCCCCTCCCGACATGTCGTATTTCATTTCATCCATGCCGGCACCCGGTTTGAGCGAGATGCCTCCCGTATCGAAGGTGATGCCTTTACCGACGATAACAACCGGTGCCTGTTTCTTTTTGCCGCCAGAATATTCCATGACGATTAACGCTGGAGGGTTCTCACTACCCTGGGCGACCCCTAAAAGCGACCCCATGCCCTGCTTCTTCATTTCCTTTTCGCCCAGAACCTTGCAGGAAAACTTGTGCCTGCGCGCCAGCTTTTTCGCTTCACTCGCCAGGTACATCGGAGTAGCTGTGTTGCCCGGTTGCCATTGCAGATTACGCGTTACGGTTACTGCTTCAGCCAACCTCAGGCCTTGATCTACATTTTTTTTAATCGCCCGTTCCCGTGCCTTGGCTGGACATAACAGGGTGACCGAGTCGAGACGAGGGGACGCGTCTTTCTCGTCCTCCTCATTTTGACTTTTGTATTCATCGAAATGAAACAGTGCCAGGTTCACTGCTTCCGCGATGACCTGCCATGGTGTGTTTTGATCGGTATCCCTTCCGCCGCCTATTTTCCCCAGGTCTTTTTCCGGGAAACACACCACTGGTTTTTTGAATCGGGATTTTTCTGCAAGCTTGATGGCCGTGCCTGCCGCTTGCCTTAGAGACTCGAGGTTCGCATCTTTCTGCTTGCCCAAGCCAACAACCAACAGGTGCTCAGCGGGATACGCACCGCGCGAATCGAGAAGGCAGGTCTGGTTTTTCTTACCTTCAAAACGACCGGATTTAATCTGAGACGTCACAGCACCGCCCAAAAGCTGGTCGAATGTTTTCAGCAGGCCGGATAGTTTTTTTTCAGTGCAAAACAGGATCAGACAGTCCGTCTGTATCGCAAGTGGGTCTTGAGTTTTGATCAGGGTTTTCATTAAAGGCCATTCCGGGAAGGTTTCGGAAAACGCGGGAAGGCTTTCCCAACGCAGAGTGATTCCTGAATTTTAATGAATTCCCTAGAGCCGGACAAGGGGAATCTTCAATTACAACAATTCAGGGTGTTTTTTAAGGTAAGACAAGGCGAATCCTATTTCTTTCCAACGGGAAAGGTGATTCCCGGCCCAGCCATATTCCCAATGTCTTCTCTCTCCAGTTTCAATCGCAATGCGGAACCAGCGGGCTGCCTTGTACCAATCACCTTTGGCTCTGGCCTTCCAGGCAATATAAAAAGCAGATTCCAACCGCTTAACCGGGTCGTTGGCCTGTTTAAGCAAATCTTCCTCTGATATTTTCCCCAGCAGGTAGCGCCCCATCTGATTGCGTGTTGAGGAGGGATCATTTTTTCTGAAATATTGTTGGAGTTGCCGACGCTGCGCCACAGTTGGCCTGGAACTGAGGCTGGCTGCAGCGCGCAGGAGCCACACCTGAGGTTCCGGGTTGGGGGGAATCAGATCCCAGAGCATCGGGAATTTTTTCCGCTCAAAAAATATATTCGCGGAATGGATTCCATACCGGCCAGGGTCTCGTGATTTGAGCCATTTGTAAGCAGCGCGACTGCCCTTCCACGCTTTCAGAAAATCGTAGGCCTTCACTTCAAAAAACAGTTGCTGGCTTTTTTTCCCCTTCAATCTGGTCTGTAGTTTAAATGCCAGCCTGGAGAAGTTTCCCTTCTGCAGGGTTCCTGGAATATATCCAAGGTAGGAGGAAGGGATTCCACCGTTTAGCATGGATTCGAAGGCAGCAATCGCTTCTTCATCGGGCCTATCCTTGAATGTTTCGTAAAACCCCAGGGCAAGATCAGACCGCCAGTTTTCCATGGACAATCCACCCGGGAAACTTTGTATCTGCTGCAAGGCCTCGTTATATCTTTTCTGACTCCAGAGAAAATTGATCAGGTTCTGGGTTTGTTTGAAGGATCCCGGATAGCGTTTGATGGCATTCCTGAAAATGCTTTCCGCTTTCCCATGTTTCCCCAGTTTATCCATTATCTGCCCGGCCAGTCGCAGGGATTTCCCCTGATACCCGCGTACTACCTTGGATATTTCCTCATAAGCTTTGAGGTATTTTTTTTCTTTTAAAAACGATTCCGCCACAAAATTGTGCGCCGCTACTTTTTCCAGCCCAGGTACCTCAACATCTTTTTCGAGCCACTCCAGACAATGTCTGCGTGCTTCTTTAAAATATTTTTTTCTTATCAGAAATTTAACAAACGGCTGGCGAACGAGCCAGTTTTCCGGATCCTCTTTAACCAGTTTGCGGTACTCCCGAATCAGGGTACGGTCCTTTAAAGTTTTTATATCCTCCAGGAATCCCAGTATCCAGACGCGGGACTTCACAGACCCCTTTCCTGAACGCAGCTTATTTAACAGGGTCTTGGAGTCGCCAATAAATTTCAGGTACCAGTATTCCTGATATGGGAAAAGTCCTGTTCCTGAATCGTACATACTTCGGGCGAAATGTTCCGACATGGCTGGGTCCTGCAAATCTTCCAGAGCCAGCCACCGCATATGCTCCCGGTGAGGCACACGCGTGTCCAGCCGTGCCACCAGACGCTTCAGGACTCTAAGTTTTATCGGGCTGCCATAGGGGATGAACGGCCTTGCCTCTTCATAAGCCTTATGGACAGGTTCACCCTGAAATAGAGGCATTCCTTCCACCATTTGCAGAACCTGCATGGGTTGGACGGTCCGTTTTGTGGTTTGGATCCAAAAGGAAAACCACTGATGGAAATTCGCTCCCAGTCGAATATCTCCGGAATCGTCAGTGGCAGAGGTCCCTGTATCCAGTAAAAACTGCTCCGCATCCTGAAGAGATGAAAAACGGTCCAGGTATTGCCGCCCATTGGTATACAAGGAAGAGTAAAAGAGTCCTCGAAAAAAACTCTGGTAGGTTCCGGAATCGAGGAATGGCCCTGTATACAGGTCATCCAGCTCCGAAAGATCCGATTCCAATTCATCGACCTCAAGGGCTTCATCCGACATTTCCTGGAGGGAGCTAAAAAGCTGGGCTGTTTGACTTAGTGAAAGGATTTCCCCAAAAAATTCACCCAACGCACTTCTGGAAGGAGCACCTTCCAGTTCGAGTTTTAGCGCTTCAAAAATCAGTTGACGAACGTTGCGCGCGTAATAGTTGTTATCCGAAAAACTATCGAGAATGAGACCCGTCTTGAACAGAGCAAGCGTATCTTCAAACTCCTGGGGGAAACCTTCGTCGTACCATTGCTCCCAAGTAGAATTATCCCTGGATTTTGCCAGGCGCAACAGGTAAAGAAAACGCGTTTCCCAATCACTTGTTTGCTTTACCGCCAGGGCCTTTAACGCAATTGTATCCTGAAGAACGTACTGGCGCAGCGGATCGGAAATTTTTAATTGTCGGACCAGCTTCCGGGCATGGGTGGTGTAGCCCATCTCTTCAGCGAGCCGGGCTTCTTCTTTAACAAGCGTTTCACCCGAGAGCGCTTGCGCAGCAGCCAGAACAGCAAGAGCCTGCGCAGGAACATCATCGGCCACTTCCAAGGTATCGAGGCCATTAAATGCCAGGATTGAAAGTGCCTTTGCAGAAGGAACCAAAAGGTCCAGCCGTCGGGTACCTTCATTTACAAGAGAGTCGATTTCCCTGAGATGGTGCGCCAGAGCTTTAGGCTGGAAACTTTCCAGTGCCTGTGTGGATTTAAGTTTAAAACCGGAATCCAAGGCCGTTCCATTTCTAATAAATGTCGAATACTTGTCACTCAACAACTGTGCATTGTTTCTCAGGAATTTAAGGATGTCCGGGAAATCAGGAATTTCCGGAATTGTTCCGGCGACCTCTCCATTAAGCAAAAGGACCCAGTTTCCATTTTGGAACCTGGCATCAACTTTCCCCAAACTTCCTGTTAACAGGTGCACCAGTTTTTCTACCGCCAGAAGGAAACGCTTGTCGGGTCTCAACCGATAATTAGCGGCAATGGCTTCTTCCATTTCCAGAGGAGGTGCGGATACCACCCCTGGAGTCAAATCAAGTTGCGCTTTTTTAAACGTCTGCTCGGGGGGTCCAAAAAACAGATCAGGATGTTTTCCAAAAGCATAGCCAGCAACGCCCATCAACATAAAGGTCAATATGAGAACCCTGTATTTATTTTCTGGCTGATTTTCCTGTCCGTGTGGGTTTTCTTTTGCCCTGTTCTGTTTTGGCATAAAGCTAGCCCCCTTTAAGTTCACCATATCCTGGATAATAAAAATATCAGGGCTTAAATTTCGACTACTTACCGTTCATTTTTAAATCAAAATCATCATCAGCATCATCAATTGAAAATATCGGTCTTCTCTAAAACCAATCCATCAATATACATTGGTTATCCGAAACCACCAGAAAAATCCGGTATTAATTAACCAGCCAGGTCGCTTTAAAAGTAAGCAGACAGGATTTGGGTTGAACTAAAATAGAAATTGAAGATACTGAAATTGGTATTCAGAAAAACAGAATTCCTACTATTTTCGATGCACCTGGCCAAAATTTTGATGAAACCGAATTGAATAGAGAAGCTGCGGGGCTTGGGTTACCCACAACCAAATGCCTGACTAATATGCTCGGGGGGACCATTCAGGTGACCAGTAAGTTTGGAAAAGGCAGCACATTTTCTGTAGAATTTCCTACGGGTGAAGGAGAATCCGCCACATCCTGAAAAAATCCTATAAGTCCTGTTTTTATATTGTATTAAATGTGTGCCCTTCACCCCCCATACCCCACCCGGATACACTCCCGAAACAATAAAAATGCCGGAAAAATTCAAAGTCCCGGAACATTTCATGCGCCATATACTGGCTGCTTTTGGGGATTGACTCCGGCCGTAAAACGAACACAAATTAAAGAAAAGGAAGTAAAATGCCCCCAGATAATTCCCTCAATTGACAAAATCTCCGGAACCTCCTAAAATTCCCCAAAATACCTTTGATTTTCTTCTCAAAAGAGTGTGAAATAAGGCTTTCCGGACTTTTTTCCGGATAAAGAGAATATTAGACAGCTACCCCGTTACCAGGGGAAGTTTTCATTATAAGCGGAGGAAACATGGAAGCGGTTGAAGAACAATCTGCGCAAACGGAAGAACAAAAAGGCACCATTAAGGTCACTGTTTGCCTGAGCCTTTCCGGCCTGGCCGAGGGAGGCATGGAGGTGTACAAGGAATTTGAAAAGCAGATTGAAGAAAACGCTGCCACTGCAGAGTTGCAGGAACGAGGTGGATGTTCTCTAGGCCAGGTTGGCTGTCGCGGATATTGCAGTAAAGACGTCCTGGTCGATGTCTACGTCCCGGGTCAGGACCGGGTGACTTACGAACGGGTCAAACCTGAAAGTGTCGCCCAGATCATGAAGGACCATATAATCGGCGGCAAACCTTTCAACCGTCTCGCAGCCAAAGCCGACTACTACGAAACCTTGAAGAAACAAACCCGTGCCGCCTTCGCAAACGGGGGGAATGTCGACCCCGAAAAAATTGAAGATTACATTGAAGTCGGGGGCTATGAAGCGTTACGAAAAGTTCTCACCACCATGCAGCCCAGGGAAGTGATCGAAGAGGTCAAGAAATCGGGTCTTCGCGGTAAGGGCGGCGGAGGATTCTATACAGGACAGAAATGGGAAAAATGCGCGAATCAGGAGTCTGAAAGAAAATTCATCGTTGTAAATGGTGACGAAGGCAATCCTGCATCCTACATGGACCGCTCCATCATGGAAGGGTGCCCGCATCAGGTTATCGAAGGCATGATGATCGGCGCTTTTGCCATTGGCGGAACCGATGGGATCATCTATACCCGGTCCGATTACTCTATCGCTGTCCACAGACTGAACAAGGCTCTGGCCGACCTCAGGGAAAAAGGCTGGCTCGGTGAAAACATCATGGGCACCGGCTTTAATTTCGACATTTATGTTCACGAGGGTATGGAAGCCTTTATCGGTGGGGAATCCACCGCGTTATTGTCTTCCATTGAAGGCAAGCGGCCTTTCCCAAAAGCACAGCCACCGCACTCGGTTGAAAAAGGATTGTGGGGCAACCCAACCAACCTGAACAACGCCGAGACCTGGGCCACCGTTCCAAAAATAATCGTCAATGGTGCCGACTGGTACACCAGCATGGGTCCGGAAAACGCTCCGGGTTGTAAAAGCTGGGCGATTGCCGGGAATATCAAATACAACGGCATCATGGAACTCGACATGAACACCACGCTCGGTGAAATAGTCGACGATTACTGCGGCGGTATCCTCAAAAAGAAAAAACTGAAAGTCATGCACGTCGGTGGTGTTACCGGTGGACTGCTGTCCGAAGAATGCAAGGATGTCAAAACCGACTACGAAAGTCTAAAGGAAGCGGGAGCCCTGATGGGGCAGGCCAGTTTCGCAGCTTACGATCAATCCGCTTGCGTCATTGACTTGTGCCGCTTTTCAATCGGTTTCAACGAATCCGAGACCTGCGGCAAGTGCACTCCCTGCCGCATCGGAATGACACTGATCCGCAACATCCTCGACGATATCGCGGAAGGGCGCGGCAAGCTGGAACATCTCGATAAACTGGAAGCCATGTGCCACGAAATCAAAGTGACTTCCCTGTGCGGGCTGGGAGAAACAGCACCCAACATGGTCCTCACCGGTATTCGCTACTTCCGGGAAGAATTTGAGCGGCACATCGTCGATCAAATCTGCGATGCTGCGAAATGCACCGGACTCTACCGATACGTGGTCAAAGAAGAGGACTGTGTTGCCTGCGGGGCTTGTATCAAACCTTGTCCCACAGGTGCTATCACCGGAGGCACCAAGAAAGTTGCGGCCCATATTGACATGGATCTTTGCATCAACTGCAACGCGTGCTACCAGGCCTGTAACTTCCTCGCGATCCAGTAACAAATTAAAAGTTTTTCATAATCGTCCACAGGGCCTCCCGCCCTGTGGACATTTTTTTTGCCTGCGGTAAACTGGGAACTACGAATTTGAAACAGAAAAAAGAAACCTTTCGGAGATCGCTATGCATCGCATTAAATTCCTGCCCTTAGCCCTTCTGGTCCTTTTCCTGTCAGCCCTTCCGGCTCATGCAGGAGATCAGACCATTGCTAAAACTGGAGATAAGGCCTGGGATGCTTTCATTCAGCTGCAAACAGACTGGACGCGCCAACTGCGCGACCTGGTCCTGAAAGAGCGGAAAAAATTTAAAGGCATCGCCGACCTCAGTTATCAATGGAGACTGGCGGAGATGAAACTCGACACGCTGAAGTTTTTATATCTTAAAAAACACCGTGCAGACACAATCGAGCGTGACAAGGGACTGCCAGCATTCGTAACCCTGGAATGGTTTCCCGAGTTTTCTGAAAAACTGGAAAAATCAGATCCCGTTTTCCACAAGCAGGAGGTGCTTGCTGCCAGCCTGAAGAAAAAGGTCGAGGAGCACGAAAACTGGGAAGGGCTTCAGGAGTATCTGAAGGAAATCCAGAAGAGCAAAGCTCATAAAAAAAGATTCGACGATTTTCTCAGCGAAATGAATACAGTCCAAAAAATCCTCGCTAAATCAGCCGCAGACGAAATACGGACTCACCATTAAATTTCAGTAGATCGTTTGAATTTCCCCACAGTTTCCTTTAGTCCTGAAGTTGTAGCGCGGCTCTCTTTTTCAAAGGTAGGGTGAAAACGGTGATGGGGTCCATCAAATCCAAACGGGTGCGATTCATCATTGGATGTGTAGTGGTATTCGCCATTGCAGCCTACAACAACACTGAATTTGCCCAACGCAATCAGATTCACTATGGCTCCCTGCAACTTGGAAAAACGGTGAGCTTTGAAGCCTCCACAACAGGCGAACGTATCGCCATTGCGCTGAAAACAAAAACCCCTCAGGATTTGATGTACACCGTTACCGGTCCCGATGGAAAAGAGATCATTGCCCGGGCTGACACAGTCAAATCGAAACACCGTGGATTTTTCTTCCGGGTCCAACAACCTGGCACTCATACCCTGAAAGCAGATTATGATTGCAGCAACTGCTCCCCCGGAATTGGTTTCACCACTGTGGACATCCATAAATCCCAAACCGGCTAATTCATGCATGCCAAAAACCAGTCCGGGCAATAAGCCGTTTTATATTTTTGGAAAACTTACGCAGAAGGTTTAAGCCTGGAGTTCTTTGAGGCGGGTGAAACGAGGGGATTCCTGAAACAGGATATAGGAATTGGCGCTGTGGCGATTGCGTCTCAAATCCAGCACCTTCAAAGCAGGTAAGCCTTCTGCCTCGCTGAACGCCTGGTAGCCAAGCACACCAATATTATTTTTTGAAAGACGCAACTCCTCAAGTTTACCAAGCTGCCTGGACGATGACAGGGCTTTAAAACCCAGATCCTGGGTCCAGGTGCTCCACATCAGAAGTGTTTTTAATCCCGAAAAGGTTTCGCAGTTTGCAAGGACCTTACCAGCTTCATCACCGAGATCGTTTCCACTGATATTGAGGGTTTCCAGGTTTTTCAAAGAGGATAACGCCAGCGCTTTCAACCCTGAGATTTTTATCCCGCAGCCCTCGACATTGAGGGACTTAAGCCCTGGGAAGGTGGGCGCTTCGCACAATGCCACCATACCTTTGTCCTTAAATGCATTGTCCATCAGGTTGAGGGCTTCCAGATTTTTCAGGTGAGGCGAGGCTGCGATTTCTGCAAGCCCGGTATGATCAAAAAAATTATTGCGCAGGGAAAGTGACTTCACACCTTGCAAGGCTTCCGATCTGGCCAATGCACGTAATCCGCCATTCTCCAGCTTCTGTCCATTTAAATTTAAATGACCATCCTTTAGATGCGTTTTCACAAGTTGGCGGATGCGCAGATCCATCAACAGACGTTCGCCTTCACCGTTGTACTGGTTATCATACATATAAAGGTGACGAATGTTTGTGAGGTTTTTTGAGGCCGCGAGCGCTTTTGCTCCAGCGTCGCCAATCCAGTTGCGATCGAGCAACAAGTGATTGAGTCGTTTGAAGGGCGATGCCGCCAGCGCCTGCACCCCGGCATCTTCAATATAGTTCCAGCCCAGGTTGAGGTGTTCCAGAGGAATGAACGCTCCGGTCTGCACCCAGTCGCTCAAACTTTCATTACGTATTTTATTGCGACGCAGGTTGAGCCAGCGCAGATTGGGGTTGGCAGGACCGTCTGGAAATTTTGTAAGCCTTTTGAAACCCAGCCGGTTCAACTCGAGCTCAAGATATGCCAGACTGGTCAGGTTTGAGGACTTGATCAATTCAAGCGCACCGGCATCCCCTACCCGGTTATTGGTCAGGTTGATGAGCTGCAAGGCACCCAGGTTTTCCGATTGCGCTATTACTTGCGCGCCCTCGTTGCCTATCTGGTTGGTATCGATTTGAAGATGAGTGAGGCCGGAAAGTGACGGGCATTCGGCCAGCGCACGCGCCCCGATATCGGTAATACCGTTCCAGCCCAGGTTGAGCAGGCGCACGTGCGACAAATCACAAAAGCGGGTCAGGAGCACAACACCTGCATCTCCCATCCGCTCGTATCTCAAATCAAGCGTCGCGTCCTTTTCAGCTACAGCATCACGCAGGCGGCGGACGAGACGGGCGTCTGGGGTATCGTGTTCCATGCGGTTCCTTATCTTCCGGCGGCGCAGCGTCGGATTTAAACACGCGCAGGTTTTTTATCTTGCGCGCAGCAAACATGCGATCGTAAACATCCGGTTCAAACCGGTTGTAGGTCACGTGCAATTCTTTTAGGTTGCGGAGTCGTTTGGTTTCCGCCAATGCGAGCAAACCTTCTGCTCCAATTCCGTTAGCATCCAGATGAAGTATCTTGAGATTATCGAATACATCGGATTCAGCAAGAGCCATTGCACCTGCATCTCCGATAGAGTTGAAGGAAAGGTCAAGCGACTCGAGGTTTTCCAACCCTTCCGCGCCTGCAAGAAATTCGGCCCCCTCCGGCCCCACCTTATTGCTCCACAACACCAGTTTTTTCAACTTGCCCAGTTTCGATGAATCCGCCAGATACTCCATGCCTTCGCTGTGCAAACGGTTGTCGTGGAGCCACAATTCCTTAAGCTCCTGAAACATATCCGAATCCGCCATCTCTTCCAGATGGGAGTCCTTCAGCCAGCAATTGTTAAGATGAAGGTATTCAACACCCGGTACGGCGAGATTCTCGGCGAGGTCTATAGCCACCTCGAGAGTGATACGGCGATTGGAAAAATCGAGTGTCTTTTTGTCTTTGCTGAGACCCTTCTTGATCCATCGACGGATCCAGTTCAGGTCATCGGTCTGTTTTGGCATAAAAGTTTGGGGGCAACCCCTGAGCGTCTTAATGGATTCAATATTTTTATCCGGGCAGCCGAATTTTACAAGCACATCCCCTTATGAAACAAGGGCGACTCGTTTTCCGACCATCTCGGCACAAGAGGCTAATTGTATCGGGTCAGGCTGAAATGTAAAGCAGAATCCCCGATTGAACAGCACTCGGGGAATGCTAATATAACGGAATGAGAAAGCCCCCTGTTTCAACCTCCATTCTGAACGCCATTGCCTTGATTTTTCTGACGATTTCCCTGCTGCAGGCCTGCTCCAGGGTGCCTGAATCGGAAAATCCAGACGAGAAAGTGCTACGGATTGCCTTGCGCAGTGAGCCGCCCACGCTGGACCCTTCGCTGGCTACGGATAACGTTTCTTTCGACCTGTTGACTAATCTAATGGAAGGGCTTACTCAATACGACGATGAACTTCGCCCCATTCCAGCCGTGGCGGAGCGCTGGGAATTTTCTGACGATGGCAGGATCATACGGTTTTATCTGAGAAAGGATGCGGTTTGGTCTGATGGAAAACCGGTGACCGCTCACGATTTCGAATATTCCTGGAAACGCCTGCTCAACCCTGCCACGGCTGCCGAGTACGCCTATTTTCTGTTCGATATCGAAAACGCCGCCGAATACAATTCCGGCACTTTACGCGACCCCGAGCAGGTTGGCATTCGAGCGGTGAACGACCGGTTGCTGGAAGTACGGTTGAAACGTCCGGTTGTTTACTTCCCCAGCATCACCACGTTCATGGTCACCGCCCCACTTCGGCAGGATGTCATTGAACAGCACGGTGACCGATGGACCGATCCAGAAAATATCGTCACAAACGGCCCCTTTCTTTTAAAACAATGGCACCACGAATACAAACTCCTGCTTGAATCAAACCCCAATTATTTTGAAGGACAACCCGCACTCGACAAAATCCGGGTTTTTCTGGTACGGGATGCAACAACCGAACTGACCCTCTACGAGACCGGGGAACTGGACATGACATCATTGCCACCGCTTGCCATTCCGCAATTTCGCGACCATCCGGAGTTTGTGAAACAACCCATGCTGCGTGGTTATTATTATGGTTTCAACGTGCAAAGTCCGCCGTTCGACAAAGCCAGTGTGCGTCGGGCTTTCGGGCACGCCATCGACCGGTCACAGTTTCCGGTCATCCTTAAAGGAGAAGAGGTGCCGACCTCATCCTGGATACCCAAGGGAATGTTCGCCTACAATCCGGATATTGGCCCAAAGTTTAATCCGGAGAAGGCTCGCCGGCTGATGAGCACAGCCGGATACCCTGACGGGAAAAACTTTCCGACTTTTTCAATCCACTACAATTCAGACCCGACCAATCAACTCATCGCACAGTTCATCCAGGCCCAATGGCAGAAACACCTCAATGTGTCGGTCAGTCTTGAGGAAATGGAATGGAAAGTGTTTTTAAAAAGATTGCAGGTGGACACGCCTCCCGTCTATCGGCTTGGCTGGGGGGCAGACTTTCCTGACCCGGACAACTTCATGAACCTGTTCACGTCCACCAGTGGCAACAACCATAGCCACTGGGCCAACCCGAAATACGACCGGTTAATCGCCGAGGCGGCGGCAGAGCAGGATCCGGCAAAACGGAAAAAACTTTACGATGCAGCGCAAAAGCTGTTGGTTGAAGAGGACGTGCCCATAATTTCATTCTTCGTGACAACCAAAAATATGCTGGTGAAACCTCACGTCAAGGGATTCAAGCTCAACTCTATGGAGCTGATGTACCTTAAGAAAATTGATTTGAAGAATTAAGCGGAGGGGTTATTTACGGTCGATGACACCGCCAAGGGTGTTCGTCGTGGGATCGGTTTTTTCACAACCTGAAAGCACCAGGATGCAAAACACCCCGACCACAACGGCAATCAGTTTCAACGAAAACAGATTTCGCAACATGATTTAATTCAGCAAAAAGTAAGAATTGCGCCTCTAACGGCTGTAAAAACAAGGATATCCAATTATATAAAATTTAACTTTACTTTTAAAGAAAAAATATTAAATTTAAACAAATTATAGGTATTCCAACTTATCGCCCTTGCCCTGACGAAACCATATAAACGCATTTCCCTGGTCTTTCTCACCCCAAAAACCAAAGGCCAGACAGAGAACCGGGTTCCTTGACTTGTTCGCCTCCATTAATTAGCCTGAACCTATCTAAAAAACTGAACCCAATAGGATTCTCCATGAGAAAGCTTATTCTGGTTTTTGCTATCGTCAGCCTGTTCCCATCAACTGCAGCAGCCAATTCAGCCGTTCGACTTTACAAAAAGTCCCATTACCAAATTGAATGGTGCCGGGACAAAAACGGAGTGGCGGGATACCCATTACCAGAAGGAAGCCGCGTAGACTGCCTATTGGAAGATTATGCCGTCGAATTCGGATATGCCGACGAGTGGGCCCAGTGTATCGGGTTGGCCCTGTACCATGCCCAGGTTACCGGGAGAGATCCGGCCTGCGGATTGATCATGGAACATGGCGAACCAGACGAAAAGTTCCTGAAACGCCTCCTCATTTCCATAAAAGACAGCTCACACAGATGGAGAGTCTGGAAAGTAGAACCCGATATCATTGATGGAGAGTAAAAATTGTAAAATATTATTTTTTAGCCGGTATCGAAAAAAAAACCAGCCAAATGAATTTATCTGAAGTGTAAAAAGTCTTTTCCACAACATTGTAAGAACAAATATCTTGCTAAAAACCTTTTAATATTCAGATAATAAAATATGTCCCAAAAGAAAAAAATTAATTGGAACGCAATCGCAGCAATTGCAGGAATCATTTCTGTTTTAGTTGCAGTAGGATTTGGGGTAAATCAAATTCTATCGGAAGAAAAAACATCCCCCAGCATCCAAACTTCTGGAGATAATAGTCCTGTCATATATGGGAACAAGGGAAATGTTGACGTTGATTAGAGTAATAATATTTATTGTTTTGTTTACCACTCCTATCCTTGCACAAGAAATTAAAACCAGGGGCGATTGCAGTCCTGCCATTTTTGAGGCCGAAGGAGCAGGAGCTGTCAGCCTTAGACTAAATTGCTATATTAATGATCTCCCACTCGATTCAATAGTACGACAAGGAAAAGCCAAAGAACTTCTTAAAGCTTTAAAAAAAGGAGTCTCTGCTGAAACTATCATTCAGGGATTCGCCCTTGGTAATACAAACAACCTTTCTGGAGTAGGTTTCTTTAAGAAAGTAATAATAACTGATCTATCCAAATTCCTAAGGGAAATTTCAAAACATATAAACATTAACAACCGTATCTATTTAAAAAACGACGCTTATACAACTTTGTTTTGGCTTGCAGCAGAAGCCCAAAGAAAAGATATAATTTCTATTATCACAGCGTTCGGGATGGCAATTCACATTGATGACCACAGATTCGGGGGACATCACGATACATTCTTGAGGAAAGAATTTTTTCCCATCATCAGTTTAATTCGTAATGGAGTAATCACAGTAAAGGATACCGAAGTATTAGAAAAGCTACTTGAAAACTCATTCATTTTCCCTGAATTCAATTCCAGTTTTCCAGTTTCAACCGATGTATCTTACAATTTTGAAAAAAAAACAGATCTCAGAAATAAAATTATTGCGGGGTTACCAAATGCAAAATCCAGAAAACCCTTCGATATGGCTAATATCCCTAATTTATGCCAACTAGCGAGTAAATCAGGTGATTTTGATTGGTGTGAAAGGTTAAAGTCTGTGAGTTCATTTTATCTATCTGATGATAAAACAGGAACACATTGGCCCTATTCGGTAAAATTGCTTGGCTTATTAAATATCAGGTCAGATTATGCCGTTTTCTTAATGCACCATACGCGTGGCCGGGGAAGCTTGGGGTTATTTTATGTTCCGCGGAAGGGAACGAAATACAAGATGAGCTTTTGGAACACCGCCGGATCAAACTCTCCTCCTTGCTGGAATAAAAAATTGAATGGATATAAAACAGATTGCTGGAGACTTTATAGTCTGGAACAAGATTTTTTTGACAAAAAAAAGTTCACTGGAAAACGCGGGTTCCCCATATATACAGCAAGCGATAAAAATATCTCCTGGTAGCATCCAGATTCACGAAGTCTCCGGGAGAAGAGGGATTCCACATCATCCCCTTGAGCAGTACAAATCCCCTAAAGTTCCTGAAACAGATTTTAACACCAGCAAGTGGTAATGAGTTTTGAGAGGATCACTAATCTAGGCCACAACAGGGGAGTATGATAAAAAGATATAGTCAATTTAATTTCGTTTTTCTCCAATAAACATTTTGCATCCCCTGATTCTAAATGATTCCAGGAATTAAATTTTCTGCACGTCAACTTTTTATAGCTTTGATTCTGGCTGGCCCCTTACTCTTCAGCCTGGGCGATCGGGCACAAGCAGAGGACTTCGGCTATTGGAATGAATTTGTTTTAAAGCATAAAATCGATGAAAACCTGAGTGTCCATTTCAAAAGTGAAGAATGGTTCCTGGGGGATGTGAGCCGGTTGGGCCTCTACAACTTCACCTCCGGCCTCACCTTTCATGAATCCAAATATTTCGATCTCGAGTTTAATTACCGCTACCAGAAGCTCAAGTTATTCACCGCCTGGACTGAGGAAAATCGATTCGAAATAATTCCCCATCTCAAAGCTGATTTGTTCGGATTCCAATTCGCGCTACGAAACAGACTCGAGTTCCGTAGCATTGATGGAAATGACAGCCTCCGCCTTAGAGAACGGATCACCATAAAAAAAGATTTTAAACTCAATCAAATGGCTTTCGATGTCTACATCTCCAACGAGTTTTTCTATGACACCAATGTGGACGATTACAATCAAAACCGGGCAAAGGCAGGAATAATAAAGGAAATTTTCCCCGGTGTGAAAATGGGTTTGTACTATATGTACTGGACCCTTCAAGCGAAAACTTTATACGAAGCAAATGTTATTGGAACAACTTTTACGATTTCCTTTTAATCAATATTAAACAACAAGCTTTTCGGACAAATACTGTGAACTGGCAACCCACTTCAAATGGAGACATTTGAATAACTCCAGAAGAGGCCCCGGTTTACTCGCAATACTTTCCCCTTCAAGAACTGCTATTCGCGTTCTTGAATAAAAAAAGAGGGGATACCGGCAAAGTTGTATTTATGCCCCCTCCCATACCCTCCCCTTTCAAGGAGAGGGAATAAATAGCCACCCTAAAATTACCATTTAAAAAAATTTATGGGTTATGAAGTTGTGGTTTAACGATATAGAAGACGGCTTCAATCGTTCAAAGTACTCTGACTTTGGCAAGATTGATGAATATTGGTGTAACCAGGACCGTTTAGAAATAGCAATTTAAAGCATAGTTTATGAAATAAATTATCAACAGGGCCCTACTGAATAAAAGGCTGTCAAAATTTTAATTATTCACTCATGAACAAGCGCTGTTTTTAAATCATCTGATATCGGCTCTTCCCCGACCCATTGATCCAGCAGAGAATACATCAACCCCGCCCCCGGATCAGAAAACACTTTCTCCCGGTTCAGATAAAGAAGGGTCGCCTGGCCAGGCGTATAGGAAAATAGAAGCTCATCTCCTTCTTCAAGTTTTTTGAAATTTTTTTTGAATCGCCTATAGACTTTATCCGACACTTCGGGTTTGATAGTTTCTTTCCAGGCATCGGGAACCTGCCCCGGAAGTTCGGAAGTTAAAATCTTGATCCGGATCGTCACGGGTTGCTTTTGCTCCAGAATCGTTTTCCGGACTTTCCCAGGTTCCTTCAAATAAAGCGCGCACTGGTAGACATCAATAAATGCGTACGTCCTGACTCCTGAAGATGCCAGCATCCATTCGACCCCTTCAAGTTTCATCTTTGACGGCGGATTGTCCTCTGCCATTGCGTAAGCACCTGAACCACCCAAAGCAAACAACAGGATGGACGCAGCAAAAAGATAACCTGTTTTGATTGTAAAACCTTTTTTAAAAGGAGTTTTCATAGGATTTGTTTACCTGAACACCTGCACACCAAAAAGAAAAACAGGATGGTTTATTGGAGTCCTTCAAGAAGCAGTTATAATGCCCACTTCAAAAAACAACCATAGGTAAAAAATGCGTTTGATCAATTTATTCTACCAGACGCTATCCCCATGACACCACTAAAGCTGCTTTTTGCCATTCTGTCGGGACTTTTTATTTTGCTGGCCCTGACTCCTCTCTCCAAAAAGTCGCACTGGACTGTTCGCGCATTTGATTTCCCCCGAGTTCAGATCGTTTTTCTGGGTACCTGTCTGTTTTTGACCTATACAACTTTTTTTCTTGAGAGCTCTCTGGACGCTGCCCTGATGATTCTGGTGTTGGCTTGCGTTTCATTTCATGTCTACACCATTTTTCCTTATACAATCTTTGCAAACAAGCAGGTTCTCGATTCAAAAAAAAACATTTCCGACAACACCATCCGCCTGGTAGTCGCCAACGTTCTGCAATCCAACCGTAATTCTGCGGGGCTTCTTTCCATTATTAGTCAAGAGAACCCCGATATTGTTCTTGCCCTGGAAACCGATAGCTGGTGGGGAAACCAATTGAGCCAACTTGAAAGCGAATACCGATTCAACTTGAAATGTCCCCAGGACAATCTTTACGGGATGTGCCTGTATTCAAAACTTCCTTTAACCGACCCACAAGTTGAATATCTGGTTGATGATGAAATTCCTTCGATGCAGGCCAAGGTTGAACTACGTTCAGGGCATCCCATCCATCTGAATTGTTTACACCCTGCACCCCCCAGCCCTACAGAAAAGAAAGACTCTAAAAAACGGGATGCGGAGCTTTTGATCGTGGGAAAATCGGTTATGAAAAAGGAGTGTTCGGCCATTGTGACCGGCGATTTAAATGACGTGGCCTGGTCGGAAACCACCACGTTATTTCAAAAAGTCAGTGGTCTGCTTGATCCCCGCATTGGACGTGGAATGTTCAACACCTACAACGCCAAATACAGGTTTTTTCGCTGGCCTCTTGACCATTGCTTTCACACAAACGATTTCACGGTGACTTCAATTGGGCTTCTACCGTATTTCGGTTCCGACCATTTTCCATTTTGCATTACCTTGAACCATGAACCTGAATCCAGCGAAGATCAAAAACCTCTGGATATGAAGAAATCGCATTCGCATGAAGCCCAGAAAAAAATAGATAAAGTGTCCGATTAAACAGTCGAAGTGAAGTAAGATGTGTTGAGGCTTTAGTTAGCCGAAGTCATTGCCAAAATTAATTTTACCGATCACCATCCTCATGCCTGATACCATCGCCGCAATTGCCACACCTCCTGGAGAAGGAGGGCTGCACATCATCCGCTTGAGCGGACCCGATTCATTGAAAATTCTCAAGCAGGTTTTCAAACCTGCAACGGGCAAAAGTGTAGAGACGATCACGGGTCGCCGCGCCACCATGGGAACTTTCAACAACCCCGACTCGGGCGACCTGCTCGATACCGGGCTCGTCACCTGGTTCCCCGGTCCGCGCAGTTTCACCGGCGAAGACGTGGTCGAAATTTCCTGCCACGGTGGTGTGCTGGTCTCACAGGGGATATTGCAGGTCCTGCTCCATTGCGGATCAAGGCTTGCGGATCCAGGGGAGTTCACCCGTCGCGCTTTTGTCAACGGCAAACTGGACCTCACCCAGGCAGAAGCGGTGACCGACCTCATCCACGCCGCATCCGAGAGAGCCCGCACCAATGCCCTCTCCCACCTGCAGGGCCGCCTGTCAAAAAAGCTGGAAGGATTTTACGACCGCTTGCTGGGTGTGTTGTCTCATCTGGAAACGGCCATCGATTTTCCGGAAGAAGGACTTGAGTTCAATCAGAAAAATAAAATGCGTTGCGATGTCCAGCAGGTGTCCGATGAAATCACAAGGTTAGCCGACACTTTCAAACAGGGACGAATCGTTCGCGACGGCCTAAAGGTTGTTCTCGTTGGAAAACCCAATGTTGGGAAATCGAGTCTTCTCAACGCGCTACTGGATGAAGACCGCGCGATTGTCACCCCGCATCCCGGCACCACGCGCGACGTGCTGGAAGAACGGATCAAGTTGAAAGACCTGCACCTGACGATACTCGACACAGCCGGGATCCGCGAACATCCTGAATCCATTGAAGAAGTAGGCATCGCCCGAACCCGGCGTGCGCTGGAACAGGCCGACCTTGCGCTGGTCATTCTCGATGGCTCACAGACACTCGACGACGATGACCGGCGCTTGATTGAGGAAACGAAGGAAATCAACCGTTGCGCTATCATCAATAAAAGTGACCTTCCACAGACTTTAAAAACAGACAATCTGTCCGCTTCCCTTAAAACGGAAAAACAAATCTCTCTTTCAGCCAAAATTGGAGAGGGGTTGGATAGACTGAAAGATCATCTTTACGGTATCGCCGCAGGAGGAAACCTGGCGCGCGAGTCCCTCATCATCACACGGGAACGGCACCACCAGGCACTCACCCGATCCCTGGAAAGTCTGAAGCAGGTCTGCCAATCGCTGGAAGAGGACCAGTCAGAGGACCTCATTGCGGTAGATATGAACTCGGCTCTGGAAATCCTTGGAAGCCTCACCGGCAAGGACTACGCCACCGACCTTCTAGATCAGATTTTTGACGATTTTTGTATTGGCAAATAAAATCAACTAGTTAAATCATATATTTTTTGACATTTCCTGCTTCGGCATTATAATAAATCACTATGTCGATCAAGCTCAAAACCGGGAAATATCACCTCATCGGGCAAAGTCCTGCCATCCAGAAAGTGTTTGATATGGTGGAGCGGGCCGCCGATTCGGACAGCACCGTGCTGATCTGCGGTGAATCCGGAACTGGCAAGGAGCTCATTGCAAGGGCTTTGCACCACAATAGCGGCCGGGCAACACAATCCTTTATGCCGGTAAACTGCGGTGCTATTCCGGGTGAGTTACTGGAATCTGAACTGTTCGGTCATGAAAAAGGATCCTTCACCGGCGCGATCAACCAGCGCATCGGACGTCTGGAACTGGCGCACGATGGCACCGTGTTTCTGGATGAAATAGGAGACATGCCCCCCACGCTTCAGGTCAAACTGTTGCGGGTGCTGGCGGAAGGTGAAATCGACCGGGTGGGCGGCACCCGCCCTATTCCCATCGACGTCCGTGTCATTGCCGCGACCCATCGCGACCTGGAGGCGTCCATTGAAAACGAAAAATTCCGCGAAGACTTGTATTACCGTTTGAATGTTATTCCGATTCACCTGCCTCCATTACGCGAACGGCAGGAAGACATCCCTCATCTCGTAAACCACTACCTCAAGGTGTTCAACGAATCCAAGGGAAAGAATGTAACCGGGGTCGATCCCCAGGCATTGAAGATTCTCTGCAACTATCCCTGGCCGGGCAACATTCGCGAACTCGCCAATTTTGTAGAGCGGATGGTGGTCCTCAGTCGGTCGGGCACCCTCACCCCGCGCGACCTTCCGGCGAAAGTTCTCGGTGACACGCCACAGGAAAACTGGGCACCTCATGAAGAAGAGGTTCCGGGAGATTCCCCCGCGGAATTTTTACGGAACAATCGGCAGCAACCCTACTTTTCGGGTTTACCTGAAGAAGGCATCAGTCTGAAACAGGTGGTGGAGGAATTCGAAAAGGAATTGATCGTGGAAGCGTTGGACAGGACCGATTGGGTCAAGAACAAAGCCGCACAGGTTCTTGGACTGAACCGCACGACCCTGGTAGAGAAGCTCAAAAAAATGAAAATCACCCGTCCCGGTTAACCACTGGGCTAACCTGCGGGTGATTCGTTAAACTATATAAAAATAATCCGGATTAAACTTCTTCCATCTTGTGGCCTTCAAGAGGCGCTTCTGCCAGCTCTTTAGACACACGGATGATTTCTTCGACAAACTTCTGGTATGCCCGGTCGATGTCCTTGTGCTGGGTCTGTTTGATGATTTTTTCCCCGTTGGCATCGATGTGCAAATCCAGCACATTAACACCCGGGGTCACATGATGTTTCCGAATTTCAACCTTGATAGTATTGACTTCCATTGAACACTCTCCGGTTTAGGCAGCTTTCAGGATGTATTTCTGGGAACTTATAAAAACTGTTTCCGGCCTCGTGCAGATTCGTGGTTTCCAGAAAGCTGCAGGTGGCCCAGACAGAATAAATCAAACTATTTAAGACCTTCTTAATTATCATTTAGAGGCAGATGGGTCAAGCCCAAACTCCACGGCAATTATTTGAAGCTATGATGGGAGTATAGGATAGCAAAATAAGGGGAATTCTTGCCCATGAAGGATGCAGCCCGCTGCCCGTCAGGCGAGGACTCAGGTGTTAATGTTGAGCAGGCGGCCGATGTTGCTTTCGTTCGATTGAGTCTGGAGGGCCAATGCACGCACGGAAGATTCTATACGCAGCAGGGAGTTGTTCAATTCTGAAATACCTGCAGCGATGTCGGTTCCAGCGATTTCATTGCGGCTCGATTCCAGATTGACCAGCGTGTTGCGCGTGTTGCGTGAGGTGATTTCGAGACGATTGGACAAAGCGCCTACCTCCCCCCGGGTGTTGATCACCGTCTGCTGGGCCTGGCCCAGTTGATCAAATGCCTGCAAGGCGTTTTGCGAAGTCAATACGTCGAGGTTGTCAATACCCAGACTTTGGGTACTGGTTTCATCAATCACATTCAGGTTGATCTGGTTTTCCGGCCCGCTCTCTATACCCACCTGGATGTCGACCTGGTTGGGAGAGTTCGGCGCCAGGTTCCCGTCGAGAATATTTTGCCCGTTAAATTCCTGAGTTCCCGATACCCGGTCGATCTCTGTCAATATCTGGGAAAACTCGGCGTTGATGGTCTCCCGTTCCGCATCACCCAGCGTTCCGTTGGCCGCTTGAATAGCAAGTTCCCTACCTCGGCCGATCAAATCGGAAATTGTCGACAGTCCCCCTTCAGCGACGCGAATAAAATTTCCTCCGGTTTCGATGTTTCGCACTGACTGGCTCAAGGCGGCGATATCTGACCGCAGTCCTTCGGAAATGGCAAGACCCGCAGCATCTACACTGGCATTGACCAGGCGATTGCCTGATGCCAGTTGTGAAAGGCGAGTGAGAAGCCCCTCCTGATTTCGGTTGATAGTGTTCAGGATCCGGGTGGTGGATCCGGAATCAATGATCCCTGCCATAGCGTCACCTTCTGATGAAATAGGTTTCTAATAAATTATAGGCTGACCTGATTTATTGTCAAACTCCCCGCACGCCAGCTCCTCTATAAGGGTTTGGCAACCTGTAATGTGTCAGACTTATCTTCCATAAGGTGTAGATTGCAAACGCGCGGTTTGCCCGATACAATAGCCTGTGTTTTCAATCATTTTCGATAGGTTCGTATGAAACTTTTTATTAATGGTGAAGAAATCTCTGACACGGTTGCCGAGTCCGAATTGGGCCCTCTATTAGAGAGGCTCTTACAGGAACGACAATCCCTCGGCCTCCATATTATGGGTCTCAGATTGAACGGTGAAGAAATTGCTATTGACAGTGAAGGAGTTTTTAAATTACCCCTCAATCTTGAAGATCGAATTGAAGTCGAATTCGCACCTATTGAGGCGCTCATTGCCCGTAATATAGAGAATGCCAGTGAATACCTTGAGCGTCTTTTACCGGGTTTTGAAAAAGCCGCCGAACTGTTTCGTATGGGCAACGAACAGGAAGCCAACGAATTTTTCCTCGAAATTATTGACGGCATTGAATGGTTTTCCGAAGTAGTCGATTCGATAATAGACGCCACTGGCCAGGAACCAGCCGCACTGAATTTGGGCAAAGAAACACTCCAGGGCCGAAAAGAACGCCTGCTTGGCTACACCACCCAGATGGTGGAAGCCAACCAGAATAGAGACTGGGTCCTTTTAGCAGACCTTCTGGAATATGAATTGACTCCCTTTTACGAAGAATGGCAAACCCTGCTCCCAAAACTTCTACCCCCAACCCAGCCCAACTAATTGTTTTTTAATTAGTTTCTAGCGTTCAAGAAAAAAACACCCAAAAAATCATCATCCCACCCTAAAGTTTTCATTATTTTTGCCGATAAGAACGTCAGGAGACCGTGTAACCTAGTTTGACGGCTTGTATGTGTCCCTGTATTTCAACCTTTACCTTTTTATTTTTTTGAGGTGAGGGAGGGAAAAAGGATTCCATTCGCCCTGAACAACTTATCGGCGCATGAAGAAAAGACTTTAATGCTGTCTTGAAAAAAATAGAAGAAATACCCATAAATCAAGGATTTTAAAAACGGTTTTTATAAAGTTAAAGAAACTGCCCCCGGGGTCATAGAGTACTTCGAGGCAATATCTGGGGAGACAAGATCATGGCTGAAACAGGTGATTTATCGGTTCAAAACCAAAATATCAATATTCCGGGACTTGAGAACGCTCGGCAGGTTCGGGAAGAAGATGTCCAGAATGAAGAGATTGAAAACGATCGTGCGGAAGAAGCTCGACAAGCAGAAATTAGGCAGGAAGATATCGTCTCGGTCAATGAAAATGGACCCGGCGCCATTGAACAGCAGGAAATCAGGGTGGAAGGGGAAACCCTTAACGTGCCCTCTCAGGATATCCAGGATAACCTTGGACAAAATATTGATGATCGTTTCGAATTCAGCCAATCGGTTGCGGACCTGACTAACGCCGTTTCCCCAGTAAATGACAGGGCTGCAGTTGGTCAGAATGGACCGGAAAATGTCAACGAGGCCTTTGAGCAGGCCGCTCCCGATCCGGATTCAGAAAACGTTGGCGGCAGCGGAGCGCAGATCGAAGCGGCAGCCGAAGCAAGTGTTCAACAACAGGCGGGGGCCCAGGGTTCCCTCGAAGTTCTGGAACCCGCTGCCTCTCAACCTGTTGACGAGGTAGATACCGGACCGGCCAATAACCCGGTCCAGGGTGGAAGCGCCGAAGGCCTCACAGAATCTGATGCCGGACTTGCTGCAACAAATACTGGCCGACCCAATGCAAACAATGAAATTTTAAGACAGTCAGTGGAAGAAGACGCTGAGCAAAGGGCTGATCAGGAAAGTCAGGAAAACAGTCAGCGCGAGCCGGAAAGTGAAGTGACTAACCGCGGACAGAACGTTGACCGTCTGGTCTAATGAAAGGATCAAGTTACGAATTGAAGAAAAGGACCGCTTAAGTTTAATAAATTGAGGACTGTTTTATAGAAAAGGAAATGGGAAAGCAGTAACTTGAAAATTGAAAGGCAGTTTTTTTGAGGTTCAACTGACACGTTGGTAGTTGAGCCGAAGTAAAGACGTGCCAGCGTGCTCCGGTACTGGGGAGGAAAGAGCACGCCGGCATACGGTGCGCATAGCATTGTCCAAACACCGACCGTCTTATATAGGCATTGGAATGTTTATTCCTGGGTCGTTTGGGTGATGAACCGTTCTTCGGCTTGAAGTCGCGGGCGTGTCCATCACCCTCTCAGGGTCTATATCGGCTGTGGCGAGAAAAATCTTTACGCCCAATCGATTACAAGCCCTGGGATTTTTCGGCCCATGCAAATACCCAGCGTCACCGGTCTGCCCTTATCCCGGCTGAAGGCTCCCATATCTCGTGAACGTAATACGGGAGATGCCGAAACGGCTGGATTCGGTCAGGTAACAACCCGCACAACTCCTGCACCGCGATCAACTGATCGCCCGGGTGTCAGTCTCCCTGCGCTCCCGTTTTATTCTAATTCCTCCGGAAACCCCAATACCTTAGTCGTTTCCGCTACCCTCAATCCGCAGCGGGTGGAGTCCGCCCAAAACGGATTCAGGCAATCCATACGCAACCGTCTGGAAGACCTGAGTGAAAGGGTCGGCGCTCTGCTGGGTGAAGGAGATTTCACCACAAGAAATACCCGAATTTCCATTCCCGAAGTTTTAAACGTCACTCCCGGCAATCAGACTCCCCTCGATCAATTCAATTTCAGCTCGACTCGTTTGTCCAGCGGACAAGTGCTGGCTTCCGACCGGTTCACTTCAGGTTCTGCGCTGAACTTAAACGGCAGTTTTGGAATCAATGGGGTGACCGTAACCGTGGAATCCATGGATGGGCTGTCCAACATCCGCGACAAAATCAATCGAGGTGAAGACACCAACGGCAACGGAATCCTCGATGGGCCGGAAGATCTCAATGCCAACAATCAGATCGATATTATCGATGTTGAAGGCAGTGAACAGGGTCCAGGAAAGTTCATTGTCGAGGATATAAACGGCAACGGGGTGCTCGACCCGGATGAAGACAGGAACAATAATGACCGGCTTGATGGGGGCACAGAGGAAAACCGGGTGGTGGCTGGCCTCACCAACGACCGCCTGATTCTCAGCAGTGAAACCGGAGGTACTTCGGCTATTGCTCTCAGTGATCCGGACGGTGTGTTACTGGCGCTGGGTTTTTTCGAGCTCAACGCCAAGGGACGCCCCATCCAGAAGGAAGCGCAATTTGATTTCGACCGGCAAACACCCACCAATCTCAACACTACACCACAGACCGCGAGTCTTGAGATCAATGGAGTCACTCAGGAAAGTGATACTGATGATTTCACCGAATCTATTGAAGACGCGGTGGTGGAATTAAAGAAAACTTCCGATAACGACATAGAAGTGCGTGTGGTATTCGACTCTGAAAATGCCGTAGAGCAAATCATCAGTATCGCGGATGATTTCAACAGGGTTATCCGGGAAACCCGCCGTGTTGAAGAGGGCAATCCTCCTGTTGTAGACGACCCGGAAATTACCAGGGTACAAAATACCCTGACTCAGGGCACGGACGAGGGATCTGATTCTAAAGATGCCTCTGCTCCCGAAGACATCCTGAACACATTCGACCGCATCACGCCCCCGGTTTCCGGTCAACCATTGAAGGATGCAGGTGTCCTCAAATTCGGAGAGTTTTTTATCTCTGATTCTGCGCAATCGATTGAAGACGGCATCCGCACCGAGCCGCCTGAAAACACCAGCCTTCTGCCAGATCTATTTAAAAAAATAGGCATCCGGTTTCTGGAAGATGAAACCCTGGAAATTGAGAAACCTGTTCTCGAGGAGGCATTCCAAAACGACTTTGATCAGGTGCGGGATCTGTTTTTTAATGAGGCCACGGGCCTTTTACCTCAGATTCAGGAAAAGCTGGAAGGACTTCTCAACACCGACTTCGGACCACTGGCCTTATCCAGTGATCCGGCCGAATCAACGACACAACCCCCTACAAACCAATTCAACCAGTTAAGGGCAGTAATCGATTCTCTGGATCAACTAAACCAGGAACGCAATCTGCTCGCAATCGTGTGATTTAACAGAGGACTCAATGGAAATCATTTTTGAAAATTTAAAACAACAAAAAAACTGCTACCAGCAATTACTGATCCACCTCGGAGAACAGCAGGAGGCGGTCGCAAATCAGGATGATGAAGGGCTGATGAATGCCATTAAGAAAAAGAACGAATACGTCCAGGCTCTCCATAAGCTTGAGCAGGAAATGAATACTCGACTGGACCAGATGGGGGATAGCGAGCGCGAAAAGGTAGCACGGGAAACAGAAACTTTGCGAGGAGAAATTGTCCTTTCCATTGAAAAGCTCATCGCCGGTGAGGAGGAATCCCGAAAAGCCATCGCGCAACAACGAGACGAACTGGAAGACCAGATTAAACAGTTCAAAAAAACGAAGAACCTGTTCAAAGGTTATCAGGATCCATCCTCGTCAAAGGGTGGCGGATTTAAAGGCAATGCGTAAATCAAACAAAATGAACAATTTCAAGAAGGCGGACTGACATGGATCTTTCAATACAGAAAGTATCACAGATATTCAGAACCTATCGAAAGCAGGAAAGGATTGCCGAGCTCAATCGACAGTCCAGCCTGAAAACTGTTCAGCAGCAGCAGGATCAGGTGAGTATCTCCACTAAGGCCCGTGAACAATTACAAGCAGGTAAAACCGAGGGTACAGAAAAAAGCATTTAATCCCGATCAAATTCAAGCGAAAGTTTATGTTTGATATAATCGACTCATGTCATCAGATAATTTTTATCGCGACCTCCCGACTTTAGATAATTTCAACGACCTGACCCACGCTGAAGATTTTCAGATCGTTCCCAATGACTGGCACATTGCCTTCGCTGATATCCGCGGTTCAACCCAGGCTATAGAAAAGGGGCGCTACAAGGATGTCAATAACATCGGCGCCTCATCGATCATGGCTGTGATCAATGCGGTGAAACCGTTGCAGATTCCATATGTGTTTGGAGGTGATGGTGCAATCCTGTGTGTTCCGGAAAGTGTTTTGCCCCAGGTGCAACGTGCGTTATGCGCGGCCCAACAAATGGCAATGGACGCGTTTTCTCTGGAACTGCGTGTGGGAACACTGCCTGTTTCAACACTGAGCAATACAGAGTTCTCAGTTCAGGTCGCAAAAGTCCGCGTTTCACCCATTGTCACTCAAGCGGTATTTTCCGGTGGTGGTCTCACTTACGCCGAAACAATACTCAAGGATCCTCAACGCGGAAGAGAGTTTCTGTTAAATCCGGACTCGGTCGGGGTCGAGGGAGATTTTACTGGCCTCGAATGTCGCTGGGAAATGATTCCCAGCCCGCATGAAGAAACCATCACTTTAATGGTGCAGGCCACATCCAAAGATCCAAAGGAAAATGCAGATGTGTATTCAGAAACACTTTCAAAAATTGCCGAACTTTTTGGAGATGAAGCGGAACATCACCCTATCCGCCCCCAACTGATGAACCTGACACGATCAAATCGCCAGCTTGGAAACGAATTCCGCATTCGAACCTGGGGACATAATTTTTTCTCATCTGTTAGCTACTGGTTCGATCTGTGGATCCAACAGATAATCGGCTGGTTTGTTGTCGACAGCAAGTCACAGTTTGCAGGAGTAGACTGGAGTCGTTACAAATCGGATTTCGTTGCCAACAGTGATTTTAGAAAATTTGATGACGTGCTGCGTTATGTATTATCTGGCAAAATAAAAAACAGAAAATCCCTTGAAACTTATCTTGAATCACGCTACCAGAAAGGGGAACTGGTTTACGGCATCCATGTGGCGCCCGGAGCCCTGGTCACCTGCATGATCTTCAATTACAACCAGGAGCATCTGCATTTTGTCGATGGGGGCAATGGAGGCTACGCTCTTGCCGCCAGGCAAATGAAACAGAAAATAAATGCCAGGCAAATATCTTCATGATCCTTTTGATTTTTTAAAAACATGAACAATTTCTTCAATAAAAACTACTAAACTTTTCCTTCCCTCTCGGGAGGTAGTTGTTGGTCCTTCCCAAAGTAGTTGTTTGTAATAATCAGTTTTCATAAATCTTTTTTGCGGTTTCGTGAGGTGATCGTTGACCCACCGGCCGGCAAGAATTTTATCGTCTTCCAAAAAGATCGGGAATGCATTGTCCCCGAGCCTGCTCTTTTTATCACCCACTGTAAGGCAGTGGTTTTCATTGGCCCCGCGCTTAGCGGTGGTATACTGAGTGCTATGAAGAGAGTAGTGGTTCTGCTATTTCTTTTTGCTCAGCCTGCCATTGCAATTGCATCGGAGCAGGTGACTGTCCCTCCGGGCCCTTTCACCATGGGGCACCCCGAAGACCTGCTGGCAAAACCAGAGCGTCGTTACATGCTCGGTGGATTTTCCATCGACATGTTTGAAGTGACGAACAACGAATACGCCGCTGTGGTTCCTAATCACAATATTCCTCCTGGCGCGGGCAATCATCCAGTTTCCCATGTGACATGGGAAGAAGCAAAATCCTTTTGCGAGGCTGCGGGCAACCGCCTGCCCACTGATGCCGAATGGGAAAAAGCCGCACGAGGCAATGACGGCCGCAGCTTTCCCTGGGGCGACAAGGTTAGAAAGCGCATGCCCCACCCGAAATTCAGTGGCGTGGTGAAGCGCCAGCCGGGCACGGACAAAAAAGACGTTTCCCCCTTTGGTGTGCACGATATGGCGGGTTCGTTATGGGAATGGACCGCAGATGAAGGCGAGGGTGGCAAAATTGTGCGTGGGGGATTATGGAACCTGCACCTCAACTTTGAATTCAGCAAGACCTGGCAGAAAAATATCATCCCTCCAGAAGAACGTTTCAGTTTCCTTGGCTTCCGATGCGCAAAATAATTTCGTTCGCAAGAAGGACATGGCTGATACGCACGGGACAGATCTTTCTGGCTTCGGTTCTGGCACTGGTCGTCACGCCTCGGTTGGGACGTGGAGCGGACATCGATTATTTTACCGGGACCGATTTTGTCGGAAAAAATCGTACCGGAATTTTTAAAACTTTCTATATCAACTACTGGAAGCCCCATCGACGAATAGATGCCAGCAAATGGTCGCTTGAGGTAACCGGACTGTGCCAACGACCCGGACGCTTCTCACTTGAAGAGTTGCTTGAGATTCCGGATCGCGACCAGGAGTCGCGTCTTAAATGCGTCGAGTGCTGGTCAGCGCGTGCCAGGTGGTCCGGGTTTTCCTTTGCCGAGATTGAGCGACGTGTCCAGCCCATGGAAGATGCAATCGGGGTAACCTTTCACTGCGCAGATGAATATGTCGAACACCTGTCCCTTGAAACCCTGCGTCATCCGCGCACGATGATGGTGACTCACATGAACGGTGTCCCGCTAACGGATGAACACGGATTTCCCTTGCGGGTGATCGCCCCAATGAAGTACGGTTATAAAAATCCGAAAGCGATTTTGAAAATTGAATTTGTTTCGCAGGAAGTCTGGGGCACATGGAGCAAGATCGGCCCGTATTCAACCGACGGCACGATTCTTCCCGGCACCGACCATCCCCTGGAGTATGATAAGCAACCGCATCGAATCGCTGGCGGTGAGATCACAGAATATTAAATTTCAATTTTTTCTCCAGAATTCATGAGCGACATTCGACCTTTTGACGAAAATGAATGGAACCGTTTTAAAGAAGAGCGGCAGGCTTACATGGCTGCAGGTGGAACAGGTTCCGGCCTGCCCAAACCTTCGATCACCACGATGGACCTCACCGGAAAGTTTTCGAAGGGAGAAGACTGGTCTTTTTCAATTTTCGAAGGCTGTGATTTGACCGGAGCAGATCTGGAATTGGCAAACCTCCAGCATTGCCACTTTAAAGGAGCAAACCTTTCAGGAAGCAACCTGAAAGAGGCCGATCTTACCGGCACTGTTCTGACGCAGGCAACTTTAGCAGGATCCGACTGTTCCCAGGTTTCCCTTTCAAAGGCAACTTTAATGGCCACTGATGCCAGCGAGTGCAAGTTCGACAGTGCTGACTTAGAAAGCACAACTCTGTTTAATGCGGATTTTTCTAACTCCAGTTTTGTTGACGCCGACTTAAGCAAAGCCCAGGCGGAAGGGGCCAATTTCACACAAACCGATTTAACCCGGGCCGATCTAGGCTCTGCGGGCATGCCTTCTACCGATTTCACTGATGCCAATCTTGAAAGAGCCAATCTTTCGGGAACCAACCTGAAAAACGCACAGCTCACACAAGCAAATTTTTTTGAAGCCGATTTGATCAAAACCGACATGACCGGAGCCGTCACGCTTGGCATGAACATCGGTGGGGCGAACCTTACCAATGCAAAGCTACCCGATGAAGTGGAAGATTTCTCCGGACTGAAAATTATAGAAGAATCCTCCAAATTGTTACGCACCTTGTTCCTGATGATGGTATCAGTGGTTGCCTTTTCCTTACTGACCATTGCTTCGACCACCGACGTGCAGTTGCTAACCAATTCCACCAGTTTTCCACTTCCCATCATCGGAACCCCGGTTTCGATTCAGCAGTTTTATTTGATCGCTCCGTTTGGCATTGCCGGATTGTTTTTGTATTTCCATTTATATCTAATGAAACACTATCGCCTGATCGCCAAGCTCCCGGCTGTTTTTCCTGATGGAACCCCATTCGACGAACGTCTTTTTCCGTGGATGTTCAACACCTGGGTAAAGGTTTTTTACCGAAAACTGAGGTCCCAGGACAAAGTGGCAGACACCTTGACGTATGGCATCGTTGTCTTTCTAGGTTGGATGCTGGTCCCGACCTTGCTTCTCATATTTATGGGCCGCTACGCAGTCAACCAAAACTCTACGCTATCCCAATATCAATTCTGGCTTACCCTTTCAACCTTGACCTTGGCCTATTACCAGTTGGTAATCCTGGAGGAAAAAATATTTCGAGTCCGCCTCGGATTACAAAGCAAAGCCTTCCGGCTACTATGGGGATTTGTCGTTTTCGTATCCTCGGCGTATCTTATTGTGATTCCTGAATACAATGGGAAACTCATCAACCCTTCCCTTTCCCATTCACTTTTTACCGCGGACTTTAGTCGACAGGACGTGTCTTCTCGTCCAGACAACTGGGACCCCCAGCACCCACTGGTCGGCGTCAAGGGAGCCAACCTCGAAGGAACTACTTTGAAAGGAGCGTTTGGAACAGGTGCTTTTTTGGCAAAAGCTAACCTGGAAAATGCGGATTTATCAGAATCAGACTTTTCCGATTCTGATTTTCGTGCGGCAAATTTAAAAAATGCTCGAATGGTTTCGGGAAATTTTAGTTTGAGCAATTTTGACGGAGCCACTTTGGAAAAAGCAGAAATGACTTTAATGACATGTTTTTATTGCAGTTGGAAAAATGTGATATTGATGAATGCTGATCTAACCGGCGTGCGCCTGAATGATGCCATTTTAGATGGAACTGATATATGGCACGCTAATTTACAGGATTTGGATTTGACTGCGGCTAGCCTGGTTGGTGTCGATTTTCAAAGTTCAAATATGCAAGGCACCAGGTTGAAAAATGCAGACGTCAAATTTGCCTACTTTGCAAATGTGAAGGGTTTAAATCCGGAACAAGTAAAATCATCCCGTAACTGGAGGTGGGCACTTTACGATGATGCCATGCGGAAAAGTCTCGGTATCTCGAATAAATATCTAACCGAAAGTCTGGGAGAAATCGTCAAAGGACATCATCCAGAGTTTTCCGATGAGGAAGTGCGGACCAAAGCATTTGAATGGTACAAACTTTACGGATTAACGAAACCCCTTTCCATTCATTAAATCTGGACTAAAAACTTGAATAACTTCGCTCCTCCCCGGTATCCTTTCCAAAGAACCTGATAGCCCCGGAAATTAATTTTAAAAATTTAATAATTTCCTCTTTTCTTATCTATAAAAACGAATAAAATAGAATTTACATTCAAAATTACTTGCATGAACTTAAAATTCATAAAAAATTAATTTGAACTTGACGCTAAAATTTATAAAAAATGAGTTAAACCTCTCTTAAATAAAACGAAAAACCCAAAATACTCACTAAAACAAAACACATATTCTTTCATTTGAAAAGTCAGGCTAAAGCTGACTATTAGTTCAATAAAATCAATCAAAGAGGCTCTTCATGTCCTGGTTAAATTATCACCACTTGTACCTGTTTCAAACGATTGCCAATGAGGGCAGCATTTCAAAGGCCTCCAAAACCCTTCGACTGGGCCAGCCCACTTTGAGCACTCAACTCAAAAGCCTTGAAGAGTATCTTAATATTAAATTGTTTGAACGCAAAAATAAAAAGCTGATATTGACTGAGGAAGGAAAAATTGTGCTGGAGTATGCAAATGAGATTTTTGCGATGGGGGATGAACTTCAGGAAGTGGTTCGTAATGGAACATTTAACAAGCGGACCCATTTACGGATTGGAGTACTGGAAAGTCTGCCCAAACGTCTGATCCATCAACTGGTCAGTTTTGCCAGATCAAATCGGAATTGCGCCACCACCGTTCTGGAAGGTGATGGAAATTATCTTCTTCGGGAGCTGTCTGCGCACCGGATCGATTTGCTCCTGACCAACTATTCGCCCACTGTAGATTTGAGCGAACAATTCGATGCCCAGTTATTAGCCAGTGTTCCCATTTCGATTTTCGGGACGGGCAATTACCGCCACCTGAAAACCAATTTTCCCCAATCCCTAATCAATCAGCCTTTTATTCTGCCAACCCTTCACAGCAAGCTGCGCCATGACCTTGATCACTTTTTCCGAGCCAATAAAGTTTCCATCGATATCACCATCGAAACCCAGGACACGAGTGTTCAAAAGCTGCTGGGAACAGAGGGGATGGGGTTGGTGCCTCTTCCGGATTTTGCAGGAAAAGAACTGGTAGACGAAAAAAAGCTGATCAAAATCGGCACCCTTCCGGAAATCCAGGAAAATTTCTGGCTTATTGCAGGAATTCGAAAAATACCCAACCCCGTAGCCCTCGATATCATGGAAAACTTTTCACTTTCCATTTAAAGTATGGTGGGTTTAATTCAGGATTCAACACCCGATGATCAAAAGGGAGGGGTCTTGAATATTGCGTTTACTTGGGCTTTTCAGCCTTGGAATTTTTCTCTTTCCCAGCCGTGCCTTCGTCTCCTTCTTTGGGCTCAGCTTCCCTGGCTGAGGCGGGGAGCCACAACCCTTTAAACCACTTGGACTGGGCCATGTTAGCGAAGGCCGGTTCATTATCGAGTTCTTCCTGAGGCGGAAGGTTTTCGTTGGTTTTGCATTTCTGCAACCATTCGCGGCAGCCCGATTCATTTGCCAGTTGCCCCATGAGCTTGGCCATGGTGTAGGTCGCAACACCGGGTTGGAGTTCTTCCGCTTTTTGTAATTTTGCTTTAGCCTCAGCCAATAAGGGGTGAGCGTTAATACCCTTTTTGGATTTGGCCTGCTCCATCAGCACTTCGCTCATATAGGTAAGCGCATCCGGGTTGTCCTCATTGTATTCAAGTGCCTGCTTGAGGTAATCCTGTGCCTTCTCAATCATCAAATCCGCATCGCCCCCCTCAGCCTTACGCGCTTTTTTAAGGAGGATGCCTCCGAAATTAGTGAGGGCTAACGGATCATCCGGTTTGATCTTGATGGCTGCTTCATATTTTCCTTCCGCCTGCGAAAGCAGCAACATGCCTTCCTCGCCCCCCTTGGATTTTCCAAGCTTGAACAGAGCATTACCCCAGTTGCTGATCGCCTTCAGATAATCCGCCCGGATCTTGATCGCTTCCTGGAATTTTTCAATTGCCTTGTAAAGAAAAGCTTCAGCCTCAATACCCTGCTTGCCATCCGCGAGTTGATAGAACACGTTGCCCCAAAGAGTGAAGGCTTCCGGGTTATTCGGCTGGATTTTGATCGCCTGTTCATAATTTTCCACCGCATTGGAGAGCAGCGCATCGGCAGAAGGTCCTGATTTGCCTTGTGCAAGTTGGGAATAGACGCTACCCAGCTTGGTGAAAGCTTCGTGATTGGTCGGCACAATACGGATCGCATTCTGAAATTTTTCTGCTGCCTGGTTAAGCAGCTTGCTTGCTGCATCGCCGCTTTTTCGTCGTGCCATTCTTAAAAGGCCGACCCCCCAGCGGAAATTCACACGAGGCATATCCGGCTTAAGCGCCAGTACCGTCTGGAATTTTTCCATCGCAAGCGAACAATATTCCTCGCCCTGGCCATCATCGCGCGCCAGCCCACGTTCAAGAAGGGCATCGGCCCAACCAAAGAACGCTTCAGGAGAATTGGGTCGCAGCTTGACGCAGGACTGAAATTTTTCCGCAGTAGCGGCCAGCATGCGATCCTGCTCTTCACCTTTTTTCGATTTAGAAAATACCAGCAGGGATTGCCCCATGTGCAACAAGGCATCAGCGTTATGTGGATCCACCTTGAGTGCAGTGTTTAGCTTTTCTGCAGCCTGACCATAAAGACGCAGTGCTTCCGCACCTTTTTTCTTGCGAGCCTGACTGAACAGGGCAAACCCACAACCATATGCCGCCCCTCCGTGTTCCGGCTCAGCCTTCAAAACCGCTTGAAATTTCTCTGTCGCTTGCGCAAAAAACTGATCTACCGTTTCGTCGGTTCTGGAAGCCGCCTGCTCGAGCAGGGCAAATCCCCAACCATAATTTGCTTCATGCAGATCCGGTTTCAGTTCCAGCGCTTTCTGGTATTTTTCCGCTGCCTGACCAAACAGGTTTTCCGCATCAGCTCCGGATTTCAGTTTAGCCTGCTCGACCAGCAGTTTGCCCAGCTTGAATAAAACCTCATGATTGTCGGGTGTGATTTCCAGCGCACCGGAGTATTGCTCCCCTGCTTGCGATAACAGGTCGAAAGAGGCATCGCCCCCTTTTTCCTGAGCCTGCTCCAACAAGGCGTCTCCATGGGAGAGATAAGCCAGGGACAACAAATCCCCAAGGGCCGAGTTCGGGTTTTGATCGTATTCCGGGCGGTAATCCAGGATCTTTTTGAGGTCGCCTTCGACAAGTGCAGTACGTGCAGCTTTTACAGCCTGAATTTTTTCAGGACTGTCGAGACTCTCAAGGCTGGGGGCACCAACATCCTGCCCGCGATTTTCTCCCTCAAACTGTTGAATGGCTTGACGGGTTTGGAACAGGGGGATGTCTGTTATTTGAATTCCGGCATCAATACCCTCAACAGGAAACGGAGCAATCGATTTAAGCATCCCGCCAAGATGTGTAAAGGGGAAATTCAGAAAGTTGGGTGATAAAGCGTCCAGCTGCTGGGCCAGGGCAATCATAAAAGTATCCGGGTCAGGGCTTTCTACACAATCCCCATTATCATCTTCGAGTAATTCATCAATAGATTCCGGCACCCCACCCTGTCCGTGTTTCACCCATAGAAACCCTTTTGAAAATGGACCCGATTTAGATAAAAGCCCTGCCACCTCATCGTTGGCCTCGGCCTTGTGCCCGATGACAACAACCTGATGATCACTTAACCCTGCCAAAGCGGCATCCATGTTTCCTGTCGCCTGCCCCAGGCTCCGCCCATTCAGGAAAAAAACTGCATTCTCTGGAATCCTGGGGGAAGAGGAAACAGTTGAAAGCGTACAATCGAACACGTGTGGAAAAACTCCAACCAGCGAACAGGCCTTAAGCAACAAGGAATCGGGATTCAAGGTAAGAACACGGGACACAAGGCCCTTTTTCATCAACAAGGCAACAGCGAGATGAGCCCAGTTAATCTTCGCCTTTTTTTCCTGCTTGGCCAGCAAATCATCGCGGTCACTATCGGGTAACTCAGAACAACATCCAATCAGATCTTTGGTGGTGGCTTTTTCATGGGCATCCGGATAGGTCGCCTTGATTATCTCCAGAAACTCATCGCTGGACGGAAGCCCCGAAAGCTCTGAGCATGCCTCCCCTAAAACAAGGATGGCACCTTGCCCATCGGATTTATTTATTTTGGAAGCAGTATTCTGGGCGGCAGTATGAAGACTCATCGTTTAAGCTTTTCTGAGTTTTTGGAACACAAGTCGGTGGATGAAGACCACGCCCCGCGATAACGCAGGAACACCAGCCATAAAGCAAAAACATTAGACCCAATCGCAGTCAGGGCAAGAAAAATTCCCAATTGGTCAACCAGGGCCAGAGCAAACAGAAAGTAAATGAAGTCACGGTTGGCCATTTGATCGACCAGAGACGTGTCTTCTTTTTCCTTTTCGTTTTTCCCCGAAACCTCCTCAGTCGCCTTCATTTTGCTTTCGATAAGACTTGATTGCAAAAGGGCGAACGCCATCAGCGTGCCAATGACCGCCAAAGTTCCGAGAATTTTATAAATACCGTTTTCGGTCGAGAAAAACAACCCCATCCCGATTGAAAAAAATACGGCGGAGTGAACAATGTTGTCCGCCCAGATATCGAGAATTCCTCCCAAGGGGGATTCCAGAAACTTCAGCCTCGCCACCTCTCCATCAGCACAATCGATCCAAGCCGAAACAAGAAGCAACACGGCCCCGGCAACTCCCCCTTCATACCCTCCAGACCAGAAACAGGCCGCCGCCATCAACCCTGTTATCATGGCGATGAAAGTGATCTGATTAGGCGTCAGAGGAGTCATGACTAAAAAACGGGTGAACTGCCGCGAAATCTGACGCGTGACCAGCCGGTCCATCAAGCTGTCATTGCTCAATCCACTTTCTGCCAGCAGAACTGCCGATTGCCGACGGAAATCCCGTCTTTGACTCAATTGCCTGTCTTTCGCGCCGGAAAAATATACCAGGGCCCCGGCATCCTCAATATCTTTCTCGCCGTCTCCTGACAGCGAGGTCTTTCTGAATTCTGTTAACGCTGGAACTTCATCAATGTTTACTTGCTCGACCCATCCCTGGTCCGTTGCCCCAGAAAGAAGGACTGCAATTTCCTGTTTCCGGTGCAATGCCCCGCCATTAACTACCCAAGGACTTTGTTCCAACGCTTTTTTAAGGCCGTCGCGGTCAGAAACGATGTTCAATTCCAACTTGCAACGCTTATCCTCTTTTACCCGTTCGACCCAGGAATCGCCGTTACCAGCCTTAAGGTTCGGGTGATAAAGGGTCAGATGCTCAACCCCGCCCCGCTGCAGATTCAGGATGTTCAATAATACAAACGGAACGCCCGTAATCGGCTTCAAATACCAGTCTTCCAGCTTGTACGGGGCCGGGGGATCTCTCAGGATCAATACAACTCGAGCGTTATCGGACCCGTTTTCTAAAGCTGATTCAATAAGGTTCGCCATAAAAGCGGAAACCTGTTTTCCTATAAGGTCCTTGTGTTACGACAATCAAAAGGCCATAAATTCGAAGACCCTAAACAAATCGAAAAAACCCCCTTCGATCTATCGTTACCAAGAATACCTTGAAAATGATGAAAAGATTGTCCGATGGTAGCAAAAACTGAAAAAAAATCAAGTGGTTATATGGTTTACACGGGTTCAGGTAACCGGCTACGCGCGACCATTTTCCACGGGTTTTACCGACCGGGTTTTCTGAATCCTTTGTTTCTCATAAAACAGGATCAGCGCAAAAATCAGCGACCCGAACCCAGCCAGCCAAAGAAACCAGTCCAGCCGACCAAACACTGAGAACCCAAGAATTATGTAAATAAAGTTGCGGCTTGCTAATAGCTCGATGACATCAAATATCTTTGTTCCTTTGAAAAAATCTCCTTTACCCCCTTCCGGAAAATAAATCAGGGCAAAAATGCTAAGTCCGCCCAAAGCCAACAGCGCGAAGGGTAACAGCGCATACCCCCAGCCGTGAACCTTGGCAACCCCGAAAGCCAGCCCTAAAAATATAAAAATATTGATGATGTTATCGCATGCTGTATCCAGGGTTTCACCGAAATCGGATTCCATGAATTTCATTCGCGCCACATCGCCATCACAGCAATCCCAGATAGCCGTGAAAGCCAGTAAAACCCCTCCAACGAGACCGCTCATGTAATCACCGAGGGAAAACAGCCAGCCTGCTGCCGCCCCGATCACCAGGCCGAAAATAGTCACCTGATTCGGTGTCACCGGAAGACGAATCAATAGGGAGGAGATCGGAAGTGAAAAATGGACATTGAAATAAACATCCAGTAATTGGCTGTAATGATGCCGATGCTGATGAATGAGGTCCGACTCCAATCGACGAAATTGGCGGTGGTCTTCTACCAGACGAAAAAAAGATTCGCCTTTGGCACCGGGTCGAGAAATAGCCGGGAGAGGCTCTTTCGAAAAAACCATCTTATCCGCCTTTACCCGCTTTAACTTTGAGGAAGCAATGAGGGCGGGCAAAGAGTATTCATCATCGCCCGAATTGCCATCTGGTTCGCTAAAAGAATTTTTACCTAGAAATTTCCGCAAACTAGCTGTGGTGGTTACCAGATTACCGGGTGCCAGAAGAATAGGAGCCGAGTCCATGGCCTCATCCAGTTGCAGAAATTCGCCCACCTCTCCTTCCTGATAGCGGTCCTGAATCAAAACCTCAGCCCTGCTTCTGGGATCGGCAGCAAAATTTTCCTGCAGCTTTAATCGCCGGTGTGCATCCAGGTCTTCACTCAGGATCAAAATCTTTTCTATACCTGCCCGCCCCATAGTAAACACCAGGCGCTGCAAAGCCGGAACACCCGCTAGGGGTTTGTCCAGAAGCCAGCGCCAACCACCTTCGGGCGGGGTGAGTATGATAACTGCGCGGTCAACGTGGGAAGTCATAGAAGTAAGTTGAGTGAGTTTCAATAAAATCGCGGCATTATGACAAAGCCTTGGAAAGGGAGCAACCGCCTTCGCCACAACCTCGCTATGCTATGGGAGAGAAAAATAAAACACTGGCAGCAAAAAACAGGTAGACGAGACCAAGCGCGATTAAGGACCCGGCTATCGCCCAAAATAAAATGGGATCCTCCTCGCGGCGCACCCAGGTCCTTCCATACAAATAACGCTCACCAAAGCCAACATAGATTCTGCCTGTAACCAGATGCTTGATCCCGAACCCGATCAGGACCAGGCAAACAATAAATGGGGATGATTTTAGAACCCAGTAGTCCATGTTGATTTGAAAAATAATTTTTGAGTGCTATTCCCACTCTTGGAAGCCTTAACGTTGTCATCACCCTGAGCCCCTCGAAAGGAGACAGTAGATTTCATATCATAATCCAGGCTTCCAGAGTGATTACATGCCAGGAAACTAAAATTGTTAGAAATGAAAGCCGATCGCCAGAATAAAAAAGTCTGCCAAACAACAGGAGTCAATTATAGCGTTTCATCAATGCGGCGTTTGTTATCGCGGCAATCGAATTCGGTATCAGAACTCCAGACCAGTTTAATATATTCAGGGAGTTTTGTGCTGCGGTCAATCATGGCGGATTTTAATTGTTCGCAGGTGAGGTTGATCACTTCGGATAAATCCGCCTCACGCAAGTCGGTTTCCGTCATATCGGCTTTGCTCACCGTGGCGCGATGCAACCTGGCACCAGCGAGCCGAGCACCGTTTAGGCGCGTACCGATTAATTCTGCGTGTGAAAGGTCGGCATCGGTGAGATCAGCGTCGGTGAGATCAGCCGTGCTGAGTGCTGCCGTGTTGAGGTCCGCGCCGCTTAAGTTTACCGACTGCAATTTGCTTTTCCGCAGGTTGGCATGTTGGAGATTGGCCGAGCTCAAATCAGCTTCGCGAAGATCATGCCCCAGCAGGTTGGCTTTTTGCAGATTTGCTTTCCCAGCCTCCGCCGCTTCGCGCTGTGTCATATTTGATTCAGACATTTCGTCATTTCCTGTTTTCTTTAAATAATTTTCACTGATTTTGTTCTCAGAAAACAATATAAAGAGATCTACATTAAACTGATCCCAAACATCATTTGACTTAAAAACTCTCCCGTAAAGTTTTTGTAAGCTTTTCGACGCTTTTTAGAAACTGGTCTTCCGGGATGAGGCGGACTCGGTATGAGACTGCATTCGGGTGTCCGCCCCCGCCGAGCACGGCTCCGTCTTCAAAAGCAGAACGGATGTCGCTCTCGGTTTCTCTGAGGTCAATCGCCGATTCCTGTGCCCGTCTCAACTTGATGAAATAACAATCTTCACCTTCCGCAGTCTTGTCGTGGAAATAAACCATGCCGACCCGACCGGCTACCTCCGGAATCGCATTGGCCATGGTCTCCAGGATTTGTGCCCAGGCTGCGGCGCTCAATTGCAGGGACGCTTCAACCCTGGAGCGTGTCGCGTCCAGAAGATTCAAAACACCCACTCCATTTTCATGAACGATCTCCTCCTGGAGACGCTCAACGCCCTGCCTTTCCGAGTCAGATAATTTCACCAGAAACTCTTTAATATCTTCCGGGCTGGAAAAGTGGGGTACATCCTGATCCGTATCCACCCTGCCCCGTCTCGTTTTTTCCGTAAGACGGTCACCCAGCCGCTTCACCCAGAAATCATAATCCTCCGGCCGAATCGAAACGTTGCCGCCTCCGGTATCTGCAATCAAACCCGTCAGCAGACTGACCAGAATATTGCGTCGTTTAAAGGGGTCCGGGGCTTCGGAATCTGCCTTTGCATAGGCTTCAAGAACCTCTGCCGCAATCTCTGTTGTTGAATTGGCCTCCCGGAACAAATGCAGACCATCAGGGTGGACCGGCTCACTGTCTGTTCCAAAATGATGATCGATCTCGAGTACTGGTGTTTCTTTCGCCAGAATGTGCTGTTTGAGTTCTTTATATAGAGGGACCAGTTTCCGGTTGGCGGTATCGCAAACAACAAGCGCATCCACTTTTTCCGAGTATTCCCTGATACGCTCTGCCGTGCCCAACAAAGGCACGCGGTTGTGCCGCAGAATGTCTTCCAGGAAATCAGTCTTTCCGATCAGAGGTCCGGGCCAGACGATGTACACTCGCTTGCCCAATTCCTTTAAATAAAGGGCCAGCGACAACATTGACCCAAGAGCGTCGGCATCCGGGTACCCGCAAAACACGAACCCGGAATGGCCGCGCAAAAAGGACGCACTCTGGCTGAGGGCGGGTCCCCAGGCTTCGCTGGAAACCGCAAGTTTACTGATCATAAATGATTTACCTCACTCCTGATATAAATGGTGAGGCGATCAGGCAGGCAGGACGAGGGTCAATTGTGCCCCGGGTCCTGGTCAAACAATTCATTGTAATCCGATTGACCCTGCTCCGGCTCGGATCGAAACCAGTCGAAGCCGGGATCAACATCAGAGGCATTGGATTCCTCAAGTTCTGTTGCACCTGCTTCTTCGGCATCTTGAGGAATGGTCGAAGGGTTGACCCGGCTGACTTTTAATCCACCACAGCGACAAGGGGTGTTCCCTTCATCAAACTTTGTGGACTGCTTCAGACAGATCGAGATCCCGCAATCCTGGCAGCGGTACTCGTGATGAGTCTCATTGAAGTTCGGCCAGATCTGCCGTTCCCGGCACTGGTTGCAAACTGCAGGCATCGCCGGTGTGTAATCGGTGAACAAATTCTCGATTCCACAACCGCCGCATTCAATGAGTAAATCTCTTGGTTCCCGAAATGCCATAGTTTCCCATATTCCCGGAGGTTGTCGATCAACTAGAACTAAATTTACACGCAGGAATTCAAAGACCGTAGCTTTGAATACCCCCAAAGCCAAAAACAAAGACGGGATTCTTCACTCCGCTACACTTCTTTCAAAAAAACATGAAAGTATTTTACTTTTATCCTTGCGTGCGCAAAGTACCTAGTCGTGGCCTGGCATACCTTCAGGCTTGCCGCCCATTTTGGAAATATCGATTCCCATTTCAGCCAACTGACCGGTGAAGGGGCATTTGCCTGCAGGTTTGGCTTCTGCGATTTCTTCTTCAGTCATCGCTTCCGGCTGTATTTCTCCGGATTCCGCCATGACCATCCAGGTCAGGGTGTCGATTTTTTGCTCTTTATCAGCAACATATTTCTCTAAAACGGATTTGGTTTGATCGTGCTTGGCAGATCCAATCGCGGTGCGGACCTTTTCCAGGGCCGTTTTTTCAAGTTCAACCGCTTCTTTCAGGGCTGCGATGGCAGTGGACATCTTGTGGTCTCCTACAGGTTAAAATTCGGGTCTTGAATCCAACGATATTATCAAAACCCCCCTGGCAACACAAGGTGCAGGAATTGGCAAATCAATGAGATTTGCGTAAACGGTTGTTGTCCCGGCAGGCAAATTCTCTATATAATGCCCTCATGCGTCATTTGATCATCATTGGCGGGGGCATTGCAGGGTTAGCAGCAGCCCACCGCGTGCAGGAAGCTATTGGGCAAGGGGTCCCAGTAAAATGCACCGTTCTGGAAGCTTCCGACCGGTTTGGAGGGAAAATCAACACCCGCAGGGAAAACGGCTGCATTATCGAAAGCGGCCCCGATTCCTTCATTACCCAGAAACCCCAGGCGCTCGCTCTGTGCAAAAAACTGGGGCTGGGGGACCGCATTGTCGGTACCCGCAAGAACAACAAAACATTCATTTACCTCAACCGTCGCATGTTGACTCTGCCGGATGGCCTCAGCCTGATGGTGCCGACCAAGTTCCTACCATTTATCACCACATCACTGTTCACCTGGCCCGGGAAAATCCGTATGGGAATGGATCTGATACTTCCGAGGCGACGAAGCAAACGTGATGAAAGCCTGGCCAGTTTCGTAAGGCGTCGATTTGGACAGGAAGCGGTAGACCGCCTGGCACAACCCCTGCTCTCGGGCATTTATTCTTCAGACCCTGAAAAGATGAGCATGAGGGCAACGTTCCCGCGGTTTCTTGAAACTGAAAAAAAATATGGCTCCCTGATCGTTGGCATGCTGGCGGCCAAAAAGGCCATGCTGCAAAGAAAACCGGAAAAGCCCGCTGGCTACCAGGCCTACACCATGTTTGTCACCCTGAAAAACGGGATGAGTGAACTGGTTGAAACGCTCATGGAGAAATGTCCGGATATCGAATTCAAAAGCAACGCACCCATAACCGGCCTGGAGAAATCCGGGGATGGAGTTGCCGTCACTCTGGAATCAGGGGAAGTGATGAACGCCGATGCAGTCCTGGTGGCCACGCCGGCCAACGTCACCGCACGCCTGACTCAAAAAATTGCACCAGAGGTCTCTGAAAAACTGAGCAGTATTCCCTTTGTTTCTACCGCCGGGGTGGTGCTGGGATTTAAACGGGATGGTTTTAAACATCCGTTGAAGGGCTTTGGGTTTGTCGTACCGGCAACAGAAAGCCGGAAAATCACCGCCTGCACCTGGGTGTCTTCCAAGTTCCCGTGTCGCGCTCCCGACGATACTATTCTGTTACGGGCATTTGTAGGAGGAGCTTTGAAGCAGGAACTGGCGGAACAAACACCGGAGCAGATACTAAAGGACGTTAAAGGTGAGCTTCGCTATATCATGGGAATAACCGAAACACCGGAGTTCGAGCATGTCTTTCAATATAAAAAAGGCAATGTTCAATACCCGGTTCACCATCAGGAACTGGTGGTATCCATTGAAGAAGATTTGAAAAACCATCCGGGTTTGTTCATGGCGGGCAGTGCCTTTAAGGGTGTTGGCATTCCCGATTGCATCGCCCATGGAACTGAAGTGACCGAACAAATTCTGGACTATCTTTCCAGGGAACAATCCGACAACTGAGTTCTGGCCGCTGACAGGCTGCCGGTTAGGAGAATAATATGAAATGGTCCTCAAGCATTTCCACTGAGACCACTATAGATAAAGCTGTAGAAGAAGTTACGGAAGCCATTAAAAAGGAAATGGGGGATCTGCCCATCCACCTTACAGTGCTGTTTGTCTCACCCCATTTTAAATCCCAATACGACCTGATACCCAACCTTATCAGGGAACAGCTGTCTCCCGGTATTTTGCTTGGTTGCAGTGGTGGCGGGATCATTGGCGGAGGCAATGAAGTCGAGCAGAAACACGCATTCAGCCTGACCTGTGCCCACCTTCCGGACGTTGAAATCCAGGAAATCCAATCAGACACCACTGCACTTCCCGGTGGAGACACGTCTCCAAGTGTCTGGCGCGATTGGGTCGGTGTGCCGGTCGAAAAAAATCCCCAGTTTATTTTTCTGGCCGACCCTTTCACCTTCAGGGGAGAAGAATTCCTGATGGGAATCGATTTCGCTTATCCGCAATCTGCAAAAGTTGGCGGGCTGGCCTCCGGTGCTCATTTCCAGGGAGGCAATGCTCTGTACCTCGGGGATAAAATCCACAATGCCGGTTTAATTGGGGTTGCGCTTTCTGGAAATATCGAACTCGATACCATCGTGGCGCAAGGTTGCCGACCGATTGGCGAACCCATGCCCATCACGAGGTGCGACCAGACCCTGCTGATGGAAGTCGGAAACAAATCTCCACTGACTCTTCTGGAAGAAATGGTCGAAACCATGAGTGAATACGACCGCAAGCTGATGCAGACCTCACTGTTTCTTGGTATCGAAATGGACCCGTTGAAAGACGATCCTGGGCAGGGAGACTTTTTAATACGCAATCTTATGGGCGTGGATCGGGATTCCGGCGCATTGTCGATTGGTGCCATTCTGCGCGAAGGTCAACTGGTTCAGTTCCATCTTCGAGACAAGGTCATGTCTGCCGAAGATTTGAGCATGATGTTGACCCGCTACACCGACAAAGCCCAGCCCACCCAGGCAGCGGGCGCTCTATTATTTTCCTGTCTGGGTCGCGGTGAATACCTTTATGGAAAACCCAACCACGATTCTGGCGTATTCAAGGACAAAATGGGGACGGTTCCGCTCGGTGGATTCTTTTGTAACGGGGAAATCGGGCCTGTCGGAAACACAACCTTTTTACATGGCTATACCAGTTCGTTTGGTATCTTTCGGCCCGGCAAGTAAAAGCAAGTGGTGGGAATGAAACCGATCCTGCAACAGGAAAAAACCGGGTGCGGTATTGCCTGTGTGGCTTCTTTGGCAGGGGTCAGTTATGCCAAAGCAAAAACGGAAGCTGAGGAACCTGGGATTACAGCAGACGACCAACGATTAAGGTCTGATACCAAACACATGCGAGCCCTGCTCGGACATTACTGATTTCGGACAAATCAAACCAAAATGGTTTATAAAAGTAAAACTATGAACAATTAATATCATCTGGCTCAAACAAGAGGAGGTTGTCAATATGGCAGCAGAAGTAGTAGTTGATACCAGCCCCAATGAAAATGCAATGAAGTACACGGTCGTTGGGAAGCAGGTCATTGAAAAAGGTCATAAAACCTACAGTAAAACCGAGGAAGCCAGCGACTGCCCGGTTGCGCAAGCCCTGTTTGGCATTGAAGGAGTCACCAGCGTTTTCCTGATGGCGGACTTTATTACAGTGACCAAATCACCGGAAGCTAAATGGGACGGAATCCTGGAAGCAGCGAAAAACGCCATTGCAGAAGCCTATGCCTGATCAGGTCGTGCGGGCCCCCGCACTTGATGCTGCCGGGCTGCCCTGGTTCAATGTTCCGCGCCCACTGGACCTGGATGACCTTGCCGGCAAAATCGTCATTCTCGATTTCTGGACTTACTGTTGCATCAACTGCATTCACATCATCCCGACCCTGAAACGGATCGAAGCCCTGTTCCCGGATGAACTGGTGGTGATCGGAGTGCACTCGCCCAAGTTCAGTGGCGAAAAAGAAACAGACAACCTGGAACGTGCCATTCACCGTTACGAAATCGAGCACCCAATCGTGCACGATGTCGACTTTGGCATCTGGAAACGTTACGCGGTCAATGCCTGGCCCACCTTGATGTTTGTTTCTCCGGATGGGTACATTCTGGGCCAACTTCCGGGTGAACCCGACCCAAAACTGCTGGAAGAAAGCCTGACCCATCTGGTTGCCGAGATGAAGAAAAACGGCACACTTTCGGGAGGCGCTGCGGAATTGATCGCTCCCATGAAGTCCACGGAAACAGGCGCACTTAGTTTTCCAGGGAAAATCGCTTACAGCAAAACCAATCGCGAATTCGCCATCGCTGATAGCAACCACAACCAGATCGTCACCACAGACTTGGAAGGCAACGTCACGCGGCGTATTGGGGCAGGAACAATCGGAAAATCCGATGGTAGTTTTGAAGAAGCAGAATTTTATCGTCCGCAGGGACTGTGTTTCGAAGACAACATCATCTGGGTTGCCGACACAGAAAACCACCTGCTGCGAAAAATCGATCTGGAAAACAAAATAGTCGAAACTGTCGCGGGCACAGGCGTTCAAGGCGCCTTTCTTAAAGGCACCGGGACGGCGTTGGAAATCGCCCTGTCCTCTCCATGGGATGTGTCTTTAAAAGACGGCTGGTTGTACTTCGCCAATGCCGGAACGCATCAGATCGGCGTCTACTATATCCAGGAAAAGGAAACCGCCCTGTTTGCGGGAACCGGACAGGAATCACTCACCGATGCCCCCCGACTGGTCGCCACCTTTGCGCAGCCCAGTGGACTTTCGGTCAACGGCGACAAGCTGTACCTGGCAGACAGTGAAACCAGTGCCATACGCTCCATTCGCCTGGATGATATCGGGCTCACAGCGACCTATGTCGGTACCGGGTTGTTTGACTTCGGTGACAAGGATGGCAAAGGCAAACAGGCGGTCCTGCAGCATCCACTGGGTGTTCATTACGCTGACGGAGCACTATTTATTGCGGACTCCTACAACCACAAAATAAAGGTGTTGGATTTGAATACGCAGGAGGTCCATACCGTAGAAGCTTCTGCGGACATCATCTGCGATGATGACAGTTGCACGCGCCTTTGGGAACCTGCGGGGGTACTGTGCCTTGAAAAAGATTTATACGTATCCGACACCAACAATCACCGTATCCTCAAGATCAATCTGGATACGGAAAAAACCGAAATATTTTTGAAGTGATCATGAAGAGGTTTTTTCGTGTTTGAAGACATAGGAAATTTTGTCACCAACCTGCCCCCACTTCTGCAACTGGTCGTTGGAGGAGTTATCGCCGTAGGAGTTTTAATTCTCGCGACCAAAATTGCCGACTGGAACGAGGGGAAAGAAGGAAAGAAAAAATAATTTGATCTCATATTTTCTATAATTTCGACATTGTCGATTTCAAATCCCTGTCTGCGTATTCTTTATTTCTTTTATTTCTGTCAATTTAAGCTGGGCACATCGTAATGGATGCCATCGTTGGCATAGCTGCCCATCTGATTCCGGAAGCTACGTTTATGGTGATAAGGTTAAATGCCGTCAATACTCCGACAACGATTATTGGTTGTGTGGTATTGCCAGAACTTTGGAATTGCCCACCGCACCATCTAATCCTCCACCTTCTTCACCGGTAGAAATTTCAGCCTGCAAGTCATTAAATCCACCCAAAGATGGACAAAATAGCAAGCGATGGCTGCGCACTTGTAAAAATAACTTTTGACGAAGAGACTTGTTCACAATGCCTTAGCCAAGGCAAATCAGCCCATTGACTCAGCCCTTTCATTCTCGATTCATTCAGCGGTACAATAGGCGAAAGGGAGCCTCAATAACAAATTTCCTGTCAGGGAAGCGCTATGAAAAACTCTATCATTCCTCTGTTAATTTTATTCTTACTGATTCCATCAACTCATTTCGCTCAGGATCTAGGTGGCCTCGGAGAACTGGACGACGGCGGCGATCTCGAAATGGAGATCACTGGCAAGGTGGTCGATGTGAAAGTCGATTCGCTCAGGGTCAAACCTGAAGGCCAGTGGCGGCCTAAAGTTGGAGATCCGGTACGTATCGTGATCGGGTCTGGGGTGGTACGCGAGGTGACGGAGGATGGTGTCATTGTGGATCTCAAAAACGGCGGGGCCGCAGTGAACATGGTCGCTTCAATCCGTTCACCCAATGCGGAGCTTGGCAGCGGTTCGGCAATGGTGGAAACACATTTAACACCTGCGACACCCCCGGTAACCCCATCTGCCCCCCCTGCCCCTCCAAAACCCCAGGCACCCGAACCGCCTAAATGGGCTTCCTTATCTGCCGAAGAAAATTATAATATGGGTGCAAAGTATTATCAGGGCGATAAGGTTGCGCAAGACTACGGAAAAGCTCTGGACTGGTTTCAGCACGCAGCGGATAAGGGCCATGTTGGAGCCTTGAATGATATCGGTGTGATGTACGAACTTGGCCAGGGTGTCTCCAAAAACCCGGCAAAGGCAGTGGAATATTATCAGAAGGCCGTTGCCAAAAATTATGCGCTGGGCCATTACAATCTGGGGCGCGCTTATGAAACCGGAAATGGAATTGGAAAAAATTATTCAGAAGCTCTCAAATCTTTCCGCAGGGCAGCGCGTATGGGAGAAAAAAACGCGCAAAATAAATTGAGCTCACGCGGGCAACGCTGGTAGATACTTTTCATGTCACAGGGAGAACATATTGAAACCGGATAACCGTCAGCAACTCAAGCAGAAAATTCTGGATGAAATCGAGGCACAGAAAACGCTTATCCAGAGCCTTACCGAAACCTCCAAGCCAGTTGCCCCAGACAACGCTATTGGGCGCCTCACCAGAATGGAAGCCATTGTCAGCAAGGGGGTCAGTGAAGCTTCTTTGAATTCTGCGCAGATAAAGCTTTCGAAACTGGAAACCGCATTGGCCAAGGTGGAGGATCCGGATTTCGGCCTTTGTTTGCGTTGTGGAGAGCCCATCCCTCACGGCAGAATCATGCTCATGCCGGAAAGTACCTGCTGTGTAGCCTGTGCCAGCGGAAATTCTCGATAAATTGCTGGTTCTTACATTCACGCAAAACCTTCCCTCAATTTACCCCAAAACCTTTAGAGTATTAAATTTCCCTCATTATTTTCTTGATTCCCCATCAGCACTACCTTCCAATAGAATTAAATCTAAGATTCAAACAGTTAACGTTAGAATACCGTTTCCAGGAAGTTTAATCGCAGTTTTTTTCACCTGAGAGTTGAGTCGATTCGCTCGCGTTCGTTGCCACTTATCTCATGGAAATCACTTCACACTCCCTTCGAAAAACTTCAATTAAAAGAAAAGTCATTACGAACTTCACCTGGATTTTTATGGCCATCTCCGTTTTCAACTTTATCTATTTCCCGGCCATTTATAAAAACCAGGCGATAAAAAACCTGGAGAACCACGTCCGAAATACAGCAAATTTGTTAGCGCTTTCCACCGCCACCAGCCTGGAGTTAATCGAACTGGAAAGTATAGGCGTTGCAATCGACCTCGCAAAAGAAGATCCCCGTCTTGCTTACCTCGGAATATTTAATTCTAAAAATAAACCAATCGCTGAATTCAGCCCTGGAAATGAAAAACCCGATATCAAAAACCTTTTACAAAAACTGGGAACAGTTAATGATGGGAATTTCATTTTTTACTCCACGCCTATTGAATATAAAAGCCATTACCATGGACGAATTTTACTGGGTTACTCACTCGAAAAACTATCTGAAAGCCTTTTAAACTACCAGCTCAAAACTTTTTACATCACTTTATTTATTTTTGCATTGGGATTGATGGTTTCAATTATTTTTTGTAACAACAACACAAAACCTCTCGTCCAGTTGGCGCAAGCGACGGATGAAATTTCAAAAGGCAATCTGGAGGTCACCCTGCCTAAGATTAAATCCCATGATGAAATCGGCACCTTGGCGCAAAGCTTCAATACCATGGTAAGGAATCTCCAGCAATCTATTGAAGAACGGGAAAAGACGCAGTTGGAACTGGAAAAAGCTCGAAAACTTGCGGAATCTTCCAGCAAAGCTAAAAGTGTCTTTCTAGCCAATATGAGCCATGAAATAAGGACACCGATGAATGCGATTCTGGGTTACTCACAACTCTTATTAATGAATAGGAATCTCGACAAGAAATCTCTTGAACCCATAAATGTTATCAATAGCAGTGCCAACAACCTACTTGAATTAATCAACGATATTCTCGATATTTCTAAAATTGAAGCTGGCCAATTGGAACTCCACAAAGTCGACTTTGACCTCAAGGAATTATTAAATGGGTTGTCCATGATGTTCAAAATTCGCTGCCAGGAAAAGAAAATTGAGTGGAATATTAAGGGAGTAGAGGGGACGGGTTTAATGGTCAATGGGGATGAAGGAAAAATACGTCAGGTCCTTACCAATCTCCTGGGCAATGCAGTCAAATTCACAGATTCCGGGGAAATATCCTTAACTCTGGAAAATCTGGGAAAAAACCGGTATCGGTTTGAAGTCACAGACACGGGCCAGGGGATTCCACAAGAAGCTCAGGAGGAGATATTCAAACCCTTCCGACAGGACCGCGAAGGCATTAAAAAAGGAGGGACAGGCCTCGGACTTGCTATATCGAAAAAGCAACTTGAAATGATGAACAGTCCACTTTTATTAAAATCAATTGTGGGCAAAGGCAGTGAATTTTCTTTTGCCCTCACTTTGCCTCCAGCCACAAAAAGAGTTCCCGCCAGACAAAAAAGATTCGATGGGTTTATGCGATTACCGGAAGATTTAAAAATTACAGCTCTGGTTGTCGACGATATTCTGGCTAACCGAAGCCTACTTTCACAAATGCTTCAAAAAACTGGTGCAGAGGTAATAGAAGCAGAAAACGGGGAACAGGCGCTGGACCAGGTTAAAAAAACTAAACCGGACATCATTTACCTGGACATAAGAATGCCCGTCATGGGTGGGGAAGAATTCATGAAAGAAGCTATTAATATTTTCGGCCCGGATCATTTGAAGATCGTGGTTGTTTCAGCTTCTGTCCTGGAGCATGAAAGAGAGCGTTACCGAAAACTGGGGTGCAATAATATAATTAAAAAACCGTTCCGGTACGGCGCAATCGTGGAAAGCTTGACTAAAGTTCTGGGGATAAACTTAGAACCAGTGCAGGAGAGTAACAAAACTAAATTTTCGAAGCAAAACTCATCTTCCAGTGTCAATGGTGACTCCCATTCTCCATTCACCGGCTCCATTCCAAATAGTATTCACACCCGATTACTGGAAATCGCACGCTCTCGAAATATCACTAAATTAAAAAAGGTTCTTCCCGAACTGAAAGACCTGGGAAGCGAATACAAACCCTTACATGACCAACTTATGAAACTTGCGAGGAGCTACGACACAGAAGCCATTCTATCCTTGCTTGAAAAAACGGCAAAACATTGACCACCATATATTCAGTATTTAACCTTAAAATTCAAACTAAAGGATCGAACTTTTAAATCATGGATGTAAAAGCCCCAGGTAAAATTCTGATAGTGGACGATACTCCCGCGAACCTGGGGGTACTGGGAAATACTCTGGAGTCAGAAGGTTATGAAATTTCAACCGCTCCCAGCGGAGAAATTGCTCTTGAAATAGCAAACAGTTTTTCACCTGAACTTATATTTCTGGACATTATGATGCCGGGAATGGACGGCTTTCAAACCTGTGAAGCGCTTAAAAACAGTCTGGAAACGCAAGATATCCCTGTAATATTCATGTCCGCTTTAAATGATGTCGATAGCATCTGCAAAGGATTTGATCATGGTGGTCTTGATTACATAGCCAAACCCTTTCGAAGGGAAGAGGTGCTATCCAGAGCAAAAACCCATATACAGCTTTACAAATTAATCAATGAACGAAAAAATTACACCAGGACTCTTGAAGACACCGTAAAAAAAAGAACCAAGGAGCTTCATGACACCAGACTGGAAGTGATCAACTGTCTTGGCAGGGCAGGAGAGTTTCGAGACAATGAAACCGGAATGCATGTGGTGCGCATGAGCCACTTCGCAAGATTGCTAGGCGAAACGATTGGACTGTCAGAGGAAAAAAGCAGCCTGCTATTCCATGCCAGCCCCATGCATGACATTGGAAAAATAGGAATCCCGGACAATGTCCTGCTTAAACCAGGAAAACTTAATGAAGAAGAGTGGGAAATCATGAAATCCCACGTAACGATTGGGGCAACAATCCTGTCCAGGGATGATTCCCCTTTGATGAAAACGGCAAAAATCGTTGCTCTCCATCACCATGAAAAATGGGACGGCTCGGGTTACCCGAATAACCTAAAAGGAGAAGCCATTTCTCTTGAAGGCAGGATCATTGCTATCTGCGATGTGTTTGACGCTTTGACATCCAAAAGATCTTACAAAGATCCCTGGCCAATCAACAAGACAATGGAATTGATTGAAAGTTCCAGTGGAAAACATTTTGAACCCGCGCTCGTCAATCGATTCAAAAAGATTGTTCCGGAAGTGTTAAAAATCAAAGAAGAATTCGCAGACGTCTGATCTTCAATGTTAATCTAAAAAAAGATCGAGGGATTGAGTCCCTGCAAAGGAGTATCCGGGTTTGAAAAATTGACTATAGGAATGACTTCCGCTCTGATACTCAAGGAGAAGTGGAGATGAAAAAGAAGTGCATTTATACACTTTTAATATTCTACACTTTTCTGGGTATCGTCCAATCGCAGGCTCAGGAAAGAAAGGTGACTATTATCAAACCTTTAAACGGGGACACGGTTGGGGCACCCGTTGAAGTTTGCATTAAAGTCGAAGGTCTGGAATTAGAACCCGCGAAAATGGGAGTCAACGAAGGGAAAGGCCACCATCATATTCTTTTTTCTTCTTTACCCAAAGACCTGAGCAAACCACTGGGGAAACAAGAAGTGATCCATATGGGTAGCGGAGTTGCTTGCCACACCTTAAACCTCGCGCCAGGAACCCATTCCTTACTGGCCCTCTTTGCCTATGGCAACCACGTTCCTTACAACCCGCCTATTTCAGACAAAATCTTGATTTCCGTGCACGAATAAGCCTGCCAGCTTTATTTCCTTAATTATTGCACCGGATTTCAAACCAGCACGTCCTGGTCATTCCTGAAAAAAATCACCGTCCTTGATGGAATCCCGGTCAGTATCCCTTTTCGTTTTTTCCTCTGGCTTTAACAAGGGGATATTTTTGGAGCAATGGATATACGCTTCCTCCACATTCACCATAACCCAACGCTTCGGAATCTTCCCTTTCCCCTCGTCATTTTCCGTAACACTCTGTAAAAAGGTTTCAAGCAGTTTTTCTACTTCTTTCCGGCTTTTGATCTCAGCCTTGCCGTTCACATGGAGGCCCCGGGTGGTTTTAAAAAAATCGACGAAAACCATTCCCACGTGTGGATTCTCATGGATATTTCCCATGCTGGCATGAACCCCATTACCCGGGTATTCAGGATACAAAAGGGTCTTTTTATCCAGTACCCGGACAAAGCCTTGTCCCCCAGTACGAATGGAGCAATCGCATTCCCCTTTGGCATCCGCAGTGCCAATGAATACCATGGTCTGCACTGAAATGAACTCGATCATCTTCGGGTTGAGGTGATCCAGAACCTGCTGCTCATAAAACGCCAAAGCCCGTTCACGGGTATTGAACTTGTCTTGAAGAAAATGTTCTCCGTTTGACCCGGGTAGATTCATGTAAATCCTTTTCACGACAGATTTGCCAAAAAGCCTGTCAACTGGAAAATTTTTTTGAAGGATTAGGCAATCGTACGCCTGACAGACCACTAAAGCAAGGCAAAGCCTGGACTTGATCCTCTTTAGAGTGGGGGTTCCCGGCAAATTTTTTTAAAATCTGGTTCTGGGTATAATAACAAAGCCTTTCCGGCCCCCGAAACAACCAAACTGCAAACTCCTTCATGAGGATGAACAAGCTATGAAACTGACTGCCATGCAACCTATGTTGAGCGTAGCCGATATAAATAAAAGCCTGGAGTTTTATCAGGCAGCACTCGGCTTCAAATGCATAAATTCAGATAAGGAATTGAAGGAATGGAAGTGGGCTCAATTACGCTCTGATAATGTAACCCTGATGCTGACGCAAAACGGTGGCCCGGTTCACCCGGAAGGCGAACACGATTTCAATACAGTCTTTTATTTTTACCCGGATGATGTGGTGTCGTTGTACGAAAAACTTAAACAGGAGGGTTACTCCGTCACCGACCTGATCGTGACGTTTTACCAGATGAAGGAATTTTCGCTGAAAGACCCGGACGGTCACTTTTTATCATTTGGGCAGGATACAAATGAACCGCCAACTGTGTGTAAGTAATTTTCAGGCCTTGTAGTCCGGTTCTACAAAGTGCCATTTGACTTCGGGATTCTGTTTTCTCACTTCGGCTTCCACCTTATTGATATCTTCGATCAGGCTGTTCACATCCCTCTCTTCACCCGGGTGGATTTTGTAGCTCAATAGTACCTCCCGGTCCCCAATGGAAAGTGCCAGAAACCGGAGCATTTTCGCTGACGGCATGCGTTCGCTTAAAATTTTTTCAACATCGGGCCGGTAATTTCGGGAAGGCGCTTCACCAATGATGAGCGACTTGATCTCCACAGCAAGAAAACAGGCGAGAACAACGAGCAAAGCTCCAATCGCAATCGAGCCATAGGCATCCCACGCCGGGTTATCCAGCACTTTGGCCATGGTCACGCAGAAGGCTGCCATAGCCAGCCCGATAAGCGCTCCGGCATCTTCTGTAAAAATTACAAGCAGGCCGGCGGAAGTCGTTCTTCGAAACCAGGTACTGAGGCGGCCGAACCGGTTCTGCGCCCGAATCTCTTTCAATGCCGAATAAAATGAATACCCCTCAAGGGCAATACCGGTCAAGAGAATACCGATCACCAGATTAAAATTACTGATCGGTTCCGGTTCGGACATTTTGTGCACTCCCTCATAAATGGCAAACAATCCACCGAGGGAGAACAGGAGAATGGTGACGACAAAGGACCAGAAAAAGGATTCACGGCCATAGCCCAGAGGATGCTGGTCGGTCGGTTTCTTTCTGGCCGACTTTTCCCCAACCAGCAGCAGCACCTGGTTGGTTGTGTCGACCACACTGTGGATGCCTTCAGCCAGCATGGATGAGCTGCCCGAAACAAACGCACCAAAGAACTTGGCGATCGCAATGCCGAGATTGGCCACCATCGCGATGACGATGACCTTTGTCGAACCTCCAGCACTCATGAGTTCTCCTCCAACTCCTGCGTAAATTTTTATTTAAACGGGACTAAATAAGTGTCGTCTACTTACCAAATCTTTCACTCCGTGGCGGAGCAAATCAAATGACACTTTCAGGCGATATATAATTGTGGATGACTTTACCTGCGCTAATGGCAACTATCGTACGTTGGGGCCACCAGCCCGACGCGAAGCTCCATAGCTTGGACTGTAAATAAAAGTGGCCAGTATCGAAATTTTATTTTTTTCAATCGTCACGGGGAAAGGATAAAACGGTGCTGCGCTTTTGATCGCACGAAGGGCCGCAAAATCCAGCAACTCGGACCCTGACCCTTCTATCAGCCGAACATCCATCAAATCTCCATCTCTCTGGATTTGAAACCTGAGTGTCAATTCACCTGAAATTCCGCGTCTCGCCGCTTCTTCAGGATAGGCCCACACCCGTTCAATTTGATGCTTTATCCGAGCAAAATAAGATGCATATTTGGTTTCTTTGGTGTCGAGGGAAATAGGTTCGTCGTCATCTTCGTCCACTGAGGAACCTGTATCAAGCGAAGCGTATTTTGAAGGGTCGAATCCATCCAGAAGCGACATCGCACTGCCCGGTTTGGTTTGCTGCTGAGGCGTGGGTGGCGCGGGTACTGACCTGGTTTTTTCCTGGGTAATAAACCCCCGGTCCGACAATGGATAGTTTGGCGTTTTTTCGATGTACTTTTTTTTCGGCTTTGGCTGGGGTACCGGTTTGGATACCGGAGTCTTCACCGGATTCCGTCTAGCCATGCGTTGACCATCCAGTTTGGGAACCAGAGTTTTCTTGGCCTGATACTTTTCAGCCTTTTTGGTCTGGTTATTGGAGTGGGCACGGCTGTTCTGGCTTGCCAGCAATTCCGAAGATCGTGGCGCTTCTACTTTTGCAGGCTCGGGTGCATCAATGAGAGTGCTACGCTTTTTGACTGATTCAGGCTTTTTTTCCGGCTGGATGTACTTCACCTTGATCGGTGGTTTCACTTCCGGGTCGGCCATCTTGGCAGGCATAATACCCTGCATGATGATGGCAATTGCATGGATTATGGCCGATATGATTATGAAACGGGTCAGATCATTTTTACGATGGAAATTCTCCGACAACATGTATGGGGTTGCAGCTCGTGCCATGCTTTGATGTTACCTTTTAACCGATCAATATGAAAATTGCTAAATCAGATTCCCCTTTTAAATCAAGGGAATTAACCATTCATGGTACCGCTGGAACCCGCATCGGGCAAGACTTTTCCCCGGAAGTGCTGGCGCGTTTCGGCTAGCTGCCTTGATCGTCCCTGGCACACCGGAACCCCACATAGTGGTATTTAAAGTGGGGAAGGCTGGTGATTCTGTGATGTGAACGCAAACTGCGGGACTTGTTTCGCCAGGAACCCCCACGCATGATCTTCCCCAACCCCTCCGCATTACTGGAAGTCCATTCCCACACATTTCCGGCCATGTCGAACAGACCCAAAGCATTCGGCTTTTTTGATCCAACCGGATGAGTCCGCTTTTTCGCATTTTTTTTATACCAGGCATACTCGGGATTCACCTCATCGCCCCAGAAAAACCGGGTAGTGCTGCCAGCCTTCGCAGCTTTCTCCCATTCCCACTCAGTGGGCAGTCTTTTGCCAACAGCAAGACAATAGTCCCGGGCATCAAACCAGGTCACTTTTTCTACCGGGAGATTTTCCCCTTTAAAGAACGATGGATTGGATCCTACCACTTTCAGGTAATCTTTCTGAGTCACCTCAGTGCGATCAATATAAAAGAAAGGCAAGCTTTTGGTCTTTCCATTCCCCGGTGGTCCCGCAGAAAACTCTCCAGATGGAATTTGAACCTCATTTGAATTTTTTGAAAAAACGAGTGAAGGGAACAAAAGAAAAGTCAGAATGAAAATCAAAGTGGTAAGTTTCATTAATGTTTTTTTTTCCAACTACTAGGGTAAAAAAACAGATGCCCGTGAGCTATACCATCTATAAGCCTCTTCCACCATGGGGGTGTGCAGGTTAGGGGTATCGTACCGACCTTCCTTGTCATAAGGCATGTAACCCATTTCCTGGGTGCGGTAAATTTCGTTTATGTACCCATAAAAATCGGTGTACATAGGCAGTTTCAATTTCAGACGCGGCATCGCTTTTTCGCGAAAAGCTAAAAGTTCCCGGCCAAATGGATGAATTTTGACCAGACCTTCATCTCCATGTTTCATCCCTGCCATGTGTACCAACGATTCGTAATCTTCCCAATCCTCAAGTGCATCGACATCCGCAACGAACGCCGGGTCGTTGTGAAACTTTGATGTGGCCTGGGTATTGAGCAACGTTGACATGCCTCGGTTAAAATTTTTGAGATGCATGCCAAACTTGAAATCGTCTTCCTGCCTGAACTTTTTAAGATCCTTGTCAAACTTTCGAAAATGCATTGCTACAACCGGTAGCATCTTGAGCATCCGTTTCGGTTCGCGCAGAGCTTTACTCAAAAACGCGTTCAAAATTTTTCCATCCTTTCGCGTTTCGTGTAGCAGCTCTATGATGTCCCCTTCGATCGCAGTCAGGTTGATTGGGTAAACATTGGGTTCCTTAACATCGTGCAGGCGATTTTCCTTTTCCTCTATACAGCGGTAATGATAATTGCGCTGGACAAATTCCGACTCCGGGTGGCGCAGGTAATCTCCAAACATCGCTTCTCGTGAATTGAGCCACATGATGAGGTTGTTGGAACGGACGTCCTTGTCTTTTACAACCTTTTCCAGCTCATAGAGAAATGGCAGGTCTCCCGGCTGGAATAATACCAGTTCGTTTTTCTCTAACGTCAGGGCATCTCGACCACGAAGCAGGGTACTGATCAGCATCAGGTTGTCCGGATCTTCGGGGACGTAATGAATCGTCTTGCCGCGACAGTCAATTGTTTCCTTGAACAGATCCAGCACCGCTTTGACTTCCGGCGAACCCACCACCGCTATTTCCCGTACGCTAGACAGGAGCACATTGCCCAGGGCGTAGCACATCAACGGAATACCATTTATCAAAAAAAGAAATTTGAGACGATCAATCCTGTCATCCTCCGCCCTGAGGATCAGGTGACTTATACCGCGCTTGCCTTGAGCAATTTCCCGCCGTGCCTTGCCAAGGCCAATTCGGTCGGCTTCCCGCCTGGATTCATACCGGTTGTGGCTGAAACTTAGAATGCATTTTTCGATTGTGGGGCGATTGCGCACGGAAATGGACCTTCTCAATGAAATTCTTACGAGATTTTGTATAATTTCCTGGAAACGTATAGAATATTATAGACTTATCGTCGTAAAGGGCAAGACTTGCCGTGCGCTTGCACTGGTAAAAAAACCATCGTTTTAACCACTGTCACCCGAATGCGCGAAAAGGGTTGAAATACTCAGTTTTTCCAACATAATAAATTTATACGATTGTAGATTGAGTTCCCTTTCCATAAAGAAAAGGGAACTCGTCAAGACCTGACGGAGCCACAATGGGAGACCCCAGCCACATAACAGAACTGATTGATCAGATTCTGGAAGAAACCACGGATCAACCGGAACTGCAGCAAAAGGTTTTTGACTTACGCGATGCCTTGTTGCAAGCCCAGCAGACAGCCCAGCAATATGCGCTGAAGATTCGAACACTGGAAGAAACCATCCAGAAACTCAAACAACCCGCACATCGTATCGGCACGATCATTGGAGAAGGTCTCGACGATTTATATCGTCTCAATGTAGGCGGCACTGAATACCAGGCGGCAGCATCCCCGGAAATTCTGGAAGAAGGCCCTCTTAAAGTAGGGGATATTGTTGCAGTCAATGAAGCATTTGTCGCCATCCAGAAACTGCCGAAGCCGGAGATGGGACCCGTCGGGCGTATCGCATCGCGATTAGCCGATGGCCAATGGATGATCGCAGGTGGCACCGGCAACGCCGAGAGCATGGTCAAGCCAGCTGACGATTTTGATACGGAAGGCTTGCGCGAAGGCGATGAAGTTATCCTCGATCCCACGCAAAAAGTGATGGTCGCCCGACTTCCAAAACGCAAATCCAAAAACGCGATCGATGACGATTTCGTCCCCGTTACCTGGAGCCAGGTTGGCGGACAGGAGCACGTTGTTGAAGAAGTCCGCAAAGTCATCGAATACCCCATCCTCCACTCAGAAATTTTAAAGAAGATGGAATACAAAATGCCAAAGGGTTTCCTTTTTTATGGCCCTCCCGGCTGCGGCAAAACCCTCATCGGCAAAGCCATCCTTTCAGACATCATCGAAAAACTGAAAGGTGAAATGGGTGAGGAAGAAAACGGCAGAGAACTCGAAGGCCGATTCATCCACGTGAAAGGTCCGGAAATTCTCAACATGTGGCTCGGAGAATCCGAACGCAAGGTACGGGAGGTCTTCCAGAAAGCTCGGGACTATAAAGAAAAAGGACAGTTCCCCTTCATTTTTATCGACGAAGCCGAATCGGTACTCGGCACCCGGCAGGCCTGGCGCGGACACAATATTTCAAACACGCTGGTGCCGATGTTCTGCGCAGAAATGGACGGCATTCAATCCGTGCGCGACATGGTCGTGATTCTCGCCACCAACCGGCCTGACCTCATCGACCCCGCCATTTTGCGACCGGGCCGTATTGATAAAAAAATAAAAGTCAGTCGTCCCAATCGCGATGACTGTGAAGCAATCCTGAAAGTTTATCTGAAACCAAACCTTCCACTGGAAGACAGCCTCGAAAACGTTACAGGACCGTTCCTCGATAAGCTGTTCGCCCGTAAATCAGAACAGGTTGCCCTGGTCCTGACGCTTCGAAGCGGTGATTTCAAAAAGCTCTATTGGAAAGACTTTATTTCCGGTGCCATCCTTGAGGGCATAGTCAGCCGCGCCAAGGAAACCGCTATCGAACGTGCGATCAAGGGAGAAGACCTGAAAATCAAAGTCGATGACCTGACAGATGCCCTCCGGGTCGAATTCAAGGACAACAGTGTCCTGCCGGCCGACTCCAACATGGAGGACTGGCTCCAATTACTCGACTTCGATCCGAAACATGTGGCCCGCGTTCGGCGACCGGATGACTCTGATCAAGCCACACACAAGACCATGCGTCGTTCCATTATATGAGTCAGCAAGTTCCACTGCTTGGTATTGAAACCGAGTACGGCATTATCCGCGAGGACCTCGAGACTTCTGATCCTGTTGAAGAATCGATGGAGTTGCTGCGAGTCTGCAAGCAACCGGGAGTTTTCCAAAAGTGGGATTACCGCAAAGAGCGAACGCACCTCGACATGCGTGGCTTCACGGTGGACCGTCTCGCGCAGGATGAAGAAGAGGATGAGTTCTGCGAGGAAGACCGCAAGCGTCCCTACACCTACCTCGATATGAAAAGCGACCGGGTCCTGACTAACGGTGCCCGCTTCTACAACGACCACACGCACCCTGAATACGGAACACCCGAATGTGCCAGCCTGTTTGATCTTGTAGCTCACGATATGGCTGGCGAAGACATTGTCCGAGATTGTGTCCGGTTGAGAAACGAAGAAATTGGAACTGACGGTTTACAGGTGTTCAAAAACAATACCGACTACAGTGGGCACAGTTACGGCACCCACGACAATTACCTCATCCAACGTTCGCTTCCATTTGAAACCTGGGCCAATGCTCTGCTGGCTTTTCTTGTGACTCGCCAGCTTTACGCAGGGGCCGGCAAGATTGGAGCTGAAGGGGCTCATGCTGACGGGTTCACTGGATTGCAGCTTGCTCAACGTTCCGATTTCATGGAAGCGATCATGAACATTGAAACGATGACCAAACGGCCTATCATCAACACACGCGACGAGCCTCATGCAAACTCCTCTCTCTACCGCAGGCTTCATCTTATACTGGGAGATGCCAACATGTCTTCCTATGCAACCGCGCTTAAAGTAGGCTCTACCCGCCAGGTGCTCCGCCTGATCGGGGAAGAAAAATTGAAAGATTTTCCGGAACTTAAAAACCCGGTAAACGACTGCCGAACAGTTTCTCGGGATCTTTCGGGGAAAGTGCTGCTCAATAGAAAACAATCCGGCACAATTACACCAATCGAAATCCAGCGAGCTTATCTTGAACAGGTTGCAGAACACCCACCCGGAGAGGATGAAAACGAACACGTTGAATACGAATGGGTCGTACGCGAATGGACGCGTACTTTAGATGATCTTGAAAAAGACCCGGACCAGTTGGACGACCGAATAGACTGGGCCATTAAGCGCAGCCTGTTCCGTGACTTCATGGCGTCCGAAAATATAAGCTGGGATGATCCCGTAATGCAAAGCCTGGACCTGGAATACCACAACCTGGACCCGGAACGTGGCCTGTATACTGCGTTGCAAACGCAGGAAGGAATAACAAATCTGATTCCCCGGGATCGGGTGGAAAGCGCCATCAATTGCCCGCCGGAGGATACCCGTGCCGCAATCCGCGGACAAATGGTACAATTATATAAAGATAGAATACGTAAAGTTCACTGGACCGGCATAGAATTAATCGATGGAGAAGTGCTGGACTTGACGGACATCATCACGCAAAATGACGTGGAACTTGAACTGCAATCACGCAAGGAGCAGTTAGCATGACGATTCAATCAATTGAAATGAGCGATCCGCTTCGCCGTGAGGAGAAAAAGGATCCTTCACCAGATCATAAGGATGCCGGACCCAGTCGTCCGGATGTATCCCGCCCGGGTCGGGATGATCTCCTCAAACGAATGAAGAAAGTCGACCCAAAGCAATCTGAAAAATACAAGCAGCGCACGGGTCAATGAACCTATTGAACCCGGAAAATCAGCAGCAGGGTGATTTCATAGATCTTCTCAATCGTTCAGGCTATGCCTGGCCGGATGCCACTGGAATGCCGGCAATCGACAAGGCCAGTCTGACCCAGGGCACCACTGTACTCGCCTTCCACTATAAAGATGGCGTTCTGGTTGCAGGTGACCGACGGGCCACAGCAGGCAACGCGATCATGTACGAACGCTGCGACAAGGTCATCCCTATCGATGATTATTCGCTCATGGCAATCGCTGGGGTACCGGCTACCGCCTTTGAAATGGCGCGCGTGCTGTCGCACAACTTTGAATATTACCGACGTTCCCAGTTACAATCGCTTTCCACAGAAGGTAAAGTCCGTGCTTTGTCGCGTCTTCTTAAGGACAACATGGGGTTGGCCATGCAGGGTGTTGGCGCGGTGAGCCCCATTTTTGCCACTTACAATTTAAAAAGTGATGCCCCGATGATTTATTTTTACGATCTGCTTGGGGCACAGTTTGAAATTCGGACTCACACAGCTACAGGGTCTGGTTCACCTGTTATACGCGGCGTTTTGGAGCACGAAGATCTTTGGGGTCAGAATCCTCTGAACCAGCGTTCCCAGGAAGAAGCATCGCTATTGGCAATCCGCCTGTTGCAAACAGCAGGGCGATTTGATTCCGCAACCGGGCAAGCCCGGCCGGACGACAACATTTTCCCCATCATCGCCTGTATTACGGCCAAGGGTTATCGCTTCCTTCCCGAAGAAGAAGTGGCGTCGCTTTTCCAACAGGCTATTCAGCGCACTTAAATCAAGAGACAATTATGTTTGAAGAACCATTTCGCTGGCTGGAGGCCATTTCAACCAGACACAGTTACGTCCAGGAAAAGCTGAAAAAGGGACAGCCGGTCATTGCGGTGCCTTATCAGTACGGCACCCTTATGCTGGGCTTTTCGCCGCAACCTGGAAAGATTTTTGAACTCTATGACCGCATCGCCCTCGGGGGATTGGGACATCCCGCAGATGTCGAACGGCTGCGCATGACCCTGCTCGATATGGCTCACCTGGAAGGTTTCAACCGATCAGAAAAAGATGTGACGATCGCCCGGCTTCTCCAATTCGGTATTGCCCCGTCACTCAAACAGAATTTTGAAGAAGTCGTACGCGCTCCCTATCTGATTCAACTTCTTTTAATGGAAATTGATTTCAACAACCAGGCCTCGTTCTTTCGAGTCAACTACGATGGACATTGGGAAACCTTTAAAAAAGGTGCCGTGATCGCGGGAGATACCCAGCTATCAGATGCCCTCGAAGAAAAAATAGAATCAACAGATTTTACCTCGCTTTCACTAGATGATGCACTTCTGAAAGCCTGTCGCATCTGGGAGGAAGCCAAGAAGGATATTGCCGATGAGGAGTCGGACGATCCAGCCCTGACTTTAAAGGAAGCATTCGAAAAATGGACACTGGAGGCGGCCGTCCTATCTACTGATACTGAACGCCGGGCCCTCTATCGTTCTCTTTCTCCTGATGAAATCGAAAAACTTAAAATGGCCTGCCTGTCATGAAAAAAAGAATTTACGGTATCGAAACAGAATACGGCCTTTTAATAAAAGGAGAGGACTTCAAGTACGGTTCTGTTGATGTGGCAGTGCGTGTCAAGAATCACATTTTTGAAAAAAAGACCGGTGTGCTGGACCTGCACTATCGCGCCAACGACGAACCCCCGGGAAATGGCGGGTTTCTGATAAACGGCGGTCGGGTCTATCTCGACATGGGCCACCTCGAATACGCGTCTCCGGAATGCTCCAATCTAATGGATCTTGTCACCTATGATCGTGCCGGCGATATGGTGGTGCAGGACGCTGTCGAGGAAATGGGGTGGAGCGATCAGGTATCGATTATCAAAAATAATGTCGACCTTGAAACCAATGCGACCTTCGGTTGCCACGAAAACTATCTGGTCAGCCGTGCATTCCAGTTCGATAACCGTGAAAATCTGCGTATGCTGGCTTCCTTTCTGGTCACACGGCAGATTTACGCCGGAGCCGGACGAACGGGCGCCTGCAACCCCCAACCCTTTCGCGACTGGGACGAGGTAAGCCCTCAACGCAAGGATCAGGAGGAAGTCGATTTCCAGATTTCCCAACGTGCCGACCATATTCCCAACGAGTTTTATCGGTGGGTCCAGTACAACCGCGCTATCGTCAATACGCGTGATGAACCCCTTTCCGACCCAAGCAAGTACCGTCGAATTCACCTGCTGGTAGGTGACTCCAATATGAGTGAATTCGCCACCGCTCTTAAAATGGGATCGACTGCTGTGTTGATGGAACTGATCGAAATGGGTGTCGCCAACCCGGACTGGATCCTGGCAGATTCTGTTTCAACTATGCGGGACATTTCGCGTGACCCTGAATTTAAATGGGAAATCACACTTCGGGACGGCAAAAAATCGACTGCATTGGAATTGCAATGGGAAATGTTGAAATGCGCAAAGGAACATCTCACTGGTAGTTCTACCGATACAGATTGGGTGATCGAAGCCTGGGAGTCGGTGTTGGAAGACATCCCCAAAGGTCCGGAAGCTTTGCTGGGACGGGTCGACTGGGCCAGTAAATACTGGATGCTGACGGAATTCATGAAAGCGCAGGACCTTTCCTGGCAGGACCCCTGGGTCAAAAGTCTGGACCTGGAATACCACAACCTGAACCGTCAAAAAGGTTTATACTGGGGATTAGAGGAAACAGGCGATGCTTGGCGAAGGACCACGGACTCTGCGGTCGAACATGCCAAGAGCACAGCACCTAAAGGCACCCGGGCCGATGGTCGTGGCGAACTGGTCAAAACACTTGCACAGAGCCAGACGGGCTACTTGATAGACTGGATTGGTTTCCGGCTTAACAAAGAGGAACCTTTTTTGATGCTTGACCCGTTCATTTCCTATAAGAAGGAAATTCGCAATTACCTGAACAACCTCGACCTGCAACAACCTTATGACCGCGACTCCTTCTTCCGTTAAATCCCGGGCGGATGGAAAACAAAAAACGTTTTGTTATGCCCTCGTTATCCCCGGGATAAAAGGGATAAGCAAATAGATTTTTTACTTTTGAAAAACCAGGAACATGACAGACTGCATTTTCTGCAAAATTGATAAGGGTGAAATTCCCTCGAAAAAAGTTTTTGAGGACGAGGGTTTATTCGTCATCAAGGATGTTAATCCCCAGGCACCAACCCATCTGCTCATCATTCCTAAACGCCACATCCCCACTCTGTTGGATCTGGAAGAGCAGGACCGGGAAGTGATGAGTCAGGTGCCCGAGTTGGCAGGAAAGCTTGCACGGGAAAACGGTTTTGATAAATCCGGATTTCGTTTGGTAGTCAATTGCGGGGCAGGAGCAGGGCAATCGGTGTTCCATATTCATTTTCATTTACTGGCGGGGCGGGCTATGCAATGGCCTCCCGGATGAGTCATGACAGTCACGGCAGAATCCCTCTACGAAAAGCTGCGGCATTACCGCGTCGGCAGTCCCCTTTGTGAATTTACCGTGGAGCATTGCGCCCGCATGCTCCCCTACATCGAAAAAATAGAACGCCTCAAGCAGGAAAAGAACGCGATTATTCTGGCACACAATTATGTCGCGCCGGAAGTCTTGTTCAGTGTTGCCGATTACACGGGTGATTCCTACGGCCTTTCCAAAAAGGCGCGGGGATCAGATGCGGATATGATCGTGTTCGTTGCGGTCCGCTTCATGGCGGAAACAGCAAAAGTTCTGAACCCTGATAAGACGGTGCTGGATCCAAACCCCAATGGGGGCTGTTCCCTTGCCGACAGCGTCAATGCAGGTATCGTGAAGCAATTGCGACGTGAATTTCCTGACCATACATTTGTTTGCTACATCAACACAACGGCAGAAGTCAAAGCAGAATGTGACGTGTGCGTCACCTCGTCCAATGTCTATAAAATTGTCGAAGCGATAGAGAACGATAAAATATATTTCCTCCCGGACAAATTGATGGCGCAGAATGTCATCGAATATTTAAAAGAAAAAGGATCGTCCAAGCAGGTCGATTTTTATGACGGCACCTGTTATGTCCATGAGGAGTATGAACCAGGGTCCATTGATTTTATCCGGCAGAACAATGAGGGAGTCGAAATCCTGGTCCATCCTGAATGCACACCGCCTGTTGTGGGAAAAGCAGATTATGTCGGCAGCACAACAGGCATGATGGAGCATGTCCGGCAGTCGGAAAAGGACTCATTTTTCCTATTGACTGAGTGTGGACTCACAGGAATCCTGCAAACGGAGTTTCCTGAAAAACAATTTGTCGGTACCTGCACAATGTGCCGATACATGAAATCGAATTGTCTGACTCACATTGCCAGCACTCTTGAGAATCCGCTGCCCGAAAGCATCATTCATATAGAAGCTCCAGTACAGAAACGTGCTCTCGCCTGCGTGGAGCGTATGTTTCATTATGCTGGCAACTGATTTTTTCCTTCTGTTTCACTCCTTAAAAAAGATTCCTGACCCAGCCGGTCGCTCATGGCCTCATTGTTAAATGTAAATAATCTCTCGGTTGTACAGGGCAGGTCCATTCTAAGTTCCATATCATTTGAATTAAAGGTCGGAGACATGTTGCTGGTACTGGGACCCTCCGGTGCCGGGAAATCAACATTGCTACGCTGTTTAAATCGATTCCAACCCCTGAATACAGGAACAATCGAATTTCAAGGAACCAACGTTGACCAGTTCGACGTGTCCAACCTGCGACGTCGTATTGGCATGGTGTTTCAAACTCCGACTTTATTCCGCGGGACTGTTCAAGATAATATTGCCAAGGGTCCAGCCTTGAGAGGCGAAGTGGTTTCCAAAAATGACCTGGAGCAATTAGCTACGAATGTGGGACTCGACCAGGAAGTGCTGCTCCGAGATGCAGAAACACTTTCAGTTGGAGAGAAACAACGCGTGTCGTTTGCACAAACCCTGGCAAATCATCCGGAAGTGTTATTGCTTGATGAGCCGACCTCGGCCCTGGATCCAAGTGCGGTATTCACCATTGAGAAACTGATTCAAAAAATTCATCGTGAAATGAATAGAACCATCGTGATGGTCACACACAATGTTGAGCAGGCTCTGCGGTTGAATACCCGGACACTTATCCTGCTTGAAGGTAAAGTGATCGCGAATGGACCGATTAAGGAATTGATCGCGGATCAAACCAGCGAAACACTGATGCGTTTTTTTGAAGGTCGGTTAAACGGAGAAGGAGAATCAAGTGGGATTTGAAGTTCTTCTATGGGTGTACGCGCTTGTCGCCCTAACCATCGGCTTGTCCTATTCCAATAAGCTTGGCATTGAACGCGATTTGTTTTTAAGTTCTCTACGCGCAACAGCCCAGTTGATTTTGATGGGTTTTTTATTGAAATGGGTGTTTGCGCTTGAAAAACCACAATGGTTTTTCCTGGTCTTGTTATTCATGACAGGTGTGGCTGCGATTATAAGTGGGAACCGTGGCCGTGCGATACCCAACGCCAAAGGAATAGCATTTTTGGGAATCGGCCTGGGATCAATAGTTACCTTTCTGGTCCTTTACGCAACGGGTGTTATCCGGAATGAAGCACACTATGTCATTCCTATTGGAGGCATGATCATTGGCAATGCAATGAATGCTACCTCACTTGGAATGAACCGTTTGCTTGGCGAACTGGAACATCAACGAAAACGGATCGAATTATTACTGGCACTTGGCGGCAATTCCCGCCAGGCGGGAGAGGAGGCAGCCAGACAGGCTGTGAAAACCGCGTTGATTCCCACCATCGATTCGATGAAAACCATCGGGTTGGTCCACTTACCTGGAATCATGACCGGTTTTTTAATTGCAGGAGGATCTCCGCTGGAAGCGGTGAAATTCCAGATTGCGATTGTCTACATGATCGCCGGAACCGCCGGGATTTCCTGCTCCACCGTGGTGCTTCTGGGCGTACGCCAATGTTTTGAGGGAAACCTCAGATTACGGCTTGCTCACCCAAAGTCTTGAGGAATTTTTTTTAAAACAGAATTGGCTTCTGAAGGGGCTCAATCTCCTGCTGATTTTGCACAGCGGACCCCCTGCCAGACTTTGAATGTTTCAGGAGGATCGTTGAACCGGTAAGTCGTGCGCATGTAGTAGGCCTTGTAATACCAGTTCCCTCCACGCATCACCTTGTGATCGCCAGTCTCGGGTCCTTGAGGATTTTTCTCAGGCGAGTGTTCGTAATAAATATCTTCGTACCAGTCGCTGACCCATTCCCAAATATTCCCCGCCATATGATGGGCGCCGTATGGAGAAGCTCCCTGCGGCATGGAATCAACCGGTTCCATGGCTTGGAATCCATGCTTGGCAAACGGGCGGCGATAGGTAGCCAATGTGTTGTCGGGATGTTTGTTCCCCCAGGGAAACGTCCTTCCATCAGAACCGCGAGCGGCCTTTTCCCATTCTGCTTCCGTGGGCAGACGCTTGCCCATCCAACGGCAATAGGCGTCAGCACCATACCAGGAGATCCGGTTTGCAGGATACCTTTCCAGACCTTCACGGGGTTTGTAAACCCCGTCTTTCAGTTCAATGGTCACCGCAGGCCCGGTCTCGATAAACGCCTGGGCATAATGAGGGTTATCATTTAAAAACCGGGAGAACTCGCCAGCAGTCGCTTCAAATTTATCAATGTAAAACCTATCGAGATAAACCTCGTGCACCGGTTCTTCGTCCGTATCTCCCCATTCATTTGGGTTATCGATTATCGCTCCCATCGAAAAAAGACCGGCAGGAACTTCGACCATCGTCGTGAAATATTCTTTGGATGTTTTTATTGAAACACATCCGGATAAAAAGAAAACAAACGAAAGAAAAGTTATCAACCCTGAAAAAAAAATTTTTACCATTTTGCCACTTCGGAAAAAGTGTTTACATTGAGTTGTGGGATCCATCGCAATAAGGAGGGTTTTTAGTGCGATGGCACTGGCACAACAAGTAGGTTTTCTCTTTATCCAGAGAAATTAGTTCGGGACCTGCCCCGCCCAGACTGTGGTGCGAAGCATCACAAAGAGGCCAATGCCCGCTTTGACCGCAGGTACAAATAGCCAGCTCTTCCTCTTCTTTTATAACCAACGGTTCTTTTTTTGGCTTCATTTAAATCTGATTGGATCAGGAAGCGGCTGTTTGCCGCATTTCCTTGTCTGGTTTGGTGGTATTGATAAGCGAACGTTCCTGTGGCAAAAAGACTTCGAATACCGTGCCCTGCCCTTTTCGACTGGTAAGTCCAATTTTCCCTCCCAGTTGCTCCACAATTTTTTTCACGGTCGCAAGCCCCAGCCCTACGCCTTCTTCCCTTGTAGTAAAAAAGGGATCAAATATCAAATTGATTTCCTCTTCATCTATTCCACGCCCTTCATCCTGAACCCTGAGCACAAGTCCTTTCCGAACGGTATTGAACATAGGGTGTTGAAATCCTTTCACCTCTTTTAAGGAAATAGTGAGAGTGCCTTCTTCATCCATCGCCTGGATCCCATTGATACAAAGATTCCAGATCATTTGCTTCAATTGTTCCTCATCACTTTCAATCAACACCCTGTCCTGAGGAAGCTTTAATTTTATCTGAATTGAGGAATGGTATTCGTTGCTGTTTTTCATAAGGATTACGCAGTCTTCAAGCAACTTTGTCAGGTCCACTACCACCAAATTCTTTTTCTTTGGTAAAGAAAAGTTTAAAAATCCACTGACAATTTCATTCAATCTCTCAGTTTCGTTGAGGACAATATCCATCAACCGCTGGTGAGTGCCATCCAGTTCCAAGCCTTCTTTAAGGAACTGTATAGAACCACTGAGCGAGGCAAGTGGATTGCGGATTTCGTGTGCCAGGCCGGCTGAAAAGCGGCCCACGGCGGCCAACTGTTCGGATTGCATGACTTTTTCTTCCATTTTTCTCATTTCGGTCAGGTCTTCAAATACACAGATGTAACCCTGATACCCACTATCCGATCGACTGAGACCGCTGATCTTTACACTTAGCCGAAGCGGCTCCCCATTACGGTCCCGGCATTCTCCTTCAATATGATAGGGAAGCGTCTGTTCTTTTGCTGTCCGGAAAAACTCCCGAAGCATATCAATATTGAGGACATCATAACAAAACCGGTTCTGCAATTCTTCCTCACTGTTTCCACATATCTTTTCAAACGCGGTATTTGCGGAAGTAATACGGCCCTGGGAATCGGTCGTCATCAACCCGTTTCCCATTTGTTGAATAACCCGGTGATGAAATGCTTCAAGAATTTCCATCTGGATATTTTTCGCTTCGAGCTCTTCTTTAATTAAACGCAGGCGGTGAGTGAGAATACTACTTAAAAATGCCACTCCAAAATAAGACGCCAGGTTCATCACCACTGTGTAAAAAAGGTAGGCACCCTGGTAGGAAACTTCAGTTTTTGGGAAAAAATATACAGGCTGGATCAGGTTAAAATACTCCAGATCAACCAAAAGGCCGTAAATTATACTGGCGCCCGCCGCAGCTTTGTAACACGCGGACCTTGGAAGAATAACGCTGGTTTCAATAACAACAAAAATAAACAGGAAGGAAAGAGGGCTATCGATCCCACCTGTGGTGAAAATGAGCCCGCCCACGACAAGCAGGTCTCCAACCACTTGTATCCAGGCAAGATCGCCCAGACTCATTCCGATACGGAACAGTAAGGCATAACTTAAAGCAAAAAAATAGGCTGTACAGAGGACAATACTGACAGGAACAACGGGGGTTGGACGAACCGCGTTTTGCTCAAAGGTGATGAGCAGGATCACGAACCCGGTGAGGAAAATCATCCGCAACACCATCAGTGTTTTTATGCGGAGAAAAAGCTCGGAATCCTGTCTTTTTTTTTCTGGCGGCGTGATCAATGGCCGCTCCCCGGGAAACCCCGGTTCAAAGTGGTAATGGAAGTGGGGCGAATCCGTTCAAAAACAGATCCGCCCCGGACCGGAAATTATTCCGGAGTAAAGTACAAAAAACTTATTCAGGTATCTTATGGAACCAATATAAAGATCTTTTGAAATACCTAAACAAGACCTTTCGTTTCCTGGTTTCTTTAAATTGTTTCGCCCATCTTGAATATGGGTAAATACATGGCCACCACGATGAAACCAACGATCACACCCAGGAATACCATCAACATGGGTTCCAGCAGCGAGGTCAGCCCCGCGACGGCTGTATCGACTTCTTCGTCATAAAAGTCGGCAATTTTAATCAACATGCTATCCAACGAGCCTGATGATTCACCGACATCAATCATCTGGATTACCATTGGAGGGAAAACCCCTTCTCTTCCAAGCGGCGCTGCAATGGTTTCACCTTCTTTGATCGACTCAATTGTATTCAGGATAGCGAATTCCATGATCTTGTTACCCGAGGTTCTGGCGCAGATATCCATTCCTTCAATAAGAGGCACCCCACTGGAAAGCAGAGTCCCGAGTGTTCGGGTAAATTTGGCGACAGACACTTTACGAATCAAAATGCCAACCACTGGAAATTTTAGAGCAAACCGGTCAACCTCGACTCGTCCTTTTTCAGTGGCATACACTTTTTTAAAAAGGAAAAAGAAAGCAACAGGGCCACCAATGATGAAATACCATTTCTCCCTGAAGAAATCACTGATGCCCATAACAATTGCGGTGGGTAGAGGGAGTTCTACACCGGGACCGCTGAACATTTCTGCGAAGGTCGGGATAACAAACACCATCAAAAACCAAACAACTAAAAACGCAACCGTAACGATAGCCCCTGGATACACCATCGCCGACTTGACCTTTTTCTTCAGGGCAAGAGCTTTCTCGATGTAAGCCGCCAGTCTTTGCAGAATGACATCCAGAATACCGCCGGCTTCCCCTGCTTCAACCAGGTTGCAGTAAAGGGAGTCAAAAACCTTCGGGTGTTTGCGCATGGAATCAGAAAGGTTGCCACCGACTTCGATACCGTTTTTAACATCGAGAATAATGATGGAGAACGACTTTTTGTCAGCCTGTTTACCCAGAATATCGAGGCATTGGACAAGAGGGAGGCCCGCATCCACCATAGTGGAAAACTGACGGGTGAAAATCACGATATCCCGTTCGTCGATTTTTTCTTTCCCCTCCTTACTGAAGGGTCGGGGTTGCTTTTTCTTTATGGAATCGACATTGATTTTCTTTTGTTTGAGTTTCGCCAACGCACCTTCTTCAGTCTCAGCGTCGACTTCGCCCTTGGTGGTCCTGCCATTAATTGTTGTCTTATAGGTATAAGTTGTCATGACTCATTTCCCGATATGAAAAGTGTCTTCCTGGTTTTTTTTCGGCCAAAAATTTTCCGATGGCCAAAAGGATCAACTTTAAAAAAGTCCAGACCGCAAGCTGCAGCCTTTTTACCTGATCCTTGAAATCTGTTAAAGCAAAAGCATTAGGGCATTTTTATTAAACCGCAAAACCCCTCAAGACCTAGAAAACTTTTTATCAGGTATCAATGTCTATCGAAAATGCCGATAGCACAGCGCGGGTTTTGTCCAGCTCAGTCCCGATCCTGGAAAGCTGTTCCGTAGTGAATCTCAGCCGGTTCACTAACGCCCTGACTACCGCCTGCAAGTCTTCCGGCAGATTATCAATGAGTTCAGCAAACTTTTCCTTGTCAATCACTCCAATGGTAACGTTGCCTACAGCGGTGCAGTTTGCACTGCGTACTTTTCCGGAGATCAGGCCCATTTCTCCAAAAACATCACCTTCTTTAAGTTGGGCAACAAGAACATTTTTTTTGTCACTTTTCTTGGTGATGTTGACCTTCCCCTCGAGAATTATAAAAACATTGTTACTCACAATGCCCTCGGAAATAATCACATCACCATCAGAAAACCGCTGAACAATTGGAGTATCACTGAATTTCATAAATTACCTTTTTATTACAGTTAAACTTTTCCGTGAGCATTCAGGGACTCGCGAAACACCTTATAAAACTGGTCATTGTCTGACATTGATTTTTTCAGTATAACTTTTGCCTTGTCAAAATCGTTTTCATTGATGAGCACATTGGCACTCAGCGCAAACGCCTCCATATTGTTCATGGATTTGAATTCTTTCCCGGTCAATACAAAAAATATGTGCCGTCGCATGTTCATTGGAAGATTGATCAGGTATTTATATACCGGGCTGTCGCGGAAAGGAGTTCCCTGAAAATTTTCATGCAAAATGATTAAATCAAATTCGGTAAATTTTATTTTATGGATCGCATGGTCTTCTGAGTTGGCTGTTTGCAGCTTGAAATGCATTTCGTTGAGGGTGTTGACCCAGAAATCTCCATTCTCCTGATCCAGAACCAGCGCAACCTTGTCATCTTCATCGTATATTTCAAGGACCTCTTCTTCTTCAAAATCATCAGAGGTCGCAAAACTGAAAGCATCAATCGTTTCTTCCGGCTCATCCGACTTTAAATGCTGGTCAACCCGGACTTTTTCCTTACAACTGGGACACGTCAGATTAAACGCCTGGCCTTCAGGCACCTTATCGTCAGGGATATTGATCTCATGCTGACAAGCGCTGCAGTTGATTTTCATAATTGAATCCCGGTTCTTCTTTTAACGTCTCTTTTTTCGGGCGAAAGGCGATCCCACATCCTGAAATGAATCGTCCATGTCCAGGCCTTCGATATCTGTCGTGGTCTCTCCACGTCCCGACTTAATGGTATCGATTCCGCGACCCACCACAGCCTTGCGTGAAGCATAATTCATGGCAGTTTCTTCCGAAATTTTCTTTTCTGTGAACAATTTCAAAATATGCTGGTCAAATGTCCACATGCCATAAGCATCCCCTTCGGTAATGATTTCATAAAAGGTTTTACCCTCTTCTTCACCATTGATGATGGCATCCTTGACTCGCATATTGTTATTCATGATTTCGAGCAGGGCGATACGACCTCCGCCTTCTTTTGGCACCAGCCGCTGACTGATGATCCAGCGCAGTGTATCTGCCAAACGGAGGCGGATCTGCATTTCCTCATCCTTAGGAAACATACCCAGAATACGGTTGATCGTCTGTCCTGCATCCACGGTGTGAAGCGTACTCATCACCATGTGACCGGTTTCGGAGGCCGACATCCCAATTTCCACTGTTTCCTGGTCGCGCATTTCCCCCACCAGAATAACCTTGGGAGCCTGACGCAAGGCGGCTCGAAGGCCGGTGGAGAACTTGTCAAAATCCTGACCGAGTTCACGCTGGTTAAATGTGGCCTTACGGTGCGGATGGACGAATTCCACCGGGTCTTCCAGTGTGATGATGTGGATTGACTTTTCATCATTGATCTTACTGAGAAGCGCAGCCAGCGTTGTGGTTTTACCACTACCCGTTGACCCTGTTACCAGCACCAGCCCGTTTTTTTCCTCCGCAGCCTTTGCAAACTGCGGTGGCAGTTTCAACTCTTCAATAGTTGGAATACGGGTTTCCAGTTTCCTGAGGACAATGCTGTAGTTGGCGCGCTGCGAAAATATATTCACCCTGAAACGCGCTTTCCCGGGCACAAAATAGGAACAGTCACAGGATCCTTGAGTGATCAGGATATCTGTCAAGCGACGATCCATATTGATCAGATTCATCGCGAAGATTTCTGACTGAAAGGGTGTGATCTCCTTCATGGGAGGCACCATTTCCACCCCGCTCAATTTACCTGAACTTTCGACTTGAAAAGGACGACCGACAGTGATGTTCAAATCGGAAATATTTCCGTGAGCCTCCAGCATGCTTGTCAGAATGTGGTCGATCTCAGCTTTTCGCATTCTTGTCTGGTCCTGTTATCGTGCCCATTTCTATTCCTGAAAACTGAATCAGCCTAGATGAACTCCGGCGGCGTTTTCAGATACTGAACAAACCGTTCCTTGACGATAGACTTGTCATAAGCATCTTCCGGACTGATCTTCTTGGCCTGCAAGGCCTCAAGAATGGCATCATCCAGAGATTGCATCCCGTATTTTTTCCCCGTCTGGATCACCGACGGAATCTGGAAAGTTTTTCCCTCGCGAATGAGATTCGATGTCGCCGGGGTCACGACCAGAACCTCGAGAACAGCCATTCGGCCCTTTTTATCGATCCGCTTGAAAAGGTTCTGCGCAACAACACCTTTCAAACTTTCAGAAAGAGTTGTTCGAATCTGGGCTTGCTGGTTTGCCGGGAAAACGTCGATCACGCGATCCACGGTTTTGGCTGCACTCTGCGTATGCAAGGTACCAAACACCAGATGCCCCGTAGACGCTGCTTCAAGGGCGAGCTCAATGGTTTCCAGGTCACGCATCTCACCCACCAGAATGATGTCAGGATCTTCACGTAACGCCCCACGCAAGGCAGCCTTAAAACTTTTAGTGTGAATTCCAACCTCACGATGGTTGACGACGCAGCTTTGGCTTTTGTGAACAAATTCCACCGGATCTTCAACGGTGATGATATGACTCTTTTTATTTTTATTCACATAATCCATCATCGCAGCAAGAGTAGTGGACTTACCGGAACCTGTTGGGCCGGTCACCAATACCATTCCCTTGTGCAACATGGAAAGCTTGGTTAAGACTGGCGGCAGACCTAATTGCTCTGCTGTTAGAATTTCACTGGGAATTTCACGAAAGACTGCGCCCACTCCCCACTTCTGCATGAAATAGTTTGCGCGATAACGGGCAAGACCGGGTATCTCATAGGCAAAATCGATGTCACCACATTCTTCAAAAACTTTGATTTTATCTTCCGGCGCAATTTCATACAACATGGCCTTCAATTCGTCATTCTCAAGAACTTTGAACTTTACGCGCTCCATATCACCGTGAACCCGGAGCACCGGCTGGGATCCCGATACAAGATGCAAGTCGGAAGCCCCCTGTTCATTCATTAACTTAAAAAAGGCATCAATTTTGGCCATGAGTTCACTCGATCAGTTTTAAGTTCACCTTAAAGTTCCGCACCACATTGTCTGGAGTGGTGGGTAGCGCCACTTCTTTTCCATTGAGTTTCAGTTCAGTCCCTCGACGGTTACCAATAGTTATCACCATTTCTTCATTCCCCTCAAATTCCTTTACCTCGCCAGCAGGCAAAATGAAATCGCGTTCAGCGTTTCCATCTACCGCCATGTTAAACCAGGCGTTTTCCGAAACACGGATTTTCAACCTGAGTTTGGCTTCCTTTTCCTGAGGGGCTGGCGATGAACCGCTATCCCCCTGAACTTGTTGGGCTTTTTGGTTTTCTATTATAGCACTATTTTCTTTTTCGGCTACCGGTTTTTGAGAATCGTCTTCAGTCTGTGCGGGTTTCGGTTTGTTGGAAACCGAATCTGATGTTCCTCTTTCCGGTTTTACTTCGGCAGGTTTTTCCGTTTTTTCACCTTCCCCGGCTTCCACTGGCTTCTTTGATTGAAGGGAACCCGACTCACTTGAGCCCGGTTTCGCTGATACCGTCTTTTCCGAAGACCCGGGTTCTTTCTCTTTTTTCAAAGTTCCCGCAGGTGGAGCCGCAGGCCTGTCTTTAGATTTCGAGGACCGCGTTGTCTGTTGGATACTGCTGGTTTTTTTGGGAGCTTCTTTTGGAGGATTTTTAAAAAGATACCAGACAGCAAACAGGATGAACAGAACCAGAAAACCACCGACGATTGTATTAACCAGAAATACCTGTTTGTGGTTTTCGCTATTGTTTTCTTTTTCTGCCTGCTGACGGGTTTCCAATCTCTCCTTACCAACAGTATCGTCATAGGCACTTATCAGCTCCGGGAGATTGGCGCCTATGGCACGTCCGTACGACCTGATAAAACCTTTGATAAAGACTTCACCGGGAAGTTCGTCGAAAGAGTTGGTCTCGAGAGCCTTTAAATAACGGAGGTGTATTTTGGTGATGGAAGCGATTTCATCCAGAGAGATACCGCGCAGTTCACGCTGGTGCTTGAGGTGAGATCCAAAATCATCTGCCATTTTTTGGTCCCGGCGGCATCAATTCCAGATATTTACGCGAGGATTTGGACATTTCGCTTAAGGGGTCGAGACGAATCACCTTGTTAAAAGAATCTCTCGCCTTCCCAAAATCCCTTTTCTTCAGGTAAAGCTGGGCCAATTCGTAATGAGCCCGGGCCGACTTAGGCTTAACCTCAAGTGCTTTTTCCAAAGATTCCTGAGCCAGGTCAAACAGTTCATTATCTCGGTAAGCCCGCGCCAGGTTCAAACGGATCTGATGGTTTTCTTTTATCTTTAGAGCCTCCTGCCACTTTTGCTCTGCATCACTGAATTTGCCCTGGGCATAATAGGTAACTGCCAACCAGTTATAAAGTTCATGAGGTTGAGAAAGGCCAGGTCTGGAAATTGCGTCTTCAAGGTAGATCTGTGCATTTGTCCAATCTCCACGCTGCATATACAATCGCCCAAGTTGACGATAACCGTCTGTCAATTGCGGATTGATTTTTATAGACTCTTTGTAGTGTTTTTCCGCTTCATCCAGCTTTTCTTGAAAAAACAGAGCATTGGCCAGTGTCATCTGATAAAGGGTTTCCTCGGGATCCCATTTTACCGCTTCGCGCAATTTGGCCGTCATCTCGTCATACATCTTCAGAGACTGTAAACTTATAGCCTCTTCATAACTTTTTCTAGCCAGGTCCTGACTTTCCTCCCTGTCAGGCGTGGAAGAACATCCGGTTAATAAGAGAGCCAGAAACAGCACTCCTGTCAGGCCAATCCTGGAAATGTAGCCAAAAATGTTACGGTGGGGTCCCATGTGACTCCTTATCGGGAGTGGCTCGAATAAAATTAGACCAATTATATCAAAAGGTTAATTTAATACAAGCAAGACCCCGTTCAGCCCTTTTTTAATGTAAAAAAACTTCTTCAATACCCCTATTTTTTTCTAAAGATTTCACCCCAATCATCCGATAAATCAGGTGCCCATAATTTTACTTTGACCCCCATTTGGGGTATTCGCGGCAAAATTATTGGAAAAAGTTTTTGTGCTTCTGGTTATATTTGTCACTTTTTAAACGACATCTAGCCTCGGGCCAACTACCAGAACTAGAGCTTTATGGAACGACAAGCCTTCGTAGTTCCCTTGTTTGACAGGGTAAAATCGTTCCCTTAGAATAAATTTAACCATACAAAACAGGTTTATATTTCGAAAGGAGGTTGCCTGGCTAACTCATTGATTTACAAACTGCGAACACTCTCCCCGGCAGGATTGGGGAAAAGGCATATATAAAGGAGAGAACAACAATGAATAAACAACGGGTCTTCCGATACATTGCGGCGTTGGCCGTTCTGACCTCCCTGGTTGTGGGAGCAGGACCCGCCTATGCCCAAAGCATCAATACCCTGTCTTCCGAGGTGGACAATGCCAGCCAGGTTGTAGTTCCCTTTTGGCAGGCGCAGCCTGGATCGGCCGGATTAACTTATACGTTTGTGGCCATCACTCACCCCTCTCTTGCAGGCATGAGCTCGCAAATCGGGGTGACGGCAACAGCTTATCTCGGAACCGGATCGACCACCAATACCTACGGTACATCGACCGATTTCACAGTCAGCGCGGGTACTACGCATCGCCTCTTTATCATCGGTACGCCACAAACCAGTGGTGCATTTCCGGGTATCAACAGTCTTATTAATACCGACTCTACTGTATCCGGTATCATTGGGACCGATAACCCAGGTACCGGTTATTTACGTTTTGATCCCATCGCCTCCAACCCTAAAACGAATTCGGGAAGCGGCTTTCAGGATATCACCATGCTCTCTTACTGGGGTGCAGTGGTTTTTGAAGGAAGCAATACCGGATTCGCCATGGAATTCATCGGCGATGCAACAGACTCCTCTTCTCATCCGGATATGACCTCTGGTCGTTTTCCATCCGGTGTTAATTAGCGGTGTCCAATGCAGCTGAACAATCCATGTTTAGGAAACAATAAGGAGAACAACTCATGAAAAAGATTGTATTGACATGGTTGGTCGGCCTGGTGGCGTGGGCAGCGTTTGTTCCAACATCCATGGCTCAGACCATTGACCGAAGCCGTGTCGCCGTGTCGCCGTTCGCACAGATTGTGCCGCCGACCGGTGGAAATGGCTCGTTTTACACGTTTCTTGCTTTTACACATCCGTCGCTTTCTACTGCGGTTTCCCAGATTGAAATTACGGTTTCAATGGAAGGACCTACAGATGCCAATTTTGAACCTTCCGGAGACCGTTCGGAGACCTTCACTATTGGCGCGGGTGAAACCCATAAACTGTTCATCGTGGCAACCAACCATCCGGTGATCAACCCAACTTCCAACGCTGCCAGCTTTGGTTCGCGGGATCACTTCATTGCCACGTCAGCATCTTCAGCGCCTTCCGGAAATATCCGGGTGTTGACCACCAACACAACACCAACGGTGGCCAGCTCTGGCAAATTCAACAACCTGAACCAGATCTCCATGTGGGGTGTTATTTTCCACGAGGCGAATGGAGCAGGTTTTGCCATGGAGTTTATCGGCGACATGCACGACTCGACGGTACTCCCAGATGGCAACGGCAGTAACGCAGTGAGCCTGACCACAGGTCGGGGTATCAACTGATTGCCGCTTAAAAGGTTTTCCAGGGCCGGTCCTTCGGGACCGGCCTTTTTTTTTAGCCTGAACCCCGTTACCCTGTAATCAGCATCACAATTTATTTTTGACTAAAGAGGTTTCCCCGTTTTTCCGAAAAAGAACATATGAAGCTGCGCTTTGCCATTTTCATTTTAATCTTTGCCCTGTTTCCTGCCTGTTCATCACAGGAACGGACCGTAGATGTCAACGCGTCCAATGAGCATTTCCGCCTGGGCATTGAGTTTGCCCAGTACCGGCTATACCAGAACTCTCTTGAAGAATTTGATCTCGCCATCAAAACCAATCCCGATAACGTCGAAGCGTATAACAAAAAGGGATTGGTGCTGTTTGGCATGAAGGAATATGAAAAAGCTGCCCGTTTGTTTCAGGAAGTGATCCAGCGATCCCCAAAGCATTTACAAGCGCATATCAATCTTGGTATGACGCACTTTTCGAGCGGAGACCTCAACAAGGCAGAAAAGCTTTGGGAACAAGCGATAGCACTCACACCTGAAGACAACGACTCCAAAGCACACAACAATCTGGCCAACCTGTACAAACATCAAAACCGTTTAGACGAAGCTGTAAAAGCATATCAAGTGGCATTAAAACTGGAACCACAAAACACACTCTACCTGAATAACCTTGCGGACACTTATCGTAAAAGCGGGGACCTCAACAAAGCTGAAAACCTGCTAAACCAAAGTCTCGGCCTGAATCCCAACGGCATGCTCACCCATTTTCATCTTGGGCTTCTCTACCGGGATCAAAATAAATGGGAAGAGGCCGTTGCGGCATTGAAAAAATCCGGACAGGTCAATCCTTTTCAGGGCGAAACGTTCTTCCAACTGGCAGAAGCTCAATTACAGATAAAAGATAGAAAATCCGCCATAGAATCTCTTCAGCAAGCAGTCAAGATCAATCCTTCCAACAAAAAATATCAGGACCGCCTCAACACCATCCGCAGTTCCTGATTTTCTGCCTCACAAAGCAACCCTTCCGGCAATTCTAATTATAATAACGGCAGACACAAAAACAGCTGTATCAGCAACTCCGTTCATTTTAACGCACCACGAGACATCAGAGTTTCTGCGTAATCGACTACATTCAATAGATCTAACAAATTATCCCTGCAAAAATTAAAATTCCAGTCCGGGTTTCGGGTGCGCCAATCCAGAAAGAATAAATTTTCATCGCCTTTCATTTTCGAAATAGTGATTAAATGGTCGGATGTCTGCCAACATTGGAAACTCTTCCCATCTCCCACTGAACTATCAATCTGAGCCTCGATAAAGTTTTGCCCTAAAAACTTCCGGATAACCTCGACAGAGTTTTTCCATGATGCACCTTGCAACTGGACATCAAACATCCATTGCTTGATCCCGGTTTCCCTATCGACCCCAGACCGGGGACCTCCGGTTTTTGCCGCCATCTTTTTTTTGTTTCTTCGTTCTTCCAGTTCCTCCAGATACGCACCACCAATCAACCCGGCCGGCAAAGCGAACAATCCAATTCCCAGAATAGCGATCATGGCTCCAAGGATTTTCCCCATGAAAGTTATCGGGTAAACATCTCCGTAACCTACCGTAGTGAGTGTCACCACACCCCACCACATGGTAGCGGGAATGCTGGAGAAGGCTCCCGGCTGTACTTCGTGCTCAAGAAAGTACATGGATGAAGAGGCAATCACCAACAGCAACGCCAGGAGAAAACCGACACAAATCAGTTCCTCCATTTTTCTATGGAGGACCCGCTTCAAACCTGACAAGGCAAAAGAGTAACGCGCCAGTTTTAATATCCTAAATAAACGGAACAAACGAACCGCCCGGACAAACCGGAAATCTCCGCCTATAAAAGGCAAATAAAAGGGAAGGATCGCCAGCAGGTCCACCAGGCCGTAGAACGACGTCATGTATTTGAACCTGCTTTTAATCGAGCCTTCAGTTTCAGGGTTTTCAACCGAAACCCAGATCCTCAAAACATACTCGACGGAAAATATGACCATCGATACCCATTCAAACGTTTTGAAAAATACCGGGCTCAACCTGTAGATCGGTTCCACTGTTTCCAGAATCAAAGCGAATATATTGAGGACGATCAACGTAAGGATAAAGATATCGAAACCACGACTCACCCGGTCGCCCTCGGAAACCTCCAGGATCTCAAACACACGTTTTCTCAACATCTTTCTTCCCTTCAAATTAGTTGACCAGACAGGCGACAACCCACTCGGATTGATTCAATCCCTTTAAAATACGCTTCGCTTTCAAATTTTGATTATTTATTTCAATTCCTATAAAATATCCCAGATCCAAAACAAAAACACTTAAAAAAAATAGGCCTCTTTATGAGCAATGGTCTTCAAATCACTATTTTAGTTCTTATTCCATCCGTTTTTTTAGTTATTTATTTTGGAAGAAAAATAATTTCGCGCCTAAAAAATGAGGTGGAAGAAACTTCTCGTGCACTCAGAGAAAAGTCCAAGTTAGCAACCCACCTTCAAATTAAATACAAGAATATTATTAATATGGACCAAGAAGTTCTGAAAAGAAAAAAACTGGCTATCCAATACAACAAAAGAATTCTAGAACTTAAAGAGGATTTTGAAAAAAAGAAAGACGTCTATCAAAAGCTTCAAAGAACCATTCTAGAGATTGAAGACAATATTGAAATGAATAGCTTCGGTCTATACAAACCCCATTATGACTTTGAAACATCTGAAGAATATAAAATTGAAATGTCAAATATCAGGACAAAACAAAAGGAAATGATCAAAGACGGAGTTGCTATTTCCTGCTCAACAGAATGGACCCTAGAAGGAAGTAAAAAAGAAGGGGCCAAAATGACTAAAAGGAATATGAAGTTGATGATTAGGGCCTTTAATAATGAATGTGACTCGGCAGTTTTAAAAGTCAAATGGAACAATGCCTCCCAACTGGAAAACAGGATTATTAAATCATACGAAATAATAAATGAACTTGGAAAACCCAACAAAATCACAATCCAAGACAAGTACCTAAAATTAAAGCTTGCCGAGCTAAGGCTAACCCGGGAACTTCAACAAAAGATATTTGATGAGAAGGAAGAACAAAAACGGATAAAAGCCGAAATGAGAGAGGAGCAGAAAGCAATTCGGGAATTTGAAAACATGCAAAAAAAAGCAGAAAAAGAAGAAGCCCAATACCAAGATGCTTTGGATAAAGCGCGTGCCGAACTGCAGACAGCACATGGGGAGGAAGCGAAAATTTTCGAAGAAAAAATAAAACGGCTTGAGGAACAACTAAATGAAGCTCACTCTAATAAGGAACGTGCAATTTCAAGGGCTCAACAAACTAAAAGCGGCCATGTCTATGTCATCTCTAATTTAGGGTCCTTTGGAAACGAAGTCTTTAAAATAGGCATGACACGAAGACTAGACCCACTGGACCGTGTGAAAGAGTTGGGAGACGCATCGGTACCTTTTTCTTTTGATATTCACGCTATGATATTTTCAGAAAATGCTCCAAAACTTGAAGCCGACTTACATCGCGAATTTGACGAAAAACGCGTAAATAAAGTTAACTTTAGAAAAGAATTTTTTAATATCACATTAAAGGAAATTGAGCAAAAAGTGAAAAACTTACATGGAGAAATTGAATTCACCAAACTTGCAGAAGCGAGAGAATATCGAGAAACGATAAATCTACTACAAGTTTCAAAAAAATAGTGGAACGCACGCCCCCCATAGAGCGGGCTACACAATATGAGTTTTTATAAGTAAACGTCCCCCTAGGTTCTCGATAGTAAAACAAACTTCTTGTCTTGGTATGTTGGTCCAAGGGAAATTACGGCAAGGCTATTTTGTCTTTCATGAAAGCCCTCGCGATATACGAACGGGAGAATATTCCAGAAAAAAAACAAAAACCACCAAAAGGCATATTAGTGAAATTAATTACGCCAAAAAAAGAAATCCAAAAGGATAGACCCTGCCCGGCTGCAACTTTGATTTATTTCTAAATTGTTATCAGGAGGAAAAATGGAGGAGGGGGGAGGGGCTCTGCCAAACCCCTCCCCACCCTTTGGGAGGTATGAAAGGGAACTGAGGGGGTGTTCCCTTCCAGAGGTAAAACATGAACTACAGGTAAAGCGTTAAAGCTTGCTACGATCAAACCGAAGCTGCCTGTTGGCTTCGAAATTCCTGCGCCTCCTGATGAGAGGCCTTATTATTTTCCACCTGATCCATTCGGCTCAGGATCATCTCTTCGTACTCAGCTTCCACCTGCTCAAGTGCCTCATCCGTCCTGGATTTGAGTCCGTAAAGCTCCGGGTTCTGTATCCCGGCTTTTGGGGTTGCTCCTGCAATCCTGTTCGGGAAAAACTGGTTCATCATCCAGGCGGAAAATCCCCAGAGTATGAGAACCGTGAGCCCGAAAACCAGCAAGTCACCCTGCGTTGGCGTTGGAAGTAATGTGAAGGAGCTGCCATTTCCACCCGCACCGATTTCATGGATACATTGAGCTTTGGCCGTACCGGATACCATCCAGCTAAAGAGGCCGATCCAGAACATTTTTTTTATCATCGCTTGCGGTGTCATCGGGTTTCTAGCTCCTCGGTTAAGTTCAACCTGTTTAGAGCAATACCCGTTCCAAAAACGACGCCTCTCCCACAAAAAATCGATCTTTTATTTTTATATGAAAATTAACATACTGTTTTTAAAGGGTTTTTAGACCATACCCCCTGTCAAAAAATTTCTTAACATTTTGCTGACCAGGCCAAAAACAAGCCTTATCGGAATCCTGAATTGGTCACTTTTTTATAAACGAGATAACTTTTATATCAATCTAACCCTCACCCCAAAGATAATTAAACAAAAAATACCCCCGAAGCCAGCAGGCTTCGGGGGCTTTTTTCGAACTCTTTTGAGTCCAGGGGAGTCGCTATTTACATTTCCGGTCTTTGCGACTACAGACAGCCTCTAGTAATAGATGACAATATCTGATGTCATTCTCCATCCAAACAAGTCATTAGTGTTTGAAGATACGGGGAACTCGTAACCAGCACCCACCATGATGTGATCCATGATGTGATAACGACCACCAACATTCATGGTGATCAGAGTGCTTGCGCCAGCTCCACTTGTTCCCGGACCTGTGGGACCACTACCAAAGTTGACAATATCAACACCTTCAAAGGTAACTGGCGTCCGCGCACCGTCGTCCACAACTGAAAACAGGTTGACCTCCGCAAGCGGGAAGAGCCCTGGCAGGATTTCATAGTCCGCGTGGGCCGAGGCGTGAATCATAGAGGAGTTGCGGTCAGGGTCAATCGCCAGGTTAAGGCCAATGTTTCCTTCAATCCCTATCTTGCCCCAGGTGTCAGCAGCAGAAATGAACATATCAAGGAACCCATCTGCCGTTCCCTGCATGCGAATTCCGCTGGTAATCAGGTTTCCTGAAGGCGGTTCATATTCGAGACCTATAGTCACGATCCTGTTTTCGGAAGGATTGTTGACAATAGCGTATTTCACACCCAGTGAAATATTGGCAAAACCATCGTCGTCTTGCAATACGCCGTCAAAATCCAGATCGAAATAACCATCTTTGGAAGCAATAATGCCCAACCGGTCGGTGATGGCAACACGTGCCTCTGCCGCAATTACATGGATTCGGCCACCACCGGTAAGAAAATCATCCGAAATATCATGGTAGATAAAAATCGGCCTAAACTCGGTTGTGATGTAAGGCGTCTCATTAAACAGGGGATTGGATAGTGGAGGGACATAATGGCCAAGTCCGCCCTCTTTCAATGACCCCTGCAAATTAAAATCAAAAGCACTGGCAGAACCTGCACCCGGCAACAACAAAAACAATGCGACAACCGTAGATAAAACTCTCCTCCTCATAGTCCTTCCCCCTCGAAGAAACACGTAAACTATTGGCAAACTTAAAAACTATTGGAATCTGCGAGATATTCATCCAAAATTCACAGAAATCCCTAGTAACTAAGACCTTTTTATGAAAAGAAAAATTCCATCAAATCGTCTGCCAATACCAGATTCCCCTTAAATTTTTCCGAAATCACCGGTTTTGGGTCGATTTTTTCCATCGGAGGGTAGAAATGAGTGAGACAAAGGGTCTTGCATCCAGCCTCGTGGGCAATCCTGGCGGCCGGGGTTGGAGACAAATGTCCCTTTACTTTGGTGTCGTCAGGGGTACTGCATTCCAGAATCAGGACATCCGCCTGCCGTCCAAGCTCTACGATTCCGTCACAATAATCAGTATCCCCGGATATAGCGACCGAATGCCCTGACTTACCTTCAAACCGGTAACCCCGGCTGAGCTCAATATGGTTTACCCGGCGTGAGGTCACTTTTAATCCATCATATAGGCAGGTTTCCTCATCCTGCTCGATAATGTTGATGTTGTAGGTATCCGGTACGAGCCAGGTTCCAAATGCCTTCATCAGGCCGTCGAAGAAGGTGCGGAAACCGGGTGCAGCAATAATTTCCAGATCCCGGGTTCTTGCCTCTGGGGGATAACGTGTACTGAACAGGAAATAAATCAGATCACACATATGATCGGGGTGGTTATGCGTGAAGAATATCCGGTCAATATCGTGGTAGGTCAGGCCCAGTCGCAGCAGCTGCCGCACATTGCCATAACCAAAATCGACCACTGAGTTTGTTCCCTCGTACTGTATGAGAACACCAGCCGAATTACGTTCAAGACTCGGGTAGGCAGTGCCTGACCCCAGAATCACCACACGCATTCCAATTTCCCGCAAAAAGAGTTGGTAAAAAGCGGTTGGCCCGCCGTTTCCGCTTTTAGTATACTATTCATAATGCAAAGGAAAATCCGAACCTTACCTTACTATAAGTTGAATACCATGCGATCTCCGCTCACTATGTTGTTTCTGTTAATGCTCATCTCCATCCCCTGCACAGCTTTATCTGCCGATCGATTCACTGTTGATGGCGAAACCGTTACCGACCACAAATCCCAGTTAATGTGGCAAAAAGGCGATTCCTTTCATGAACTCAAAAAAGGGATGACCTGGTACGATGCCCTGGAATACGTGGACCGAAAAAACAACGAAAAATTTGCAGGCCATTCCGACTGGCGACTTCCAAGCATGAAAGAACTCTCCGAATTGTGGGATAAAAACCGGCCACACCTCAGCAAAGACGGCGAACCCATCGGCCTGCCAAAACCCTTTGTCTCGGGCGGGAGTTACTACCTCTGGTCCAGTGACGAACGCAACCTGGACAATGTCTGGTACTTTGGCCTGGGTCAACGCGAGGACTATTTTAATCTGAAAGAATTGGGCGATCTGGACCAGGGTGTCAAAATGGTACGGGACGTCAAAAAATAATACCCGGGGTTTTCTTCCCCGCGCACATAGAGGAACCCGAAATGATCACGCTGCCGCACGCTCCTTCATTAAAGGGACACACTTGGCTGGTTCTTCTCGCCATTCTGCTGCTTTTTCCAAACATTGCCGCCGCACACAGTGAAGATGCCGGCCAACACGACCTCAACAAACTCGAGCCCAAACCCGAAGGCATGATTGAGTTTGAAAACAAGGCCCCCGGCTCGGAGTACGCCGCCGACCAGGAAGAAGAGAGCGGCCCCGACCTGTCTCAAGGCCTGCATCTGGATGATGCCTTTTTCACACGCGGTGCACATAAGGAAGGCATGAAGATCAAACCCATGACCAAAGGACAGGCGCTGCTCGCTCGTGGTCGAAACATCTTCCTCCATATGTGCGTGTACTGCCACGGCAAAGACGGCAACGGCGGCGGCACGGCAACCGATTATCTCTACCCCTGGCCACGCGATTTTCGAAAAGGCATTTTCAAATTCCGGTCAACACCCACGGGTACCCTGCCCCGCGATGAAGACATCTATCGCACGATAGTGAAGGGTGTCCCCGGCACTTCCATGCCTGCCTGGAAAGACGCGCTTTCGCCACAGGACACCTGGGCACTGGTCAACCTCATCAAAAGTTTTTCACCACGCTTCCGCCACGAACCCGCAGGCAAGCCGGTCGAGGTCAACCCCATTCCATCCAGCCCGAAACTGATCGAACGCGGCAAAGCCCTGTTCACCAAACATAAATGCGTCGACTGTCACGGCGAATCTCTTAAAGGAGATGGCAAACACGCCTCCTCCCTGATGGACGCCTGGAAACACGCCGTGTTCGTCCACGATCTGACCCAGCCCAATACCATTAAATCAGGACATTCACCGGAAGAATTATTCCGTACATTGAGTACGGGTCTCGACGGCACACCGATGGAATCTTTCTCGCACCTGCCGGCTGAAGACCGCTGGGCACTGGTACATTACGTCCGTTCAAAATTCCAGAATGATTATCAGGTTGCCGGCTATGAAACCGACCTGTTCAGCCATTATATCGACCAGCAGATCCTGCCTGAACCCGGCAGCAAGGTCTGGAACAACGTCGAAGGCATCGACCTCCACCTGCGTCCTTTATCCGCACGGCGTGGCGCAGTGGAAATCATTAACGTTGCCTCTGTCAACAACGGTGAGACCATCGCCTTCCGCCTGAAGTGGAAAGATCCTACCAAGGACGGTTTCGTCGAAAACCGGGGCGATGTTTTCCGCGATGGCGTTGCCATCCAGGTAGCGCTGGGTGCGGTGACCCTGCACACGCACGGACACAACGAACCGTTTTTCGGGATGGGCAATCGTGGGAAACCGGTTAACATCTGGCACTGGAAAGCGGGACTCGAAGAAACGCTGGAGGCCTCAGAAGAATCCGAGTACTCAACCGGCGGTGTCGATATGGACGCCCTCATCTTCGGTGGCATCATGTCAAACCCCATCTCGCGGCTCAACAATACTTCTGAAACCCAGGTGGAAGAACTCAACTCTGAAGGGTTCGGCACCATCACACCACAGCGACCCGAACTGCAAAACGTGGAAGGGTTCGGTGAATGGAAAGATGGGGAATGGACCGTCGTGTTCACCCGCCAAATGGATTCAACCAGTAAATGGGACGCCAAGTTTATCGACCGCATCGATCCCGCCCTGATCGCTTTCGCCGTATGGGATGGTAACCAGGAAGATCGCAATGGACGCAAGGTCATCAGTGTGTGGCAACGGTTGCACGTACTGAAAGAAGGCATGACCGAAGCCCAGGCCCTTGCCAAAAAATCTTCCAGTGGTGGGCATGGAGGTCATGGCGGCCACGGGGGGCATAGTGGCCACGGCGAACACATGGATCACGGAGCCATGGATCACCACTAGGATGTTGCAATTGGCTGGCTTGAACTGTCTTGGGTAGATTTATTTTTAAGTGCTTCGCAAAAGTTTTTGCTGTTACCCTTGCGATGAGCGCCCACTAAGACTAGTGGTCGGATTGCGAAAACTGGTTTCAAAAGATTTATCTTTAAAAACATCATTAATTTTTTATTTGGGATCCGTTCGGCTAGTCACTAAACCCTCAGACAACTTTAAAAAACCTTCGAGGCGAGATTCTTCGCCTACGGCTCAGAATGACAGGATAGTATTGTTTGTTTTTTATTTTTAGGATTTCTTAGGCTGACACCGAAACCCTGAAGGCTAAAAAGATATTGGCAATGCGTAAGGTTTTTGAACTGGGGAAAATGCAACTCGTAAAAACATCGTAAAACTCCGAGCCACAAAATACTACCGCATGTCATTCTGATGAGCCGTCAGGCGAAGAAGAATCTCGCCCTGGATTTTGAATTTCTAAACTAGATGAAAGAATACTTTGTTTACATCCTCACCAATGCTTCGGGCAATTTATATACTGGCGTAACAAACAACCTCGAACGGCGAATAGCTGAACACCGGTCTGGCGACATGTCAGGGTTTGCCCGTCGCTACCAAATGGGACGCCTGGTTTATTTTGAAAAAAGCAATGAAGTAAAGTCTGCTATCGCCCGGGAAAAACAGGTCAAAGGCTGGTTGCGCAAAAAGAAGGTCGAGTTGATTGAATCAGAAAATCCCGATTGGCGAGATTTAAGTGAAGGCTGGCATTAAAACAAAAACCCTCGAGGCGAGATTCTTCGTCACCCTTCGGGTTCCTCAGAATGACAGACTGGTATTGTTTGAATTTCAAAGTAATTATTGATTGGTTTGCAATAAACCCGGCGGGCCGAAAAAATTAAGACATTGCGTAAGGTTTTTGGATCGGAGAAAAGATACAATTCTAAAGAACACCAAAAAATTTCCAAGCCCCTGAAAACTACCATATGTCATTCTGATGAGCAGTCAGGCGAAGAAGAATCTCGCCTTGGATTTTGAATTTCTAAACTAGATGAAAGAATACTTTGTTTACATCCTCACCAATGCTTCGGGCAATTTATATACTGGCGTAACAAACAACCTCGAACGGCGAATAGCTGAACACCGGTCTGGCGACATGTCAGGGTTTGCCCGTCGCTACCAAATGGGACGCCTGGTTTATTTTGAAAAAAGCAATGAAGTAAAGTCTGCTATCGCCCGGGAAAAACAGGTCAAAGGCTGGTTGCGCAAAAAGAAGGTCGAGTTGATTGAATCAGAAAATCCCGATTGGCGAGATTTAAGTGAAGGCTGGCATTAAAACAAAAACCCTCGAGGCGAGATTCTTCGTCACCCTTCGGGTTCCTCAGAATGACAGACTGGTATTGTTTGAATTTCAAAGTAATTATTGATTGGTTTGCAATAAACCCGGCGGGCCGAAAAAATTAAGACATTGCGTAAGGTTTTTGGATCGGAGAAAAGATACAATTCTAAAGAACACCAAAAAATTTCCAAGCCCCTGAAAACTACCATATGTCATTCTGATGAGCAGTCAGGCGAAGAAGAATCTCGCCTTGGATTTTGAATTTCTAAACTAGATGAAAGAATACTTTGTTTACATCCTCACCAATGCTTCGGGCAATTTATATACTGGCGTAACAAACAACCTCGAACGGCGAATAGCTGAACACCGGTCTGGCGACATGTCAGGGTTTGCCCGTCGCTACCAAATGGGACGCCTGGTTTATTTTGAAAAAAGCAATGAAGTAAAGTCTGCTATCGCCCGGGAAAAACAGGTCAAAGGCTGGTTGCGCAAAAAGAAGGTCGAGTTGATTGAATCAGAAAATCCCGATTGGCGAGATTTAAGTGAAGGCTGGCATTAAAACAAAAACCCTCGAGGCGAGATTCTTCGTCACCCTTCGGGTTCCTCAGAATGACAATATAGAGTCGTTGTTTTTTCTCAGGTATTTATCTGGCAAACATTTATTCCCAATTCATTAGAAATGATAATAGCGTTGCCTAAAGTCTTTAGGTTTGGAAAATGATTAAACCTGTAAAAACATCAATAAATATTCAAGCCTCTGAAAACCATTGCATGTCATTCTGATGAGCCGTCAGGCGAAGAAGAATCTCGCCCTGGATTTTGACTTGACCTAATTTGGAAAAAAGCAGTGCCTTCTTCTTTATTTTTTTTTAAAATTATATTTTTAGCTAGAAAGTTGTAAGCGACTTCACATTATTCAGGTCATTAATTCTTTTCCTACCACCAAGAATCTATCACACACCGGCGTATCCAATCCTTATTAACGGAATGTTTATTCAGGGAGCAGTTGGAATGGTAATGATAGCAACTTCGCCCGTGATAAGATTTGTTATGGTAACAGTGGTCACCCCGGTTCCTTGAGAAATCACAATAGTGTTACCGCCCGCTTGACTAGTTCCCGGGTGAAATGTATCTCCTGTTTTTTTAAACCGTTCAAAAAAATTTTTTAAAACCCTTAAACTTTCCTTGGCTTTCAAAATATTTATTTGTCTTAATGCACTACCCACAATTGTGGACCCCAAAAACAAATTATTAGCCGGGTCGTCCTCGCGGTGACGCTTCATTATAGATTTTTCTGAACCGAAATAATAACGCACTCCCATCATGGCATGCTCATAATCATTTTTCGCCCCGGCAAGATTGGCGAATACTGAGAGTCCGGGAGCGATGCCAAGATCGGGTTGCCACTCCGCCTCAATGTATCCAAGGCTGGTGTCCCAGGCATGCTGGAATCCCGCCTGCAACATAAAATATTCTGTAATGTAGGCGGAGAAGCTAACCCCGCCATAACCGGAATTGGGAACATTGTCACCACTTTGCCAACCAGCATTCGCGGCAAAGGTGAAGTCGCCCCAATAGTATTCACCCTCGGTCCCAGCCCGGTGCATAACTCCAATATCGAAATCCGTGTAATTGTAGGTGCCGCCTAGAAGTCCCTTTTCGGGATCCCGCCAGAACATATGAAGACCACCCGCCGCCGTTTCCAGAGTGTTGAACTTCCCACCCAGTGCATCAAGCTGAACACCAAATTTTTTCAGCTTCGGCAAAGGCAATGCAATACTGGCCGCACCACCACCCGAAGCGTTGTCGTTGGCCGCGCCGCCAAAACCCTCAATTTTTCCGTTTATCGAGGACACGGCAGGGCCTTCGGCTTGGACGCTTCCCGCAAAAGTAAAGAGAACTCCTGCGATCAACAGGGTCTTAAAAAACCGCTTGAAAGAATGGGAGCTGGAATCGGCTTCAACATGCATGGTTTAGGGCAACCTTTTTGGATATAGAGATAAATTATCGGAAAACCATAGCACAAATGTAAATCTAATTCAAGTCACAGAGGCGACGGGCAACCGCTAACCTGATAGCAATAGTTTTGAACCACATGTCCGAAAGGTTTCCCAGTTGGCCGGGGGCCTAGCACCGGCCGAGAGAAATACCGATAGATTCGGCGCAGCGCACGAGCTGGTGGTCAGCTGGTACCGTGCGGACTTTTCCGGCGATGTCTTCGAGGGGAATGAGGTCAATGGCGAGGGAATTGAGGACGACCAGTTTACCGAAGTCCCCTTCAGCCGCAGCAACCACCGCACGTTGTCCAAGTCTCGTTCCTAATAATCTGTCGAATGAAGTCGGTGTGCCTCCGCGTTGGACGTGTCCGAGTACGGTGCAGCGGACTTCCAGGTCGATATTCTGGCCGAGGCGACTGGCGATGTAGTTTCCAACTCCCCCCAATTGGGCAACTCCTTGCAGGCGCGTAGCGGCAGCTTGCGAGATAATCTGTTCACCACCTTTTTCGCGTGCCCCCTCCCCCACCACCACGATTGAAAAGGGACTACCGCCTTCTGCACGTAGTCGGATTTTCTTTTCAACTTCGGCGAGGTCGTAGGGAATTTCAGGAATTAAAATGATATGGGCACCGCCCGAAATACCCGCCTCCAGTGCAATCCATCCGGCGTTACGGCCCATCACTTCCAGGATCATCACCCGATCGTGGCTTTTGCCTGTTGTCGTCAACCGGTCGAGTGCATCCACCGCAACCTGCACAGCAGTCTGGAAACCAAAGGTGTAGTCCGTGCCCTCCAGGTCGTTATCGATGGTCTTGGGGATCCCGATCACCGGGCAGCCAGCCTGATGCAGTTTGAAACCGATCTCCTGTGTTCCTTCACCGCCAACCACAAACAGGCAATCGAGTCCCAACTTGTGAAAGTTATCGACGCAGTCTTGCGAGCGGTCGACGGTTTCGATGCTGCCATCGTCCTGCACTTGCCGGTAGGCAAAAGGATCTCCCTTGTTTGTGGTGCCAAGCAGGGTACCGCCCAGAGGGAGGATGTCTCGAGTGGCCCGGATGGTGAGTGGTTGCGTCCGATTTTCGATGAGGCCTTCGAAGCCATCTTCGATGCCGATCACCTGGCAATTGTATTCAATGATTGCGGCACGTGTGACGGCCCGGATGACCGCGTTGAGCCCGGAGCAATCGCCGCCACCGGTCAGAATACCAACACGTTTAAGGGCCATGCTCTTCCTTGGGGGAGGCGATAAAATCGTAATCAAGAGTTCCGGTTATTTTAAGAGGCACAATCGTTCCCGGTTCCGCATCGCAGCTTTCGACAATCACCTGCCCGTCTATATCCGGGCCCTGTGTGGAAAGCCGACCGGTGAGGAGGCTGTCGTCATCGAGCCCTTCGATCAGAACTGGCTGGACGGATCCAATCTTTTCCGCGTTTTTATCTTTGATCAGGGCCAACTGGGTTTCCATCAGAGTGTCCCGCCGCTGCTCCGCTATTTCTTTGGGGACGCGGTCAGCATAGTCGAACGCGGTTGTGCCCTCTTCGTCCGAATAAACAAAGATACCGAGATGATCGAATGCAAACTCTTTAATAAACTGGTGCATGTGTTCAAAATGCTCATCCGTCTCACCTGGAAACCCGGTGATAAATGTGGTGCGCAGTGCTACACCCGGGATACGTTTCCGCAATTGTTCCAGCATTTTTCGAACACCCGCTTCGCGTTCCTGCCTCTTCATATGGCCCAGCATAAAATCGTGCGTGTGTTGCAGAGGGATATCCATGTAAGGAACCACTTTTTCCAGGCTGGCAACGGCATCCATCAGGCGTTCCGTTACCATTGTGGGGTAACAGTAGAACAGCCGGATCCAATCGACGCCTTCAACTCCGTTGATCTGCTCCAACAGGTCGATCAACCCCTCCTTGAGCCTTAGGTCATAACCGTACAGCGTGGTGTCCTGTGAGACCAGGTTGATTTCGCGTACCCCATTTTGTGCCAGCAGGTTGACCTCTTTCAAGATAGATTCTGGTGAGCGACTTTGTATGGGCCCTCTCAGTTTGGGGATAATGCAGAAGGCACACTGGTTGGAGCACCCTTCCGCAATTTTGACATAGGCGGTGAAATCCGGGGTGGTCTGGACGCGCTGTCCGTAGTTTTCAAAATACACAGCAGGTTCGTGCGTGAGGTTACGCTTTCCATCCCTGTTGTTCAGCAGGGTTTTTAAAAGGGGATATTGTTTGGTCCCGAGCAGGTGGTCGATTTCTGGAATTTCCTTGAGCAATTCTTCCGGATGACGCTCCGCCAGGCAGCCGGTGACGATGAGCTTCTGGCAAGAACCGTTTTCCTTATGGTCTGCCATTTCCAGAATGGTCTCAATAGACTCTTTCACCGAAGCCTGTAAAAACCCACAGGTATTGATAATCAGGACTTCGGCCTCCTCCTGTTCCGGGGTCATCTCGTATCCGTTGAGGGCGAGGTCCCCCAAAAGCGATTCTGTGTCCACCAGGTTTTTGGGGCAACCCAGGCTAACCATTCCAATTTTCTTCATTTAATTGACATTCCGATCCAAAAAACAGGTCTTAAAAAGGGTTTTAATCATACACCAAAGGGTTCAAAAGCCGAAACTGCGAAATCCCTTTTAAACAAAGAAGGTCCGACTCATGCTGTAGCAGGAATCACTACAAAAACGCTAGAAATACCTTGACTTAAGCATGTTTTTCTGGAAAATAGTTGCACTTTCAATATTGTGTATAAGAGGAAAATAACTCAATCATGTCGAAAGAAAAAACCAACTCCGGCCGGAATTACCTGTTTGTTGTCGCGATTGCTCTGCTCCTGTTACCCACCCATGTTTTTGGGCAGGTTTCAGTCAATAAAGGAGGGAAATCCTGGAAGCTTCAATTGAAGTCCCAGTTTCTCCATGACGATAACGTCGCACAGAACCCAGACAAACCACCGGTTCTGGCAAACCCCGACTCCGACAATGGTTGGAACGGTAGTGCAGCGTTCAATTACACCCACAAGTTCAACAACAAATTCAGCCTGGCAGGGGATATTGATATTGATGCCACAATTTATTCCGACCTTGGTCAATACGACCTGATCGCATTCATGGGCGGGATCAAACCCAAATACAAGTTTAGCGAAAATATGTTTGTCGACATGCAGTATTTTTATATGCGCAATATTGCCGGCGGAAATGATTTCAGTGGCGTTAATTACCTCAATCCCAGCTTCAATTACCTGCACAAGAAATTCGGTCTCACCCGCGTTCATTACTTTTTCAAAAACACAGACAACTTCGTGAATCAGGCTCGTGACGGCGACCAGCATGGGGGCGGTCTCACCCACATTTATCTGATCCCGAACAGCCGCCACTACATTGGTGCCGGATACCAGATCTCAGATGAAGACACGGTTGGACGTTTCGACCGCACCATCCACGACTTCAAGGTTTTGGGACGCATCGTGCTCCCGATGGATATCGAGTTAAACGGAGAATATAAGTTTTCCTATCGTGAATATGACACTTTCGCCGCAACCACGGTGGGTGCTATTCGTGATGACGAACAGCACAACTTCCGATTCCGGTTTCGCAAGGTTCTGTGGGATACCCTCGGGATGCTCAACAAGGTAACTGCTCGGATTGATTACCATCACCAGAACAATGAATCAAACTTCCTGGTTCGTGACTACCACAGCAACCGCTTTATGGGCGGTCTCGAAGCCCGATTCTAATCACTCCTACTTAAAAACCGGAAAGAACGATGATGAAACGCTCAAACCAGAAAACCCGTTACACCAGTCTTCTTGTTATTTTTCTTGCAGCCGTCTGGGCTGTGGTCACCATACTGCCCACTCAACTCCCTGCTCAGGACATTGACGATGTTATCCAGGGGCTTGATCAGGATTTCAGTTTTGGTGGTAAAGAGGAAGTCAAACAAAGTAACAAGGCAGTAGCAAACGAACAAAACCGGGAAGATATCCAGATTGTAGCCAAAGAAATGTTGGATGCCGCGGCTGCGCACACCAATGTTATTATTACCTACAATGCGATCATTGACCCCAGTAATATTACGGTTAACTCTGTTGCGGATGGAATCACCACTCTTCCCGTAGGTGAAACTTTAAACGTAGTGGGATCTGGAGTTGTCGGAGCAACTATCGTTACAGGCATCAACCCCGGGTTGGTCAATACTCCGTTATATATTAGCCTGACCTGCAACACCGCCCCAAACTGTAATGTGAGCTTCTCAGTCGGTGGAGGAATCACATGTCCTCTCGTCACTACTGGCCCCTTTGCAAATGGTTCAACCCAGACTTTTACGGCCACCTGTTCGACCTGAGAATAGAGGGCAAACCATCCACATCACCTGAAATGTAATTTTTTATCCAGGTGGTGATAGTTTGTGAAGTTAGGGTTGGCCTGTTTCAGGAAACCAGTTGAACAAAGACACCCCTCTATACGTTTTCTTTTCGTCCAAGTAAAAACTATATGAAACTTTTAAAAAAGAAAAAATACCTTGCTGCCGCCTTGCTGTTTGGCCTTGGAGTTATGCTGACAGTTCTTCCAGTCCAGCTTCCAGCACAGGACATTGACGATGTTATTGAAGGCCTTGATCAGGATTTCAGCTTTGGCGGCAAACAGGATATTAAACAGGATAACGTTGCTACTGCCAACGAACAAAATCGAGAAGACATCAAGATTCAGGAAAACGAGGCTGCGCATGCAGATGCCCCAACGGTTACCGGAAATCTGAATATCACTTTTGCTGCAGGACCTCCTACCAACGAGTTCACACTGAACAGCTTGATCGTTGATGGAACAAACGTTCCAGTGAATATAGCGGGGATTAACATCCCAGGAGGAACTGTCGCGGTACCCATCTCAAATGTCACAGTCCCGTCGGGAGTAAACTTTACTCTGGGTTTGTCACTTACCTGTACAATGGGCCCCTGTAACGCCACCTTGACTCTGTCTGGAGTGATTAATTGCACCCTGGCAACCGGGACTATCCCGACAACAATGACATCTACAGTCTCCACGACTTGTAGCACACTGGTAGCACCCTAAATTCCAAAAGTAGATTTTTAATTAGCCGTGGACTATTAATGGCATCCCGAAATACTTCTGGATTTGCAGGTTGTGCTGCCTACCCTTCCAAAAACCCACCTGAAATTTTTCAACTCGAACATCTCTTTCGCATTCTGATCACGGCACTTGTTGCTGGATTACTTCTGTTTGCTGGCCCCATTCATGCCCAGGACATTGACGATGTCATGGAAGGACTGGATCAGGATTTCAAGTTCGGCGGGAAAGAAGACATCAAGCAAAACAATAAAACCACAACCAATGAAGCCCTGCGCGAAGACACGGCTATCTCCAATTCCCAGCCGGGGCAGGTCGATGTCTTGTTTTTTGTCCACGAATATATTATGGGAGCCAATGAAATTTCGATAAATGTATCGGGTATCACACCTTCGTTTTCATTTGATGAAGGGAGCTATCAGTTTAATCTGGGATCATTTCCCGCTAACTCTACCCGCTCTCTGAAAATCACCTGTAATAACGGGCCATGTGAATTCTATGTATTCATATTCAAGGGAGCTCTTTTTTCACCATCCCAGTTGGAGGACACTGGACCAACTCCACTTATCCTCTCCGATGGCCAGATGACCACCCTTGACTTTAAGGTAAACAAAGACAACACCGGCGAGATCAGGCCTTTGCCCTCATTACCTCTACCGACCCCATCATAAATCGATTGGCCAGAAACCATAATAAAGGCCGTTGAAGCTTCCACCCCGGAGCTTTCCCAAAGCAATGTTTTTTCCATCCAACTCATTAATTCACAAAAAAACCCGCCACCCCTGGTGAGGGTGACGGGTTGGAAAACTGTTGGCGATTGCAGATTTCAGTTTAGTGCATATCCATGTCCATTTCGTTTTCAATGGCGTTCTGGATAATGTCTTCTTTAATCGACTCCTGAATTTCTTCCTTTATATCCGTTTTAATTGACTCGAGCAGGTCATCGAGGATATCAAACATCGCGATTTCTTCAGGTGACAAATCCTGAGGATCACCCGGCGGTTGACCACCCTGAACCGTGCTCTTTTTCAAGTCGGCGACCAACACCTTTTGCTGAGCAGCATCGACTTCTACCTTTCCCTCTTTAACCATAAAAGTGTCCTGAGAAGCGGTCTCAGCCGACCAGACGGTACCTTTGACACCCGCCGTCGCGGTTCGTGTCTGTACCTCGTAGGTCGACCCTTCGGTGAGTTTGTTCACCACATTGAATATTTTTCCGGCAGCCAGTTTGAGTTTGGTGGTACTCTTGTCCTCTTCCAGGCGGGTATCGCCAAGAGTAACATCCGTATTCGGCATGACACGTACCACATCACCCCTGATATAAATGATATCAGCCCGGGAATTTGCACCGAGGGTCTTGATGGTGGAATTGACAAAAAGGGCCATTCCATCTCTGCCTTTTTTCCCGCGGTTGGAACCAGCCTCAAAAACCCGCACATTGCCCTGAACTTTGCTCAGAGTGGCCGCTTTCTGGGCTAACGCAACCCCTTCCTGAATCAGGAAAAAGCTCAGGACAAGAAACGGGAAAACAGTGAAGGACCAAAACCGGTTGCGGATTGCTTTAGAATAGGGTCTCATAGTTTCGACGGTTGAATGGTTAGTCAATATGAACTAAATATCTCAACTAAATTCTGTGATTTTTCGAGCCGTTCGAGCAAGCAACTTGCACACAGTTTTCTGTTCGGCAAATTCCTGTTGGCTCTTGAGTGATCGTGTCTGAACCATCTGATTTTTAACTGACATCATTAGGTTATGCAAATTAAAGAACGATTGCAAAGCTTTTTAAAACTGACACCAGCCAAAGCCGGGTTGCTGGTCACCCTGGGGATGTGCCTGCTCGTCCTTACCAAGCCATATGCACTGGAAATCCTCGAGTTACAGATGATTGACCTCCGCTTCAAAGCTCGTGGCCCCTTAAACCCCGGCCCAGAAGTCGTTATTGCCGTGGTCGACGAAAAAAGTCAGGACGCTTTGGGAAGATGGCCCTGGCCACGCTCTATCATGGCAAAGTTGATCAACAAACTGACCGAGTATAACGCTTACACCATTGGATTCGACATGGTGTTCTCCGAAAGTGGGGAAGATGTTTACAACCAGGCAGTCCAGCTAATTGAACAACAGGCGGAATCGGGGGAACTGACTCCGGAAGCTGCTGCCAAACTTCGTAAAAACTTTGAAAATCAAAAAACCGGCGATGAACTGTTTGCGGAATCTTTAAAAAATCACGGCAACACCATTTTGGGTATGCTCTTCCATGATCCTGAAGACATCAAACACCTGAGCGGAGAACAAATGGCCAAGGGGCTTAAAAATATTGAACGCTTCCGTTATAAGGATTTTGAAATCACTGATCCACAAAACATGGAAATGCTTGAAAGAGAGTTTTCTCGCCCGGCAGTGGAAGATAATCTCCCCATATTCGCCAGATCGGCTTACCAGGCGGGTTATTTCAACCTGACTCCCGATGATGACGGAATCATGCGGCACTACCCGTTAATCATGAAAGCAGGAGGATATTACTACGCGCCCTTTTGGCTGCACATGATTGCCAATTACCTCAATAAACCAAACCCCAAATTTTATTTTGATCAAAATGATAACCTGCAAATTGTGGCAGGGGACCTTGAAATCCCTGTCGACAATCGCGGAAGGTTTCTCATCAACTATTACGGACGCGCTCAAACCTTCACACACCATCCGATATCAGACATTCTTGAAGGTAAAGTTTCCCCGGATGATATTGACAGCAATATCGTTCTCATTGGAGCAACAGGCAAGGGTATTTTCGATCTGAGAGCTACACCCTTTGAACGTGTTTACCCCGGAGTTGAGATCAATGCCACCATCATTGACAACATCCTTCACAGTAGATTCCTTGAACCGCCTCCCTGGGGCAAAACGTTTACTTTCGGGGTGATCCTTCTTCTAGGCCTTATCCTCACTCCGCTTCTCGATAGACTAAGTGCTGTGGGTGGGTTTTTCCTGACCGTGGGTTTTCTCGTCGGATACTATTTCATCAACCTGCAGTTTTTCATGGGATCTCCATTGATCAACCAGGCCGCAGGGATGTTTATAAAATATGATCTGATTGAAAGAGCCTACCTGCTGAATCTGGTGTACCCGTCATTCGAAATCGCAATGGTTTACCTCAGCATGACGGCAATCAATTATTTCCGCGAAAGCAAACAGAAGCAGTTTATTCGTGGAGCATTCGGCCAGTACCTTTCCCCGACTGTTGTCAAACGTCTGGTAGACGATCCCAACCTGCTAGCCCTGGGCGGCGACCAGAAACGCATGACCGCGTTTTTCTCAGATGTTGCAGGCTTCTCGGGAATATCAGAACATCTCACACCGCAGCAACTGGTTGAACTGTTAAACGAATACCTGTCGGCGATGGAAGGCATTATCGAAAGACATGAAGGCATCATCGACAAGTACGAGGGCGATGCCATCATCGCCTTCTGGGGTGCCCCCATCACCCGGCCGGACCACGCCTTACTGGCCTGTCGGGCTTCTCTTGAAATGCAAGCCACCCTTAAGGTCATGAGGGAAAAGTGGCGTGAAGAAAACCGGGATGAGCTCACCGTTCGAATCGGACTCAACACCGGCCGTATGGTTGTTGGCAACATGGGCTCGTCCAACCGAATGGATTACACCATCATGGGAGATTCGGTGAATCTGGCTTCCCGCCTGGAGGGAGTTAACAAAGTTTACGGGACCAACATCATGATCAGCCAGTTCACTTATGAAGACATCAAGGGAGAACTGGAGTGCCGGGAACTCGACCTGATCCGGGTGGTAGGCAAAGCTGAACCGGTTGCTATCTATGAAGTCCTGGGCGAAAGGGGAACGCTTGACGAAAATTTAGTACAAGGAATTGAACTGTTTCATGAGGGACTGGCTTGCTACCGGAAAAAGGATTGGAACCGGGCTATTGAAACGTTTCATCAGGTGATCGACATCATTCCAGGAGACCAACCCTCACAAACTTTTATTGAACGCTGCAAAGAGTTCACATCAGGTCCCAAAGTTGCAAGACGCGCGGAAGACAAAGCACGGGTTTTGCCGGACGATTGGGACGGCGTTTTCCAGATGACATCAAAATAACGCGCGGATTTTATTCAGGTGGGAATGTGAAAGGTTACCCTTTCGCTTCTTCAAGTTTCTTCAACATGCGCCGCACCAGTTCAGGATAGTTTTTCTTCTTTAGAACTTTGTAGAATTGTGTGCGCAGATTGCTTCGCATGGAAACCCCGTCAAGGACCACGTCCACAACCCGCCAGCGCTGGCTGTTCTTTTTCAGAACAAAATCGATCTGGACCTCACCCTCTTCTTTATGAGTCACCGTAAGCGGAACTGTCGCGATCCCTTTTTTCTCTTTGGTCTCGCCATATTCCAGTTTCAATTCGCTGAAAAACTTGGCTGAATTTGGAAAGGCCACCCATTCAAACAACTCACCAAGGATTGTCACAAACTTCCCTTGTTCCTGTTCAGTCCTCTTGTCCCAGTATTTCCCAAGAGTTTTCTGGCTGACCAGTTCGACATCAAGAATGGTCACAGCTTTTTCTGAATTCTTCTTATTGGCCGTCTGCTGCTTGTCTGTCAGCTTGTCCCCATTTTCAATCTTCTGGATCGTGTTGAGGAGCGTCTTTACGGTTTCCAACGGAGAAAGGGAATCTCCCATCGACCAGGCGGGAGTGGTTAACAGGGTCAGGGCAATGAGCACAGGGAGCCAGAATCGTGTCAGTTTCATAGAATGGGGTGTGTTAGATTGAAAGAGATTTTCCAGTTTACGAAGAGATGATATTTCAGGTAACATCAACTTAGGTTCTTATTATAACTCAGTTTACTTTTGAATAGGACCTTGGGTCAACCCAGTGTAAGCTCCTGTTAAATAAAAGTTTCCGAAGAGCAAACAATTCTATGCGACCCAATTTACGAAAAATACTTCCCCTATTGGTCGTAGCGGGAGTTGCAATCCTGATAGCGTATACCCCAGCTTCAGCCATGATTTGTAATCTCTATAAGGGGAAATCCAGCCTGGACGATTTGCAATATCACAAAGTCCGGTTTCTACAGGTAATCAAAAAGGCTCCGGATGATATTCAATCATACTGCCAGCTATCCCATATTCATTACAAAATTGCCGGTAAGGTTCGCGAACAATTTCAGGAATTGGAATACGAGAAATGCATCGAATACGCCGATGCCGCTATTGCCCGAAACCCTAAAGCGGGAACAGCCTATTTTATGAAAGCCCTTTGTCTTGGTAAACGTGGGGAATTGAATGGAGTCTGGTCGAGCCTCAAAATTCTGGACCATTTTGAATTTAACATGAAGCGGGCAGTGGAACTGAATCCCAGTCTCGACGGAGGCGGACCCTACCGCGCGTTAGGTCGTTTTTATTTTCAACTTCCGGGACTTCTGGGAGGCAGCCTTAAAAACGCTATCCAGTACCTCGAGAAAGCCATGACTTATGATCCTGAAAACTGGGAAAACCTGCTTTTCCTGGGAGAAGCCTATATTGAGGATGACCGTCCTCAACAGGCTCGTCCCCTTCTGGCGCGGTTCATGAAAGTAACTCTCAACAGAACCCAGGACCCAAAAGTAGAAGCCAGAAGAAAACATGTGCAGGAACTGATCCGGGAAATCCAGGAAGAAACAGGCACCCCCTGACCCGATGCTCGAAGAAATCCGCATCAAACATTTTGCCATTATCGACCAGCTTGAGGTAGGTTTTCATCCAGGTCTCAACGTGTTGACAGGTGAAACAGGAGCTGGCAAATCCATCATCATTGGAGCGCTCAATCTGGTTGTCGGGGGACGCGCCGATACGGATAGCATTCGTACTGGTCAGGATTCTGCCACGGTGGAAGCGGTGTTCCAAATTGACGACCCGGAAACCGTGGCGTGGGCGCAGGACCTGGGCATTGAACCCGAAGAAGGCCGCCTGATTGTCCGCCGGGTGTTGTCACAAAAAGATAAGAACCGCGTATTCCTGAATGGCATCTCTGTAACGGTCTCACAACTCACCGAACTTGGGCGGCGACTCGTCGACATCCACGGCCAACACGATCACCAGTCCCTGTTTCATCCCGAAACCCACGTTGAACTTCTGGACCGGTTTGGTGGTCTCGAACAATCGCGCAACGAATTTGATGAAGCCTTCCGTCTTCATCAGGGGCTCGCGAGTAAACTGAAACAAATCGAAAAAAACCAGAGCCACCGCCTGCAGCGGCAGGACCTTTTAAAATTCCAGATAGGAGAAATTGATTCCGCCGGCCTGCACGTGGATGAGGAGGAGGAACTTTCTACTGAGAAAAATAAACTGCGCCACGCAGAAACCCTTCACAGAGCAATGGATCAGGCACTGAACGCCTTGTCCGAAACTCCCGGTTCTGTCCTCGAAGTTTTAGGACAGATCCGTCGCGACCTCGAACCGTTGCCGGAAATAGACCCGCAACTGTCCAGCCTGGATGAACGCAGCAACAATGCCTTCTATGAAGCCGAAGCCCTGGCCGAAGAAGTCCGGGATTACCTGAAAAGTATCGAATTCAATCCGGAACGCCTTGAAGAAATTGAAGACCGGCTGGCTGAAATCAATGGTTTGAAACGAAAATACGGAATCGATATTCCCTCCATCCTGGAATACCGGGAAACGATCGGTGAAGAACTGGATAGCCTGTCCTTGTCGGAAGAACAAGTCGGAGATCTGAAAAAGGAATTAAAGCAGGCTGAATCTGTATTAGCCAAAATGGCCTGCAAACTTGCAGAAGATCGCGAACAGGCAGCAGCCAAACTAAAAAAAGGAGCAGAAAAAGAGCTTAAGGACCTTGAGATGAAAAATGTCGTGTTTGAAGTCCGGTTCGATTATCCGACCGACCCAAACAGCTTCGTTAAATTCAGGAAAGAGCCCGTCCGCCTCAACCCAAACGGACTCGGAATGCTGGAGTTCATGTTTTCCCCCAACCCGGGCGAAACCCCAAAACCTCTTGCCAAAATCGCATCAGGTGGTGAGATCAGCCGGGTCATGCTCGCCTTGAAATCGATTTTGCAGAAGCAGAGCAAAGTTCCAGTGATGGTCTTCGATGAAGTCGACGCAGGAATCAGCGGCAAGGTGGCGGAAAAAGTCGGGGCCAAGCTCAAAAAAATCTCAAAGGACCGACAGGTATTTTGCATCACACACCTTCCTCAAATTGCAGGACTGGGTGGTACTCATTTCCGGGTCCACAAAACCGTTGCCGACAAAAGAACACAATCAACCATCCAGGAACTCGACTACGACCAGCGGGTGGAGGAAATTGCCCGCATGTCCGGCGGAGAAAAAATCACAAAAGCAACGTTGGAACATGCCAAAGAAATGATAAAATAGGTTTGAATTTATCAGGTGATGGTTTCACCTGAATCACTGAATCAGCTTTTCGTTTTCCTCCCGCAACATCTGCTTTAATAAAAAGTCCTGCACACCCGAACCAACCAGAACATTCCATCAACCCTCCCTCGGAGAACCTTCCCCATGAACGCCCGAGCTCTCTTCATCGCGTTGAGCTTTGCCTTGCTCCTGGTTTCCAGCGCATTCGCTGCCGCATCATCTGAACAAAAAGCCCGGCAATTGGTCGAAAAGGGTACAACGCTTCTCGACAAAGGTGAATACAAACGGGCACTGGACGAATTTAACCGGGCCATCAGTGCCGATCCTTACAATGTTGGTGCCCGTGTCCACATGAGCGATGCATATGTTGCGCTCAACTCCCAGAAGGATGCCATCAGTGTTTTAAAGGAAGCGCTCAGCATAGAACCGAAAAACCCGGCAGCCCACCTCAAGCTTGGCAAGTTACTCCACCTGCTCAGCCGTTACAGTGACGCTGTCAGGGAATTCAATCAGGCATCGCAACTGCTTCCTCGTTCCTCGGAAGCCTGGTACGGGCTTGGGGAAAGCCTCGTCCAAATGGGCAATATCGAATCCGGTCTCGAAGCCCTGTTAAAAGCCGAAGCCCTCGAGCCCGGAAGGCCCGGATTGCAGGAAGCACTCGGAAAGGCCTATGGAAAATCCGGTGAGCATGAAAAGGCAGCCAACGCACTCAAACGCGCGGTGACATCGACACCTGACTCACCTCAGGCCCACTACAACCTGAGTGTCGCCTACGTGATGCTTAAACAGTATGAAGAAGCCGTTCACCACGCGCAACAGGCAGTTTCTCTCAACCCTGAGTACGATCTCGCCTTCAACAACCTCGGCCTGGCTCATCGCCAACTGGATCATAAGGGCGCCGCTGTGGAAGCTTTTTCAAAAGCGGTACGACTCAACCCTAAAAACCTGCTGGCCCGTTATAACCTCGGCAACCTGTTACTGGACCAGAAACAGCTGGTGAAAGCTGCACAAGAGTTTCAGGCCATCGTTGAATTGGAACCGGAGCTTCCCGAAGCGCACTACAAACTCGGCCTTACTTTTCTGAAAGGGAAAAATCCGGAACTCGCCGCGCGGTCTTTTGAAAAAGCACTGGAGCTGAATCCTTCACTTTCAGATGCCAAAAAAGGACTACTCTCCGCTCGTGATATGTCGCGAGGGAATGCACCCGATACTCAAATAGCAAAAAATGATGGACCCGCTGCTCCAGGAAAAACCAAAGTCCCACAGGAACCTGAAAGGGCAAAAAAGATCGAGCCCGCTACCCCAGCCAAATCAGAAGGCGCTTCCAGGAAAACGGAGATTGTAAGATCCGAAACACCCCCTAGAGCAAAACCTTTTGTCGCAAAAAGGAAGCCCGCAAAAACACAATCTGCGAAAGACCTGTTGTCAAAAGGGAAACAGCTTGAATCTGAGGGAAAGCTTGAAGAAGCGAGGAAAACCTATGCGGCAGCGGCGAAAAACGATCCCGGAAATGCGGAAGCGCATATGAACCTGGGTGTCCTGCTTGAAATGCTGGGCCGCCCCGAAAAAGCATTGACCGCTTTTGAGATGGTTGTGAAACTGTCACCCCGTGCTGCAGGAGCCTGGTACAACCTGGGTCGAACACAGGCCTCCTTAGGTCATGCCAGCGATGCAGTGCAAAGTTTTTCAAAAGCTGTTGAGATCAACCCGGACTACGCCGAGGCGCATCTTGGACTCGGGTTGATGTACGATCAGATTGAGGACGGGAAAAAAGCCATCTCACATACCAAAGGTGCTCACCGCCTGTTTCAGGCCACAAACCGGAAAGATCTCGCCAGGATGGCCCAAAAAAGCCTCAACGACCTGCAAATTAAATATGAAAATGAATGATATCTCAATCGGCGTTTAGATCTCTTTCACACATCCGGGGATATGTTGTTAATTGAAAATAAAATAGAAATCAACGCTCCCAAAGAGCGGGTGTGGCAGGTAACCGTTGATGTCGAAGCATGGCCAAAATGGTCATCCGCTATGAAACATATCCAGCGCGAAGACGCAGGTGAATTCAAGTTGGGAAGCAGTGCCCTCATCAAACAGGAAGGAATGCCTCAAACACGATGGACGGTGACAGACTTGAGTACCGGAAACCATTTCACCTGGAAGGGCAAAGCCCTGGGAACCGACATGACCGCCACTCATATCCTCACCCCGGCAAATGACTGCACCGTCACCAGCGTTCTTAGAATTGAGCTGGAAGGTTTGCTGATCACCTTGTTGGGTCCCATCATAAATTTGCTGGTAGCAAAAAGTTTAAAAGCGGAGAATCAGGGACTAAAGCAATTTTGTGAATCCCTCAAACCCCTTTCCTGAAAATTTTCCGAATACTTTCTTTCATAGAAAATATTATTCCTGTTTAAATTAATCTCAAATAAATGTTAGTCTCAAAGTATCTACTTTTTTAGTCCTTGCGTAAAACTCTGGGACGCAATAGCTATCTAGTTAATTTCAAAAAATAATCAGACTCTTCCAAAAGGTCTGGGAAGGAATACATAATGAGTCAGAAAGAAGCTTATCAGGAAAAGTTAAAAGCCCAATTGGACGAGTGGTCCGCTGATTTAGATAAACTGAAAGCCAAAGCAGAAAAGGCGGAAGCCGGATTAAAAATTGAATATCAGAATGAGATTGAACAGCTTCGAGCAAAAAAAGAAAACGTGGAACAAAAGTTGAGTGAACTCAAAAATGCCAGTGAAGATGCCTGGGAAGACATCAAGGCAGGCATTGAAACCTCCTGGGATTCTCTAGGCCAGGCCATCAAATCAGCAGTCTCCCGATTTAAATAATCAACGGGATTCCTAATTTAAGAGGCTCTAACACTTTTTGAGAGAACCCAATGAATATTAATCATATGAAAAAATTCGTATTCCTGATGACAGGAACTCTGGTCATTGGTATGTCATCAATCTGTCTTGCCGGTTCCTCTTTTGACGATGTTAAAAAGGAAACAAAGGAATTGATGGAAGCGATAAAAGGTTACAGTGCCGATCAACGCGATGCATTGATTGAAAAATCAAAAGTCGCCCTGGACAAAATGGATCAGCGAATTGATGCATTGGAAAAACGGATCGATAAAAACTGGGACAGCATGAAAGAAACAGCTCGTGAAAAATCCCGAGAAAACCTAAAAATTCTGCGCAAGCAGAGGGTCCTTTTGGCGGAACGTTATGGTAGTTTAAAAAACAGTGCTGGTAATGCCTGGGACCACATGAAAAAAGGTTTTTCAGATTCCTATTCCGCCTTTCACAAAGCCTGGGAAAAAGCAGAAAAAGAATTCCAGGCCGGAAAATAAAAAAAGCAGGTAGCCGACATAGAATGATTACTCACTTTTTTAACCGGTTTTCGACTGGGCCTGTTTGGCGACCGCTTCGGCGGCTTTCGCTACAGCTTCGGGGTCTCCCAGGTAATAATGTTTGATCGGTTTTAAATTCTTATCCAGTTCATAAACCAGTGGAATACCGGTCGGGACGTTGAGTTCGGTAATGTCGGCCTCGCTGATGTTATCCAGATGCTGGATCAACGCCCGCAGACTGTTACCGTGTGCACATATGAGGACCCGCTTGCCCGCTTTGATGTCCGGCGCAATCGTTTCCAACCAGTAAGGAACCATCCGCGCCACGGTTTCTTTCAGTGACTCCGTGCAGGGCCGTTGCTCAGGCTTGAGTTCGGCATAACGCGGGTCGTTATTCGGATGGCGTTCGTCGTCTTCCTCCAATGGAGGTGGCGGGATGTCGTAACTGCGCCGCCAGATCTTGACCTGATCGGCTCCATGCTTTTCTGCAGTTTCTGCTTTATTGAGTCCCTGCAAAGCTCCGTAATGGCGTTCGTTCAGTTTCCAGCACCGGATTACCGGAATCCACATCAGGTCCATTTCATCCAGGGTAATCCACAGAGTACGTATCGCACGTTTGAGGACGGAGGTATAAGCGATATCGAAACCATAACCACCCTCTTTAAGCAGTTTGGCTCCGGCCTGTGCTTCCCCGATTCCCTGTTCTGTTAAATCCACATCCTTCCAGCCGGTGAACCGGTTTTCCAGATTCCAGACACTCTGACCATGCCGCATCAACACCAGTTTGTACATGGGACCGCCCTTTCTTAACTATAACGAAATAAAGTTTGCAGGCACTTCGACCGCTTCTGCCGCCATGTTAAAAAAAATACCGGATTTTGTCGAGAAAAGGCTGGTAAAAGTTGACGAAATTGTCAATTGAGGCAAAATATGTGGCCTGTTAATCTAAAGAAAAGTTTTTACGCCCCCCAAACAGATGGCCCGGGAGCCACTGCATTTATGTCAGATACAATTGAACATTATTTCAAGCCTATCAACCACACGTTTCTGGATAAAACATGGGTCGAGGGTTTCACTATCTATTACAAATCCTGGGAGGGGAAAAAAGTAAGTTATCTCACCTTCGCTGAATACACACCGCGGGATTACACACGCCTGCAAAAAATTATGAAGGAAGGCGACCGCCAGGAATTTTATATACATGAAAACGATCTGATCCGTTATTACAGACAGTGCGTCATGGTCCGCCTTCGAGAAAAAATTGAAAAAGAAAATCCAAATTCACTGGAGCTGGTGCGCCGCACCTACCCGGTCATTCGCAGAATCCTGAGTGACTATCTGGACTTTAAAATTTCTTCCAGAATGTTCCGCGCTTTGGATGAATTACCGGATATTCTGTGCCCCGTGTTTAAGAATAACTCCATCCCTTTTCCTGCGTTGGCCGGGATCACCTTTAAAGACGGCAAGATCGAAACCCATTGCACGAATATCGGGATGTACAGTCTATATTTCGGAAAGATACTCGATTTTAATGAAAAGGAGTTGAGAGAAATTTTCCTGGGTGGATTGTTTTCCGACATCGGGAAAAAAGATTTTCCAGAGCACCTCGAATCGAAAAAAGAATTGAGCAATGAAGACTGGTCGGTGATCCGCAAACACCCGTCCAGCGGCCGCAAAACTCTGAACGATATGAAATGTTATTCGGAAAATATTTTGCGCATGGTAGCCGAACACCACGAGAACTTTGATGGCTCCGGTTATCCCTTCGGCCTGACCAATGAGAAGATCTCTCTCAACGGTCGCATTGCCAGAATTCTGGATGTGTTCAATTCAATGACCTGCGAAAGGCCTTACCGCAAACCCGCCAAGGTGGTGGAAACTCTCACCGAAATCAAAGACCATATGGAAGGACACTTCGACCCCCGCCTCCTCACCGCACTCTTCAAATCCTTCACCCACTCTTAACAGAGTGGCGGCGGACCTACGCTCAAAACAATTACATGAATGAAAAAATATGGAATATTTTACAAGATGGCAAAATTGTCGGAATTGATGGGGAAATGCCCGGGAATATAATTTTGGAAAATAAATTTTAACTTTAAGGAACTACTTTTTCTTTTTGCGGGAGGACTTTTTTAAAATCTCTTTGAGTGCCGCTTGAACCCCGTCAGACTGGAGAGGCAGCTCAGCCTTGATGATCTCTCTTACCTTTCGGTGTTGCCCCGCATTGGCAGTGAGGGAAAACCGCGCCGCGCTCGATACCAGATACTTTTCCATTTCTTTTTTATTCTGGCCCCAGGGCAAAGTCGAAATCACACGACGCACCGGGTCAGGCGAACCCGTCGCCATAAACTGACCCCACAACGCATCGAGAATCCACTCACCTTTTTCAAGAGGCAATTCGATCAAAGGGCGCGGATCATTTTTGGTAAGGAAAGCAAAGTTTTTTGCCAGTTGAGGATGAGCGGAAAACAGGTTATCCACTCGTTCACGCGCATCATCCAGCCCCGAATACCACAAGCCAAAAACAACCACACCCAGATGTTGTTCTTTCACACCATCAAGGCTCCGGATTATCGCATTGACTCTACCTGGATTCTGCTGAAATACACCGGAAAGAAATCCGAAGACCGGAGATATCGCATTTTTCTTATCAAGAACACCGGATGCACTCATGTATCTTATTGCGGTTGCAACTTTTCCAGGAGACGGTTTCAGATAGTAGGTTTTCATCCAGCGTTTGACATGACCTGGCGATTTAAACCGAGGTGCCGCCTGCGCCGTATTGACCCAAATCAAAACAGCGATTAAACCGAAGATTATTTTTAAGCCAGTGAATTTCGAATGAACATTTTGACTTTTTTGACGCATTTTGAAATCACTCCAGGTTTTCTATTTCTTTTTCGGGGGAAACTTTTGACCACAGCGTACCTGGTTCCCAGAGTTTCCCGTGCGCTTCGGCCTGGCAGTGCAGGAAAAACTCCCGATTGCCTTTTTGCCCTTCAATAGGTGACAGGGTCACATCGCTTAAACCCCACCGCGCCTCTTCAACACAGGCCGCAATTTTCACCACTGCCGAATAGTGTTTGGCCGGATCGCGGATCACTCCTTTTTTTTCGACTTCATTTTTCCCGACTTCGAATTGCGGCTTGACCAGGGCCACCACATGCCCGTTGTCTTTAATTAAGGGGAAAACCTGCGGCAGAATCAATTTCAGCGAAATAAACGAAACATCGATCACTGCGATATCGAAGGTACGCCCACCCACCTCTTCCGGCTTAAGCTCACGGGCATTCTTCCGTTCCAGCACCTTAACCCGTTCATCCTGTCGCAGCCGGTAATCGAGCTGATTGTATCCCACATCGACGGCCACCATTTTTTCAGCGCCGTTTTGCAAAAGGCAATCCGTGAAGCCACCGGTGGAAGCACCAATATCGATTCCGGCAAACCCGGTTGGGTCTATTCCAAACGTTTCCAGTGCGTGCTGCAGTTTTAATCCACCACGACCGACATAGGGGTTCGGGTCTTCCAACACCAGCAACAACTCATCCGGGTCGAGCATACGTCCCGGTTTATCGACCACATCCGGCCCCGAGCGCACGAGTCCGGCGAGAATCAACGCCTGGGCACGTTGGCGGGATTCGACGAGTTTTTTTTTACCAGCAACTCATCCGCGCGGACACGTTTACTCGCCTTGCCCATCGGTTCCTCCGGAAGGAAACAGTTCCGCAGCAAGATCACCCTTGCCATTTTTGGTGAGCTTCTCGATTTTCTGTTCCGCCTCTTTCAGTTTTTCAGAACACACCCGCGACATCTGGATGCCTTCTTCAAAAATCTGAAGGGACTTGTCGATGTCCAGCTCGCCTTTTTCCAGCTCCTGCACGATTTTTTCGAGCCGTTCCATCGCTTTTTCAAACTTGATGTCTTTTTTTTCCGCCATAATGTCTCCCGTTTCTTCTGGCCTTTATTTACACAAGGTCAAGGCATCCATCATTCTACCCATCCTCAACAGTCGCGTCCAGTTCTCCATCCGAAAGGCGAATCCGCAACCGATCCCCCGGTTTAACCTGGTCCTTTCGGAATACCACTTTGCCCGTTTCCCTCTTGCTGGTGAGGCTGTAACCCCTCCCCAGCACCTGCAAGGGACTCAGCGAATCAAGCTGCCGGGCGATCGCATCGAAACGATTACGCTCTGTTTTCAATCCACCTGTCATCAGGTGAGCCAGCAGATGGTTCTGGCTGTCAAATCGCGAGCGTGCCTGGGCCAGTTTTCTCTCCGGCGAAGCAGACAGCAACCGTTTTACCAATGACCGTAAGGTCTCCCGTTGAACCCGTGACCAGGAATCCAGACTTCTCGGCAATCGCGACAGGTCGAGTCGATTGCGTTCAAGCCGCACACGGCTCATCATCAGGTGACCAAGCAATTGTTCCTGGTTTTCGAGACGAGCCCGCTGCTGGATCAATTTTCTTTCAGGAGAAGCAGAGAGCAGTCGCTTGACCCTGGAATTCAACCCTTCGCGTTGAACCAGGGACCATGTTTCAAGACTGCGCGTTAATCGTGCAGACATATCGTCCAAGCGTTGCGCGGGGTTTTCCAGAATGCGCGCGGGTTCGCGGAAAAACCGCCGGTCGATGAGCGACAACAGTCGTTCGCGTCGATCCTGAAACTGCCACTCAATCTGGCCTATCATGTTTTCAGTGAGCCCGCGCAACAAATCGAGCATTTCATCGAGCACAGGCACAGCGATTTCGGCCGCCGCTGATGGTGTAGGGGCGCGCAAGTCCGCCACAAAGTCGGCAATAGTCACATCCACCTCATGACCCACCGCCGAAATCACGGGAATCCTGGACTGAAAAATAGCCCGCGCCACCACCTCTTCATTGAAAGCCCATAGATCTTCAATCGAACCACCGCCGCGTCCGACAATGAGTAAATCAAGATCCTGTCGCAGGTTCATCTCTTTAATCGCTTTCGCTATTTCAATGGCAGAGCCTTCGCCCTGCACCTTGACAGGATTTAGCAGAACCGAGACCTTCGGGTTGCGTCGTTTGATAACGTTCAGGATATCGCGGATCACCGCGCCCGTGGGCGATGTGATCACCCCGACCTTCCAGGGAAACTGGGGCAGGGGTTTTTTATGCTGGGCGGCAAACAACCCTTCTTCTTCCAGTTTCTTTTTGAGCTGGTCGAACGCTTTTTGAAGAGCACCGAGGCCGCGTGGCTCCATGCTGTCGACGATGATCTGGTATTCACCGCGCGCCTGGTAAACGGCAACACGTCCGGACAAAAGAATCTGATCTCCATCTTCCGGTTCAAACTTGAGACCCGAACGGGAACCGCGAAACATGACGCAGCGGATCTGACAGCGGTCATCCTTGAGAGTGAAATAGGCATGTTTGGACTGCGCTACTTTGTGCCCGGAAATTTCTCCTTCCAGCCAGATGGAGTCAAAATTCATTTCGAGCACACCGCTGATAGCGGCAGTCAGTTCGGAGACAGTGTAAACGGAGGGTGTTTCTTCCAGTTCCTCTTCAATCTCATCATCCGGCTCTTCTGGATGCGAGAACAGATTTGTTCCGCCGTAGGGGTCGTTCATGATTCCTATCCTGCCGTTATTTTTCGGAAACCATTTTGAAAGCTTCAAGTGTATTGCTCATGAGCATGGCAATGGTCATGGGGCCGACACCACCAGGCACCGGGGTGATATAGGAAGTTTTTTTCGAGACTGCATCGAAGTCGACATCCCCTACCAGCTTGCCATCAACCCGGTTGATACCGACATCAATGACCACCGCGCCGTCTTTCACCATATCGGCAGTAACAAATTTGGGTCTGCCAATTGCCGCAACCAGAATATCAGCGGAACGTGCCATGGCCGGAAGGTCTTTGGTCCGCGAATGGCAAATGCTGACAGTAGCGTTTCGTCCGAGTAAAAGATGCGCCATAGGTTTACCCACTATATTGCTCCGTCCAAGAACAACGGCATGCTTACCTTCAATATCGATTTTATAGTGGTCGAGCATCTCGATGATGCCTGCCGGAGTACATGGCACCAGCTTGGCCCCTCCTGTGGCGAGATAGCCAACATTTACTGGATGAAACCCATCAACGTCTTTCGCCGGATGAAGCGCTTCTAAAACTTTTTGGGAGTCGATACCATCGGGGAGAGGCAATTGAACCAGAATGCCGTTTACTTCCGGATGAGTATTGAGATCTTTTATTTTTCCGAGCAATTCTGCCTGGCTGATGTTTTCATCAAGATGAAGCGAAAAATTATTAAAACCCATTTTCTCGCAGGTTTTGTTTTTATTACGGACATATACGGTAGAAGCAGGATCTTCTCCTACCTGGACAACAGCCAGACCAGGAACCTTGCCGGTTTCAGCTTTGAGCGCTGCCACCTCGGCCGCTACCCTGTCCTTAACTGTTTGCGATACTACTTTTCCATCAATGAGTGTCATTGTGCATGGTCTCTTTGTAAGAAGGAAGAACGATCAGAGGAACATTCTAACAGCTTCGTCAAACTGTTCCGACATTTGGGTTATTTTTGGAGCGAGTTTCTTAGGGTCCACCCCGATTCGGTCCCAGGTATTTTTTTGCAAGCGGGGGATACTGAATTCTTCGGTTTGGGCCAGGCTCATATCGTGGACAATGTAGTCCGCTGTATGAATAATAGCAGCTTCTTCGTTAAATTTTGGCGCGCTTTCCGGATCGTGGTGATAGGCCACAGCGTTGACCAGACGCTCGGGAATTTCCCAATGACGAAGCAAAGCACCCCCAACCGCCGCATGGTCAAAACCCATTTTCCTTTCTTCAATCTGGCTCAGGTTGCTCTGGGTCTCCTTGCTTTCCGTCAATGTCTCACGTGCCAATCCGGGTTCTTTCATATAGATTATCAATCGGCCCAAATCGTGAAGAACGCCAGCAAGATAAAGCCGTTCTACATTTCCATCATCGCGTACCATGCCAATCGTCCGCGCTGCCATGCCCGTGGCAATGCTGTGCCGCCAAAACGATTCCATATTAAACAAGGTATTGGGAATACCACGGAACTGGTAGATCACCGCCGTTGCCATCGTCAGGTTGACCATCTGGTCCAGGCCAATGATAGTGAGAGCGTGACTGACGGTATCGACTTTTGAGGTGAGGGCGAAAAACGAACTGTTTACCACTTTCAGTAAACGTGCGGAAAGTCCCGGGTCATGACTGATGATCTCGCCGAAATCAGAAAAGGATTTATCGGGGTCTGCCATTGCCGATTGCAACTGGTAAAAAACAGCAGGCAGGCTGAATACCTGGTCCCTGCCGGCCAGAAAATCTTCAGGCTGGCTATACTCCAAGTGTCCTCCTCCTTTGGGTTGAAGTAACCAAAGTCAATCTATCTCGAGTTCCTTGATGAGGCGGGATAAATAGGACCGCTGGACATCCAGGATCTTTGCGGCCTTGGTCCGGTTGCCGGCAGTGGATTTCAGCGTGTTGGTTATAAAAGATTTGCGAAACGCATCACTCGCTTCCTTAAGGGAAGCTCCAACATTGATTTCGATCTGGGAATCCGATGATTCAAATGGAAACGAATCAACCGTCAACTCCCCTGAATCCTGAAACACTATGGCGCGCTCAACTGCATTTTCAAGATGGCGGATGTTGCCGGGCCAGGAATACCCTTTCAAATGCGAAAGCAACCCCTTCGCGAGTTTGGGCTTGGGTTGACCCGGCGGATTGTGCTTCCGAATAAAATAATGCACCAGATCAGGAATATCCTCCGGGCGCTCGCGCAAAGGAGGAAGGGACAGATTGATCACGTTGATACGGTAAAAAAGGTCCTGACGGAATGTACCCTCCTGCACCATCTTGTCGAGGTCCCTGTTCGTGGCCGAAATAAGACGCACATCCACCTGAATCGGTTGTGTACCGCCGAGACGCAGAAACGATTCTTCCTGCAGAACCCGAAGCAATTTCACCTGCATGTCGAGGGGCATTTCCCCTATTTCATCCAGAAACAAAGTGCCACCATCGGCCGCCTCAAACAGGCCGATCTTCCGTGAATCGGCACCGGTGAAGGCGCCTTTCTCATGACCAAACAACTCACGTTCGAGAATTGAAGCAGGAAGTGCGCCACAGCTGATTGAAATAAATGGTTTGGATTGTCGTGGACTGCGATCGTGGATCAAGTGCGCAAATAATTCCTTACCCGTCCCGCTCTCACCTGAAATCAGCACCGATGCCTTTGAATTGGACACCCGTTGCGCCTGGTAAATACACTGCCTGAGTACTCCGCTCTCTCCGACAATGGTATAGCGCTGCCGGTATTCCTCCTGCAATTTGTCAAAATGATTTTTGAGTTGATCCTTGCCACGAATGACACCAAACGCCATCGACAAGATATTGGCAAAATGACCAAGCGTCTCAACATCATCATCATCAAATTTAGTACCGTCCTCTTTATCCAGTAACTCAACCGCTCCAATAACCTTGTCATCCAGAAAAATGGGCTGGCAAACAATTGCCCTCACATCGGTATTGGTTTTTTCACTGGCCAGGGAAAACCAGCGTTTGTCGGTGCTCACATCGTTCGACACCACCGGCTCTCCACTTTCCACAACCGCCCCGGCAATTCCCTGACCAGGTGGAATGTCGACCTCTTTCAGTTCAATACTTTTGTCACCAGATGCCAGATAAAAACTCAATGCACCCGATTTTTCATCCACCATAAGGATAGCCGCATTACGAGCGCCAACGGTCTGGACTGCAAGCTCAAGCAAAACCTGAAAAAACTTGTCCTTTCCACGGTGCGTGGATTTGAACATGGACGACAAGTTGCGCAGAGTTTGAATATTTGGAAAGCGTTTTAACTGTTTCATTTTCCCCGACTTAAGGTAAGACTTTATTCTTTTTCACAATTTTAAAAAATTTATTGCGCTAAATTATACACTAAATGTCGATTTTTCAAATATTTTATCAATGGAGCTGGGCAAATCTACCCTTTAGCCAATATTATCAAACAGTTTTTCCATGGGAATTCATTTGTTTTCCGTTTTAGCGGATACAAAATAAATTGTCAGGGAAGCCAGGGCAAAAGCTGGGACCAACTCATACAGCATCTCTGAAAGCCCACTCACTTTCCAAATTATGGTAACCGCAAACCCGGTGAGCATCCCCGCTATGGCGCCCTGGCGCGTGACCCGTTTCGAATATAAGGTAAACAAAATAAGCGGGCCGAAACTGGCCCCGAGGCCAGACCAGGCAAACAATACGAACCAGAAAATCACCTGAGTCTTGGCCAGTGCGATCAACATCGCGCCAACACCCAGTACAGCTATGGTGGCACGACTGATGAAGAGCATCTTTTCATTAGACACTCCACCACCAAAAATCTTTTCAACAACGTCATGGGCGACCGAGGATGCTGCCACAATGATCTGCGCTGAGACCGTTGACATGATCGCCGCCAAAACGCCGGTTAATACGATGGCCGTCAATGCAGTGGGCAAAAGCGATTCGGCTGCCCTCGGAAACAAGTGTTCTGGATCAGTGAGTCCCGGAAAAAGCGCGTTACCGCAAAGCCCGAGCAGGATCGCTGAAGAGTAAATGAGTCCACCCCACCCCAGGGCAATCCACCAGCCATCACGGATCACCTTTTCATTTTTCGCAGCCATGTAGCGGTTGAGCACGTGGGGCTGTCCCGGGTAACCCAGACCAATCCCCAGCAGGCCCACCACGCCTCCCAGAAACGCCGGCAGGGTTTTGCCTCCCATCAGGGCAAGCGTTCCAGGATTAGCCTCATTCACCTGGGTGATCATGCCGGAGAATCCGCCAAGCTCAATCAACGCCACCAGAGACAAGATCACCAGACCCCCAACCATAATCAGACCCTGGACAAAATCCGTCCAGGCCACGGCGAGGAACCCGCCCATCATTGTGTAGGTCAGGATGATGATTCCGCCAATGGGAATACTCAAGGTGTGCGACACACCAAAAATGGAATCGAAGGTTTTACCGACCGCTGTGAACTGCGCTCCGACATAAGCCATCATGCAGGAAAAAATGATGATGACCGACACCCAGCGCAAAAGATGCGAGCTGTCGCCGAAGTGGGCCTCGAGGTAATCGGGAATGGTGATGGCGCCGGTTTCGTGCGAATGCTTTCGGAGCGGTTCAGCAATGAATTTCCAGTTAATCCAGTAACCGAGTAGACAGCCCGGCAGAAACCAGATCGCAGACAGCCCTTCCTTGTAAGCCAGCCCCACCGTACCCAGCACCGCCCAGGCGCTTTCGGAAGAGGCCGTCGATGATACCGCGGTGACCCATGCCTTGAGGGACCGGTCCGCCAGAAAAAACTGGTCGGGGGATTTTGTGGAACGCGAAGTGACCCAGCCAATGGCCAGCATAGCCACAACGAACAGGGAGAAGACAACGAGTATCGATCCGGTGAGTTCCGTCATGCGGTTCAGGATAAACCAAAAACCAAAGACAAAGGCGAGATTCTTCTTCGCCTGAAGGCTTATCAGAATGACAATCCTATAAATTTATGTGTCACCTTGAGCCTAAAGACTGTTCTGGGAGTGTTGTAAAAAGCGTTAATCTCTGGCAACCCTTAACGGATTTCGCTAAACTAGGCGTCCATATCCGCCCATCGCTTTTTCCAAGGACCCCCGAAACATGCAGGAGTACGATTTTAAAGACATTGAAGCCCGCTGGCAGGCTTATTGGGATACTAATAAATCCTTCAGCGTCCGCGAAGATAAAGACCGGCCCAAATACTACCTTTTAGAGATGTTCCCCTACCCGTCCGGGCGTATTCACATGGGACACGTTCGTAATTACACCATCGGGGACGCCCTGGCCCGCTTCAAAAGAATGCAGGGATTCAATGTGCTGCATCCCATCGGATGGGACGCGTTTGGCATGCCCGCTGAAAACGCAGCGATCAAAAATAATTCTCACCCCTGGAAATGGACGCTGGCCAATATCGACACCATGCGCGACCAGCTCAAACGCCTCGGGTTGAGTTACGACTGGGACCGCGAAACCGCGACCTGCACACCGGAATACTACCGCTGGAACCAGTGGTGTTTCCTCAAGTTCCACGAACGCGGACTGGTCTACAGGAAAAAATCCATCGTCAACTGGTGCGAACCCTGCCAGACGGTGCTCGCCAATGAACAGGTAGTGGATGGTAAATGCTGGCGCTGCGACAATCCCGTCATCGACCGCGAACAGGACGGCTGGTTTTTCAAAATCACCGAATACGCCGACCGTCTGCTGGAAGGTTGCAAGGAGCTTTCCGGCTCCTGGCCCGAACAGGTCCTGACCATGCAGTCCAATTGGATCGGGAAAAGTTTCGGTGCTGAGGTTGAATTCAAAGTAAAGGATCAGGATGAATCGATCCTGGTGTTCACCACTCGACCAGACACCCTCTACGGCGCAACGTTCATGGTGCTGGCTCCAGAACATCCCCTGACCACGCAACTCTCGCGCAGAACGGATCAGGAATCGGCGGTTGATGAATTTGTCGCACGCATGAAGCGGATGGAGAAAAAAGACCGCACTGCAGAAGGCGGCGAAAAAGATGGCGTCTTCACTGGAGCTTATGCCATTAACCCGCTCACCGGAGATCCAGTCCCGGTTTGGACAGCCAACTTTGTTCTCATGGACTACGGAACTGGTGCGATCATGTCGGTCCCCGCTCATGATCAACGTGATTTTGAATTTGCCAGAAAGTACAAATTGCCCATCCGCGTGGTTATCACTCCGGCAGATGGCAACCTCAATGCTGATGAACTCGAAACAGCTTTTGTCTCAGATGGTGCCATGGTGCAATCCGGAGATTTTAACGGGCTCGCCGGACAGGAAGCGCGAAAAACCGTATGCGACCACCTCAACCAGCAGGGCATCGGCAAAGCCACGGTCAACTTTCGTCTGCGCGACTGGGGTGTTTCCCGCCAGCGTTACTGGGGGACACCGGTACCGATGGTTTTGTGCGAATCCTGTGGCACGGTACCGGTTCCAGAAGACCAACTGCCGGTAGTATTGCCAACTGATGTTGACCTCGGCGATGGTGGACAGTCGCCGCTTCACACGCTCGAATCGTTTTACAAAGTCGACTGTCCAAAATGTGGCGCAGCAGCCCGGCGCGAAACCGACACACTCGACACTTTTATCTGTTCGTCCTGGTACTTCGACCGCTACACATCCCCGCATGACGAGAAGCATGCCTTTGATCCGGAGGCGAGCCGATACTGGATGCCGGTGGATCAATACATCGGCGGCATCGAACACGCTATCCTTCACCTGCTTTACTCCAGGTTTTTTCATCACATTTTCCGCGACATGGGGTTGATGCATTCTCCCGAGCCCTTTGACCATCTGTTGACCCAGGGAATGGTTATCAAAGACGGAAGCAAGATGTCGAAGTCTAAAGGAAACGTGGTCGACCCGGACCGCATCATTGAACAATACGGAGCCGACACAGCCCGGTTGTTCATCCTGTTCGCGGCCCCTCCTGTCAAAGACCTTGAATGGAGCGACCAGGGGGTCGAAGGATGTTATCGGTTTCTCAAACGGGTGTGGGTCATTTTCCAGGAACTGGCGGGAAGCATCAGGGAGGCGGGTGAACTTCCAGAGGCCAATGCAGACATTTCCCCACCCTTAAAAGACCTGCGGCGCATGACACACATAACCATCAAACGCGTAACAGACGATACTGCGGTTCGCATGCAGTTCAATACGGCGATCGCTGCGATCATGGAACTGGTCAACCATCTTTACAATTTCCGCGATGGATGGGCGAAATCCGAACCCACCCCGGAGGATCGGGCTGTTGTGAAAGAGGCATTGGAAAACCTGGTTTTGCTGCTGGCCCCCTTCGCTCCGCACATTGCAGAGGACATGTGGTCCGCTTTGGGATATGCTGAGACGACAGACCGGGCTGCCTGGCCGGTTTATAATGAAGCGTTGATGCAGGCGGATGAAATCACCATTGTGGTGCAGATCAATGGTAAAGTCCGGCAAAAACTGACTGTACCCAAAGCCATCAGCGAGGATGATCTGAAATCCAAAGCAATGGAAGATGAGAAGATCCTCCCCTGGGTTGAAGGCAAAACCGTGCGCAAGACCATCGTGGTACCCGGGAAACTCGTCAATATCGTCGTATGAAGGAGACTCACTTGGCTCACCGAAATGTGGTAATCCCTGACTGGAGTTTTCGGCTGTTGAAATGCCTTCTATTGATCAGCTTGCTTATTATCAGTGGTTGCGGTTACCGTTTGTCTGGCACCGGCTCTTCACTGCCACCGCATATCAAAACCATCGCTATCCCGGTTTTCAAAAACAAGTCGAGTGAACCCACCATTCATCCGCGCCTGACCAATACCATTCGACGTGCCTTTCTAACTGACGGGCGACTCAAGCTGGTGGACGACCCCAAAAAAGCTCACCTTGTACTGAACGGTATCCTCGAATTCTACGACCTTCGCGCTGTCACATTCGATGTCAATGACCGGGCCATTGAATACTGGGTGTATCTGGGGGTCAATGTGGATGTAAAAGACCGGGTAAAGGGAAAGACCTTCCAGAAGGAAAACCTGCGTACCCGCTGGGACTACCGTCCAACTGCCAATGTGGTCAACGCCGAAGCCAACAGACAGGAAGCGCTCGACGAGGCCTTCCGCGATGTCTCTATCCGGTTGGTCAGCCTGATCATTGACCAGTTCTGATCTGAAACCGTGAACGCCTTTGAGCTAAAGGGAAAACTGACGGAAGACAACCGCCTGCCGGTTTACTTCCTGTATGGCCCCGAACGGTTCCTTGCCACCGAAATCATCGACCTGCTCACCAAACAACTGGTCACCGAAGACAACCGCGATTTCAATTTTGAAGCATTCGATGGCGCTTCCTCCAAACCTTCCGACTGGATCAATTCTGCTAAAACCATGTCCTTCTTTGGAGGGGACAAACTGGTCGTTGTTGAGGGAATTGATGGCGCATCGTGGGATGATGCGGGTATCGCTATGATGGTGGAATACGCCAAAAACCCGGTCCGGGAAGCCTGTCTTGTCATGACTGCGCTCAAGGCGGACCGGAAACGGAAAGTATACAAGGCCCTTTGTGCCTTGCCCGGTGCAGCCGAGTGCACGCCCCCTCATGAAGGTATGCTGTCCCCCTGGCTACGGGATCGCGCCAAGGAGAAAGGGTATACGCTGAGTGTGGCCGCCGCCGACAGGATGGTCGCACGAATTGGCCCCCTACCGGGGCGACTGATCTCGGAACTGGATAAGGTCTTGACCTATGCAGGAAAAAATAAAAAGGTGAGCGAAGAAGATGTCACGACCGTTGTAGGTGATATCCGTCTCGAAACCGTTTTCGCCCTGACCGACGCGCTTAAGGAAAAGAATGCAGGGCGCGCGTTGTCGCTATTACGCAACCAACTCAAACACGGTGAAGAACCTCTCAAACTACTGGGCACCATCGCCTGGCAATTCCGCATGATCTGGGAGGTGAAACATTTTCAGAAAAGAAACATGCCGAGCGCTGGCATCGCCCGTGCTATGGGACAAAAACCTTTTGTCGTAGACAAAGCGGCACGTTACACGCGCAATTTTTCGGAAGTACAGCTGAAGGAAGGCTTGCGGTCACTCGCCTGGGCGGACCGCGAACTGAAAACCAGCGGGAAAGATCCTGCTGGTATTATGGAAACACTGGTACTAAAACTGGCGAGCTGAGTTTAAATAGCAGACATTCTAAACACCTACCCAAATAAAAAAGCTAACACCAAATATATATTCTGGATACTTTTTTCAGGGACTTCGCAATCTTTAAAAAAATTACGCTGATGCGCTCATCGCGTTGACCCGACGGGTAAGGCTTGAAATTTTACGGGCAGCGGCACGTTTGTGGATCACACCTTTGCTTGCAATCTTGGCGATACTCTTCTGTGCATCGTGCAGAGCCTTTTTTGCATCTTCCCCGTTATTTTCTTCAACGGCTGCATACACTTTTTTAGTGTGAGTTTTTAACTGTGTGCGGAAACCACGGTTGCGTGCGGAACGGGTCAAACTTTGTCGATGACGCTTGAGCGCCGATTTATGATTGGCCAACGAACAAACCTCCAAATAGGATAAACACCCGTCTTAGCGGGCAGGACAAATAGCGAAACAGGGATTTTATACCAAAACCGGGGCAAAAACAAAGAAGAAATTGGCCCAAATGATGCTAAGGGCTAAATATTGCGCAAGTTGCCGATGAGGCTATCGACCTGGTTGGTGAGGCCGCCGATGAGGCTTTGGAGTCGATCTGAAGCGCCATCCTTATTCAATAGGGGCAGCAGAAGATCGCTGTTCTGAACTTTCGGGAATACCAGTTTGAAGCTTTCCAGCTCCTTTTCGATATTAACGATCAAATCTTCCGGCACATCGTCAACCGAACCCAGGATGGATTCCAGAGGATTTTGCAGCCGAAACAGGAGTGAATTGAGTGGTTCCTGCTGAACTGCGGCATCAGCTTGAGGAGCGATCAAGGCCTGTTGCACAAGACCGGGTAAATCGTTGGCAAGCCCCGAAGTCTCAGACCGGATGGCTTCCAGGAGGGAATCGGAGTTCAATGACACCTCATCCCCTTTCAGTGATTCTGTTAAATCTGCAACACTAAACGTCGATGGCTTGGAATCCCCGCTGACGGGAGGTTTGGGTGAAATCTTTAATATTTCTCCGATGGGATCTACCATGATGTCCTGCCTTGATAAATGGTCTCTACTTATATTATCGGACAAAAGTGCCGAAAGATAATACCTTTCAACTCAGAATCTGAATAAATTTCTTGCCCATTCCGGCTGAAATTTTACAAGACGAATATAAACATTAAAAGTTTACGTGTCTGCCAATACGGTTTTTTTTAGATGGCGTTTGAGACGAATAAACTGGTATTCCACCTGGGCAAAACAGGCTCTGGAGATGGCACTTTCCCGATCATGACTGGCCCGTTCCAGTTGCTGGGCTGCTTCATATAAACATTCTGCAGCCAGGTTACCCGAAGCACCTTTTAATGAATGCGCTGCACTACTGACCTGCCCTAGATTGTCTTGCCGAAACCCATCGCGAATTTTCTCCAATTGATTGGGAGCATCTCCCAGAAAAACCTCTGAGATATCATGCAACAATTCTTCGTCATCATCACACTGCAACATTGCTGCAGTGCTGTTGAGCGCAACCGGTTCCAACTGTGGAGCCAGTTTCACCACGAACTCGAACAGATCGTCTTCCTTCGGGGGTCGTTTCAGGCTGTGTAACTCCTTTCCTGTAGAATACCCAACCGTCGCCAAAGGCAGGAGGTTCCCTGACTCACCCAACTCAGTCATCATTTCTGCAAGGTGTTCGGGCTTTTCCCGATAAATATCCTCATCGACCACCACCAACTCCAAAGGAGTCTCGGCAATTTTTTTCTTTGCCCCAGACAACGATTCACAAACCCAGACTTCGTGCCCCCACGACACCAAGGGCTTGAAGGCAGCAACGACCTCCAGGTCCTTTGCAATCAGTAACAGTCTCATTTCAAAACACCTCGAAAATTATCTGGCAGGTTGCCTGTTAAGCAACGCTTCAATTTTACTCATTAATCGTTTGATATCTACAGGTTTCGTATCGTAATCGTCGCAACCGGCGGCCAGCGCTTTTTCTGCGTCGCCAGACATCGCGTGGGCCGACAAACCCAAAACCGGAATTCTCCCAAGCTTGGAATCTGCCTTGATCAGACTGGTGGCAGTCCAGCCATCCATGACCGGCAGGCTCATATCCATCAGGATCAGGTCAGGATGTTCGGACCCTGCCTTTTCAACTCCCTCCCTGCCATCAACCGCCATCACGACTTCAAATCCGCGCCTTATCAAACGACGCGACAACATATCGCGATTCATTTCATTATCTTCAACCAGCAACAGTTTGGGCATTTGAAATCAAAAGGTAGACACAAATCCTGATGGTTAATGTATGGCCTGTGGAATTAATCTTAACCGCAGGTCCCGGCGTTTTCAACTCCTCAACAATCTTCTGACAACGAGAAAAAAGAAACTTTTGCGGGGCCTATCGCTCATCGTCTGCATAAAACCACTCTTTCTGTTGCTCCTCTGGTCCAGAGTGCCCTAAAATTTACCTCTATGGCTATGCAACTCAAAGAAGTCGTGCCTTTTGGTCGATCATTGGAAGAGTACCGATTGATGTTCAATTTAACCGAAGCCGACATTGAGAAATCAATCCTGAGCGTGGCGGACGGACCCGCCAGCTTCAATGCAGAAATGGCGAAAATTAATAAATCGGTTATTTCTCTGGATCCGCTCTACCGCTTCGATGCTCTCGAAATCAGGAACCGGTTTTTTGAGGTTGTGGACGATATCATTGATCAGGTGAAACAGTCACCGGGCGACTGGGTGTGGAACTATCACGGTTCACCGGAAAACCTGAAAAAAACCCGGACAAAGGTTTTGAACCTCTTTCAGGAAGACTATCAATCGGTTCGAAGGGACCTGGCCTACAAGGAGGGAGCCTTACCGGAATTAAACTTTCCTGGTAAAACTTTTGAATTGGTACTTTGCTCGCATTTCCTGTTTCTTTATTCAAAACAACTGGACCATGAGTTCCATCTAAAATCGATCAAGGAAATGATACGGGTCGGGAATGAAGTGAGAATTTTCCCCTTGCTCAGCTTGATGCTGGAAAAATATCCGCACCTGGACAAATTGATCCATCACCTGAAGCAAAAAAATCTGCACGTCGAAATAGTTAAAGTACCCTACGAACTTCAACGCGGCGGGGACGAGATGTTGATCGTCAAAAGAAGATGACAAACTTTGCCGATTTGTAATGGGCACACTCCTTTAGAAAAAGGTCCTGGCCCCTACGGGAGGAGAAGAATACCCACAATCTGACTCAGATATTCCTACAATATTGAATTTATGACCTGAAAATGTCCCAGCGCTCAATTGACTCTATAAAAAGAGTCTGTTATTTTGCCCGGCATGACCAAAGCCACTACCATATTTCTATTTCTTGTTGTCTGGTTCCTAGCCACAGTCAGTTTTGGAATGGCGAGCCCTCATGCCCACAAGGGAGAAAACCCCTTCCAAAATACAGGCTCTTCCAATATGGCTCATTGCCCCCACCATGAAAACCCCCTGCAGGGACTTTGCCCTCATCTCATTCTCGGGCATAGGGGAATACCAGCCAAGTGCATCATTAGTCAAGGCTGTAAACCCTTGCCAAATGGAATGCCGCATTCACTTTCTTTGAACTTTCCCACAGCCTGGGATGTATCCTATTTCGAAATGGGATTTCCAGCGCATGAAAAATATTTTCATCCAGACACGCCCCTCTTTCCTGAAATTATGATTCAGGACGCAACAGACCCTCCTCCCAAAGCTCTCTAATTCCTCCTCAATTTTAGATTAACTTTTTCAAATCAGCCTGCCTGTTGGCATTGGCAGGCTCAATGTGAAGGACCGTAATGCTTTGCGGCCAGCTTACACCCTGAGCGTATTCAGGTCCTGATTTTGTCATGTTGGTGAACTTGCCTCTAAGGGAGATTAGAATGAACAACCTATCAAGATTACCGGTTCTTGCAGTTTTCACAGTTGCATTATTGGGAGCCTCTACCGACTTAATTTTAGCGGCAGAAAACAATACGACTATCCAATTAAAAGAAGTCCAGGTTATTGCAGATAAAGAAAAAATCAAAAGCACATTAACTGTCCCCAGCAATCAGGATGCTTTAAAAGAAATCCAAAGCACCCCCGGGGGTGCCAACATAGTTGCTGAGGAGAAGTTTGAGAAAAAATACACACAGAGCTTTGCCGATACTCTCGCTCTCACTCCAGGAGTTTACGCCCAAAAACGATTCGGTGAAGAGGTGAGGTTTTCCATGCGGGGTTCCGGGTTATCCCGTGGATTCCATATGCTGGGGATCAAATTATTGCAGGATGGCATCCCTTTCAATCTAGCGGATGGAAGCGGTGACTTCCAGGAATCTGATTTTCTGGCACAACAGCGAATCGAGGTTTACAAAGGAGGCAATTCGCTTCAGTACGGAGGGACCGCCCTGGGGGGAACAGTCAATATGATTACCAAAAATGGCATCAGCCACCCAGGCCAGCAAGTCCGACTTGAAACCGGATCGGATGATACGTTCCGCTTCCACTTGCAAACCGGCCATGAGTTTGAGAGTTCGGATTTATTTCTCAGCCTGTCCGGCACAACAAGTGATGATTTTCGAGATCATTCCGAACAAGAAAATATCAAATTTAATGGAAACTTTGGTCTACGTCTTTCAGACCAGGTCGAAAGCCGGTTTTACTTCACGACCAACATTATTTCTCAAGAACTTCCTGGAGAAATTCCGATCAATACAGTCCTGACTCTTCCCGAAACAGCAAACCCCGATGCTATCCTCTCTGACTGGCAACGCGACATCAACTCGGTCAGACTTGCGAACAAAACCACCTTTGACCTGGGTAACGGACGCTTTGTGGATGTGGGGGCCTTCATAAATCACAAAAACCTATTCCACCCGATCACCCGGTTTGTTGGAGTGATTGACCAGGAAAGTGTAGATTTCGGTTTCTTTGCTCAAGGGTATGGCTCTTATAACATTGGACAATTCGAAAACAATTTCCGAGCAGGATTCACAACCCAGTTTGGACACACAAATGCTCTTTTGTTCTCAAATATTGGAGGACAACGGGGAGCCTTGAGATCCGATCAGGATCAATACGCCCAAACGGCTGTTATATATGGAGAGAATCATTTCTTTGTCATCCCCGAGCTGGCTTTAATCACCGGGGGTCAAATCGTTGTTGCCGGTCGAGAGGCAGATAACAATTTGATGCCTGCGAGGAGCGACTCGGAAACCTACGCGACATTCAATCCCCGTGTGGGCTTGCTGTATCAACACTCTGACTCAATTCAATTTTTTGCAAATATCACCCGAAGCTACGAGCCACCTGATTTCATCAACCTGACCCAGGCCGGGACTATGGGCTTCATTCCACTGGATGCACAGCGTGCATGGACCGGTGAAATAGGAACACGCGGGCAATACGGCCCCGTGTCCTGGGATCTCGTTTTCTACAGGGCCTGGCTCGACGATGAACTATTGCAATTCGCAACCGGTCCCGGAATACCAGCTTCAACCTTTAACGCAGACGATACCATTCATCAGGGTATCGAGGTCGGTCTGAATTTTATGTTAGGACAAAATCTCCTGATGGGCGGTGATAGCCTGCGTTGGAGTAACGCCTACACTTTCAGCGATTTCTACTTTGATGGCGATGTCCAATACGGGAATAACACCATTGCAGGGCAACCCCCTCACTTTTTTCAAACTGAATTACGTTACGAGCATAAAAATGGCTGGTACATTGCGCCAAATGCAGAAGTGGCGAGTTCAGCCTTTGTGGACTTCAGCAACACCCTCAAAGCTCCTGATTACGCCATAATGGGTTTCACGGCAGGGTATCGCGTCAATGAAAATATCGACCTGTTTGTCAGTGGTCGCAATCTGCTGGATGAAGAATATGCTGCCACCTTTTCGACCATTGCCAGCCCAAATCCCTTCAACACTTCAACATTTTTTCCAGGGGATGACCGAAGGCTGTTTGGCGGAGTAACGGTTAACTTTTAAATTCCGTCAGACCTATATTAAGGCTCAACCCTTGTAGTTCAGAAGATCACAGAGCTGCAAGGGTTGATTTGAATTGCACAAAAACAGCTGTTTTAAAAAGAGGTTTCAAAAAATGACAGGAAGATTCTCCATGTCCACCCTTCTCCAATTATTTTTCCTTGGAATCACATTATTGGCTTCGACTGTTGCGACTGTGTGGGCTGGCAACACAACTCCCGATCCTGTTCTTTTAAAAGCGGCACGCATTTTCGACGGACAAGATTTCCTATCTGATAATTCCGTACTAATAGAAAACGGGAAAATTTCAAAAACAGGGATCAATGTAGCGGCACCTTCCTCCAACACAAAAATCCTTGATTTAGGTGATGCCACCATTTTGCCAGGCTTTATTGAACTCCATGCCCATCTCCTTTACCGCAAAGTTCAAGCGGATAAAGTATTAAAACACGGGATTACAACGGTCCGGGACCTGGGAGGTCCCCTGCATCAGCCCTACGGTGGAAAAGGAAGCTTACGAGTTCTAACTGCCGGACCAATCATTACAGCGCCACACGGTTATCCTATCCCATTGATGGGCGCAAAAAATATCGCGGTCGCCGTTTCCAATGAAGAAGAGGCTCGGAAAACTGTTCGAGATCTAGTCGCAGGAGGAGCGGTGATCATCAAAATCGCGTTGGAACCCGGTGGTGAAACCGGCGCACCCTGGTCAACTCACCACCACCACGGGCACCATGGCCATTCGACTGGCAAACATTCCAGACAACATACTCTTGATCAGGGACATTCGACTGGCAAACATGCCAGACAACATACTCTTGATCAGGGCCATTCGACTGACAAACATGCCAGACAACATACTCTTGATCATGGCCATGCATCGCATTCCACTGGAAACCATTCGCAAGGATGGCCGTTACTATCCGAGAGTATTGTCAAAACAATCGTTGATGAAGCCCACAAAAATGGACGCAGGGTTACCGCGCACCTGGCCGAAGAACGGGGTGCACAAATCGCTATCAATTCCGGAGTCGATGAATGGGCTCACATGCCCTGCAATACAATACCTGAAACATTGTTAAAACTGGCCGCATCACAGAGAGTGAAAATTGTTTCTACTCTCGACACCTTGTCCAAATGTTCCGGCATCGTTTCCAATACGAAGAAATGGAAAGAACTGGGAGGCGAGATTTTATACGGAGCGGAAATCGCTCATCCGGATATTCCGTGGGGGATTGATGCGCAGGAACTACTCTATTTACAGCAGTTGGCTAAAATGAATTCTCTGGATATATTTCGAATGGTGACTTCAAAAGCCGGTAAGCACCTCGAAATCCCAATGCTCGGAACCCTGCAAACAGGGGCAATGGCAGATATAATTGCGGTAAAGGGAAACCCCATCCACAACTTGAAAATATTAGAATACCCTGATCTGGTTATCTCAGGTGGTGAAATTGTGATCAATCAATTTTCAGACCACTAATATTTACCCCCCGGGCCGGATCTACAAAAATCAGAACTGAGAGTGAACCCTCCAGATAAAAAAGTTCACTTGCCACAACATTTTTTAAATTTTTTGCCACTTCCACAATGGCAGGGGTCATTGCGCCCCACTTTTGGTTGCTCCCGCACAAAAGTTTTTACCGGCTCAAACCCTTCCTGATTTTCAGGAGGTTTAATATCTGATTTTTCCCCTGTATAAACCCAGCGCCCATTCTCCTTGAAAAACTGGGCGGTCTCGTGGTGAACTTGCTCCCGGTCATCCCCCTGATGGAAGTGGGCCGTGAACACGACCTCTCCCTGGCTGTCCTCGATTTCTCCTTTTGAAGTCGAGTTAATTTCAAGACGGGTCCAGGTCGCCCCGGAGTCCATGTCCTTCACCGATTCCTGTTTTCTCTCTTCGGCACAAAGAGTTTTTAAAAGATATCCCCAGTTTTTTTTAACATGGGCCGAAAACCGCGAGCGCATCAACTCCTCCGCAGTATCCGGATAGGAGATGCCGCGCAGAAAGGGGCCGCAACAATCAGTGTATGGAGAAAACTGTCCGCAGGGGCAATCGTTCATAGTGTCCTTTTTGAATTAGTTATTTTGGGATTGTAAAGGGTTGAGCAGTTCGCTCCAGACAGGATGATCCTGGCTGTCGACACTCAGCATAGCAAGATCCCATGCTTTCAACCCCCGTGGATTTTTTGCTTCGATATCCGCTCCGTGATCGATTAACACCCGTGCCACATCCAATGCACCACTTGCAGCTGCGTTATGAAGCGGAGTTTCCATCTGGCCGGGAAAGTTTGCCGAAGCCCCACGGTTAAGCAGAAGCAAAACAGACTCCAATCCTCCAGGGCGGGAACCTACACTTAATGGAGATTGATGGTTTCCTGTCAAAGCGTTTGGATCGGCTCCGGCCTGCAAAATTTCAAGCACAATTTTATCCTGTCCATTATAAGCAGCAAGATGCAGAGGGGTCCAGTCTCGGGGCTTATTTTTGCGCGTCTGATACCAGGTCGACCTCTCTGTTTCTCCCGGCAAGGGAGGCGCGCTCCCTCTGGCGTGTACATTGGCGCGGTAGCGAATCAGCAGATTTGTCAATTCCGTTCCGGACTGCGGTGTTCCGGCATTCCAGTGTAATGCGCTCCATCCGCCGTTGTCATAAAGATTTACATCGGCACCACGGGAAAGCAGCAACTCAGCAACGCCAGAATGACCCTTGGCTGCGGCATGCATTAAAGCAGTCACACCGTTTTTATCGGGTTTATCGATTTGTGCGCCATTCTTCAACAATATTTCCGCAATTTCCCGATGTCCCGCTTCTGCTGCCATATGGAGCGCGTTTTTATCATAATCCAATGAGACAAGATGTATATCCGCACCCAGCTTTACCAGTTTTTCAACAGCAGAAATCAGGCCACGATTGACCACCATCATCAAGGCCGTTTTTCGTTCGCTGTTCCGCTGGTCAATATGGGCTCCCCGTTTTATCAACTCTTCAGCAACATCCCAGTGGTGTTCCAATATTGCGGCCATTAACGGGCTGGTTCCAGTCTGGTCACTTTGATTTACCTGGTTACCCATGGCAATTAATTCTTTGACCACTTGCAAATCACCAAGTGCAGAAGCATACCAGAGCAGAGACCTGCCACCATGGTCCATCACATCAACCCTTCCACCATTTCTGACAAACAACTGAAACATGGCGAGGTCATCTACCACCTCAAACATTGGGGATAACCCTCCAACCTTGCCCTGATTCACATTTGCTCCCTGGTCAATCAGAAGGAATACCATGGGAAGATTTTCCGTAGCTAATGCGTTTGCAAGAGGGGGTATTCCATCAAGAGGAAATGTGTAACCGGTTTTACCGCCTGCTATGATCGCCATTCGAGCCAGGTTTTGACACAGGTCATTATAAGAACTCGGAGGGGTCTCCTGTCCTGAACAACCGGCAGCCACTGAAAGAGCCCAATGCTTGTTGGGCCCCCAAATCAGGAAAACCGGGAGAGTCAAAAGGGCTCCCAGGAAAATTGCGGCCAGCGCTTGTGGCAATTGGGAAAAAGCACTTGAAAAATTGATTCTGGAATCATCCGGGGTAACATACTGTCCTTTGCTGTTTTCAAAGAACAAAAGAAATAAAGTCCCACCTGCAAAAAACATGACCCCGGAAAACAAAAAGAAAAGGGGAATCATTGAAGTCGACTCCCCATCGATCACTGACTGTGAAAATAAAAAGACCAGTCCCTCAAACACCATTAATCCTGCCGTAGTCAGGAAAAATACCGCTAGACATATCCAGACCGCCCGTTGCCGTGCAGGCATGTAAAACCTCAATGCTTGTTTACAATTAGGGCAATCAAGACGACGGGGTTTAGGACGCGTTGCGGAAAGGCTCAGGTCCTCTTCACAGGAGGGACAATGCATGGAAATCCCTTTCAATTTTTATTGCAGGGGGTTGCCTGGATTTGGCCAGAGCCCCGGATCCATCCAAAAATTTTTGAAGTTCTATTTTGGGATATGCTACCAAAAAAGTCAAAGATGCCGGTGAGGGGGGACCTGACTCGTAGAAAAAAAATGGGTAGTACTTTAAAAGAGAGCTTTGCATAAGCGCCTTTTTAAAGAGACCTTTACATAACCCCGACATCAAAGCAGTGCCTGACCTATATCAATTATGAAAAAAATCCGTCATCGCGAGTGTCTAGAGGAAGCGCCGCCAAGGTATTTTTCCTAAGCATTCGTACCCAAAAGGGGCAGACCCAGATAGGGTTTCTAATTCCTTCCGGGCGTTGCCCGGCTGGATTGTTTCGTCGCAAAAGCTCCTCGCATTGACGCACATTTTGTTCTAAATATTCTTTTTTTGAAAAGCTCTACTTCGGAGAAGGAAAAGCAAGGAGATTCCTTTCCCTTCGGCGGGTTCGGGGCAAACTCCGTGAAGAACCTGACCTTTGCCTTTGATCTTCATGTTATGCAAAGGTTTCATCTTAATAGACCTGGGGAGTTGACATCCGTCAAGGAAAAATCAGATTTCTCTCAACTGAATTTCATTCTTGTTCCCATAAGAATACGACTCCCACTCCTACAAACTTTCGGACGCATCTTAATCAGAAAAAATGTTGCCACCTCCATTCAAAAATTTCTGAATCCCACCAGCATAAGTTCCATCTTAATTAGAGGACAAGCAAGCAGTCCTGGTTCATTGTATCCTCTCTATTTTGCCGGGTAAGGTCGCGCTTACCCGGTTTTTTTTGCCTGACCTTCTTGCTTTGCTCAAAAGCTTCAGATCGTTTTTTTTTAAATCCTCCCCAAAAACCTCTTTTGCTATAACGAAACAAGAAGATCTATTAGTTTAACTTCCCGCAAGAAGCCCCCGAAAACCCTGTTTCTATTTAAATATCAGCTTGTTTTTAATGACTAAACTTAGCCATTAATATCGGGTAAATCTGATATAATCTGCTACGTTTGGTTGTTTTATGTCCCGTTTCCTGGCAAATTTTATTACAGGAAAACCGATATAGATCGGATTCCCGATGGAAGTCTCCAGAAAAATTCAAATATTGAAATCGATCGATATTCTCAGCTTTCTCCACGAGGCTACTTTGGAACGTTTGGCTGAAGAAAGTCTCGAGATGTTCCTCCATCCCAAAGAAAAACTTTTCATTGAGGGTGAAGAGGGCAAAACGATGTACATCATCCTCGAAGGAGAAATCCGTATTTTTAAAAAGGAACTGGACATCACTGTGATGGGACCGGGATCCATTTTTGGAGAGATGGCCCTGATCGAGAATCAACCGAGATCAGCCAGTGCAGAAGCGCTTGGGCAGGTCGAACTTCTGGAAATCGACGAAGAGCAGTTCCAGCGTTATTTTGCCGGGCAACCTCAAGTCCTCATGGCCCTTATGAAAACTATGTCCGCCCGCTTCAGGAGATCCCTTGGTAATCCAGTAGCCCCTATTATGATTGAAGATCAAATCGATCCTCTGGAAAGGCTGGACCACATGGAGGACCCGGTTCTTCTGGTAAATGCAAATACTTTCAAAATTATCAAAGGAAGCCCGCCTGCAATAGATCAGTTTGGATACAGCCAGGAGGAAATCAGCAACCTGAGCCTCCTTGACTGTTTAGTGAAATTCGATGAATCGTCTCTTAAAACAATCATCGCCCCTATACTCAATCAGACCCGATCACAGTCTTCCATAGAAGCCGAAATCAAGAAAAAAAACGGCGAAACCATGCCGGTAGAAATCAAGATACGGCCAACAAATTCCAACAACGCAGTGCCCATGATCATGACCTGGGTATCCGACATTTCCGGGAAAAAACATATCGAAGACACCATCCGTCAAATGGCCTATTACGATCCATTGACCGGGCTCCCCAACCGGAACCTGCTCAACGACAGGCTAGCCGTCTCCCTCGCGCGGGCGCGTCGCAATGGCGAAAAAGTCGCCATCATGTTTCTCGACCTGGATAATTTCAAAACGATCAATGACACCCTGGGTCACGACATGGGGGATTTATTGCTAAAAGATGTCGCGAAAAAACTGCAGCACACTTTACGACAGGAAGATACGGTTGCTCGCATGGGTGGAGACGAATTCATCGTCGTGGCTCCGGAAATAAAATCGACTGAAGATGCAGGCATCCTTGCCCAGAAAATCCTGCACCAGTTTTTGGATGCCATTGTCATTGAAAACCAGGAATTATTTGTGGGGTGCAGTATCGGTATTTCAACATTCCCTGAGGATGGGACTGACAGCAAGACCCTGCTGAAAAATGCCGATATGGCCTTGTACCGTGCGAAGGATCGTGGAAAAAACAATTTCCAACTCTACACCCCAGCGCTCAATTTCAAGGCCATGGAACGGATGGCCATCGAAAAAAATCTTCGCAAGGCGGTGGAACGTGAAGAGTTTGACCTCGTATTTCAGCCAAAGGTTGAACTTGCTACAGGTAAAATAGTTGGCTTGGAAGGACTTCTGCGTTGGGACAGCCCGGAGCTTGGTCGGGTGATGCCGGTGGCTTTCATTCCTGTAGCAGAAGATACCCGGATTATTATACAGATAGGCTCATGGACTATAAGAAGAGCCTGCCAGCAAATAAGGGAATGGATCGACGCTGGATTGCCCCCGGTCAGTATTGCCATCAACCTCTCAGGTGTTCAGTTCGCGCATCCGCAGTTATTGAAAGAAATCCGGAAATCACTACATGAATTTGACGTCAGCCCGGACTATTTGCAGCTTGAAATAACAGAAACTATTTTGATGAAAGACACGGATCTGGCCGCAGACATACTTCGTCAACTGGAAGAGCTCGGGATCAAGGCGGCTATTGACGATTTCGGAACAGGATACTCCTCTTTAAATTACTTGAAGAACCTTCCTATTCACTACCTCAAAATCGACCGGACCTTTGTGCGGGATTATTCCCAGGGCACTAACTCCGCCATCACCAAAACTATTGTCGGATTGGGTCAAAGCCTGGGGTTGAAAACTATCGCAGAAGGTATCGAGTCTGAAGAACAAAAACAGTTCTTACTTGAAATAGGTTGCGAAGAAGGCCAGGGATATCTGTTCAGCCCGCCAGTGAGCAGCAAAGAAGTCACCGGGCTTCTGATAGAGAAGAAAACTTATTAGGAGTTTTAAACAAATTTGAGGGTTATATAAGACGAGAAGTAGAAAGTAGTATTAGTGAATGCTTTAAAGTAGAACTTCCAAAAAATATAAGACTGGCAACCTATCCTGTCAGGTACTCAACTTCCGAATCAGAGCATCCCAGTCTGTTTCCCCCAGCTCTTCTTCAGTAATCGACCCCATATTCTGAAACTTGAAAGCCTCTTCCTGAGTCAGGTCCATCTCTTCCGCCGAGTTCACAGACTCCAAATAGCAATCAATTTCTGACTGGCTTTCAACTTGTTCAGGAATCTCGAGAGCATCTGAGTCAGGTGAGATTTCTAATGCCGGTGGCGTATTTTGCAGACTCTGCCGAAAACGGTTTGCCATGGTATTGCCCAGGCTCCCCATCCCTTCTGTAACCGAGTTGAGATACTCACGGTAAAGACCATAATGGGTGAAGCGGAACGGGCTGATCTTGTTTGCTTTCAGAAAGTCTTCAGATGCCAGCCGGTATTGTAGTTCGCGCAGGTAAATTCGCCCCCGGTATACCCGGGCCAGAAAGTGGTTCGGGCGCAGGCTTAACACCATATTCAGGTTGAGCAACGCCACTGCAATATTGTCTTTTTCCAGGCTGCGAATAGCCTGGTCAAAGTGGCGCCGGACTTCCGGCTTCCAGTTCTCCAGAAACACATTCACCGGCTCCAATGCAGGGAAACACAACCGGCCCATGCGAAACGAAAGACGACGAAAAAGATCTCTGGTCCTGATACTTCCAGATGAGAGCATAATACCCCAATGGCAAGGCCGCGACACGGACCAGCCAAGCGGATTTAATTTTCCATTTGTCGGATGGAAAAGATTCTAGCCAAATATAGGAGTCTCGTCAATTATTATCGGCTTTTCACCCGAAATACTTTGCTCTGTATTTCCAAAAAAAATTCAACCAACTTATTTTCGGAGCCCGAAACTTTTCAAATTCAAGCTGTTTTCCGCTCCGTTTTTTTCAACCTCAGGTAAATGGCCAATCCCATCTTTTTTCTCAACAGGCTCTGGTCAGCCCAGGACTCTATCCTCTAATTGATTCTTTTCCTTGACCTTACAGCGCTAACTCTCTATACTATTCGCATGAAGTGCCCAAGTTGCAATTTCATTTTCTTCCGGCCTGCGAAAAAGTGCCCCAGTTGTAATGGGGGGCTAAGCCGGGCTTCCTTTGCGGAACAACCAGACGAAGAGTTCACTATCTATGCTGCGGCTGCAGGTGGCGGGCTTGGACTGGATGATGGCGATTCCTTTGGAGGCGATGCGGGACTGGGTGAATCCCTCTATTCAGAAGCTGATTCCTTCGACCAACAGGAAAGTTCCGACGATTTCGATCTTGATCTTTCTGATGCCAAAACGGACACCAACGCGATGGGTGAAACTGCAGCAGATCCCGAGCCTGAAGTTGCCGTCGAGGACACGCTTGATTTTGATCTGGGAACCGGGGAATTCAATGATGTCGATGTAGATGGAATGGGTATTGATCTCGAAATTCCCGAAGAATCCCCTGGGCTGGATCTGGATTTAGGTCAGGAAGACACCGAACCGACTGTAGATCTGGACCTGGGTGGCGACGATGATGGTGAGCTGACCCCGGAAATTAGTCTGGATGATGAGCCCGAAATTGATCTTGATCTGGGAGACGATACTGTTTCTGAAGATTCAGGGCCAGAACTTGATCTGGACCTGGACCTTGACCTGGATCTCGGCGGTGATGATTCCCCTGTGGATAAGCCCCAAACTGATGAACCTGCCCTATCTGATGATAGTCTTGACCTGGATATTGAGGGTCTGGAACTCGATCTGGACCTTGGCACAGACGACGACAAGTAATTTCATCCTCCCCTTCAAAATTTCCGAAACGCCTGTACGTTTTTTGCTTCCTAACTATTAATTCAATAGATTTTTGGCCTGTTTTTTTATATAACAGGACGATCACCAAACCGGATTTCAACCCTCCCATTGGGGCAGTGGTTATTGTTTAGCCCTTTGTGGCTGCTGGTAAAGGGCGCCTCCATAAATAAGGTCTGGTTACGGCAAGCTTTTATTTTCCAAGACCTTGAATATGCCAGGACGGAAAATATCGAGCTGTTAGAGGCCCTTTAAAATGACTGCCCCCGGCTCCAATCAAATTTTCTCTATGGAACTGGCTGGTTTTGGGCGCCGATATTTAGCTTTTGCCGTCGATGCCCTGTTTCTGGAAATTTTGGGGGTTCTGGTCAGTTCTCCCTTTGTCGGGATTTTTAGGGGAGGCCGGGTTTTAGTTCCCGCAGATACTGTCACGGGTTCAGCATCCGATATTTATCCTGTTCTGATCCTGAGTTACCTGGGAATCGGGGCTGTACTCTGGTCTCTTTATTTTACCTGCTTCAACGGGTACGCGGACCGAACCCCAGGCAAAGCACTGTTCGGGCTTAGAGTTTGTCACTTAAACGGGGTTTCTATAAAGCCCGCTACAGCGTTGGCAAGATTTTGGGCCAGCCTGCTTTTCGGTACCTTCACCCTTGGGTTATCTTATTCCTGGGCGGCGTGGGACCGTTGGCGACAAGCCTGGCATGACAAGTTTTTTAATACAGTGGTGATTCGTAAAGCCACTTCATAAATAGATTAGACCACTCATCAACAAAGCTTAAACAACAAAAACAAATTTTATTTAAATTAAACACAAAAAACAGGAACCTGCACTCATGAAAAAGACGTATCTGCTGGCACCAGGGCCAACCCCCGTTCCCGAAAAAGTTAACCTCGAAATGGCAGCACCGATGATCCATCATCGTACCCCACAATTCAGCAAGGTGTTCGCTGAGGCGGCAGAGGATGCTAAATACCTGTTCCAGACAAAACAGGATGTAATGATCCTCGCTTCAACCGGAACAGGTGGCATGGAAGGCTGCATCACCAACCTGTTCTCTCCTGGGGACAAAGTACTTGTAATCAACGGTGGAAAATTTGGTGAACGTTGGGGAAAAATTTCAGAGACATATGGTCTCGTTCCGGTATGGCACAAGGTGGAATGGGGACAGGCTGCAAAAGTTGAAGACCTGAAGACCATTCTTGATAAAGAACCCGACATCAAGGGAATTCTGGTCCAGGCCAGTGAAACATCGACCACCGTTGCTCATCCAATAGAAGAAATCTCAAAACTGACTCGCGACCGAGACGACATTCTCCTTATCGTTGACGGGATTACAGCAGTCGGCGTCTACAACCTGCCGATGGATGAGTGGGGGATTGATGCTGTCATTACTGGATCGCAAAAAGCCTTACAACTTCCCCCTGGTCTCGCTTTAGTGGCTTTGAGTGAAAAAGCCTGGAAAGCGAATGAATCTTCCAAATGCCCGCGTTTCTATTTTGACTTTAAAAAAGAACGCAAGAATCTGGCTAATCAAACCACCGCATACACACCGGCAGTTTCTCTGGTCACCGGGTTACGGGGCGTTCTCAAAAGCGTCAAGGAAGAAGGGATTGAAAATGTTCATAAGCGACACAACCGTTTGGCACGTGCCACCCGGGCTGCTGTAAAGGCGTTGGGGCTTACCCCGGTAGCTCCAGATTCTCCGGCAGATTCCGCAACTGGTCTTTTTGTTCCTGAAGGCATTGATGGAGGCAAGCTGGTTAAAAGCCTGCGCGACGATTTTGGTGTCACCCTTGCCGGTGGCCAGGATGACTGGAAAGGAAAGGTTGTACGTATCGCCCACTTGGGCTATGTCGACACCTTTGACACCATCATTGCAATCGCCGCACTGGAAATGGCACTGAAAAAGTTCGGGCACGATGTCGCATTGGGTAAAGGCGTTGCCGCAGCTCAGGAAATCCTGTTGGAAGCGTACTAAAAAATATACCGTCCGACAAAAACTGAACGGGCACAAAGCCCGCAACTATCTGGAGATTGAGTGAATGAAAGTATTGGTGAGCGATAACCTGTCCCCCGTCGGGGTGGAGATTCTAAAGAAAGCGGGAGGCATTGAGGTCGATGTCAAAACCGGATTGGCAAAAGAGGAGCTTATTAAAATCATCCCGGAATACGATGGGCTGGTGGTACGGAGCGCCACCAAGGTCACGGCCGATGTTATTGAAGCCAGTGATAAGCTCAAGGTAATTGGTCGAGCGGGTGTCGGGGTCGACAACATCGATCTGGAAGCGGCAGGTAAAAAAGGCATTATCGTAATGAATGCACCCGATGGTAACACCATCACCACCGGAGAACACGCGCTTGCACTGATGCTCAGCATGTCCCGCAACGTCCCGACCGCTATGTGGTCACTCAAAAAAGATAAGAAATGGTCGCCCAAAACCTTCATGGGGGTGGAGCTTTTTCAGAAAACTTTGGGCATAGTCGGTCTCGGCCGTATCGGAGCTGTTGTCGCAGAACGTGCCAAAGGTTTTGGCATGAAAATCCTTGGGTACGATCCCTTCATCAACAAGGAACGCGCTGACAAACTGGGCGTGGAGCTGGCCGATCTCGACGAATTGCTTAAGCGCTCTGATTTTATCTCATTGCACACTCCAAAAATGGAAGGTGGCAAAGCCCTACTGGGGAAAGAACAGTTCGACATCATGAAACCGGGGGTGCGAATCGTTAACTGTGCCCGCGGCCCTTTGATAGATACCGATGCCCTGATTGAAGCTATTAAGGAAAAGAAAGTCGCCCAGGCCGCGCTTGACGTTTACGAAAAGGAACCCCTGGATCCAAATAGTCCCTTGCTGGATGTTGACGAAATCATCTGCACCCCCCATCTGGGTGCCTCCACCGGAGAAGCCCAGGAAAAAGTGGCTGTTGCCGTGTGCGACCAATTGGTCGATTTTCTCAAGTTTGGAAATATCAGGAACGCGGTCAACATGCCATCAATTGACGAAGAAACTCTAAAACAAATCAAACCCTTTTTAGGGCTGGCGGAAGACCTTGGAAAAATTGTTTCCCAACTCGTTGAAAGTGCCGTTACCAAAATCAAAATCCAGTACAGTGGAGAAGTGGCCGATTTAAACGTTCAGCCTATTTCCATCTCCGTACTGAAAGGCTTGTTTGAAAGCAGTATCGATGGAGTTAACATGGTCAACGCACCGTTTCTCGCCAAGGAACGCGGAGTCCAGGTTGAGGAAACGAAGAGCAACGAGATTAAGGACTATACGAATGTAATCGAGGTGACGGTGGAAACCAAAGAAAATTCCTGGACGGTAGCAGGAAGTATTTTCGGGAAAGGTGATCCCCGCATCGTCAAAGTTAACGACACAAGTTTCGAAGCCCTCATCACCAAACATATGCTGGTACTGAGAAACAAGGATGTTCCGGGTGTGATCGGTAATCTCGGTTCGGCGTTGGGTGAAAATAAAATCAATATCGCTGGTTTCCATTTGGGTCGCCTGGATTCAGGAGATGCTATCTCGGTGATCAACATCGACACCCCTCCAACCTCGGAAACCTTGAGAAAACTTCGGGAAATATCCAATATTATTGAGGTCTACTCAGTTGGTTTATAAATAACGACCAGAAACAGAAAACGCCCCGTCGGAATACCGACGGGGCGTTTTTTTTACAACCAATCTTACCCTATTCAGGTTTTTTTTCAGCCGTTTCATCTTTTTTAGGTGGCGGCTCGTACTTTTGGCCAAACACCTGGGCAATCACTTTCAGAATCGGCTCTTCTCCAAGGATGTTATAAACAGCATTAGCCGATTTAAAATGCGGACTGGTAAAAAGGCTCAACACCTTTTTGCTCGAATACCCCAGCATCATGAACTCATGCGCATAATTTTCCGCCACTAGAATCAACGTTTTTTCATCAGCATCCTCGTCACCGGTCGGGGGTCCGGAATCCGGGTCAATATCGTCCTTGATTTCGTAAACATAAATGACATGCCAACCGAATTCAGTTTTGACAGGCCCTACGATATCCCCTTCCTGGGCAGAGAATGCCGCTACTTCAAAAGGACGAACCATGGAGCCTTTGCCGAACCATCCAAGGTCTCCCCCTCTTTTTTTAGAAGGGCATTCACTGTGCTCCTCAGCAACTTTCGCGAAATCTTCGCCACCTTCAACAATTCGGTTTTTTAACTCTTCCGCTTTTTCCTTGTCCGCCACAAGAATATGCCGGGCCTGGATTTTTTTCACACGCTTTTCACCAACACTCATGGTGCTTTTCCTTTATTTTAAGGCCGAGAAGCCGTGTAATAACCGGAGTTCAGCCTGAACCCTAATTGAAACGCTAAAACTTTTCAGACTTGTTGCTATTTTTTGTTCCAAAACCATTTTTAGTGAACCCTGTCTTCGGAGCCCAAGTAGCTATATATTTGGAAGCCTAATTCACCTGCACATCTGACTGGCTTTCCTGCAGCATTTCCCCTACCTTTTTGGCTTCCTTATATCGTTTTTTCAGGACTTCAAACAGGTTAGGGATGTAATGATTGAGGGAGACCATCATTTCTGTCTGCTCCGGGCTAAGCTTGGCATCTTCCGTTGCACGTTTTTCCTCTTTGAAATAATACGTGTAATGAAAAATCGGCGGTAACTTGTCCTCGTTGGGGTCCAGTTTATAAAAAGTTAACCGAACGTTCCGGTTCGCCCTTTCCGGGTCGAGGTTGTAGGCATCTTCTGCAAAGTATTTTTGATCTTCCATTGAGAAGTCGAGTAGCTGTCCGTTTTTCGGGGCCAGTTCCATATAATTCACGAAACGCTTTGGATCAAACACGAGATAGGAATAAGGCTCCTTCTCCCCATAGGCTTTGGCCTCAAGATAACGTTGCTTGAAAAGCACCAGCAGCTCTTCCGCCATTTCCTTTACAAAATTGTCCGCAATCTGGGTTTCTATTTCTGTCAACTTTTTCTGGTTGGGGACCACCCCGCGTGTGCGGTTGAAATTAAAAACAAATGAAATCCGGTGCTCGGGATTATCCTGATTGCGAAAAGATAAAACCGCCGACTGGTTATCGTTGAATGGATTAGTATCGTAATAATCCTCAAGAACATACTTATTCTTGTAGTTTTCTTCTTCAAACCGGTAGGTCAGAATCGTATTCTGGCTTTCCTGCGGATTTATCAGGCTGTATGCGTTGATGATGCTATAGGACTCCATCACCCGGTCTCCAAGTCGAAATAGTTTTCTGTTTTTCCTCCCGGCGTTTCTCCGGAAGGGTTTATTTTATCAAACCAGAAGGTCGTATTTAATTTTGCGGCAACCTTTCAGGTCTCTTTGCCGTTCACCGCTCGAAAGACAAGACGATCACAAGTCTTCGACCCCGTGGGTCTTGCGTTCCTCGGGAGTTAAAGTGCGTACGGCTCTAACTGAATCTTTGGATGGATCATCCCGGTTGTTGATATTGGGATGGCCGTACCGATAATAAAAAATCACTGCTCCATTATGCGGTTTCAGGGTCATGGTCCACACAGAATGTCCGCAACCAGGGGAGAATGTCGGGTCAATAAATATCTCGAAACGGTCACAGTCGCGAATCGAGGTGGTTTCATCAAACAAGCTTTCTGCTTCTTCCAGTGTAGGCATACGCCAATCCCGCCGACCGGCAAACTGCTCATTGTTAAGAGCGGTAATGTATTTTTCAGCGGCAAACCAGTCAAACCAGGTGCTTAAATCCTGGAAGCCATCGGTCTGTTTCCACATCAAGCCTTCTTCCCGGTCAACTACCGTGCCATCACCGAGATCCACAAATCGTTTTTCCATCTTCCCTCAAAATCCAAAACTACAAAATTAGCCTGTCGTTAACGACCTTTTTGAATGGTACGAACCAGCCTGACAGCCCCGCGCGAGACACGAAAAATATTGTCGTACATCGCCCCTCCTTTGCGCAACCCGACCCGGACTGCCTGCACCTTGGAGCGCACATCCCCGGTCCAGCAAAGAAAACCGAACCCCTTTGGAAACAGGGGAGAGCAAAATGCTTTTTGCCCCATGTGGTCTTCATTAACCAGCTTTTTATCAAACAGGCTTTTTACTTCATCGGCTGTCGGGAGCCGCCAGTTATTATATCCAGCAAACTGGATATTGTTCATCTCATCTGAAAATTCCCTGGCTTCGTTCCAGTTTATCCATTTTTGCTTTATCTGCCAGGAATCAAACTTCATCCACACCAAACGCCGCCGAGTGTCGATTACCGTTGAATCGTCACCCTCAACAAAACGTTCAGCAGCGGGTTGCTCAACCGGTTGTTCCTGAGTCATCCCTGGCGACCTCGACTCATGATGCTTCATCCTTATCAGGTTTCAAGTCTCTCACGGGCCGGACCCCATGGCTTCTCAGACCACGTTTATGGAACTTGTGGTCGCCATTGTAATAATGAAACCGCATTGCCATACTGGGGTCGGTCTTGTGAAGTGTTTTAGTCCAGGTTGTTTGGCCTGATCCAGGCGGAAACACTTTGGGGATATACACCGTATCTCCAAAATTATCCGTTACCGGACTGGAAGCATCGTAAATTGCCTGTGCTTCTTTTCTGGTTGGCATTCGCCAGTCGCTGTAATCTGCAAATCGGTCACGGTTCAAGTCTTTAATATAGGTCTTCGCCTCTTCCCAACTCACCCATTTATCAAGATCTAAAAAGGAGTCACTGGCTTTCCACATCAGGTTATTTTCAAAGTCGCTGATGGTCCCATTCTTATGAATCTGAAACCGGTCTTCCGGGTTTAATGTGGCTTTGTTTTTTCCCGGTGTGCGCACCAGCCTGACGGCACTTGGGAACCCATCGTTTTCCTTTGCCAGCCAGTATTCGTAATCGGAGCGATAATCATAGCCCATCGCAGCTTTAGCTCCGCGGGATTCAGTAGTCCAGGTTGTGTAACCGCAGCCTTCAGAAAATACAGGGTCTATATGAATTTCGCAGCCTTCCATGTCTGTATTACTGAAAGCCGGATCAAACAGTTCCTTGGCTTCTCCCGCGTTTGGGATACGCCAATCACTGAACCCTGCGAATTTTTTTTTATTCATTTCATCGCAAAACTCCTGGCATTGCCACCAGGAGAGACGATTTCCCTTGTACCCCCAGGAATCCTGCTTCAACCACATACGCTTCCTGGCAAGATCGGTTACAGTACCGTCTCCGTTGTCCTTAAAGCGGGTTTTACTAGTCACTTCATTCATGAAGGTGTTATCTCCGTACCGGTTTAATCCGACGGTCGTCTTTTTTCACAGGCTCGCGCCGACACAACCGAACCGCTCCGAAGGCGTATTCATCGGCCTGCATGACCTTCCCATTGGTGTAATCAAAGCGGGGACGCTTGGTTGACGTATCTGCCATCAGCCATTGCATTTTAAAGGTGCCCTCAGGAAAAGTTTTATCAAGAAAAATTTTGATATCACCCTTCCCTTTGTTTTCAAACTCCTCATTGTAGAGGGTTGCCGCTTCTTCAGGCGTGGGCAGACGCCAATCGTCAAACCCGCCAATCTTCCGCACGTTTTTGGCTATGGCGTAATCCTTACTTTCATGCCAGTTGAAATATTTCCCCTTGTCGAGCCAGGAATCTTTTTTCATCCAAAAAATCCGGGTTTCTGTGTCTTGAAGCACATGAGGGCCTTTTTCCACAAACCGCTTCGGGCCCTCATCTTCAACTTTTTCAATTCCGCCTTCAGCAGTTTTCGTAACTTGCAATGACTGTTGATCCTTGGGGGTTTCCTCTGGGGAACCCGGATCCAAATCGGCTGCAACTCCCATTTATTTTCCTTTCAGGTCTATCCCGGTATGGCTATTCCCCGGTGTAACCGATTTCCACATCCCCTTTATCAACATTTACAATCACCGGTATCATGTATTTCCCGTCCGTGTAGTCGAGAAGTTTTTCCATGGCACGCGGGTCTTTTTCAACATTGACGTACAAAAAGGGAATGCACTTTTTTTTATAATCATCCCGCGCTTTTTGCGTGTGCGGGCAATCGTCTTTTCCTAATATCAGATAATGCGACATCGTATTCTTTTCTTACAAGTCCCGTAACAACCAGGCTCCGTTAATCAAATTTGCGCGTCTGCTTCCGCCAGGCTGGCTCCCATTCTTCTTTCACTTCATCACGGACAGCACGAACATGTGTAAACTCATTATCCTTGTGCTCCCATTTTTCATTTCCGGTGATGAAATTATAATTCATCGCATACTGGGAGTAATCGGGTTTTTCCTCGTAGGTCCAGGTGTTGTGCCCACACCCTTCTTCAAACAAGGTGTCGATATGAATTTCGGCCCCGTCTTTATCCCGGTTGGATACAGAGAACGAGAACATGGATTGGGCTTCATCGAAGCTGCACAACCGCCAGTCGTCAAATCCTGCAAACTTCTTTTCATTGAGTTCTTCAATATAATCGTTAGCCTCGTACCAGTTGATCCCATAACCAAAATTAAAAAAAGAGTCTTTCTTTTGCCACATCAAATTACGGCGGGAATCACTGATCGTGCCATCCCCGTTATCTACAAACTGCGGCCCATCAAACCGGCTGCCTTCCTCTTCCTCTTCCTCAAGGTCATCATCCCCTGACCATTCTTCCAGGTCCAGGGATTCATCCAGATCAAGCCCTTCGTCGCCGGGGAGTTCTTCTACATCTTCCAGCTCACCTGTTGTATCTTCCTGGTTTTCGTTTTCAGACATTACCCCTATCTCCTATTGAACCTGAGGCAGATCATCAGGCATCCCGTACAAGTCGTACCGAGGTCCCTGTTGTGGAAACCTGCTGGTCGACACAGACTTCTTTCATTGATGGAAAATAACATTTCCAGGCGTAAGAATCATAACGGGTCTCCGAGGTCCATAAACTCCATTCTCCTCCGGCCTGATAATCTGAAACCTGCCTTTTCTTCTTGGGCGGCAGGTTCATAAACATTGTCCAGTAAACTTCTGTATTTTTCAGTAAACCACGAAGTTCACTTTTTGTGGGGAGCCGCCAGTCGTTGTAACCACAGTATTTTTGTTCATTGCATGCCTGTTGATAGGCCACGGCCTCGTCCCAGTTGAGCCACCGCCCCAGCTCCTGGCGGGAATCTTTTTTTGCCCATGCGATGTCTTCTTCATTATCGGTAATTGTTCCATCCTTATTTGCAATGAACCGGGATTCTTTTTCACTCATGTAAGGTTCCAGTAAATCGTTTTATTAAAATAAACCACACAACTCCCCTTTTCTTCCCCAATCAGGACAGTTCAAAACCCTCTGCAATGCGGCCGTTTTATCTTTTCACAATATCATCAGGGGAGTTAATTATCAATCCCCAGCTTTACCGCAAATGCCTGAAAAACACAGTGTTATCACTGGTTTTAGAATAAGGTCAGCGCTGATCTGAAACGAACATTCCTTTTCGTGGTTTGATTTTCCCAAAGGATTTCAAGACCGCTTCATCTGCCGTTCCGCGAACGGGTCGAAGACTCGAATTCAGGTTATCGTCTACGTCCTTGTGCCCACCCGTCCCACTGCTGAATGCGTAGGTGTAAGCTGTGATTTTCCCTCGCTTGTTGCTTGTCCAGGTGTCCCACCCACATCCTGCAGGAAACACCTGATCGATGAAAAGCTCCATTTCATATTTGTCCAGCACCTTTTGCGATTTGTCCTGGATATACAAGGAATGAGCCTCTTCACGGGACGGCAACCGCCAATCATCCCAACCAGCAAAGGATTCTTCATTCAACTTCTCAATGTACTTGTTTGCCTGCCGGTAGGTGATGAACCTTTTAAACTCCTGGAAAGAATCTTCTTTCTTCCAGACAAGTTTTGTTAAATTGTCCTGAACCGTACCATTCCCATTGTCCGTAAATCTGTTTTCCATATATTCCAAACGACCCAATTAAGGTTCCTAAAAAGACCCCACAAGAAACAGCCTGACAACTACAGGCAATTCACTTTCTTAATTTGGAAATACCCTGGAACCAAACCCCAATTTTTTCAGGTAACACTTATTTAGAAGATCGGCTGGTCCAAAAAGGTTCAAAAAAAAACCGGGAGGCCCCTAGGGACCTCCCGGCTTAAACACTTTAATCGATTAACGACCGACTTCACTCTTTTGTCCCTGAGTACCGAAAATACCACGCTCGGTACCAACCGGAAGACCCAGCCCCGGCTCTACATAGGTATCAGGCTGAACATGATCCAGATGATACTCGTTCTGGTAGGTCTTACCGGAACCCGCATCAATTTTCCAGTCATGACGATCAAAACGCTGACGCTGACAGTTCACAATTACGTTGCCAGGGCCATTATTTTTGAAAGTAGTTTTTTGAGCAATCGCGTTAGACTCAAAGCCACTTGGTGCCAGTTCAACCTTCTGGACTTTGCCCCAATTGTAAGCGTACGGGCCAATGTTGAATTCCAGAGTCGTGTCCTTAGTTTCGCTGGTGTTGTAAGCGATCCAACCGGCTTTAACGCATTCGGAGGTTTCGCCCGGTGCCAAGGTAGTTTCGTTAGCACTGGCTACACCAGTAAAGCCAACAAAAGCCAAGGCAGTCATCAGACCGATAATTCTTTTCATTGTGCTCCCCCTTTCAAGTTTATTAAAAGCAAGCGTATGAAGAAGTCCCAGAAATCTGAACTTTGATTCCCTGTTTTTGAAAACCATCTCCCATGAACAAACATTCTAAGAGATATGCAGTGCCGGTGCAACCTTGCACTTGAGCACTTTTCAAGGTTTTCGAGAAAATATCAAAACCCCTGCCTTAAGTCAAGGTTTAAATTTCCTTCCGACAGCCCCACACAACCCCTTATTTTACAAAGAGTTTTTTGGGGGTTTTTGTGCGAATTTTCACCCTGCTCAAACCCTGAATTTCAGAGATGTCAAACTCATCAGGTTAGGAGAGTTTCTGAGTACTTTTTCCCCTTCTTCCGACAAGTCGTTTACTACCAGTTGTAGCGACCTCAGGTTCTCGAGAATTGACGAATTAGCCAGGTATTCAGCACCCTGATCGGTTATCTGGTTTGACTTCAGGTTCAATTGACGCAGATTGGAGAATACCGGGGACTCTGCAATTGCCTTGACCCCCTCGTCTCCAATGTCATTCTGGGAAAGATCAAGCGCCCTCAAGCTTGACAATTCTTCTTTTTTTGCCAGTTCTCGAGCCCCAACTTCCCGAATAAACTTTGCTTTGAGATTGAGGATCTGCCCGTCCTTGCTAAGGTTGTCGCGAATCAGTCTTTCAATATCGGCCATGATTTGTCTTTCTCTTTAATTTTTTCGGGGTTGAGGAGGTCAGCCTTCACCCTCTATTTGCTTGGCTTCAAATCCATATTCATCGTAAATGGTCCACCCAATAGCCAGCATTTTCTTCGCATAAGTGATCATCAATCCTGCCTGAGCGTGGTTTGGGTCAATATCGAGTGCCTTTTTTAAATAGCGTAAGGCCCGCTTCACATCGTCTTTTTCACTACCGTAATGGGTGATTTGACGCGCTTTGTCAATAAGGTCCGACGCCCACTTGTAATACAGGTTCGCCATCTGACCAGGTGTTTCTTTGGCGATGTACTCAACCAGATCGTCATCCGCTTTTAATTGATCCAGGAACTCGAGTGCCTTTTCAAAGTGACCGAGCGGGATATCGTAATCATCATCATTGACCTCTGTGATCTGATCCCCTGGCTTGTGCGCTGAATGCAAACCAACCGAACTTTTCACCACCACCGATTGAATGCCTGACAAGAGATCGTGATAGTAGAGGTTCCCCATTCCAAAGTGGATGATGGAGTGGAAGTCTTTCTCCGTGTCCAACATCAGCGCCAATTCGTACTCTTCAAGAGCCTCCTTGACTTCGCCCAACTCTTCCAGGGCTTCACCCAGATTATAATGGTGAACCGGGTTATCAGGCTCCTGCTCTATCTGGTACTGAAATTCAGCGATCTGGGCTTCAAGGTCAAACTCCGCTTCTTCACCACCCTCTTTCTGGGCCCGTTCCAGCGGATCATCTTCTTTTTCCTGGAAGTTTTTACTGACATCATCCTCTGACTGATCTGAGTTCAGGGAAGTTTCTTCATCAGAAGAAGCATCAGGCTGCTGGTTTTCGTCACTCATATTTTTTTTCCACCGGACCCCGGACAGCATCGCCAAGTTCCGCAAGCAGAGCATCCGCTTTGTTTTTTTCTTCAGGAGTCAAGTCTCGCACGGGCCGTACTGCAGTGAGAGATTTTTGTATGCCCCCCTTGCTGCTGATATAAGCTCGACCTCGAATGTAATTAAAACCCCAGGCCATTTCCTTGCGATATTCTTCTTCGGACCAATAACAACAATGACTGTGCCCAAATATCGGGTCCAGGTGTACTTCGTTCGTGGTCCAGTAATAATTCCAGGGAATAGAGGAGCTTTCATCAAATAAACTGGCAAGCTCTTCCTTGTTGGGCAGACGCCAGCTGGATGACCCACCAAATTTCTGCTTATTGAGTTTTTTTATGTACGTCTGTGCATCGTTCCAGTTTATCCAGTCTCTGGTTCGCTGATAGGAGTCCTCTTTTGCCCAGACCACCCCAGTGACTAGATCCAGCACGCTTCCATCCTTGTTGTCCTGATAACGAGGGTTGGTGGAAGGCGCGAGCTCAGCCTTAGGCTTGGTCATTGAGAGTATCTGGCCATCGAACCCGGGATCAAACCCGGTTTTAGATCCATCGGCCCAAACCTGCCCCGCCAATACACAAACCAGGGAAGCAAACAACACTACTACTCTTCCCGTCTTCTTAAGCTTTGATGAAATCTCAAGCATGGCCCTCTAGAAAATTAAACTGCTGGTCAATATTGTATCAAACCCAAACGAGCTATTCTTCATCCTGCGGTGCCCAATCGGGTTCCCAGGACAAACACACGCCTACCGGATTATGAAACTGGCGCGGCTCTCCGCCGACCGTCCCCCATTTCCTGGAAAAACCCATTTCGGGGTCAAACTTCTGAAGTCGATGGTTAAGAGTGTCGACCACGAATACGAAACCGTAAGGATCTTCAACTATTCCCATCGGGCAGTTGAATTGCCCATCCCGTTTCCCAAATTCTCCATGGACAGCCAAAAAGTTTCCCTCACGGTCAAACTGCTGGACCCGGTTCTGACTTTTTTCTGCAACCAGCAAGGTACCATCTCGCCGGGCAGCGACATCATTGGGGAAATTAAAACGGGATTCCTCAGTTCCGTATTCACCAAATTTGGTGATGAACTGACCTTCTTCGTTAAAAACCTGAACCCGCTGGTTGTCGCGGTCAGCAACATAAATATTGCCTTCTTCATCAAGGGAAAGGCCAGTGGGAAATTTCATAAAACCATCGAAATCTCCGGCGAACCCGAACCCCATTAAAAAGTCGCCGTCGTTATCAAATCGCTTGATACAGTGGTTGGCTGTGTCCGCTACCAGAATTGTACCGGTTGGTTCAGCAACGATATTTTCCGGCCAGTAAAACCTGTCCTGCCCGTAGCCTTCGGTACCAAATTCCAGGAGAAAATCACCATCCTCATCAAATTTCTGGATACGATGACAACCCGTGTCGGCCACCCAGATATTTCCTTCCATGTCAACAGCCACTGAAAACGGCCCCTTAAACAGGCCCGGTTCATAGGGCGCACGGGTCCCGGCGGATTGACCAAACTCCATAAGGAAATTTCCATTACCATCGAATTTTTGAATACGGTCATTTCCGGAATCTGCCACCCATACGTATAGCTTGGAATGGTCGACATCCATCCACGCCGGGCGTTCTTCGGGAACTATTCCCGCTTCGTCCTTAAGCGCCAGCTCCTGTGATTCGGGAGCTTCCTCCAAAACCTCTTCATTTTTTTCTTCGCTCATAGTCACCTCACCCCTTCAAGTCCAGGGGCAAAAAAATAGCGGAAGGCCCCACGGGCGCTTCCGCAATTTATGTCTGGTGAGAACCGTTGGCCCCGCACCTCCGTATTGGCCGCGCCCAGGGAACGGATTTCACTGGTTTTACGAGGACCCCCAATAATCCCATAATTCTGCTCCGGTAATTGGCAGACTCCGAATCAAACTGGACCTGCTCACCGGGCAAGGAACAATTTTTAGAGGTACCCTCCAGTTAATTTATGGTAAGGCCTTTTACATCCAGCTTCTGGTATTCGAAGTCACAGGCCTGTTGCATTTCATTAAGCCGTTCGTTCCAGCTGTTCTTGAAGTTATCCAGGTTTTCCATTTTGGGTTTCTTCTTCATCAGCCCGACTTCTTTATACAATGGCTTCACCATGTTTTTGTGGATTTCCAGCAACACATTTCGCAACCTGATGATGCAGTCTTTAGTCACGGCTTCGCGCGTCACACCATCAACTTTTTCGAGCAACCGCAGGAAACCCTGAATGGTAACCAGATGTTTCATGTAGCTGTCGGCAAGCTTGTGATTGTATTTAAGCCCACAGTCGATGTAACTCGGCATGAGAAACATCCCAACGTGATGATCGAACTGAACACAAAGGGTGATGAGTTTCTGGAGGTAATCGACCTCACGAAGGTCTTCCTCTTCCTCGCCCTCTTCCAGTTCCTTGGCAGCCTTTTCCTTTTCCTCCTGGAGTTCTTTCTTTATTCTCTCAAGTTCCGAAAGATCCGAAAGAGGATCGTCGGAACGGGCACTCTGGTCTTTATCTTCAGCTTCCTCTCCGGTTGCCTGCGCCGGATCCTGATTAGCCTCTTCTTCGCTCAAGGTATTCTCTCCTTCAAAAATGCGGATGGACCAAATGCATAAACCCTATAAAACAAAAGGCGTTAACTTCGATTTGGCAGGATTGCGAATTATATCCCGCCAGGATTCAGGGTGTCAAGCTTATTGCTTGGAGATTAATTATTGAAATTGGCCCTACAAAGCCCCTTTTCCTGAATTAATATCAGCATTTTAAAAATAATACGTTTTCAACCTTTTTTCTGTATCGCCAATGACAGGTTATGCGATAGGACCAATCCTGTCACCATCTTAATGATTTTAAAGAGATAATAGCAAACCTTTACAATTGCCATTTTGGAGTTGCGGTATTTTACATACCAAAGGTCAACACGGTCTCTGCTCCCCTCTTTGTCCGGCTGCAATAACACCGGGGACGCGTTATTTTCCTTTAGAATTTTAAAAATCTCCCCAACGCTTGCTCCGCGGATCCCTTTTCGCAAAAGTGTACTCCAATCCACTCCCTGGAGGTTTCTTTTTGAAAAACGTTGGGCATATACATGCGCCAGGGAATCGGGAAGATAATTGATAAACGGCAAGCCACTGGTAGTATGAAGTTCCACTGGGAACCATCGGTACGGCGTCTGGTTCAGGAATAAAATTCCGCCTTCTTTTAAACGATCCCACAAAACAGGTAATAACTTCTTTCTCTCCGATGGAAGCAAATGCTCATACACAGCACTTAAAATAATATAATCAAACCGTCCTATATTCGGAGGCAAACTGTTTCCATTAGGTGACTTCAGCAATTCAATGTGGCTATCCATCTCATAATGGTGGGCCCTGGATCGGGCGATAGACAATAAGCTTTCTTCCAGTTCAATGCCTACTATTTTTGTATCTGGAAACATCCTCCCAAGAATCATCGTCGATGCCCCGCTCCCACAACCAAAGTCGAGTATTCTTTTTCCTGAAAATTGTTTCAAATCCACATAACTGAGCAGATCGTAATGCAAACTGCGTTGCACATAACCCGGAGATTCCTCCCTCACGATTTCATCACATAGATAAGCTGGCCCCTTTACCTCGAGTATCTTTTTTATCAATTCAACCGGATAACGGGTCTCGCATGTTCTAACAGGAATGAATAAGTCATCACGAAATGGATTGACCTGGATCCGGTTGATATTATTGGAGGCAGGACTTTCTATTACTATTTCAGCTTGTTCATGTTTCAAGGAAATATTCATAATAAATAAAAAATCCGGTTTTATTTTCAAATCCAAACTTAAAGCAATTTTGGTAGTATTTTGCCATAAGTCTTATTTTTCTTTAAAAACCAGCAACCACCATAAGGTTAATGATTTAGAAAAATTCGCTTGTACCCTCCAAATTCGGCCTCTTCACATTGACAGTCTTCGTCCCCCTCACATAAGATAAAGAGCGATAGAAATCCAACAAAAGAAAGTCTCGATGAAAACTGCCCTGGTTTTTCCACCTCAATGGTTTCCCAGCCAGCCTTACCTGGCATTGCCCACGCTCAAAGGGTATCTGGAAAAAATGGGACATGAGGCAGACCAGTTCGACTTCAATCTGGAAACCTACGACACTTTCCTCACCAAAGATTACCTGCTTAAGTGTGTGGAAAAAATCCGGCAGCGCCTTGATTCCCCAGCTTATACCCCGGAAGAAAACGAAGTGAAAAAGGTCTACCGTCAAATTTTGGGCGATAGAGGGTTTCTGGATTCTGTACTTGATGGTGTGGAGGATGCCAAGAATGCACTCCGGGATGAAGACATGTTTTTCCAGTTCCCGGTTTACAAGCAGGCCTACACCACGCTTAAGATTGCGATGAAGCTGATCTCCTACGCTCACTTCCCGAGTCGGATCGATCTGGAATCATATTTCATGCAGGGCAATCCTGAAGAGCATCTCGGTGGCATTTTAACGGCAACTGCCGACCGCATCGCTAACCCTTATCTCAGCCTGTTCGAAGAAAAGTTCATGGACCGCGCTAATTGGGCGGAATATGGGGTGCTGGGTATATCGATCATCCACGTCGGGCAGGTCATCGCCGGATTGACTCTGGCTCGCATGATGCGCGAGCGATTTCCAAACCTGCACGTGGTCGTGGGGGGCAGTGTTTTCACCCGACATATCGACATCCTGGACAACAAACAAATCCTGTTCGAACAGTTCTTCCACAGTCTGATTTTATTCGAAGGTGAACACCCGCTGGAGAGGCTTGTCACAGCGGTAAAGGAGAAATCCTCTCTGGACAGCGTTCCCAACCTGGTTCACTTAAAAGATGGCCAGGTCATCCATAATTCCAAAGCCGAGTCACTCTCTTATGAAAACCTGGCTCGGCCAAACTTTGATCAATTGCCTCTCAACAAATATTTCATGCCCTACCCTGTACTTCCCTACATGGCAAGCCGGGGCTGTTATTGGGGCAAATGCACGTTCTGCACTCACAGCCATATATATGAGTCCTACTATCGCAAGGATAACGAAGAACGAGTGGCAGAAGACCTCGACTATTTTGGAAAGCGCCACGGCACGCGCTACTTCACTTTCTCGGACGAAGCCATCTCTCCAAATGCATTCAAACGCATGTCCCGCGCCATCTTAAAAAAAGAGGTCGACATGCGTGCTTTGGGCATGCTCAAGTTCGAAGCCGATTCGGTAGAAACCGAGGACCTGTTTCACGATGTTTTCAAAGCAGGTTTCATCATGCTGTTCTTCGGGCTGGAAAGCGCAAACGATCGAATACTGGATTTGATCGACAAGGGCTGTGATCAGAAAACAGAAGAGATGGTGCTCGCCAACAGCTCCAACGCAGGCATCTGGAACCACCTGTACCTGTTTTTTGGATTCCCAACGGAAGAACGCCATGAAGCAGAAGATACGATTGAATTCACCTTACGCCATAGTGAACTCGGGACAGGAAGTATCCATTCAGTAGGTCAGTCCACTTTCACCCTGGAAAAAGACTCCGCGATCTTCCACAATCCCGGCAGGTTTTCCATAGACAAAATTGTCCACGACCCGGAACGGGACATGGCGATCATGTTTGACTACGAAATCAACAAGGGCATGCCGCGCGATGAAGTGCAGGATGTGTACGAACGTTTTGATGGTTTGATACAGGAAAACTTCCCTTCCCACAAGATCTGGAAATTCCTCTCCAGGGAACATTTTCTTCTCTATCTCGACAGATTCGGTCGCGACAAGGTAATTGCCATGGCCCAGGACGAATCCCTCATCGAAGCCCTAGAAGTTTAAATTCCCGGCCTAAAACCAAAAATATCCTTATTTTCCCTTTTCGCAGACTAGATCAGGGAGCATGTGCCAATCAACACCCTGTTCTATTGGAGGCCAGGAGGTGGCAGAGGAGGCCACAGCGGGGGGTTCCCTTGGCCAGGTGGGTTCTACGGAGACAGGCTCGCTTGTTCAAGAGTTTTTTGTCTCTTTTCTTGAAACTTGATCCGTATGTCTTCCCGGTTTTGCTCGCTTGCGCTTTGTTTATTTTGCCGCTTTCGATCCTCATCTGTTAACAAAGCCGAAATCACCTCCAAATTTCTCCATCCCCTCATCAATATCAGTCATGTCCTGGACCGGGACAGGTAATGACTGGGTCAGAAGAAACAATTGGCCAACTGGTTTTTCGGCATATAAAAAAACTCCTTCCAAAACAAAACAACCCCAGAAAAACCAACCACTTATGTAATTTCCACCACAAGGGCACCTGAAAATAACCGCTTGTCGAATTGATGAATTTTTGATGGGGTAAACACAACCGGGGGGCGAATTGGCCTTCAGGCCCAACCTGTTTTCGGAATCATGTTAATTCTAGGAAGTAAAAAACAGAACTACTCTGGAAAACAGGCCTCTATCTTTTCTAGAAGAAAATCATGGTCCCAAAACCTTGCCGGTTAGCCAGGCCGGTTTTTTTTTGAATGGACAACACAATAATTTAAAAGGCCTTCTAAGGGTTTGACACCTTGTGCCGGGATAACATAGAATCGTACTATTCTATTGAAATCCGGGGTTGTGGATGCAATCCCATCAAAAGGGACAGGACACATGGCTGAAATTGATGTAAATGAGGATTTTGACGTCGAGGGCTTCCGGGACGATCAGGAAAGCAAGAAAAAATCGGACTGGGTCACCATGAAAATACATCCCGAGATTTTTGAAGATCTGGGAGTTCGCGATCCGGAGCAGATCAAGTTTGAGACCGCCATTATGAAAAAAACGCGGCAGGTCAAAAAGGAATTGCGTAATGACCCGGACAATCTCGATCTTCAGGTTGAGCTCGGTACCCTTTATATTGATGGCGGAAACTACGATGAATCCATCAAACTGCTGAATCAGGTTATTCAGAAAGACAGTTCCCATGGGAGAGCGCACAAGATCCTGGGAACGGCCTATGCCCTGTCGAATCACGAAGACGAAGCCATCCGTGCTCTGTCACGGGCATCCGAACTTTCTCCCGGTGATGCAGAAGTCCATTTCAACCTGGGAGGCGCGTTCATGCTCAAAGATTTTTTTGAGAGTGCCGCGCGCGAATTTCAAAAAGTCCTGGAGATCGACCCGAGTGACAATATGGCATACGCCAACCTGGCAGCGGCCTACGATGTCATGAAGATGTATACCGAGGAAATCTCTGTTCTTAAAAAGGTCCTGATGTTTGATCCTGAAAACCTGGAGCTCCGATCCGCCCTGAGTACCGCTTATTTCAACGACGGTCGTTTCGATGAGGCTTTGACCGCTGCCCGCTATGTGGTAGACCTCAACGAAAAAGATCCCCAGGCATGGTGCAACCTGGGCAGCTGTTACTCTGCCAGCAATATGGTGGACGATGCCATCTCGGCGTTCAATCGCGCCATGGAACTGGAACCGGAATATGCAGTGCCTCATGTCAATCTGGGCAGCCTTTACGCGTCCGTCGGTCGAATTGAAAAAGCCATTAAAGAATATAAAATCGGCACGGAACTCAATCCCGGAGATGCCATGGCCTGGCTCAATCTTTACAAATGCTATAAGGACATTGGCCGCCATGACGACTCCATGAAAGCCCATGCCAGGTACGAAGAGTTGATCCGCGAACAACCGGCTGAAGGCGGTGACAAAGCCGACTTTTCCGGAATTCCAGGTGGAGTCTCCACCACCGGGAACTCTGCAGGAACCGATCAATAATCCGCGCGGTCTTTACTGACCAGGAGACCGCATGCGACCGCCACCACCCAACGTCCGTCCGCTTGGCGACTTTCAACCGGCAGATTTCTGGCAAACCCATGCCAATACCATTTTTTATGGTATTCAAGGACCGGGAATCCACGATCATTTCCAAACCTTCGTCAGTCGAGACCATCGTCTTGCTCACGCGCTTGCCGAGCAGTTTTATGATTCAGTCTGCAGCAACCAGATATCGGGTCCACTGGGAGTCATGGAATGGGGTATTGGGAACGGGAACCTGGCAGGATCATTTCTATCATTTCTGAAGTCACACGACTCCGAAGGCCGGGTCTACCCGAGACTGCGCTACCACCTATGTGATTTTTCTGAGGAAATTTTAAAGGGAGCCCGCAATCAACTCCGTCTTCAAGACCACCTGGAGCTCATTGAGTTCGTCCAGGTAAACGCTGAATCGGGCAAGGTAGAGTCTGATGCCCCGGTTCATCAGATCATCTCAAATGAAATCTGGGACGACCTGGCCACCAAGGTGCTGGTCAAATTAAACGGAGAGTTTTTAGAAGAATACCTGCAGCCGTATCTCGATCCTGCACAAGTGACTCTGGCTTTCGATGATTTTGCAGATGCTTTCCGGGAAAAAGACCTGGACCAATTGAAAACCCTGCCGTCTTTTCTTGAACACATTCATTGGGAACGCACGCTACGTAAAACGGACATAGCCGATTTGCCCCATTCAGGTGAAATAAAAAACCATTTTGAAAAAATCGATGACAGAATTCCGGTGCCAGTCAACACGGGGGCGTTTAACACCTTAAAAAATGCACACAATCTGCTGGCAGAATCTTCCTGTGGTTACACGGGGTTTGACTACGGCATGCTGGGTTACGAGGAATTGAATCGGGTGGGCCGACCATACTTTAAACTGTATGGCGGACAATACACCAATATGGTCAACTTCCCTTTGCTCAAAAGCATCGGAGAAGCCATTGGCTTCCCTCGCATCACGCTTGCCCCCCAGCAGAGTTTCGTATCCGACCAATTGGGGGAACCTGTTCTGAGTGCAGTTGACCTGGTCCAATCACATCCCAATATCAGAAGGCTGGACCCCTGGGATGTAGACCTGTTGATGATCCAGACTCTGGCCTCCCTGAACCAGACTTACAAAAGCCCCTACCGTCTCAAACTGGATTATCCACCGGTTCAAGGCACGCCCAAGAAACAACGCAAGCGACTTGCCGAAATGGTCAAGCAACTGAGTGGTACCGGAGTGCCCGATACCGTCGCCTACATCACTCTTGGAGAAGCCCGGGGTGCCCTGACACCTCTAAAAAAAATCGGCTACCGCGAGCAGGATATCGAAACCGCTTTTAATACGCCGCCTCCCCCTGTCGCCTTCGCTCATATCAATTTTTGTAAATAAGATTCTCCAAACAAGCCAGACACGAAAAGAAAAACCCGGCAAGGGCCAAAGCCCCGCCGGGTTTAATTAACTGAATCCTTTTTTATCCTATGGGATCAGGCAGAAGAAAGTTCCTTGTCTTCTTCCTCATCATCATCGTCGAAGTCGTCATCATCTTCAAAATCTTCGTCGTAACCCATGAGGAGCTCATTGTCTTCCACCTCGGGTGGCAGGTTGTCCAGATCTTCTTCTTCCTCTTCATGACCTGGAGGATCTGGAAGTTCGTCCCACACCACAACCCGGGAGTTCCCTCGATCACAAATCCATAGACGTCCCTGATCTTCTTCATCCTCAGGGTCTTCTTCCAGAAACATTCCATATGGATCGTTCAAGGTCGAAGCGGTAGCCTCATCCCATCTATTGAATTTACTTTCGAAGAATGTTTTTTGGCCAATGACAATATCCGCTGCCTGCCCATTCTCGGTAGGCAATTCTTTCCAAACCAGAACACGGTGATTTCCTGAATCGGAGATAAATAATCCTTTTCTACCGTAAACAACATCGGTCGGAAAAAACAGGCTGGCTTCATTAGCCCGACTGCTGCCCAGCCCCATATTCACATCCCGAGAATAGAAATCACGCTGACCAAGAACCAGGTCTGCGGGAACTCCGTTTTCGGACGGCACTTTATTCCAGATCAGGACCCGATTATTGCCCTGGTCCACCACAAACAGTTTTTGTGTTTCCTCGTGAAAGAACACACTGGTCGGGAAGCTAAGCGATTCTGGCGTAACCTGATCGAAATCACCCCGGTTGGGTTCGCGCTCGTCAAAACTAGTCTGCCCAAGACACACGTCTGCATTCCAACCGTTATTGAAAGGTGGCTTGCCCCAGATCAACACACGGTGGTTGTCTTTATCCGCAACAAAAATACGGTTGTCGTCCCCTGAACACATACCAAATGGGAAAAACAAGGAACCGGACCCAACCAGACCGCGGCGATTTGCCTCGCCACAATCGAGGTTATCCTGCCCCATCACAAGGTTAGGCGCCTCCCCATCATCTACAGGAATACCATTCCAGCAGAGCACGCGGTGGTTGCCACTGTCTGAGACATAGAGTTTGTTCTGGACCACCCAAATTCCAGCAGGAGCTGAAAGGGTGTCTTCTTCCGGTTTACTGATGGTGAAGCCTTCGAGGTTTTCATCACCAAGACCAGATGTCATTTCATCGAGAGTGGTGGTGATTCCTCTGTTTTCCAGACAATCCGCAAAATCCTCTTGCCCAAGCACCAGGCTCGAAGGTTCGCCGTTTTCTTCTGGCAACGTGTTCCATACCAGCACCCGGTGATTGCCCCGGTCTGAAACGAACACCATATCCCCAAAACGGTGGACGAATTGAGGTTCCATCAATGTATTGTCACTCGGGTCGTCCGCTCCGCGGTTTGCCTCCCGTGTTTCAAAGTCACTCTGACCCAAGACGAGAACAGCGCCGGTTTCTACTTCGGCTTCTTCCTCAACCTCCTCGACCTCGTCCATCTCTTCTTCAGTAAGAGCGTCCTCCTCAATTTCCTCTTCCTCCAGAGCATCATCGGCTACTTCCAGTGCCTCTTCTGATTCTCCGGCCCGCTCTTTTTCTTCGTCGGACATTAACCTACCTCCCAATCAAAAACGGGACCATGGAAACATTCCATGATCCGGTAAGATACCTTCTCAATCTCATCGTAGCTCGATGCCCCATATCATAACCCTGAACAGGGTTTATGGCAAATTGAGTCTCTGCCACATTGAAATGGTTTTTCGACCGTTCCTGTCCTGCAGCTTTCCATCCCACACGGCAAATCCCATCAAAATTGGATGACCACTAGTGAACTTCACATCCCACTTGTTAAGGGAGTCAAGAGTTCGTCTGAAAACCACAGTCCATTTTCCGTCCTTGTAGACCCCTTTTCCAGTAATATTCTGTTTGGTTTTCGGTTGAGGTGTCAGGGTTCCAAAACCCTCGGCATTCAATTCCTCAATGGGAACCTCCCTGAAGGGAGACAGGGAATCTACCGGATTGACCTCACCCCCGAAAATCATGACATCCATGTCCATATGCTCATCTGTAGCGTATTCGAGGGCTTTTTTGGTCTCGATTTCTTTTTGCCAATCTGCCCGCCATTGCCAGATGTTGACGGGTTTACCACGATTCCCCATTCCAAAAAAAGGTTCATTATGTCCATGGGTGTGCAGCGTCACAGAACCCAGTGCGAACTCCAGGGCGATAGCATCTTTAAAGTCCTGATGCCGGCTCGAAGTATGGTTGGGGACGGGGTCATCCCAGGAAACCCGAAATGCGATGTCCTCGTCATTCATCAGGGACTGTAACTGGACCCGGTTTATCGGATCCCTTCTGGCATTGAGAGGGACCAGCTTGACTTCATTGATCGGCACATCGTTCCAGATGGTGTTCTCAGGCTCGTCATCCAATTCACTGGTGATTTTTTTTACATTCAAGTCAATTTCGTATTCGGCGGGCTGGAAGGTGTCTTTTTTAACCTTTGATTCAACAAATGCCGCCAGGTCCCAGCGTTCAGATTCGGTCAGGTGATGGTACGATTTCATTGGTGTTCCATCCACCCCGGTGCTGAGCGTCATGAAAATTTCTTTTTTATTGAAACCCCATTTATAGGTATTTGGATTGGTCAGGTCATAGACAAAAGCCCGATGGTCCCATATATCAAACAAGTCACTCGCCATCGGCCCTTCACCCTTGAGGTCGGTGCCATGACAGCGCTGGCAGCGTAATTCCTCATATAGTTTCTTTCCATGAGCCGAAGCTTCGGTTGTGGTGGGCGGAACCTGATTTATCTTGATCGGCTCTTTAGGTTTTTCGTTTTCGAATCTGGGAGAGAATTTTTTAATGTATTCAATGACCGACCAGGCTTCTTCTTCAGAAAGGGCGCTCTTCCAGGCGGGCATTGCGGTTCCCGGCACACCTTTCATGATGGTCTGGTAGATATCTTCATCGACCGGCAGGGACCCACTGGGTGTACTGCGATGCTTATAGATTCCCTTGCGGAAATCACGTGGCCAGGGGTAGAGATAACTTGTGGCTCTTCCCCCTCCGTTGCCATCTGCTCCATGGCAAAACACACACATGTGTTTGTAGACTGTTTCCCCTGCACCCCGGCGATACTGCTTGCCATCGCGCATGATCATTCCACCTTCACCGTGGCTCTGGTGGTTCCCGCCGTGATGTCCGTGATCTTTCTCCGGTTTTGCAGGGGAACTGGAATGGGCGAAAGCCGTTCCTGAAATCAGGAAAAAACCTAATAACAGGCTGGGGAAGGCATTAACGAACCGGGAAGTTCGGCACGGAGAGGGTATAAAGCGTTTCATTTCCATTCAATCCGTCCTCGCCAACATCAACCCAGATGTTCTGGCAGTTTTTGCGGAAGTCGATTCCCCGGCAATAAAACAGGGGATTTTTTTTCGTAAAATAGATGGTCGGGTGCGACACATAAATAGCCAGGGAATCTACCTTGGCAATGGCGATCGCTTCCTTGATCGTCACCTTTGCACTCGGCACCTTTTTTATGATTTTACGGGTGACCGCATAGTCGAGCTGGCCATCCAGATCAATATCGTAATAGGTTGCAATCAAACCGGGAATACTGAGTAATTCCCAACCCCGGTAGCTTGGTGCTTTCCACCCGGGTTCTTTTGGGATTTGATCCGCGTGTTGTTCGTCTTCTGACCGAAAACTGCGGCCGTCTTGAGCAAAAGCCGACACTTCAAACATCCCGGCAATAAACAGGAGCAGTACCAGGAAATTCCAGAATTCTTTCCTTGAACTAACCATGGGCATCCCCCTTCTGGCGAGTGATAAGTCAGTCGCCTAGTTTAAGGTAGCATACTTTGGGAGCCTCACGAAAGGCTAATCAGGAAATACCGGGGGATGGTTAATTTCGGTCTACAGAAATCAATTTAACGCCTGAAATAGGCCTTGGTTACATATTGCTCCATTTGACGCTGCGTGTGGAACTGAGAAGCGTTGAGCGCAATAGCGTGACGCATGATAGCCACCCAGGCAGGCCGGTCCTGGTAGTAAGTCGGGATCACTTTCTGCTCCAGTTTGTCGTAAAGCGCATTGGCGTCCAGCACATCCCGTTCCTCATCCGGCAATTCAGAGTGTGGGTCCAAACCTCCTATCGCCCACCCGGTAACCCCTTCAATGCATCCTTCTACCCACCAGCCGTCCAGAATACTGAGATTGGGAATACCGTTGAGTACGGCTTTCATCCCGCTGGTACCGGAAGCTTCGTACGGACGGATCGGGTTGTTCACCCAGACATCCACCCCACCTGTGATAGCGAAGCCGAGGTCCATCGTGTAATCCGGCAGATAAACTATTTTCAGTTTTTTCGAGCGGCCTTGAAGGATAGCTATTTTTTCGTGAATATCGTGGATGATTTCTTTACCCGCTTCATCTTTGGGATGCGCCTTGCCTGCAAATACGATTTGGAGACCAGGTGAATCCTCCGCTAACTTGATAAGACGATTCGGGTCCTGAAACATCAGGTTGGCCCGCTTGTATGCTGCAGCCCGTCTGGCAAAACCCAGGGTGAGTAAATTTGGATCAAAACCTGCCCCCTCAGGAAGATGCTCCAACAACTCCCTTTTACAATCCAGGTGGGCGTCCCACACTTCTTCTTCTGGAAGAATCTCAGCCTGCCTCAGGTAACGCGGGTCTTCCCGCCAAAGGGGTATATGCTGGTTGAATAATTTACCAAATTGATCATGCACCCAGGTGTAGGTATGGATGCCGTTTGTGATGAAATCGATCAGGTGCAAAGGAAACATTTCTTTCGATACTTCCCCATGCCGTTTGGCCACACCATTGGCGAACCGACTCAGGTTCAAACCGAGAGTGGTCATGTTTAACTGGTCTTCACCGCTCAATTCGCGTAACAGATCCAGCGGGATCTCGGTTTTCAACACACGCTCCACCAAATCGAACGGAAAACGGTCGTGCCCTGCAGCCACGGGTGTGTGGGTGGTGAATACACAGTTGCTGCGAACCGACTCCAAATCCCATTGCGCGGTTTCGTCCCAGGTTTCGGACAATGCCCGCTGGTTTTCCCGGAGCAGCTCTACGGTGAGCAGGGAAGAGTGGCCCTCATTCATATGAAAAGTTCTGATGTTATGGAACCGCAGTGCCCTTAAAAACTTGACCCCACCAATCCCGAGCAAAATCTCCTGTTTCAGCCGAAACTCACGATTTCCTGAATACAAAGATGAGCAAAGCTCTTTGTCTTCGTCCCGGTTCCCTTCAATACAGGTATCTAGAAACAGAATTGGAATACGATCACCCCGTATCCCGCGATAAAGAATGACCCAGGCCTGAACGAGAATGTCCCGTCCTTCTATTTCATTCAGAACTATTTTTTCCGGCAGCAGGATCAGTTTTTCAGAGGGATCCCATTCTACAGGGCGTTCCACTTGCCGTCCCTCCGCATTAATTTCCTGGCGAAAGTAGCCCTGACGGTACAATAGTGTAAGCCCCACGGTTGGCAAACCAAGGTCAGCACAGGATTTTAACGTGTCGCCTGCAAGAACACCGAGCCCACCGCTATAGGTCGGAATTTGGGTTTCGAGGCCTATCTCCATACTGAAATAAGCTATTTTGGGATCGTAAAGATCACCTTCGATAACACTGCTATTCATAAATTTAAAGGGGGAATCAGGAGTCGTGGGCGTCTATGGCATCGGCGACGTCATCGTAAACGTTGAACACTTCATGCAGCTTGGCCATGTCGAAAACTTCCTTGGGGGCACCGGTGATGGAGGCCAGAAAAAAACGACCTTCCAGCTTTTGCACTTTTTGCAGGGAATGGAGGAAAACACTGATGGTGGAACTGTCCATATAGGTGACCTTTTCGAGATTCACCACAAAACGACACAAACCACGGGCGATGTAAGCATCCACTAGCCGCTGCAGCTCACCCGAGTTGTAAACATCCATCTGGCCTTTGAGGTCGATGATGACGACTCCCGCTTCGTCGCGGCAGTCGATATCGATCTTGCCCATCATGCCCAGAATTTCCTTGTGGATTTTTTCCATCAGAGTCCTGTTTGTTGGGAGTGCCGCCTATATATAATATGAACCCGGCATCGGCACAAGTAAAATTCTTTAAATGCTATAATGCCCTGAAAAATAAAGTTTTTATTTCCCCCAGCACACCAGAACCAATGGCCTGTACAAAACGGAAATTCCGGGAACCTTCAGGCCGCTGTTTCGGCACCATACAATTGTTCAAGGAGGGCATCCTTAAATTCGCCTGGTGGACCATCAAATATCAACTCTCCATCACGGAGGCCCAGAATACGTCCTGCATATTCTCGCGCCAGTTCCGGCTGATGCAGGTTGCAGATAACCGTCACCCCATCCTGCCGGTTGATGTCTTTCAGATGATCCAGGATTCCCCTGGCTGAAGAAGGATCAAGGCTGGCCACGGGTTCATCTGCTAATAGGACCTTCGGTTTCTGCATCAGCGCCCTGGCAATCCCCACCCGTTGACGTTGCCCACCGCTCAATCTGTCGGCACGTTGATCCCAGAACCCCTCAAGCCCAAGCCTCTTTAAATGATCAAAGGCGGTGCGCCAGTTTTCTTTAGAAAAATGGTTGACCCAGGACCAGAGTGCTGGAGTATCTCCCAGGCATCCTGCCAATACGTTGGTCAGTACCGAAGCCCGATCAATCAGGTTGAATTCCTGGAAGATCATCCCAATGTGGTGTCGGATTTTCCTCAGTCGAGCAGGTGGGGCACCGGTCACTTCCTCACCGTCCAGCCAGATATGGCCTGTGCTCGGTTCGATCAACCTGTTGAGAGTCCTGAGGAGGGTCGACTTGCCTGCGCCACTGGGACCCAGTGTAACCACGAACTCTCCAGGCTGAATTTCCAGAGACAATTCTTTTAGTGCCTGGGTCCCTCCGTTATCGAAAGTTTTTGACACGTTTTTAATAACAACCTGAGCTTCGCTCATTTGCCGTCCTGTTGTTTTAGCCATCGACGGGCTTCCCGCACTGAATCGAACATCCCGTCGAGGTCGATCAACCCGCTGATCCCGTATGCTTTCTTCATGAGCTTCGCACCTTCTGGAGATTTTGAGATGGTGAGAAGACCGGCGCGAATCTTTTCCTTTAGGTTTTTGTCGAGGCCCTTGCGGGCACAAATGGTGTCATTGGGAATCTGCGGAGTGTAGGCAATCACACGGAGCTTTGTGTAGACATCAGGGAAGCTTTTTGCCACAGCCGCGCGCGCACCTTCATACGTCGCTCCAGCATCGACCTCGCCCTTCATGACAGACAACACCACGGCATTGTGGGATCCGGCAAACCGCGATTGTTTAAAAAATTTTTCCGGGTTGAATCCTTTTTTCAGAAGCAGGGTTTTTGGATACAGGTGGCCTGAGGTGGAAGCGGGATCAACAAAAGCGAAACTTTTCCCCTCCAGATCTCCCAGAGTCTGGATGTCACTGTCTGAGCGGACCAGGATCTGGCCGCGGTAAAACGGGCGGCCGAAATGAGCTACGATATACAGCAATTCGACATCATATTTTTCCCGCGCCAGGACATAACTGAATGGAGGCAGCCAGCCGATATCGCCCTTCCCTGCTCCCATGGCTTCGATCACAGCAGCGTAGCTGGTGGCAACCGAGGCCTCGATACTAAGACCTGTCTCGCGCTCCAACAGGGCGGCGATTTCTTCGCCACCTTCAAGAATAACTTGAGCTTCCCCGGAGGGTACAAACAACATGCGTACCGGGTTATCGGGACCACCCAATGACTCTCCAGCCTGGGCCGAAGCAAAGCTAATAAAAAAAAGGAAGGTTGAAAAAATTATTCGAAGGAAAACTGTTTTTTTAGGAGGTAACGGGCAGGGCAGAAGTCTATTTGCTTTCATAGGTGCATTATATCACCCGAAACCAGCTATCAAATGCCGATGAGATGGAATTGATATTCCAGATTGGTGTGAGGAAAATACAATGAGACAAAAAAAAAGGGCGAGGCCCGAAGGCCTCACCCTTGAAAAATCCTGTAGAAGAACTTATTTCATCAAGTCTTCACGAATGTACTTAACAACATCCCAGATTTCTTTGTCTTTCAATTTCATTGGAGCCATGCCGGTGCCTTTGGAACCGTTCTTGATGATCCAGAACATCTGTCCGGCAGAAACGTCTTTCATGGTATCAGCACAAGCGAAGTTGCGAGGTGCAGGCTTCAGGGCCTTACCCAGTTTACCGTCTCCGCCACCAGTTTTACCATGACACATTTGACAGGCCATAGGCTTGGCGGTTTTCTGGTACAGTTTTTCACCATTTGCCTTGTTTGCCTTGGCTGTGTTGTCTTTTCCAGCAATGTTAGCTGGTGCGTTTTTGGTGGCACGTTTTTGAGGACATTTTGCGGCTGCAAACGCGGTGTTGGTCAGCAGGAGAGTTGCCATCAAAGCAACCAGTAAAGTCATCGTTTTTTTCATTGCCCAATCCTTTCTGTTTAATGAACACTTAGGGAAAAATATTGGAGAGACGGTTAAGTTCGACACCGGAAAATTTTAAATTAACGGCCAAAGGTCCGGCCTAAACAATCTCGGAATCCCAGGCTTCAAAATGAGAGCAGATTATATTCTATATGGGGCATCTGTCAACATAAAATTATCCCGACAAACGGTCACAATTGCTACGGTAAAATCACTTTTTAAAACCAGATACATTACTGTTTTTATGAGTGTAACATTAATTTTCCCGCAATGAGCACAAATCCATATTCAAAAAAAATCATCCAAAAAGAACTGAGATTGTTTAATCAAAAACGGTCAAGGCGTAACGTCTGGTATTTTTTAGAGGACTCTATAACTGCAAAAGCCTTTCTTCCCTGAATACAGGCATTTCTGACTAAAAACTCTATTCCGAAGGGAGTGCCAGTATTTGGCCCTTGTGCTAAACTGACCGTCATTTTTGAAGCCCATTTCAAAAATATTTTTCCCATTCAGGGGTCTTTTACTAAAATAAGACAATCAAAATGCCTTAGCATGAGTAATATGGAAACACCTGAACTTGAACCTTACCACCCATTTTAAAGCAGTTGCATTTTTTTGGAGTTGAAATCAATGGATTCTGGAAACCGCCTGGAAGGCAAAAATATTCTGGTCATCATCCCTCGTGATCATTATGACGAAGACCAATTGGAACCCCTGTTGGAAAAGCTTCAAGCCGAAGGTGCCGATGTGAGGGTGGCATCCACTAAATTCAAAGAAGCTGTTGGCATGAAAAACGGACGCCATATGCCTGATATGCTGGTTGTAGATGCTATCGAAGGTATAACCGGCGATGCGTATGTTTCCTCAGGCAAAGGGGTACGTCAGGTCAAGGGTATTTTCCATGGCACTATTGCCGTAGGGGGGAAAGGGGCACGTAAAACGCTCTGGAAAGAAAAGCTGGTCCGGCTCCTTTTCACCGATCGCTACAAGAGTGGAATGGTTGTTGGTGCGATTGGCAACTCCGTCCCGTGTCTTGCAGAAGCTGACTTGATCCGAAACATGGAAGTTTCTGCCGCGATTGACAAGCACACCCGGCCAATCCTTGAACAAGCTGCAGCCATACTGTCAGACGAACCCGTATCCAACTTTGACCGTATTGTGACCGCTTCCGGTCCTGAAGCCATGGATGAGTTTTGCGAGGAAGTGATTAAGGAAATCGCAAAAACGAAAGAAAAGTGATCTCGTCAAACCACGGACAAATCCCACGGACAACTCGAAACCTGTACGGATTGTCTTGCTAAATTCCGAGTTCGTCTTTCTCGCGCTCGCGGGCCGAGGCAATGATTTTCATCCGGAGTTTCATTGCCGCATTCAGTTCCTGGACGATTGATTCTTTCGCATCGGGAAAATAGACCTTCTGGTTGAACTCCTCAAGGGAGTGATTTTCGAGCAGTTTCCCGAAGGCTTCATCGGAAAAGGTCCGGGTCATTTTGACAATATTGTCAAACGAGATCATCACTTTTTCATACTTCTCCCACGCATCTTCAATGATCTCCCGGACAACATTCCCTCCTACTTGATCTGCCGTGGATTCCCGGCCCTGGGGCAGGTTGGTTTTGACAATTTCAAACAATTTGATGGTGATTTCTTTTTCCATTTTTAAAACGCCTTTCCTGAACTCGCGGGTCAACCCAGAATTCTGACTTTCATTTCTACCCGGTCTTCCGGGTTATCACGTCCATCGCGAGGCAAGTTGACAATTTTATCCGCCACTTCCATTCCCGATACCACCTCTCCAAACACCGTGTATTGCCCATCAAGAAAAAACGAATCCTGCACCACGACGAAAAACTGGGAACCCGCACTGTCTGGTTCTGAGGAACGGGCCATTGAAAGAATTCCACGCGTATGCTTGATATCGTTAAACTCTGCCTTGATGGTATGACCGGGACCGCCGAACCCGTGTTTGGACTTGTCTTCCTCTTTTGTATTCGGGTCCCCACCCTGAATCATGAATCCAGGGATAACCCGATGGAAAGTTGTTCCATCGTAAAACCCTTTTTCTGCGAGATCCTTGAAGTTTTTAACATGACCTGGAGCCTTGTCTTCGAAAAACTTAATCTCTATGTTTCCATGATCGGTTTCAATTACCGCGTTTGCTTCCGCCATTCTGTATTCCTTCATTGGAAAAGTTAAAAATCCGGGGCTCCCGCCTCCCTTATAAAAAAGAAAGTTAAATAGGAATCCCCGGATTGGATTATTTTTCTACAATTTTAATGGACTTGATAGCCACCCGGCGCAGCGGGTTGTCCCGTGCATCCCTGGGTTCAGCCACAATTTTATCTGCGACATCCATACCGCTTATCACTTTGCCAAAAACGGTGTATTGCCCATCAAGAAAAAACGAGTCTTTCACCACAATGAAAAACTGGGATCCCGCACTGTTCGGATCCGAGGAACGAGCCATGGACAATATCCCACGCTCGTGTTTGATGCTGTTGAATTCAGCCTTCACTGAATGTCCCGGACCTCCTGTGCCATGCTTTGAACGATCGGTACTCTTTGAGTTGGGATCGCCCCCCTGGATCATGAATCCAGGGATCACTCGATGGAAAACGGTTCCATCGTAAAATCCTTTTTTGGCGAGATTTTTAAAGTTCACCACGTGGTTGGGAGCTTCCTTGGGAAAAAATTTGATTTTTATTGTTCCGTGAGCGGTTTCCATCACAGCGATTTCCTCCGCCAGAACAGAACCCGCGGTCATACAGCAAAATACTAATAAGGCAAATAATGATGACGCAAACTTTTGCATGCAACCTCCGAAATGCTTAAAATGGATAAATCCGGGATCGAATTTCAGGTAGCCCCAACAGGTACATTTCACCTCAGGCGGCCCTTATAGTAAAAGCCTGCAGGTTGCCCTGCAAGCAAAATAACGCGCGACCCGAGGATCCTTTTTCAAACGGTGCAGGCTTCAAAATATCAAGAACCCATCCGTTTTTAAAGCCCCTTTTATATAGATTCCTGAACAAGGTCTGCGGATTTTCAATTTATTTTTTGTGACCATTGGATAACTCAGCCAAACTGAGGGTATCTGCAACTTGACTTTTCCCCGAGTTCGTAAGGGATACCGCCATGCCGGTCCGGTTCTGTTTCATTTTTTTTAATTATCTAATGGCCATTCTCGGGGCAACCTGCCTTGTGATAGCAGGATTGTTCCCCTTCCCAACAGGGGAAACCGTAATCGCAGTTCTTGTTTTCCTCTGCTGGCTGGAGTGGAAACGAAGGATCCCGCTGAAATCTCCGGCATGGTTTTCCCTTATCGCCATTTCTATTATTGTCCTGCCAGTACTTTATTTTTTACTGAACCCTGAAATACCCAACCTTCTGGCAGGGTTTCTTGTGTTTGTGCTTATCACCCGGTTTGTGTTTAAGTCCGAATTCAATGACTTTCTGTATGGCCATCTGATAGCCATCGTGTGTCTATTGATTGGAGCCTTGTTTATCCAGGATTTAACCTTCGCTTTCCTTTTTCTCGGTTTTTTCCTGGTGATGTGCTGGAGCCTGATTTTTTACAACCTCATGGCAGAGCAGGTCGGCAGCCGCAGTCCCCCTCAGGTGTATCGTGAAGCGCAAATTGACGCACGGCTCAATTCGAGCATACTCGGGTTGACCTCTATCCTCGTCCTTTTCAGTCTGGTCTTGACCTCCCTTATCTTTATCAGTTTCCCCAGAATGGGACTCGGAATAGTTGCCCTGAACAAAGGCGGTGTGCCTATCAGCGGATTCTCCGATCGGGTGGAATTCGGTGAAGTTGGACTCCTGAAACAAAACGATACAGTGGTTTTGAGGGTGCAGTTTTCGAAAAACGGCAGGCCTTTTCGTCCTCCAATACCCGCCCTGTGGCGCGGCGTAGCTTTAAATAATTTCGACGGCAAAACCTGGACGTCTACTCTTCAAAATTTCTGGTCCAACAATCACAGGCCAGGCCGGCCTTTGACACTTTTCGCTATGAAACCTGAGGAAATGGTGGTCCACGAAGAAATCTTTATGGAAAATATCGAAACCCCGGTGGTGTTCACCTATGGACTACCGCTTTCTATTGACGGCACCTTTAAAGTGCTGGAAATGGACTCTGCATTTTCCTTCAAAACCGAATCCGAAACCAAAGGGCCACGCCGTTTTTACGCCGTGGCTGATATCGGCCCTACCAAAGCCCATGTGGCGTTTCCTCTTCCAGGTCACCTTGATCCCAGGCAACGCAAATTGCACCTGCAGCTACCCGAGCTTAGTCCTGAAATCAAGTCACTCGCTTTCGAAATTACCAAAAATATTGAAATGGAGGAGGCAAAAGCAAACGCCTTGTTAGCCCATTTCAGTAAAGGGTTTACCTATTCACTGGAAATGAAGGAAACCGAAAGGGCCTACCTGGATGAGTTTTTATTTCACCGAAAAGCCGGGCATTGTGAATATTTTGCTACAGCACTGACCATTCTGCTGCGCCAGTCAGGAATACCCGCCAGAATCGTCAATGGATTTATGGGGGTGGAATGGAATGAAATGGGTGAATACATGATTGTCCGGCAAACTCATGCGCATTCCTGGGTGGAGGCTTTTCTTCCTGAAAAGGGATGGGTAACATTTGATCCTACTCCACCGGATCCCACGGGTGCCGCCCAATCACCCAGCCGATTTTCATTGTACATGGACCTGCTGCGCCTTAACTGGCAACGGTATGTAGTCAAATATAATCTGTCGGATCAAACCAGAATGGCTGAATATTTTGGCGACTCAACCCGGGATATTCTCGATGGATTCAAATCGCTCCCTCAATTCACTCCACAATCGATACTGCCCTTCCTGAAACGAAATTTTGGAAAAATTCTGGGCTGCCTTTTTACGTTGATTATTTTGATTTGGGCCTTAAAAAAAAGCAGGAAATCGCGACTTGTCTCCAAAGAGAAGGCCACTACGGCAACCATCCAATACAACCGAATGCTTTCCAGGTTGGAGAAAAAGGGGGTTATTAAAGAGGCCTGCTGGACCCCTCGGGAATTTATCTCCAAATTAGACGCCTTGACTCCCGAAGAACAAAACCGAGTCTCGGAAATAACACAGATTTATGAAAAATCGAGGTACGCTGGAAAACCTCTGGAAAAAGATGAGGAGCATCATATGAGTTCACTCATCAAAAACATATAAGGGCTTGATTTCTATATTGTTCTCTTTAGAATTAGATCATATACAAAGTATTTTTTTGATTATAAAATTGTCTTTTTAGACAAAAACCTCTGGCCCTGCATTTGAGTTTCGACACAAAAAATATTCCCGAATTAACCGTAGAGATGATCCTGAATGCAGTTGATGAAGGGATTTTTGGGTTGAACCTTGAAGGGAAAACCACTTTTTGTAATGAACAGGCAGCCAGACTATTAGGATATGAGGTAATTGAAATACTGGGGCAACCCCAGCACATTCTCATTCATAGTAAATATCCTGACGGGACACCCTACGACCGCAAAAACTGCCCCATATATGCCGCCTTTAGTGATGGACAGGCACACCATATTTGCGATGAGGTCTTTTGGAAGAAGGACGGAACCCCGCTCCCTGTGGAGTACAAAAGTAGCCCCATATTAAAAAAAAACAAAGTCATTGGAGTAGTTGTCACATTTAAAAGTATCGAAAAAGAACTAAAATCAGAAGGAGAGCGCAATCAGGCACTTTTAAAACTCAACACCCGCGAGAAGGAACTGGAAACCATACTGGACACAATCATCGATGGCCTGATTACGATTGATAAATCCGGGAACATCAAGCAAATAAACAAAGCCGCAGAAAAGATGTTCGGCTACCCATCAAAAGACGTTATTGGTAAAAATGTCAAAATGCTGATGCCGGCCCCCTACTCTGCTGAACACGATGAGTACCTGAAAAACTATTTGAAATCGGGAGTAGCCAAAATCATCGGAATCGGGCGGGAGGTCATTGGCAAGAGAAAAGACGGCTCTACCTTTCCCATGGAACTGGGTGTTTCCGAAATAACCACCGACGAGGGTCGAATGTTTGTTGGCATTACAAAAGACCTCACAAGCCTGAAACAAGCCATGGAAGAGCAAGCCAGGCTGGCCTCTGTCGTTGAAAATACAGACGATGCTGTAATTGGCACTCTCCTCGACGGTACGATTACTCTATGGAATCGTGCTGCCAGAACCGTTTTTGGATTCATCGAAACAGAAATCATCGGACAACATTATTCCAAACTGGTTCCAGAGGAATATAAGAATGAACCGGCCTACCTTATTGAATCGGTAAAACGGGGACAGGTTCTGACCAATTTCGAAACGAAAAGACTCCGTAAAGATGGGACGGAAATCGAAGTCGCCCTGACCCTGTCCCCTTTTCATGATTCTCAAGGCAAAATTATTGGTATTTCATCTATAGCCCGCGATATCCGACAGCAAAAACAAATGCTGAAAGAAAAAGAAGACCTCATTGAAAAGCTGGAGACAGCAACTCTTTCGGATTCCTTAACCGGGCTCCTGAATCGACGGGGATTCTACCAGAGGCTTGAATATGAGCGGGCTCGTTTCCGTCGAAATCATCGCCCTTTTTCCATCCTCATATTGGACATCGATCATTTCAAAAAAATAAATGACTCGTTTGGGCATAACACCGGTGACTATGTATTAAAAGAATTGTCCCGCAAACTCAAAGCCAATACCCGGGAAATGGACACCGTTTGCCGCTGGGGAGGAGAGGAATTCCTGGTTCTTCTAGTAGAAAGCGAAATCAGCGGCGCCCGGTTATACGCTGAAAAACTGAGATCCTCCATAGAAAGTATGAGCCTTGAATTTGATGGGCACAAAATCAGTATCACCTCAAGTTTCGGTGTCTGTGAAATAGAAACCCCGGATTCCAATATTGAAAAGTACATCAAACTCGCAGACGACCGCCTTTACCAGGCAAAATCACAGGGACGTAACAGGGTCGTATCTTCTTGACCCCTCCTTTTTAGACTGATCTCCTGTCCCTCTTACCAATTTCAGGCAGTCTTCTCCCTCTTTAAGCGCCATAATAAAAGCCCCCGGTTTTTGTTGCATAATATATTTGCAACACACCCCCATTTCTCCTAGAATTTTTGTTAAGCATATTCACGGAGCTCCCACTAAATGGAAATCATGACCCACGATAATCTTGACACGGTGTTAGACCTGCTTAATGAAGCTGTGTTTGTTTACAACCCGGATATGAGGATCACCCATTTTAACGCCGCGGCTGAGAAAATAACCGGCCATAAGAAGAACCAGGTGCTGGGGGAAAAATGCGTAGTCATTTTCGACAAAGGACTTTGTATCAATAATTGCGAGTTGTGCATGACAGTGAAGGATGGAGAAAACCAGAAAGTGGAATTCCGTTCCCCATTCATGCGAAGCGACGGCACAAGGCGGATGGGCGAATTCCAGGCCGGGCACCTGTCATTATCACTTAACGATGAACCGCATGTGCTGGTATCGTTAAACGACATCACCGAACTTAATAGACTGCGCAACGAACTGAAATCGATCCACTCCTTTCGCAACCTGGTCGGCAAAAGCCCGGTCATGCGCGACCTCTATCAATCCATCCGCAACGTTGCGGAATACGATTCCACCGTCTGCCTGTTTGGCGAAAGCGGCACGGGCAAGGAACTGGTGGCGCGCGCCATCCACTATGAAAGCCCGCGAGCCGAAATGCCGCTGGTCAAGGTCAATTGCTCAGCGTTGTCTGACCACCTGCTGGAGTCAGAACTATTTGGCCATGTGAAAGGCGCATTTACCGGGGCCGTGCGTGACCGGCGGGGAAAATTTGAAGAAGCGGAGGGCGGCACCCTGTTCCTTGATGAAATAGGCGATCTCAACGAGCGTGTACAGGTGAAACTCTTACGCGTCCTGCAGGAAAAAGAAATTGAACGCGTGGGTGAAAATATGATCCGCAAGGTCAACCTGCGTATCATCGTCGCCACGCATAAAAACCTGGAGAAAGAAGTGGCGGAAGGACGTTTCCGTGAAGACCTGTTTTACAGGCTGAACGTAATCCCCCTCCACCTGCCGCCCTTGAGGGAACGACGGGAAGACATCCCCATGCTGGCCGACCACTTCATAAAAACCTGGAACGGATCGCACACCAAAAAAATCGAAGGGATTTCCAACCAGGCCCTGGGATTGCTCATGGAACATCCCTGGCCGGGCAACATCCGTGAATTGGAAAACACAATTGAGCACGCCTGCGTTAAAACCGGCGACGAGGAATTACAACCATCCGACCTGCCAAGCACACTTCATACGGCGACAGAAACCAGCGGTCCCGCCCGCATGCGCAAACCACGCCGCCGGCTGACCAAAAAGCAGATTATAGAAACCCTAAGGGAATGCGACCAGAACCAGACCCGCGCTGCTGAACAGCTCGGCATCCACCGCATCACCCTCTGGCGCAAGATGAAAGAAAATAATATTGCAGGATAAATACAAATTTTCTTCTTCAGGCACTGGATGAACTTTCTTGAAGAAATATAAAATGATGCTGTAAACCCTGATAGCGACTTGGGAACTATTCTCCGGAGACGATAATTATTTGCTTTGAATCATGTGGACAAGCAGGTTGCGGTATTTTATAGGCCGCATAACCACAGCTTGTCCTTCTGAACGAAACCCGGCGGAGGGAAGAATCTCGCCTTTGTTTTTTAACTGGAACTTAAAACGTAAAAACCCCGGACCACACAAGCGGTCCGGGGTTCCCTCGGGGGGGAGGGCGCGCTAAAGAATCGCAAACGCGATTCCCTAAAGGAAATAGTTACTTTAATAAATACTGAAACAAAGCCGGGAATTTATTTCCCTGCCTTGAACACTTTCGGATTTTCTTTTCCTTCGACTTCCAGTATTCCGATCGCACCCTTGGCCACACGGAAAATACTGTGATCGACCAGTGTGTAATCACCCGGTACATCGACTTTAAACTCGACGATGACGGAACCCGCCGAGGGCACGACCGTGGTTTGCACGTTGCGGTTCACCGCTCCGCCGATCGCACCCTCGACATACACCTTGTCAAAAATTTCACCGATGATATGAAGCGATGAAATCCCGTTGGGCCCGATGTTGCCAAAAAAGATACGTACGGTTTCGCCAACTTTGGCTGTGAGCACATTGTCATTCATCAAAGCGCCCTTGCGCCCATTGAACACCACATACGCAGGATGCTCAGCCAGTCCGTTCTCCAGGCTGAATTTGGCTTTCCCGTCCTTGATATTCGCAAAAAATTCGCTTTCGAACACATAGTATTCCCGGTCCACCTTGGGCAGCCCCCCCTCCGGTTCCACCAGGATCAGGCCATACATACCGTTAGAAATGTGATCCACGATCGAACCCGCCGCACAATGGTAAATAAATAACCCCGGTGCAAGGGCTTTCCAGGTAAATATTTTTTCCTCGCCCGGCTTGGTCGTGTTCACCGCAGCACCCCCACCCGGGCCATTCACGGCATGGATGTCGATATTGTGCTCCTGCGAATTGTCTTTATGATTTGCCAGATGAAACTCCACCGTATCACCAACACGCACACGGCCCATAGGGCCAGGAACGGTGCCATTGAAACTCCAGAAATCGTATTCAACACCGTCCGCAATAGGACCGGTAAATTCCTTCGCTTCAAAATTCATGATTACTTTCATCGGGCCGCGCTTGCCCACAGGGTCTGGAACGTTCGGCGCCGATGCCAAAGGACCCCCGCCCGCCAGTGCATCACCAGCCGTCAATCCAATAGCAACCAAAATTCCAATTAAACCTGTTTTCCAATTGTTCCTGACCCGCATCTCTAATTCTCCAGCTTTAGAAGGTTACATTTCATTTCTTCACCTGCAACCATCTACAAATCCCATGCCAACTGGAAGTAGTTTGGCAAAACCTCCTTGATTAGACTGTTATTTCAGGCTGTTATCGTTTTCCATTAGCTGAAAATAGAAAAATATGCCGAAAAACCTGTTTCATAAATATTTTTGCAACAGTTATGCAATATTTCAACACTATTAAAATGATTCAACGATCCCTCAGATTTATTTCCTCCTCTTTCTATATTGTTTGTCATATGTTCAACGGGGTACAATGGCCATCACTATGGACAGATACTGGGAACGATTTAAAACGCCATTCCTTTGTTTTGCCGGCTTTTCCGGAGTTGGGAAGACCACTCTCGTTGAGCATATGATCCGCCGCTTCAAGGAAGACCGGATTCGTGTCGGTTACTACAAGCACGACGCCCATCGCTTCCGGATGGACAAAGAGGGCAAGGACACCTGGCGCTGCCAGAAGGCAGGAGCCGGCATTGCCACCATCAATGATCCCGAGCATTTCGCTGTGATCGCTGATAATCCCTTCAAGAAGAGGACCATCACCCACGCCCTGGAACAATGCGACTGTATTCTGATTGAGGGCTATAAAAAGTCTCCTTTTAATAAAATCGTTTTTCTGGATGCCAAAGGGAATTTGCCCATTGAAGCTGATGATCCACATATCCGGGCCATCATCCACCAGGGTGTAATCAACGATGAACTGGTAAAAAACCTGACCGTTCCGCTGTTTAACCGCGACGAAATCGAACCCATTTACCAGTTTGTGAAGCAGCACTTCTTCAACTGTGCCAGCCCCCTTTACAGCGCGGTGTTTATTGGCGGGCAGAGCAAGCGCATGGGCCGGCCCAAATTTTCACTGGATTACGATGGCATTGCAGAACCCAAAAGACTGGCCGAGCACCTTGGTAAAATTGCAGACAAAGTGTTCCTCTCGGCCCGACCCGAGCAGGACCTGGCCCCGCTTGGAAACATCCCCAATACGGGGCGGATCAATGACGAGCACTACGGCCTGGGGCCTGTCGGTGGCCTTGCAACCCTGATGGGAACCCATCCGGATGCAGCGTGGCTGGTCGCAGCGTGCGATATGCCATTCCTCGATGCTGCCTCTCTCGAATATATTGTCAGCCAACGCGATCCTTTGCGTTACGGCACCTGTTTTACAAAAAAAGGAGGACTGGGGGTCGAAACCATGTGCGCCATCTACGAACCCAAATTCATCGTGCCTCTTTTCGAAGCCATGAGTCGGCGTGAACTGTCTCTGTCCCGCATCATCAACGAACTGCCTTTCAAACTGGTCAAGGTTCCCGAAGAAAACCGCACCAGCTTCCTTAATATCAACACGCCTGAAGAATATGAAATGGCACGGGAAAAACGGCAGCAAAAAGTGTAATCTTTATAGTACGGACTCCCACTTGCAGGAGTCAGCCTCCAATCACATTTCAATCATCAATTATCGATAAGGAAAATCCGTGGGCATGATTACTGTAGAGGATGCGCTTGCCAGCATCCTTGGAAAAATAAATTTTAAAGGGATCGAACGCGTTTCGCTTGAGCAGGCCTTGGGCCGCATCCTGGCTGAAGACGTGGTGTCGGGCCGAAACAACCCGCCACTCGACAACTCGGCAATGGACGGCTATGCCCTCATTGCGGAGGACGTGAAAGATGCCGGACCCGAAAACCCGATCCGCCTGAAAATGTCCGACAGCATCGCAGCGGGTTATGAAAGTGACCGAACGCTTAAGAGGGGAGAAGCGTTCCGCATCATGACCGGTGCACCGGTTCCCCGGGGAGCCGATTGCGTCATCATGCAGGAAGATACTGAAAAAGACGGCGACGACATCTTGTGTCTCGACAAAGCCGATATCGGAGAAAACATCCGCCGTGCCGGCGAAGATGTCAGAGTCGGTGAAACCGTCATCGAAAAAGGCACACAGCTGTTGCCTTCCCATATCGGGATGCTGGCGGTGGTCGGAAGATCCAGCATTGCCGTTGCACAAAAACCCACAGTTGCTGTGCTCTCTACCGGTGATGAAATTGTTGATTTGGATGGCGACGCTACCGGCCCGCGCATATACAACAGCAACGGTTATATGTTGTCGGCCCAGATAAAAGCCGCCGGGGCGGATCCCGTTTATCTTGGAATTGCGCAGGATACTGAAGAAGACTTGATGAAACATTTCGAATGGGCGCTCAAATGTGATGTGCTCGTTTCCTCCGGCGGTGTCTCGGTAGGTGATTACGATCTGGTCAAAGCCAGCCTGGACAAGCTGGGGAACGAAATGTCTTTCTGGAAAGTTGCCATGAAGCCTGGCAAGCCGCTGGCGTTTGGCCGTATCGGACCCCGTCCTGTATTCGGTCTGCCCGGCAACCCCGTTTCTTCATTCGTTTCGTTCGAACAGTTTGTAAGGCCTGCTCTCCGTAAAATGATGGGCGCCAGTCAACTCACCTTGAAACAGGTGCAGGCCCGTTTGACGGAAACTATTACCAAACGCACCAAACGACTTCACTTTATGAGTGCCCAACTGGAATCCGATAACGGCGAGTACAGCGTATCGCCCGCCAAAGAACAAGGCTCGGGTGTACTGAAGTCGGCCATGAACGCCAACGGGCTCCTGGTTTTCCCGCTGGAGCGGGAAGAAATCAAAAGCGGCGAAACCGTTAGCGTACAGATGCTTGAGGCTTGAACCTATGAATCGAATCCGCCTTCCCCTTCTCTTCATAACTTTGCTTTTCCTTTCGTGTTTTCCCCTACCCGCCTTAGGTCAGGACAGTGCCGCCGGCCTGGATCGCATGATCAGTCAAATAGAATCCAAATTCCCTTCACTTGAAGGGTACGTGGTCGATGTGCAGGGAGCGCAACTGATTCTTGATTTGAAACTGGGGCAGGACCTGAAACCCGGCGACCATTTAAAAGTCATGCGGCTGGGCGATGAAATTATTCATCCGGTCACAAAGAAAAAACTGGGGCGACGTGAGACCGACCTTGGACGCGCCGAAGTCGTAGAAGTTCGCAAGGATTACTCTATAGCCCGAATGGATAATCCTGGTGTTCCCGTTAAAAAGGGAGACGCCGTAAGAAGTTTCTTCAGGAAAATTTCCATCCTCGTGTCTCCCATTCGAACCCCTAAAGGCAGCAAGGTGGATGCTGCAGAACTTGGGCTTGAAATCGAATCACGATTGAACGAACATCCTCGCTTTCAGGTTCCAACATTTGACCTGCGAGTGTGGGCACGGGAAAACAAAGTGACGTTCAACCAGATACCGGGGCCGGAACACCTGCTCGCTTTGCAGTCAGAAGTGGATGTCGATTACCTGTTGATGCCAAGCGTCACTGGGGCTGGCAAACAGGCTGTGATGGACTACCGGCTGGTGTCCGCTGTTGATGGGGATGTGGTTGCGCAATCACGCCTCATGACGGACGCGCCCATAAAATCAGCACGGACCGATCAGACCCGCCGCAAAGCACGCAGAAAGGCACCACGCTCCGGAGGCGTGCAGGCTGATTTTGGAGGTGATGGGGATGGACCGCTTGAGTTTGCAACCAAACAGGAGTTTGAATTTGAAATCGTCGACATGGATACCGGGGATGTAAACGGTGATGGCAAAACAGATTATGTTTTCATCAGCCCGGACCGCGTACGATTTTATAAATTTGTCGACCAGAAGTTCAAACAGGTCTCAGTTTATCGGGCACCAGAAAAAGGCTCGCAATTTATTTCCGTAGATGTGGCTGACATCAATGGAAATGGTAGAGATGAGATTTTCGTTACCTGCAATGTAGGTCAACGGCTGCAATCGTTTGTACTGGAATTGGTAAAAGGTAAGAAAAGGTTTACCCTTATAGAAGATGAAATGAACCTGTATTTTCGGGTTATAAAGCCCGAAAAAAGGAAACCGATGTTGCTCGTGCAGGAGCCCGGTCACGACCGTCCCTTCCGTCCGTCGATTTTTGAATACAGCTGGAAAGGAGACGAGTATGAGGAAATCCGTGAACTGGAACTTCCGCATATCCCAGGTCGACCTTTGGTTACCATCTATGGGTTCACCTTGGCTAACATCACTCCTACCAAGGCCTTAGAAACCATTTTCCTTGACAGTAATTATCACCTGCGCGTATACTCTGCTAAAGGCCGTCTTCTTGTTAAATCGGATGAGTATTACGGTCATGACCCACGTGTCATTGATGTTGCTCTGAAAGAACAGATTCCGGGGATACACAACTCGGATGGTGACGTACAGGCTGTGCCTTACAGGGGGCGGCTTTCCGCGTCGCATAAGGGCAAGCAACGGTTCCTGTTAATCCCGCACAATCACAGGTTCGGGGGCAGTCTTGTCGACAGGATGACCGTGGTGAACAACAGCAGTCTGGTGGTCCTGGGGATTGACCGGGAGGGGGTCCACAAGGTTTTCGAAACTCGAAAACAAAGTGGCTATCTGGCCGCCCATGGGATCGCGCCTGCTTCTAACCCATCCAGAAAATGGGTTCACTCAGTCCATGTTGCCAGTCTGGGGGATCTTGGATTGGGGAAAAAAATCAGCACGATATTCACTTATAGTTGGTAATTAGTTTTAAATTAGGTTACTATTTGAAAGCTGTTTGCCATCCCAATATGCGTGGCCGTAAGTTCAGCTTTCTCAAAAGCTTAAGTAGCAAAAAGAAATTCGATGATGAATTCGATCAATCTTTTTTCGAATTTTGAATAGTGGGAGTTTAACTTTTTTTAATTGTTGAGTTTGCATCTGCCTTTATTAGCTCAATTTGGAGGAGGTAAAGTATGAAAAGAAATTTCTTGACCGCACTGTCTCTGTCCGTAGTTATGGTCGGTGGCATGGTCGCAAATGCGGCGGCGGCTGATATCACCTTTGGTGGTCAGTTGCGGCCTCGCTTTGAAGTTTTCGAGCAGAACGACTTCAATGACGTAACCAATCCGACTTACATGATCAGTACCCGGATCCGGTTGAACGTCAACGCAAAGATTAATGACAAGACCAGCGCATTCATTCAGATGCAGGCGCGTGGTGTTTACGGTGCTGGTGGTAGTGGTATTACCGCTGGCGGTATCCCTGCTCCATTGCACGGTGACCGTAATGCCGCAGTTCCAAGTGATGGTGTGACCGATGTAGGTCTGCATCAGGCTTATTTCATCCTGAATGATTTCTTCGGCGCTCCTGTTGACCTGAAATTCGGTCGTCAGGAAATCGTACTCGACGGTCACCGCCTGTTCGGTAACACCGGTTGGACCCAGGGTGCACAGACCCACGATGCAATCCGCCTGGATCATCACCATGGTGAGCACACCATTTCCTACATGTTCATCAAGGGAACTGAAACCACTGCAGCGGTACCAACAACTGTTGGTGCTAACGTAGGTGCTCCGGCTCTCGGTGGTGCAGCTCCTGGTGCAGCTATTTTCGGACTTGGTACTTGTGGCGGCGCGGGCACAGACATTGATGACGATTGTGACCGGAACGACCATGTTGTTCACGCTAACCTGAAAGGCATCCTCGGCGGCGCACTGTCTCTGTACTTTGTTGCTACCGACGATAACTCTTTCAACGCACCACTTCTTTTGACTGCTGGTGGTTTGACTCCTGGTTCAGCTCTGCCTGGTTCTGGCCTGAACATGGATAACGACATCTACACCATTGGTGCACGTCAGGCTGGTCAGCTCTTCGGTATCGACTATCGCCTCGAAGGTTACTACCAGTTTGGTGAAGCTGAAGGTGTAGCTGCTGCCGCTGGTGGCGCTCTCGGTGGAGCTTTGGGAACGGCAACTGCTTTCTCAACTGCTTTGACCACCGCTGCTGGTACTGCTGCTAACCCGCTGAATGCACGTCTGACGACTGCTAGCGCTACTGGCCTGACTCAGCTGGCTAACTACGGTGCTGGCGGAACTTCTGGTGTTGATCGTGGCGCATACATGTTTGGTGCGCGTATCGGGAAGACCTTCAACAACGTAATGTGGAAGCCTTCATTCACTCTCTGGTACGATCACCTTTCTGGTACCGATCTGGATGACGTAGCTGATAACGACTTTTCCACATTCGACACTCTGTATGACACCGGTCATAAGTTCTACGGTTTCATGGATCTGTATCTCAACCCGAACGGTGCGGATACCGCATATCTTGGTTTGCAGGATCTTGCTGCCAAGATGTCCATCAAGCCTATGGCTAACTTGACCTTGAAGGCTGACATCCACGCTATGTGGACAGAAACTGACATCGCTGATGACCTGAACGACCTCGGTATCGCAAATGGTACTGCGGCTGTTACAGCTCTGGGCGCGGTTGGTGGTCTGGCTGCTGGTAACACCACTGTAGTTGGCGATCTCGACAGCCACCTGGGTGAAGAGCTCGATCTGACTGCAGTTTACAAGTACAACCCAAACACCACGATTTCTGTTGGTTACTCGCACTTCTGGGCTGACGACACTTTCCATCTCGTCAATGCACGGAACACGTCTGCGGCAGTTCCTCCGAACTCCACCAACGACGACGATGCGAACTGGGCTTATGTACAGTTTGATGTCAAGTTCTAAGTAAAGCGTACTTCCAACCCGGGCGGGATTTCCCGCCCGGGTTTTTTTTTGCCTTTTACTTCCCGCCTTTTCCTTGTGAGTGTTCCCTTTAATTTTTATAATGAATGTATCGTTCACTCACCTAAAGAGAATTTGATGGCTTTCAAAAAATACTGCCTTTCAGTTTTATTCACTATCCTTCTGTCAACAAACCTTTCCCTTGCAGACGACGACTCTGCATCTACACTTTCCATAAATGGTAAATCCGTTCCCCAGGTGGTCGCTGTGGTCAACGGAGTGAACCTGCCTGTACAGTTTCTTGAAAACCAGGTAGCCGCCTACAGGATGCAACTCAAACAACAGGGTGTTCCCCCAACTCCTGCTGATGAAGAGGCTTTTGCCCGAGATGCTCTGAATAGGATGATCGACCAGGAAGTGCTGTACCAGAAACGAAAAGAACTCGGACTCAAAGCGGACCCCGAAAAAGTGAATAAGGAAATCGAGCGGATCGCCAGCCAATTCCCCTCAAAGGAACTGTTCCTGAATGCCCTGTCCGTACAAAGGCTCGATATGAATATGCTCAAAACCAGCCTGGTCAAAAAATTCATCGACGATGAGTTTCTCCGGAAAAAAATTGCACCGAATGTAAAACTTCCTAAAGATGCCGCGAGCCGTTATTACCAAGCCAACCTGAAACAGTTTGAAAAACCAGAACGGTTTACAATAAAACATATATTCGTTTCTGCATTGGCATCCCCCCCCCATGCAAGAAAGGATGTCAGCCCGGCTATTCGCAAAAAGGCCGAGAAGCTCCAAAAAATGATTCTCGATGATGCGAAAAATAAAATCGATGAGGCGTACAAAAAGCTTAAGTCCGGAAGTTCTTTTGAAAAGCTGGTAAAAGAGTACTCTGAAGACAGCAATTCAAAAGACAAGGATGGTCTTTTGGGTGATGTGGTCCCCCGTACCGTTTTTCCTGAAATGTCTGCCTGGTTACCGCGACTAAAGGCAGGAGAGTTCAGTGAACCCATCAAAACTCCTCTGGGTTACCACATTATGAAAATGGAAGCCCGGTTGCCAAAGGAAATTGTCCCTTTGAAGGATGTCGAATCTGATATCCTCAACCATCTACTCAAGCAGGAGCTTGAAAAAGCCCGTGACGCAGAATTAAAAACAATGAAAGCGAAGGCAAAAATCCAGCAGTTTTTTTAGGATTGGACTCCCCACTCCGGAAAAATATTTTTCATTACCGCCTTATTTAACCCGATGCCAGATTCCTGCTCCCAAACTTCATGACCACACTCGTTACCGGTGCCACCGGTTTTCTGGGCTCCGCCATTGCCCGCGAATTGTTACAAGATGGACGTAAGGTGCGCGTCCTGCTGCGCAAGGAAGCGGATCGGCGCAACCTCGAAGGACTCGATGTCGATCTCGCTTTTGGTGACCTGCGCGATAAGCCATCTCTCGAAGCCGCCATGGAGGGCTGCGAAAGCCTGTACCACGCAGCAGCTTATTACAGCCTGTGGAGTCGGGACAGCAAGACTATGTATGACATTAATGTAGAAGGCACGCGAAATATTCTTCAAGCGGCCCAAAGGGCAGAAACCCCCAGAGTGGTGTACACCAGCACGGTGGGATGTATTGGTCTGGTTCCCGATGGTACCCCGGCCGACGAAAACACCCCGTTTGACGACGCTCTGCTGGTCAACGATTACAAACGATCAAAGTACCAGGCGGAGCAGGTAGCCCATCAGTTTGCTGCCGAGGGACTGCCGGTGGTCATCGTAAACCCGAGTGCTCCTGTCGGTCCTAACGATATCAAACCGACGCCGACCGGCCAGATCATTCTGGATTTTCTGTTGGGCAAGATGCCGGCATATATCGATACAGGGTTGAACCTGATCGACGTTCGGGATTGCGCGCGCGGCCACATACTGGCGGAAACCAAAGGAACGGCAGGGGAACGCTATATTCTGGGTAACCGCAACATGTCCCTCAAGGAAATCCTGGACACACTGGCAGGCCTCACAGGGCTCAAGGCGCCATCAGTGAAGATGCCTTATGCCGTTGCCTATGCGGCAGGATGGGTTTGCGAGGCGATCTCCGACTGGGTGACGCATAAACCACCCGCCATCCCGCTGGGTGGCGTCAAAATGGCCCGGCACCATATGTATTTCACCCCTGCAAAGGCAGTGCAGGAGCTCGGCCTACCTCAAAACGGGATCGAGCGTGCCCTGGAAGATGCGGTACGCTGGACCCAGGATCACCTCATTAATCAGAATTGATGTATTGATATGGAGTTTCTTTCCCTGCTGGGCGGTACCGTTTTACTCCGGCCCTACGTGTTTGTGTTCCTGGCCTGCTACCTGACCCTCGCCATCTGGCACATGGGAAGGCGACGAACCCTCATTTTCACTGTTCTCGCCTATTGCGTTGCTTTTCTCTCGGAATACTCCTCAACACGCAACGGTTTTCCCTACGGCTTCTACTCCTACATCGAAACCACACGCGACCAGGAACTGTGGGTCGCCAACGTTCCGTTCATGGACTCCCTTTCATACACTTTCCTGACCTACATCAGCTACACCATGAGCCTGTTCGTCTATTCACCTTTACGCGTGAACGGCTGGGACGCACGCTGGGGCGCAAATACACACGTTCGCCATACCCTCAAAACCGTCCTGACCGGTGCGGTATTTTTCATGCTGCTCGACGTGGTGATTGATCCGGTAGCTTTTCGGGGGGACCGCTGGTTCCTGGGGAAAATCTATACCTATCAGGAAGCTGGAGAATATTTCAATATTCCACTAACCAATTTTGGTGGTTGGCTGCTTGTCGGCACCGTGGTGCTGTTCCTGTTTACCAGAATAGACAAGGCCTTTGGCGGTTACAGTGCGGAACGGGATGGCGGCAGGCGCGAAGTTCCGGCGCAGGCGTTACTCGGCCCCGGTGTTTATTTCGGAGTGCTGGCGTTCAATCTGGCGGTGACGTTTTATATCGGCGAGGTGGTGCTCGGTCTTTGCGGAATGGCCCTGACCGGTGCGCTGGCGGGTATTGTTGTTTTCAAACTCAAACGCCCGGAGGCATTTACAACAAGCTAACGATAGTTTCCAAAAGTGATGGCCACGCCAAAATCCTTGGCCTTGAGTTCTGCAATGACCGCTTGCAAATCGTCGCGGTTCTTGCCTGTAACACGCACCTGGTCGTCCATCACCTGGCCCTGGACCTTGATCTTGAGCCCCTTGATGAACTTGACGATCTCTTTGCCCTTCTCCTGCGGTATACCGTCCTGAATTTTCGCGATCTGCCGTACGGTACCGCCCGCGGCCGGTTCCACCTTGCCGTAGTCGAGGGCTTTCAAAGATACGCCGCGTTTGATCAGCTTTCCATTCAGGATATCGACCACGGATTTCAGTTTATGGTCGTCGTCGGAAATCAAAGTCAGTTGATGATTTTTCTCTTCAAGCTGGAACTCACTCTTGCTCCCCTTGAAATCGAAGCGCTGCCTGATTTCCATTTCAGCCTGGTTGATGGCATTCTGGATTTCACTGAAATCCACCGGGGAAACCACATCAAATGAACAACTCTTTGCCATAAATTTTTTCCAACACGTTAAGGGTTTTCAAATTCGGGAAGGGACCTCTATCGCATGCGGGTTGCCATGAGCATGCCAAAGAAAAACACACCGCCGATGACTAAAATGATCGCATTGTCGATCAGCACCGAAGTCCAATCTGTGTTTTCCTGGAAGTTCAACCACGGCACCATGATGAACAGGACCGCGATGAAAATAAAAACGAAAAATCCGACAAACAGAGAGATCAGAAGCTTGTGGCTGATCGGCGATTTTTCGTCGTCATCGTCCCATTTTTCCATAAAGCAACTTGCCTGAAAAAGGCCTCAATGCATTTTCGTGTTCTGGTAAAACCCGAACACGAACATGAAAAGTGTCAGGATAATCACGATATCTTCGACAATACCTTCTTTCCAGGACCCTTCTCCACCCAAAAAAAATGAAGGCACTGCCACGAACATGACGGCAACAAATCCAACCGCCAGCATGCCAATGATGGCGATCATCAACACCTTGGTATTTATCGGTTCTTCTTTTTTTTCCTTGCCGTCGTCTTCACTCATGAGTTAAAACCACCAGGGTAAGCTTGAAGCCGGTTTCTATTAACCACTCCAACACATCAATTAAAAAATGCCGGAATCGAAAAACCATTATAGCGTAGGTCAACCAAAAGCGGACAAGCTGATTGAGGAGTTGGTCGAATTTTGCGAACCGCGTGACGAAATCCGCGACCTGCTCAGGGAAATTCTCACCACTTCAGTCAAATTAGGGCTGGAAACCGAAAATGTGGGTGAAATGAAACTGATCAACTCTTCCCTTAAGGAGATGCGTTATGCCCTCAAGGTTTTCTGCGGATATGAGGATACCCGCCGTGCAGTGATCTTCGGTTCAGCCCGAACCCCGGAGACGGACCCTAGCTACCAGATGGCTATGGAAACAGCGAAACTCCTCACCAAAGCCGGATGGATGACCATAACAGGTGCCGGTGGCGGCATCATGGAAGCGGGAAACCGGGGCGCGGGCCCGGATAAAAGTTTCGGGATCAACATCAGCCTCCCCTTTGAGCAACAGGCCAATCCGTATATTCAGGGCAATCCCCGCCTGATGCATTTCCGCTATTTCTTCACTCGAAAGCTTTCTTTTATGAAGGAGAGCGATGCCACTATCCTGTTTCCCGGAGGATTCGGCACCCTGGATGAAGGTTACGAAACTCTAACACTGGTGCAAACCGGAAAAGCTGAACCACGCCCCATTCTGCTGATGGAACCGGAAGGCGGCACCTATTGGAAATCCTGGATGCAATTTGCCGAGCAGGAACTCCTGAAGAAAAAAATGATCTCGGAAGACGACCTGACCCTGTTTGAAATCGTGCACGACAACCATCAGGCAGTTGAATATTTGCAGGATTATTATCGGGCATTTCACTCTATGCGCTATCTGGGAGAGTCCGTGATCATCCGCTTAAACCAGACCCCACCACCCGACAAGGTTCGTGAATGGAGCCAGGAGTTCAAGGACATCATCACTCAGGGTGAAATGAAAACCGGGCCCAGCCTGCGGGCAGAAAACGGAGAATTCCCTGGTCTTCCACGCTTGTTTTTCAAATTTAACAACAAAAGCTTCGCCAGATTGCACAGGTTGATCCTTCGCATCAATAAAGACCTCAAAACACTCTGATCCTGATTTACCGGTTAAGTTAGCCAACACTTGGGTTATATTTTATTCACACAAAATATAAATGTATCTAAAAGTACCCAACTTTATCTATTTTTAAAGATAAAATGCACTTTTCTGGTTGACCAAACAATTCCTACTCAACAAATAACTCTTTTAAATCATATAGTTATGATAAAAGCACCTTATTCGAACGGATTTGGCAGAGTTATTGCTCTAATTAAAGTGTAAACAATAAAAATTGTATGACCGGAGAATCGCCATGACAACGACTCGCAAAATTAATAAAGGGACAGTCGTTTTTTCAGAAGGAAATTTCAGTGACACCGCTTGCATCATCGAGGCCGGCACCTTTGAAGTCACCAAAAAAACCCACAACGGCGCAGATAAGGTCATTGGCATTCTCAAGAGAAATGATATTTTCGGGGAGATGGGCATTCTGGACGGTCTTCCCCGCTCGGCTACTGTGACAGCACTTGAAGACAGTCAGGTCACCGTAGTGACCAAAGATGATTTTGACAGCCTGTCACGTCGCAATCCCAACGCTCTGATGCCCATACTGAAGGTCATGTCCATGCGTTTGCGCCGGACTCTCAAGCGTGAAACGCAAGGGAATATCGACCCTTCACCAATAACCGAAAAAATAGTGGAAGAAAAACCGGACCTCATTGAGGAAAGCCCCCTTCTGAACGAGGAAATGCCTCAGCCTATCAGCCCTTAATTAGTCTTGGGAACCTCACCCCACACCTCCACTGGCCGTTGAAACGGGCTACCCCGGCCTCATCTGTTTGTTTCCTGAAACCAAATCCTCTACAATAAATTTATCAATTTTTGAAAACGCAGACGGGTCGCAGACCCGAATCCAGTTTCTCATTCAGTTGCCCCAGGCAAAAACCTTAATATTTGCCTGTTTAAATAGGCATAATGTTTAGCAGCAAATAAGCCGTTTAAGTAAGGGTGTACTAATATTTCCCACGCTACCGTATCGCTTGATTCGGGAGAATCTGGGACCACCCGGCAAATCAAAACTGCGGACGGGCCATGCGAGCTGGTTTAAAAGACACCCGATCGAAAACCCAATCATCCGGTCTTCAAAACGAGACCAGGGATGAAGCTTCATTCGTCGGCCGCATTCCCGTTGAAAAACTACTCATCATTATCCCTGCGTTCAATGAAGCTGACCGTATCGGGAAAGTCCTCGATGAGATCCGTCAAGAAGCACCCAAAATACCGATACTGGTAATCGATGATGGCTCCCGAGATGCCACTGTCAAAGTTGCAAGAGAACATGGAGCCCAGGTCATTCCGCTGCCTTATAACAATGGCTACGGTGTCGCCCTGCAGACAGGTTTTCGATACGCCGTCCAGCAGGGCATCACGGTCGCCGTCTCAATGGACGCCGATGGCCAGCACGATGCCCGCGAGATTCCCCGGCTGATCCATGAGATCCAGAAAGGTGGCGTCGATGTTGTGGTCGGGTCCCGTTTCCTGAAAACTGATCACTACAAACCGTCCTTTCCAAGACGGCTCGGCATGTGGATGTTCGCTTTGCTCGCCACCATTTGCACCGGCCGCAAGGTGACCGACCCGACTTCAGGTTTCCAGGCACTGCGCGGAAGGGCCCTGAGGCTTGCCGCCAGCGACCTCTATCCACCGGATTACCCGGACGCAGATTTTTTAATTCTGCTCAATAAATGCGGGATCACGGTTCGCGAGGTTCCGGTCAAGATGCGGCCAAGCCCTGAAAATAAATCGATGCACTATGGCTCCAAAACCGTTTACTATGTATTCAAAATGCTTCTGTCGATTTTTGTAATCCTGGTGAGACAAAAACCCGAACGCTTCTGATATGCCTCCCCGAATTCAGATAATCTCAATTCTGATCTGCATCTTCCTGCTGGCTTACGTTTTCGAGCTGGTCCGGAGGCGCTACCTGAATGAAGAATACTCCGTGACCTGGCTGGTCACCGGTGTCCTGATGCTGGTGCTTTCCATCTCGGATGAATTGTTGCAAGGCATCTCCCGACTGGTTGGGGCAACTCTGTACACGTCTACCCTGTTCTTTTTCGGGCTGTTGTTTCTAGTCGTCATTTGCCTTCACTTTTCGATTAGAATCTCGGCACTCACCAATCAGGTCCGCACTCTTACGCAGGACATTGGCATTCTGTATAAGGAACGCGAGACCCTGAAAGAGCGGTTGACTGAAGTCGAAAAAAAACCTGAACCCACCCAGATGGAAAACCTTTGAGGATCCTCCGCACTATAGAATCCTTTTTGCCCTGCATCACCGGACCTGCACGCCAGGCCTGGGGCATCTCCCATCGGCTGGAACAACAAGGGATCGACTCACCAGTCCTGACTTCCACACTGGATGTTGGCCGCGATCTCCCGCCACAGGAAACCATCGGCAATGTACAGGTCACGCGTCTACCCTATTCTCTCAAGCTCATGCGTTACGCGCTGACACCAGGCATGTCTTCGCACATGGATGACTTCGACCTGATCCACAGCCACAATTACCGAAACTACCAAACCGACCGCGCTTTTTTTTTGCCCGCAACCGGAAACTTCCGTTTGTCCTGAATACTCACGGCTCCCTGCTCGGCTTTAAGCATTACCTTCCAACCGACTCACGCTGGCCCTATCGTATTTACGATACGTTGATGCAAAAAAAACCGGTGCTCGGCGCACAGGCCATAGTCGTCTCTTCCCAGCTTGAGTATCAGGATGCAATACGCTTCGGTGTTGAACCTTCAAAACTGCATGTCATCCCGATGGGAATCGACCTCCCTGAGATCGACACAACCTTTGAAAATGTAGATCGTCCCTTAAAGCTTTTGTTTGTCGGACGCATCGCGCGTGTGCGTCGGCTTGAAATTATTCTTAAGGCGGCGAGTCGATTGAAACGGGAATGGCAGCTGACCATCGTCGGTGGCGAGGCCAGCACATCCAGCATGACGCGCGGCGGGTATCTCGACGAACTCAAAACTCTGGCCAATAATCTCGGGGTCACCCGGAATATTCACTGGGCGGGCTCCGTCGCACCCGAACAGTTATCTTCGTTCTACACTGAATCCGATATCTTCCTTTACACGTCCCAATATGAAAATTTTGGCCAGCCCCTGCTGGAAGCTGCGGCACACGGACTCCCTCTGCTCTCCACAAAGGTCGGAGTCGCCGCAGAATTGATCGAAGAAAACAAGACGGGATTTTTTATAGACGATGATCCTGATACCCTGAGCGACCAGATCAGACAACTTGAGAACTCAACAGACCGTCAGCAAATGGGCGAAGCTCTGCGCCGAAAGGTAGCCGATCAGTATTCATGGGACAACGTTATCCAACACTATATTGAGCTTTACAGGAAGCTCCTGCCCGGCAGTGGTTTATAATTTAAAAGTAGTTTCGGTCCAACGATTCTCATTTTTACATAAGAAAATCAATGCATGTCATTCTGAATGAAGCGAAGAATCTCGCCCTGGACTTTGATTTTCAGGTTATACAAAGATGTCCTCGGCAAAGAAATTCCAGGTTTTCCCCTCCCCTTTTTAGGGGAGGGTCAGGGAGGGGTATTTAATTCATCCTCCCCCGTACCCCCTGCTTGCAAAGGAGAGGGAGCAAAACAACCCAAATAACAGAATTTCCTTTCAGGTAACATGCGAAACATCCTGCTCTTCACTTCAACTTTTCCAAAATCGGCGGACGACCCGCTCACGCCGCGTTTTGTCTACCACCTCGGTCGCGAACTGACCCAACACCACAACGTCCACGTACTCGCACCGCACACCGAGGGAGCTGCTCTCGAAGAGAATCTCGACGGCATGCAGGTGATCCGCTTCCGCTACGCCTTCCCAGACTCCAGTCAGCGCCTGGCCTATGGTACGGGCATGACCAATAACCTGCGCGAGCACCCGACCGCCTGGCTACAGGTACCGTCGTTTTTCTATTACCAACGGCGCGCCCTCCTTGGAATAGTCGAGCGATTCAACATTGATGTGGTCAACAGTCACTGGATGGTGCCGCAGGGACTGGTCGCCGCGTGGTCGCTGAATTCTCCAGATGTTAAACACGTGTTAACAGTACACAGTGCAGGACTCTTCCTGCTCCGTCGCATCCCGTTGGGAAAACGGTTCGCAAGGCACATCCTGAAACACACCGATGCGCTTTACATCGTGAGCGAAAACAATCATCGCATGCTGGAAGATCTGGTGAGACGACCCGTCAAAGCCACCATCGCCCCCATGGGCATCCATACTGAATACTATCGACAAGGCGGCGACCCGGCTGAACTGAAACAGAAATTGAACCTGCCGCAAGAGGGACCTATCATTTTATTCGTCGGCAAACTTAGCCGCATCAAGGGCGTGCGATTCCTGCTTCAAGCCTGGCCGGAGGTGTTGAAGCAGTTCCCTGCCGCGACTCTCGTGATAGTAGGATCGGGTCCTGAAGAGGCCGCATTAAAAGAAGCCGCTGGAAAGCTGGAGGAGGCCAGCCGCATTCGCTTTGTCGGACAGAAAAATCAGGAAGCAGTACGCGACTATCTCAAGGTTTGTGATGCGGTCGTCATCCCCTCAATTCAGGACACCAACGGGCAGGTCGAAGGATTCCCCGTGGTCATGCTGGAAGCCCTGGCATCCGGCAATCCGGTGGTCGGTACCCGGCTTGGCGGCATACCGGAGTGTATCGTCGACGGAGAAAACGGATACACCGTCGAGCCGGAAAATCCAAATGCCATCGCAGAGGGGATTTTAAAAATCCTGCAACGCGGACCCCAAACATTTTCTGAGGGTGCCATGGCCTCCGTCAAACGTTTTGACTGGCAAACCATTAGCGAGGATTACTCTAAAACCTTTAACGACCTGTTTTTGGGCCCTTAATTCGCGATATTCAGGTTTTGCTTGTGATTTCCCACCCTGGTAGGATAAAATCCTACTAAAATAAAAAAAACAAGGTATAGACGATGGCGCGGACCGACAAAGCAGAAAAAATCAGCATCACCCTTCCATCAGAAATGTTAAATGAAATAAAAGAACAGGTGAAGGCAGGACATTACGGCTCTACGAGTGAAGTCATTCGGGAAGCCATGCGGTTGTGGCAACGACAAGAGGAGGAACATCAGGAACGCATCGCTTCCATTCGCAAGCGCTTGAAACACTCAGCCAAAAGTGGTAAGCAGGTGCCCATAAAAGACGCTTTTGGAGAAATAGAAAAGCACCACAAGAAACGCATGAATGCTCAAAATGAAAAGCTATGATGTCTTCCTCACCCCGGACGCGATCCAGGACCTTAAAAATATTTATGATTTCATCGCCGAGGCCAGCGGGTTCCCCGAAGTGGCCTGGCGCTACATAGAAAGACTAAAAGAAAAGTGTTTCGATCTCCGGACCGCTCCCCTGCGGGGTAACAAGCGGGATGATCTGCGCAAAAACCTGAGGATTGTCGCCATCGACGAAAAAGCGGTCGCGGCTTTTGAAATCGATGAAAAAAATCAAAGCGTCACCATTCTCAATATTTTTTACGGCGGCAGGGATTACGACGCGCTGATACGGGGTTAAATTTTTTCATCCCGCACTACGTTAAAAAATACGGCGGGCCCTGCCAAAGGAATTTGGAAAATTCTGCAACGATGCGCCGAAACCTTTTTCGATCAATCAAAAAACTCCTTCAACCACTTCGACTGGCAAACCATTGGTGGGGATTATTCTAAAACTTTTCTTGAAGAAAAAAATCCTGACCTTTATTTATTAGATCGAGATCCAGTAGTGTAAAATTATTTTTCAAAATCAGACTTTAATGCTTTCTGAGAACGAGAATGCTCACTTTCGCCTCTCCGGTAGGAAGGTTTTTCGTTGGCTGACCGCAAGGCCCTAGCGGTCTATGCGGCACAGCCAATATCCGGTGTCGGCGAGTTGTTCTCTTCCCTTTTTTCGGCAAGATTTTTTTTGATCCGCCTTCACCACACGCCAGGAACGTGACAGCAGAGGGGCTGCACCGTGAAAACGTTGATACTCCGCTGTCCTTTCAAAGAAAAGATGACGTGGCAGCAGGGTCCTGAGCAAAGCCGACGGTTCCAGGGCAGGTCCGCCCGCTTCCGGCAAAAATATATTGGCATCTTTTGGTGTTGCCAGTCGTATCGCTTCTGCCAGTTCAAACGACTGTCGGTAAATATTAGGCAGATCATACGTACCGGCAGTTCTGGAATACTCGCTTTGGGTCATGCCTCGATGGGAAATCATGAACCAGAGGCGTGGCCCAAGAAAAACCACCAGCAGGGTCGCGAGGTTGAGCCACACCACCGCTTTCAAAAATCCCTTGATGTCACCCGACTCACTCATCGAAACGCCTTTTTGATTTTGGGAAGACAGGCCACCCAGAACAGGAACAGGGGAAACCACGCCAGGTATTCGCGCGTATCCGAACTGTTGACGGCGTTGCCGGGAGAGATCATCAGGTTGTCAAAAAACTGCACGGCGGTCTCGGACTTTATAGGCAGCACGGTATACATCATCATGTGGACAACCAGGTAGCTCACAAGCAATAACAGCAGGTAGCGTTGTGCCATCGCCAACCGGCTCCATCGTGCGGTCAACGCAGGAGCCCACAGTAAAAACGTAAAGGCAAAAAACACCTGAAACCCGAAAGTGCGGAAAAATCCGAGAGCAAACGCTTTCAGCGGGGTCAAAGAAGTTTGTGGCCCTGTAAACATCAGGACGACAAAACCCACCACACTCACCATCACCAGGACTGTCAATTGACGCGCGGATCCTCGAAACCAGCCCATACCCCACAGCAGCACCAGTATCCAGCCGGAGAACACCATGCCGATCATCGCCATGCCGGTCGAGTGCACACCGGCCACAACCGCCAGCAGCGCGGAGGACCAGAGAGTCGGCAACGCCAATGCAGAAACCGCGAACACGGGGAACACGTTGTCAGCATCCGGATGCTGGTTCTTCGGAAACCGATGCGTCAGCTCCATGAGCAGGACCAGCGCGATGCCTGAGTAAATGACAAACTCCGGGCGCACCCAGCAGGCGGCGCCGAAGGACATCCCCGAAACAAAAGCCCAGGGCAGCAGCGGTGTTTCAACACTTTCACTATCCGTCCAGTTCGCCACCAACGTGAACCAGTACAATCCACCCAGCGCAAAAAACACGCCGCTCATTAAATTCAGAAGGCCCAGTTGACTGTGCCACCAGAAATACGGGGTCGTTGCAAAAACCAGAGCCATCCATCCCGCCAGCTCTTCACTGCAAGTGGTCTCGCGCAACCGGTAATAAATAATGACGACCAGCCCCAGATACGTCAGAGGAAACAGCACTTTCACAAGGGACCAGTCAGCGGACTCCAGCCAGGCAAACAACAAGGGGACCAGTGGCGGGTATTGTCGGTACTGGGTGGCGGTGTGCGTCGCGCTGAATCCCGATTCGTGAAGAAAATCCCAGGCGCGGACTTGATACCAGATGCCATCCGGTGCCGAGACCGGAAACCAGAGTGCCGAGGCAAGGGAAGCGACAAATAAAATGGCAACGACTGATGCGACCTTCAATTTGAAGGATCGCGAAGCGATGACTATCTTCGCGGGTTCCACATCCACAAGGGAACGCGACCGGCTCAATTGGATTACCAGGGAAAAACCAAGAAACACCACGCTGACAAATGTCTGCTCCATCAAACCGGTAGACCCCAGGGCAACGAGCACAAACATTGCGAGTCCCTTGAGCAGAAAAAATGCAAACAGGGCCAGAGCAAGACGCTCCCCGAGGGCGACGATCACATGGAGCCGCATCACCAGAAGGTAGGACGCTGCAAAGAGAATGGCGATATCGAAAAGGGCCATAGTGGTTATGGATTGATCATTCGCAATGTTCTTCCCCTGTTCAAGAATCGCTGTTCGCGTTCTTGAATAATAAAGGAGGGGATATAGGGGAGGTTGTATTCATAACCCCTCCCGCACCGTCCCCTTAACAGGGGAGGGGAAACAGAAAAACTTTATCTTGGAAGGCAACCTCCAACACAGTAATTCCAATAAAATCAAAAGAGGTGAAAGGAAGAAGCCTTTCGGAAAAAGGTCTTTGCATAACCAGACAATCAAAGCACTGCCGATCTGATATCATCAACCCGTCATCGCGAGCGACCAGAGGGAGCGTGGCGATCCAGTGGTCTGGATTGTTTCGTCGCTATCGCTCCTCGCAATGACTTAAACTTAGTGCCAAGTTTTTTCCCTTAGACAAAGCACTCTTGGGAGAAGAGGGAACAAAAATGGCTTACTTATTCAGTGGTAACCGGCGGTTGGCGATAGGCTGCCAGGGCTTCCTGAATGAGACGCTTGGTTTGATGCGTGTGTCTTGAAGAAAAATGAAACACGTGCAGGTTGCGCACAGCGGCGCGGCGGGCCAGAGTCCCGGCTTGCGCTGAGGTCAGATGACAACGGTCACGCGCCCGGTCTTCTTCCTCGGCTAAAAAGGGTGACTCACAAAAAAACCGGTCGGCTCCCTGAACGAGGTCGACGATTCGCGCACTGTTCTCCTCGTTATAAACCGTGTCCGTAATGTAGGCGATTTTTTGCCCTTCAGTCGTCACCACCAGTTCGCGTTTCAGTTCCTCAACCGAGCGTTGCTCGTTACGCCGTCCCTGTTCGTCGAGGATGGTGACCTCCAGCGAATCGGCTTCAGCCGCTCCGTTCTCCTGAATGATCTGTTTAAACCTGCTGAGCCAGGGACCGGGAAACAATTTCAACGTATCGAGTTTATCTTTATCAATATTGACTCTGGGTTTTTCGATCATGGCGTATCCCAGACAAGGCACACGGTGTTCCAGGATCGCCGTCTCCACCCTGAAGGTTTCTTCATCGAGCAGGGTTTTGCCATCAAAGGGGACCTCGTGTTCATTCGATGGTTCAAAACGATCGAGCGCCCTGAAAGTTGCCTTGAGCAGGCGGTCCGGGTGCACCTCGGTCACTTCGAGGTTGACCGATTCTTCATAGCGATCCACCAGGTTCCAGGTGAAACCGGCGAGCTTGCCCTTAACGTTCTCGATAAAATTTACCGGACCGTATAAGCGTATGGTCTTGCCCTGCCCGAACACCACACGCAGGAGGCGGTCGAATCCAATAAAGTGATCCATGTGTGTGTGGGTGACAAACACATCGGACACCTTGAGTAAATTGGACGGAGATAACCGGTGGATCTCTCCAAGATCGATCAGCATGGCCCGCTTTTCGTAAAGAAACTCGACGAAAAGCCCTGGGTCACCCAACGGATTATTGACCAGTCTGGCTTGCAGGATTGTTTTCATTCTATTAGTTGGAATTTCCCGGGACTCAACCGGAATCCCCTTCCTTGGTCACACCCAGCAGGAACGCCTCGATGAACTTGTCGAGGTCGCCGTCGAGTACCGCATCGACGTTGCCGCTTTCCACACCGGTGCGCAGATCCTTGACCATACGGTAAGGATGCAGAACATAGGAGCGGATCTGACTGCCCCATTCAATTTTTTTCTTCTGCTTCTCCATTTCCTTTTTTTCTTCTTCCTGCTTTTCACGTTCCACTTCAAACAGGCGTGCCTTGAGCACCTTCATGGCCGAAGCCTTGTTCTTGTGCTGAGAGCGTTCATTCTGGCACTGCACCACAATCCCGCTCGGCTTATGGGTGATACGCACGGCAGAGTCGGTGGTGTTAACCCCCTGCCCGCCAGGCCCCGAAGCGCGATACACGTCGATCTTAAGATCGTCTTCTTTAATGTCGATTTCAAAATCGTCTTCCACTTCCGGGTAAACGAAAACGGAAGCGAACGAGGTGTGTCGTCGTTTGTTGGCATCGAACGGGGAAATACGAACCAGACGGTGAACGCCAATTTCCGAACGCAGGTAGCCGTAGGCGTAATCACCAATAATATGCACCGTTGCGCTCTTGATGCCAGCCTCTTCGCCATACTGCATGTCGAGCACTTCCGTTTTGTAGCCGCGCACCTCTCCCCAGCGCAGGTACATGCGGAACAACATCTGGGCCCAGTCCTGCGACTCGGTTCCCCCTGCGCCTGAGTTGATGGACACCAGGGCATTGTTGGAATCCTGATCTCCGGAGAGCATGGCCTTGAGTTCCGCCTCGGCCAGCATTTTTTCGAGGTTTTCGATCATGCCGGTGCATTCGTCGAGCATGGAGTCGTCACCCTCCTCCTCGGACATGGTCACCAGCGTTTCGAGGTCTTCGTTTTCTTTATGCAGGTTTTCCCAGATCTCGACACTGCGCCGCAATGTCGAACGACGCTGTTGAGTTTTCTGGGCTACGGTGTTGTCATCCCAGAAGTTGGGAGCGGCGATTTGCTCGTCCAGAGAGGCGATTTCCTGCTGTTTTTGATCGACGTCAAAGAAACCCCCGGATGCGGTCGATTCGCGTGGCGAGGTCCTGGGTTTGTTTTTTCAGCTCTTCAAGTAACATGGTAATCCTTAAAAAAAATTGAACTGGCGGTATTGTCGCCAATCCAGATAGAGATTGCAAGAAGGAGTAACCGTTTCAAACAGTTGACCCGCATGGCCGGGTTCTTTATACTGCTGTGGTGGGTATAGCCCTGTATCTGCAATGTTTTCAAATCCATCCCGGCATTCCGCCACCTGCATTTTTCCCGTACTCAAGATATCCCCGGCGGAATCCGAAAAAGCTAGTGGGCAAGTTCCAAAAAGCACTTCTGATTAATTATCGGGTCTCCTGTTTTTTTGTCGGCACCCGGCCTGCATTGTGACTGCATGAATACCCTGCACCTCGTATTCCCCATCCTGATCGCTGCCGCCGTTTTTGTCTTGCGTTGGCCGCATTTGCGGTTCCCGCTGGACGAGGATATGGCGACCTACACCTACATCGCACGATTCCGGCATCGCGGTCTTAAGTGGAAGCGAGACGCGTTCCTTTTTCTTTACCCGATCTGGCGTCTGCAGTTGATCGATCGCATCTATGGCAAGCCCGAGGGAGGCCCGATGCGGGTCCGGCTTTTCATTGCGGCGCATAATGTCATCACATCAATCGTGACCTATGGACTGGTCTTCACTTTATCCGGCAATTTCTGGGTAGGGTTTATCGCAGGATTGCTTTCAGCCTTTTTCCTCACTTCGCCCTCTCTGGAAGCGGAGTCCTTCAACACTGAGCCCTGTTACCTGCCATTTTTATTGACCGGATTCTGGCTTGCCCTGCTCGACCCGGCCTACGCCGTATTCGCGGGCCTGGCCTGGGGACTGATGATCGTGGGAAAACTCACCACCGCGGTCTACGTACCGGCTTTCCTGATTCTGATGTGGCTGGAGCAGGGAGCAGAGCCTACGTTCAACGCCTTTATGGCAGCAGGACTGGTTGTCGCAGCCTCCACAGCCTTCGATGCCGCACGGGGATTTCTCGATGTTGAATCACTGGGACAAATCAAGTCACGCATGATCGCCACCCTGCGCACCGCGCAACGCGACCCCATGTTGCCCCGGATGTTGGGTGATCTAAAATTGATCGGTGCCGAAACCTTGCCGGTGTGGCTGCTGGGACTTCCCGCGCTGGCAGGAGCAATCGTAGCACCGCAAGGTCACTGGCTGGCGGTTCTCACCGGAATGACCCTGTTCGTACTGATGGCCCAACGCGCCTTCACCCGGTACCATTACACGCCACTCATCGCAATATTGACCATAGCCACGGGGCTTGGCCTCGCCCAATTGATTGAATTGGGTGGCTGGCTGGGTACCCTGATCATTTCCGCCTGGGCCGTCACTTTATTGTTCACGGTCAAACGGCAACTTCCCTATTACCTGAAGCCGCAGGACAAAGAAACACTCGCAACCTACGGGAAGTTTGAACAGCTGATTTACCTGCCTTATCTTGGAAAACTGTTGAAGAGGTTGATGCGCTTTCAAGGCAAAGAAGAGGGGCGCCTTTACGTCTGGGGCAATTTCACCCAGCTTTATCATTATTCTGATTGCCCGGCTGCAGACTCTTATGTCTATTACGCCATGGGCCCGTGGCTGAATTCTGGACTCGAACCTATTTTTGATTCCATCATTGGTGGATTGATCCGGCACAAGCCAACCTATCTGGTTCAGGCCTATCCGGACTTCGACCCGACACTCCTGAAAGAAATCACCGGCCTCGAATACGAACTCATTAAAACCGTGCTGGCACGTTACCCGATATATAGCCTGAAAAATTCCACGACGCCCAAGCAGGACCCACTCAAACTGACCTGGATGGAAAAATGCGGCTTGATGGAACGACTGACCCAGGGTCGTCACATGCCGGGCATTTCGGATACCGATCTTGCACGTGGACGGGAACTGAAAGCCCTCACGGAATGCCGCAAGCTGGTTAACCTGAATCCTTCTGATCGGGATGGACGAATTTTTCTGGGAGAACTGTGCAGCCGCTTTGGCCTGCACCGACAGTCCGCCTCCATGTTCGAGTGGGTGGTCGCGCATCATCCAAAGTTAAAACACATTCGCCTGATGCTGGCAGGTCAAAAAATTGTTCTCGGAGAACTCGAGGAAGCACGGTTCCTGATCAAAGATGAAATCAAACTGTTCGGATCCTCCACCGAAACCACACAGGTTCTTGGCCGTCTAGAAAAAGCTTCCGGCGAATTCCGCAAGGCCATCGACCATTTCCAGAATGCCATTGTCGACGCTCCTGAACGCTGGGACCTCCGTCTGGAACAGGCCGACTGTTATGAGCGTCTCACAGAACCTGCTTCGGCTCGAAAACGCTTCCTGCAGGTATGGGAAGGGGCTACGGAAAAAAATGAAGACGGATTCCGCGCCCAGGCGGCTGTGGGACTGGCCCGCATCGGATCAATCGTCAATCCGGAATCGGCCAGTCTCGGGGACTTCTGTCATAAGGCCCCGGACAATACAGCCCTGGTTTACGCGCATGCATCTGCACTGGAACGTGAAGGACAAGCCGATCAGGCGCGCAACCTGTTTCAACTTTTGACCAGTCAAATGCAAACCGACACCCTGCAAGCCAGCGCCTGGTTTCGTCTTGCCCGGTTATCTGAAGGGGAAGAACGTGAACGCTGTTTAAAAGAGTGTATCCGACGTAACCCCTACCACTATGCCGCACAGGAAATGCAAACGGTTTGGGAGGAAAGCAATGTCCCGGTCTAGAAAATGCGTGGCGGTTTTTGCCACCGAACCGGTAACAGGGAAAATCGGCGGGCTGGGTGTACGTCAATTGGAAGTCGCCCGGGAGTTGTCCCGGCATTTTGAAGTACGCCTGCTCACACCATTCAAGGTCACGGCGCACAACGAACCTTTTCCAATCAAGCAAATCATTTACGAAAAACCCTCGACACTTTCCCCCCATGTAAAGTGGGCCGATTCGATTTATGCCATCGCCCTGTCTGTATTGCCAGTGGCAAAGCGACACAACAAACCGGTGGCGGCAGACCTGCTGGTCCCTGAATACTTTGAAAATCTGGAAGGGATGCCCCTTGATATTTTTCATGCACAGGAAAAATGCGAACGCTTCGGCAACACCATCTCCCGGACCGCGCGGCTATTAAACTCTGCCGATTTTTTTCTGGCACCGACTGAGCGGGGCCGTGACTTCTATCTCGGCCAACTCACCATGCTGGGTCGCCTGCGCCCGGACGACTACAAGCACGACCCCAAATTTCGATCGCTGATCGATGTGGCTCCTTTTGGAATTCCTGACCATGAACCGCGGAAGGGACAACCGTTATTTCGAGGGCAGTTACCCAATGTCGGTGCCGAGGATTTCATCCTGTTATGGGGAGGGTCGCTTGCCAACTGGTTTGATGCCATGACACCGCTTAAAGCAGTCGCCCGGCTCAAGAGAAAATACCCGAAACTCAAACTGATCTTCACTGGAAGCAAACACCCGGTATGGGGGAAATTACCCGACGCTTACCAGGAAGTGGTTAAGTTTTCCAAACAGAAAAAAATGTTCGAGCAAAATGTTTTTATTTTTTCAGACTGGGTGCCCTACGAAGAACACGACAGGTACCTGACAGAATCCGATGCCGGAGTGTCTACCTTTTACGATCACATTGAAAACCATTTTTCATTCCGCATCCGGGTGCTCGACTATCTCTGGGGCAACCTGCCCATCCTGACCAATCCCGGCAACACACAAAGTGCTCTCATTGAACAAAAAAAACTGGGACGCGTCGTACCTTTCGGAAACGAGAGAGAACTTGCGAAATCCATTGAGTGGATGATGAATAATCCGGCTGAAATGGAAATACTGCGCAGGAATATTCAGGAGGTCAAAAAAGGTTTTCACTGGTCCAGGGTTCTCGAACCTCTGGTCCGGTTTTGCCATGAACCCAGACGCGCCGCATCTCTGTTCGATGATCAAGGCATTCCCAATGACCGCAAACAGCAATCGTCCACCTTTGTTTTTGATCCCAATCAATTTGCCGAGACCGTACCCGGCCATCCTGCAATGCGACTCACCCTTGCAAATCATGCTCATAAGGAAGGGAAAGCAGACACCGCCGCGGCCCACCTTCTGGAGTACCTGGATTTATATGGCACCGGGCTGGAGACTTCCCTTTTTAAAAACCCGCTGTTTGGACTTTCTACAGACTTTCCATTTGAGTCATTGAAAAAACTGATCCCGGATCACCCTCACGCTCAATTGCTGGAGGCTAAACTGGCGCTGGACGCTGATGACGCAGATCGGGCCCAGGCGCTGGTCGAAGAAGAATTGTCGCTTTTTGGCGATTGTCCAGAAGCGATTTTCCTGCAGGGCCTTATTTACCAGCATAGAGGCCTGCATGCTGAAGCTGTGGAACCTTTTCAATCAGTAGCGGAAAACCTACCGGGGCATTTACCGTTTTTACTGCCTTTGGCCGACAGCCTCGTGGCATGCGGAAAAGTCAGCAAAGCCCGCAAGCTGTATACAAAAATCTGGCGCGAATCCCAAACCGGTCCACACTCAGGAGAAGAGTGGTTGCGTACCCGGGTTGCCCTTGCGATCGCTAAAATGGATGCTGAAATTCGGCCTGAACTGGAAACTCTGAATAAATATTTTAAAAGGGACCGTACCAACGAAACCCTGGCTCATCTGGTGGCCTCTCAACTGGAACTGGATGGCAAACGACTGGAACAAAATGGCGATGATGAAACTGCCAGAACTTTTTACCAGTCCGCCTGGAAACAAAATGGCAAGACTTCAGGCGAGGGCTGGATAAGGGTGGTTGCTGCTCTCAACCTGGCTAAACTTGAAAAAGACCGGAAACCGGAAATCGAGACTCTCCACCATTGCCTGAGTCGGGACCCTGAAAACGAGCGCCTGGCTTATGCCGTGGCTTCAACGCTTGAACGGCAAGGTCAAAAAAGGGAAGCCCGCAATATGTTTGAGGGCTTTACCACATCATTCAAGGATCGCTCCATTCTGGGCAGCGTATGGTACCGGCTGGCACTCTTATCGCCAAAAAACAAGCAAAAACAAATGGTTAGAAAGTGCCTGACGTTTCATCCCGGGCACCGGGCAGCACGCGACCTGCTTCGCTCCCTATAATTTTCTAAAAATCCCTTTTCCTCAAGATTTTTCTGAAAAAATCCGAAAAGATACTGAATTACCCTTTAGGGTAGACTCTTTTGTTTATAATTAATTTAAAGGGACTTAGTGGCGGAATAATTCCCCCGCAGGTCAGGACTCGATATGAAAATCCTCGTTTGTCAGCCTCCGGGAAGATTTCCCGGTGATCGTTACGTCTGTCCATTTCCAAGTCGCTGGACCAGTATGTTCCAGGGCTATCCGGTATTCATCTATTACCCGTATGAGCTTGCCTATCTGAGCACCCTCCTCAAACGGGAATTCCCTGACGACTACGTCAAACTGATCGACGGCACATACCTGCGTTTCACGGCGGAGGATTATATTCAGTATCTGGACCAGGAAAAACCAGACTGGCTGATCTTCGAAGTCGATACAGTGACCTATAAAGAAAGCCTGCGTATTGCAAAGGCCATGAAAGCCAAGTACGGAACACGGGTGATCATCACAGGCCAGTACCCGACAGCCTTTCCGGAAAGTGTCATTGCAGACGGAATGGATTATGCGTGCATCGGCGAGTTCGAATATGCAGTGGTTGACATTCTGAATGGATTGGACCCCAAAACCATTTCCGGTGTTTATCCAAACAGCTATCGCAAGGTATTGGACATCGATTCACTACCCGATCCGGAAGACGAGGATATCCGACGCATCGACTACAGCTATTGTGGTGGACACCGCTGGACCAAATATCGCGAAATTGAAGTCCACGCTTCCCGCGGCTGCCCGTACACCTGCGATTTCTGTGTAGCGGGTACGGTTTACTATGAAAAAGAGAACTGGCGGTTTCGTAGCCCGCAACGCATCGTAGCCGAAATAGAAAACCTGCGCCGCAAGTATCCCGAGATGGAGGGTTGCTGGTTCAACGAAGAAACCCACATCATCCGCAAAAAGGACATCATGTCGTTTTGTCAGGCACTGATTGATTCCGGGAATAACGACCTGCGCTATGAAGCGATGGCTAACCATCAACGCATCGATGAAGAAATTCTCGAGATGATCAAAAAAGCCGGTTATTACAAACTGCGACTGGGCATTGAAACCATCGACGAGGCAACCGGGAAGAGTATTGGACGCAAAACCAAAGCTGATCGCCTGCACGAATTGCTACGCTCTGCCAAACGGCTGGGAATAGAAATTTACGGCACCTTCATGATCGGGGCTTCCGGGTCAACACCTGAAGGCGATCGCAAGACCATCGACTACGGCAAAAAACTGATCTCGGAAGATCTGATTTCAAGCTGGCAGTGCTCCATCTCGGTTCCTCATCCGGGCACCACCTTTCATAAGAAAGCTCAGGAGAATGGATGGCTGGCGACCAATGACCTGGAATCTTTCAACGGATCAAGCGGTACTGTGGTCAGCTACCCGAACTATTCCAGCGAGCAAATAATGGATTCCGTGCAACTAATGAGTCGTGAATTCCGCGATGCAAGGGTGCAGGAAACGGTTCGCCCCAAACGATCGCTGGCAGCTGAGAAAACCGCCATCCTGAAACAGGACAAGCCGGAAATCGACAAACTGGTTAAATCGATGAATGCCCGCTTTGAATCCGACCCCAAAGGTGCAGCAGAAGAGGCAGAAATGATTCTTGAAAAATTTCCTCAATTACTGAGCCCAAGATATGTTCTCGGAAAAGTGGCTGTGCTGGAAGGTCAACTTCAACAGGCGCGCGAGCAGTTTGAATACGTTTACAAAACTGCGGTCGACTATGATGATGCCCTGATGTTTGGTGCCGGTGCACATTACCGACTCGGTATGATCTGCATTGAAGAAGACAAACGCGACGAAGCGTTGCAGCATTTCAAAATGTGCATGCACCTGAGTCCCGACCACCAGGAAGCAAGAAAGCAATACTGGCAATTGATTCCTGACACCATACCCGAAGCCGAACCGGCTGTGGTTTCCTGACCCTCACACCCGAGCCCGTCCATATGCCTGGAACCTGCATTGTTTTTTGTACCGCACGGGAAGCTGAGGTCCATCGTGCGTCTTCCCTTGCAGGAAATTCCGAAGACAATGTCCGTTTTTTCGGTCCCGATTCATCTCCGTTTAACAATGCCGGAAAAAATAATTTTATTGGTTGGGGTGAGGGGCCCTTTACTTTGACAAAAGCCCTCCGTCATTTTTTCCGATTGAAATCATTTGCACCTTCGAAGGTGATCCTGCCACTCAACAATGAGAGTGGTGCAGGATATGGGCTGTTGCGACTGTTCGCTCTTGGACTTTCAGACCAGGCGATAGAAATACCTCCCTCTGGTAAAGAAGAAAAAACGTCCATCGGAAAAATACTATCGCAAAAGGAAATCATCTGGCACACCGGGCTGATCTGGTTTTTCGACTGTATCGCACCTGTTTTACGTTTGTGGTTGAACACAAAAGCACCTCCCTTAACCAGCAACTCAAGGCCACCAGCACAACCTGAAACCATCCAGGATTTTTACAATGAAGAGCCTCCCGAGGCTTCTATCATTATCCGGACATTCAATGAAGCTCAATACCTGGGTCAAACACTTGAAGCCATCGGCCGCCAAAAAGGTCCGACGCGGGAAATCATCGTCATCGATTCAGGTTCTACAGACAATTCTGTAACCATTGCCTGTTCCCATTCGGTGAGGGTGTATGGAATATCGAAAGAATCGTTTCATTATTCGAGCGCTCTCAACCTTGGTGCCCGGTTGGCTCGTGGAAAATATCTGGTGAATCTCAGCGCACATGCGGTCCCTCAAACCGATACCTGGCTGGCCAAACTCATCGAACCCATGCAGACAGATGAAAACGTTGCGGGAGTCTGCGGTCGTGAAGTGCCTATAAAAGACTGGGCCAGCCCGTTTGAAAGGAAGCTTTTGCACGATATGTTTCGATTGGAAAAAAGAGTGATGACGGAATCCTTCTTTTTCTCCAACGCCAACGCAGCCATGCGACGCGATTTGGCACTTGAAGTTCCTTTCGACGAGAACATCGACTGGGGTGAGGATCAGGTCTGGGCCCATGCGGTGCATCAACGTGGATTTAAAACCGTCTACACACCGGAAGGTCCGGTAGCGCACTCCCACAACCTGTCCATGGTCGATTGTTTTGTTCGCACCTTAAAATTTCAACGAACACTTTTCCGGCGCATGCATCATGATCGAGCCGACATCACCAATGATGAGTTCCATTTTCACCTGCCAGCACGCGCCCTTTCGTTTAGAAGGTTTATCAGCAAAAACCGACTGATGCCGGAACTGAAAGCCTGGTTCGCCCCCTCTTTTTGTGAATATATTAATTTTATGGGCAGCGATATGGCCCACCGGGAAATAATGATCGCAAGGCGCCGGACGTCTTGTTCAGATAAAAGTTATCGGCCCAAAAAGGAGGCGGTATTGCCATGAAGGTTTCGGTAATTATTCCCAACTGGAACGGCGCGCGGTTACTCGGTATGTGCCTGGACTCCCTTCTGGCATCCAGCTTCAGCGATTTTGAAACCATTGTGGTTGATAACGGATCGGAAGATGCCTCGTCTGCTTTGATTCGTGAACGCTATCCACAAGTCCATCTAATCCAGCTTGATCGAAATTATGGATTCGCCCCTGCCTGCAATGAGGGCATCCGCAATGCAAAGGGCGACTTTGTTGTATTACTCAACAACGACATCGAAGTCGAACAAGACTGGCTTCGTGAGTTGGTAGAGGGTATGAAGCGGCATCCAGATTGCCGCATGGGCGCTTCTCGTATGATGTATCGGGATGACCGCGACCAGTTCTGCAATGCTGGAGATGGATTCTTTGCCTGGGGCGCCGGTAAGTCGCGTGGCGAAGGTGAAATAGATTTTGGACAATATGATACCGAGGTTGAGGTTCCGGGCGTTTGTGCTGGCGCGGCCGTTTACAAACGCAGCCTGTTCGATGATGTCGGGTTGTTTGACGAAAGGTTTCACTCATTGGCCGAGGATGTTGATTTGAATCTTCGAGCCCGTCTTAACGGAGACAAGGCCTTTTATTTTCCAAAGGCACGGGTTTTCCATATTGGCTCAGCAACACTTGGCCGGTACAGTGACCGTTATGTGTATCAGGCACACCGCAACGAATGGTTCGTGATGCTGAAGAATCTGCCATTGAAACATTTTCTCCGGCACCTGCCGGGTATCATCCGTTATCAAATCCGGACTACCAGCTACTTTTCTTCTCGCGGACAAGGCGGCTTGTTGTTAAAAGCCAAACTCGACGCGATCAGGCAATTTCCATCCATGTTGAAAAGCCGTAGCCGGATCCAGAATAATAGAATCCTATCTGACTCTGGCCTGGAGAAGATCATGGAAAAAGAAAGGGAGGCCGCATGAAGGTGACGCTTATTTATCCACCGGATCGTAACTTCCCGGGGAACCCTTATTCCAGTCTGCCGGCACTTTCATCCTGCTTAAAGGAAAAAGGCCACGACACCGCCCTGCATGATGTGAATCTGGAGGTGTTCCTCGAACTTGTGAACACGGACGTGCTGACATCACATTATGACCGGCTGAATGAACGCATGCATTATCTGGGCATCAAACACTCCCTCGAACCTGCCGAAGCGACAGAATACCAGTCATTGGTGCAACAACTATCGATCCCCAGAGAGTGTCTGGAAAACGCACAAGCTGGTCTGGAGATAATGAAAAATGCAGAGTCGTTTTACGAACCTGACCAGTTCAATCGTGCTTACGATGATTTGCGTTCTACTCTCAGGTTCTATTTCGGGGAGCACCCTCTCGACAATGCGGCAAATCCGGATGTCGTCAACCGGCTGATGGACCGTCTGCAGCAACCGATGGATGATCCCATTACCACTGCACTTCAAAACGGGATCATCGACACTATACTTACAGAAAAGCCCGGCCTGATTGGAATCAGCATTCCCTTTATGGTGTCTTACTGGGAAGGAATGCGTCTCGCAAAATTGTTCAAAGAAAAAGCACCGCATATTCCAATCATCATTGGCGGTGCCCTCATCGAAAATCATGAGGCGATTTTCACCGGCGATCCACGTCTGTTTGAGCTTTTTGATTTTGTCATGGTCGGAGATGGAGACCTTGCACTTCCCAACCTTGCCACCGCTCTGGAAAACGGCAGCGACCTTAAAGAGGTGTCGAACCTTTACTATAAAGATGAAAAAGGAAACTGGGCGTTTACAGTTCACGAACGACTGAATGATTTGAGCTCACTTCCTGCTCCGGATTTTGCCGGCATGGCTTTAACCGATTATCCTGCGCCAGAGGTGGGGGCAACGTTCCAGACCTCCCGCGGTTGTTATTACGGAAAATGCACATTCTGTTCGGAGAGTTTCCGTGAGAATTACCGTTTGAGAAAGCCGGAACGGGTATTCGATGACATGGTCCATATTCACAACACCACCGGCATCCGTCATTTTTATTTCTGGGACTCCCTGTGTCCGCCGAGAACACTCAAGTACGTCGCCGAACAGGTTAAAGAAAAAAATCTTCCCTTTATCTGGTTCGCAGAAACCAAGATGGAGAAGGCCTACCTTCCACCCGAGTTCATGCAGAATCTTGCAGATGGCGGCTGCCGATTCCTGCAATTCGGGTTTGAGTCGGCCAGCCAGCGGGTACTCGATCTCATCGACAAGGACAACGACCTGAAGGAAGTGGATCAGGTTCTGGACAACATGGCCAATGCAGGAATCATGGCCTGCATGACGTGGTTTATTGGCTTCCCAACAGAGACCGAAGGCGAAGCCCGGTTGACCTTTGATTATATTCGCAGTCACGGACCCAATATTGCTTTGTCAGCCTACTGCGGGGTCTACCATTTGTTACCAGATCAACCCCTGTTCTACCATCAGAAAAAGCTTGGCATTGAAGTTGAGCAGAATGAACACGGAGGTTACGTTTATACCTACCTGGATGGGTCCTCTCCTTACGACAAGACCGAGTATCATCAGGCCTACGAAGCACGTTCGGACTCTAAACTGCTACATCATGGTGGCTACCTGCTATATGCCGACCATAGCCCAGAAAAACTGGTGGAGCTTACCGGAGCCTATCGTTCCGGAACCATCGTGCGACACATTCCAGATTTAAAAAGAACCAATGTAGTATTCAATGATGCTGCAGTATTAAAACAGTTTCCTCGCGATTTCACTCAGGATTTTTCAATGCCCCCGCAACCGTTCACCCTTGTTTATCACAAGATGTCGGGTGAAATATTTCGTTTGCGAGGTCGGGAAATTTCCGCTCTTAAAAAATGTAGGGAGCCGATGACTTCGGAAAATTTACGTTCCGCGCTTGGTGTGGAATGGAACGAGATGAGTGACATCTTGACCAAGCTGTCTCACCGCGGATTGTTGCGTTTTGTGGGTCAGGTAGAACAATTTAAGATCGAACCTGCCGCAGCGCGTTTCGCAGGCTCCGGATATCTTCTGGATGAAGTTCCTTCCAATACCATGGAAACCAAATCTGTGAGCACTTCTGCATGAACCTGTTGCATCTATTCGAGGGAAATCAGGAGCACTATCAAAAACCGCTCTACATCTATTCGGCGCACCATTCTAAAACCCAGTTTTTCCTGAACACCATCTCTAAAGTTTACGGCTCACAAAAACTGACTGTAATCCTGCGCGGAAACTCATCTTCGCTTGACGTTCCTCAAAATATGGAAATTATTTCTCTGGACTTGAGTGAAACCACTTCCAATGAAACCCAATTTGATTTTAAAAAAGTCGTGTCGTCCGGCAGTTTTGACAGTCTGCTGATCCAGAATGACGAGTCCTCCGAATCCTTCGAAGTGGTCGATTTAATGCCGCTTCTCAGCATTTTTGGGGATAGCCACCGTATCGCCTTCCTCAATGCCAACTTCCAGATCATACCTGTCAATGAACTAATTGCCATATGGAAAAATTCGATTCATCTCAAGGACGCTGGTTTAACGGTGAATTGTCCTGGCTTGATGATCGGTCGAGAACTCGCTCATCTGGAAAGGCTGGCCCGAACCCGGCCTCCGTCGGACACCGTGATTGAAATCGGTCGCTATTACGGTCGGTCTACAATCGCACTAGGCCAGGGTGTTAAAAGCAGCAAACTCGGAAAAGTAATCAGTATTGATCCTTTTTCAGCCCCGGATATTCAAGAGCGAATCAAGGCACATTGTGTTTCGCACTTTGTCGAATTGTGGGACCAGACTTCGCGCTCCGGCTTTGAACGCTGGAGAAAAGAAAGGGCAAAATACAAAGCTGGAATGTTGTTCATCGATGGCGACCACCGTTATCCTGCCGTCATTCAGGATATTGAAATGTGGTCCAGCGTTCTGATGCCGGGAGGGATTATCGCATTACACGATTACTACGAAACCCAGCCGGATTGCCTGAAGGCACTTAATGAAAAGATAATATGGTCAGGAAATTTTGAACAAATAGAATTGAAAACCAGCCTGCTGATTGCACGCAAAAAATAATAGACCGGTTTTTTCGGAAAACTTTTTAAGATCGAATTCGGAGAGGTGTTCTGGGTGTTCTCTCCAGATAATCCGGGGCTCCCTGAATTCGATACACCAGATAAAGGAAAGCGAAAGCTTTTTTATGCGAAAAGTTTTCGCGAATGGCATTTTCAAAACAATCGCGCGCAGCCACAAGTTCCCCTCGTATAACTTCCAGCTCTCCAAGATGAAACCACACTCCACTTCTTAAATCCTGTGGCAGATCCCTCTCCTGCAACTGGAGAAACTGCAACCTCGCCTCTTCATATCTCAAACTCTTCCGGGCTACAGAGGCCTCCTGATACTGACGATAGATTGCGGCCGTTTCCACCTTCTCCCTGCCCATCTCTTCACGTATAGTTTGAAAGTATCGTGCAGGATGGGTTGCCAGGCACTCCTGGCAGTCCCGGGGCTGCCTCTGTTCCGGCTGACAAAACATCAGATAACGCAGGTAGCGAAAAGGGAAAGAGTTCCAGAATGCCTTCGCTCCTGCCCCGTCGGGCATATGCGGCAAATCCAGGCTACCGCAACACACTTTGGGAGGCACATCCAGTCCGCTGAATATCAGGGTATTGTCGACATAGGAGCAGGGCGTCGCTGCCTCTTCCAGTTTTCCATATTCATTAAAAGAAATTTTGAGTCCTCTCTCCCGCCAACGGTCAGACACTTCGTTAAGATAGGACCGACAGGCCTCATAGTTTTCTGCGAAAGAAGCCTCGTAAACATTTTTAACCAGACGACCTCTTGCATCCCGGTTGATTGACATAGGAAACAACACAATATGCTCCACACCGAGTGACTGCGCTCTTTCAAACAAGCCGTTCATTTGTTCGAGGTTTTCAAGATTCACCGTGATGTGCAGTTCGAGGTGTGGAGTATTTGAGTCCTGCTCCTGTTTTACCTGTTGCACCAGTTCAATCTTTTCCCACAGGTTCCGACTGTATTCCGCTTTTCCACTGCCATGACCGACAGCGGAATTTCCTTCGAAAGATATCTGAAGGCAATCCAGCTTTCGGTCCATCAATTCTCCGAGTCGTCGACGCGTCAACCCCACTCCGCTTGTCGTCACAAGCGTGTACTTATCCATACCCTTCTCAAGAAAATCGTTAAGGTAAGGACTGTCCAGAGTTTCACCTACACCAACGAAGCACCAGTGCGTAGCCTCTTTAATCCAGGGCAGAATATCTTCCCACGATTGCGGCGATAAAAAATCACGTCCGCCATAAGGTTGGGGACTGATATGAAAACCAGCATTACACATCTCGCAGCCAATATTGCAGGTGTATGAAGGGGAGATTGCAAAATGAGTTGGATAGGGCGCAGTCAATTCGGGGAACACATTGGGGCGATGCGCCGCCTGTTTCAACAGGGTTCGTAACGGGTCCGCATTTTCTTCAAAATTGTCGATCGCCTGTAGAGCCTCCTTGACACGATCATTCAATATCAGGTTCAGCAATTCTTTTTCGGTAATGGGCTGGGCTGGTGTTTGAAGCATAAGTCTTTTTAATTCCTACAACTCTATTGTTTGATTACAAAGGCTGCCCCATCATAACCCAAAAGAACTGCTTCGGGTTTATCCTGGAAAAAATGATCGACTGCAATACGCTCTCCGAGGGTCGCTCCAAAACTGTAATTTTGAAACATGAGGATACCACCGGGAACCATTCGCGGATAAAGCTGTTCGCACAAAAAGCGTGTCACCTCAAACTGATCGCAGTCGACATGTACCAGGCAAAATGGACCTTCGCCTGAGGCGAGAAATGTTGTGGTCACGTCCCCGGGAATAAATCGCACGTTGTTAAAATGGCCCAGCAAATTTTTAACACGGTCCAGACTGTTCCCTGAGAAATCGTTGACATCCACCAGGTCCAACGCTGAGCTTTGGGGAATTCCATTGAAGGTGTCGTACAAAAACAACAATTTTTCATCGAGTCCGAAGTGCTGCATGGCCTTCGCAAAAAAGTAAGCGCTGCCTCCCTGGAACACTCCAAACTCCGCCACATCACCTTCCAGTGTAGCGGCCTGCTTCAAATATTGGTAACAGCAATACCAGTTTTTTTCCTCTGTATACCAGACCGAGCCATGGCGGTTCAGTGCCTCAGTCGTTTCCTCGGCCAAAGCAGCGAATTCTAATTCGGCAAGGGGTTGCGCTTCCCGATGAACAAACAGTATCTCTTTTGCTTTGAAGGACGAAAAAGCCAACTGGCTTAAAACCCCGGTCAAGGACGGACTGTCGATCAATACAGCGACCAGATCGATTTTCGGTTCAAGATGTTCTGCATCTTCAAACGATAAAACGGCACAGGACTTTACAGGACCAGGCTCTCCGGCCCTACGGTTGTCAATGATGCAGACGGGAACAAACCGACCGCCAAGCACTGAATAGAATTCGTTTACGAGAGATGCTGTCTGGTACGTGTATCCATAAAACGCAACCCGGGTACCGGGATGTTCACGAATGTGATCAAACAGTCTTTGCTTAAGCTGATCCAGGTTTCGAATTGCTTTTTGCTCAATGCGCTGGCCTTCATTCATACGAGGAGGCCTCCCGGTTTGATTTCCGGATGATAGGAAAGAGGGAATTTGTCCTGTCGTTTAGCGACCTTTGGGAGACCGGTGATGCGGGTCAACAAAGACAGATACGCCCAACCGCGCCTGTGATCGAAATTATGCTGGATACATTTCTGGATGTTGTCGAGCGCAGCTCCATCATTGGCGCGTGCCAGTTCAATCTCAGCGAGGTGAAAATAGACCTTGCCTTTTAAGGCATCGTCATCACTCAGTTCCAACACTTCCTGCATGCGGGACTCCGCTTCCTTCCACGAGCCCTCACGTTTTAATCGCGACCCTTCCTGATAAATAGAAACCGGGTCCATCGCTGGTGGTCTGGTATCCAACGCTTCACCGCAGGACTTGTAATATTTTCGTGTCTCAAGGATCCAGCAATCCTGGCATTCACGCGGCAACCCAGCCCGCTCGCCAACAAAATGCAGATAGCGAAAATACCGAAACGGAAATGAGTTCCAGTAATCCTCTGGCGGTGTGTCCCAAAACGTCAATGGCATCTCAATCTTGCCACAACAGATGTTGGGACCACTGGAAAGACCATGGATCTGAATTGTGTTATCGACATAACTGCAGACCGGAGCTTTCTCATGATATTCGGGATAGGCGTTCACCTGCAGGCGCAGCCCGTTCCGGTTCCAATGGTCAACCAGTTTTTTGAACTCCGTAGAACAACGATCGAAATCCGGGCCAAACGATTTTTCATAGAGCATGGGACTGATCTCTCCGCTGTCCTCTACCACAGACATGGGAAGCAGCAGAATGTCTCGGATATTGCGCTCTTTTGCTTTTGCAAAAAGGTTATCAAGATCGTCCAGGTTTTCGCTGTTCACGGTAACGTTGAGACCCATCACCGGGCTTTCACTGTGCATTTCCTCTTTTACCTGGGTGACCAGGTCGATCTTGCTCCAGATATTTTTGATGTAGGTGTCCTTGCCGTCGCCATGCCCAACCGATGTTTTACCGTCGAAAGAAAAATTCAGGATCTGGACACCAGTCTCGATCATCTTCCGGATTTTTTCCCGAGTTAACGGGACACCACTGGTAGTCACGACTTTTACCGGACCATCCACGTCATCCAGAAAATCGAAGAGATGGGGAGAGTCGAGCGTTTCCCCGATTCCGACAAAGAACACGTGAGTCCCGGTACGGACCCAGGATTTGGCTTTTTCGAATTGTTCCGGCGACAGGTATTTGTAATTGGGATCCAGCTCGGTTTTATTGTGAAACCCCGTGATGCACATTTTGCAACCAATGTTGCAGGTATATGAAGGGTTGACGACTACGTAGTCGGGTAAGTCTGCCGTCATGGAAGCCAACGGCTTTTCACAACCCAATGCCCGGTATATGAGGTCTCTCAGGATGGAATCCGGCCCACTTTCATTTTCCAGTACACACGCAGCCTCTTCCAGTTGGTCGGTCATGAGCAGATCAAGAACTTCTTGCGAGGGCATTGCGGGTCTCCGGATACAGGCTATTGTCAGTTTTGGCGAGGGCCTTTATCTCCTTAAGGACAAAGGACCCTCAATTGACTTTATCGACATAAAAATGGGGAGACTTTAGGGGCGCAGGGGGCCTTGAACAGATAAACCCAGAGGGAAAACAAGACTTCCTGAGGATTGTATAACATTTTGAATTATGATTAAATAACCGGTCAGCGCCGCAAAATTAACCGGCCTGCCCCCATCCTATGACCCATCCCTCAAAACGTCTCAAAAATCTGTCGCCGGAAGAAATCGCTACCCTCTTTTTGAGCGAATTCGCGTCCAGCACCACCTCCAAAGAGGCACGTGCTTTTCTGGGCGCGTTTCGGGAAAAAGTTTCGGCTTCCGATTTTCCTCCAGAGCGAATGGACGATGCAAAGAAAGTTTTAAAATCCCTCAATGATCTGTTTGTGGTCGAAACGCCCGAACCGTTTTGCCGTAAAGTTGAAGGTGGTCTCAAACCTTCTCCGCCCTCGGGAATGACTTGGGCTCCTGATGGAGGCCTGATCATTGCGGATGACTTCAACCACCGTATCCAGGTTTACGATGCGAACCACAGCCTCAAAATTCAGTTTGGCTCTAAAGGGAAAAATCCGGGCGAGTTTCAATATCCCAAAGGCATTGCACTGGACCCGGCGGGCCATCTTTATGTAGCCGACGGATGGAACCACCGCGTCCAGAAATTTGATCTCGAAGGAAATTTTATCGGCGCGTTCGGCGAATTTGGTGAAGGCCCTGGCCAGATGAATGAGCCCTGGGATGTGCTGGTGGATTCTACCGGACGCATAGTGGTGGTGGAACGCTACAACCATCGTCTTCAGTTTTTTGATTCGGATGGCAATTCACTGGGTTGGACCGGACAACGCGCAACTGTGTTCGAAGATCAGCTGGCGTTCATTTATGAAACATCCGCGGCATTGGCACCGCGTCCGGCGCTGGAGTTTCCCACCTGCCTGGACGAAGATTCTCTCGGCAATTTTTTCCTCACAGACAGCGCCAATCATAGAATTCTGAAGTTTGACAGTGAATGGAATCTAATAAAAAGTTTTGGCAGTCAGGGAGATCGTCCCGGACAATTTCAATACCCCCTGAGTTTGTCTATTGATGATGGCGGACTCCTTTACGTTGCGGATTTAAACAACAACCGCATCCAGAAGTTTACCGGAGAAGGGGTTTTCATTGAAGCTTTCTCCGAAGGCCAGGGCGGCGCAGCATTAAAAATGCCAGGACTGGTCCTTGCAGGGAAAGACGGAGCGCTTGTGATCGCACTCACTCTTGATGCCACTCTACACAGGTTTCAATCCCCCACCCTCACTTCGGACAAAACCTACCAGGCCCTTTCTGCTTTACAACCCGATTCAGCCGAAATCAGACTTTCACACAGCCATCACCTTGAAGACAGTGGACATAGAGAGGCCGCTTTAAACCTGTGTCAACAGACCCTCGACCTTACGGCGACAAAACCTCTTTCAAAAGAAGCTGAAACTCTGCCCGCCACCTGGTCGAACCTTGCCAGCAAAGTGGAATCGACTGAACCCCTGCTGGGCACTCTTATTCAGTTGGGGCTGATACACGCTAACCGGCGCGGGCACCTTCTTAAACAATTTCAGGAATGGACAGATTTTCTGCCGAGCTACTGTGGGCGGTTGGTGGAAGAGCAAAATAATATCCTGAATCACAATGAAGATCCGTTGGAGTTTGACCGCGAGCTTTTCAATATGAAAAGCCAGGACAAAGCCCTGTTCCGCAGCACCCGTCTTGCGATGGTTGAGTACCGGGAGTCGGTTGCCCGACTGGAAAACGCTTTTCGTGAAACTCTCCTGCTACCGCTTGAGGATCCGTTTCTCATACCCTTGATGGCCCAGATCAAACAGGAGTTTGAAGATGTGGGCGAACTTCTTGTGCAATTACTAAAGCGCAAGGAACAGAGTGAGACCTTCCTCATCAAAACTTTACAGGATGAACGCGGCGCCCAGGAACACTGGGCCGAGTTTGTGGCCAACCACAGCATCAGCAACCGGATTTCCGAACAGGTGCGACAGTTGATCGTCGAGTTCCTGGCACACGCACGACTGCTCGACACGGCTGCAAAACGATTTTCGAATTGTAAACCTGTAACAGAAACCCTCCGGTCGACTTTATGGAATGAAGGCACAGTCAACCTGTTTGGACAGGTCCTGCTGGGATTTCAGGAAGACCCGGACCTTGTTGCCCATATGCAGGGCATCTTCATGGGGCTTCTCGATGGATGGAAAACGCAGACGGAAAACGACGGACCACCGGTCGCCTCCTTTTCCACCGAGGACATCGCCGCATTCGAATTTGATCGCGAAGAGTTATCGCCTGCGGAACTGACTCGATCCTATCGCATCGGCGGTAGCCCAATTAAGATTCAACCTGATGGAGTATTGTTGGGCGGCGAGCTGTACCCTGTTGGGCTGGTTGCCGGAAAAGAAAGCGACGTGGGTGCAAAACTTGAAAGTATTCTGCAGAACCAGAGTGTCTACAGCGAAAAGATTATTGATGTCCTTAAACAGTCCGGGGATTTGCGGAAACAGAAACTGGAACTTGAAACGCGCCTGCATTCTGTCGACGTGCGGGACAAGGCCACCCCCGTGCAAATTGGCAACAACGTGCGTGTGATCGATTTCCAGATCAATCTGCTGCAACGCATGAACCAGACGCTCGCGGTCAACGAGATGAACAACCTCGTCCGGCTGGTCATCGGGGCCGCTCTGCTGGCTTCGACGGATGCTGGCAAAGCTATACTGGCCGGACTCGACCTGCCTTCTTCGATTAATAAACTTGTTCAAAGTGAATTACAACAGTTGCATCAACTCAAACAGGAATGGAAAGAAGTGGGCCTGTTCCACGCCGGTTTGCAGGGACGGCTGGCAGGCATTTCAAATGAACTGGAACCGGAAAAGGTCAAAGAAATTGAAGCACTGCAGAACCAGGTGGCCAAATCGGATTTCAATTATCTGCAAAAAACTGCGACCGTTTACCGGCAGGCCAACCTAACCGGACTTCTGCAAAAACTGGATGACGCGTTGAATCCTGAGGCAACGGCTGAAAGCGCTCCCACTTTTTCACATTACGTTGGGAGTTTTGGTCATGCCGACAGCGGATTTTTGTATCCGTTCGGTGCGGCGCATCTGAAAAATGGCGAACTACTCGCCACCGATAATAAGAAACATTGCGTGATGCGGTTCTCATCCGAAGGTGTTTATCAAGGAAACTTCGGACGGTTCGGCAACGGACCCGGCGCACTGAACTCGCCTTTTGGCATTGCGGTATCACCAGACCAGACTGTATACGTCGCTGACAACGGGAACCGGCGCATTACCGCGTTCGATGCCAACGGACATTTCCTGAACTCCCTTGGCAACACGGGACCGGAAGAAAACCGCATTGGTCTGGCCTACAGTGTTGCTGTAGATTCCGAAAACAACGTGTGGGTACCCGACACCGAAAAGAATCGCATCCAGGTGTTCTCTTCATCAGGAGAGTTGCAAAAAGTTTTTGGAAAAGAAAACGACACCGCAACTGACCTCGACAATCCCACCGCAGTGTGTCCGCTTGATGATGGTGGATTCATAGTCAGTGACCGATCGGAATACATCCTCAAACGATTCGATAAGGACGGAGGACTGGTGACATCGGTTGACACGACCCAAGCCACGTTGGGAGAAGCCTACAGTCTGGTTCATCACCCGGATCATGGATTGTTTGTTTCCGACACCTTCAACTGCCAGATACTTTGTCTCGACCTGGATTTAAATGTTAAGTGGGTTCACAACCAGACCGGCCGACGCGGCGGACAGGTTTTTAGAATTGGCGGCCTCTCAATTTCAAACAATCAACTTTTCGTCGCCGACTACGATAATATTCGCGTGCAGGTTTTTGATTTAATATAAAAACCTTTGTCCTTTTTTCCCTGAAAAAATTATGAATTGGTCTTCGGAAAAAATCCTACAGACTCTAGATCTATGTGCGGAAAACAACACTTTCCCCATGCTGGACAATGGCTATGTTTATCTTGCTGCAACACGAATGTCACTTTTTTTCTCCAAAGAAGATTGGGGACTTTCAATTGAAGTATTTGGTTTTTCACCACGTTCAGGGTTACCTGACCTTCATATTTACAATTTTTCCAGCAAATTAAATAATAGGGATAAAGCTTCCGATTACTCTTCTCACGAAGCCTATGAAAATTATTTAAAAAACCACCCAAACGATGAATTTCGTTTCTTTTACCCTATCAAAATGACAACTGGATAAACCAGGAGGATCCTGAATCTATTAATGATCAAGGTATTTGTAATTTAAGAAGAAAAGAAATTCTCCTACCACCCATAGAAAAATATCAAGAACTGGAGATAACACTTGAAAATGAAAGACCTCAAGTATTTGAGTTTTGCCGCTATTTGGCAGCAATAGAAAGGGAAGCAATACTTGCCACCGAAGAAGAGAGGAGAATTAGTATTTTACCTTCGATGCAACAGATACTACAGATTGAAGAATGGTATCACCCCGATTTGGTCGAAGAAGAACTCCCAAGCCAAACAGAAACCTTTCAACAAATTTCCAAGGTTTTGGAATCCGGCGATGTTTCCATGTACCAACCCTCATTAGAACCCAACACGCACTGGAAAAACTGGCCCGATGGTGGCACGTTGTGATCTCATTGCCTTAAACGTAGCTAGTGCCGCTATCAAGCAAACTTATTGTTTAAAAAATTTCCTACCCCTCATTTAGCAACTTTAACCACGGGAATTCCGTTGGTGCCGGACGGGATGTAGACCGTCGTGTGGTTCGGGCTGTCGGCCATTTTGAGTTGTGCCTGTATGGCTTCGTGCTGCAGGTACTGTTCGGTCAATGTGGTGTTGATGATCTTCTGCGCTTCAGCAATGACGCGCGCTTCTTCTACACGAATCTCCGCCTCCTTCTGCGTGATTTTGCGGGCGACTTCCTTACCGCCCAGGTTCTCCACCACCTCTTTGGATTTATCCGGTTCGATCTGGGCAATCATCTGGACCGGGAGGTGACCATCAGGTCGTCCATCGTCAGAATCTTGAAAGCTCCGTGGAAAGTTGCCGGGCGCATGTCGATATTGGTCGCCCGGTTGCGAAACAGGGAAAACCCGCAATTACCGGGTCCGGGAACCGAGCCCGCATTACCGCCCTTGCCAAAAATTCGGGGCACTTTCCGGACATACCCGTTGTGCCCTGCTGGAATGTGGACATGGGTATATAATGTGGAAACAACCAGGGTAACTAAAAAAGATAGAACCAGAACCCCAATTTGGCTATAGAAACTCTCTTTAACCTCTAAAACCAGATCCACCCCATTTTTTCATGACAGCCTCCGGAGAAAATCCCTGGGAATCGAGGTCATAACCCCCAATTGGGGACTGCCCCTGAATGGCCTTATAAACCCTGTTTAATCCCGCTTCCGAAGAAAAAGTGGAAAATCGGACAAAAACCGGCTGATTGAGTATGCCTCTCTTCACCTCCGATTTCCTAACATTTGAATTGATTTTGGGAGTCTAATCTTATAGTATTCCACAGTTCCAATCCCAGTTTGGGCTTTCACCTATGACCTGATTTTTAAACGGTTTTGGTCAAAGGTGAGTGTCCAAACAGGGCGTTGGAAAGGTCTATCCCCTTGGAAGAAATTCAATCTTCCCGGCTCCATTCTCCGAGGTATTTCAGGTTTGGGCCGGAAAAATAAGGATATTGCTGATGACCGCTTCAAACCCGCTAAAGATTACCGATGTCATCCTGCGCGATGCACACCAGTCCCTGCTCGCCACCCGGATGAAAACCGAAGACATGCTCCCCATCGCGGGCAAGCTCGATCAGGTGGGATTCTTCTCACTCGAGATGTGGGGAGGCGCGACCTTCGATGCCTGTGTCCGTTTCCTCAACGAGGACCCCTGGGACCGGGCACGTCAACTCAAGATAAAAGCACCCAATACCCCTTTCCAGATGCTCCTGCGCGGGCAGAACCTGCTGGGCTACCGTCATTACGCAGACGATATTGTTGAGCGGTTCGTCAAACAATCCTGCGATGTCGGTATCGACATCTTCCGGATTTTCGACGCACTCAATGATTTCCGCAACATCCGGAAAGCCATGGAAACGGCCAAACAGTACGGCGGGACTGTAGAGGGAACCATCAGCTACACCGTCAGCCCGGTTCATACGGTAGAACGCTACATCAAGATGGCCAAAGTCCTGGAAGACATGGGGTCGGACATCATCTGCCTCAAAGACATGGCGGGACTGCTGACCCCTGAAACAACCGCGGGCATCATCAAAGGAATTAAGGAAACAGTCAAACTGCCAGTCCATTTACATTCGCATGCCACCACAGGACTGGTTGGCATGAACTTCATGCGTGCCATCGACGCTGGAGTGGACATGGTTGATACCACGATTTCTGCTATGTCCATGGGCACCTCTCATTACCCCACGGAATGTCTGGTGGCTGCTCTTAAGGGAACCGAACGCGACACGGGTCTGGACCTCGACCTGTTGCATGAAATCGCTGACTACTTTAAGGAAGTACGTACCCATTACGCTGAATTTGAAAGCGACTTCAAAGGCGTCGATGTCAAAATCCTCGATTCACAGATTCCAGGCGGCATGATTTCCAACATGGAAAACCAGCTCAAGGAGCAAAACGCGATCGACAAGCTTGACGATGTTCTCCTTGAAGTACCGCGCGTCCGCAAGGATATGGGGTATCCCCCTCTCGTAACTCCTACGAGTCAGATTGTAGGGTCGCAAGCCACATTGAACATCCTGACCGGCGAGCGTTACAAGGTGATCACCAAGGAAACCCGTGATTGTGTGATGGGAAAGTATGGGCAACTTCCTGCAGAAATTGAACCGACCCTGCTTGAAAAAGTAAGCGAGGGGAAAAAAATCATCGACTGTCGGCCTGCCGACCTGCTTGAACCGGAGTGGGAAGACCTCTGCAAGGAACTGGGCGATAAGCACACGTCTGATGAGGACCGGTTGACTTATGCCATGTTTCCCAAAGTGGCGCTCAAGTTTTTTGAAACACGTGGCAAGCCGCTTCCTGAAAAAGCGCCCGCATCCAACGGGTCCAGCGCAACCCCGGCAGCAGCACCAGCCGCGGCACCCGCGCCTGCCGCAACCCAGGGACCTGCAGCCTACACCGTCCATGTCAATGGCAAACCTTACAACGTTCAGGTTGCGCCGGCAGGAACAGCCGTTGCCGCAGCCCCTGCACCCGCGGCAGCACCTGCAGCCGCCACGGCCCAGGAAGCCGCACCTGCAAGTGGTGGAGGTGGTGGATCAGCAGTCACGTCTCCATTACCGGGATCAGTCTTCGCTCTGAAATGTCAGGTTGGCCAAGTGGTCAATAAAGGCGATGCTGTAATCGTATTGGAATCCATGAAAATGGAAAGTGAAGTTCATGCTCACGTATCCGGTCGTATTGATGCCATCCTGGTACAGGAGGGTGCCAATGTTCAAACCGGTGACGAACTGGTCTTGATCGTCTAATGGAATTCACACTCTCAGATTCATTGTCGCGAATTGCGGCATCGACGGGTTTCTCTGCCCTGACCGGCGGGCATGCGGTGATGCTGGTAATTTCATGTGTCCTGTTTTACCTGGCCATCTATAAGGAGTTTGAACCTCTTCTCCTGTTGCCGATTGGTATGGGGTGCATGCTGGCCAATCTTCCCATGAGTGGCCTGGCCAATACCGATGTGGGTGGCCTCTTTTACCATTTCTATTTCGGTGTGAAGCATGAAATTCTGCCACCTCTGATATTCCTTGGGGTGGGGGCGTTAACGGACTTCGGCCCCATGCTGGCAAATCCCTATACATTATTACTGGGAGCTGCTGCTCAACTGGGTGTTTATACAACACTCATCGGCGCGGTTGTTCTCGGATTCAATATGCAGGAAGCCAGCGCGATAGGCATCATTGGTGGCGCAGATGGACCGACTTCGATTTTCCTGGCGGCCAAGCTTGCGCCACATCTACTCGGACCAATCGCTGTTGCAGCTTATTCTTATATGTCGCTGGTGCCGTTGATCCAACCGCCAATCATGCGATTCTTCACTACCAAAAAAGAACGCCAGGTGAAAATGGAGCAGCTCAAGCCCATCTCACCCCATGTAAAAATTATTTTCCCGATAGCGGTCACTCTCATCTGCTGTTTGATGCTCCCGGGTGTTGCTCCACTGCTGGGAATGTTGATGCTGGGCAACCTGTTTCGCGAAAGCGGTGTAACCCAGCGCCTCAGTGATACCGCGCAAACACACTTGATCAACATTGTCACAATCCTGCTGGCGCTTTCAGTCGGTTCTTCCATGACCGCCGAATCATTCCTGACCATAGAGACGATCAAGATCATCGTTCTCGGTTTGATCGCCTTTTGTTTTGCAACAGCAGGCGGTGTTTTATTTGGAAAGTTTATGTACTACGTCACCAAGGGCAAGGTCAATCCGCTGATTGGTTCGGCGGGTGTGTCTGCCGTACCGATGGCGGCACGCGTCTCGCAAAAAGTTGGCGCGGAGGAGTTAAAAGGGAACTATCTTTTGATGCACGCGATGGGACCAAACGTAGCGGGTGTGATCGGCAGTGCTGTGGCGGCGGGAGTTTTCCTGTCTCTATTCGGCGGTGATGTTGGTGGAGCCGCCCATACTGCGATGGTTCTCACGGCAGGAGAATAAAGTTATGGTTGCGCAGGCAGTTCAAGTCTCAATCCTTGCAATGGGAGTGATCTTTACCGTATTGACCATTCTCATCGGGGTGATCCAGGTCCTCGTAAAATTTATTCCTTACCAGGAGCCACCTGCAAAAGCACCAACAGCCTCTTCGCGAACAACTGCAGGGGGAGCAGGCTCTGAAGAGGAATCCGAAGTCCTCGCCGCCATCCACGTCGCCGTCGCTCACCACCGGGGCGAATCCCCGCAATCCATCCAGATCACCAACGTCCAGTCGCAGTAACTCCTCGAAATAGAACCTCGATGACCTGCAAGCAAAACTCTCCTTGTAAACGGCTCAAATAATTAAAAGGATTTGCGCCGGATTAAAATACCGGTTAAAAAAATTGGTAATCACTCTGTTGTCGTTGGCGAATCGGGAATGAGGTCGGTGGGAGACTGGATTATGCCCTGGAAAATGCCAACCACTTTTTTGCCGAGTGATGTGAAGGGGATTGGGTAGACTTCCGGGTTGTGGAAGCTGCCTTTGACTGTGTAATAGTTTTTAAACAGGCTTTGTTCATCGCCTGCGGTAATGATTTTACCGACCAATGGAATCTTGGTGAGGAACCGGTCGAGTTCCCGCAAGGGAGCGACACCCACGACTGTGTCCATTCGGAATCGCCCCATATCAAAATCACCCACCATCGACATGCGCTGGTCCGGCTCTTCAAACATGAAATTTTCCGTACGCGCCTGTCCTCTTTTAGATACAAAGTTCCCAAAAATATCAACGTAGGGTGTCGGTGGAAGTTTCATCTGCTTTGGTGTGATATTTCCCGAAAACCCGAACAGCTCGTTCAACCCATGGCGCAACCGGTACGTCTGCAATTCACCTTTTGAAATATCAAAAGCTATTTCTCCATTCAAGTTGCTGAACATTTCCTTCAAATCTTTACCCTTGCTGTCCAGCTTTGCCTTGAACCAGTTGAGCTGACCATTCAGGCTGTCATCAAATATGGGACTAAAGATGCCGAGGAACCCTTCGGCCCTGATATTACTTGCGAGCACCAGCCCATCAAACTCGATTCGTTTCGGATCTTTTAAAGAAACGGTACCCTGTGCTTCAATCTGGTCTCTATTCGTCCGACCAACACTCAGCTTCTTGAAGTCAAAAACTTTACCCTTGAAAGACATATTGCCCTTCAGTCGTTTCAGGGTCCATTTTTTGAAATTGAACCGATCCAGTTCAATATCCACAGACCCCGAACCCTTGCTCAAAAGTTTTGAGGTACGCCACCAGCCAGGTTGTTCCAGTTCTTCCCGTGTTCCAGGTTCAGGCAACAGCTCACTGAAGTAAACACCGTCTCCCCGCAATTTCAATTCCAGTTGAGGGGCAGGGCCTGCATAATAGCGACCATTGAATTCGGTCCGGGTTTTACCCGATTCAAGTCGCCCTTTACTTATTTCAACATTACTTCCCGTCCACTTGACATCCCCATCCACCGTAAAATTTTTCAAAAAACCTTCCGGCTTAAATTCCAGTTGTTTCAGGGTAGCGGTTCCTTTGTACAAGGCATCTTCCAATCGTCTCACATTCCCCTGCCCATCAAGACTCATTTGCACGATCCCACCAAAATTGTTTTGCAAAGCCGGAATGTACGGTGCCATGGGAAGAGTTTTAAAATCCTTCGCCTCCAGATGGGCTGAGAATTGCGGGTTGGATGGCTGCGCGATGCGAGCGTGACCGGAAACCTTATTATCCTCAAGTTCAAACGTCATTTCCTTTATATTCAATCCACCATCTGGCAACACGCGACCTATCATGGCTATTTTATTTGGCACTCCCTTGGGCTTGACCAACCAGTCTCCATAACGGTAATCGACCTGAGAAAGGTCGACATGATTTTCAAACTTCTTGTATTGCCGATTGCTCTGCCAGATAAATTCCATTTTGGCAAATCCATCGTACCTGAGCGTTTCCAGAAAGGGTATGTCTGTGAAGTCTGATGGCTTAAACTCGGATGAACTTGCACGCAAGACCAGTTCCGGATTTTTGGAATTCATGAACAGGTATTGCCCCTTGATTTTTACTGGTGAATCCCCGTACCAGGCTTCTTTGGTTTCTACGCGTATCTTGTTCTTGTCAAAAAATAAAATTCCGGACACACCCATCAGAGGTCGGAATCCGGATTTATGTTGCATGGTGACTTTTTTCAATTCCACAAGCCCGAGCGGCCCTGATGGCTCCAGACTGAATTCGGCACCCTGACCCCGAAAATCAACCAGCACTTCACCTCCGGAAAAACTTACATTTTCCAGTACTGATTTAAACCTTCCCAGCAGTGAATCAGATGCCAGCTCTGCCGCTTCCAGCAACCCCAACTTTACTTTGCCATAAACCCGGCGTATTGGGCTTCCCTTTGCAAGCGTTGTCTCACCTGCCAGGTCAACGATCTTGTGTGGCCCTAGATTTCCGGAAAAACCTTCAAGCTTAACTTCCCAGGGAGGAGCATCATTAATCTCTTTCAATACAATATTATCCGGCCTGTTAGTGAATCGAATCCTGCCATTGATGTTTTCAAATGGCTTGGTCAGTTGATCCTGTTTAAAGGAAGCATTCTCGAGTAGCATCGCTCCTTCGATTTCCAGTTTATTCGGTTCTTCAAGGGGTCCCCGGAAATGCAAGTGAACACTGCCCTCTCCTTTCAAGTCCTTGAAAAAGGCAAGTTGATTTTCAAACGACCGCGTGTCCATAACCTGCCGGAGAATGCCCTTCAACTCCTCGAGTTTGAATTGCCCGTCAACAGTCCAGCTCACTACTGGATGATTCATCACCGATGTGACATTTCCCGATAAACCCGAAATCAGGAAGTCCTGATATTGGGCCTGACTGATATTGATAGCATTTTTTTCCGGCATTAACTTGAGTCCGCCCGTTACCTGCTTCAGTTTTGGCAGTTCTGATCCAAAATCGACCTTGTTCAAAACCAGTTCCGCGCTAAGACGTTTCAGGTTTTCCGGACGGGCCAGATGATTTAACTGGTCAAGAGTCCCGTTAAAATCAAACGATCGAATTTCAAGCATTCCTTTTTCAAATCGTTTCTGAAATGCGGTGTGTGTTTTTGGAAAAAATAATTTAAAAGGCAATAGCTCCTGGGTTCTCTCGACAGCAAAGGGAGTACTCGAAACTTTCAACCTCACCTCCGGGTTTTTCTTTGAGTGGCCTGCATAAGCCCCTTTGACTTTGAAGTCAAAGGCGCCAAAGCGATAGTCCAGGCGATTGAACTCAACAAGATCCGGTTTGACGGTCACGTCAAAATCGATAGCACTCTCTGGAGATTCAGGAAATCGAAACCGTTCTGGAGACAGAGCCTTATGGTTTCGGGAAATAAAAACTTTGCCTTGATAGTTCACGCTCTTTCCAGGATTCCAGACGAACTCAGAATCTGTGGACAAGGATTTTTCGGTTGGAAGAATGGCAAACACCTTATCTAGATACTTTCCAAACAAAGGGATGTGACCACCAACCAGCTGCAGGCTGCCCTGCAATTCAGGATCTCCCGGGTTTTCATCCGATTCTTGCCAACGCCCGTTTATTCTAAAGGGTGATTTCAAATCATGCGGCCCATCCATATTGCCCTCAAGGGAAAACAACAGGGCTGATTCTAGGATGGGTTTTGATAGAGAAGCATTAACATTCTCCGCCACCAACCGGATAGGAGCTTTTTCAGAAATCCAGGGATCAACAAATATCAGTGTTGCATCTTTAATATCCAGACGACGCACACGCTTCCAGTTTTCTCCCAGTTTCCCTTTAGCGTTCATAGTATCGGTGCGAAAATCCCCTAACCCTTCAATAGCCCAGCCACGTCTGCCTTGCCGCGTGACCTTAAGCCTGGCACCATGAAAACTGACTTTCTGGATTTGGGCATTCTGATTTAAAAGTGACCAAAGCCCCATGGTCACACCTGCCTGGACTGCAGTGAACGTTTCAGACGGTTTCGCTGGATCGCTTAATACAAGGTTGTGCAACTTCAACCCAACACCTTCAGAAAAATCCAGGCTGATGGTTTTTATATTGACCTGCCGTTGGGTGAGTTCCTGAAGTTGTTCAACCACCAACATCTTTAAATTTTCAAGGTCGCGGAATTGCAGATACACCAACCCTGCTACAATAGCGACAAGGCCGATCAATCCAAAGAAAACACTATAAAAACGTTTACGGGTAATTAGGGGCACGGAACCCATGGAAGGCCTGAAAGTTTTTTCAACTTCCAGACAAAAGTCTGCTAGGTTTGTGGAAGACCCGATCCTGAACCGGAACAGTGAAGGTAATTCTTGAATGATTGATCAGGGGTCGGACAGATTACTACCGGACATCTCGAACGATTCAATTGCTTTCCCTTCGGCAAGCCGGGAACCCTTAAAAAATAGGTCGTTCCTTGCCAAAAATCATATTGGGATGTCTTAATACAGTATAAAATGATGGCAGCTAATATTCAATGACCCCGTCGCCTTGGAGATGACTACCTAAGGTTTTGATTTTAATATAAAACCCTGTTTCAACGGATAACTCAATGACCGCTTCACCCAAAACTGAAATGATCATGGGACTTCACCCTGTCCGCAAAGCATTGGAATCGGGTAATCGCGCCTGCGAAAAACTGGTAGTCGCTTCCGGAAGCCCGAAAAACAGGCTGCATCCGATTCTGGATCTGGCTCGCAAAAAGGGCGTTCCGGTGGAAACCCTCTCGCCTTCAGTATTCCAGAAACGATATAAGGATAAAAATAATCAAAACCTGGTCGGATACTTCGCGGTTCGACGATCCCAGAATCTGGAAGAACTGCTTGAAGCTACTTCACATTATAAAAACCCCATCGTGGTTATCCTGGATGAGATCCAGGACCCACAAAACCTCGGTGCCGTGCTTCGCTCAGCCGAAGTGCTGGGTTTGCAGGGCGCGATTATCCCCAACCGCCGGGCAGCACCCCTCAATGCCACTGCCGCCAAATGCGCCTCCGGCGCATTGGAAATCCTGCCGGTGGCCACCGTCACCAATCTGGTCCGAGCAGCGGAAGAACTGAAAGAAAACGGGTACTGGGTGGTCGGTCTAGATCCGGAGGGCCCAACCGATTGTGGATCGTTTGAATTTAATTTTCCCCTGGCTCTGGTACTGGGTGGAGAGGCGAAGGGGATTCGTCCTCTGCTCAAAAAAACCTGCGACGCAACGATCAAGATTCCCATGCAAGGACAGGTGGAATCCTTAAACGCCTCCGCAGCTGCAGCCATTGTTTTTTACGAAGCCTGCGGCAAACGGAAATAAAAAAACGGCCGGAGCAATCTGCCCCGACCGTTTTCCAGTTTTCTTTTTTACCTCTTACATTACATACCGCCGCCCCCGCGCCGCATGGCGGACTTGCGTTTTTTCTTGGCTTCCTTCTGCTTCCGTTTTTTCTTAACAGAAGGTTTTTCGTAAAAGCGCCGACGTTTTAATTCCTTGAGTAATCCTTCTTTCGTCATCTGGCGCTTGAGCGCCTTCAGCGCTTTATCAACCTGATTCTGGTGTACTGTGACTTCCAGCAAAAAGCAACAACCTCCTTTATTATGGAATAGCGGGCTTTAATGTGGGAAGCTGTCTGTAAGAGTTAACCTCTTCCCGCTTCACCCGGCAGGCGTCCCTGGGACACGCTGTGATCGAAAATCGAAGTGGGTATTATCTTTCATCAAAAGAATAATGTCAATATAACGAGCCTCCGGTGACACCATGATCCGTCCATTAATGTTCACTTACCTGTTGTATTACTTGATGTTCCTCCCTTTGCAGGCGCTGGGAGAGGATTACGCAGTCCCCAACGGCGGTTCCCCTTACCGCAGCTTATCTGACTTAAAGGACAACCAGATCCTGCACCTTCCCACTGGTGTGCTGGTTTCCAAAAAACAGATGCTGGATACGATTGCGGCCGCCCGGGTCATCTATATCGGTGAAACGCACGACAATATCGAAGCACACCGTGTGCAGCTTGAAATCCTGAAAGCCGTTTCAGACCGGTTCCCAGGCAAGGTGGCGGTCGGGATGGAAATGTTTCGGCGGTCCGCTCAACCTGTTCTCGACCAATGGCACCGAGGGCAAGTCCCGGACAAAGAATTTAACAATTTGTTTAGGCAAAATTGGGGAGGTGGGTACCGGCTGTATCTGCCGATTACTGATTTTATGAAAAGCAGTCAAATTCCCATAATCGGATTGAAATCCTCCACAGATACTGAACAAATGCTCAGGGAAGAGGGACTGAACACGCCTGGACTACCCACACTCGATTTGACTGATCCGTATCACAATGCTTACTCGATGTCCCTGTTCGGTGCAAACAAGGATCATGCGCCCGAGGTTCTGAAACCTTACCAGATGCTGGTGCTGTGGGAAGAATCGATGGCCCAGTCGGTAGCGGAGTTTTTATCAAATCCGGAATATGCGGACTTTAAACTGGTCGTGCTGGCGGGTGGTTTTCATGTCCAGTATGGCTATGGAATACCCAAGCGCGCGTTTCGAAGAGTGCCCCATGCCTATACAATCGTTTTGCCACACATCACCCAAACACCTGAAGAATTGAAAGATCGTGAAATGAAAGTCGACCCGGTTTCAATTCCCCTCTACAGTGCCGATTTTGTATGGGCGGTTTCTTATGTTGTGGAACAGGACAATGGAATCAAACTGGGTGTGATGCTGCAGGAGAAAGAAGACGACGGACTGTGGGTCACCTCTGTCATGGAAAGCTCAAACGGGAAGCGCCTGGGAATACAAAAAGACGATAAGATCGTCAGCATGGATGGCAGCCCGATCACCAACATTGACGACTTGCGTGAATTACTTAAGACAAAATCTAATGGCGATGCAGTGACTGTTAGAGTTCGAAGAGGAGACGAGCCTCATACCCTCAGTGGCAACCTTAAAGGGAAATAATCTTGTTGTGATAAAAAGATGAAAGCGATAAAAAACTCTATCGTTTACCAAAAATTTAAATCCTATCCTGAGCCCTTTCAATCGAAACTTCTGTTCCTCCGGCAATTGGTGTTCGACACTGTGCAAGAAGCCGAAGGAATAGAAAACCTGGAAGAAACCTTAAAATGGGGCGAACCCAGTTATATTTCGAACAGTGGCAGCACACTCCGAATGGATTACAAGAAATCAAAACCAAATCAATATGCTTTATATTTCCATTGCCAGACAAAACTGGTAGATACCTTTAAAGAACTTTATTGTGACAAGTTTAATTTTGAAGGAAACCGGGCAATTATTTTTAACGAAGATGACGAGATTCCTATCAAGGAAATAAAACATTGCATCGCCATGACCCTGACCTATCACCGCATTAAACACCTTCCTTTGCTGGGCGCAGGAAAAAAATCACCTTCCAAATAAAAAAGAGGCTGGGCCCGAAGGCTCAGACTCTTTTTCTTTTTTTTGTCGACTCGCTCAGGTCGATTTCTTTGCATTGGGAAACAGCGAGAGATATTCGCCATAACCTTCCTGTTCCATTTTGTCCACTGGGATGAACCTCAAACTGGCGGAATTGATGCAATAGCGCAGGCCAGTGGTATTTTTGGGTCCGTCGTCAAACAGATGACCGAGATGTGAGTCGGCGTGCTTCGAACGGACTTCCGTTCGTACCATGAAAAAGGTGGAGTCCTTTTTCTCAATGATATTTTCAGCCACCAGCGGGCGGTCGAAGGAAGGCCAGCCGGTACCGGACTCAAACTTGTTGATAGAACTGAACAGCGGCTCACCGGACACGATGTCAACGTAGATGCCAGCCTCGTGGTTGTCCCAGTATTCATTTTTGAAGGGAGACTCGGTGCCTTCTTTCTGCGTTACCTTGTATTGCAAATCCGTCAGCCGCTTTTTCAATTCATCGTCAGACGGTTTTGTATAGGAATCTTTCATGGTAGATACCTTTATTGGTACACCTTCAACATTGGTTTTGGATAAGGACTGGTTCTTCCGAGACAGACCTGCACGGGCAGCCGTTGCTGAAGATTGAGATTTAAATGAAGCCTTTTGGATTCTATATTCGCGGTCTTCTCCCCAGTGCTTGTCGATGAACTGGTCGCGCCCGGAACCATACCGGTAAGAATGATATCGAACCGGGCTCTTCCTAAAAAAATCCTGATGATATTCTTCCGCCGGGTAAAACTCGTTCACTTTAACAATGGGGGTGACTATTTTACCATCAAAACGACCGCTTTTAATGATACGGTCTTTTGAAGCCCCGGCCAGCATTTTCTGATGATCGTCATGATAAAAAATTGCTGTTGTGTACTGGTGACCCCGGTCGACAAACTGACCACCATCATCGGTAGGATCAATATTCCGCCAGAAAATTTCAAGCAGGTCCTTGTAAGTGACTTTTTCCGGATCATAGGTGATCTGCACCGCTTCCAGATGCCGGGTTTGACCTCGCGCCACTTCTTTATATGTAGGGTTCTTCTTTTCTCCACCCGTAAAACCTGAGATGACCTGACCCACTCCATTGATCTCCTCGAAGGGTGTCTCCATGCACCAGAAACAACCACCGGCAAAAGTCGCTTTTTGTAAATTTGAACTAGAAACCTTTTTAACCTGCTGAACGGGTTCTTCTCCCATTGAGAACGCGCTTAAATTGGTTAGCGCCAGAACCGCTACACCCGCAAAAATTATGGATATCAGGTTGGAGTTTTTCATTTTCCTTGTCCTTTTTTTCATATCAGCTGCAAGAGCCTGGAATTTATTTTAAAACGCCGCGTTTTTTACCTGCTGGTTGGTCGAGGTTGCCAACAACAACTTACAACCCGATCTGAGATCAATCATTATTTCCATCCATCCGTTTTCCAAGAATATCACAGACTGTTCTGCTCACATTTCAAGTCAGCCTCACAAAGCGTTAATTAACACTTAAGAATAGCCGGAGCCCCTGGACCACCCCCTCCACAACCTGCCGGAAACAAATTGAGCCAATATAAACAATGGGTTACAATATAACCGTCTGAAGTTTGAGAAAGTCGGGCTTTTTCATATCCAGCCCACTTCACACTTTTCAAACAAAAAGGCAACGGAGGCGACATGGGAAAATATACAGGCACCTTGATGTCTTCTGCGGATTTTCGCAACAAGGTTAATACCTTAAAGTTAAAGTCAAAACTGAAAAAAAAATTTTTGCCCTATGTAGACACTATCTGTCGACTCATCGACAAATATCACAGTTTTGCTAAATATTATGTCGCACAACGACAGAATATTCTAATGGAAATTAGAACAGCCTGTTCGGATTGCGCAGGAGCGGGCATGGCGGAACAAGACGACAAGCCTCACGTTAAAGCCGTCAAAAACCTGGGTACTTTTTGTATAGGTAAAATCAAGAATGAACAGGCCCGCGCGAAAACCATTGAAAAACATCTCACCGCTGCAACAGGGCGCCGAGGTCTGAAAGGAATTTTCAGGTATGAAAAATTAAATAAACCCGGGCTGCCGGGCATGCGCGGTGATGATATTGTCCAATTGTCTGATAATGATGCTGAATATGCGAAAACACTTCTTCAGGAATACGAGCTCAAGCTAACGGGGGACGATGGTCAGGATTATTACATGTTAAAAAAACTGATCAAAGAAGCACGCGGGAATACAGCTGGAATAGCAGGGTGGGGCCTTGTTTACATGAATGAGGAGCAACGCAGCGCTTATAAATTAACGTTCGCAAAAAACACGGTGCGAAGAAGAGAGAAGCTCTATACAACAGCAAAACAAAATGAAAACATTTATGCCGCCAATCCCGCAGGTCAAATTTTTGCTGCTGGTAATGTCGACGCAAGTAAGGAATTCAAAAAATTTTATCAGAAAATGGGGTTTAAATTCGATAGGGCAGCCATGCACCACTCATCATTCCTCTCCGGTGCCGATGTTATGTGCGCAGGAACCCTTGAGGTGATCGAAGGAAAACTAATCTATATTTCCAATAACAGTGGTCACTATAAACCCAATATTGACGACCTTCAGGCTGTATGCAATGCCATTCTTATCGATTACGCCCCTTCAAAGGAGTGCTACGCCCTGTTTACGGATATCGATGCCAAGGAATATCCTGCTTTAAGAAGGGAAAACCCCTTCGGTGATGAACCGGTTGGCAACACATTCCACTTTCCTATTGTAGAATTTGCCAAGCTTGGGCGAAATATCCCAAAACCGGAAAGTTATGCCCAATACAAGCTGGCAAGCCGGGCTCCAGCAGCACCTCCCTCCCGTTGGGTCTTTGCCCATAGAAGGAGTGCCCTACAAAAGCCCTTGCTGCGAGGCACAAAAGGAAAAGGGAAAGGCTAGCCAAAAACCCTTTTTCCCCGTTATCTTTACTTCACCCATGGCCAACCTGCCCAACACCTTTTCGATTTAACCCTTAATGGAAGAAACTCCTATCACCTGTTCGTGGGCTTTTGCTTTGGTCAACTCAGTTGGTATAGAGCAGGAAATTGCGTTGTGCAGGGCATCGATGATGCTTTTCTTAAGAAAAGAACGACTGTAGACCAGGCTGACTTCACGTGTCGGAATTGGAGCTTTAAAATATCGTACTTTTTTCTTTTTCTCAGTAGCACTCATTCCCAATATGGCTAATGACGGAAGCAGGGTGTATCCAAATTTCTGGTCGACCAGCCGTTTCAGGGTTTCAAGGTTTCCACTTTCAAAGGTCAGGTTTTTTTTACCTGAATTTTTGCTTTTCACTCTTCCACAGATTTCGATCGCCTGCTCCCGGAAACAATGCCCTTCATTCAACAGCCAGACATCTTCCAGGCTCAAGTCCTGATGTGTCACTTTACTTTTTGAGAGTAAAGGGTGTTTGGGTGACAAATAAACCAGAAATGGATCGCGAAACAATGGCTTCTCGATTATTCCTGGAACATTCAATGGGGTTACCAGGAGTCCCGCATCCAACTGATCATCATTTAATCGGTTTATGATCTGCTGAGTCTGGAGTTCCTCTATAATCAGGTTAACCAACGGATATTTTTTTATGAATTTTTCGAGAAACAGTGGCAATAAATAGGGCGCCAGAGTCGGGATGATTCCAAGAAAAAAATCCCCTCGGATCTCGCCTCTTTCTGATTTGATCAATTCCTCAATCCTCAAAGCCTCCTGAAGCACAACCTTGGCCTGCGCAACCACCTTTCTTCCTATATCGGTCGGCTCTACCGGTTTTTTTGACCGGTCGAACAAGGAAACGCCAAGGTCATCCTCCAGTTTCTGGATCTGCATACTCAAAGTGGGTTGAGAAACAAAACAGGCCTGGGCAGCCAAACCAAAATTCCGCTTCTGGTCGACTGCGACAACATACTGGAGCTGGGTCAGTGTAATAGATTTCATCTATTAGATAATAACAATATTCGATTAGACCTATCAACCCGACTGTCCGATAATGGAGTCATCAACATTACAAATATTGGCCAGACAGGGAGAAAATTTAACATGAAAACAAACAGGCAAAAACCGGAGAATCAAAACAGCAAACGGCTCATCTTATTGGGCCTGACCCTTTTAGGAATTGCATTTTTTTTAGCTGGTGCCGCTCCCAAAGCACAAAAGGTAACTGAGGAAGAATTTGAACTGGAATTTCCTCTGGGTTTAGATGAAGACACTTTCCAGGTTCCTGAATCAAATCCTCTAACCAGGGAAAAAATTGACCTGGGACACCTGCTCTTTTTTGACAAACGGCTATCGAAAAATGGAAGCATCGCTTGTGCTTCCTGCCATATCCCGTCGCTCGCATTCACCGATGGGCAACCGGTTTCGACCGGTATCCATCGCCAGCAGGGAGGCAGAAGTGCTCCAACTTCAATCAATCGCGGATTTGGAAACTCCCATTTCTGGGATGGCCGCGCCGGAACTCTGGAAGAGCAATCTGTCGGACCTTTGTTCAACCCTGTAGAACACGGGTTCCAGAGCAACGAGGAACTGGTAGCCAAGTTAAACCAGATTCCGGGATACAAAAAACTGTTCCAAAAGGTGTTTGGAGAGAACATTTCAGTTCAGAACATTGGAAAAGCTATTGCCTCTTTTCAAAGGACACTTCTTTCCGGCAACAGCCCGTTTGACCGCTTCGACTGGGATGGTGATGAAAAAGCCATTTCCGAATCAGCCAAAAGAGGGCGAAAACTTTTCTTTGGCAAAGCGCGATGCAACCTGTGTCATTTCGGAACCAATTTTTCTGATGAAAAATTCCACAACATTGGAATTGGTTGGGATGGAGAAACCCTGGACGTTGGACGGTTCCATGTCACTAAAAAGAAAGAGGACATTGGGGCATTCAAAACACCCACTCTCAGGGAAGTGTCACGGACCGCACCCTACATGCATGACGGAAGGTTTTCGACCTTAATGCAAGTCGTCAACCACTACAACCGGGGTGGAGTCAAAAACCCATTCCAGGATAACCAGATCATTCCCCTGAAACTGACGGAAGAGGAAAAGAAGGATCTGGTAGAAATGCTTCGCACGTTGAATGGAGAAGGCTGGCAACACGCCACCGCCCCGAACTCCTTCCCTGAGTAAACAACCTCAAGTACCCGACACCCTTCAATGGTGTCGGGTGCTTTCTTGAACAGATTTCACTCGATTAACAAGTGAAACTTTACTCAAGTGGATTTGGTGATCGCATCGTCCAGGGGGGAAATGCCTCACGAGTTCATTGAGTTTTCCCCTGGGAGAACTGGACTTTACGGCAAACCAGCCCCGGGTCCCTTTGAGTCTTTGACATTCCTTCGGATCCAGATTCAGGAACCCATTAAGGCCAATGTTTCTTTAATAACCTGACTCCAAAAATTCTATCTGGATTCCCAGGGCCACGTGAATGGAAAAGTGTTTTTGCTAAGCAGGTTTGCAAGCAAGGATAAAGTCAAAATGATCTTCAAACTCCAGAGTGCTTTTCCCTGCCAAATTAGTTTCCATCTCTCTGATACCCTCCTCGATTTCTTCATCCTTGAATGATGATAATACGGTCATATAGCCAGTCCGTACCATACTGATATATTTTTCTTTTGAAATAGAATGAGGGTACTTAATAAACTCGTGCTCCACCTGAAACCCCGTTTCGAAAAGGGACCGACGCAGATCTTCCGGGTCGGCATGCCAGTTGCGGGCTCTTTCCAGAGCCTTTTCAAATATAGGGTAGTCCAGTTCCGGGGGCACATGCACCAGCAACAATTTCCCTCCGGGTAACAGCCTTTCAAACAAATTCCCGAACAACCGGCTCTTGTCCTGAACGTGATGAACGGCTTCTTTCATCAAAACCTTGTCGTAGTCTCCTTTCAACTCTGAGAAAGCCAGGCCATCGTGCTGTTTACATTCAATCTGAGGATGCGAGTCAGCCTGCCCCAACATTTCTGCAAATGGATCGACAAGGATTGCAGGCGTTTTCAGGTCAACCTGTTCCAGAATATCCTTTGTGTACATCCCGGTCCCTCCACCCAGATCGACAAAAACATCATTGTTTTTTAAATCCAGCATCTGGATCATTTTTTTTGTCATCAGGCGGACAAACTGGGGGGAGTAAAGTAAATAGTCGTCATAACTATTGGAAAGATTTTTATAATGATCCTCCACCAGTTTTTCAGTGAAGGGCTGATGCTTGGGTTTCGTCAATTCATTCATTGTCTCTTCCTTTCAAAAGAACTAATAAACTTATTCATTTGTGGATTCAGGGGATTCATCGGTAGCATTTGGAGCTAAGTTAGAAACCATGGGCGATGTTGTGGATGGCACAGGAATGAACTCTTCCTGTTCTACAAGAGGAACGGGTGCTGATTTTTTAATTCTTGCAAATACAAAAATTCCCAAAATTATATGGACAAACGTTAATTGATAAAAAAAGCCAATCCGCCCAAATAGTTCCATGCTCAGTGAACCCAGTAGCGGGCCAAACAAAGCTCCACAGCCATACATCAGCACCATGGTACTGCTTCCCGAAACCATTTGAGAACGGTCCAGCTTATCATTTGCATGGGCAATGCAAAGAGAATACAAAGGCAAGGACAAACCACCAAAAACAAACATCAGAAACAACAACAGATCTGAATTAGTTTCGGAAAAAAAAGAACAAGCCAGGGCAAAAATTGCCGCCGACCAAACGACTCGAAACAGAACGGAACGTCGGTCAAACTTATCTGACAACATCCCAATTGGCCACTGAAAAATAAATCCTCCCAATAAAAATACTCCCATAAATATGGAAACACCATAAACATCAAAACCAGATTTAAAGGCATAAACGGGGCCCAGTCCCCAGACACATCCATGCGCAACCCCAACGCAAATTCCGCCCACCAAAGCCGTGGGTGAGTTGTGATAAAGCTCCGAAACACTCATTGGCTGATAGGAATTAAATGAGGGGAATGGGCTCGCTGTCACCAGTATGGGTATCAACGCAAAAGACAATAAAATTGAAATTAAAATAAAATGGGTAAAGCCCCCGGGGTGTGCCAGGTTGAGAAACAATTGGCCTATTAAAAAGCCACCATGGTTGATAGCCATATAAATGGACAATATTTTTCCCCGGTCTTCATTTTGGCTCTGATCATTTAACCAGCTTTCAGCTACAACAAAAATACCGGCAAAAGAAAAACCGGATATCAACCGAAACAATCCCCAGGACAGAGGGTCAAAAATCAGGGAATGCCCCAGAATGGAAATCGAAGCCACAGAGGCGAAAGCTGCAAAAACCCGGATATGCCCCACCTTCAGGATTAATTTTTGTACATAAAATGATCCCAACAAAAAACCCAGATAATAAGAGGACATGATGAAGCCAAGGGTTCCAACAGAAAACCCCTCCATCGTTCCACGAACGCCAAGAATGGTGCCCTGCAGACCGTTGCCAATTGTGATCAGGGCAATTCCAAAAAAAAGCGCCCAAAGGGTATAAAGCTGGGTAATCATATGGTTAAAGCCTTCATTTCCAGGGTAAGTCCATTATTTTTCAGGTGGTTTCCAAAACAGTTTTGAGAAAGCTTTTGGTTCGTTCCTCCTCGGGTTGATTGAATATTTTTTCGGGAGTCCCTTCCTCCAAAATGATTCCATGCTCCATAAAAATGACGCGGTTGGCAAACTCCCGGGCAAATTGCATTTGATGAGTCACCATCAACATTGTCATATCGGTTTCACGGGCCAGGTTTTTTATTACACTCAAAACCTCTGCTGCCAGTTCAGGATCCAATGCAGATGTGATTTCGTCGAACAGCATGATCCGGGGTTGCATGGCAAGAGCCCGTGCAATAGCTACCCTCTGCTTTTGCCCGCCAGAGAGTTGGGCCGGGTAAGCCTCGATTTTGTCTTTCAAACCTACCAGGTCCAGAATTTTTTCGGCTTGCTGTTCTGCTTCTTTATGGGATTGTCTTAAAACATACACAGGCGCTTCCGTGACGTTGCGTAAAACCGTCATGTGCGGAAACAAATTGAAACTCTGGAACACCATTCCCACTTTGGAACGGATTTTTGAAACCTGACTTTCAGACAAAGGCTCCCTTTTCTCACTTTCCTTAATATCATAAAGTTTCTCGCCTTCGATCTTTACAAGTCCGGAATCTATCGTTTCCAATGTCATCAATATTCTGAGTATGGTTGACTTTCCTGATCCACTGGGCCCAATCAAAGCAACTTTCTCTGAAGGTTTAATCCTCAAATCCAGATTTTTCAAAACCAATAGGTTGCCATAGCTTTTGCAGACTCTTTGCATTTCAACTGACCAGGCTGGTTTAGTATCCATGAATATAACGGTGCTCCAATTGCCGGATAATTCGTGCTGATATCAGACTGAGTGTTAAAAACAGGATGCCGACCAGGGTAAGAGGTTCAATATATCGAAAGGTGTCTGCACCGATTATTTTGGCGGTCTGCAATAGCTCCAATACAGTAATGGCAGACAACATGGGTGTGTCCTTAAACATGGCGATTAAATAATTGCCCAACGCAGGAATAACAGGCGGAAGTGCTTGCGGCAGGATGACAGCCCTGAACGTATGAACCTTGCTCAGGCTAAGGGCCTGAGCCGCTTCCCATTGTCCTTCCGGAACACTGTCAATCCCTGCCCGGTACACTTCCGCCAGGTAGGCACTATAGTGGAGTCCCAGAGCCAGAACTCCAGTTTGGAAAGGACTCAACCGGATCCCCGCATCCGGCAACACATAGAACAAAAAATAGATCTGAACTAACAGGGGTGTACTTCGAAAAAACTCCACAAAAATAGTAGCAAACCAAAACACCACGCGGTTTTTTGATTTTCGCATTACTGCCCATACGAGGCCCAGTATCATGGCCAGCCCCATTCCCAGAAGGGTTGCCAGGACAGTGACCATCAAGGCATCCAGAAGATCGGGCATCAAATTCCAGGCAAAATGCCAATCAAAAATTTTTTCTTCCACCCTCAGTCCCTTAGATAAGAAAAGCGTTGTTCCAGCTTGCGGACCCCCTGGGAAAGCAACAGGGCAACAATAAAATAAATTATCAATACCAATCCAAAAATTTCCGTCGATTTATGGGTGGCGGCCCTCAGCATTTGTCCTTTAAAGGTCAGTTCAGCCAAAGTGATCATGGAAACAAGTGCAGTGCTTTTCAACAATTCGATTAAAAGGTTTCCGGCTGGCGGCAGAATAGCCACAAATGCCTGAGGCAATATGATCCGCCTCATGGTTTGAGCTTTTGTAAAACTCAAAGCCTTTGCAGCCTCATATTGTTCTTTGGGTACAGATTGAACGGCTCCACGAACCACCTCGGCCCCATAAGCGCCAATATTCAGACCGAGAACCAGGGTACCTGCTGCAAACGCTGTCAAATTCCATCCAAAATGGGGGAGGACGTAATAAAACCAGAACAGTTGAACCAGAGCCGAGGTGCCGCGAAAAATTTCAATGTAACAGGCGGCTGGCCAGAAAAGCAGAGGGTTTCTTGAAAGACGCAGGAGACCGGCTGTCAATGCCAGAACGCAGGCAATCAGGGCCCCTCCAAAAGTTAAGGCCAGGGTCCATTTCAACCCACTCAACAACGCGGGAATCCAGTTTAAAAAATCGAACAACCGTCAGCCTCCAAATAATATTCTCGATTATTCAAACTGGCGGGTTTCTGGACGGCAAACCTGATCTGCGGTCACGTTTCCGGGCAGGTCTCCTTTGGAGAAGCCGAAAGGATGCACCGTTCGAATATGCTCCGGCGAACCAATAAAATTGGCCAGTTCCCGGTTTAGTGCCTCCAGCAGATTTTGATCTTCTTTTCTCACAGCAAATGCTCCAAACCCTTTGATTGATTTTCCATCAATGACCGGGTCGTGAAAGGGTCTGGCGCGTTCAATGGTTTTGTCTTTTGCCTTGTTCAACAAAGTCTGAATTGTCAGGCTGGTGGCTGAGAAAGCGTCGACTCTTCCTGTTTTAACACCCGACAGAGCACTGAGGGCGTCAGGAAAAATCAGCAATCTGTCATCAGGAACTCCCAGTTTTCTAGCATAATTTATTTCGACCGTTCCTGCCACCACGCCCAGTTTAACTTTATTTTGTCCAGCTACGTTTTCATAACTGTGTAATTTCTTAGGGTTGTTATTTTTAACTATAAACCCTCCACCAACTCCATAGGTAGGATTTGAAAAAGCCACCTCCCTGCAGCGTTCCGGGGTGATATACATTCCAGCGGCAATGATATCGAAACGCCGGGCCTTTAAACCTGGAATCAGGGCTCCGAATTCTGTCAGGACCCCTTCGATATTTTTGACTCCCATTTCCTTCAACACAAGGCGTGCAATTTCCGGGGCTTCTCCCGTTAATCGGTCCTGTTCCGGATCGTAATAGGCGTAGGGGGCTTCATTGGCGTAACCTATCCTGAGGGACCCTTTTGCTCGGGCCTGTTCCAGGGTAGTTTGCGCGATCGAGTTTGATTTATCACCAGGTTGAGAATCCTGACACCCAAAAAGCAGGGTAACGGCTAAAATCAAAATACAGCGATGCCATTGCATTTCAGGTTTTATTCGGGTTCCAGGGGAGAAAACTCTCTGCTGGCAATATAGTCTGGGCGGGGTTTCAAACCACAAAAGGGTTCAACGAGTGTGTTTTCCATACTATTGTAAACGAAAAATATATTGCTTCGGGGCCAGGGGGTAATGTTTCCATTGGACCCATGCATGACATTACATTCAAAAAACACAACAGAGCCTGCATTACCTTTAAAAGAGACCATACCGTTCTGGTCTGCAATGCGTTTTAGAATTCTGGAATCAGGCACACCATATTCCTGTTTTTTTAACGATTGTTTAAAATGGTTTTCGGGGGTTTGCCCTGCGCAGGAAATAAATTGCTGGTGCGACCCGGGAATCAGCAGTAGAGGACCGTTGAATTCATTATTATCGGTTAAGGTGATGGAACAACTGATAGCCCGCATACGCGGCATTCCGTCCTCCACGTGCCAGGTTTCAAAATCCGAATGCCAGTAAAATTCCTTCCCGTCAAAACCCGGCTTGTAATTGATTCGCGATTGATGAATATAAACCGGGCTATTTAATAATTGGGTTACAATTTTTAATATCAGTTTATCGCGTGAAAGTTTGCTGAATAACTCATTCGTTCGGTGGATATTAAAAATAGACCTGACTTCCCGGCTTGAAGGCTCCAGAATATATTCCGGATTTTCTTCTACACCTTCAGCACTCCTCAGGCAATTCAATTCCTCCTGTAGTTTTTCGACCTCTTCTCGAAAAAAAAAGGATTCTAAAATGAGATACCCGTTCTTCTCATAAAAACTCAACTGTTCATTATCTAAGTAGGCATCCGGCCCTGAAGAACTGGAACCGTAAATCACGGGATCCTTACGGTCTAAAATACCTGGAACATCCCCTCGAGAGGGGTATTTATCCTGAAGTGTTGCCTGCTGTGTCATAAAAAATTTTCCTATCTGGATTCTTCCGATACCTCTTCCAGAGGGTACGCTCCCTCTTCATCGTGAACTTCGTTTCCGTTCAGAGGGGGATTGAATACACAAATCATCCTCATACCCGTTTTGGTTCGCAGGACATGCTTTTCATTCCCATCCAGCGCGTACAAAGTTCCAGGGGCAAGGGCGTGGGTTTTGCCAGTGGTCAAGTCGGCCAACTCGCCCTCCCCCTCAATGCAATAAACAGCTTCAACATGGTGGCGGTACCACATAAAGGTCTCTGTTTCCGGAAGTATCCTTGTATCGTGGAAGGAAAACCCCATTCCATCTTTTTTTAAAAGGATTCTGCGGCTAGACCAGTTCTCCGCTGAAACCTCATTGTCGGTACCTGTAATTTCTTCAAGTTTTCGAACGATCATATTCTTAATCCTAGTGTTAAAGTTCCCAGCAATTTAAGCCATTGCTTTGGCCGCAACTTCTGACAACGACGCCTCAATAATATCCAACCCCTTGTTTAAATCTTCTTCATTGATATTGAGAGGGGGTAAAAGCTTGAGAACATCACTATCCGAACCAGACGTTTCTGCCAATAAAAAGTTTTCAAAACAGATTGAGGAAATGTGAGAACCTAGCCCGTCTTCCCTGAAAACCATCCCCTGAATCATGCCCCGGCCCCGGGTTTCACTGATTTCTTCAGGAAAAGATTCCATCAAATTTTCGAGACGATCTTTTATTAATTCGCCCTTGCGAAGAATTTCACGGGAAAATGCAGAGTCTTTCCAAAAGTTCAACGCTTCAGTAGCCGTCACAAAAGCGAGGTTGTTTCCCCGAAAAGTTCCATTGTGCTCACCGGGCTCCCATTTATCATGCTCCGGTTTAATGAGACATAGTGCCATTGGCAGGCCATATCCACTAATGGACTTGGAAAGACAGACGATATCGGGGGTGAGGTTCATATTTTCAAAACTGAAAAATGTTCCTGTTCTGCCACATCCGGCCTGGATGTCGTCCACGATAAACAACATGCCGTATTTTTTGCAAAGCTCCTGAAGTTTCTCCAGCCATTCACCACTTGCGGAATTGATCCCACCTTCCGCCTGCACGGCTTCTACGATGGCAGCGGCCGGAAGGTCGACTCCGCTGCCACTACTTTCCAACATTCGCTCCATGTATTCGATGGTATCGACATCATTCCCGAAATAACTGTCGTAAGGCATACAAATTGAGTTTGTCAAAGACAGGCCTGCCCCGTCCCGCTTAAAAGAATTGCCGGATATGGAAAGTGAGCCCAACGTCATCCCGTGGAAAGCCTGAGTGAAAAACAGAATCTTGTCCCGCCCGGTTATTTTCCGTGCAAGCTTTAAAGAGCTCTCCACGGAGTTTGTCCCTGTAGGACCAGGGAACTGGACCTTGTATTTCATGTCACGAGGCTTAAGGATCACTTCATTGAATTTATCGAGAAATACTCCCTTAGCCTCCGTAGCCATATCCAGACTGTGGGCGATGCCATCTTGTTCAATGTAATCAAGAAGTCTGGCTTTCATTGGATCTGGATTGTGACCGTAATTCAATGCACCAGCTCCTGAAAAAAAATCAAGGTAAGGTTGTCCGGTTTGATCAAAAACATAACAACCCTTGGCCTTTTGAAACATTGCCGGGAAAGCCCTGCAATAGGACCTGACATTAGATTCAATCTCTTCAAAAATTTCCATTAAATATATTCCTTTTTTGTACAGCGATCGCCTAACGGTCCAAGGCAAAACAGAGATTCAGGCTCATGCCCGTTTTCTGGGAAAAGTGACGCTGAAATTAAGGATTCCTTATTAACTGAGCAATTCAGCTCATTTGCCAGACTCTGAAAAAGGGCCTGTGATCCTTTATTCGAGGGAGTAATAGTGGCTTCAAGGAATCGAATTGACGGATTGAAATTTCGTTGGAGAATATGTTTCAACATGGCTTTGGCAATTCCACCATTGCGAAATTTATTTGATACCGCTACCTGCCAGATAAAAAGGACCTCCGGATGGTTTGGATCTCGGAACCCTGTCGCAAAGCCCGCTAATTCCCCGCCCTGGACCGCGACTGCACACGTATCTGTGAATTTATAAGAAAGCAGAATATAGTGATAACAGGAGTTAACATCCAGATTTCCTGCGGTACGGGCCAGCTCAAACATTTTTGGCCCGTCTTCTAAAGAAGGTTTTCGTATCTTCAACAAGTTTGAGTTAAACCCTCCAGAAAGTTCAGATAACCCATTATCCATAAATTTTGAATTAAATTAAGTTGATTTTTTCTTACAAATAAATCAAAAATATTGATTCATGATTCAAACTCACTAATCAAACAAGGATTTATGTCTATGTATAATCTGCCCAACTTTCGTCATCTTTACTATTTCTGGGCTATTGCCCGAGAAGGATCTATTAAAAAAGCGGGTAAAAAACTGAATTTGACTCCATCCGGTTTAAGCGAACAATTGAGGCTGTTGGAAGAAAATTTTGATAAACGTCTGTTTGAACGAAAAGCCAGGAAGTTAATTTTGAATGACACCGGTAAGCTGGTTTTTGAATACTGCAACAAAATTTTTAATCTGGCTGAAGAATTAAACCTGGCTGTAAAACAGGAAAATCCAAAACGCAGGTCTCGCATAAGGGTGGGTGTTTTACCTTCCTTGTCTTCTTCCCATATTCATGAGTTCGTGGTCCCCTTGTTAAAGGACAAGTCTGTGTCGGTTGTTGTGATAGAAGGGGTCCTGGATGAATTGATTTATCAATTAGACCAGAATGAACTGGAAATGGTTCTGAGTGACCGTGAAGTCGATAAAAAATACAAAAAAATCACAAACTACCGTTTAAGACCGCGCAAAATTGTTGCTGTGGGTTCTGAAAAGTTTGCATATCTCAGAAAGAATTTTCCCCATTCACTTTCCGGAGCTCCACTTTTTCAACTAACCAGGCACAGTCAGATTCAAAATGAAATTGAAAGTTACTTCTACCAGAACCAGATCAATCCACAGGTTATTGGAGAGGCGGATGATGTGACCCTGCTTCGTTTGGGAGCGGAAAGAGGAATCTGCGTGGCGGTTTTACCGCAAAATACGGTGACCGAAGCTTTATCACAGAAAAAACTTATCCGGCTTGGAGAACTCAAGGGAATAAGTTCTGATATGTGGGCTATGGTCCGGGCCGATTCCGCACAAACCCCGATCATTAATAAAACAATCAAAAGGTTTCTTTCCGCCCAATAAATACTCAATATTCTTTTCCACCGAATAGTGAATTAAAATGTAAAAATCGTGGGCGTTGGTATCTCCTCTTGGAACCATGGAACACACTATATACTTAACTATCTAGCTAGACTAATTCAAGTTCTCTTTCTGCCCTCTGCTACTACTTTCAGGGAGTTGTCATTGTTTTTACCAGGTTTTCTAGATCGGTGTCGCCGGTGAGTTCGAGAAATAAATCCTCAAGATCCTCGTGGTTTTTTTTGGCCTGCCGCCTCAGGTCTTCCATAGTCCCCAGCGCAATCATTTTTCCATGCTGGATGATTCCAATGCGGTCGCACATGGCCTGGGCAATGCCAAGGGAATGGGTGGACATGAAAATGGTGGCGCCCTTGCGACAAACATCGGTGAACAGGTCTTTCACCTGGCGCGCGCCTTTGGGATCGAGGCCGACTATGGGCTCATCCACGATGAGGACTTTTGGTTCGTGTAACAGAGCACCTGATATCACCAGTTTCTGTTTCATCCCGTGGGAATAGCCTTCGATCAACTCCCCGCCATGTCGGCCCAGATCGAAAAACTCCAGAAAGCGCTGGGCTTTCTTTTCAGCATCAGTAGCATCCATCCCGTAAATGTCTGCAATAAAGGCCAGATACTCCAAACCACTGAGCTTGTCATAAATAAAGGGGCGATCCGGTATGTATCCAATCATCGCCTTGGCTTGGACCGGATCCTCAACGACATTCTTGCCACCAATAAATATTTTTCCACGAGTGGGTTTGAGAATGCCCACCAGCATTTTGATGGTGGTGGTCTTGCCTGCGCCATTAGGGCCAAGGCAGCCGAAAAACTGACCGGCAGGGATTTCCAGATCAATCCCGTCGACGGCGGTGAAATTGCCGTAGTTTTTGACCAGTTCCTGGATTTGGATCAAGGAATCACCTGATTTCGAAGGAGTCAAAACCCCGGGGAGTGGTCCACTCTATGTCCACAGCGTCAACCTCGGCCAGGGGAGGACCCTGCCGGCACCAGGCAATGAACTCTTCCAGCTCTGCCCCCTCTGCAAGAATTTCGACCGTACGGTCCGGGCAATTACGCACCCACCCGGTAACGCCAAGACGGTTGGCTTCCTTTTCGGTTGAGGCTCGGAACCACACTCCCTGAACCTTTCCCCGAACTACCAGACGTGCGGCTTTTATTTCATTTAAATCTCGCGATTGCATTGGTCGTAGAGGTTCTGAACCTCCCGGTAAATTCCAAACTTACTGCCGTCTCCAATTTTTCCACCGAATTTCCCCAGATCCCGCATGATGCGCTGGAATTCGGAAACCGATCCGGAAAAGTTTTCAACAAGAGGACGGAAATAAGCCTGCTCGTCTTCATCCAGACGGTCTGCAATCACAAGAAGTCTTGTTTTGAGTGGTTCAAAGTCTTTAGCCATGCGGACTATGTTAATGCCATGACCTCCAGTTTTCAATGATCCTCTTGCACAACGTTGCGAATTTATTTTTTGACCACACGATTCCCTTTGGCTTAATCCCGACAAGACCTTGACCATTCGTTATATTTTATGATATATAACGTTAATCTGCTTTTTAAAACTCTTTTCAAATTTTTTTAATATGGAAGCAACTTCACTCGATTGGCAACCGGTTTTCATTACCTTGAAACTGGCAGCGGTCACGGTTCTTCTGCTGCTGGCAGTCGGAACCCCGGTTGCCTGGTGGCTGGCCCACACAAAAAAGAAATGGCGCATTCTGGTAGAGGCGGTTGTCGCTCTTCCCCTGGTACTGCCTCCGACGGTGCTTGGGTTTTATCTTCTGATCGCCCTCGGAACCAACGGAGTCATCGGAGGATGGTTCCAGTCGGTGACCGGTGATTCCCTGGCATTTTCTTTCACGGGCCTTGTCATTGCCTCTTCCCTGTACTCCTTACCATTCGTTGTTCAACCTTTGCAGGGTGCCTTCGAATCGGTTGGCCGGGCCCCTCTGGAGGCGGCCTGGACCTTACGTGCTTCTCCTTGGGATGCTTTCATGAGCGTCGCTTCTCCCCTGGCCCTGCGGGGGTACATCACCGCCATAGTTCTCGGGTTTGCACACACCCTGGGAGAATTCGGGGTCGTCCTGATGGTAGGAGGCAACATCCCGGGGGAAACCCGGGTCATCTCCATCGCCATATACGACCATGTTGAATCCCTGGAATACATGCAGGCACATGCCTTGTCCGCCGGTCTTCTGGCTTTCTCCTTTCTTGTTCTATTAATGGTCTACACGCTGAATCGCCGGTTACCGGTTCATCTCTCATGAGCACACAATTAAAAGCTAAAATTAAAATACAGTATCCCGGGTTTCAACTGGATACGGATTTATCTCTTCCTCTTGATGGGGTCACCGTAATCTTCGGCCCCTCGGGTTGCGGCAAAACCACCCTGTTGCGCTGCCTTTCCGGTTTGGAAAAACCGGATACAGGGTCCGTTACATTTGGTGATGCTGTCTGGCAACATGGCGAAGAATTTTTGCCCCCTCACAAACGACCCATCGGGTTTGTTTTTCAGGACGCTCGCCTGTTTCCTCATAAAAATGTTCGTGACAATCTGCTTTACGGTTACAAGAGAATCCCGCAGGCAGAACGCCGGATTGCACCGGATCAGATTATCGAGTTGTTGGGACTTTCCAAACTGCTCGACCGTTTTCCGAAAAATATGTCGGCGGGAGAAAAACAACGCGTGGCGATCGGGAGAGCCTTATTGACCAGCCCGCGTATCCTGATGATGGATGAACCACTGGCAAATCTTGATATGCCACGCAAACAGGAAATCCTGCCGTACCTTTCCAGACTACGCAGCGAACTCAATATTCCCATTCTCTACGTCAGCCATTCACTCGACGAGGTGCTGCAATTGGTCGACACGCTTGTTTTACTGGAGGACGGTCGCGTACAAGCTGCGGGTAAGGCTCAGGAAGTGCTTGCCGAAATATCACCGGGCCAGCAACCGCCTCCCGCTCTTGCAGGTACCCTGCTGGACACCATTGTCACTGACCACGAAGAAGAATACAAACTCACACGGCTGACTTTTGGTGATCAACCCCTTCACGTTCCAAAACAAAACCTGAAAGCTGGAAGTACCTTGCGCCTGCATGTCCTGGCCCGGGATGTGAGTCTGGTAACCGGTCCACGCAACATCCAGACGAGTGTGCTGAATATTTTGGAAGGACGAGTGACTGCTATTGAAGCAGGAGAACCGGAGGATCATTCGGTGAATGTCATGATAGACATCGGACAGCCACTTTTGGCGACCATCACAAAAAAATCGCTTTCGGTTTTAAAACTGGAGCCGGGGCAAACGGTGTTTGCACACATTAAAGCCTTGAGGATGATTCATTAAATCTTGAGGGGAAAAACTGAAATTACGGTCAGGAAATTTTAAATTGCAGGCTCTTCCGGATTTTGTGTTTGAGGATTACTCTTGTTTTTCATCTGGCTTAGACGGGAGGTCATGATTGACCGAATACGTTTGATTCCAGGGTTATCCGGCGGAAGTTTTTTATAAATTTCCTGAGTCAGAACAGAGACAACACAGTCTTCCAAAGCCCGGACATTGGCGGTGCGTACACAATCTGAGATCAGAGCCATTTCCCCAAAGACATCTTTCTCTTTCAGGACAGCCAATTCCTTTTTATCACCATTGGCATCGATCTGAAACACTTCAACCGTACCGCGTTCAATAATAAAAGCACTGGTTCCATGTGTTCCCTGTCGAATAATGTATTTTCCTTTGGAGATTTTCCGTCTTACAAAGACCCCCATTGCCGCTCCATAAAATCAGGCCTGAACGGACCTATGTGCAATCCGCATCTAATTAATTTAAGTGAATTTCACAAAAAATTCAATGGAACACTGAGAGGAGACGATCCCGATGCTCCTCATCCGCCCATCTCAGTTTCAATATTTGGGTTGAGCTTTATAGCCATCTGGTAATGTTTCTGTGCAGCATCTTCATTGCCTACGAGTTCATTTATCATACATAAATTATAGTGGGCTTTAGCCAGTTTCGGGTTAATCCTTACCGCCTGGTTAAAAGGTGCCAGGGCTTCCTGATAATTTTGCAATTTATAGTAAACATCCCCCAGTTGAAAATGGATCTCCGCTTCTCTGGGCATTACTTTGGCTGCCATTTTCATCGGATCAACCGCCTCTTCGTATCGTTTGGCTTTGATATAAACCATGCCCAACTGGTACAACGCTCTTCCTTCCCGTGGATTTTTGGCCAACACTTGTTTTAGCTTGGCGATTTCCATATCCACGGAACCCGCAGCAGGGGAAGGTTTAGCCGCCGGAGCAGGTTGTCCGGCAGGCGGTTGTGCCGTCGCCGAAGTTGGGGCCGGGGCTGCCGGAGGTGCCGCAGTCTTCTTTGCAGATTCCTGTTGTGCCTCTTTTAATGCAGCTAGAGTTTCCTCCAGTTCTGTCGTCAGGCTGGCTACCTGTGCTTCCAACTGGGCCCGAGCACCTTTCAATGCTTCCTCGGATTTCTGCAACTTTTCTATTTCCTGGTTCAACTCCGTGTCGTATACGGTATCCTGAGCTGACTCCATAATTGCTTCTTCAAGTCGGGATTTTGCTTCCTTCAACTGGTTACCAAGTTCCTCTTTTTCATTCTTGATTTTTTCCAGGCTTTCGTTAGCCTGATCCAGCTCCTTCTGCAGGGCATCAGCGGCACCAGACCCTTTGGCCGCTTCATCCAACTGCCCACGCATTGCCTTGATCTCGGCCTCCATGGTAGCCTTTTCAGTTTTAAAGGCTTCCCTATCCTGCTGCAATTTTTCGATTTCTTTTTCCAGGCCCTCAGCGGCTCCAGTACCCTTGGCTGACTCCTTCCAGGCTTCGTCAAGCTTGGTGTTCAGTTCACGAATCTCACGTTCATAATTTTCAACTTCATTTTTGAATTCTTCTTCTTTTCTTTTCCAGGTTTCCTCCTCCTGCTGCAGGGCTTCAAGAGCTCCCGCATTTTTTGCTGATTCCTTCAGTGCCTGCTCAGCCTGCTCGTTGGCTGCTTCAATCTCCGCTTTCAGTTTGTCACGTTCTGCTGAATCAATTTCAATCTGGTTTGCCAGCACAAGCAGTTTTTCGTTTTCTTCGCGAACTTCGTCCTCCAGCTTTTTCTTTTCCTCATCCCATTCTTCCTGGGCCTTCTTCAGCTCTTCCAGTTCCGTGCGAAGTACATCTGCCGCTCCCGCTTCTTTCGCGGATTCGGTCATGGCTTCTTCAAGCCTGGTCTGGATCTCTTCCACCTTTTCTTCAGCCGCTTTTCGCTCCAACTCAGCAAGCTCGACTTTTTTGTTCAGGTTGGATCCTTCCTCCAGCAAATCGTTGATCTGGTTTTCCAGTTCCTGAACCTTGCCCCCCAGAGTTTTTTCCAACTCCTCCTGCTGCAGCTTGCTACTGCTCTCTATGGCCTCAAGTTTGGTTTTAAAATCCTGTTCATCAGCAAGCGCTTTATCTTTAAGTTCTGATTCCGATTTTCTTAGAGCTTCGACTTCTTTCTGAATTGCGTCACTGATCCCCGCACCTTCCGCTGCCTGTTTCTGCGCAGCTTCCAGTTTGAACCGGGTTTCCTTCAATTCGGATTCATACTTTTCCCGGGAACTTTCGATTTCTTCCAGATGCTTTTGTTCAACTTGTTTAAGTTCCAGTTCCAACCGGTCGCGTTCCAGCTGAATCCCTTCCTGTTGAGAACGCAGTTCCTCGAGTTCCTTCTGGATTTCAGTATTGGCAGTGCCTTCCACCGCCCCGCTTAGTTGAGCCAGCTCGATCTGTTCTCTGGCTTCGCGTAACTGCTCTTCCAGATGCCGACGCATATCCGTTTCAAACTGCAGATCCTGCGTAGCCTTGTAAATTTCTTCGGTGCTGGCCTTGAGTGAGCTTTGGGCTTCTTCCAGCTTCTCAATTTCATCTTTGAGCTCAGTGTCGGAGGCACCCGTTTTGGATTTGAGTGCCAGGATTTTCAACCGATCTTCGAGCTTACGTCTTAAATCTATCTCTGTTTGTAATTCGCGGGTGAGCTTGTAAACATTTTCTGTTCTTTCGGAAAGCTGGTCTTCCGCGCGCCGTCGCTTATTGATCTCATTTTCCATCTCGGCGCTGGAAACACCAACACCGCCTCCTTCCCCACCGGATTTGGAAAGGGATTCAATTCGCGCCTGCGCATTGGCAAGTTGTTCTTCCAGGTTTTTTTGGGCGTTGACCGCTGTTTCCAACTCTCCTTTTGGAACAAAATCCCCGCCAACATCCAAGGTACCGGATTTGATCTGCTCTTCCAGGGCGGAACGCGCAGTCATTTCTTCCTTGAGTTTTTTCTTCGCAGCCTCCAGTTCCCGAGTACGGTCCTTCAACGATTGTTGAAGATTGGTCAGGACATCTGTAAGAGTTTGCGCAACACCTTTGGGTGGATTGGCCATGAAAATAAAAAACCCACTGAAAAAACAGGTTTTATTCCTGAAAGTATTTATTGATCAAGGTCCAAGACGCATTGGTTAGCGGACAGGCATGTTTCCCCAAAGGGTAACAACCAGTAAAACTGCTTTACCACCAGATCCCGGATTATCGCTTTTGAATCAAACCTTTTTATCTAAATTTTGGGGTACTGTCAACCATCGGGATGGAAGAAGTCAAGAAGCGCAGAAACTGTTAATCCTTCAAATTTAAAGGGTTTTCCCTGTCCGCGGCCAACCTCGGAAGCTCCTGTCTTGATCAGTCACAAGCCAGGCCGCTATTTCTTATACAAAGGGTTCAGGCGGGCTGCTTCCTCGGAATATTTCTGAGCTAACCCGGTATCTCCCAGAAGGGAATATATAACCCCCAGCACTTTATGTGCTTCGGCAAAATCAGGCTGGACCTCCACAGCTTTTTTCAGGGGATCAGTAGCATCTTCATATTGGCCTACAAGCATATAGGCCAATCCAAGATTATAATGGGATTCTGACCAATCCGGAGCGAGATAGGAAGCTTCCTGGAAGGCGTCAATCATCTCATCATACCGTTTCAATCCATCAAAAGCCTTGGCCAGTCCAAAATGGGCTTGAGCATTTTCCGGTTCAAGCTGCACGGCTTTCTGAAACGGAGGCAGGGCCTCCTCAAATTTAAGCTCGGCAAGAAAGGCATGGCCTAAAGCTAACCAGGCGCCTGCACTTTCCGGGTCCTGTTCTGTCGCCTTTTTCAATTCCGGGACCGGGCTTTGATTTTCTTCAATGTCACTCACAAGTTACCTTTCAAAATAGTTATTCCTTCCATTGCCGAGTCTGGGAGAACCGGTTCATTCGAATACCCCCCTGTCTCAACCCTGTCAAAACATCCAGGGAAGGGACAAAAAAACGAATGGCTCGGACAGAAATTTCTCCCTCTCCTATTCCGAGCACATGTGGCTGGTCTTGTTCAAGCCAGTCTTCCAAAAATGCATCGAGTTTATCCGAATTCTGATGAAACAACTGTAAATAGGTCCCTTTTTTTTCATCCTCGTTTATATCCATTACCCGGATCATGACACGATCGGACATTTCCCGAGCCTCCAGCAAAGAATACAGGGAATGCACCAGAGGTTTTGAAAACTTATGATGGTGTTCCATTTCCAGGTGCAACATGAAAGTCCCCTTTGAAAACTCAGCCTCATCATTGGAAACCCAGATATCTCCAGGAATCTTTTGGTCCGCATCCAATTGCTTATCCCAATGCAACTCATGATCCACGACCAGGTCGACCAGCCCCTTAAGATTGTTTTCCACCTTCTGAATCAACTCTTCGATAAGCTTCTGGCTGGAAGATGTGTAATGAACCAGAAGGTCTCCCTCCACCTCTATAATTTCATTGTCTCCCGACTCCAGCGTCTCAAAAGGCTTGAACAGGCGGGGAGTCATTCCATGCCAGGCCAGAGTCCAGAACATGAAACCAAACCCAACAGTAACTCTCATTTCCTCTGGAGAATTCGATTGTGCAAGCTGGTGGCCAAGACCCGGAATCATGACTGAAAATTGTCCCACAGTCATTGAGGTCATGGGAAGGTCGAGGATTTCAAAGACCTGTATGCGATTGTGATACAGTGGTGGAGGAACTATTCCGGATTGTGGACGTGCCATTTAAGAAACCTGCATGCTAATGGGTGCAGGCCTACTTTACCCAACCTTGATCAAAAAAGAAACAGGAGCCGAAAATTTCGGCTCCTGTATAGTGCCTGAGAGGCAAGACAGGAAATCAGGCTTCCTGTCTATTGAAAAATTAATTGGCAGGTGTCCCTAATAATAATTGATTTCAAAAGTCTCCGGATACAGAAGATCCAGATTCTTTTTTACCCATTTTGGAACCGATTTCTGACCAGTTGAAATCAGGCTGATCCTGTTTTCGGAGTCATTAAAGTTTTGCCAGAAATTTTTTGACAGGGATTGAGAAGGGAGAACTTTTTTGAGTGATCCGTTAGGTTCTTTTATGCGCACCTCGTACAACATGTTTCCACCTCCGATCAAGAAGCAACCTGCGTTAGCGTTTGTCAAAACCTGGATCGAATGGGCAACCCCCATATTGGCCCAAATCTTTTCGGTACTTAAATTCTGCAAGCCCTATGCCAAATTAAAAAACACTAGTCGGAGTAGAGAAAACCACCATAAAGAATGAGGTTAAGGGTTTTCGTGGATTTTTTTTTATTTCCAAGTCGTAGGGAAAACCGTATAAACGTCTTTTCGTACGCACGATGTTTCGTGCAAAAATCAGATTTTTCAAACGGGTTTTAATGAAATCCCGGTTCGATCAGATAGCATATTCCCACACAGGGGAGAGAGCTTTGTATAAGTGGAATATTTTGAAAAAAAGTGTTCGTCATTGCGAAGAGCCTTTACGACGAAGCAATCCAGACCTCTGGATCGCCACGCTCTCTGGTCACTCGCGATTACGAGTTTTTTGTCAAAATTGCTAAAGACCAGCCACTGCTTTGACATCAGGATTATTCAAAGGTCTCCAGAGGGGAGTGGGTATCTTGAAATGGGAACAAACGTCATATAAGCCAAATCCAACGAAAATGCCCCCTTCAATAGAAATCTATTTCCGACTTCCCACTTACATTAAAATCCGTTAGGCTGAGACGTTTTTTTGTCCAATAACCTAATGGTCACTCCAACGCACGGTAGTCCAAACTCATACTGTTCAGCGTTGCAACCCTCTCCCTTCTCATGCCCCCATCACAAAACCTGGATGCCTACCTGGAAAGAATCCACTATAAGGGTTCTCTGGATCTTTCTATCGAAACCCTCCAGGGCCTTCATGTAGGGAATTGCCTGAATATCCCTTTCGAAAACCTGGACATTCATCTGGGACACTCCATTTCACTGGACCCTGATCACCTGTTTGAGAAAATAGTCGGCCAAAACCGGGGAGGGTATTGCTATGAATTGAATGGGTTGTTCGCCTATATTCTTGAAGAACTGGGGTTCAAGGTTACGGGATTAATGGCCCGGGTGCTGATTCACAGGAAACCGGAACCTCGCAACCACCATGTGTTGTGTGTCCATGTAGATGGACGCGACTGGCTGGTTGACGTGGGGTATGGCGGACGCGGTTTACTGGCTCCCATACCCATTGAGAACAAACAAACGGAAAAACAATTCGCTGACACCATTCGTCTGGTAGAAACTCCGGAGAACCATTGGACCTTGCAAACCCTGATTGAGGAAAACTGGGAACCTCAGTATGAATTCAACCTGGCACCCTACCGGCCTATTGATTACATACCGGGAAATTATTATCACTCCACTTCGCCGGAGTCCCTGTTCACAAGAATTACTCTTTGCACTATGCCCACCACTGATGGTTTTATCCAACTACGGAATCAACACCTGACCATCACGGCCAATGGGAAATCTGTTTCAGAAAAGGCTCATTCGCTGGAGGAATACCACCGACTTTTAAAAAAGAATTTTAAAATCGAACTGAAGGGAGGCTTCACCCCACCCTGGTAACCTCAAGACAGGAGTGATTTTGGAACGCTATCAGGCCAATGGGAACGTAGGGGAAAATACCTGAAAGGTTTCTAAATGGCAGGAACAATTCCCGGTACCCGGTTACAGGGAAAACCTGTGAATTTTCCGGGTCGACTCTTTATTCTGGCTTGTCAGAGGCGGGGTTGTTTTCTTTTTCACGGGCCAGTTTAACCATTCCATCAAGCAGGGTTTTGAAATCTCCCTCAAGATCAAACTCCTGAACCTTAAGATTGCCCGACAGGAGATTTGCAGAATGACGACGGAAAACTCTTAACTTTTCTACCAAAGCGTTGGATTTTAAAATGAGCTCTCCCAATTCATCCCTGGTGAGAGCATCTAGCGGCTTCTGCCTGAAATCCCCTTTGTTCAAACCATTCATGATTCTACTCAAACCTTCAAGGGGCACACTGATTCCCCGTGTGATTGTTGCCCCCAGTACTCCGCTAATCAACCCCCCAACGATGAACCACCCCACCAAAATGACTATTAAAAAATGGGTCTGCTTGTTAACAGCGGCCAGTTCCTTTTTTAAAAGTTTATTCTGACTGGTCACCATTTCATTTAGAAAATGATTGATTGATGCTGCAATCGGGGCAGCCTGCGTCTTCAGCTTATAGTTGGCCTTGTTCCAGTCGTCACTGGACCGAATCGCAATAATTTTCTTAAAAAGCGGCGCCACCTCTGAACGCGCTTCGCTCAACCGTTTGAGTGCAACCCGTTGCTCGTCTGAAAGAATCGAAGCCTTGGTTTCCAGGTACATATAATGCCTGTTGTTATTATTCCAATGGTGTTTGAATTCTTCCTGAAATTTATTCGAGCCAGACAAAAGGTACTCTTCAATTTTTTCAATGGCCAGGGTTGTAGTCGCTTCAATATCGGACATTAAGGAAGCCAGCCCGCGCCTTTCCACAGTATGCGGATTTTTCAGTTCCAGCTTGAGCATTCTGGTTAAATTGCTCACAATCACCTTTTGCAGGGGATCCACCTGGTTGAAAAATATTTTTCGCGCCGGGGTATTTTCTTCCGTTTGTGCAATGTCTTCAATCTCTTCCTGATACATCCGGAACATATCAATATCAGTTCCGACTTTCTGGAGCCTCTGGATGTTTTCCAGGTCTGTCCATTCAGTTGCCAGGATATTCAATTGTTTCAGGGAAGCGTCAATTTGTGTTTTCCAGGCATCCTCGCGTTCTTTTTTGAACTGCTCTTCTCCAAGAATGACCCAGCCTCTAAGGGATGCCAGTGAATGGTTCATTCCATTGAGCATCATCAAACTTGCCTGAGCAGTCGGGGACCTAAGATCCACAACACGGTGCGTGGTGGACTCGATTTCCTTCACCAGTTGAATAATCACCAAAATGACCACCAGCAAAATCAGGGTGACCAGAGTGAAGCCGGCAAATACTTTTGTTCGAATCCGCATATTCAGGAACCAAGACAGCACAAATTTCTCCTATGGTTAAAAATTCTTATTTACACTATAGGACAATTACCCCTTTTACGCATAAGACAACGGTGCAAGGCTTGTTATTCTACTAGTTTAGCCCGGTCTGTGTCCAGATCATAAAAGGCACTTCCCGCCCGGGTTTTCGCGCTTCCCGCCTTTTCAAACAGAATGAATTTTGCATAATTCAGAACAGCCTCTCCATCCCGAAAAATCAAAGCCTAAATCTCGGGTCTAACCTGTGACTTTTTTCACCAAGTTCATCAAAAAAACGGTCCATATCATCCAAATGGGTATCGGTCAGTTCCCTTTCGATCCAATCCACACATTGCTGGAAGGACTCAAAACAGTAATGTTCAGGAACCAGACTCGGGATAATATTGATACGGTGCAACATCCGCCTGGGCTGATCCTGTAATCCTGAAAACACCACGGCAATTTTTCTTCCTTCAAGAGTCCGGATCACTTCCTCCATAGCGTACAAACCGGTCTGGTCAATGTGCGGCACCCGTTTCATCCTGAAAATCACGACGCGGATATCAGGCAGTTTTTTGGCTATTTCCTGAAACGCTGGGGCAAATCCGAAAAAGATAGGTCCATTAAAATGTTTGACATAAATTTTGTTGGAAATGCTTTCAGGAATTTTTTCATCGTCCCAGTCGAATTCAGGAACAAAATTTCTTAAAGGAATGATTTTCACTTCGGCTGTAACCTGGTCGCTCATCTGCTTCATAAAAAGAATCGAGGCCAGGATCATTCCAGTAGCAACGGCCTGAATCAAATCAACAAATACTGTCAGGCCGAGTACCAGGATCATCACAATGGCATCTGCTCGAGGCACCTGTTTCAAATGACGGAGGCCCTTGTAGTCAATGATTCCAATGCCGACTGTGATCAAAATACCCGCCAGAACAGGCAGGGGGATCAGCGATGCGTAAGGACCGAGCCCAAGCAGAACAGCCAAAAGGACAGCGCCGTGAACCATACCAGATAATCCGGTTTTGCCGCCGGAATTGATATTGACCAGGGTACGCATTGTGGCCCCGGCTCCTGGTAACCCGCCAATGGCTCCAGCCAGTATATTTCCAAGCCCCTGACCGATCAATTCCTGATTGCTGTTGTGTTTGGTCTTGGTAACATTATCTGCGATCACCGAAGTGAGAAGGGAATCAATGGCTCCTAGAAGAGCCAGGGTCAGGGCTAATTTGATGATAAGGCCCGTCCCCAGCGCAGAAAAATGGATCTCCCCCAGTTTTATATCAGGCAGACCACTGGGAATATCGCCAATGATGGGAACGTTGAATTCCCCCCAGGTTGAAAGTGAGGTGATAATAAGCAAAGCCACCAGGGCACTGGGCACCGCTTTCGTGATTCTTGGGAAAATGTAGATGATGGCGATAGTGGCAGAGGCCACCAACACCGCTTCAATATTTAACTGGGACAGGCCTGCCGGCAATTCCTTAAAAACATTGACGATGGATTTAGGTGAGGGTTGCCCCATGAAGGGGAAAACCTGCAATATGATGATGATCACCCCGATTCCTGACATAAAACCGGAAACCACCGGGTAAGGAATATATTGAATATAAACGCCTAGCCTCAATAACCCGAACACCAGCAGGAAAACACCAGCCAGAACAAATATGGCCAAAATAGTGCCAAATGCCGCTTCAAGAGAACCCGCCTGCTCAATGGCACTGATCACTATCAGGCTGCAGACCACCGTCATCGGCCCCGTAGGCCCACTGATCTGGGAGGGGGTCCCACCCAATAGCGAAGCAACGATCCCAAGCGCAATAGCGCCATACAAACCCGCAATCGCGCCCAGTCCAGATTGGACACCAAAGGCCAGAGCTAGAGGCAGAGCAACAATTCCGGCGGTTATTCCACCAAAAACATCACCACTTATATTGTTAAAACCAACAGTGGTTTTAAACTTCATCAAAAACCCTCACAGGTTTCCGAAATGTCTGCAAACACCATACGTCCCCAAAAAACCCTTTGCCTTCAATTTTCCAGAAAAGTTTCATATTATTTTGGTAAGAATCCGATAGCGTTCGGGTATCAACTTAAATATGATACAACGATAGACAACCCGAACCAAAGCCCGCAAACAATTTATTTACGTTCTCTGATTACATTCAAAAAGGAAAAAACATTTTTCTACATGTAAAATATCCAGAGTCAGATTCGATTAAAAAAAGATTCCGTGTATAATGCGCACCTGTAAAAAAGGAAAACAGAGGATATATTATTAAAATAACCTTTTCACAAGGTGTAAATTCTGGAAATCATGCGGGAAGATAGCCACCACATTCAGATCGAAGGTGTTTCCGAATTCCCTCTTCAACGCTCGCTGGATTGCCAGGACTGGGAAGATGTCGACCAGGAAGAACTTGATGCCATGCTTGACGAGCTGACTATCGAGCGAGTTAAGGTTTTTCTCGGTGTTTTGAGAAGCGGAAGTTTTCCACGCCACCAGAATTACTACTACCGAATCTGTCCGCACAACAAGAATTACACTTAGTCGTCCCTGTGACATACGCCTCCAGGCACCTATTCCAGATACTTTAAGGCCGGAAATGAGAAACAAGGCTCCGGGTGATTCGTTTCACATTGTTCTGGTCTCTCCAGAAATCCCCCCCAACACAGGCAACATTGGCCGTTTATGCGTTGCCACTGGAACTCCTCTCCACCTGGTAGACCCACTGGGGTTTGATATTTCGGATTCCCAGGTCAAACGCGCTGGTCTCGATTACTGGCAACATCTCACGCTCCTTCGCCATAAAAACCTGGAACAGTACCTAAGCAAAAAACCACCCGAGGCACCGCTCGTCCTGCTAACCAAAAGGGCGGATCGCTCCCTCTACGACCACAAGTTTGAAGCAGGAACTCATCTCGTATTTGGAAATGAGACATCGGGACTCCCGGACGATTTTCGAAACGGGCCAGACCGGATCTGTTTACGCATTCCTATGGCAGATGACCGAGTGCGGTCGCTCAATCTTTCAACAGCCGCGGGTATTGTCCTGTATGAAGCGCTACGTCAATTGAGTTTGAAAAAAGGGGATCAAGCAGTCTGAAGGGTAACACTCAGAAAAAGTTTCCCATCATCCAGTTGGAAGGGGACCATAAAATTATGCCCTGTATTTTCGGGAAGTCCAATTTCTCCCGCTTCCAGCCATTTTGAATCTGGAAACCCTAGCTGAAATTCGAGTTCTGTTCCTTCCACCAATGGATCTCCTTCCGGACGCAGCAGCAGGTGGCAAACATTGGCCATCTCTGCTAAATGTGGCTTGACCGCCCCCCCAATTATATTATTGAGCTCACCAACAATTCCACACACCATATCCATATCGACCTCACCAAACAGTGTTTCGTAAATGGTGCAGGCTGATTTTTTCGGAAACAAAAGAGTCAGGTGAAATTTGATTCCCGATTTTGAATCCAATAATTCAATCGATGAAACCAGATCTCCCTTTACCTCTTCCTTTTCACAAGGATTACCAGGCTGGGCCTGAACCATGTATTGGCCCAAACCCTCTATCGTATTTTTCACAAAAATATCGACCAATCTGGCTGGAATGCCATCGGTCTCTTCTTCAGGTCCAGCCGACTCCTCTTTCTTTTGCGAGGAGTCTCTGTAACGCTCGTTTTCGGAGAGACACACAAACCCGTTACTGCCGCTATTTAAGCGTTCGAGAGTCTCACTAAAATCTTTTGGATGGAACGGTTTGCTTAAAAGACCATCAGCACCAGCACTCAAAACATCTGCCAGCAATTGCGCTGAACCATCTGCGGTTATCATCAGGAATTTGACCTTGCTGATAGATTCATCCGGATTAGCCCTTAATTCCGTCAGCAATTCCAAACCATCTTTAACCTTCATATGACGACCGGCAGTCACAAGATCGAAGGCCATTAACCCCGCCATCATGGATGCCTGATTACCATCCTCCGTTATGGTGATGTTTTCTCCTTTCAGCCCCATTTCAACAAGATAATTCTTAATAAGCCGACCCATCACAGTCGAGTTATCAGCCACCAATACCTTCCAGTTTTGAATGCCATTTTCCATAATTAATTATTTTCTGAACCCAGGTCAGGTTACTAAATGAAGGTGCACCATAACCTTGTATTTTCGGTTTAAGGGCATCCGGTTATTAAAACCACCATCACCCAAAATTTTATTTGCATGCATTAAGGAAGGCTCCAAACCCTCCAAACCTCCATTTAAAAGGCCTGCAGGATATTAAAAACTCTTAATGCCCCTTTAATCGGCACTTAATGCTGTTTTCCTATAGTGCTTATAGAACATCCGGGAATGTTGAATCCCTCGGTTTAAGTAGAAAGGATGCTCCCGGATTTGACAACACCTGAAACCAGGTTTTTTTCAACCGGAAATACTTTTCATCACCCCTGAGGTAGGAGGACACAATGAATAAGAAACTGATAATCGCGATGACAATGATAGCTGGCATGCTGATAAGCACCCACGCCCAGGCAGGAGGCAAATGCCCTCAGCCTAGGAAAACCAAGGCTGCTCCAGCCAATATTGCAAAATTGGCCATTCCAGGCTCAGCAGACGTCGCGGCGGGTAAAAAGTTGTATCAAAAATCCGCCAAGCCCATGGCCTGCAAAATGTGTCACGGCGACAAGGGTGATGGAAACGGTAAACTGGGTAAAGCCTTGAAGCCTAACCCTCGTAATTTCACCTGTCAGGACACCATGGCAGATGTTTCCCCAGGGCAGATGTTCTGGATTATCAAGAACGGCTCCAAGGGAACCGGCATGACCGCCCATGGGAAATCACTTTCCGATAAGGATATCTGGAACGTGGTCAAGTACATCCGTGCTGACTTTCTAAAGGAATAGGAAATCACCAGGATACCTGAAACTCGAAATCCGGCCGGGAACTCACACTGTTTCCAATTCACGCTCACCCGGCTTTAACCATACTGCAGGAGGACAGAACCATGAAAACCACGAATAAAGTAGCACCTATCCTGATGACTCTTTTGATGCTCGGTATGGCAGGAACCGCCACCGATGCGTTCGCAAAAAAACAGAAATATAAAGCCGGCAAGGTAGACGGCGGTGGCAGCATTAGTGGAATGGTTACCCTGAAGGGTGATCCGCCCCCAGCCATCATGGAAGACCTGAACAAAGGCAAGAACGTTGAGTTCTGCGCCACTCATCCAGACACCAAAGAAGGCGGGATCCGCCCTCGGCATAAAGTGATGGCCGATGGAGGCAAACTCCAGGGTGCAGTGGTCTTCATCGAAAACATCAAAGAAGGTAAAGCCTGGGAATACAAAGGCACCAACTTTGACTTTAAGACCTGCGATATTTTCCCGAAGATCACAGTAGTGCGCAAAACTGAAAAGAAAGAAATGGCAAAGGATTTCGTGAACGTTTCTATCACCAACCAGGATCCTGACATCTTGCACAACCCACATGGTTATGCAGTGAAAGGTGCAAACCGCAAGACCCTGTTCAACAAGCCTCTGCCAAGCAAAGGCGATGTTGCCAACGTAACGAAGAACCTGAAACGTCTTAAAGACGATCATTTCTTCCTGCAGTGCGACCAGCATAACTACATGGAAGCGGATGCGCGTGTGGTCTGGAATCCGTACTACATGGTGACCGGTGCAGACGGTACCTTCAAACTGACCGACGTACCTGCCGGCAAGTACAAAGTGACCGCGTGGCATCCGTATGTTGGTGAAGTGACTTCTGAAGTGACTGTTGCCGGCGGCGCAGATGCAGCTCAGAATTTCGAGCTCGCTGTTAAATAATTTTCACGAGTAACTCGCAGCACAATGTTTTCGGCCACGGCAATTCGCACCCTCTAAAAGTTTTAGAGGGTGCTCCCGGCCAACCAAATCTTCGGATTGAAATAAAAGCAATACACGTCAAACGATTTCCACCTCCCTAGATCGTTTGATGCATTACCGGCCGGGACCCTTGTGGGTCCCGGCTTTTTTTTCTAAATAGAAAAAGGGGGAGACGCATTGCGCCTCCCCCTTATGAACAATATCGTTCTAACTTTAGAAAATGAGTTAATTAGTCTGAAATAACCCTCCACCCCACCAGTCCACTGCGCCAACCGCGGTTCGTGTTGATCCCCCACTCACAGTGGACCTTATTCCTGAAGCCGTGTTATTGAATCCGCCACCCACACTTGTGGAATATCCTGAAGCGATGCCAGATTGCCCCCCACTCACACTGGAATATTGACCGGAAGCCATGTGAGCGGTGCCACCACTCACACTGGAGGCTTCCCCTGAAGCGGTATTTTTTTCTCCACTACTGATACTGGAATGCAGGCCTTCAGCGGTATTGTCCAACCCACCGCTGACACTGGAAGTCCTGCCTGAGGCAATATTGTTTTTCCCGCCGCTGACACTGGAATAAAAATTGGCCGTGCTGTTTAACTCCCCACCGGATATGCTCGAACCATTGCCTGCAGAGTCGTTGCGAAGTCCCCCACTAATGCCAGAAAAATTACCGGTGGCCGTGTTGAGCTGACCCGCAGTAACCGAAGCGTATTGACCGGATGCCGTATTATTTTGTCCGCCGGTGACGCTGGTAAAGATTCCTGACGCAACGTTGTTTTGTCCACCACTGACAGCGCCTGAACTTCCGGAAGCCTCATTACTTATGCCCCCGTTGACAGTGGATTGGTTGCCAGAGGCTGTATTGGTGCTCCCTCCGTTAATACTGGACGAAATTCCGGAAGCCAGATTAAAATTTCCGCCACTGACGCTAGAGCCAACTTCCGATGCCTCGTTGTTGTTTCCGCCCTGGATACTGGCAAAAATTCCCGTTGCCTGGTTCCGGTTACCGCCGGAAACCGAGGCATACTGGGCACCTGAGATATTGTCCAGGCCGGCCACCAGTGCGCCGAAGCTGGTATAGTTCAATCCCTTGCCGACAATCAGATTATGCGAACCGGTTTTGTCACTGGCAGGTAGTCCCCCGCCCAGAAACGGAAAAATGTCTTCGTTGTACCCGATGATGATGTTGCCGTTACCATTGACCGTTCCATCCGTTGTACCGGAACCGGATACCACCTGCAGGTTCATGTCGGTGAACAATAAAGTGTCCGCAGAGCGGGTGACGCCACTGAAGCGGGTTTGAAGGTCACCCACATCCGTGGTCAATCCGAAAATTGTGACGTCCTGCGTTCCCTGGCTGGTTTGTAACGCAGTAATGTCAGTGTCCTGTGTTGCATCATTGCTTTGTATCAAGCCTATATCTGTTTGTAGTGTCGTTATATCAGTATCCTGTGTCGATTGACTGGCCTGCAGAGCCGTGATGTCATTGCTGTGCGTTGTGTCCTGAGATTGCAAACCGGTCACCGCCGCTTGCAAAGTAGCAACTTCTGCCTGCTGTGTTGCCAGGGCATTCAGAATGGCCGTGATATCTGGCTGTAAAGCCAAAAACAGTTGAAACAACTGGGTGGATAACAACTCGACATTGGCCATCGATGTTTCAAGAGCCGTCAATCTCTCTTCGACCGTTTGTGCCTGCACAGGCATCGAAAAGGAAAGCATTAGCAACAAAACAATACTCCCGCCTAGCAATTTATTCATTCTGGACCCCTCCCAAAATTAAAAAAACACAAAAAGAAGTGAACTTCCATCGTATCTATAAACAATCTCCCTCAGAAATATTGAAACCAATTATGAAGAGGGTGAGGGTATTGTCAATAAAAGGCTCGGTGAAAAAAGAATCGGGTTAAAAAATTTATTTTTAAAACCGCAAATTACAATAGTTTTGGGCAATAGAACCTGTGGAGTGTATTGCTTTGCTGGAAGGCCCAGCTTGGACCCACATTTTATTTTGCCAAGGGGGCCTGTTCCCCTGTATAAACGGGAGAATCTCTAATCTGAATGAAGTGCAGTGTGCACCCGCAAAGTGGACGTTCATGGCGAAAAAATTTCTTTCTTTAAATTACCTGTTACTGGTGGTTTTCATAGCTGTCATCGGGATGATTGGATTCCGCCTCGTTGCCGAGCCGGACGATCGCGACTCCTATAAAAAGCAGCAACAAGCAGCCCGTCACGCGGCTTTTATTGACTATGCCCGCAAGGGTTACACCAATGCTTTGGAAATGTTCCTTGAGACCGGAGTCGCCCAATACGCCCCGGCAATGGATGCGGCTCTTTTAGCTGCTGCAGAAGAAAATCGAACAGAAACACTGAAACTTCTTTTGGATCATGGAGCCAATCCTAAGAGCCGTGGACCGGAAGGTTTCAGCGTTTTAATGCACGCGGCACTCAGGGCCAACCTGGAAACGGTCACCCTGCTATTGGATAAAGGAGCCAAACCTTTACATCAGGATAGTGTCGGGCGCACCCCGTTAATGTGCGCTGTGGCGAGTGGCAATTCAGAAATGGTGCAACGCTTTCTTGATTTGAAAGCTGATGTCAACAGAACTGATAAAAATGGCCTCACCAGTCTGATGTGGGCTGCCATGGCGGGTCGGCTTGAAATCGCTGAACAACTACTGAAAGCAGGAGCCAAAGTCGATACCACTGATAAAAACGGTTACACCGCCCTGTGGCTGGCGGTATCGCGTGGACATCGTGAGTTGACGTCACTCCTCTTAAAACATGAGGCCAATCCAGCCCTCATCAACCGGGAAGGCTATCCCCTGTTTATCGATGCCATCCCGACGGGGGATGACCAACTCATCGACCAGCTTATAAAAAACAATGCTCCGGTTAACGCACGGGATCCCCGTGGACAAACTCCATTAATTGAAGCCAGCCTTCGTGGAAACGACAATATTGTAAAACTTCTGCTGGATGCGGGGGCAGACATCAACCTGAAAAACCAGGAGGGACAAACGGCTCTCCTGGCTGCCACCGTTGCGGGGAAACGATCGACCGTCGAATTGCTTCTGACAAAAAAACCGGATTTAAACGCACCGGACAAATTTGGACGGACAGCTTTGATTGAAAGTGCCCTGGCCCGAGACCATTCGCTGGTCCAACTGCTTCTGGACGCCGGCGCGGATGTCCAGGCCATGGACCATGAAGGGTTGACACCACTCAAAGCCGGCGCACTGAGAGGAGATTTCGAAATTGTTTCAACCATTTTGAAACACGGTGGACAAATGGTTCCTAAAAAAGACCACGGTATCTCGACCCTCAACAGCGCCGCCTTCGGTGGCAATATGAGGATTGTCCGTTTATTTCTAAATCGGGGGGCCGAGGTCAATGCAAAAGATCAACGCGGCCTGACTCCTTTAATGGCTGCGGCTTTTGGGAACCGACCGGACATGGTTCGTTTGTTTTTGAAACGGGGGGCAAAAATCAATGCTAAATCAAATAATGGATGGACGGCCCTGATGAGTGCGGCGTTTGAGGGTAATCAGGAAATCGTGGAAATGCTGATTGATGCGGGAGCCGATGCCACTGCCGAAACCCGGGAAGGCTGGAATGCCATCCGCAGTGCGGAAATGGGGAAACATTTGGAAATCAAAAAAGCCTTGCAGGGTTTGGTGCGCTAAGGCAATTCCAGTTATCAGTCATCAACCTCGACTTTGTTTCGTCCTTCCTTCTTGGCACGGTAGAGGGCCTTGTCCGCACGTTCAAACCAGGAAGCGGAGGTGTCCCCTTTCTTCAATTCGGCAAGGCCTACACTAACGGTTATTTCAACTCTTTGCTCTTTATCTGCGTAGATATCATTCACCAGATGGGTGCGGATTGAAGCAACCCGGCTTCGGATTTTCTCTGCAATTACCCTGGCCCCCTCTATTCCTGTTTTTGGAAGCAACACCACAAACTCCTCCCCGCCATACCGAAAAACCATGTCAGCCTCACGGAGGTTCAGCTTGATTGTGTGGGCTATTGAGGTCAGTGCCTTGTCCCCGGCCTGATGCCCATGCTCATCATTGACCTGTTTGAAATGATCAATATCCACAACAAGCATCACGCAGGGCTCTTCAAATCGGTTGAACTCGCTAACCACCTGATTCACCCGCATATCATAAGCACTGCGATTGAGCACCCTGGTAAGCGAATCCATTATTGAAGTGGCTTGGGATTTTTCCAGTTGTTCCTGCAGATTGGAGCACATGGCCTGAGCGGATTCCAATTCTTGCGAAAGGTCTTTTACCTGCGTTCGCACCTGTTGCGCACTTGCCTTGATTTTGTTTTTGAGCTTGTCCAGGTCTTCAAGGGATTCAATCTTTTCAATATCCGATACAAACTCATCCAGACTCTGATCCAGAGTTCCAACCGGTTCGCCAATCCCCTTTAGAGATAGCGTCAATTCACGAACAATTCCAAGAAGACCTTCCCGCTCACAGCCGCGAAAATCATCCTCTGCAATTTTTTCCTCAAAGAAAGAAAAAATACCTTCCGCAAGACCGCTATGTTTTTGGGGTTCTAATGTCTTTTCAACAACACGGGTGAGGGCATCCAGTTTTTTGGCGAGATCAGAATCCTGCGGAAGCATTTCATGAGCGCCCTCACAAAATGCCAAAAGGATACGGGAAAGACGTTCCACGTATTCAGGGGATATTTTCTTATTCTCACCAAGCTTGAATGTTTCCTGTAAAGACTTTCCTGTCATTATAGTATATGGGAAACGGGATTAATCGCCAGAACGTTGTGCCACCAAACGCTCCATTTCATCCTTGAAACTAGGACATTTTTCAACCAGTTCGGCAAACTGGCTTTTATACATGGCAAAACAAATCGTGCTGTCTACCGCTGTCAGAGTCGCACTTCGAGTTGTTTCTGACAGCAATGCCAATTCGCCAAAAAAGTCCTTTGGCCCCAGGATCGCGATGTCTTTACTTCCTACCAACCATTTTTTTCGGGTCGCCTTCACTTTTCCCTTTTGCACAATGAAAAACCAGTCACCAGGATCTCCTTCCTTAACCAGAGTGTCTCCAGGCGCAAAATTCATCCTGTCCATATGATCAATCAGGCTGCCAATCTCCTGTTCTGTCATACTGGGGAAGAGGCCTCTTTCCTTGAACATGGATTTTAGCCAGTCTATGTCATTAGGATTCATTTTCCAGACTCCTTCAAGTCATTCACGTGATATCTTTCACGCACCGAAACCCGAAATTTGAATTTCGGGTAGAAGGTTCCGCCCAATAACGGGTGGCCGAGGTCTGATGCTTGCCTTCTGAATACCAGGATCCGCCACGAATCACCTTTTCCTCTCCCGCGACAGGTCCCTCAGGGTTTTCCCTTGGGCTTTCCTCGTAATAATACTTCCCGTACCAGTCAGAAACCCACTCCCATACGTTCCCCTGTGTGTCATGCAAGCCAAAAGGGTTAGCAGGTTTTTGTTTTACCGGGTGAGTCTCCTCCCCGGAATTGATTTGATTCCAAGTCATTTCAAAATCAAACTCTTCCCCCCAGAAGTAAAGCGTGGTCGTGCCTCCGCGAGCAGCATATTCCCACTCGGCCTCCGTAGGCAGCCGTTTTCCAATTTTCTTGCAATAAGCCCAGGCTTCAAACCAGGTGACACGGTCTACCGGTCGATCCGCCCCTTTGAATCCCGAAGGATTTTTTCCGAACAAATGCTCATAGTCAGCCTGGGTCACCTCATTAATATCGATAAAAAATGGACTTAGAAAAACCTGATGAGGCGTTTTATTGGAATCGCCTTCAAGCCCCATAATAAATTCTCCACCGGGCAGGTAAACCATTCCGGCAGGAGCCTCTGGATTATCGGCAGCATTACTCCAGCTTCCGAAAATAAAAAAGCTCAGTCCAAAAATGACAGCTAATCCTGTTTTTCTCAACAATTGACCTCCTGAAGCCAGTTACCTGTCTGTTTTTTTATAAAAAACGTTACAATAGGGGCAATCCAAAATTTTTCCGGTAATTGATTTCATGGGATTTTTTGATTTTCTACACCAATCCTCATTAACTGAATATGAAAACCGGGTTACCCGCGACCCTAATGATGCAGAAGCCCATTTTTTAATCGGAGTTGGGTTTGAACGTCGTGGGGATGTTGAAAGAGCCATCAGCGCCTTCGAGGAAGTGGTTCGCATCAACCCGCGTTCAGCAGAGGCTCACTTTAACCTGGCTCACCTATTCGCTTTTAAAAACGAGGGCTCTCAGGCTATTCGTCATATCACCCAGGCTGGTAATCTGTTCTCCCAAAGAAATGAAACGGAAAAAAAAGACCAGGCCCGGAGTCTCCTGCGTGAATTCCACGCCCGGTTCAAAGATGTTGAAATTAAAAATACCCAGACCAATGAAGACAGCGGCTGAGCCCTTAACGCATGTGTTCCAGAATCGCCATGTTCATGTTGTCCAACCGCTTAATGAGTAGATTAAGCAGATAGGTTTTTATTTTTTCCCTTATCGCCGGGCCCACTTTGTCCATCATTTCCTGATCCATTTTCAGGACCATTGATTCATTTGTTGCCGCGACGGTTGAAGCGCGAGGCTTCTTGCTGATAAATGAAATTTCTCCGAGTACCGCACCCGGTAACAATCGCGCAAGAGTGACCCCCGGCGCTTCGACTTTGGTAACCTCCGCTTCACCTTTCAGCAATACAAACAGGGAAGTGTCTTCATCCCCCTGTGTGATGATTTTTTCCCCCAGTTCGTAACGAACAACGATATGTTCGAATCCAGCCACTTCTGCTTTTTCATCCCGGGTGAATTGACCAAAGAAAGACAGTTTGTCCATCAGGCTTAGTACAAGCGTTTTATCGTATGCGCCAGCCACAATATTGAGTCCTCACCGTTGAGTATTGGTATGGGTTGCAATCCCGTAAGCCTATGGAATTTCTGCCTTTGAGTCAACCTCATTTTACTGATCCGAAAACCCTTATAACTCCCCCTGCTAGAAGGGCACACCCGAACTCACGTTGACACTGGGAAACCGGTTCCCTTACCTTAATGTCAAGCGCCTATAATGACCGAAAGGTAAACCGACCTATGGAAACCCCGAAAATCCTCTTGGTAGACGACGAACTGAAAATCTGCTCTACTTTGAAAAAGATTTTAGAAAGTGATAACTACACTGTCGAAACAGCATATAATGGCTTGGACGGCTGGGAAAAATTTCGCAAGTTCTCACCCGATTGTGTCCTTCTGGATATGCGGCTTCCGGGGAGAAACGGGTTTGAACTTTTGAAGCAGATCAAATCTCTCCGTCCCAAAATTCATGTCCTGGTTACCACGGCGGTGATCGACGAAAGTATAATGAGTTTGTGTATGAGGGCTGGTGCTCGCGATTATCTGGTGAAACCCCTGAACATCCCCAAACTCCTTGAAAAGGTTCATCACCTTTTAGACGACCCGCTCAATCAAAAGTCCCTGCCCGCTTGACGCCCGTTTCAAACTATGGAGAAGATGAAGGATTTTCTCGACCGTATCCGCTTTTTTAAAGGTTTCTCGGAAAATGAGAAAACCCGATTATCTGATATAAAGAATATATTTCTGAAGTATCTTCCCGGCGAACCCATAATCTGTGAAGGAGAGCTTGAACAGGCCCTGTACATCATCCTTCAAGGCAACGTGATCGTAAATAAAAAGGGACTGGAGGGCCTCATCATCTCCTGCCTCGGGCCAGGTTCTGTATTTGGTGAAATCTCGCTGATCCAGGAACAACCCAGATCCACCAACGTAATTGCGGAAGGACCTGTTGTGGTCATGAAAATGGAAAAGAAAACCATTGAGACGCTGGACCCGGAACTTCAAAAAAAATTCAATGAACAACTCATCCGCGTTCTGGTGGAGCGGCTGGAAGAGATGAACCAGAAATACATCAATGCCATGTTCTTCAATCTTTGAAAAAATTGCACGTTTCTGGTGGATCGGCCTCCTGCCGGTGCTTGCTCTATTAGCACCGCACGCCCATTCCGATACCCAATCGCCCCCAGATAAAACCCTCACCACCCCTGCCCTCGTTCCAAAAGACCACCACCCGAAAATGCAAAGCGAGCTTTTTCCAGGTGGGAAGGTGAAATCGGAGACTGAGGTCGATGCCTTCGGCCTTCCTGATGGCTTGAAAAGGGAATACCGCCCGGCAGGCGACCTGAAGTCTGAGCGCACTTACCGGCACGGCACCCTGCATGGACCCAGCCGCTTGTACTACCCGGGAGGTATCCTGAAAACCGAATGGCATTACCGAAATGGCAAACGGCACGGGCTCAGCATCGGCTATTACAAGGACGGTACAATTAAAGACAAGGGTCTGTATCAGGACGATCTTCTGGAAGGACGTGTGATCCTGTATTTTCCGAGCGGGAAGATCAAAGCGGAAATGAATTTCCACAATGATTTACTTGATGGGGCATCGAAAACGTATTATGAAGGTGCCGGGATAAAAAATCTGTTACGCTACAAGGATGGCCGCCTTCTCACAATGGAAACCTATGACCGTGAGGGCGACCTCTTAAGGGAGCAGGAATTTCCACGAGCGAGACGTTAGACACAATCACAGGTGTTCTAAAACAGTTTTAATAATAATTTCCACGAGCGAGACGTTAGACACAATCACAGGTGTTCTAAAACGGTTTTAATAATAATTTCCACGAGCGAGACGTTGAATTCCGCGACCTGCTTTTTACAGGCGGTTTTTCAATGTCTTTCACGCGAAGTCTTTCACTTTCTAACCTGAATTAAAAAATTTTTAAGGCAGTCACCATGACACCCGGCTTTATTGAAATAACACAAACCGAAAACGTCACCGGCAAAGCCATTCTGGTCGGGATCGGTCTGCCTGCCAACGGCACCCGGCGCAGCGGGGACCCGTGTCTTGAAGAACTGAAGGGATTGGCCACCACCGCCTACTACACACCCATTGCAGACATCACCCAGCGGCTCGCGGAAATCAACCCGCAAACCCTCATTGGCAGCGGCAAGGTGGAAGAGCTTAAAGAATCCGTTCGTTTTCATGAACCCGATGTGGTGATTTTTGACGAAGCTCTCACACCCGCTCAAAACAAAAACCTGGAGAAAATTCTGTCCTGCCGGGTCATCGACCGTCACTGGCTGATCCTCGAAATTTTCAGTGGTCATGCACAAACCCGGGAAGCCAAAACCCAGGTGGAACTGGCCCGGTTCAAATACGCCCTGCCCCGTTTGACCAAACTGTGGGGCCATCTGTCACGTCAGCGCGGAGGTATCGGCCTGAAAGATGCGGGTGAAAAACAGATTCAACTCGACAAACGCATGATCCGCGAGCAGATCAACAAGCTGGAGAAAAAACTGAAGGACATCGACCGCGAGCGCGCGGTGCAAAGGAAGTCGCGGCGCAATACCTTTCAAGCGGCACTGGTCGGCTACACTAACGTCGGCAAGTCAACACTCATGAACTGCCTGACCGAATCGAAAACCCTTGTTGAAAACAAACTGTTCGCCACGCTCGATGCGACAGTAAGAAAGGTTAAGAAGAACTTTCCGTATCCCATCTTAATGACGGACACCGTCGGACTCATCGACAAACTGCCTCACGACCTGGTTGCATCATTTAAAAGCACATTGGATGAAGTGCGCGATGCTGATTTGTTACTGCATGTGGTGGATATCAGTCACCCGGATTTTCGGCATCATATGGAAACGGCAGAGGAATTGTTGCAGGACCTGGGTGTCGACAACTCCCAAAACCTGCTGGTGTTCAATAAGGTCGATAATGTGGACGATCCCGATATACTGGACAATGCCAAAAGGGCCTGGCCCAAGGCGGTGTTCCTTTCCTGTAAAAAGAATATTGGACTCGATGATTTGAGGAAGGCGATAATTGATCGATATGAAAGCCGCCTGCGCGGCATGAGCCTGGTACTCGATTACGACAAGGCCCCACTGTTGGCAAAAATCCGGAAGAATGCTCTCGTGGTTTCAGAAAAGTACGAAGAAGACGGGATACGGCTTGAACTGCGCATCTGGCCCGAACGCCGCGAACCGCTTATGCAGTTGTTAGGAATGCAGACGGAAACCCCATCCCGAACTTGATCAAAAAACTGACAAACACCCTGCATTCGATAATCGTATTTTCGAGGCAAACTCACCAAGTCAAATAAGCACAAGATAATAACTGGCTACCCCTCTCCCTATTTTTTCTCCATTTCCGTGACAATGTACAAGCCCTTGCCGTCGACTTCGTAGTGTCCTGCGACCATGTCGCCTTTCTTTATATCTTCAATGTCATCATACCCGGTCAATTTGGATGATTCCGCGATCACTACAGTGACCCGCTTTTTTGACTCGGGGTTCATGATTCCCACTTTATTTTTCTTCAGTATTACTTTCTTCACCTTGCCAGAAAACGGAACCGCATCGCCTGCCAATAAAGGTGAAACGGAACCAGCAAGAATAAACGAAACTATCAGAACGAAGACTGCTATTAATCGACGCATAACGCCTCCTGTATTTTTAAGGGATGGAAAATTATTACGCTAAAAGTTTATTGTAACACTTTGGCTATAAACTCAAGTCTGGCCTTTAAATATTTGATACAGTCCCAAGGATTGCATACCCAATTCTCTCCATTGCAAAGGAGAGGTTTTCATAACCTCAGTTACACACCAGATTAGACCATAGGGGTCTTCCCCTCCTTAAAAAAGGAGGGGATTCAGGGGAGGTTGTATTAATAACCCCTCCCACACCCTCCCCTTGAAAGGGGAGGGAAGACACTACCTGGGAGTCCAAGGCGAGATTCTTCATTCCGCTCCGCTTCATTCAGAATGACAGGATTGTATTTTCTGGCATCAAATATGATTGGTACGCCTGTTGCGGTGTGTAAAAAACTATAAAGTCACAGCATGTCATTCTGATGAGCCGTCAGGCGAAGAAGAATCTCGCCCTGGACTTTGGGGGGGAGCATAACCTCAACACCAACGGAGAGGCTACAAATGGTGCCTTTTATTGGCCTCATATAATTTAATGTACTTTAAGAAAGCGGCTAGTCCCTGTGCCAGAGAAATCACAAACCCTTCATAACCGTCCTGGTATCCGCGCCGGACCACATACCCTTTTATAAAAGCTGCAAGGCCATGGGTGATCGCTTTCTTTGGTGAGGACTCCAACCTGCCTTCGTTTTGTTCTGCGTACAACCGTGAATATAACTGCGCCTTTTCGATCAGCGAGTCGACACTGTCGTATGGATAATGTTTCAAACGCCCTTCCAGCTCGACCACCGTCATCCCTTCAGGCACCTGCACACTTTCGTGTACCTGATTGTCATTGAACCGTGTTTTGCCACGATGATACAGGCGCAAAACGCGGTCCGGGTACCACCCGCAGCCTTTAATCATTTTCCTGTTGTAGTAAGACTGTCTCGGCACCCGGTATACCTGGGAAGCATCCAGCTCCAGATGGCTGATCTCCCAATACAACTCAGGTGTCAACACCTCATCCGAGTCTATAGAAAAAACCCAGTCGTGGGATGCCAGGCTTGCCGCCAGATTTTTGGTGGGACCAAAACCCTCAAAGGGTCTCTCAAAAATCTGGACGTTGGAATACCCTTTGGCGATGGTCAGGGTGTCATCGGTGGATCCTGTGTCAACCAGCACCACTTCTTCAAAAGAGGTGAGAGAATCGAGGCATTCTTTCAAATATTGTTCACCGTTTTTTATGATGATGACAGCGCTTATCATGCAAGAACTTCAAAAGGCAGGTTATTGGTGAAGAATTGGGATGCAACGAAAACGAATGTAAGCCTGTCCGATCTTTCTGTCAAGCTCAGGCCCAGCGGGAACGAAACCGCGCCCATTTAAGAGACAGGTTTTCTTCGGGTTCCGGCAAAGGACCTGTAAACGGCGCCCCACTCTGGAGATAGGTTCGCATGAAGGCATTACTGGAGATCCCCCATTTGCGCATAAACTGGGTACGCCCATCGTTACGTTTCACACGCCCCGTGGATTTTGCCATGAAGTGAAACATCCGGCATTGCGAAACCCCTTTAAACCAGCGCACACCTGCCTGCCAGAGTTTCATGGAAAGATCGGGGTCGGAATACATCCCGGGAGAAAACTCAACGCTCAAACCCCCAACAAGTTCCCACATTTTTTTGTGAATCAAACTTGGCGGCCAGGTCGCCCCGGTCCAGTCTGCAAACGGTAATTGATCGTATTCTGCAAGCAGGCTCTTCGTATCAAGGGAATCGATGTCATCGCCAAACCGGTCTGAAAAAATGACGCAATTGTTTCCGGTATCCCGTGGTTCAATGAGAGTCCCGGAAAGATAAAACCGGTGGTCCGGTGCCTCTTTCACCGCTTCTCTCATGTAGTGGTCCCAGGCGGGGCAAACGTACATATCGTCATTGAGGTAAACCAGATAGTCCGTCGTAGCGAGTTCTGCAGCTGCGTTGACCCCGTAACAAATCCCCACGTTTTCACTGGACCAGGTATGGTCGATCTTTTGCTCCTGGGCCCAGTCCCGGGTGCCATCGGAGCCTTCGTTGATGTGTAATATGATCTGATGCGGCCAACGGGAATTGTTACGTATAGACGCGATACAGAATTTCAGATAAGGCAAATTATTCCAGGTGGGAATCAACAGGGAAAATCGGGCCTCAGGGTTCGCGCCAAATACAGTGGGAACGATGGAAGGCATTCAGGCGATTGACTGACTTGGAGGAAGAAGTCGATTCAATTGTTCTTTGTCTTGTTCGGAACAATCCTCAAGAAACAGGAACCCAAATGTTTCCAGTCGCCAGACCAACAAATCGTAGCCCTTGAGCAGCCCCCACCAGTAGATCAAGGCATTGATCGGGTTTTTACGGTTCAAACTTCCCTGGCACAGGACAAAATCAAGAAGTTGCCGGGCTGAGCGCCGGATGAGGGGCCAGTTTCCCCTGGTTTTCAAGGCTTGATACAATTTCAACAGATTCACGATCCGTGTCATCATATAAACAAATCACTTTCTCAAAATGGATCTATCTTTAGTCTGTTCTTCTATACTAATATGATTGCTAAAAGCTGTAAAGGAATCGGTCCAAATTCAATTGCCATCGGAAGAGTTCTAAGGAGAAAGTATGATCCAGGCCTTTAATATGAAATTTCTCAATCAATTGATCGCTCCAGAATCAGAACTGGTCGCAAAGCACCTCGACATGATGGAGCAAATGGTTGCCATTGACAGTCGCAGCCTGGGGATCAACGAATTTCCGGGCGATCGCGAAACCCTGCCCGACATGATCGAGATTCTCGACCTGACCAGCAATTATCTGAACGACATCGGGTTTGAAAATATAAAAGTCAACGAACCGCCAAAAGAAATGGCAGGAGCCACCCCGATTTTGATGGCCGAGATTTTTTCTTCAGCGGACAAACCCACCATCCTCATGTACGCCCATCTGGACAAGCAGCCCTATATGGACGACGGCAATTTTAAACAGTGGGGTGGTGTGTCCCCTACCAGGCTTTTGTGGAATGAGGATCGGTCACGGGCGCAGGGGCGCGGAGCTGCCGATGATCTTAGCGGTGTCATTGCTATCGGCATGGCAGCGGAAGCGATGATAAAAATGTCCGGTGGCAACCCGGGCAAAATTGACGAACAAACCCGTAAAAAACTTCCCTGTAACCTGAAGGTCATCTTTGAAACAGAAGAAGAGTCGGGCTCCATTTCCCTGATCGATCAGATTTTGCAGAACAAGTCATTCTTTGACGATTGCGATTGCGTCATCATCACAGACGTGTTGAATCCAGACACAGGAGTGCCCGGACTCACCACCTCCCTGCGCGGAATAGTTCAGATATGTGTGACCACAGAAAAAAAAGATCCCTCCTCAAAACTTTGCGAACAGACCGCGATGTACAAGTTACTGGCCACACTGATCACCAGCGATCATTCGCTTAATGTAAAAGGAATCGCTGAAAAAGACATCCCCGTATCACCAGAAGAGCGTGAAGGCTATTCCCGGGTACCGACAACACTCGCAAAACAGCGGGAGGCGGGAGGATTGTTGTCAAAAACCAGGTTGACGGTTCCCGAAACAGCAGTCGACATAATCCAGAATCAGCTACGAAAATCCTATGCCAATGTTCGACCGGGGCATCGGGTCGCAGGAGGTGTCTTGTTCGGTTCGGCTGGGGCCCGTATTTCTTTTCCTCTGAAACAGGGGAGTGATGTGAAAGCCCTGGCGGAAGCCTTAAAAAAACATCTGGAAGAGCACAATTCTTACCAATTGAAAATTTCACTCGATCCGGTAGAAACAAGTTCCCGGAATGCGGTTTTCGATGTGATCTTCAAGTCTTCGGACAAGGCACCGCATTCAGGGGTGGTCGGCGGCCCCATGCCAGTTCCTGAATTACTTTTGGCCCGGTGGATAGACCAGTTGATTTTGAATAATGGACAGATTGCCCCTGAAAACATTGAAAAGTTCACCAACCCGGACCAGATAATAGAGGTCCAATCCCTGCATGTAGAAAGCGATGGCCAGCGCTGGACGTTTGACAATCCATCTGCAAAGGCCCTGGTGGAAATCCGCCTCGCTCCCGGAAATACAGAGGATTCTGGCCGAAAAGCCCTCACAGAGCATTTGCAGGAGCAAGTACCGACAGGATTTTCCCTTAATCTGGATCAGGACAAGGGTGGATCACCCTGGATAACATCTATAGACTCACCTGTTTTTAATAAGATGCTGGATAGCTTGAGTGAGGGCTTTGGAAAGCCTTCCTGCCTGTATGGTTGCGGAGGTTCGATCCCCTTTGTCGCCAAATTAATGGATGCCCTGGGCGATATCGCCCCGCTCTGCATTGGTGCTTACGATCCCGCCTGCCGGATGCACGAACCGGGAGAATCCCTGTCAATGGTCGATTTATTAGGGTGTACACGCTCTATGGTGCATTTTTTCTGGAAAATTCAGGAAGAAACTCCTTCAAATATCCAGAATAGGTGAAACCAACCGAAAAGAAATGATGGCTATCTGGTTAATTGCCTTTTTCACTCGTTTAAAATCAATAATCTTCTCTTTTAACCAAGGTCGATTTAGCTGAATGCAAATTATCGTTTTTCCAAAGGTCCTCTTGAATTCTAAAAGCAACTGAGTTTAGTATAGAAAACCGGGACTTTTCTGACTTATGAATTTACTGGATTTTTAAGGGCAAGCTGTTTTGGACACACCCTCCATAGTTACAGTTAACGATAAAAGCTATCGCAGGATCAATCTGGAGTTCCTTAGCAGTTCCAGTTCCGAATCTTTCGATATTTTTTATAAAACCAACAGTATGGGGTCGACCAAATTTGTAAAGTTCGCCAGTACCGACCCGGCCCATCAGGAAAAAGTCCACCGAATTCTGGAATCGGGAGATGCTACCCAGGATTTTTTTATTCAAGACGACGATCTTTTCAAATACTACGCCCACGCCACCCGCACGCTCAAGACAATCGTCACCAGTGACAGCGTACCCCTGGAAGTTAAAACCCAGAAAGTCTATGAAGTCTCGAAAAACATAATGAACGAGTTTTTCGAGCAAAATGCTTCTCCGAAAATTTTAACCGCCTCAGATGAGGTGGTCGAAATTATGGAGCAGTGCTTTTCAGATTCGGATGTAGGGTTTTATGGAATTTCCAAATTGACGAGCAAAGATTATTACACCTACACTCACAGCGTGAACGTCGGTTTATATTGCATGACCTATGGCATCAAGATCAAACTTCCTAAAAATGAAACACGCCAACTTGGGTTGGGGGGGATGTTGCACGATGTGGGCAAATCACAAATCCGACTGGACCTGATCAACAAGGAAGGAAAATTAACAGAAAATGAATTTGAGGAAATGAAGGAACACTCTCCTAAAGGAGAAAGTATCTTAAAAGAATTGGATTGTTATGGAGACTGCGTGCTGCATATGGCAGGGCAGCATCATGAAAAATTCAGTGGAGGTGGTTATCCGAACGGGCTTCAAGGAGATTCGATCGCTTTTGGAGGTCGGCTTTGCAAAGTAATGGATGTTTACGACGCCTTAACCACCCGCCGTTCCTATAAAAAAGCACTCAGGCCTTACGATGCCCTCACCTTGATGAAAAAACAAATGCTGCCTCACTTCGACCCGGAACTCCTGGATAGCTTTATTCGCCTGATGGGACCCGATTTATAAGTCAATTGCAAAACATATGCTTCATTTTTATATCTGGGCCGCCACGCGGTTTGCATAATTTTTCAATTCAGACTCCCGGGCTTTCACATCCTGGAAGGAATATCCCAGAGAGGCGCACAATTCAGTCAGATATTCCGTATCTTCTTCCTCAAAACCAAGATCATCGTCAAACCCCCATTGGGCCGCCAGCCCGGCAGCGAGCTCTACCAGTTCAGGGACTCCGCTCTTCCCATTCCTGCTCTGTTTTCTTCGGGTTTTCAAGACTTCAGGAAAGCCCCAGTTTGCAGCCATGGCCAATTGGATTTCAACATGGGTGATTCCCAGAATTTCTTTTTCCACATCAAGAACGGGACGACCCTGTAATTTCGATTGCTGGAAACATTTTAAAAATGCCTCTGGCTTCAAAACGGCGAGGGAAATTTTTCCAAGATCGTGCAACAATCCGGAAGTAAAACAAACATCACTTTCAAAACCATCGAACTGTCTTCCCAAAGCTCCTGCTACCGCACCGACAGCAGCACTGTTCCGCCAGAGTCTATGGTAATCAATTCCAACACGATGAATCGCCGCATCTCCCTCAAATCTTTCAAAGATCGGAGTTGTCAGAATAATACTTTTGATCACACCAGGGCCCAGTAAACCTGCCGCCTGCTGCAACGAACCGATCTGTGAAGGATATCCATACAAAGCGGAATTGGATACCTGCAAAACGCGCGAGGCAATAGCCGGGTCGAACTGAATGATCTGGACGATGTTATAGTCCATGGCAGACGCTCGACTGGTTTCATCCAGCACCCGGGAAATCTGGTCCGGTAACGTTGGAAGAGAGTCGCATCCGATAAAAGGTTGCAGGTCAAGCTTCTCCATCGACAACTCCCACCACCGTCTGGTCGCGTCCATTTTTCTTGGCGCTGTATAGCGCGCGATCGGCCACATGGATTAAATCAGCCGGAGTTGACATCGTCTCCAGATCCAGTTGCGCAACACCGCAACTGATGGTCACTTTAAATCCTCCGAGTTCTGTTTCAAACACACGCTGGCTGATTTCTTCGCGCACTCTCTCTGCAATATTTTTGGCATTGATTTTGGAAGCCTGGGGCAGGATCAGACAAAACTCCTCTCCTCCATACCGGGCACCGGTATCATTCGAACGACAGATACTGCTGATAACCTCCCCAAGGGCAACCAAAACCTGATCACCCACCTGATGTCCATAGGTATCATTCACTTTTTTGAAATAATCCACATCCATCATCACCACTGATAATTCGAAATTGTATCGCTTACTTCGTTCAAATTCACTTTTCAATATCTGCTGCATCTGCTGGTGGTTGATGAGAAGCGTCAGCCCATCTGTCACTGATAGCATTTCAGTTTTCTGGTAAAGCAAAGCATTACTAATGGACAAGGAAATAAACTCAATGACATTAAGAACAAAATCCAGATCGTGAACTGAGAAAACCCCGCTTTTACTTTCATTCAGATTGATGACCCCCAGGATTTCATTTTCGATCATCAGAGGAATGCATACAAAAAAATGATTTTTGAACAACGGGTTACTCTTCCCCTTGAAGTATTTGGATTTTTTAAAATCCGGCTCGAGAATGTAACGTCCCTGCAATATCGCATCGTTCATGACATTGGACTGGGTTACCGGGATCTCTTTTGCATCCCCCCATCCGGGATGATTGTGGCAGGCCAGTGTTAATGTTCGTTTGTTTTTTTCATATAAAAACAGGGAAAAAAATTTCACGGAAAGAATGCCAGGAAGCTTGTGAATCAATGCTTCTTCAATATCTTCCAGGTTAAGTCGACTAATACTCTTGTGCAGATAAAGAAAATGATCAATGTTCAGAAGTGATTTACCTAGAAGCCGGTTTTGCCGCTTGAGCAATCGCTTCACCTGCTGTGACTCATGAGTGCGTTGGGATTCTGTGATTTCCAAAGTACCCTCCAAAAAATCGCAAGCTTCCGTGAATACAAAAAATCCGTACCCTTACGATTTCCATATTAATAGATTCCCACTATAGTTAGAATGAATTAATGTCCAAAAATCAAGCAAGGAAAGCGGTCCACCCATTCTTGCGAGGGAAAATATTTTCATTATTTCATTACCTTAAAAACTTCGTGGACACTTAACCTGGAGCACCCCTGGGAAAAAGCATCACAAAAATACGTGAAACCCTTTATTTATATGGAGTCCAGCTTTAAATCTCTTTATTGGTATCGTTTTTGCTTTATATGTATGAACACTTTGTGAAAGTCAAAATTTTGTCATGAAGCACATTAACAAATACCATAGTGGTCTCCTTTTTTTGTTCATTTTGCAACTGACCTTGGGAACCGGATTGTTGATCGCTCAACCTGAACCGGATACCCCTGTTGCCGGAGTTCCCAGAGTAGAATCTTTGTTGATTGGGGGTCATCCCGATTACACCAGAATTTTGGTGAATCTGGACCAGCCTGCCCTCTATCAGGTGATTCCCGATTTTAACAAAAAAAAGATCATCGTTTTCCTTCCGGATGCGCAAATGGGAGAAGAACTCCAGTCTCGTAGTTTCCCTGACCGTAACCTTGAACGAATCGACGTCACTCAACTTCAGGAAGGTCTTCGTGTCACCTTCCGCCTGAAACACAAGAACACGCGGGTTTTTCATTTCGAGCAACAAATGCCCGTGGCCGCAGTGGTGCTGGATTTTCAGGGCCATGATAAACCAATTCTCCGAGCAAGGCCTGACACAGCCCCCCCTGTTGAAGAAAATTCTCGTTCAAAGAAAACTCCGCGTCGCACAAAAACAAAACCACGAAAAGAAGCGGGCGGACTGACCGAAAGCCAGGCTCGGCAAATCGTAAAAGAAGACACAGAAAAAAAAATCAGCCAGGGGTGGGATGAATATAAAAAAGCCTTGAGCCTCTATCAGCAGGAACTGAGGACAGAAGCCCTGGAAGCATTTGATGAGTACCAGAAAAATTATCCACAAAGTCCGCTGCTTGAAAATATTTTGTTCTTGAAAGCCGAGACTCTGTTTCAAATCAACAACCCGAAACCGTTTCCCATCTATGAAGATGTGATTACCGCTTATCAACTGGCCATGCGACGGTACCCGAAATCAAAATTTTTTGATCATGCGCTGTTCAAACTCGGTGTCATCTTTGACAACATGGACCTCCCATTAGAAGCAAGAACTCTTTACCTGCGGGGAATAGAAAACAACAAAAAGAGTCTTTACAACAAAACACGCCAATTGAAAATGGCCCAGATGCTGCTCCGGGAAAAGCGGTTTGAGGAAGCCTACAAAGCCTTTAATGAAATACTGAAAAACGATCCTAATAACGAGGAGGCTCGGGATTCAACATTTTCAATCGCACTCAGCCTTTATGAACTCAACGATTTTGAAGCGGCCCGGATTATTTTCGAAGATGCGTCACGCCGCTGGCCGAAACAACTGGACGAGGTTCCTGAAATCAACTATTACATGGGAGAAATATATTTCCATCAAAAGGAATATAAAAAAGCACGAAAACATTTTTTCCACTTCATCAATCTCGAACCTGAAACAGTGAGGGGGCACAAGAGCCTGAACCGCATTGGCGACTCTTACCTCATGGAGAACAAGGGACTCGCCGCCTTGTCTGTTTTTGACCGCTCACAAAAGGTAAATCCCGGCTCTGCAGAATCCCAGTACGCCCGAATCAGACTGGCCGACATTGGGGTACGCGACCCTACCTTGCCGATCCAGGACATAATTTTTGATATCCCCGAATACTTTCGTCCGGTGGAAACCTACCAGGATGTATTCGAAAAAGCTAAAAGCCAGGACATTCTTGCAGAAGTCACATTAAGTCGTGGCACAGCTCACCTTCAACAAAAACAATACCTGGAAGCCTTTCGGGAATTCCAGAAGTTAATTGCCTTTGAGAAAGGAAGCCGCTTTTATAAAACCGCGCGCAATTTACTGGAACAGGCCCTTGTCTTTTTAATCGACGACTATTCTGCTCAAAAAGGCTACCTGCCTATTTTGTACGCTTATAATCAATTTCGAAATTTGAACATCGGTGATGTAAGAAAAGTCGAGACGCTGCTTCAGGTAGGAGAGAGTTACCAGGCTATTGGCATGACTCGGGAAGCGTTGACATTTTATGAGCGGGTTAAAAAATCCGATCCCAACGGAGTTTACCGTGACCGCCTTTTTTTAAATCTTGGGAAAATCCATGTCGAGCAGGGGAGCTATTCAGAAGCGGAAGTGGTAGCGCGCACGTTCCTCACGAATTTCCCGCTCAGCCCAGAGGTTCCTGAAGCGATGAAAATTCTTGCAGCAGCTTACCGGGGACAGGAAAATTTTGAGGCCGCACAGGATATTTTCCAACAGTTGCTTTCCCGGGCAGATGCAGACCCTTCTGAGATCCATTATCTTTCCGGTGAGACCTGGTTTCAAAAAGGCGATCAGGAACAAGCCATCCGCGAATACGCACTGGCCATTGACCAATTCGACCGGACCCGCCCCATTGCCCCTGGCCATGTTCAGGACGCCTACTATAAACTGGGGCTGGTGCTTTACCAGGCTGGACGTTATCCGAGAGCGCTTGAAGCTCTGATTTCCGCACGCCGCTTGTTTCCAACCCATTCTCTAAGGGAGTGGGCCGATTTTCTTATCGCTGATTGTTACGACCGGCAACAAGACAAAACCAAAGCCGAAAATGAATTTAAAAATCTGATCAAGGCTTCCCCCAATGAACCTCTTTTAAAAAAGGCGGCGGAAATAGGAGCCAAAGTTCTCGACTGGGAAAAACGCCTGAAAGGGAAACTGTGACTCCGGCTAAAATATTTTAAAAATTTTTCCCGATGGAACAACCTGGAAAACTTTTTAAACAATCCCCAATCAAGCAACACTCTGAATTTCCTATATAATGAAAACAGAAAAGTTCACAAGACCACCTTCTTCCGACCCACGACCTCCCATGAGCGAAACCAGTCAAGACGATCCCAAGAAACAGGAACTCGAAGTTCTTCGCCGGGCTTTCACTTCTTTTACCGAAGTCACCGAGCAACTTCAAAAGTCTTACGACAACCTGCAATTGCGTATTCAGCAACTGGATCTTGAACTTGCCCGAAAAAACGAAGAACTGGAACAAAACCTTCAGGAAAAAGAAGAGGTAAAAAATTACCTGGATTTTATCCTGCAAAGTTTGACCAATGGGGTTATTGTCGTTGACCGGGAAGGTTGTGTCACCACATTCAACAAAACAGCAGGACAAATCTGCGGCTTGGATCCGGAGCTGTGTTTGGGGAAACCCCTAACAGCTCTTTTCACAAATGATCGACTACTTCACCTGATCGAACGGCTGGCGGATTCCGAGGAATCCACCATGACTCAAGAGCAGGAAATGAAAACAAACGATGGGAACCCCTTAAAAGTCCGTGTAACGGCATCACCAGCGAATGACAACAAGGGGGAATTGATCGGAACTGTTCTGGTATTGCAGGATGTCACGCAGTTAAAACGACTTGAGGAAGAAGCCAACCGCAACGACAGACTGCGTGCCATGGGGGAAATGGCTGCGGGTATAGCACATGAAATCCGCAATCCCATGGGTGGCATTGAACTGTTCGCTTCTCTGTTGAAAAAGGATCTGGCGGAGGACCCTGAAAAAGGAAAACTTGCCGACCACATCGTCTCAGGCATTCGCAACCTGGACCGCATCATCTCCAGCCTGCTGTTGTTCGCCAAATCACCGGAACCTTCGCAAAGGAAATGTAACCTCAACACCCTGCTGGAGGACATACTGGCTGAACCCGAGATGCAGACAATACCGGACAATATAAAAATCCAAAAACACTACCATCCAAAGGCTGCCCTGGGCACAGGAGATGGTGAACTGCTCCAGCAGGTGTTTGTCAATTTCCTGCGCAATGCCGTGCAGGCAATGCCGGAAGGAGGCACGTTAAGCCTGACCACTGAAGAAAGTGAATCTCCCGAATCCGACAGCTATCACCGTCGCTTCGTCGCGGTTACTATTCAGGATACTGGAACGGGCATTCCACCTGCTGAGCGCAATAAAATTTTTAATCCGTTTTTCACCACCAAGGATCATGGTACCGGGCTTGGGCTCGCCATAGCGCACAACATAATCAAGGCGCATCAGGGAACCATTGATGTGGAAAGCGAAGAAGGACGCGGCACCGCGTTCATCGTCAAAATCCCCATATGGGAGGAGTATTAATTTATGAAAGACCCGGCCAACCAGAATGTTTTGATCGTCGACGATGAACCTGAAATGCGCGCGGCCCTCAGCGAAACCCTGAAACGCGAGGGCTACAAACTCGAAATAGCGGAAAATGGCGAAGAGGCGTTGAATCGTATAGAAAACGAAACGTTTGATCTCGTCATCTCGGATGTCAAAATGCCAAAACTGAGCGGCCCCGACCTGCTCAAATGTATCAAAGACATCTCTCCGGAAACCCGAGTGGTAATGATCACCGCTTATGGAACTATCGACAGTGCGGTGGAAACCATGAAAACGGGTGCATCCGATTACCTGCTGAAACCGTTTTCTGCGGATGTACTCATCTCAACAGTCAATCGCGCACTGATGAACCCGGTTGAACCGCCAAGCACCAGAAATAATGTGACAGCGCCGTCCACCTCCCCTGCTTTTCGAAAAATTGTTACCCAAAATCCAAAAATGAAAGAATTATTGGAGTTCGTCGAAAACGTTGCCTACAGCAAATCCACTTTCCTGATCACAGGCGAAACCGGCACGGGTAAGGAAATGTTTGCCCGCTTCATCCATGGTTGCAGCCCCCGCGCAGAGCAGCCTTTCATGGCAGTCAACTGTGCGGCGCTCCCGGAAGGGTTATTGGAAACTGAATTGTTCGGGCATGAGAAGGGGGCCTTTACGGGTGCCGACACTCGCAAAGACGGCAAATTCGAACTGGCGCACAAGGGGACGCTGCTCCTCGATGAAGTCACTGAAATGGGATTACCCCTTCAGGCAAAACTTTTGCGTGTCCTTCAGGAGCATGAAATCGATAAGGTCGGTGGGCGGCAACCCATTCCAGTCGATGTGCGTATCGTCGCCACCACCAACTGTGACCCGCGCCAGCTGATCGCTGAAAAAAAATTCCGGGAGGACTTGTACTACCGATTAAACGTCATCCCGCTCAAACTACCACCACTGCGTGAACGAACGGAAGACATCCCATTACTGGCAGAACATTTCCTGAAAAAACACGGCCGGGAGAATCAGCGGCCGGTAAAAAAAATCGCGGATGAAACACTGGCCCTTCTTAAAAAATACCGATGGAATGGAAACGTGCGCGAACTGGAGAACGTGATGGAGCGGGCCGTGCTGATGTGCCCGGGTGAAATAATGGAGCCAGGACATCTTTTTCTTGAAGATGGAGCCGCCTCTGAAAAATCGGGAGTACCGGCAATGAGCGGCACTATCTATGACATGGAAAAGGAACTGATTTTCCAGACACTTGAAGAGCTGGATGGAAATAAAACCCGGGCTGCGGAAAAGCTCGGGATCAGCGTCCGCACCCTCCGAAACAAACTAACTGAATACAAAGAAAAAGAATCACGGTAATATAGTAGAAACAAATTTTTTTCGGGAAATTTGCAATGCAAAAACCGATCATAATTTTTCTATTGCCCTTCCTTTTTTTGACCGTAGCTCACTCAGCATCCGCCGAAGACATTTTTACGCGAAAACGGCCCGACCCGGGGATCGCCATGATTCATTTCCCGCAGTCGCTTGCCGTGGTGCAGGTAGTAAATAGCATTGAAGGATTTGATAAGGGATTATTAAAACTATGGTTTAGAAAAATGGACCCTGCCCGTATCGTGCCGGTCAAAATATCGGAAAATATTCAGGGTGAAATTGATCGGGAAAAATTAATTACTCTGGGGAATCGATATAAGACCGACTTGCTACTTATTTTCCAGTCATCCAGCGCAGGGGAAAACTTCATCACACGGGGATTGGTCTACTTTGTAAAACAGAAGAAAGTTCACCCTCTTAGAAATATCTCCGTTGTAAATACCAGCGTTGCCTCCGAAAAAATCCAGGTTTATCGAGCCTCTTTAAAACATATTGTTTTCCAGACCCGAAAAATCATTCATTCCTACAAATTTGAAAAACGACGCTCAAATTATTAGCCTGTTTTATTTCGCGAATGTGCGAAGGTAAGCGACTAATTTCCAGATATCATCGTCAGATAAATTACCGCCGAACCCGGGCATGGAAGTGGTCGGTGAGCCTCTTTTTATTACCCAGAATAGTTGTCCATCCGAAAGGGGTTCCATTGTTGCCTTGCAGGTGAAATTGCGCGCTGGAGGATTACTCTCAAAATCCGGATCCCCCAACCCATCGCCCTTAACCCCATGACAGGTTTCGCAGGTAAAAGGCTTTGACGTTTTGTGATACAGCTCTTTGCCATCCCGAACGGCCGCGGGCGATGTTTGAGGATTTTTCTTTTTTAATAAATGTCCGGGAGCTTTCGGTGTCTTCCGAGACTGTGGACACTCTCCAGATGAGACCGATGATTTGGCACTCCCTTCTTCCGCCTGAGCCAGCGGGGGCGAAGACACTGTCTGAGAACACCCTGCCACCAAAGCCACAATTCCGAAAAAAAACAAGATTCGCCGCATAACAAATCTCCTGAAAAAAAGTCCCATCTGTCACTTTCAAGGTTAACAGATGGGACTCCGTAAGGCTATTTAACGTTTCCAGTCTTCACCCGATTACACACACCCTCAATTTGCCAGGGTACGTATATATCGGATGACCTGCCAGGTCTCCTTATCTTTCAACATTTTAAACGGCATCATTCCGGTTCCTTGTGATCCGTTTTTGATGATCCAGAACATTTGTCCGTCTGAAATATCCTTCATCATCGGAGCACAAGTGAAATCGCGAGGTTTCGGTTTAAGCCCACCACCCAAGGGGCCTTTGCCGTCACCTTTCTTGCCATGACACTGCAGGCAGGCGACTGGTTTCGCATCCTTCAGGAATAGTTTTTTTCCTGCGGCAATGTTTGCCGCGGTCGCCGGCACTGGATTCTTTTTGTTCAAGAAGCTGGACGGAGCCGTTTTGGTTTTTCGCGGTTGAGAGCAATCCCCTGAGCCCGCACCGGATGCGCTGGCTACAGTTTTTGACTCTTCCCCACCTTTAAAATTGGTACGAAGGAAAGCGATGAGGTCTGCAAAATCCTGGCCGTGAATCGTAATTCCCCAATCCGGCATATTGGACGATTTCCCCACACTCTTGCCACCGTAATAAATCACATTGTAGAGGTAGTCCATCGGCAATTCGCTCAACGCCATTTGTGAATGATTGGCAGGAGGAGGATTGGTGAGCCCCAACGCGCCCACCCCATCACCCTTGCCTTCCGGGCCGTGACATTGCACGCAATATTCCTTATAAATCAGTTTGCCATGGGTCGGATCACCTTTTTTAAATGCCTGAGTCTCCCAGGGGACATGCAAGGGATAGTTGTCGACACCCTGTGTCATGAGGTAACCCAACAATTGGCGCAATTTAAGGGGGCTGATGTCGGCCAGATATTCGCCACTGTGCGGAGTAAAATCCTGCGGATTAAGCGCAAAACGAAACAGCCAGTCGAAATTATAACGCTGCCCCGTGTTGTACAGGTTGACACTGATAGGACCGCCAATTTTCTTTCCATCTTCTTTTACCTGATGGCACCCCAGGCAGGAATATTCCTTGAAAATTCCGGCACCCAGTTCTACTTCCCGCTGGGTGAGTTTATCTATGCTGAAGGCGTCTTTCTCGACTCGTGGGTCAAGAAAATTCTTTTCAAAATATTGCGCAACTGCCTCGGCTTGCTCAGCATCAAGTTTCACATGTTCTGTCTTTTTACGCTGAATGTCCCAACGGTAACCATTAGGGTATATCATTTCTTCTTTACCCTGAAGAAATCGAACCAGCCAGTCATGTTGATATTTGTTTCCTCCCCACTTGAGGTCGGGTGCTTTCAGCTTTAATCGGCTCAACGGTTCCCCGGAAAATCGATGGCAGGTGGAACAGTTATTTTCAATCAATTCTTTGGCATCAACACCGGCCTGAGCCTGTCCCATTCCGATACCCAGGCCTCCAACTGACCAGACCAATGCCCCAACAATCACATTTCGGAAAAAACTCCATCTCAACATAACGCTCCTCCTTGTAAATTGATAAGAACCTGGCTACCCGTGGTTTGGAGACAGGTTGAACAACCACCCACACCCTACTGTAGCTAAATATATATCTTTTAAAAGAAAAAGGGTATCGACCGGAGCCCAAACCCCGGGTCAATCAAACAATGACATCTTGAATGCCAGTCGTAAGGGAAACAACGTGGGAAGTCCTCCCTTGCGCTGAGGGGAGATTTTAAACAGGAAAGGTAATACGTCTGGTCCAATCCCAAAGGAATTCAGGATCTGACCAGACAAAAGAGAGGCAGGTTAATCCTTAATAAAAGTCCTGACATACATAACCAGTTGCCATATCTGCTCATCTGACAGAAACAGCTGGTAGGGCGGCATCTCCGTTCCGGGAGAGCCCTTTTTGATGATCCAGAACATCTGACCATCCGTGACAGAGGCCATTGTCTCTTTACAGGTAAAGTTTGTCGGCATAGGTTCACTTGCAGACGCCATCATACCCAACCCATTACCGTTAGCTCCATGGCACACCTTACATGAAGAAGGCTGCGATTTGTAATGGTACAAGTTTTCCCCTTCACCCAGGTTTTTCTGGGAAGGTTCCAGAGGATTTTTAAGCGTTTGCAAATCAGGGGGGGCTTTCGGAGTCTTTCTGGTTTGTGGGCAAATACCCTTACCGCCACGACCCATTCCATGATGCAGGGAATGTCGTTCGTAGCGCCCACCATGCGGCCTCCCCTGATGCATGGCCAATTGATCGTCTCCAGGTAAAACAGGATAATCCTCAGCTTGTGCCATCTGCACGCTTAAAACCAAAACGAGCACCAGACCGATACAGCGGAACACTCCTTTTATTTTTTCAAACACTTTCCATTTATTCATAATTAAGCTTTCAACTTTAAACCGGCCCGACAGAATCTATCGCCAGTGAAGGTTTGGTTATAAAACACAAAATTAACGTTAGTAAAATCAGTTTAAATTATTATTCCTGCTGCACCAAAGGATTCGGTGGATAGTGATAGCGATAAAGTGATGAGTTGAAAGTTTGTGCCTTCCCGTCATCATTTATTCCTTGATGAACAGCCAGGTAATCCAAAATAGTTTTTCTTTCTTCTTGAGACAATTCCCAGAGTCCCTGTTTCTCCTGCATCCAGGTTATCGTTTCATCCCAGCGATCACGAGTCATATGGTTTTTTAGAACCAGTAATTCCGAATGACAAGCCGTACACGTAGCCAATACCAGATCCCTGCCGGCACCGGGTTTCAAAAGGGTTTCTGACTGTGCAAGGCAACTGTGAGCCCACCCGTTCAGTAAAATAACAATCACCCAAAATCTTAAAAGCTTCATGAGAGTTATCCTTACGTCACTCTGACGGCAATTCGATGCATGGCGTTGTTGAGGTACCCTTTTGGGTTCCATCCCGGCATGACCATAGGCTGCATGGTATTCGCGCTGTCTGTGGCACGCGCCCATACTTCGTAATAACCAGGCCCTGGAAAAACTACGGATGTTTGCCAATGCTGCCAGGCAAATGGATTTGCGGGCGGTTTCAACTGCGTTTTAATCCAGGTTGCTCCAAAATCAATGGACAGGTCAACACTGCGTACACTTAAATCTCCTGCCCAGGCGTGACCTCGTACAATGAGTGGCTTCCCGGTTTGATGGGTGAGTCCGGATTTGGGAAAGGTGATGAGTGATTTGACCGGCATGGATTCAATTATTTGCATATCCGATTTCGGTACATGAGCTCCCGGTTCCACCGGGTACTTCGGAATCCGGTAGGCATATCCAGTCATTTTAGGCCCATCGTGCTCGCGGTCCCGAACCCAGATACGGTGTAACCATTTGATCGAAGTGGACCCCGGCCAACCGGGTGTCACCAGACGCAAAGGGAAACCGTGCAGTGCAGGTAAAGGTTTCCCATTCATCTCGAAAGTTATCAGTGTATGTGGATCCAATGCCTTTTGGATGGGTGTACCCCGGGAGATAGGGATACGATTGGGATCCCCTGACAAATGAAGGTCTTTTCCGTAATATCCTGTATAAACAGCAGAAGATTTTAATCCTGCTTCCTCAAGCACATCTTTTAACCGTACGCCAGTATAACGTGGCGATGCCACTGCACCGAAAGTCCATTGGTTGCCCTTGGCCGGGGGATAAAATCCGGCACGACCGTTGCCTCCACATTCAACTGTAAGTTGCAAAGTTTGTTTGGGAAAACGTTTGAGCTGGTCGAGGGAAAGCTTGAGTGGCTTGTGCACTTCACCATCAATGGTCAGGACCCAGCCTTTAATTTCAGCCGGATCAGAAACGTCGGGTGGAAGCCCATTGTTCCTGACAAAATGACGATCCACAGGAGTGACCTCGTCATCAAGAAGATGGGCTGGCGTTTCAGCATTGACAGGCCGGTCGTTCAACACCACCAGCCCATTTTTACCGGGAATTTCAAAGGGCTCCGCAGCCTCCGCCAGGGCCACGGGTAGAAGACCTTTCGGCAGTTTATCCAGGAAGGCAATCTGCGCTCCCAGCAACGCTGCCAGTGCGGTACCTCCTTTTTTGAAAAAACCGCGACGGCTGATGGAATACCCGGATTCCCAGATCTCCGCATCTGCTTTTTCGGGATCCTCCTGATACAGTTCCCAAAGCCCGCGTTCCTTCCTGGAAAACATGGCGACTCCTTAAATTATTGACCTTTATTGACCTTCGGCGGTCTGTGCCATACCAAACGACCGTATAAACTGGATCACCTTCCAGCCTTCTTCTTCAGTAATAACTTTGCCAACACGGATCGGCATTCCGGTTCCGGGCGATCCATTTTTCAGGACCCACATCAATTCTCCATCCGTACGCATGTCCTGCCATTTTATATCCGTGAAATTACGTGGTGAGTGCCCTGGGAGGCGCACGCCTTCGCCGTTCTTGCTGTGGCAGGTAACACACAACCCCTTGCCAAAATAAATCTGTCGGCCTTCTTCCACGATTTCAGGAGAGTCCAAAAAGGGACTTTCGATCTCTCTAACCTCTTCCAGGATTTCGGGTGGCACGCGTGGCTCATAAATACTTGGGTGAAACGCCAATGCGGATTGCCAAATCAGCAGCCCAAATAAAACAACTCCCCAAAATACCGAATTCCCCGGTCTTCGACTCAATTTGGATTGACCATCCATAATAGTTCCAGAATCTCAAAATTTTTTATCCGGAACAAGACCCCCTGAAAACCAGGGGGTCTGCCCCATCAAAAGTTTTAGCGGTTCTTGTAAGTCTCATTGACACCAATACGTGCGTAATCAGCATCTGTCAGCATTTTTATGACAGATCCCTTGGAACCTGATCCACTTGAAGCTGAAGGTGCCGAAGCATGGGCTGGAGCGGAGCTTGCTGCCGCTCCCCCATGCAGTGCTTCCCAGTGGCCTACTGATTGAGCGATCATCACAGATCCGTCAGGAATAGGCGCACCATCCGGCCAAAGGTGGAAAATAATGCCATCCGTATCACTGACATGTTCTACAATTTTTTTTACGGTTTCTTTGTCGGTCGGGTAATGAACCGCAACGCGTCCTGTTTCAATTTCCTGTTTGTGGTCGTGCCAGTTCTGCTTGTGAGACCAGCCCGGAATGGCACTACGTGCCAGTTTTTTGGAAACCATGTATTCGACTTCAGTCATTCGTGCATTCGGGTCGGTGGATTCAAACAGGATACATTGGATAATCTCGGAGTTGATGGGTTTACAGTAATGGTGGAAAGGCCCAATGACTTCACCATCCATCATGTGGGGTGCACTGACGTGGATGGTGTATCCATCCAGCGGACTCGCTGGTTTGTCACCTGCAAATGCGGAACTGACCGAAAAAATTCCTGCGAGCAGGGCCACACCTGCCATCATATTTTTTTTGCTGAACATGATTTCTCCTCCTTCGATATTTTGTCCGATCCGGCTTTATTGTTTCCGGAAAAAGAAACCTCCTGTTTGATTTCCCGAACCTGCCTGAAACCCTTTGGACAATGTATGGTTTGATTCAATTATAGCCCGATACAAAGTCGGACGAATGACAAATAAATGATTTCTTAATCAATTCACTCAGTTTAGAGCTTCAATAAAATAAAGCAAATCAGTCAAAAAACATGGATTGGGTCAATATAGACAAAGAGTTTCTGTCAACGATCTTATGATAAAAGAAAGGGCTTTCCTGGGAGATTAATCGATCAACTGGTTTCGGAAAGCATAATTGGTGAGTTCTGCATTGTTTTTTAACCCTGTTTTTTCAAGGATACGGGCGCGGTGGGTGCTGATGGTAGGGACACTGAGCGCCAGTTCCTCTGCAACCACGGATACCGTTTTTCCGGATGCCAAAAGACACATGACCTGGAACTCACGGGGCGATAATCGTTCATGTGGAGCTTTTTCAAGGTCCTGATCCAGTTGCAACGCCAACTGCTCGGCGAGTTCAGGAGTGATGAATTTTCTCCCCTGAGACACCTTGTGGATAGCCTCAACCAATTGTTCCGGGGCGCTGGCTTTTGACAGAAACCCCGCAGCCCCAGCCTGAATAAACTTCAGTGCATAGTCTTCCTTTGCAGAGATACTAAGCACCAGTACCGGAACCTTGTTCTTTTCGCTTTTTAGCTGCAGCATGACATCCCAGCCACTTTTCTCCGGCATGTTAATATCCATCACCGCAACATCGGGTTTCATCTCGTTGACCAGCTTTAAAAGTTCATGGCCATTTTCAGCCTGCCCCACCAGCTCCAGATCATCCGTTTCCGAGATAATCTGCACCAGTCCACGGCGCACAATAGCGTGATCATCTGCAATAACAACGCGAACTGGACCGGCCATTTCAATACTCTCCGGATGCTACAGGAATAGAAACTCTTACCAGGGTGCCGCAACCGGGGGAGGATTCAATTTCGACTGTTCCATCCCAAATCAAAGCCCGCTCCCGCATTCCCATCAGCCCCAGGGAACCGGGGGCTTTTAATTTTTCCGGGTCCATTCCACACCCATCATCCTTCACAGTCAACTCATACGATTTCCCATTTCGCTTGAAGGTCACATCGACCTCTTTTGCCTTGGCATGACGGGTTATATTGGTCAGGGTTTCCTGAAAAATGCGAAATATTGCTGTAGATAGCCCGCTTTCGAATTGGAGTCCATTGTCGATTTCGACCCTGCAGGCGATGCCTGTTCGTTGCTCCATTTGTCTTGCCTGCCAAGCCAGGGTCTCGGACAAACCCATCAGGTCCAAAACCGGGGGACGCAGTTCTGCTGCAATTTTTTGTGTTAACCCGATTGTCTGCTTTACAGATTCACGCATTTCCTGAATCTTATCTCTGATTGGCGCTTCACCCTCCTCTATCCGCTTTCCAAGCCAGGATAAATCCAGACTGAGCGCTGTGAGGGATTGCCCCAACTGATCGTGTACTTCACGCGAAATGCGTTTTTTCTCCTCTTCTCGAACTTCTTCCATCCATTGATTGAGCTTGCGTAACTGCTCGCGCATGGCCGTCAGCTCAGCAGTACGCTCCTCCACAATGGATTCAAGATTCTTGCGGTAACGCCCCAGCTCTTCTTCATTGAGTTGCCGTTCAATGGCACCGGCGATCAACCCGCCGATGGACAATAACACCTCCTGACTGAACCGGTACCAGGTAGGGTCGGTTCGGGTGTAAAGAAAAAGGATTCCAATCAGCTTGTTCCTGCTCTTTAAGGGAATGATGTAATGCCCGTGCGGAGTCATATCCTGAAATCTGCGCTCATGGCGGTCGTCCGAAAAGCAACTGTCGCTCATCAATAGTTGGCCGGATTCAGCCGCACGTCCACACAGGCAATCCCCAAATGGAACCTCACGCTCCTTTTCCAAAAACTCATCGGTAAATTCACCGTATGTGGTGTAAAGTCTGAGAACCCTGTTTTCCGAATCTGCCAGGAACACACCGGCCTTGGATTCCACATCTAATTCCTGGAACCCGGTGAGCGTTTTCATCACCTGTCGGAGCATGGCCCGAGTCTCTTTCGGGGTCTGCAGGATATCGGCAACTTCATGCAAAAGACGGTATTCTTCATCCAGGCTGATGCGGGTGGATGGGGTATCAGATTGCGGGAAGGAATCTGAGGTATCTTGAACGCCAGAATGGGGTTTTGGATTCAAGGACATCAGGTAACAGGACCCCGAACAAGACGCAGGAAAGCATCCTGCCCTGTGATTTTATTTTGATAGGTTTGACCACCTTCGTCCTTGAAAGACACCACAACGGCTTGATTTCCTTTTTCCTCACTGGTCCAGGTACCCCAACCCGCTCCTTTGGGGAAAATGCGATCGATAAAAATCTTGTCGCCATCCTTATCCTTATTAAGCCGCCGCCGATCATACAGCTGGTGCGCTTCCTCCGGTGTTGGCAACCGCCAGTCGTTGTGCCCGGCAAAGCGTTTATTGTTCATTCTTCGAACAAATTCCTGCGCGGAATACCAACTGACCCAACGCTTCTCGAGCTGCCAGCAATCCTGTTTCATCCACATCAGGTTGGTCTTGACATCCTGTATGGTTCCATCACCCAAATCATGGAACCTCCCGTCAGAGGACTGGGCCACCGGCTGGCGTTTATTTTTTTCTTCTGCCAAGGCCAGCGAGAAAAAATTAAAAGCAATGATACAAAACAGGCCCATCAAATAGCAGGCCGGAATATTTTTAAACCGCATAGAGGGTCTCCCTGTCGACAGATAATTCAGTGGTATTTTTTGTTTCTATCAGCAATCACAATGAATTGGGACGGCAACGGTTGCAACAAGTTGCCTCACCCTTTTGTGTAACGAATATAAAATACTACACTTATTGTGATACTTAAAAAGTTTATCAATTCAGTGGACTGCAGGCAAATCAGGAATTCACCTTGAACGGGTTACACCAGCGGGGGTAGAATCGAAGAGTAACTATTCATTGAAAATGCGACCGAAACAATCACACGACTCCACTGGAGAAACAATATGATCCGTCCCAGATTCAATTCCGTTCGCAGGACTGTTATTTTAATATTCACCTCACTGTTTTGTCTTTCAATTGCCCTGCCAGTCATTGCCAGCCCGAGTGATCAAGAACGTTGGGACTCCAAATACGAAAATGAAGTTTATATCTTCGGTACAGAACCCATCAGTTTTATCCGAGACAACTTAAAACTGTTGCCAAAAGGTAAAGTCCTGGACATCGCCATGGGCGAAGGGCGCAACGGTGTGTACCTGGCTGCGAATGGGTTTGAGGTAGAAGGTATCGATATTTCAGAGGTTGGACTTAAAAAAGCTCACAAACTTGCGGCGCAAAATAACACCAGGATCGCTACCCGAGTCGTCGACCTGGAAAACGCACAACTGGAAAAAGACAAATATGATGTGGTGCTTTGCACCTATTACATGCAGCGTAATCTCATTCCTCAAATGAAAGCCGCGGTTAAAAAGGGGGGGATGGTCGTATTCGAAACCTATAATGAAGACTATCTCAAGTACCGTAAATTCAACCCTGAATGGGTGTTGAAGCACAATGAACTGCTTGAGCTTTTTAAGGATTTCAAGATTATTCGTTATCAGGCCTTCGACGACGGGACAGAAGCCTACTCCAGCATCATCGCCCAAAGGCAATAAGAGATTTTAAAAAATAGTTATTCATGAAGCGCCCGCAATTGGCTTAGTCAACAATATAAAAAATCCCCGAGGCACTACCCGGGGATTTTAATTTTGACCTGAAATAATTTTCAGATGTATTAACGGGCTTATGCCGTTACCGGTTGCTTCACCACCTTTTCTGTATCAAGGATCAGAAGCAGCTTGTCCTGTAATTTATAAACACCCTTCACCAGTTCCTGGAGAGGCCCGTGGAGGTTTTCCGGGGCTGGTTCATACAGGTTTTGGGGCACCTCCTGCACATCTCCGATTTCATCCACCAACAAACTGACAACATCCTCACTGGTTCTCACCACAACGTTCATGGGCATTTCCTCTTCTTCTCGCTCTTTTAATTTCATAAGACGCCTCAGGTCGATCGCGGTGATGATCTGTCCTCTCAGATTGATTAACCCGGTGATCGTTTCGGGAGCGAGCGGAACCGAGGTCATTTCCTGATAGCGAAACACTTCCTGAACCTCCAAAACATTGACCCCGAAACAATGCCCATCCAGCGAAAACGTACAGAACTGTTTTTCATCGATCATTTTTAGATATCTCCTTCAGTGGTAGCAGCCAGGAGTTTTTCGTCCTCGTTCTCTGCATAAAAACCGGGATCTGCTTCCAAAATAATGCCTTCAACATCGACCATATCGGTGACTTTACCCTGGACCACTGCCGAGCCCACGGTGCCTTTACGACCTGTTCCGGTTTTAATCTCAATGGCTTCCTCAACAATATCCACAATCCTCTCGACCACTACCCCGACATTTCGCCCTCGATCGCAATAAACGATCGCCTGCATCGAACCGGTTTTATCCTGAGTGGATGCAGATCCTTCGAAAAATTTTGAAAGATGTATCAGAGGCATGATGTCCCCACGATATTGCACGACCTCTTTCTGTGCAGCCAGTTCAACCTCTTCCCATTTAAACTCTTCAAGCCGGGCAACCATAGACAAGGGAACGGCCATTCGGCTCTCATCGGTCAGTTCGAAAACCAACAGAGTTTGTTTTTCACCATTCAAAGCTTCAGACCGGTCACTATGAGTTGAAGTCTCGGAACTACGTGATTCTTCTGATATCACTCGTGCGTTCTGGGCAAGACCCATCACATCCAGAATCAGGGCAACTTTTCCATCACCCATAATGGTGGCTCCGGAATAGGCAGTGATCGCTTTTAACTGGTTTCCGAGCGGCTTGACAACGATTTCTTCGGTGTCGAGTATTTTTTCTACAACCAGACCAAATTGTTTGTTGTCAGCCTGCAACACCACAATATTTACCGATTCTCCTTCCCTTATCGCGGCCCCTGTGAAACCCAGTTCCTGACTCAGGTAGACGAGCGGGAGGAGATTGCCGCGCAGGCGGTAAACAGGGTTTCCCTGAATCATCTCCACTTCCTTTTCGGCGCGATCCGGGTCCAGCCTTACCAGCTCAAGCAAACTCACCTGAGGGATACAAAACCGGCTGCCTTTGCAAGTAATTGTCAATGCCGGGATGATGGCAAGCGTGAGTGGTATTTTTATCTTGAGCGCAGTTCCCTTGCCGGCCTTACTATTGATGTCGATGCTGCCACCAATTTTTTCAATATTGGTTCGAACCACATCCATACCGACACCGCGGCCAGAAATATTCGAAACCTGTTCAGCGGTAGAAAAGCCTGGAGCGAAAATCAAGCTGATCAATTCCCGCTCGCTCATTTTCGCAGCGCGCTCAGCAGTGATTACATTTTTCTCGATGGCTTTCTTTTTAATTTTCTCAGGATGAATACCACCGCCATCGTCGTTGATTTCAATATTGACCTGCCCCCCCTCATGGTAGGCGCGGAGAGACAATGTGCCTTCGGGATCTTTCCCATTGGCAACACGCACATCCGGCATTTCGATTCCATGGTCGACTGAGTTCCGTACCATGTGGGTTAGCGGATCCTTGATGGCTTCAATCAGGGTTTTGTCCAGTTCGGTTTCCTTGCCCTCCATTTCCAGCCGGACTTTTTTCCCAATACTCTGAGACAAATCCCTGACCACACGTGGGTACTTGCTCCAGATATTCCCGATTTGCTGCATGCGGGTTTTCATAACCCCTTCCTGCAATTCAGAAGTGAGCTGGTTAAGATGTTGGGTGGTGGAAATGAAATTGGAATCTTTTTCGTTGGAAGCAAACTGGACAATCTGGTTGCGGGACAGAACCAGTTCCCCAACCAGGTTCATTAGCTGGTCAAGCAGGTGAACATCAACTCGAATACTGGATTCCCCTGCTGATGGTTTTTTATCCGTTGCCGCCGCCGAAGCTTCCGGCACTGCAGGTTTTGTATCAGAGTTGGTGGCTGGAGAATCCGCTGCTGTCGGTGGTGTCGGATCTGCAACTGGTTCCGGTAAAGCTTCTTCAGGAGAAGATGCCGGAGTCTCAACAGATCCAGTTTCTGCAGGTTGGTTTTCCGAGCTTCCGTTAGACTGTTCCGGGATTGGAGTTTCTGCCACAACCTCCTGTGCCCCATTTCCATTGGAGCCCCCTGTGGAAATATCATCAACCGGCTCTCCATTATTTAACTTATGGAGCACTTCAATGAGATTGGAATAATCGACATCCCCTTCAGCGCGATCATTTTCAATGCAGGATAGAATCTGCCGAACAGCATCCACCATTGCAAGAAGGGCGTTAGCAATCTGCGGCGTCATTTGCATTTCACCGTCGCGGAGCCGGCTCAAAAGGTTTTCACCTACATGGGCAATAGATTCCAATTTACTGAAACCCAAAAACCCACAAGTACCTTTAATAGTATGAATGGTTCTGAATATACTGGCTAAAAGGCTGGTCTCATTCGGATTCGCCTCCAGTTCAACCAGGTCCTGATCCAGCTGATCCAGGTTCTCATAACTTTCGGTCAAGAATTCATTAATGATGGGACCCATCTCATCCATCACTCTTTTCCTCCAAAAAGTGCAACTCTGTAAGTCTTCCGATCATTTCGAACGCCATCTTATAGGTGCCCACCGTTAGTGAACTTTGACAAGGGTGAGGTTTTGGTTTACCCCTGATTCCCGTTCAAAATTTATCAATGTCTCGAATTTAGTCTAAGGCCTGTTTTTGAATTTGAAAGTAATAAATCCAAGGATATTCAAAGTTTTTTCTTCACCAGCTTTTGTTTCAGATCAATTGAATAAAAGCAATTTAAATGCCAAAAATCGGCTCAAAACAACACACAAGCAAGGCATTGTTATTTAATGATTTATCCAACTTTATCTTTTATTTCAAAAGGCTTTAACATCTGATTTTTCATATAACAAAGAAACAAAAATACGAGTTTTCAGTTATTCCATTTATTTGATATTTTTGATTCTTTGATATCAATCCATTTCTTTTTTAATAAACTGGGATCGCTTAAGCCCATATTTGGTCATTTTGTCATAAAGCGTTTGGCGGGGTATCCCAAGTGCAGTGTATGTATTTTTTATGTCCCCTTTTTGCCGATGGAGTTCCTGTTCAATAGTTGTTTTTTCAAAGTTCTGAACAATCCGGGATAAAGTCGTCTTCTTTCCATTTATTTGCCCGTGATCGACCAGACTTTCCCTGAATTCTCCCGATGATGCCGGAGACAGACCGAGGACAAACCGTTCGGATTCATTTTTTAATTCGCGAATATTCCCCTCCCAATGACGGGATATCAGGTTATGCATAAAAGCCTGCGGTACAATTGCGGGTTCATAATTGTAACGTCTACTCGCCTCTGCAACAAAATGCTGAAACAACAGAGGGATATCTTCCCGCCTCTCCCTTAAGGGTGGTAGTTGGAGGTTCACCACATTCAGCCGGTAATACAGATCCTCACGAAACTCCTTTTTTGCACTCGCTTCCTTCAAATCAATCTTAGTCGCAGCAATCACCCGAACATCCACTGGGATGCGCTCATTACTTCCCAACCGTTCAACCACCCGGTCCTGCAAGACCCGAAGAAGCCGAACCTGCATTTGCATTGGCATGCTTTCGATTTCATCAAGAAAAATTGTGCCTTTATGGGCATATTCGAATTTTCCTATGCGACGTTGATCAGCATTGGTAAAAGCGCCAGCTTCGTGCCCGAACAATTCACTTTCAATCAGGCTGACCGGTAAAGCGCCACAGTTGATGGGCACAAACGGATGATTGCGGCGCTGACTCAACTCATGGAGGTTGTTTGCCACCAATTCCTTGCCGGTTCCCGTTTCTCCAAGGATCAATACATCTGCATCGGATTCGGCGATATTCCGGATGATATGGTTCAAACGATCAATGGCTTCGCATTGGCCCAGTATTTTGTTCTCAGCCTGGCGGCTGGAAGCGATCTCCATCCTGAGTTTCCGGTTCTCCATTACCAGGTTTCGTTTTTCCATGGCACGCCGGACTATTTCCAGAAGTTGATCTGTTGGACAGGGCTTTTCAATAAAATCGTATGCACCCAGCTGCATGGCCTTTACCGCCATGGGGACGTCCCCATGGCCGGTGATAAGGACAACCGGTAAATCGCGGTCAACACGAACAACCTCTTCCAGCAATTCCAGCCCGCTTAATCCTGGCATTTTAATGTCCGAAACCAGGATGCCCGGCCAGGTATTGTCCAGCATATGAAGAGCATCTTCAGCATTGCTGAATGTGGTCACTTCATATTTGGCCAACTCCAGGGTTTGTCGGCGCGATCGGCGAACGTGCTCTTCGTCATCAACGAATATTATTTTTCCGGATTCCAAAAGTCACACTCCAATAAAAATCAGGAGAACTGTTCTTCGCCAATTTTATCAAATGTCAAAGTAAACTGGGCTCCACCTTCAGGATGATTGGATGCTTCCAATGTCCCTCCAAACTCCTGAATGATGCTGGAGGAAATTGCCAACCCCAACCCCAGGCCTTTTTGCGATGACTTGGTGGTAAAAAAAGGATCAAATATTTTGGATAGCACGCTTTTACTGATACCCGGCCCCGTATCACGAATGGTGACCCAAACCTGGCTCTTCGTCGAGGTAATGATAAAAATCAGGCGCTTGTTTGACAAATGCTGCATGGCATCAATTGCATTACCAATTAAATTCAGAAAGACCTGCTCCAGCTGAACCGCTTCACCCATGATCCACGCAGGCTCTGCCTGATACATCCTGACAATTTCAATTCCATCCAACCTGTTTCCTATCTGCATGAAAGCCAGAGCAGATTCCATTACCGTCTTGGTTAAAACCGGTCGCTTCTCCTGCGGTTGGTGTTGAACCAGGTTCTTGATGTTACTGACTATTTTCCCGGCACGGCGGGTCATGTCCGATATGGCGACAAAATTGGACCGGACTTCTTCGTAACGTTTTTCTTTAAGCAGTTGCTCAACATTATCGACATAGGCCTGCAAAGCTTCCAGGGGCTGATTCAACTCATGGCTGATACCTGCAGACATCTGCCCGAGCACCGCCATTTTTGCGGCCTGCACAAGATCTTCCTGTGCTTTTCGAAGACGTGCTTCGGAAAGCTTGCGATCGGTGACGTCACGCACGACTCCTATCACCAGAGGCTGTCCTCCTGACGTGGTCTCACTCAAACTCAGTTCAAGTGGAATCATATTCCCATTTTTCTGGAGACCACTCGCTTCGATGAACTGTCCTATGATCTGTCCCGTTCCTGTTTCGTAACTGTCTTTGGCTAGAGGCAACAGGGTGGCGAGATCCGGAATCAATATCCGGATATTTTTTCCAATGACTTCAGAAGACTTGAATCCGAAAGTGCGTTCTCCAGCCGGATTTATGGATTGGATAGTGCCGTTCTGGTCGAGCGACAGAATAGTATCCAATGCATTCTCGATCACACTGCGGAGTCTCTCTTCACTTTCCATGAGAGCGATCCCGACACGTTTTCGTTCGACTGCAAATCTCATGGACCGCGACAACTGCGCGGTGTGGAGGTGACCTTTGACAATATAGTCTTGCGCTCCGCGATTGAGGGCAGTCAAGGCGAGGCGCTCATCATTTGCTCCGGTCAAAACTACAATGGAAGTTCGAGGAACAACCCTGGTAATGCTTTGGAGAGTTTCGATGCCCTTGCAATCCGGTAAAAACAGGTCGAGCAATACCAGATCAGCTTCAGCTCGAGTAAGGTAATCAAGGGTCTCATGAAGGGTCTGAGCCCTTTCCAGTAAAAACGGCGGGTTGGTGACCTGGCTTAGAATGATTTCGAGAAATTCAGCATCTTCATCGTCATCCTCGACCAGCAAAACGTTGAGCGGCGCATCAGTATCAACTGGTTGAGGCGAGGGTTCAGAAAATCCACGAACAGTATCCATAACATACTGGAACGGGATACAGGGGTTTCCAGTCCTGCAACCGTTCCCTCCCAGGTTGGACTCGTCAAGTGGGTATTTTTTCTTTCAACGAAAACGCGTGAAGCTTGTATTGAATGCTATCGATAAGGGCCTGCCAACTGGCTTCGATGATGTCTTCCGAAACCCCCACCGTTCCCCAACGGGCATGTTCGTCACCAGATTCGACAAGAACGCGGATCCGGGCACGGGTTCCCTGTTTATCATCCAGAATGCGGACCTTATAATCGAGCAGACTCATTTCAGCAAGCTCCGGATAGAATTTAGTCAAAGCCTTTCGGATTGCTTTGTCAAGCGCGTTGACTGGTCCGTGGCCCTCTGCTGCCATAATTTCCTGGATACCATTCACCCGAACCTTGACCGTTGCCTCAGAAATCGGAGACTCGTCTTCTTTCCGCTTTTCAACAATCACCCGAAAACCCACAAACTCATACAATTGTTCGATCTCACCCCGGGCATCCCGCATCAGCAATTCAAAAGATGCTTCCGCGCCCTCATATTGAAATCCGAGATTCTCCGCTTCTTTCAATTGGGCAAGCAATTCATGGATGCGAGGATCGTTCTCCTCCAGGTCAACCCCATATTCTCGTGCCTTGGAAAGGATCGTACTCCGCCCGGATTGCTCGGAAACCAGAATCCGCGTGGAATTGCCTACAGACTCTGGAACAATGTGTTCGTAGGTTTCACGATTTTTCTTGATGGCACTGATGTGCACCCCTCCCTTATGGGCAAATGCACTCCTGCCAACATAAGGCTGACGGTTCCAATGGCCTTTGTTGGCAAGTTCGTCAACGAAATTGGACAATTCCTTCAATCCCGTCAGGTTCTCGTCGGAAAGACATTCTTTTTCCATCTTGAGTTTCAGGTTGGCCATTACTGAGATCAGGTTACAGTTTCCGCAACGTTCACCATAACCGTTGATGGTACCCTGCACCTGCTCAACACCCGCACGAACTGCTGCCAGCGCGTTGGCAACACCCAGTTCTGAATCGTTGTGGGTGTGCACCGCGATCCGTGCACGGCAGGTGGAAAGCACCTTGTGCGTCAACTCATCGATATCCCAGGGCATGGAACCCCCGTTGGTATCACACAGGACCAGCCAGTCCGCCCCAGCCTCTTCTGCCGTTTTCAAAACCTTAAGTGCATAGTCCGGGTTGTGCTTGCACCCATCAAAAAAATGCTCGGCATCAAACATCACCTCGTCGCAATGCTTCTTTAAAAACTGGATACTCTCACCAACCATTTGAAGGTTATCATCCAGGCTGGCGTTCAGTGCTTCAGTGACCTGCATGTCCCAGCACTTCCCGAAAATGGTGATCACCGGAGTATTGGCTTCGACCAGTTGGCGCAGATTGGGATCGTCTTCCGTTCGGTTGCGCACTCCCCGTGTACTGCCAAATGCAGCCAATCGAGCCTGTTCGAACTGAATATCCTGAATTTTTTTGAAAAACTCGGCATCCTTTGGATTCGCTCCCGGCCACCCTCCTTCGATATAAGGGATACCTGATTCGTCCAGCTTCCGGGCTATACGGATTTTATCTTCCACGGTGAAAGCGATATCTTCAGCCTGCGAACCGTCACGCAATGTTGTGTCATATATGAGGATATTTTTCATTTCACATAGCCTTCTTGTTTGTTTCCGCCGCTTGTGGCGATTCTTCCGAATTGTTTTCACCGAGTTTAAATTCATCGTGCAAAACCCGAACGGCAAGTTCTGCGTATTTTTCTTCCAGGATGCAGGAGATACGAATCTCAGAGGTACTGATCATCATGATATTGATACCTTCCCGCGACAATGAATCAAACATGCGCGCCGCAATACCGGCATGACTGCGCATCCCCGCCCCGACAATCGAGATCTTGGCGATGTGTGAATCAGCCACAACTTCTGCCGCCTGAATTTCCTTACCGGACCGTTCCATCACCTCCATCGCTTCGTTGAGATGCGTCTTAGGTAACGTAAAGGAAATATCAGTGTGGCCTTCCTGGCTGATATTCTGGATGATGACATCTACCGAAATATCCTGGTCAGACAACGGGCAAAATACTTTCGCCGCGATTCCCGGTTGGTCCGGCACTCCTTTCAACGTAATTTTCGACTGGTCTTTGGCGCACATGACGCCCGATACAACCGGTTGTTCCATTTCCGGACTCTCCTCGCAAATCAGCGTTCCCGGGTCGTCTTCAAACGTGGAACGCACCTTGATTGGCATTTTATATTTGTTCGCGTATTCAACACAGCGGATCTGCAGAACTTTCGCACCCAGACTCGCCATTTCGAGCATTTCTTCAAACGACACCATGTCCAGTTTCCGCGCCTCCGGGACAATCCTGGGATCTGTGGTGTAGACACCCTTCACATCAGTGTAGATTTCGCATACGTCTGATTTCACTGCCACAGCCAGTGCAACAGCAGAAGTGTCTGACCCACCTCGGCCAAGGGTGGTGACATCTCCCTGGTCGTTAACTCCCTGGAACCCGGCGCAGACAACCACCTGATTGTCTTTTAAAATTTTGCGCACCCGCTTACCATCGATTTCAATAATTCGCGCACGAGTGTGGCTGTTATCGGTGAGCAATCCCATTTGTCGACCGGTAACCGATATTGCGGGGCAGCCCATTTCACGCAAGGCAATAGCCAGCAACGCTGCTGATATACGTTCCCCGGAGGACAAGAGAAGATCAATCTCCCGCCGGTTCGGGTTGTCGCTCATTTCATGCGCAAGGTTCAGCAAGCGGTCGGTTTCTCCCGCCATGGCCGACACGACCACCAATACCTTTTTCCCTTTTGCACGTGTTTCAGCCACACGTTTGGCGACTTGCCAGATGCGCTCCGTGCAGCCGACGGAGGTCCCGCCATATTTCTGGACAACTATGTTCTGACTCATCCTGCCTCATTAATAAATAACCGGATCAATTCCTGGCCACTGGCTATCGGTGCACTTCCGTCTGAAATCAACTCTTCATCAAAGCCCTGAACCGCGGTTCCTGATGCTTTTGCCGGGTACATCACATAGGGCACGGGACTTTTTTTGTAACGCATGAGGTCCACCGAACTCATGTGATTTTCCGTAACAAGAACCCGTAAATTGCCCTGCAACTCTGCATGCTGCACCAGCGGACCCACAATTTTTTCATCGAAATCTTCGATCGCATCGACCTTGTCGTCGATCATTCCCTGCAATGAAACCGGTTCGCCAGCTCCCACATGGGTGTAAACGATATCGTGTGTCTCAAGGGCCTTCAGCGTTGCTTCCACCGTGGCCTCGTAATTTGTATCAAGAAAACCGGTAATCCCTTCAACCTCGGGCACATGCATATTGGCAGCCAGGGCCATCCCCCTAAACAGAGGGGAAGCTGTGATCACCGCACCTTTTTCCCCAATGTGTTGTTCAAATTCCGGGAGCTGTTTTGACTGACCATTGCCCCAGAACCAGACGCTGTTGACCGCGTCGGCACTATCGGCTGCGCGTTGGCGATTGAATGGATGGTTGTGCAAAATGATCTGCGCCTCATTCATTAGATGCACCAACTCCCGATAAGGCTTCTCCTGCGGAATGTGTTTTCTGATGCCCTCCCCGACCAGCTCCATTGGAGGTTGCAACCGATCCGGGAAAGGGTCGGTCTTCATCACCATCAGGTTACTGGGTCCCCCACCGGAATGAAAACGGACATCGTCGCTTACAATCGACTCCTGCAAGGCCGCGATGAGGGTCGCCGAGTCTTCTCCAGATAAACGATCCGCAGTGAAATCCTTGAGGATCATATCGTTGTGGCTGGACTGCAGAATAATGAAATCGCAACACAACGGCATCTCGTCTTCACCCACCGGCACTTTGAGCGCTTTAGCCAGATAGTGACCGGGACCCGATACATACTCGACCGGATCATACCCAAGCAACCCCAGCAGGGAGACCTCGGGTCCTGCAGGCAACGATTCGGGAAGGGGATTGTAGGCCCCTGCCCGACCGGTCTGAGCCAGCCGGTCCAGATTAGGCGTATTTGCCAATTGCAATGGCGTCTGATTATCTCTTTCGGCAATGGGCTGATCGCTCAGGCCACCCCCGATCAATACAAGGTATTTCATCGATATCCAGTGGGAAAAAGGACTAGGGAATGAATAATTATAACTCTTTTTCCCAATAATACCATGGGAAGTATGGGCTTAGCGCTTGTTTTTTATGATTTTGCGGGAGTGTCCGGAAATCCGGAAGCCTGTAATTGGGCCTTTCCAGAAAATGGAATTTTGCCTCTCCAACCGCCATTTCGCCCAGATGAAAAAAGGGGCGCGATTTGACATAGAGGAAAGATTTCAAGAAGATAAAAGGACAGTTTTCTGGTTCAACTAATCGGATACCTATATGAAATGTCCTGAATGCGGTTTTGAACAGAAGCCCCGGGAGGTGTGTTCTGTCTGTGGTCTGGTGCTTTCAGATTACCTGGCCAAGAAAGCCCTGGAGCGCGACCGACCGGAACCGACGGCGGAGCAGGTCAAACGCGGCCAAATGGTTTCGATCCGGCGCGGACATAAAGTCATCCGAAATGTGAACACGCGCGACCTGCCTGAAAAAATTCAGCGCGGGGAAATTTATTCCAGCGACGAAATTTCCCAGGATGAAAAAAAATGGATTCACGCTGGCAAGCATCCGCAGTTGAAAGCTTTATTCGAAAAACCGCCGGAGGTGGAAGAATCTAAAACTTCCGCAAAAGAAAAACCCAAAGACCCCGATATCGAAGTCCACGACCCTGAAAAGAAAGCACGACTGAAGCGGCTCGCCAAAAAACACGCATCCGGAAAATTGTCGGATGAAGATTATACGCAGCAGCGCAACAAAATTTTAAAGAAAGCGATGGATGAGCAGCGTAAACAGGCCGACACTGGTGAAAAACGCGCGACGTTGGCTGGCGGCCTGGGTGTGCTGATGATCTCCATCGCGATATACCTGCCTATTTATAAAGTCCGACTCGTGCCGGACATCATTCTTTACAGCAAAAGTATTATGGCAACCGGGGCCATTATTTTTCTCACCTTGTTTGCGATGTTTGATATGGCTCGCAACAATTTTCGATGGTCGCGGTCGATCGGGCTTGTGATCGCCAGCTCCCTGTTTGCCATCCACTACATGCAGAGTCAGGAAATTGCCCAGGTGCTTTCTGGCAAACAGGAAACGATCGTCGGCGGAATTTTTAATGGCTTTGATAAGGTAGGTGTGGAAAAGATCAAACCCGCCTGGGGCTGGGCCGTGTTTGCAGGCGGCGCCTTCCTGGTCCACCTCTCCGGCTGGCTACGCGGTAGAGTGGATTAGTCCTCCGCGAACGGTTGATATAAATTGATATGAGATGCCCCCTTTTTCTCCTTTTAAAGTTTGCCCTGAATTTGTTGAATAAAATAGAGAAGAGGATAAGCGAGAAGGTTTTAAACTACGAATTTATTTTTGGGAAAATCCAATATTCCCCCTTCTCCGAAGGGGGACGCGAAGCAGGGGGCTTTGAAACACTAAGCTAAATATAAATGCAAAAAAAAATACTTAACCCTCATATTCCCTACAATGAGAAATTAAAAGAAAAAGCCAGGCAGCTTCGCAACAACTCCACGCCATCAGAAAAGAAGTTCTGGGAAATTTTGCGCACAATGCCTTTTTACACACAACATCCTTTCAACAGACAAAAACCAATTGGAAGTTTCATTGTGGATTTCTATTGCCATAGCTTGGGGCTGGTCGTAGAGATCGACGGAGACAGCCATGGAGAAGATAAAGCAAAGGTATAGAATCAGAATAGAACTGTGTGGCTTGAGAATCAGGGGTTGAAGATAGTTCGCTTTTCAAATCATGAAGTGATGAATGAGATTGACAGTGTGATGGAAACTTTACAAAACTTTATTGAAACAAAACAAATGGAAGAAGCCCCCCAGCCCCCTTCGGAGAAGGGGGAGCTTAAAGACAAAACCAAAAACTAAACATCAAGGATGTTGTAAAAATAAAACCAATTCAAATTCACTAACGACGGCTCAAATTAAGGTGAATTCAATTTCTCCCTTTCTGGACTTGTCCTAAACTTGCCAAAGGAATGGGATACGCGAAGAAGAGTAGCTTTAAAACTATGGTTTTGTTTTTGGCTTGACCCGATACTCCACCTTCTGAGCTTGTCCTGAGCTAGCTAAAGGGAAAGGCGGCAGGGTTTTTAAATAACGTATTTTTTTGGGTGAATCCAATATTCCCCCTTCTCCGAAGGGGGACGCGAAGCAGGGGGCTTTGAATTTTTTCAAAAATGATATTGCAGTTCGATTTGCACAAGATCATCTTGACTTAGATTTACAAAAAAGTCTGACGGAGGTTGACTGAGAAACAGCCGCGCTTCGGCCTCCAATGTCCAGCGGTCGCCTATTCGGCGGCTGGCTTCCACCGAAACAAAACGCGCAGCGGTGTCGATGTCCTGAATCATCCCCAGTAATATTTCTGTGCTTTGCACATCGTTGAGTGCCAGTCGTGCACCGATGCCGATATCGTTTTCAAAGGGAGTCAGTGCATCGTCTCCACGCTCGTCAAACAGATACTCTCCGATCAGACCGAGGTCCCAGCCTTTGTCAAAAATCCCAAAGAGCGTGTACTCGAATCCGCCGGTCAGAGCAACATAGTTATCAGTTGCCGGACCCTGCCGGTTGCCTTGTCCGTTACGGTAAAGCGCCTCCAGTTTCCACAGCCAGGCATCGGCAACATAGGAAGCGTCAAGACTGACCTGATCGATCTGCTGATAGAGCAACCGACCCTGCGGCACTCCGGCGGCATTGGGCATGAACAGGAAAGACGGGTCCCGACTGGTACCGTGGAACCACGACAAACCGAGGTCGACGTCTTCGATCACGCGACTGTAACGCACCGCGAAATCCTGATTCCATTCTTTAGCGCCACTTTCGTATAGAACATTGTCCGTGTCGAGTACAGTGCCGAACCGCAAACGTCCACCGCGTCCAGGAAAAGTGCGTTCGCGAAAATAAGGCAACCAGAACAAATCCACTGTGCCCCAGTCGCGGTCGATTGATAGATTGACCATGGGCTGGCCGAGCTTGGCTTCGGTATCGAAACTTTCGACGAGGTCGGTCTGATTGATAATGTCGACCAGGTGTGAAAACTCAGTTACGCCCCAGAACACGCGGCGCACGCCGAGCCTCAGTTCAAACTCGTCAGCGAGGTGCAGGTAGGTGGCTTCGCGCAGATCAAAATGGGTTCGACGCGAATCCTGCGAATCGAGCCGGAAAAATGGGGTGACCGCGACACTGCTGCCCGATTCGAATTCGTGGTAGTACTCCGGACGCAGAACGAGAGAGACTCCATGGTCGCGCTGACCGGGGAACTGTGCTTCCTGGAAAAACAGGCGTGTCTGACCGCCAACGTAACCCGACAACTCGTGCGCCGTTGTTACTTCACCTGCGCCCACAAAAAAAACCACCGTGAGCAGCAATCGGGTGATCCAGCGGCTCCAAACGGCGGCCCCTGTTTTTAAATCGGAACCGTTCATGTGTTCAGTATATCAAAAGGCCAGGTTAAGATTGGATGATGCTGCAAATTGAGAAATGATTTTATTGAGCTCTAGACCTCAATACAAACAAATGACCGGGCAGGCCTTTACCGTATTCCTCACGGATATCCGTGGCCTGGCAGGCAGACACTTCAAATTTAAACTGGTCTGCCAGTCGCTGGATGTAAAACATCGAATGAGAGTAGCGTCCTGAGGTCAACGCTTCAAAGTCGGGGCCCTCCACACTCTCGGTCGAGAACACAAACCAGGCTCCTGGCCTGGACCGCTCGACTACCTTTTCGAACAAGCCCTCGACCGCTCCAAGATAAATCAAAACATCGGTGGCGATGAACAAATCATACGATTGCTCGACCGAATCCAGATGATGGTCAATGGAATCGTGAACCAGAGAATGGTAAACACCTTTTGCGCGGGCGCGTTCCAGCATGTTGGGTGCCAGATCGACTCCTTCGAGATGTTTGACCTGCGAACGAAACGCCAGGCCGGAAAGGCCCGTGCCGCACCCCATATCCAGTGCTGACTTCAGTCGTGGTGTTCCTTCGCGCAATGCACGCAGAAGTCGTGCCAGCTTTTCAGGCACGTTGTAACGCAGGCGGTGAACCAGGTGGTCGTCGAATCTTGACGCATAGGGATTGAAAAGAGACCGTACATAATCGTCTGGCGGTGAATCCGGATTGTCTCCCTTTAGCACCGCAATCAGATACTGCGCGCGCTGGTCTTCGGGGTTCAATTCCAGAGCCCGCTTAAAGGCGACAGACGCCTCATTCAGTTTTTTCTGGTCACGCAGGATATTGCCGAGGTCGTACCACCCTTCCGCATCGTCCGGATGGGCTTTCACCAGATATTTCAGGCAAGCTTCCGCCTCTTGCAGCTTACCGATCTCACGGCACAACCGACTTGAAAGTGTCAGGGCTCCTGCATGTTCCGGTTTCAGGGCCAACAGTTTTTTTAAATAATCCTCGCCCTTCTTGAGATCACCCAGTTCAAAACAATACACGCCCAATTTATACAGAGCATCAATTGAACCGGGATGTTCCTTGAGCTGGCTTTTTAACAATTCTAAATCGGGATTTGTTTGGGTAGACAAAAGGTTGGCCAGGAATCTTTTTATTATAAAATGGTCATGATACCCGCACCGGGTGTTGGGTGCAATGCAGACAAAGGACTGAGACGTAAAATGGACGAACATGAATTTGCATGTCCCTATTGTGGCGAGTTGATATCAATGTTGCTCGATCTGTCGGCTGGCGGGCAGGAATACGTTGAAGATTGCGAAGTGTGCTGTCGTCCGATCCAGATCGCATATGGTGTTGAAGAGGGAGAGCTGACCTGGTTCCAGGCCGGAAGCAATTCCATGTAGTTTTTGTTTGGCAACAAGATGGGTGGCTGGCGCACGGCCAACTAAAAACTTGCGCGATTGGCTCAATAATCCTTGCTGATTCACGCCACCCTTCCGGAAAGTGACCCAAAAGTGAAATTTATTAGTGTCCCGGTTATACAGCCAAACGGTTGTCTGTTACGCAACGGCGAGAGGCCGCAAAGTGGTTTATAATCCAGCGGATGGATGACCTTGAAAAACCCACTTTAAATAAGACCGAACTTTTTTTCACAAAGCTGGCCAACGCCTTCCCGATCTTGGTGGTGGTGGGTGCGGCGCTGGCATTAATCGAACCACGCACGGCGACCTGGTTTCAACCGACGTGGATTCCCTACTTCCTCGGCCTCATCATGCTCAGTATGGGGCTGACTCTGACCTGGCAGGATTTTTTGCGCGTGCTCGAGTTACCGCGCGCTGTGTTCATCGGGGTTGGCCTTCAGTACGGGGTGATGCCCTGTCTCGGTTTTTTTCTTGCACACTGGTTCGATCTGCCACCGGACTTCATGATCGGCCTCGTCCTGGTCGCGTGCTGCCCAGGCGGCACCGCCTCCAACGTGGTGTGTTTCATCGCAAGATTAAATGTGGCCCTTTCGGTTACGCTCACCACCTGCTCAACATTACTGGCCGTCATCATCACGCCATTGCTCACCACCTGGCTGGTTTCAGCGATTTCCGAAAGCCTAATGGGCCGTGCCATAGAGGTGAACACGATTGGCTTATTAATCAACACCTTTCAGGTTGTGGTGTTGCCGGTTATGGCCGGGGTTGTCATCAACCACTTCTTTCACCGGCAGGTTGCGAAGATCACACCCTACACACCCTTATTAGCCGTCCTGTCTATCGTTTTCATCGTCGACTTTATCCTTGCCGTTAAAAAAGATGCGATTTTGCAAAGCGGCGGACCTCTCTTGATGGCGATAGTCATCCTGCATGCACTGGGGTTTGGCCTCGGCTACGGGTTATCGCGTTTAATGGGCCGACCCGATGGAGACGCCCGCACGATATCCGTGGAGGTGGGCATGCAGAATTCGGGGCTGGCAACGGAACTGGCGCGTAACAACTTCGCAGCTTTCGGCCTAGCTACGGTACCCGGTGCAATATCCGCCCTGACCCATTGTATTTTAGGCAGTATCGTTGCAGGAATATCAAGAAGGTTTCCCACTCAAAAGTGAAACAAAAAGGTAACCGGACCATTTAAGTACAGCCCCTTCGAAACAAAAAAGGTTATGATTAAAAAGCCCAAATCGAAAACAGGTCTGATTTAAAGACAATATATAAAAGGATATTATTTCTGTGAAAAGACATCTTTGGCTCGTAGTTCTTCTTTTCTGGCTCGCGGGTGTTGCTCCCGCCATTGCTGAAAAGCCTGCCGAACCATCCAAATCTGCTGAGACCAGTAAACCTGAAGAAACGCCGGAGCCCTCCGACCCTCCAAAACCCCAATTTGGCCCCAGCCCAATTCATAAAATCCAGTTTCAGTTGCTGCAAATTTCTAAAAGGAAGTTGGTAATTCAGAAGGAATTGGAGGATTTGGGAAAACGTGATCCCTCTAAACTTGTGCTGGGTCGAATAAATGAGCTCCAAGCCGAAATGGGTAATCTAATCGAAACCTATGAAGCCCTTGCCACGCAGATTCCAAAAGAAGACATTTCCAAAGATGAAATGGCCCGGAAGGGGTGGATGGAGGAACTACAGGATATTACCCGGCCCATACTAAACTCGTTAAAAGATTTTTCAGCACGTCCCAGAAAAATTGATAATTTGAAAGCACAAATTCTATCGCTCCAAAATAAAATCCAGGCCTATGAAAAAGCACGAAAGCATATTGTGGCCTTGGAGGAATTAAAATTAAATGGCTTCACCCTCGATGAAGACGATAAAAAGAAATCAATAACCCAGCAAGATGTATTGCAAAAATTCCAGGAGGAACTAGCCAAACTTAAAGACCAGTACGATCCTGAGATCCTGAAGCTGGAACTGGAGGAGGCCCAAAGGACGCTTCAAAATCTGCAATCATCCAACCAGAATCTTTTTTCCCTGATTGGCCAGGCCATTACCGAATTTATGAGCGTTCGGGGCCGGAATTTTCTGGTCGCCCTGACCTTCCTGTTTGGCCTGGGATGGCTCCTCACTCTTGTTTATAAAACGATTGAATCAAAAACCCAGTTGCTGAATAGAATTAACCGGTCGGCAAGGAAGTTTATTAAAGCGATCTATTTCCTGGTCATTTTCCTGATTTCATTTTCAGCAAGTCTGTTCACCTTGTATTTGTTTGATGACTGGCTGTTATTGAGTTTACTTTTTCTGGTCCTGGTTGCTTTCGCCTGGACCTCCCGGCAATTTATTCCAAAATTTGTCCAGGAACTAAAACTTATTCTAAACTTAGGTACCGTGCGAGAAGGTGAGCGCTTGTTCTATGAGGGGATTCCCTGGCTGGTTAAGGAGATTGGTTTTCACGTCACCCTGCACAATCCACGGTTGGATGGTGGAATAATCAGGGTGCCTGTCGGAAAAATGATTGGACTGTCTTCCCGGCAATTTGTCAAAGAGGAAGAATGGTTTCCTACAAAGCAGGGAGATTGGATATTTTTTCAAGATGAAACATTTGGCCAGATAGCCAGTCAGACCCCTGAGCAGGTTATTCTCATCAATAAACTTGCAAGACAGGTTTACTTGACCCCGGAATTTTTAACCATGAAACCCAGAAACATTTCCGGGGGCTATGCCATAGTGATTAAATTTGGTTTGGACTATTCGCTTCAAAAAAACATTTGTGAGGACATACCAAATTTGTTCTTAGAAAACCTTGAGGAAGAGTTTAAAGACCATTTTGAATCCAAACCTCCTGTCTTTTCGTTTATTAAAGTCAAGTTCGACACAGCCGGACCCAGTTCTTTGGATCTGGTTGTATTGGTGGGAGTCAACGCAAACCAGGGAGAGAGTTATTTTTCCCTTAGACGGGACGTTAATAAAGTTCTTGTGGAAGTGTGTAATAGAGAGGGCTACATCATTCCGTTTAACCAAATGACGGTCACCATGGCCCCTGATGATTCAACTGAAAGTTTTTCAGATAAATAAATTCCATTCGATAAGGAAATTCATTTAATTATGGATGGTTTGATTCATTCTTACTTTATTGATGAAAATGGAAAGGGGTCGCCAACGGACCTCGACCAGTTTTCGAAAGATATTTTGGACAGGGGTTTTAAATGGGTCCATCTGGATTACAGCAACCCAATTTCCCGAGACTGGATCCTGAATAAAAGCGGGCTGGATGAAGTTATGGCCGAGGCCCTTCTGGCAGAAGCAACCCGCCCCCGCTGCCTGGTAAACAAAAAAGGGATACTACTCATTTTGAGAGGCATCAGTCCCAACGAAGACGATGAGCCTCAGGACATGGTTTCCCTGCGCCTGTGGCTGGAACCCGACAAAATAATTTCCGTCAGGAAATACAAACTAGGAGTTATGGAGGATATTTCCAAAACAATTGAAATGGGAAGGGGGCCTGTAGATACCTGCGATTTTATTTATTCAATGCTGGATTTTTTGATCGAGCCAATTTCTGAGGCCGTCCTCGATATTGACGAAAAACTGGACAATTTTGAAAATCAAATCATCACCACACAGAATTTTGATTTCAGGATGGCATTGTCTGAAATCAGAAAAAGGATTATTGAACTGCGTAGATACCTTGGCCCACAAAAAGAAGCCTTGTTCCGCCTGGGAATGGAAAGCGCATTCTGGGGCAAAGAGGCTGACCGTGCCAGGATAAGGGAGATGACTGACCGGTTAACCCGTTATGTAGAAGATCTGGACTCCATGGGAAAACGAGCCACAATTATTCATGAGGAATTGGCAGGGCAGTTAACCGAGCAAATCAATAACAGGGTCTATATATTCTCAATTATCGCCGCAATTTTTATTCCCTTATCGTTTTTAACAGGATTACTGGGAATAAACGTTGATGGAATTCCAGGATCAAAAAATGACCAGGCCTTCTGGATAGTATGTTTTCTTCTTATTGTTATTTGTTTAGGACAAATTATTTTTCTTAAAGTAAAAAAATGGTTCTGATTTAACCTCAGGCATGTAAGAAACTCACCATCCTCACTGCAAAACTTTCCCGCCGGGCAGCGCCTTTAACAAATCTGCCCTCTGGTTCTTTCATTTTTTCAATCGCTCGTGCGGTGATGCCTGACGATCTCACCGTTCTATAACTCAAGCATCTCTGAAGTGATAATCGATTCTGCCGGAATATTCTGAATCACCGGTTTTCCCAAAATGGTTTCGACTTGCTCAGCCGGAATGCCTGTCCCCGGTCTTTTAAATACCAGCATCTCGCGCGTCAATTTTGCTCCCGCATCAATGTGGATTTTTGAAACAACACTGCGTCGCGCTCCTTTTTTGGTTTCGAGTTCCGAGTCCTGTGGCACTTTTTTACCATCGCCCAAAGCAGCCGCTGTTTGATCCAGTACACTTTTCAACTTGCGCAAACCATCCGGATCGAGTGACACCTTTTGATCCGGGCCAGGCAGGTTGCTGTCCGTCGTAAAGTGTTTCTCGATTATCGACGCACCCAGGGCGGCAGCCAAAACCGAGGAATCGGGTTCCATAGTATGGTCGGATAACCCAACAGGCACTTGAAACCTGTCATGGAGTTGTTTGAGGACACGCAGGTTCATCTCTTCAGGCCTCGAGGGGTAATTGGAAACACAATGGAGTAAAACCACACGGTCTGCCCCGGCTCCCCTTAAAACATCCATTGCTTTTTCCACTTCCTCTTCCGTGGCCATACCGGAAGACAACACGACAGGAACTCCTGCGCCAGCTGCGGCCTTCAGAAGTTCGTGGTGAGTGAGGTCCCCGGATGCGATTTTGATCGCCCCCATTCCCAACTCCATCAACATGGCAAGTGAGCCCTCATCAAAGGGAGTGGAAAACAATGGGATCCCAATCTCTTTCGCAAATGAAAACAGGCGGGCATAATCGTCGCGCGAAAGCTGGAAACGCTCCCAGAACTCATGGAACGGAATCTCAGAACCTGGATCGTCCGGATCGATGGCATGAAAGGTTTTCGCGTAAAGCTCGGTGCCGATGAAAGTCTGAAGTTTTACCGCATCGGCCCCACAATCTTTTGCCAAACAGATCATCTCCTCTGCAAGAACCACATCCCCATTATGGTTAAAACCAATTTCCGCCACAATTAAAGGAGGTGTCTCTGCCGCACCAATCTTTTTGCCAAGAAACTCAAACTCTTTTTGAAAATTCATTTTTTCCTCCCTTTTAGGGAAGTTCATAGAAAACCTATCTTTTTTATTTTAACAAACCATTGGACCCTGGCGGCAAGTTTTGGAGAAACCGTATGGGCCCAATCCACCACCTCCGGCGGCAATGGTTTCACCCAGAGGGTGAAAAGCAAAAACGTCATGGCAAAGGACAAGATTTGAAACCCCAGGGCAGGAATTCCGGGTCCGAACATCAACCAGCCGGGAATCAATGCTGTTAACGACACCAGCACCACCAATATGAGCGGGTAAAGCAACGCACCAGACCGAACGCTGGCACGCATGGCGAATAATTGCCGAATCACCATGTAAACCATCACAGAACCTGTAGCAAGAGCGGCCCCTGTCTCTCCATACAAGGGAATCCAGAGCACATCGAGGATCAGGTTCCACACACTCCCTTCAAAACTGATGAGCAAAGCTGTTTTTCTTTTATGCAAAACGAACAATGCAAAGTTATTCAGGTCTGATCCCAGTATTGCCGCAATCAACAGATAGGTCACATAAATCCGGAACACATTTGCCACGGGGGCGAACTCGGTTCCAAACAGACCTGAAACAATCTCCGGCGCAAAACAAAATGCAAACACTCCAACCGGCGCTGTGATCCAGGCGCAAAAGGCAATGGTCATCTGCCAGGTGGAAGACAAACCGGGTGCACCATCACGCGCATACGATTCTGAATAAAGCGACTGTGCAAGCTGGCCGAGCCCCATCAACGCGAACACAACCATTGCCCCAAGGGAAGTTGCCAGATGGTAATAACCGATGCCTGCCCTGGAAACCTCGAAATAATTCATCAACATGATGTCGCTTTGGGTCCAAAGCCCAATACTGAGCAGGTTGATGCCGTAAACAGTCCAGGCCAGGCTGCGCACCTCTTCCATGGGAGTTTCTTTTACCGGACCCGATATATGAGGCCGTGCCAGCTGGATATAAAACATCAACTGAGCCAGTGTCGACAAAATGTAGGCGAACAGGATGCCCCAGATCCCCCAATCGAACATGATGAACATGACCAGAAGGAATAGATTGAAACAGGCGTTGAGGCTTTCGGCGATCGTGACCACACGAAATCGCACCAGGGTCATGAACAACGTACCGAACATGGAATTCAGTGTGACTGCGATGAAATACAAAACTATGGCGGGTCGGTAAGCAATAATTTCCGGAACCTTGGCCCAGTCTGCATAAGCTGGCAGCAATCCGTATAACAGGCTGGCAAATATAAGGGTCGTTACAACCCTCCAGGCCAACACTTTTTTCAAAAGTGCTCGACCTTCAGACCCGGTTGGATCGTGCACATTAAGTTCGGGCAGTTTTTTGTTGAGCATCCCTTCCAACCCAAGGGTATTGAGCAGACGAACGAACGCCGGTACCACCAGGATTGAAGCATAGATCCCCAGACCTTCCGCCCCAAGATATCGGGAGATCAGGATGGACAGGGCAAAGTAGATCATCTGGACGAAAATTTTTCCGCCCACATTCCAGAACGCGTTGGTGATGAATCGATGGAGGAGGGTCAAGGGTTTTTGCAGGCCTGTACTGGCCAGGAAAGGTCTGCCAATCGGCAGGGAATCGGAGAATCCGGAACAATCCGTGACTTTCAATTGCTTTTTTCCCGGACGGTCCACTATTATACACTATGCTTTTGATTATGATTCAGGAACACTTGCAGCAAAGGAGTAACGACGGTGGGACAATTCAATGTTCTGTTAGCCGCTGAATTTCACAACCTGAACGAAGAGTTGGTCAAGGAACGCGACCAACGACTGGAAGAAGCCTGTTTCGAAAGAATTCCCACGATTGCAGAAGCCTGGGAAATTGCTGTTGAGGCTGTGGACGAAGCGGAAGCCAAAAATGATGCCATCGGGAAGTTCACCGATGCAATAAGAACTTATCCTTGTGAACTCAAGCTGGTTGTTCAGGCAGGGACCAGCCAGATCCTGCGCCGTAAAAAAGTTTTTGAGCCGTAAAAAAGTTTTAAAGCTGTTTTTTAGAATCCCGGAGGCTGGGACTCTTTTTATTTGTTGCCGGACCAATAGCAACCCAGCCAAATTAATTTGGGATGTGCAGACAGAAGCCCGATCAACATCAACTCCAAGATGAACGCTTCAATCGCTTCCCGATCCACAGGTTGAAGCTGGGCAATGTTCAGGAGTGCATGGAACCCCATATAGCAAGCAAGGATGGGAAGCGGTTCCTGATCCATTTATTTGAAAACGCAAAAGCGAAGGAACCCTGAGCGATTCATGTCCCCATTATATGGGGAGCTGTCCGCAGCCGTTACAGTGACGAGCCTGTGAACGCAGTTGCGTTTTCGGCGCCAAATTCGTTGGCGATCATAATCAAGTGGTGTCCTTGTTTTGTTTCCACAGGACCAAACAATCGCCCCTTCACAATCTTGTGATTCAGAATTGCTGTCCGGATAATCTTTTCGAGTTCATGGTTTTCCAGAACAGGATCATAATCCTTTAACCTTGGATCGTTCGACCCCAATTCAACCCATCCCAGATTGCCTCCGTCTGATTTTGAATCGCACAAGCTGTACTTTTCCGCGAGACGCATCAGCATTTGGATCCGGGCAGTTGTCCCCTTGACCTCGTCAATCGTCTGCTTTAATAAATCGGCAACTTCAGGTTTATCCACTACAATATGCCGAATTTGAATTCGATATGACAATCCAACCATTAATTTTCTCTTTCTAACGGGCTTCAGAGCCTGGTCGAACTTGCGACCATCCCTCGCCCCTTGCGCAATTAAAAAATGACAGCTAGATTATAGCCGTTTGCCCTTTCAGAAAAACCCCCTTTTTCCCGAAACCGGACGGTTTTTTTTAATCCGGAACTTATAAGCCGTGAAATTAATCCTTGCGTCCAAATCCCCCAGACGCTCAGAATTGTTGACGCAAGCCGGAATTACCTTTGAAGTCGTTCCAGCTGAAGTTGATGAAATCACCGACCCGAATCTGCCTATCCATGAAAATATTAAGAACCTGGCAGCCTTGAAAGCAAAATGGGTCGCCAATAATAACCCCGATGCTTTTGTACTCGGGGCGGATACCGTGGTGGTTTTGGACAACCAGATCATCGGCAAACCCCGAGACCGCCAGGACGCCCGACAAATCCTGTCCAGATTGAGCGGAAACGAACACCAGGTCGTAACCGGATATGCGCTCATCTCCCCGGATTCCCAAATTTTTTCTGACACCGTGACCTCCGCCGTTTCCTTCCATAAACTCAATCAGGAAACCATTGAGGATTATATAGAATCCGGAGAGCCCATGGACAAAGCGGGAGCCTATGCTATCCAGGGTCTGGGCAAACAACTGATCAAAGGCTATGAAGGCTCTTACACCAATATTGTAGGCCTGCCAGTCGATGAAATTCTGCACTGCCTGAAAAACGCCGGATTCACTGTTTAACCCCCTCCTCTTCCTGCCAACAAAAAAAACCTGTTGACAATTCAGGCTTTATTCAATTTACAAATTGAGCCTGACAACGAAATTTGCTTGCAGTGACGCTGTTTTTAGATTTACTATTTCAACGTGACCTCTGATAAATCAAAAATTTCCAATCGAGGAAGTTTGAGAGAAGAAACCTTTGTTAGAGGTGGAATTAATAAATTGGGTTTCAAACCCGGAGACTATTCCCGTCATGATGTTCGAACTCAAAGGCCAATGCCCCAAATGCCAGGCGCCAGTATTCCTCAACGAGTGCTCCGACTGGTACGGCAACACCATCACCAGTCTCAATTGCTGGAACGGCCATTACAAATGGCTGAGGGTGGAAGAGATCGAACAGAACCTGGAAATTGACCCCGAAACCAATGTTGTGAGCTACATCGGTTTTTTCGATTTGGGATGACCTTTATTCTAAGCAAAGCCAGACTCCTGCCCGTTCTTCTTTTTTTCCCGCTCATCAGTTTTATTTCCGGATCCAATGTATTCGGTGCATCCTCAGCCCAGGCTCCAGCCGGGATGATCTACATACCGGAAGGCTATTTCCCCATGGGCACAAACTCAGGAAATAGCGAGGACCAGCAGCCAATGCATTATGTATACACTTCCGCGTTTTACATCGACCGACAGGAAGTGTCCAACGCTCAATATAAAAAATTTCTCGACGCTACCAGCCACACTAAACCACGCTTCTGGGATGACGTTCGTTTCAACCAACCCGACCTCCCGGTAGTCGGTGTCAGCTGGTTTGATGCCATGGCGTATGCGCGATGGAAGGGAGGTCGCCTGCCCACTGAAGCGGAATGGGAAAAGGCAGCACGAGGAAACGATGGCCGCATGTATCCCTGGGGTGCCAAATGGGAACGCGGTTTTCACCTTTACTTTATCAACGTCTACGGAGTTGAAGACAACTACCCCTTCACCGGCCCGGTGGATTATTTTGAATCAGGAGCCAGTCCTTTTGGATTACTCAACACGGCGGGCAATGTCTGGGAATGGTGCCTCGACTGGTACGATAAAGACTATTATCAGGTCAGCCCGGAATTGGATCCCCAGGGACCGGATAAAAAGCGGATGAAAGTCATTCGTGGTGGTTCATGGGTCAACACCATCGACGACATCTCCCTGACCCGCCGGGGCCGCAACTTTCCCCATATCAAAAACAGCCTGTATGGTTTTCGCATTGTGGTTCCGGTTACCCAATAGCCACCCCGGCAGGACGGCTAAAAGGTTGACATCCCCCCTCAATCAATTATAAGTTGGGATAAACCCCGGTTTGCCAAACCTTGAAAACCCCTCTGCAATGGGAGAGATTGAATGAAAGCCGTCAACACCTGTTTCCTGCGCCTCCTCGTAGTCGGAATAATCTGCCTGACCCTTACCCTGCCTTCCAGTCTGTGGGCTCATGCGGGCCATGACCATGGAGATAATCCGAAAATTGCCCTGCCGGATGTAGTGGCCAAGGTGAATGGTAAAAATATTGCCAAGGATGCGATCCTCACGTCCCTGAAAGCCAGTATTAAAAAATACAAGGCCAAGGGCATGCCGATGAGCCCGGACCAGGAAAAGATCGCTGCTAAAAAACTCATCGACAACCAGATCAACCGTCACCTGCTGCTGACCCATGCTGAAAAACAAGGGATAAAAGTCACCCCTGAGGCAATCGAAAAGCGATTCAACCGGATCAAAAAAGGTTTCAGTTCCGATGCGCAATTCAAGAAAAAACTGGAAGCCGAGGGCCTTAGTGTTGCCGATTATAAAAAGGAACTGGAAGGAGAACTGAAAATCGAGGCCATCCTCAAAAAAGAACTCGGCAAGGGAATTAATGTCAGCGACAAAATAATAAAATCCTATTACGAGAAAAACCAGAAACGCTACTCTTCGCCAGAACAACGCCGCGCCAGCATCATGTTGATCAAAGTTAAAAAAGGGGCCAGTCCTGAACAGGAGAACAGGGCCAAAGAAATGCTGGAAGATGTTCTCGAGGAAATCCGGGAGGGCAAGGATTTTGGCAAACTTGCAAAACTGCATTCACAGGACACGCTGGCATCCCGTGGTGGAGATCTGGGTTTCTTCGAAAAAAAGAAAATGCTCAAAGCATTTTCCGATCAGGCGTTCGCATTGAAGCTGGGTGAAGTCAGCGGAATCTTCCGTACCCGGCATGGATTTCAAATTTTAAAACTCACCGACATCAAACCGGCAGTGTCACAATCTCTTGATGAGGTGAAAGAAGAAATCCGGGATATCCTCATTGGAATGGAAATCAAGAAAAACACCCCGGATTACCTGACCCGACTCAAAAAAGAAGCCAATATCAAAACCTATTTCTAGTCCTCCGCAGACGGCGGACATTCAAGAGCGCGAGTAGCGCATCTTGAACATTTCCGGCGGGCTTTGATATCACCCTTCCACTAAGGAAACTCTTGCATAAGGGTTAAAACAGAGGCCAGAAATTTGGAGGCCCCCCTTCGACTTAGCTCAGGGTAAACTCCGTGAAGAAACTCGCCTTTGCTTTTGATTTTAGAGTTAAACAAAAGTCCCCCTTACAAAGGGGGAAGGGGGAAGGGGGAAGGCGAAGCCAGGGGGATTTGAACCCGTGTTCAGCCAAAAAACTGTACCCAAAATAATCCCAACCGTCTTTATTCAATCTCGCAAAAACTTCCCACTCGTTAGCCTTTCTCCAACACTCTCAACCCATCCTTGACTTAAATTCCCTTATCCGGATAATCCTCCGTATCTCTGGGGGAGATTACTGTCTGCAGATTGGAATACTATTTTTCCAAGGCCTGCATCTATATCTTGAGAGGGGTCCGCAATGAAAAAGTTCCTACGGGGCGGTGCCATTATTTTAATGACACTCGCCATTTCCATACCGGCTCAGGCACAAACAGTTGAAGAACGACTGACAGCCCTTGAAACATCCATGGCCAATGTTGAGTTGTTATCCACACAGTTGTTTCAACTTTTCTCGGCATTGCAACCGGATATCACCGCCATCCTCAATGCATTAGCGACCCAGCAGTTGGAAGTCGCCACTCTTCAAGCTTCCATGACGGCTGTACAATCAGATGTAAGTGCTTTACAGACAGGGCAAACGGAGCTGCAAGCCAGTCAGGGAACACAGGATACAGATATCAGTGAACTGCAAACCCGTTTAAATGGGGTTTCCCGTACTGGCAACACATTACTCTTAACCAACATGAACCTGCAGGTGGTTTCCGGTTCCGGCTCAACGGACGGTGGAGTCAATGGACGAGGCAACATCATCATCGGCTATAACGAGGCGATCTTCCCTTATTTAGGAGCCGACCTGCCGACAAGCAACAAAACGGGCTCACACAACCTGATCGTCGGTAAAGGATCAAACTATTCCAGTTACGGAGCTATTGTTTCCGGCCTCGATAATATTTCATCTAATCCCTACGGATCCCTGATTGGAGGCAACCGAAATACCGCTAACGGAGATTTTGTTGCAGTTAGCGGCGGCCTTAGAAACAACGCCCAAAACACCTACGCCAGCGTCAGTGGCGGACAAAACAACACAGCGTCAGGCATCGCCTCCAGCGTCAGTGGTGGCGATAGCAACATCGCATCGAGTCTGGCTTCCAGTGTCAGTGGCGGGCTCAACAACAGGGCAAGAATCCAGGCCAATGCAAGTGTCAGTGGAGGGAGTGGCAACATCGCCTCCGGACTTAATTCCAGCATCAGCGGTGGATTGAACAATTCCGCTTCGGGATCCCAATCAAGCCTCAGCGGCGGCAATCAAAACACCGCCTCCGGATTTAATTCAAGCGTCAGTGGTGGTTCGTTTAACTCGGCTACAAGCACCCATTCCAGCGTCAGCGGCGGCAACCAAAACACCGCCTCTGGTTTTCATTCCAGCGTCAGTGGTGGCGATAGCAACATCGCATCGAGCTTTGCGTCCAGTGTCAGCGGGGGCAATAACAATAGAGCCATGACTCAATCTTTTGCGAGTGTCAGTGGCGGGCGAAGCAACATTGCCTCGGGTATCGCCTCCAGTATCAGTGGCGGAGAAAGTAATACGTCCACAAGCTCAGCATCCAGTGTCAGCGGCGGAAGGGACAATACAGCTTCCGGCCCCCAATCCAGTGTCAGTGGTGGAAATACTAATACTGCATCCGGATTGACTTCGAGTGTCAGTGGTGGGGGTTTGAATAGCGCCACCAATATTCAGTCAACGGTAAGTGGCGGAGTGAGTCGATCCGCAACCGGAGTCAACGATTGGCGCGCAGGCAGTCTATTCGAAACGCAATAGCTTCCATCAAAATCCATTCAACTATCCCAACCGGGGGGGGCTTCATGCGCCTCCCTTTTTTTTGGCCTTGCGGTTAGCTAACGGAAAAAATTTTCAAATGAGAACATGATATTCCCCCTTCCACGAAGGGGGAAGGCGAAGCCAGGGGGATTTGAACCCGTGTTCAGCCAAAAAACTGCTCCCATAAACACCTCCCTAAAACTCAACTCGATTTTCGATTCAATGGCCCGCAGTCTGGTTTACAATAGCTATCAAACAAATTTTCGCCCGACTCGCACTGGATCGATTCCCCCCTTATGGCCGCACGCTCAAAACAAACTGCATTTTTTGACGAACCCTCCAGCACTGGCTCCCTGTTTGCCGAAGTGGTGTTCAACCTGCCACTCGATCAAACCTTCACCTACACCATTCCCGAAAACTTAAGGGAACAGGTCCAACCCGGAGTACGCGTCTTCGTTTCTTTTGGGACTGGCAGGCAGACCGGCTATGTCGTCGGGTTGACTGATCAAACGGACCCCGACATCAAACTAAAACCCATTCTGGAAGTGCCGGACAGCGAGCCGCTGCTCTCGGCTTCCATGCTGGAACTCACCCGCTGGATCGCCGACTATTACCAGGCGGGCTGGGGTGAGGTGATCCGCGCCGCACTGCCTGCAGGACTCGAAGAGGAAATCCCGGAAGTGTTTCACCTGGCGGGACAAGGCGCTGAAGCGCTGGAGTCTGGTAACGCTCCCAAAAAAGAATTTCTCATTCTCGACGCGCTTTCAAAAAAAGGCAAACGCACCGCCAAACAATTGCGCAAACAACTCGGCGCACAGTTTAACTCTGCCGCTCTAAACAACCTGCGCAGTCGCGGCGATATCGTCGCCACGCTTCCCAATGCCAAAAGCTCCGCGCAGTACAAACTGCAAAAAACCGTGCTGGTTAAACAGGATGTGCTTCAAGAAGAAATCGATCGCCTGCTGTCGCGCGCCAAAAAACAGAAGGAATTGTTCGCACTCCTCCAGAAAAAACCCATCACGTTGGCGGAGTTGTCGAAAGTCTGGCCGGGGTATTCGCCTCTCCTCAGCCAGCTCAAGCAAAAAGGGCTTGTCGAAACACGGCAGGATAAACAGGAACGCACATGGGATGCCAGCCGGGCTCGAACGGAATCGCCCACTACCGCTCCTCCTTTCACTATTGAACAGGAAGCGGCGTATCAGAAGCTGGGCAAGCACCTGGCCAAAGGAAAGTTCGCCTGCAGTCTGCTGGAAGGAGTCACCGGTAGCGGCAAAACCGAAATCTACATGCGCTGCATCGAGAAAGGACTGGAGCGGGGGAAGTCCGCCATCGTGCTGGTGCCGGAAATCGCGCTCACACCACAAACCGCCTACCGATTCCGCTCCCGGTTTGGCAACCGCGTCGCCATCCTGCACAGCGGACTGACCAACATCGAACGTTTTCTAGAATGGCGGCGCATCCGAGACGGCGAGGTGTCCATCGTGGTCGGCGCGCGGTCGGCGGTGTTCGCCCCCTTTACACAACTCGGGGTGGTCATTATCGACGAAGAACACGACGGCTCTTACAAACAGGACACATCGCCCCGGTACCACGCGCGCGATGCAGCCATCGTGCGCGCCCGCCAGGACAACGCCTTGGTCGTACTGGGCTCGGCGACCCCTTCCCTTGAAACCAGAAGCAACGCCCAGCAAGGCAAGTACACGCACCTGAAACTGGACAAACGCATCGGCAAAACCCTCATGCCAGTGGTGCACCTGGTGGACATGCGCATCGAGCGAGACAAACGGAAAAACTTTTCCATCCTGTCCCGACAACTGCAACGTGCCTTGGGCGAACGACTGGAACGCGGCGAGCAGTCCTTTCTGTTTCTTAATCGACGCGGCACCGCCAACTATGTGCTCTGCAAAGCCTGCGGGTTTGTGTTCGACTGCCCCAATTGCAGCGTGTCCCTTACCTTCCATGGCACTACGCGTAAACTACTATGCCACTATTGCGGCTTCAACCTGCCGCAGCCGATGGACTGCCCGGACTGCAAGGGCGAGGTGATCCGCTTCTCCGGATTCGGCACACAAAAACTGGAAGACGAAACGCGCAAGCGGTTTCCAGATGCACGTATCGCAAGGTTGGATCGCGACACTGCCCGCAAACGTTCCACCTTCGAAGACATGTTCGACAAAATGAACGCAGGGGAAATCGACATCCTCATCGGCACGCAGATGATCACTAAAGGCCACGACTTTCCCAACGTCACCCTGGTTGGTGTGGTCTATGCGGATCTGTCTCTGCATGTGCCGGATTTCCGATCCTCCGAACGCAGCTTTCAACTGCTGACACAGGTCGCAGGACGCGCTGGCCGTGGGGAGATTCCCGGAGAAGTTTTTGTGCAGGCACACCAACTGGAGCACCCGGTCTACCCGTTCGTGGCCCGCCACAATTACAAAGGATTTTTTGCGCATGAGATGGAGATGCGCGAACGTCTGCACTTTCCACCATACTCTCGGTTGGCCGTGGTCGAGGTGGAAGGGGAGATCGAACGCGATACTGAAGTTGCCGTGCAGCAATTAGCTGAGGTCCTCCACCCGCATCTGGAAGAACACATACAGGTGGAAATGCTGGGACCGGCAAGGGCCGCGTTGTATCGACTGCAGGACCGCTACCGCTGGCACCTCATTCTGCGCACCGACACGCACCAACCTCTGCAGGACATACTAAAAGCCCTGCGCGCCGACAAGGCCTTTCAAAAGCTGGCTTCAGGAAAAATAAAATTCACCATCGATGTCGACCCCCTGAATATGTTGTAGAAACAACTTTTCAAGAGATCTTTGCATCAATGCTTTTTTATAAGGAGCAAGCCAGAAGGCCCCCTTCGACAGGCTCTGGGCGATACATTTAACCAAAGGATTGTCATGCAGAGTGTGAATTTTTCCTGACCTCAACCTATCCCCCACCTTCAATTAAATTGAATTTCGGCTTGTTAAAATTTTATTCTCATTCCTAAACTGATTCTTTATTTCCATCCACATTGACAGAACCTACTGACTAATTTACTTTTCGTGACAGACCTTGAAATCAAATCAATACACGTTCAGACCAAAATAATTTTTGGGAGGGGAATAAAGATGAAAAAAGTATTCCAGGGATTTTCTGCATTATTAATTTTACTGATCCTTTCTATGCCCGCACAGGCGCAAACTGTAGAGGAACGTTTGACGGCTCTTGAAACTTCTATGGCCAATGTGGAATTGCTTTCAACGCAATTGTTCAGCCTGTTCTCTGCACTACAACCGGACATACTGGCAATTCTCAACGCCCTCGCCACCCAGCAGGCGGAAGTGGCAACCCTGCAATCTGACATGGGAGACCTGCAGACCCTGTTAGCGGGTGTTTCACGAACAGGGGATACTTTGCTGTTAACCGACATGAACCTGCAGGTCGTCTCCGGTTCAGGCTCTACCGATGGCACTGTGAACGGGCGCGGCAATATTATTGTGGGTTACAACGAAGACATCTTCCCTTATCTCGGCGGAGGGCTTCCCGCCAGCGACAAAACCGGATCGCATAACCTGATCGTCGGCAAGGGTCTGAATTATTCAAGCTATGGGGGTATCGTTTCGGGAATTGATAACATTGCGTCTGAACGCTTCGCTTCGTTAATCAGCGGCAACCGCAATCAGGCCACGGCTTTTGGCGCAACATTATTGGGCGGGCAAAACAACACCGCATCCAATTCCTACTCCAGTATCAGCGGAGGCCGGAACAATACAGCTTCCGGTATCCATGCCACCATCAGTGGAGGAGAAAACAACGCCGCCGACGGAGGTCTGTCCCACGTAAGCGGAGGATCTGGAAATGATGCCACAGCCCTCTATTCCAGTGTCAGTGGTGGTAGAGACAATACTGCATCTGGTGATTATTCCAGTGTCGGCGGTGGAAGAGACAATACGGCCTCTGGTGAATCTTCAAGTGCCAGTGGTGGAGAAAGCAACACCGCATCAGGTCCAGAATCCAGTGTCAGTGGTGGAAAAAACAACATAGCCTCTGCAGACCATTCCAGCGTGAGTGGAGGATTGAACAACGAAGCATCCGGTACAGAATCCAGTGTCAGTGGTGGATATTTAAATGATGCAATCGGAAATGACAGTAGCGTCTTAGGCGGCTTTGGCAATTCAGCCACCGGGGTGAACTCCAGTGTAAGCGGCGGAGCAGACAATATAGCCTCCGGAGGCTCCTCCAGTGTTTTGGGTGGACTTGAAAATGAAGCGTCCGGTGGGAGTTCAACCGTCAGCGGTGGAGAAAGTAACACTGCGGCCGGGCCAGTGTCCAGCGTGAGCGGCGGACTCAATAGAAGCACGGCAACCTTCTACGATTGGGCGGCAGGATCCTTGTTCGAAACCAATTAGCTTCGCATCCCCTACCTTCACCCATTGCCGTATCGCAAACCCGGCAGGGGTGTCGCGTGGGGGATTTTCTATGCAATCAACCCTCCTCCTTAGAAGATAAAACCCAAAAAAGATTTTCTAACTTAATAAGTGGTAAACTTCCGGAGGCAGTCAATGGGTTCAGAAAACAACTGATCCCCAGAGAAAATTGATAACAGGGAACTCCGCGTTGGCAACAAGCGCCAAAGACGAAAACCTGCTGTATTTTATTCAGGAAATGTTATCTGATCCTTACCTTTTTTAAATTTACAAATAATTTCTTGAGGCTCTATGCCGACACCAAATTCCCAGTCCTCACCGGCTTCATCATTTCAACAAATTGCCTGTCTTCGCTATGCAGTGCCTTCGATACTTGTCCTCGTGATGGCCTTTGTGATTTTTGAAATCGTAGCGTTTGACCTGAAGAATATTGGTGTCCGAATTTCAGAATTTCTTGCCGTTAACAAATCAATCGATCTGGGTTACCTGATAAAAGAAAGTAATGCACGGATCAAATGGGGAACCATTTCGTTATTATATCTATTTACCAGTATTTTCTTATTAGTGATTTCAATAAATATAATACGACATTTTTTAACGAAATTACCGTTATATGTGTTTGTTGGCACCGGTGTTTTATTAGCGTTCGTTTGGCTTGGTTATTTAGTTTATGGTCTGAGTAATAATAAGCCGGTAAGCATGATATTTATGTTTACGTTTAATACTCTGGCAATGTCAGGTCGTTTTGATGGGGGTCAGTTAGACTCAATACAAGCCGTTATTGACTCAATCAATATATTTGCCACGGTGATTCCAGTCTTCGCTGTTATTGCCAGTTGCAGCACCCTTGTCCCATGTGTGGCTCAAGGCAAGGAAGGAGCAGATTACTACGCAAACCAGGTGCGTTATCTGAAGGACTTGTTGAATGCCGGATCGGTAATGCTCCTTGTGGGTATATTGCACATGAGTATCTGGTTGCGTTGGCCGTCGGCATTGCTGGGAGATACAAAGTTGGTTGAAGATATAAATAATTTTTCGCTGGCGGTGAGTACTTTCTGGGGTGTGGCTTTTACATTGCTTATCGCAGCCTATTACATTCCTTCCGCACGGATACTCAATAGACGTGCCAAGGCTGCGCTGGCTGATGTTTATGACGACCCTGCGGAGGTAAGACAATGGCTGAAAGAAAACGATCTGGAGATGTCAACAGCCAGTCAAATACGGGAGATCGTGGCCATTTCCGGACCGCTACTGGCCGGCTCGCTGAGCACGTCGTTTCTTGGGATTTCAGCAATGTAAACATGTGGAGGGGATTAGAATAACTCCGCAGGACCACGGTCCAATGTGAGCGGCGGGCTTGGCCGAGCTACGGCAACATTTTACGATTGGACCTCAGGATCCTTGTTCGAAATGAACTTGCTTTCTATCCTTCACCTCAACCCTTTGCCGTATTGCAAAGGAGAGCTTTACGTAAGTCAAAAGCGAACGTCCAAGGCGAGATTCTTCGGGCCTTAGGGCCCTCAGAATGACAAAAAACATCGTCACGTCATACTGAGCGCTAGCGAAGTATCTCGTTTCGAAGGTTTTTCAGGGCTATGCAAAAGTCTCCTTTGCAAACCCGGCAAAGTGTGTCGCGTGGGGGATTTTTTTCTCCTACCAACCCCCTCTTAAAAAAAATACACATAAAGGAATGCTGAGACCGTCGAGTACCGAGTAGTAGCAGTTGCTGGATCGCTACCGTGGGTAAAACCAAAATCTCAGTCGATGTCGTCCCGCTGAATATGTTGTAGAGCGGTCAGCCTATTAACCCCGAAGAAGAATATTTCATTTTCCCTTATGGGGTCTAAGTATGATCAAATACGAATGGGTCGGTTTCCGACCAAAGGCGAACATTCACAGTTTAGAAAAGAAATCGATTGAACTTAAAGACAACAAAGGGCAGTCAATAAGTATTGCGTCAAAGAAACGTTTGATTCTGAAAATTTACAATGAATAAATCAAAAAAAGTCATTCTAATAATTTTGATAGTTTCGATCTACTTCCTGTTCCCCAACTCTGGCTTTGGGCAGGTGGAACAAACCTTTGCCAAAGAACAGGTGTTCCATGGCTTTGGATTTAAAATAAATATTGATGCTGGGACAAAGGTAAGAAGGAATAGAGGACCGGATTTTGATACATACCTCTTCTATTTTGATGATAAGCCAATCCTCCAAATTTATTCGGGAAACCACCCGAACATTCTCAATCAAAATCATACTCTAATTGAGTATTTAAGCAATGGACTTCAATTCAAATGCTTTGATAGCAAGGGTAGAAAGAACAGGGAATTTAAGGAATGTCTGATCGATTTGAATAATTATTTTCCCAACTATCTCCACCTTTCATATAACAAGAATGAAATTAATTTGGCTGAGAAGTTAATTTATTCCATTCAAAAAAGTGACAAGCCTCACACTATCGAAATAAAAATTGATCGAGGTGATCCAGAAACGCCACTTCATCTGTCGGCTTCAACAGGGGATTTAGATGAGGCTAAAATGCTCATCTCAAATGGGGCTGATATAAATGCCATTGCACTTCATATGTATTCTCCTCTTCACTATGCTGTGATGGAGGGAAACTTTGAAATGCTTAAATATTTGATCTCAAAAGGCGCATTGGTTAATACCCGCAAGCATAAAACCAAAACTCCTATCACTCCTCTGCATATGCTGTGTGGAAAGTTCAAATCAGAAAATATACGAATCGCAGAGTATTTAATAAAGAGCGGTGCTGAAATCAATGCAAAAAACCCTGAAGGTTCCACACCTCTATTGACGGCAATATACAGCTGCCAATTAGAGGTGTTGCAAGTCCTCATGAATCATGGAGCCAACCATAATGCAAAAGAGAATGATGGAGACACGGCATTACATCTGGCAGTTAGAAGGTGGGTCTATCGGGATGATCAAAAGGATGGTCTGACCATCGTGAAGTTCTTTATTGACGCAGGTTTGGATGTGGATGCTAAAAATGAAGATGGGAAATCTATTTGGGACATTGTGGAAAATGTAAAAGAGAAACAACTCAGAGAAATTGTTAATGCTAGGCAAAATTGAGTCTCTTCGGAAAGCTCTCCACAATCTCCATATAGTGATCGATATTGAGTTTCAGCAAATCATTGCAGTAAGACCATCCCACCTCAGAATGTCCGCTGTTGGCCGAAAGCAGACATTGATAATATCCAAATCGATTGCACTCTCCCAAAATTTTAACTATATTTTGCCGACAAACTCTTGAAGATTGATATAGACCAGGCCCTTGAATTGATTGAGACAATAGCGTTTCGACCCCTGAATATGTTATAGATAACAGGCTTTATCACGTCCACTCGTTACCTAACCACATTTTCCATGCTGAATACATGCTGAGAAAAACCTACGACTGGGTCCTGCACTGGTCCACCACAAAACATGCGGTACCGGCTCTGTTCCTCCTGTCGTTTGCGGAATCGTCGTTTTTTCCCATCCCACCGGACGTATTACTGATTGCCATGTGTGTGGCCATTCCGACACGCGGCCTTTATTTCGCCGCAGTCTGCTCGGTCGCTTCCGTACTCGGCGGCATGTTCGGCTACTTTCTTGGCTACCAGTTCATGGACCTCGTGGGCACCCGCATCGTTGAGTTCTACGGATATGAGGCGCAATTTGATAAGATAGGACAGTGGTACGGAGAATATCAGGCCTGGGCAGTGGCGGCAGCCGGATTCACCCCCCTGCCCTACAAGGTGTTCACCCTGGCGGCGGGAATGTTCCAGGTCAACTTCATCGTGTTCACCCTGGCATCGCTGGCCAGTCGTTCGTTAAGGTTCTTCATACTGGCCGGGTTGATCTACAAGTTCGGTCCTAAAATAAAGGAATTCATTGACCGCTACTTCAACCTGCTGGCGATCGTGTTCTTCGTCGGGCTGGTGTTCGGGTTTGTGATTCTAAAAGTGGTTCTGGGTAAATGAGTGAGACAGAACATATTGTCGTCTTAATAACGGCGGGTTCAAAAGAAGAAGCCGGGACGCTGGCGCGGGGTCTTGTTGAAAACAAACACGCATTTTGCGTTAACATCGTACCGGGTATCGAATCGGTTTATCACTGGGAAGGCAAGATCCATAACGACCCGGAGTTTCTACTGATCGTTAAAACCCGGCGGGAAATATTCGACGCGCTCAAAAGCTGGGTGGTCGAACATCACAGTTACGACGTGCCCGAGGTGATCGCGTTGCCCATCACCTCAGGGTTGGGTTCTTATTTAAAAGGCATCGACGACTGGGTGCAGGAGTGAATAATTGCTTTTTAATTTTTACGGGTCAATAGAGATATGAGTCATATTCAAATTCCAGAAGGCTGGGAGTTACCGGAATCCGACGTCACACCGGAGTCGGTGTTTCTCAATCGGCGCGACTTCCTGAAAGCCGCCGGATTTCTCGGTGCCGCCACGGTGGCGCTTTCCGCGTGTGCTCCCGGGGATCCGGAAGTTTTGGAGCACCGTCCCGAAGTCACCTGGACACCGCTGGAAAAAACCCTGTACCCGGCCAAGCGCAACCTCCAATACAAAATCGACCGCAAGGTGACGGCACCTAGAGTTGCCGGCAACTACAACAACTATTACGAGTTCAGTGAAACCAAAGAGGATGTGAACCACCACGCCCGTGCCCTGCCGACGCAGAACTGGACCCTGGAGGTGGAAGGACTGGTCAACAAACCACAGACCTTCGGCATGGAAGACCTGCTCAAGCTCATGCCTCTGGAGGAACGGTTTTACCGGCTGCGTTGTGTCGAGGCCTGGGCGATGGTCGTGCCGTGGACCGGATTTCCACTGAAAGCGTTGCTGGACAAGGTGGAACTTCAATCTTCGGCAAAGTACGTCGAGTTCAGTTCCTTTTACATGCCGTTCACCGCTCAGGGTCAGCTGGCCTTCTGGCAGCCCTGGCCTTATTCAGAAGTGCTCTCTGTTCAGGAGGCGATGAATGAACTCACCATAATGGCCACCGGTATTTACGGGCATCCCCTGCCCAAGCAGCACGGTGCACCTTTGCGCCTGGTGGTGCCGTGGAAATACGGATTCAAAAGCATCAAGGCGGTTCAGCGTATTCGCATCACTGACTACGGTCCACCGACCTTCTGGAACTCGGTGATGCCTTCGGAGTATGGGTACATCGCCAACGTGAACCCCAACGTCCCCCACCCGCGCTGGCCGCAGAACAAGGAAAAGATGCTCGGCACCGGAGAAGAGCGCTACACCCTCATGCACAACGGCTACGGCGATTTTGTGAGTGACCTCTATACTTAATCAATTCCCCTGATCACCCCTCCCTCATCCTCTTCTTGAAAGTGGAGGGGTAAAAATAATACTCTCCAACCCTGAACTTCCCCTGAAAAAGTGGACACATCGAGTAATATGTATAAAGCATATTGGAGGTGTGTCAATGGTGAGGAAGCGTCGTAGTTTCAGTAAGGAATTCAAGTTGGAAGCGGTTGGTTTGGTTCTTGAGGGGAATAGTAGCATAGCGCAGGTATCTCGCGATCTTGGTATTCGTGCTTCCCTTCTTGGTCGTTGGAAGCAGGAATATGAGCAGGAGCAAGCCATTACCGTTCAGGAGAAGCTGACTCCTGAAGAGGAATTGAAGCAGTTGAGAAAAGAGAACGCGCAGCTTCGAATGGAGCGAGACATATTAAAAAAAGCGGCAGTCATCTTTTCGAAGGATTCCCAATGAGGTACGGGTTTATACGGGACCATCGAGAAGCATTTCCAGTGAACCAGATGTGCCGGGTGCTGGGAGTGGGCAGAAGTGGGTTCTATGCCTGGCTGAATCGCCCCGAGAGCCTGAGGAGCCGTGAGAATCGCCGGTGGGTAGATGAGATCAAGAAGGTTTATAAAAAGAGCCGCCAGACTTATGGAAGTCCCCGTGTTCATGCGGATTTAAAAGACAAGGGACACGTCATAGGCAAACACCGTGTGGCTCGTCTGATGCGTCTGAATCAGATGGTTTCTAAACACAAAAGAAAGTACAGGGTGACGACGGACTCCAGACATAATCACCCGGTAGCTCAGAACAAACTCAAGCGGAAGTTTAATGTTTCCGGCCCCGGTCAATGCTGGGTATCTGATATCACATATATCCCGACTCGGGAAGGCTGGTTGTATCTGGCGGTGACGTTGGATTTATTCCACCGCAAAGTGATCGGCTGGGCTATGGATCGTTCGATAACCCGTTGGTTGGTAATGAGGGCTTTGAATATGGCGATCAACAACGGCACCTTGAAACCCGGGTTGGTTCATCATTCTGATCGAGGAGTCCAGTACGCCTGCAACGACTTTCAAAGTCTGCTGAAGGCTCATGGAATCGAGTGCAGTATGAGCCGTAAAGGAGACTGCTGGGATAATGCCGTAGCTGAGAGCTTTTTCCGTACTCTCAAAGTGGAACTCACTCATAACCGGAGATACAAAACCCGTCAGGAAGCCCAGGCGGATATTTTTGAATACATCGAAGTGTTTTATAATCGGCAACGCCGTCACTCATACCTCGGTTACCAAAGCCCGGTCGAGTTTGAGAATAGGGCCTTCGCCTCTTAATTAACTGTCCACTAATTCAGGGGAAGTTCACCCTATAACTACCCGTTAAAAATATCTTCCCCTCCTTTCCTGGGAGAGGTTTGAATAACTCCGGTCAAACACCAGGTTAGACCATAAAAAATCCCTCCCCTGTTCAAAAATCGCTTTTCGCGTTCTTGAATAAAATAAGGAGGGGATGCGGGAAGGTTTTTTTGATAACCCCTCCCATACCCTCCCCTTAAAAGGGGAGGGAAAATACAAACACTCGCTGCGGTCAGAAAACTATTCCATACCTGGAAAAAGGTCTTATTCAAATTCTCCCCTTAAAATGTGGGTCAAAACTGAAAATAATCTCCGGCCACAAATTCACCTAGCTATGAACGTTGAAATATATTTCCCCCTCCTTTCCAAGGAGGGGGTACGGGGGAGGTTGCCTTATTCTAAATGTTCCAAAATTTTCTGCACCACACCGTCCAAATTGTCCCGAATATCCAGGTTTGTGAACCTAAGAATTTTGACCCCTGTGGATTCTATATATAACTGTCTGACATCGTCAGTATCCTTTGAGCTTTCCAAAAAATGGGATGGTCCGTCGACCTCAATAGCCAGTCGGACGCGTGGACAGAAAAAATCGACGCTATATTCTCCAACCCCAAATTGTCTTCGAAACTTATAGCCTTTTAATTTCTTTCCTCGCAACACTTTCCATAGGGCTTGCTCTGCGGGAGGCATGTTATTCCGTAGAGCCCTTCTCATCTTTTTTGTTCTGGAAGGATTAAATGGAGATTTCATTGATTACCTCACCCTAAAAGAGAGAAGGTTGCATAATCCAAGTCAAACATGTGATTGAATCATAAAGGCTTTCCCCTCCTTAAAAAAAGGAGGGATACAGGGGAAGTAGTATTAATAACCCCTCCCCCACCCTCCCCTTAAAAGGGGAGGGACAAAAAAAATCAGCTTATAAATACTTCAATACTGATATTGAAAAATAGTAATTTTTAACACTGTATAAACATTTATGAGGATGAAGCACACCGGAAGCCGATATGGTTGAAGCGGCCTGAGGGAAGTTCATAATTTCTCCGGGAGGCGCGGAGGAATTCGGCAAAGTCGCGCCAGGAACCGCCACGGATCACTCGGTACTTGCCGCTGAACGGTCCTTTCGGGTCTTTCGGGGGACTGGTCGCATAATAGTTATCTGCGTAATGATCCGCCACCCATTCCCAGACGTTTCCTGATATATCGACCAGTCCTGCAGCGTTGGGTTTGACCTGCCCGACCGGATGCGTTTTGCGCCCGGAATTGTCCCAGTACCATGCGAAGGCACCGTCAATCTCCTCCCCCCAGAAATAGGTGGAGGTCGATCCCGCTCGTGTGGCCTTTTCCCATTCCGCTTCCGTCGGCAGACGCTTGCCGACCTTCCTGCAATAATCGCGGGCCTCGTACCAGGTCACCTGCTCCACCGGCAGGTCGTCTCCTTTAAAATCCGAAGGATTGCGTTTGGAAACTTCACGGTAAGCCTTCTGCGTGACTTCTGTTTTATCAATATAAAAAGAAGAGACTTCGACAACATGTGGAGTTTCATCGGACGAGGCATCGGATCCCATCCTGAACTCTCCAGCCGGAATAAGGATCATGCTATCCGGGGCATCTTTTTGTGGCGTAGCAACGGCTCCTGCCAGCCCCGTAACAATTATCAGGAAAATTGTCACCAAAAGACCCCAACCAGGCCTCAGGTGTCTGTGCCAATTTGCCGTTAAGGTAGCCATGACTCATTCTACCAAATCCTCATGGCACTGATCCCTCCATTCAGTTTCGATTGCGTCGTCGGCCTCGGGGTACGCGAGCAGGACGGGTATATCGAGTGGGTGGGCACAGGAACCCTGGTGGGCCGTCCATTTTCGGTTAACGGGAACGGACAGAACCGCTGCCATGTATTCCTGGTGACCAACCGCCACGTACTGAAAAAACTCACCACCATGGTGATCCGTTTCAACCCGCGCGATGCTTCCGAGTCAAAAGACTTCGACATTCCCCTGTTGGATACCAACGGCAACACCTTGTGGAAAAGCCATCCGGATGATGAAGTCGACTTGGCGGCGCTTGGAATGGATGCGGACTTTCTGGCCCGCGAGGAAATCCGCTACGAATTTTTTAATTTGAACGATCAGGCCATGGCCCTGCCGGAGATGAAAGAACGCGGCGTATCGGAGGGTGATTTTATTTACACACTGGGATTCCCGATGGGCATTGTTGATGTGGACCGGCTGTACGTCATCGCAAGAATGGGATGTATCGCGCGTCTCCGCGATACGCTCGGCGGTCATCGCAAGGACTTTTTAATCGACGCGTTTATTTTTCCCGGCAACAGCGGGGGTCCGGTGTTATACAAACCCGAAATCACCAGTATCGAAGGCACCGCCTCAGTCGGCAAGGCCGCGTTCATCGGGATCGTCGCCGGGTATCTCACGTTTCGGGATACCGCAGTCAGTCACCAGACCGGTGCGGCACGTGTGATATTCGAAGAAAATGCAGGCCTTGCGGTTGTCCATACGGTAGATCAGGTCGCCGAAACGGTAGAGCGCTGTTTCAAATCCGCCCGCATTAAAGAGCTGGCGTAACTACCCCCCCCCCATTCTTTATTTCCGCATAAAACTTTCGACCTGGTTGGCAATCATGCCTGCCATGGCACCACCGGTTCCGGCTGAAATAATAAAAATGTCGTGGTCGCCTGTTTTCCACCCGATAAAGGCCCCCAACGCCACACCACCGCATACAATCAGGATATAACGTAATCCGCCCAGCCAGCCAATCAGGGCCCCCATCCCTGCACCAAGCGCTCCCGCAATGACAGACAACATCACGCTATGCACCACCACGCCTATGAGAATGCCATTGATCCCCAAAAGCAGGGTCCCCAGTAAAATGTTTTGCTTGCGGTCTTTATCCATTCGTCACATATTATGAGTACCACTTGGCGGGTGCTCGGTGCACGTCCAACATCCTGAAACATTTTTGCCTACTCAAAATAACTGAGCACATCGCATCATGTTTCCCGTTGGCTGACCATAAGGTCCGCGGAACACACATAATAACCTTAACCCGTTCTATAAGGTATTTATGAATTTTAAATTCCAGGCCAGTGTTCCGGTTCTTTTGATATTCGCCCTGTTGCTAAGTGGATTCACTATGACCGGATTCAAATCGCCGGACAGCGTTTTGGTCGATCCTGAAACCAGTCGTTTGTATGTTTCAAACGTCAACGGTTCGCCGGCATTAAGTGATGGGAACGGGTTTATCTCCTTACTCGATCCTTCCGGAAAACCTGTCAACATGCACTTCATCCGTTCCGGACGTGGGGGAGTCAACCTCAATGCCCCAAAGGGCATGGCTCTCATCGGACAAGACCTTTACGTTACTGACCTTCAACAGGTGCATCGTTTCGATAAAAACAAAGCCACCCTGAAGGGAACCATCGACCTTAAACTTCTTGGGGCAAAAAACCTGACCGGCCTGGCAGTGGGACCGGATGGTGTTTTGTTCGTCTCCGATCCTGCCACCAGTACCATATTTAAGATCGACACTGTTCATCAGCACCGGGCCGCCGTCCATGTGCGCGACCAGGCGCTCGGCCAACCCACCTCACTCTTATACGATGCGGCCCATCACCGGTTGCTGGCGGGTTGCTGGGGATCAGGACAACTTTTATTCATCGGTGAAGATGGAAAAATATTTTCGTTGATGCAAAAACGGTTCAAGCGAATCAAGAGCCTGCATTTTGACCGTGAGGGTCATTTACTGTTCGCTGCCCTGGTGACCGGGAAAATTTACCGGCTGAGAAATTATGAAAAACTTGAGGTGGTCCGGGAAAATCTGGTGACTCCGGCCAACTTCGCTCTGGACAAGGATGGCAGACGTCTGGTTGTACCATCCTACCGGGGCAATATTGTTTTTTCATTCGGCCTGCCTTATTAAACTCAACCCTCCTTCAAGTGTAAAAAAAAATCCCCTCCCAAACTGGAAGGGGATTTTCTGGATTTCATTTTGAAAAATACTGCCGCCTAGCTCAGCCCTTTCAGGACTTCATCAAGACTTTTCTTGGCATCGCCAAATAGCATGCGGGTGTTCTCTTTGAAAAAGAGAGGGTTCTGAACCCCGGCATAACCTGTTGCCATACCCCGCTTCAGCACCACCGTCGTTTTTCCTTTCCAACATTCCATGACCGGCATGCCGGCAATCGGACTGTCCGGATCCGTCTGGGCTGAAGGATTGACGATATCATTTGCACCGATGATGACCGACACGTCGATGTCAGGAAAATCATCATTGATCTCGTCCATTTCATATACGATGTCATAAGGCACCTTGGCTTCTGCCAGCAATACGTTCATGTGACCCGGCATACGCCCGGCCACCGGATGAATTCCAAAGCGCACGTTTATTTTTTTCTTTTTGAGCACTTTGGTGATCTCGTTGACCGTGTGCTGTGCCTGCGCAACCGCCATGCCGTACCCTGGAATGATCATGACTTCCTTGGACTCCAACAGCAGCTGCGAAACTTCAGAGGCTTCAAGTGCAACAACCTCACCCTGATCTTCAACTGCGGCTGAGGAGGAGCTTCCTGAAGTTGTACCGAAACCACCGGCGATAACGTTCAGGAACTTACGGTTCATGGCGCGACACATGATGTAACTCAGGATCGCACCACTACTACCAACCAGTGCGCCAGTCACGATAAGCAGGTCATTGTTCAGCATGAAACCCGTTGCTGATGCAGCCCAACCGGAATAACTATTGAGCATGGAAACAACCACCGGCATATCGGCACCACCGATCGCCATGACCATGTGTATCCCGAACAGAAGTGCGATACCGGTCATAATGAGAAGCGGCATCATACCGCCACCATGACCTGCCGCTGCCTGCTCGACAAACATTTTACAGAGAACGATGGAGATGATCAGCAGGGTCAGGTTGAGCCAGTGCCGCGCGGGCAGAAGAACAGGATTACCACCGATCTTGCCGCTCAGTTTCCCGAACGCGATGACCGATCCTGAAAAGGTAACCGCACCGATCAGGATCCCGAGATAGGTTTCGATATTGTGTATGGTCAGTTCCGCTCCGGAGAGAGAACCGTGCTCGCCCATAAAGTTTGCGTAGCCAACCAGAACCGCCGCCATTCCCACAAGACTGTGCAGGATAGCAACCAGTTCCGGCATCTCGGTCATCTGAACCTTTTTGGCAAGCATCAGGCCAATGCCTGCTCCAACCAGCAGAGTGACGATCAGTACCGGCCAGTTACCGGAAACACCGGACATGGTCGCGATCAGTGCGAGGGACATGCCGATGATGCCGTACATATTTCCACGACGTGCGGTTTCCTGATTGCTCAGGCCACCCAGCGCCAGAATGAATAAAACGGTTGCCCCGATATAAGAGGCGGTAACGACTCCTTGACCCATTTTCGCCTCCTATTTGCGGAACATTTCAAGCATGCGCCGCGTTACCGCGAAGCCACCTGTTATGTTGATTGATGTGATCAGGATAGCCAGCCCAGCTAATCCCATGAGCAGGGGCTCGGTCGCACTGATTTGCAGAATTGCGCCAATCACGATGATACTGCTGATCGCGTTGGTAACGCTCATCAACGGCGTGTGCAGCGCAGGGCTGACATTCCAGATGACCATGTAACCCACAAAACAGGCCAGTACAAACACGGTAAAATGCGCCATGAATGCTGCCGGTGCAACCGCCCCGAGCCCGAGAAGACTCAGTCCGCCTATCCCGAAAGCAATGGCGGGACCCGTTGCCGAGGGTGCCTCTTCTTCCTTCTCTGCCACTACAGGTTCTGGTGCTTTTTCGGCGGGTTTTGCAGGAGCTGCCGAAAGTTTCGGTGCAGGTGGCGGCCAGGTGATTTCACCTTCCTTGACTACCGTTGCCCCGCGCACCACTTCATCATTAAAATCGATGATCGCGTTGCCGTCTTTTTCCGGACACATATCCGTCAACAAATGACGCAGGTTGGTACCGTATAACTGACTGGACTGCGCCGCCATACGGCTCGGCAGGTCAGTGTAGCCGATCAACGTAACGCCATCGACCTTGGTCACCTCACCCTCCTTGGTCAGCTTGCAGTTACCACCCCGTTCCGCTGCCAAATCGACAAGAACGCTGCCGTCCTTCATGTCTCTGATCATGTAATCCTTGATCAATTCCGGAGCTGGTTTACCGGGAATCAGCGCGGTGGTGATGATGATGTCGATTTCCTTGGCCTGCTCATGGAACAGTTTCATTTCAGCTTCGATAAATTCCTTACTCATGACCTTCGCATAACCACCGGTCCCGGAACCTTCTTCTTCAAAATCAACCTCAAGGAATTCCGCACTCATACTCTCGACCTGTTCCTTAACTTCGGGACGCGTGTCAAAAGCACGGACGATAGCGCCCATGCTCGTGGCAGCACCAATGGCGGCGAGTCCCGCAACACCGGCTCCAATGATCATGACCTTTGCCGGAGGTACCTTACCCGCAGCAGTGATCTGCCCGGTGAAAAAACGGCCAAAGTGCTGAGCGGCTTCAACCACGGCGCGGTAACCTGCAACGTTAGCCATCGAACTCAGAGCATCCATTTTCTGCGCCCTGGAAATCCGGGGGATGCTGTCCATGGCAAGCGCCGTCACCTTCTTGGCGGCAAGCTGCTTAAGCATTTCTTCGTTCTGTGCCGGCCAGAGAAAGGTAATCAATATCTGACCTTCGTGTAGTAAATCAATTTCGTTGCGGCTCAAATCCGGGTTCAGTTCTGGAGGCCGAACCTTCAGGATAATGTCGCAATCATCCCAAACCTGCTGCGCCCCGCCAATCACGGTTGCGCCGGCTTCCTTATACTCATCGTCCGAAAAATTGGCAGCCGCCCCCGCACCGGACTCCACTGCCACTTCAAATCCTAGTTTAATCAGTTGACGGGTGACATCCGGGGTGGTTGCCACCCTTTTCTCACCCTCATGCACTTCTTTGGGAATGCCAATTTTCATTACGCCCTGTACTCCCCTCGAATTGATAGTCACAAATGAGTGCAGAGAACCCCACAAATCAATATTTATAAGGCTTTCAACACCCAGGCAAAATAGCGTCAAAGGGTACCATATATTAGGCAAATCCAAAAGAATCTTGGCAAATGGATCGGGTAAAAACCGCAGAGGATTCTGTGAGGAGGAGGGTCTTCCTGGGGGGATTTTCCAATCTAAAGCAAATTTTCTAAAACTCAGGTGATCTGGCTTTTCAAGTGGGTTCTTTCCAACTATCTATCTGCTCACAAATTCTTCGGTGCATTGCAGAATCAATCAGATACACCCGGGTTGAGGCCTGTTCAGCTCTTGCCAAAGCAGCTTTAATCTCCCCTCGACCGTGGTAATCCCGGGCGATGTCCATCAGGATCTGCGCCTCAAGAGGGGCATCGTCGAGGTCGCGCGCCACTTCCAGCTGATTTTCGCGAAAACCCAGAAAAAGGTCAGGTTCCCCCAAATCCCGGTAGGTATCAGCGATATCCTCCAGAATAAACACCTCTTCACGGCGGTCGCCCAACCGACGCGCCAGCTCCAGAGCCTGCTTGAGCGGGTCCAGGGCTTCGGCAGCACGCCCCAGCTTACGGTAATTCAACCCTAGACCAACTAATAGCCGCGCCTGCTCCCCCGAATCGCCGGTTTCGCGGATCCGGGCGTAAGCCCGCTCATAAAACTTCACACCACGCTCGAAATCTTCCATTTTGATGTAGCAATGCCCAAGCCCCACCTGGGCCGCCGCTTCCATATCCCGGTCCCCAAGTTCCAGAGACAGGCCCAGTTGTTCGTTGTAATAGGACACCGCACGGGAAAAATCGAGCTGTACCGCAGACGCGTCTCCCAGATTGGCCAGCAGGTCGCCCAGTTCCTCGCGCTTGCCCAGTTCTTTCAAGATGCGGAGTTGTTTTTCAAAACAATCGATGGCACGCGACGATTCGCCAATCTTGCCAAACGCCAGCCCGAGTTTTCCGAGAGCGCGGCTCTCGGCTTCCTGATCCTTTGATTCACGCGCCAGGTTGAGGGCTGTTTCCTGATAGTCAATGGCCCGGCGGATATCCGTCAGGGTGGAATGCTCAATACCGAAAATATCTTCTGGCCTGTTTTCATCGGTGAAGCCGAGCAGGTCCTCTTCCGGCAATTCCCGGTGGTGAATGGAGCCGCGTTTTAGAGTGGAATTACGGATGACGTGTTGCAGGGCCAGGCCCGTCTCAAGGCGTTTCGTCAGCTCGGCCAATCCGCTCTGGGTATTGGCAGGGTCGAGACGAACCGGAGGCTGACGGAGAAAATCGACAAGAGACTGTGGCAGTGATTGCATCCCCGGTTGCGGCGCATTGTCGAAGGGAACCGGTACAATCAGTAAACCCAGCCCCAGACCCACCTCAATTTCCAGCCTTACCGGGTCCTTGGGGTCACGCAAACCGGCCGAACCGGGTTCGGCTCCCTTGCTCCAATTTGGACCCATCAGAACCACCATCGCTGCACACTGATTGAGGATCTCTTTTAGAACGTCCTGCAATGGAATGGTCGCGTCCTCTGAGCCAGACCCGAGGATCTCCGACTCCCCAAAACAGATACTGAGATGACGGACGACCTGGTCGACCAACTCCGGTGCTTCACCCTCGCGATAGCTTAAGTAGATTTTTGGCATGGAGGTATTTTAAGGGGAAAGTGAAGAACGTGCCTTAAAAAAATAGGCTGGGAAAACATAAGCCGGATGTAGAAAAATAAGCATCCAGGTTGTGGGCTCTTTCAATTTTAAATGGACTGTAGTTCCTCTAACTTTTAACCACCGAAGAAAATAAAAAGATATAAAGGTTAATCCGTATCTAAAAAATGTCCTGGAAGCAAGGACTCCAAAGTTCCAAATACTACCGAACCAAAATGAAAATCGGAATGACATACGAAATGCTATTTCTCGTTTACACCTGCCGCCCTTTCCTTCGACAAGCTCAGGGTGACAGCAAAAAACCCGAATACAAACTAATCGAGGTCGTCGAAGACGCCGGAGGCGAGGGATTTGCGGGCGGTGCGGGCTTCCTGTTCGGCTCTCGTGATGCCGCCATCGTAATCATTGTAATCAACAAAATTCAATACAGGTTCCATTTCGGGGTGCTTTTTTAAATAAAGACGGGCCATGGTCTGGCACGCACGGCGGTATTTGGGATGCCCCGCCTTCTGCGTGCGCAGTTCGCAAAAGTGCTGCAGTTCGCGCAGGTTCATGCCCATGTTCCAGCGGATGAAGTGATTGAACAAAGAAGCGTATTGAGCCTCCTGTTCAAGTCCAGCGCGTTTGAGATCGTGAAACAAACTTTCCGAACGCTGGAAACATTCCTGCACCACGTCGCCCGATCCGACCTCTTCAATTTCCTCCGGCACCGAGTAGCCGAGCAAAACACCCATGTTCTGCCGCTGTTGAGTCAGCATGCGGTGCCGCTGCAGGTCGCGGTACTCGGCGAATCCGGCAACGATGTCGAATTGTATCGGGTAGCCGTGTTCAAAACCACGTCCCGGCCGATCGCGTTTGCTTTTGCGCTCACCCACATAGGCGTTGAAAATTTCCTGCTGTTTCTCCTGGCTCAACTGTGACACCACCCGCCGTATCTGCGCTGTCGGGTGTTGAACGTAAGGGAACAACATTGAAGCTAATATATTGACGAAATTATCGCCCGGCGTATCCTCGAGCAACACCACTTCGGGTGATGATTCGATGGACTCGTCTTTAAACAAGTCGGTCGCCAACCTGCGCATGTTCTGATCGATATTTTTCAGATACGGTTTTTCGTCCGCACGTTTAATGAACGTCGGTATGAGGTGGTTCAACGCATCGCGAATCTCGGGAGCCAGCTCGTTGGCTTCGCCCAGTGGATGCGTCATCAACTTGGAGATCAGGCTGGAGAAAAACCGACCGTTGCCGACCAGCCCCACATTCGCCTGGGTCGACGCTGGTAGAATACAGCGGATCACATCGCATGCTGCGCTGCGTATGGTGAACCCATAGGCGATGCGGTGGGCCTTGCGTTCGCCATCGTCCTGCAGTTCGCTCGCGCCTGCCAGCACATTGCCTTCGGGGCGTTCCACTTCGATCTTGAAATCATCCGCAGTGAGCCGTTTGCGAAAGAGGTCCTTCATCGGTTCGACCAGACCGGCATAAGTTTCGAAAAGAAATTCCATGGTCGAAACATATTGGTCCGCCAGACCCGATTCCATGATGGCTTTGGGGCGGACGTAGCGCCAGCGACCCTGCCGTTTCTGATCGTACAACACGTAACGTGTCGACTCCTCAATCGGCGAACCCCCGATGCGACAATCTTCGATGACCTTGGTCATGAGGTTGGAAACCTCTTCGATGCAAAGTGGAGCCACCGCCAGTTCAGCCACCGACTCGTCGCCAAACTTGTTGACCACCCGGTCGATCATCTCGCTGCCCTTGACATCGTTGGGTGTACCATCTGGATTCAAAAATTCGCGCGCAACTGTTTCTTTAAATCCCGTCGGTGCCCGGCTATACCGGGCCAGGGCAGCCCCAATAACTTCCGGGTTGAGATTGCTAATGGAGAACACCCGCGCCTCCACATCGGTGAGGTAGGGTTTTAAAATTTCCTTTTCGCGGTCGGTGAGTTCTTCGGAGCGTTTAGGCTTCATTTAGCGCTTCCCCTTTGGGGGCTTCTTCTCCACATCTTTGGCACATCGGAATCCGGTATCATTGAAACGGACATTGGGTCGGCTCCACCTTCTGAATCCGCTGACCAGGGTATCCTTATAATTGACCCAGGACCCGCCACGGATGACTTTTAACTCACCGGTCTCGGGTCCTTTTGGATTCCATTTTGGATGGTCCCTGTAGGTATTCTGACCGTACCAGTCGGCGACCCATTCCCAGGCATTACCCGCCAGGTCGTGTACACCATAAACGGATTTCCCTGTTGGGTATGTGCCAACGTCGGTCATGGTGGATTTACCCCGCCACTTTCTACGGAAGGTGGCACGTCCCGGAGGAGCGTCATTTCCCCAGGGGAACAGGTTACCCAAAGGGCCTCGCGCCGCTTTTTCCCATTCGGCTTCTGTAGGAAGACGTTTGCCGCGCCACTTGCAGTAAGTGTCCGCGTCGTACCAGGAAACCTGCGTCACGGGTTGATTAGCAACGTCATCCGAAAAATTCCCGTCCTTATCCCACAAGTTGCCTGACCAGCAGGCTTCAGATTCGCAGGTCTCATCCATCGCGGGTCGATGCCCGGTGGCTTTCACAAATTTCTGGTAATCCCGGTTGGTGACTTCGTATATATCGATCCAATAGGAATCAAGGCGGACATTATGGTCCGGTGTAGCATCGTTGTACCACCAGCGGGCGCAGCGCTTATCGACCCGTTCACACCATTTCATCAGCGTCCCGATCTGATTAAAGGTGAGCCCCATTCGAAAACGGCCTCTGGGGATTTTCGCCATATTTTCTGTAGAGCCCAGAGCCATTTTTTTCTCTGGTGCATTTTTCGATAATGAGGATTGTTTTTCGGGTACAGCCGAATCGTCGGCAAATGCAGAAGGGGGGTCAAAAGTGGCCACCGCCATCACTAAAATGATTCCTTTTAAAAAATGGCTGGACATTGAGTCATTTCAAGTACAGGGGATCCAAATCGGGTCGGCATGTTATTGATTTCGGGCATTATCCAGCGTGGCCTCGTCTTCCCGGAAGCGGGCCATCTCTTTTCCGTGAATATAAAACAGGACCAGTCCCAGGATCATATTCACTGAAAACAACCGGACCAACTGGGAATGATAGTCATCGAATTGCTTTTTCAACCGCATTTCATGTGGCTGGGCTTTTTTTTGCTGGTCGAGCTTGTGCATTGTGGGCCTCAGGTAATCCCCGATATAAAGGGCAATACAGGCCATTATGATGAAAACCACCTGCTTGGTGTAACGGGCTCGCGTGACCCTGGGCTCGGAATATCCCCGGGTGGACTTCCTGTCGGCTATAAACCGGATCGCAATCGAAATTCCCATCAAGACCATACATACATATATAATTTTGACGTTAAAAATGTCCATCGTCTTGTTCATTACCTGACTGGCCAGAAGCGGTTTCTCGCTGATGGTGGTGCGTACGATGATTTCCATCATGATGCCGAGCAGGAACATTCCCGAAACCCAAAGGGAGAGGGAAAGCAGATATAACCAGTTGGTGAAATGGATCAGAAATTTCATTTATTCAGTATGTTTTGTGAATGATGCCTGTTCTTAAGTCCAAGATTTTGCGCTCTCACTTGAAAGGATGTCTAGAGGATCTGTTCCCTTACCTATCTAAAAGCCCTCAAACTGGCGACGCGTAACAATCCCCCTGCTTCGCTGCCCCTTGCATTGCTCCCGGCCTTGCCCCATTAACAGACAGCACTAGTGAGCAATAAAACTGGTCTACGAGCCAATAAACCTTTTTATGCCGTAAACAGTCTATTCACACAGAAACTGGTCCAGGGGTTAGCGGCCGCCGGAGACAGGTTTACGTAGAAGCTTGAAACTGTTATCGATCTGCTGTTGCCGTTCTTTTTTCAGTTGCACCAGTTCCGGAGGGTCGCCTCCAAACCAGTTTTTGACCGTCATTCCGGTTTTGTTGCGGTTGACGCTATTGAGGATGGAGAGGTAAATCACAAAATAAAGGAAACCGAAAGTATACAGGCCCAGCACCACAAGCGAATTGATCCTTTTTCTTTCCTTTTCCGGTCGTCCCCCCCAGGCCCAGTCGTAGATGCGCCCGATTACAAATTTGGGTTTATCTTCCTCAGCCATTGATAACCTCTAAAGCCAATGCATTTAAACGATTTAAAGTATTTTCTTTCATCGAAAGGACATCATATCAAAATAGGAGGCAACAAGGAATTCCAAAAAAAACCGGGGAAAACGCCAGAAGCATCTTCCCCGGGTGGGGAATTTACCAAATTTTTCAAAAATTGCATTAGAAGTCCTGAAACAAGCCTCCGGCGACCCAATCTTAAATGCCAAACGCAGATCGACTCAACCCTCCGCTGACAGTAGAAGCTTGCCCGAAAGCGTTGCTCAATGAACCGCCGCTGACGCTGGAATAATTCATTCCAACCTGCGAAAAGTGATCTCCCCCAGAAATTGTGGCGATTATCCACTAAAGATGGGTTATGTCAAAATTCGAATCACCTAGCCAGTTAGGTGCTTGCGAGTGATAAAAATTAGTGTGGCTGAACACAAAACCTGGGAAGAGGACACAGGCTTTTTTTCTTTCCTTGAGTCTGCTGAAACCCCGAAGTTCCCGCTGGCTGTGCGCCGAGCCTGAAAAAAACGGGGAAAGCATGTGAAGCGCCTCCCCCGAGGAAAAACAGGTTACAAATTAAAAAATCCCAAATTAGTGCTAATTGTCCTGAAACAGGGCTCCGGCTTTCCAGTCGTAGTTGCCGTTGGCAAACCGGTTCAAGCCTCCACTGACAACGGATTGGGTTCCGGCAGACGAACCGTTTCGTCCTCCACTGACGGTGGCCCCGCTGCCTGTAGCCTGGTTGAGAACGCCGCCACTGATAGTGGATCCATTACCCGAAGCGGTGTTGTTGCTTCCGCCCAGAATACTGGAATAGAAGTTGGATGCCGTGTTGTTTAATCCACCATTGATGCTTGAAGATACCCCCATGGCCGTGTTGCCTTCCCCGCCACTGACGCTGGCTGCTTCAACTGATGCGGTATTATTTTCTCCACCGGTGACACTGGTATAAGGACCGGAGGCGGTATTCGTGTGTCCTCCACTGACACTGGAGTCCACATCGGAAGCGGTATTGCCATTGCCGCCACTAACGCTTGCTCTTGATCCGGAAGCGGTATTGTTGAATCCACCACTGACACTTGAATAGGAGCCGTCAGCGGTATTGTTCTGCCCACCACTCACTGTAGCGGCCAGACCATTTGCTATATTACTGGTTCCACCCAACATACCCGAATTGATCCAGATCGCGTGATTGAGAGTCCCTCCGCTTACTGTGGAATAATTGCCTGATGCCTGATTGCGGTTGCCTCCCAAGGTAGATGCGTATTTTGCTCCGGACACATTATTCAAACCCGACACAATCGCGCCAAAGCTGGCATAGTTATTTCCTTTTCCAATCACCAGATTATGCGATCCGGTTTTGGTGCTGGCAGGAAGCCCACCCCCGAGAAACGGAAAAATATCCTCGTTGTAACCAATGATGATATTGCCACGACCATTGACAGTCCCTTCCGTGCTACCGGATCCAGACACGACTTGCAGGTTCATACCTGTAAAAAGAAGCTGAGACCCGGTACGGGTGACTCCGTTAAAACGGGACTGCAACTCATTCACATCGTTCGTCAGTGTTGTATTGCTGGATTGCAAGGCGGCAATGGTCGCCTGCGCTGCCACCAGGTTTTCTTCCGCCGTAGTCAAATCGGCTCTTAAATTGGAAATTTCTTCCTGATTCTCTGCAACTACTTCCAGAGTGTTTAAAAGATCCTGTTGCTGGTTGTTGAACAATGTGAATAATTGGGTCGACAACAATTCGACACTTGCCATTTGGCCTTCCAGTGTTGTCACCCGTTCTTCAAGAGTTTGTGCCTGAACGGCCATAGAAAAAGAAAGTGTTAACAGGAAAACACTTCCAATTATTAAAAGCTTCTTCATTTTTCATTCCTCCCAAAATTTCTGCATTTTCATTGGGAGATTCCTGATTGCTCTTCGGCAAAAATAATCTCCCCCCAGGTTGTTGCAGGCAATTATCCGGGGAAGAAGGGTCATGTCAACGAAGGGTTCGGGATAACATCAACGCGTAAGCAGGGAGGAAAGTTTACCGAGGCGGAATACAAAATATTTGAATGATTCAGTCGATTCAATTTTTTTTCGACCGGCATGCGCCCGGAGGGGGAAGAAAAATATGAATACAAAATCATATTTTCTTGCGATTGTACGTAATACTAAACCTTGAGCAAGCCGAAATTTATAATGAAAGGTCCCCTGATTTTGCTGAGGGGAGAGCCATTCAAATTATCGATGCCTCCAATAAGGGTTGTGATATAGTCGGCCCTGTTGAATTTTTTCAAAGAGTGAAATGACTGATTCCATTGAAATCAAAACACTTCCGAAGGCTTCAGGGACGGTTTCGGCGCCCCCATCGAAGAGCTATTCCAACCGGGCATATGTAATCGCAGCCCTGGCCAATGGAACCACTCGACTGCAACGCCCCCTGTTCAGCGACGATACCCGTTATATGAAACAGGCGCTGGCGGCGTTCGGGGTTACCGTGGAAGAGGGGCCTGAATCGGTCACGGTCCACGGCTGTGATGGCGATCTTGCCATTCCAGGCGAAGAACTGTTCGTTGGTAATGCCGGCACCACCATGCGATTTTTAACCACCCTTGGGGCTCTTGCACCGGGAGAGGTCCGTATTACGGGTAACGAACGCATGCAGGAACGGCCCATTCGCGACCTGCTCGACGCTCTCAATGAAATGGGAGTCGACGCGCAATCCGTCAAAAATAACGACTGTCCGCCGGTCGTATTGAAGGGCGGTGGAGTCCCCGGGGGCACGGTACACCTGGCAGGTGACAAGAGCAGCCAGTATCTGACCTCGCTGATGCTTTCTGCCCCCTATTTCAAAAACGACACGATCATCAAAATCCAGGGCGAGCTCACCTCCAAACCCTACGTTGATCTCACGCTCGATATCATGAAGACCTTCGGGGTGACTGTGGAAAATGAGTCCTACAAGGAATTCCGTATCTCATCCGGTAGCCATTACACCGGCCGATCCTATGAGATTGAAGGGGATGCATCAAGCGCATCCTATTTCTTTGCTGCAGCGGCTGTCACGGGGGGAACTGTCACGGTTGACCATCTCAATCCGGAAAGCGCCCAGGGGGATATCGGTTTTCCAGCGGTACTGGAACAGATGGGTTGCACAGTGAAGAAAGATGAGGGGAAAATCACCCTCACAGGCAACCCATTGCGTGGAGTCACCGTCTCAATGAACAGCATGCCGGATGTTGCCCAGACTCTGGCGGTGGTCGCGCTTTTTGCCGAAGGGCCCACCACGATGACGGGTATTGCCAACCTGAGGATCAAGGAAACCGACCGCATTGGGGCTCTGGCCAGCGAATTGACCAAACTCGGGGCAACCGTTATTGCAGGTGAGGATCGAATCACCATTCATCCAGGATCTTTTAGCCAAGACGGCACGGCCATTGAAACATTTGACGACCACAGGATGGCGATGAGTTTCGCTATTGCGGGATTGAAAGTTCCCGGTGTGAAAATCCTCGAGCCAGGTTGTGTGAACAAGTCGTTTCCTGAGTTTTTCCAGCAACTTGAAAAAATTTATTAAACTGGCAACTGAGAAATAATCCTGATGAGCAAAGGACAACGTGCCAACCGGTTGATCCACGAGAAGAGCCCCTATCTGCTGCAGCACGCCTACAATCCGGTGGACTGGTTTCCATGGGGGGATGAAGCCTTCGCACTCGCCAAAAAATCCAACAAGCCATTGCTGGTCAGTATCGGATACGCCACCTGCCACTGGTGCCACGTGATGGAACGTGAATCGTTTGAAGACCACAAAACGGCAGAACTGATCAACCGATACTTTGTGGCTATCAAGGTCGACCGTGAAGAGCGTCCCGATGTCGACAGCATCTATATGAAAGCGGTGCAGGCCCTGGGCCAACAAGGCGGCTGGCCACTCAATGTATTTGTAACACCGGATGGCATTCCGTTTTATGGTGGCACTTATTTCCCGCCAGTCGCGCGTCACAACCTTGCATCGTTTTCGGATGTTCTGGAATTTCTCAACAACACCTGGGTAAATGAACAGGACAAGGTAGCCAAGCAAAGCAAGGCCCTCATCGACCATTTGAAACAGGAAACTACACAGGGCACTTCATCTGAAAAAGGAACTGTCGATACTCTGAGTTTTCGTGGGGAAAACCGGGCCGCCGAGTTATATGAACAGTATTACGATCAGCTGAACCATGGCTTTAAATTTCAGCAACAGAATAAGTTTCCGCCTTCCATGGGCCTCTGCCTGTTATTGCGTAATTACCACCGAACCGGAAACACCAAACTGTTGGAGATGGTTCAGAAAACCCTGTGCGCCATGAAGCACGGAGGCATCTACGATCAGATCGGCGGCGGCTTGTCACGCTACAGCACGGACTACCGTTGGCTGGTACCGCATTTTGAAAAGATGTTGTACGACAACGCGCTATTCGTTTCTGCGCTGGTCGAGACTTTTCAGATTACGCAAGATGCCCAGTTCATAAATTACGCTAACGACATTTTCACTTACATTGACCGCGACATGACCCACCCCGAGGGCGGTTTTTACAGCGCAGAAGATGCCGACAGCGAAGGCGTCGAAGGCAAGTTTTATGTCTGGACCCAGGAAGAAATCGAATCACTGCTGGGTCGACAGGTCGCGAGTGTTGCCATTCCTTATTATAACGTTCTGCCCACGGGGAACTGGGAGGGCAACAATATCCTGCATGTTACGCGCAGTCCCGAGGCCCTCGCCCAGGAATTGCACATGCCGGTAGAATCGGTGACCAAGGCACTGGACACGGCCCGTGAAACCTTGCTGGAAACACGAAGCAAACGTATCCGTCCTCTACTCGACGACAAGATCCTCACTTCCTGGAACGGACTCATGATCAGCGCCATGGCGCGCGCGGGACGGGTTTCTGCCGATAAAGGCCGGATTGGAGTTGCCGAACGGTCACTGGCGTTCATCTACGACAACCTGACGACTCAGCAGGGGCGGCTTCTAAGACGCTGGAGGGATGGCGAAGGACGCTACAGTGGCTATCTGTTCGATTACACTTCACTTGCCAATGCGTGCTGTGAGCTTTATGAGGCAACCTTTAATCCTGATTACCTGTTCAAAGCGCGCGATCTTATGAAGATCGTGGAAGATCAATTTGCATCGGACTCAGGGGCCTATTTCGAAACCCCCGCGGATGGGGAAAACTTAATCGTCCGGCAAATCTCAGGTTACGATGGTGTCGAACCCTCTGGCAACAGCAACGCCAGCATGGTATTCATGAAACTGGCTGCCTGGCTTCTTGAACCTGAATACGAACGCAAGGCCGAAAAAATCTTCCTCTCCTTCTATGACGACGTCAGTGAATATGGACTAAATTCGTCATTCATGATGCAGGCACTCCATCTTTATGCAGCGGGAATGAAAGAGGTCGCTGTTATTGGAGTGAAGGGGGATGCTTCCACCCAGGGATTCCTGGATACAATCAACCAGGGATTTTTTCCAAATACTGTCTTCGCTTTTGCCTATGAAGGCGATGCCCGTAAAGACGAGGTCCCCTTACTTAAAGATAAAAATGCCGTCAACGGCAAAACTACAGCCTATGTATGCCATCATGGGGCCTGCCAGGCTCCGGTAAATTCAGTAGAAGAGATGACCAATCAACTGAATGACTACCGTGAAACCCCGGATAGTTGATCTTTTTGTTAAATTTTCCAGGGTTGTGCTAGAATTTTTGGCATCAGTCCCAAAACCAATAACTCATTGGATGAATCCATATAATGACCAATTCCGTTACACAGGATACTCCGCGCACACATTGGATCGAAAGCCTCATTGGAAAAGCGTTGAATGGAGAGGGTATTTCCAGACAGGAAGCATTGGACCTTGAAACGCTGACTCAGGAAGAGCTGACCCTCTTATTTGAAGGCACCAGCCGGGTACGCGAAAAATTTCACGGGCATAACGTAAAAATCTGCTCCATCGTTAATGCCAAATCCGGGAAATGTCCGGAAGTCTGCGGATTCTGCTCTCAATCCTCAGCCTTTCAAACGGACTCCCCCGAGTACCCGCTGATGGATGTTGAAACCATCGTCGCCAGTGCCAAGGAGGCAGAAGCGTTTGGTTCAAACGAGTTTTCGATTGTCACCTCCGGCACCGCCATGACGGACCAGAAAGAACTCGACACCCTGAAAGAGGCTATCCGTCGAATCAAGGCCGAAACAAAATTGGAAACCTGTTGTTCCCTGGGCCTGATGAGTACTGAACATTTAAAGGAGTTGAAGGAGGCCGGACTCGACCGTTTCCACCACAATCTGGAAACTGCAGCAAGCCATTTTGACCAGGTGGTCAGCACCCATTCCTATGATGACGAAAAGCGAGCGGTAGAAAATGCCAAGGAAGCGGGTATCCCGGTTTGTGTCGGAGGCATCTTCGGCATGGGTGAGAGTTTCTCACAACGAGTTGAACTGGCTCTGGATATCCGCGAACTGGAAACGGATTCTTTCCCGGTTAATTTCCTGAAGCCTCAACCTGGAACCGCGATGGAGAACCTCGAGATGTTGCCCACGATTGAGGGTCTGCGCACCATTGCCCTGTTACGACTGGTTAACCCAAAACTGGATATGTTTGTCTGTGGGGGGCGGGAAGAAGTTTTCGGGGATCAGCAGGAAAAAGTGTTCGAAGCTGGTGCCAACGGCATCCTGGGAGGAAATTACCTGACAACCAAGGGCCAGGATCCAAAACGCGACATTGAGATGATCGAAAGTCTTGGGCTGGTCCCGGTCCTGGAACCTGCACAACAATAGAATAAAACAAGGTTTACTACCCCCCCTGGCCTTTGGGCCAAGGGGGGGGTCTTCTACCAATAATTTTGAGGTAGGTTCAAACAGTTTCGTCAATGATCTTCTGAATTTCTGCCTTGGATTTCACGCCCACCACTTGCTGGACGATCTTCCCACCCTTGAAAAAAAGCAGGGTGGGTATTCCCCGGATATTGTATTTGGTGGCAGTCTGCGGATTGTCATCGACGTTCAGCTTCGCAACCATCAATTTACCCTCATTTTCATCGGCCAGTTCTTCGATTGTGGGTGCCAGCATTTTGCAGGGTTGGCACCATTCCGCCCAGAAATCAATCATGGCGGGCTTTTCATTTTGCAGGACCGACGTGTCAAATTCCGCATCGGTAACCGAGACAACATTATCGGTTGCCATAAATCCTCCTAAACACTGATGAGTCGATTTTCAATCCCCGGCCCCCGACTGGGTAGGATAATGAAGTATCATCTTCCGACCGGTACTGTTATTTAGATTAAATCATATCCCCTATAGTTTCAAAATAATTACCGGAAAACATCTGGACCGGAATCAGTCAGGTTAAACAGGGGGATTTGATGGTATCATATGCCCCGGTTCCCCTCAAGCCGTAACCGGGTCTGTCCAATCAGGCCTTTGTTTTCAACATCTGGAGCGTTTTATGGCCAACTTTATTTACTTTTTTGCCTACGATGAACTGATCATGCCCGAAGTTTTTGAGAAGCACGGCTTCGTGGCGAATGCCAGGTTCAATGTCACCCTCTCCGCCTATAAAATGGTGTTCCATAAAATCCCGAACAACCCGGAAGATTTTAAGGAAGGCGAGGGACGTCCCACCATCATCCCAACCGACAGCAACATTGGCATGATGGAGGGTATCCTTTATGAAATTGATGAGACCCTGCTGCCCAAACTCGACGAATATTATGGGCACCCAAATGACTACCACAGGAAAAAAATGCGCTTCACCAAACACGATTTCACTTTCATCAATGGCTTCGTGTATATGGCACAGGTGGAAAACACCGACTCGCGTCTTTTGCCCAGCCAGGCTCAACTGGATGCCTATCGACCGGCGCGGAAAACCATGACACGTCTGTATTTCTCCAGACTGGTGACCCAGGCCACCGTGGAAGAACCTCACAAACGTCGCCCCGGCTAACTTCTTCCCATGGAAAGTTTGCGTGCCCTGGTGAGACCACCGGCTATGAGTTTCATCAAAGCTCTGTCACCTCACCCTGAGCGAAACAATATCGACCCTGAAAAAGCGATTCTCCAGCACAATGCCTACTGCACAGCTCTCGTAGAAGCAGGGGTAGAGGTAGTCAAGCTTGCGCCTCTTGAAGCTTTTCCCGATAGCACTTTCATTGAAGACAACGCAGTCATTCTTGAGGGCAAAGCGTACCTCACCACGATGAAAGCTCCAACCCGGAGAGGCGAATCTGCGCTGTTTGAGGCCGAGTTGAAAAAACACCTTCCTGTTGAAACTCTGGATCCACCCGTGTTTCTCGATGGAGGGGATGTCTTGAAAACAAACGATGCGGTTTTCATCGGGCAATCCAATCGCACCGGTCATGAAGCAATTCAATATTTCCAAAAAAAGTTAAAACATCCGGTGATCCCGGTTGAAGTGAAAAATGCATTACATCTGAAAACCGCCGCCACCTGGCTGGGCGGAAACCGACTTTTGGTGAATCCGGCGGGTTGCGATGTAAATTCTTTTAAAGACTTTGACTGCGTCGAAGTAAAAGCGGAAGATGCTTATGCTGCGAATTGTCTCGTAATCGGCGACGAGGTAATAATGCCGGCGGGATTCAAACGAGTTGAGGAAAACTTAAAAAATATCGGGTTCACTCCCCACCCGGTCAACATGAGTGAATTCGAAAAAGCCGATGGTGGCATCACCTGCCTGAGTCTTGTTTTTGAACGCTGATCAAACCATCACTCCGGCAGTTGTTGCTCCAGAGCCTTCCCATAGCCCACCAGCTCCACATAACCTTTTCCTTTAACCTGCTCGCCTTTGGACGTGCCGCTAACCGTGACACTCCCTTCCCAATAGGATCGGTTGATTGAGCGCAGTTCGAAAAGCTCCTGACCTTCCATATCTGGCTTGATGACTAGATCGATTTTCTTGTCTGGAATCTGAATATTCCAGCCCGAAGGATATTCAATACCCGAACGATCACTCTTCCATTTTCCGGTCGCGCGAATCTTGTATTCTCCTTTTTTAATATGCTGGGGTTTTCCGGATGATGTAACCCGCGTTCCACTGGAATAGGGATCAATGCCACCGTCTTTCAGCCTGATCTGGTAGAGCATCAACTCTGTACCATCATTAAGTTTCAAGGAAAACCAGTCCCAGCCGATCTGCGTCGGATTGAGCTGGTTACTGGAATATTCGTGATCCATCCAACTCGTGCCGGAGACCTTGTACGGTTTTCCCTTGATCGTGACGGTTCCCGTCGTCGCCATCCGAGTGAAGGAAAAGTAATGAGAGGCGTTGCCTTCACCCTCCCCCTTCTGACTGACCCCATCATTTCCGTGAATTACCAGAGGTTTTCCCGGAACCAGGGAAAGATCCAATCCCGTCTCATTTTCCAACGCAACCAGCCGATGCCCGGGTCCTTCCTGCTTCAATTCCCAGTCCTCATTCCATACATGGAGCTTGTTTGATGCAGCCCCGGCAAGACCAAGACTTGGGCGGTTAATGCGTTCGAAAAAATAAAACTTCTCATCCTTAAGGTCACTCACAGTCATGTGCGCAAAATAAATGTGGTCAATTTTCCATTGGGAAGGGTTGGACAGGGCTTTATCCGGATCCAGAGCAACTCGAAAAAAAGTCAGTTGATAACCAAATTCCCGATTCGACTCATCTCGCAAATTACCCGTGTAATACCACCACTCGATGCGGTAATCCTCGTGTGAATAAAAATCACGAGGGAAAGAGTACTCGTATCCCGGAAGCGCCTGTTTGAAAGGATCTATTTCCTGACTCAAAACCGGAAACACCGAACACAAAACCATGGCAAATGTCAGGAAAAAACTTTTAAGAGCTTGTTTTAAAATTTTTTGCGGATAATTCAATTGAAGTCCCACTCTACTCAACCAGACCAACGAGATGTTATGCTCAGAGGATTGTAAGGCCACTTTATACCACGCTTGATTTCGTCATAGAAAGTTTTATCCAGCCGTCTTATCCTGCACAACGATTTTACCGATAAGGTTCTTACTTATTCTGGAGACCGAGTGAAATCCATTTCCGCCATCATCGTTAACTGGAACGACAAGGAGGTCACTGCCGCCTGCATTCGTTCTCTGGAAGAGCAGGACTGTGGTCCGGTTGAGATCATCGTCTGCGATAATGGCTCAACGGATGGTTCCGTCGAATTTTTAAAATCGACTTTCCCTCATGTCCACCTCATCGAAAACGAGAACAATCTGGGTTTTGGTCCGGCTTTGAACCGCGGATTAGAGGTCGCCCGAGGCGACCATCTCATTTTCCTCAACAATGATTTGGTCCTGGCCCCGGATTGTTTAAGACAATTATCCCTTGCTCTGGATTCCAGCCTCTGGATTGGTGGAATAGTACCTAAAATCCTGTTCGATAATAAACCGGGACGAATCAACTCTTTCGGTGTAGACATTCATTATACGGGAATCGCCTGCCCACATATGTTTGATGCAGTGGATTCACCCAACATGAAACCCTACGAAACGGCCTGCGGAGGAATCTTCATGTTTCCCCGTTCCATTTATGAAGAAACTCAAGGGTTCGATCCTGATCTGTTTTTGTATCACGAGGATCATGATTTATCGTGGCGCATCCGCTTATTGGGCTATCGGATCGAGACCTGCCCGAAAGCCGTAATGAGCCACCAGTACAAATTCAACAAGGGTGTGTTCAAGTATTATTCGTCAGAAAAAAACCGGCTGGTCCTGCTTTTAAAAAACTACCGTTGGAAAACTCTCTTGCTTATTGCACCTGCCCTGCTGGCCGTTGAAATGGCCCAATGGGCTCACGCCATCACCAATGGCTGGTTCCTGCTGAAACTCAAAAGCTACTTTGAAATTGTGGTCGGATTGCCTGATACCCTGAAAAAAAGAACCCAGATTCAAAGCACCCGCCAGGTCAACGATCGTGAAATTACTGGACTGCATGAAGACCGGCTACAGCTTTCGGGAATCAAACACCCGATGCTGGAGAACTGGCTCAGTCCTTTTCTTGAATGGTATGGGGAACGCATCCGTAAATGGATTTAACTTCTTTAGAAAAAGGTTGCCCGGCAATCACGCCTTCATCATTTCAGCAATAATTTCGCGCCGGTAAAGAAATATTTTTTCCAGATCTTTTTTGATAAAACCCGCACCCAGGACATCACCGAACACCCAGAAAGGAACGCGGTAAGTAGCGCGATCAATGATAAGTGTGCCACCATCCTTTTCCACAAACTCGTGGGTGTGGTACCACATCCAGTAGGGCCCCACTACCTGAAAATCCGAAAATCTTTCCGGAGGACGCCAGTCTGTGATGAGAGATTGCCAGCAAATTGGGAAACCATGAAGCTTAAGTCGATAGTTAATTCGAGTTCCCTCCGTCATTTCCGGTGTACTGTGCCGCAACACATTGAACGAAAGATGCGGAGGGGTAATTCGCTCCAGGTTGCCTGCATCCGAGAAAAAATTGAATACCTTCTCCTGAGACCAGGGAACCCACATTTCCATGCGAAATTCCTGGGTCACCTCCTGGCAAAGGTCTCCCAGGGCCGACTCCGGGTCGGGGAAGTTAAACTGGAATCCCGATTGTTCAATTTTCCTGGGCAATACCTTGAGGCTTCCCAACACCACGCTGGAAGCTTCTCCTAAAACAAGTTTTACAACGAAACGAGGGACCGGTATAAACGCAGGTCGCTTCAAGACCTTCCCTAACAATTTGCTGAATTTCCCATTTTGAATGGGCTGACTCGATACGGCATTTACAGGACCACTCACGGTTTTCTGATCGAGAACATGGACGACCATCCGAGCCAGATCGGTCACATGGATCCAGCTCATCCATTGTTCACCATCCGCAATCCGCCCTCCCAGTCCCAGCCTGAAAGGGGGGGACATCATTTTAAAAGCGCCACCTCTTCTTCCAAGGACCACACCTATCCTAAACGGGACAGTTCGAATCCCCAGCGTCTCTGCCTTCAGGGCCTCCTCTTCCCAGGCCTGGCACAGTTCTGAAAGAAAACCATCGCCCACGGAAGCCGTGTCATCCAGTTCCACGGCCTGGCGATCGCCATAAATACCTATACCGGAGGCACAGATAAAGACTTCCGGTTTTTTTTCGAGTTTTTTGAATGCTTCGACCAAATGGTGGGTCGACAAAACACGGGATCGTTTGATTTCGGTTTTGCGAGATTTAGTCCAACGACCGATGATATTTTCACCAGCAAGATGAACCACCCCATCGATCCCTTCAAACGCTTCTTCGGGTGGCTGAAGAAGAGATGAGTCCCACTGGAAAAACCGGCAATTGACTGGTACTTTCACCGGAGCCGTTTTAGGATCACGTGTCAGAACAGTGATCTTGTGTCCGGCTTTCGCCAAATGAAGCAAGACCTCACGACCAATAAAACCTGTTGCTCCTGTCACCAGAATATTCAATTTCCACTCACCCTAATAAAGGTCTTCACTATTTTGATAGTGATTCCATAAAATTTGATATATTGTTTCCGGATTAATCATTTGGATATGCGCAACGCATACTCAAATGGTTTTTCACTTTAAGGAAACATACCGTTAGCTGACCACAAGGTCTCTAACCAAAAAGTGGTTTTTGAGGAGGATTCAATGCCGTATAAAAATAGTCCGCACTATGTAGAAGAAACCCCCGGAACTAAATACTATTGTACCTGTGGGGAATCGGGAAATAAACCATACTGTGATGGTTCCCACGAAACCAAAAATACCGGAAAACAACCGTTTCAATACAATTGTGAAGAAGCACGTCGTTTGGCGATCTGCGACTGTGGAAATACAGGAAATGCCCCGTTTTGTGATGGCACCCACAGCAAACTTTGATTCTGTAAACAAAAGATGTGTGTAATCATCAATATAACAAAATTATTCCCCCTTCTTAAGGGGGAAGGCAAAATCATTTTTTTCCGATTCTTGCTGATAAAGTTCTGTATTGGCAATTCGCCAAAATATTTAAGAAGATTTTTGAAACACTACAACATGATAAGCTTGGCTTTTCGTGCAACCAGTTTTTTCTTTCCCTCGCTTTTAAAGAATACGGTCACGCGTAAATCCTCCTCCTCTCCCTCTTTCATAACCACGACTCCCTGACCAAACTTTGGATGCAGGACCCGCGTGCCTACCGCGAACTCACCACTCGCCTGCTTTCCTCCTGAAGACTTCATAGCAGGCACTTCGTCCTGACGACCTGCCCTGTTGTCCTGCCATTGAGATTTCCCACCATACCTGTCATGCAAAGGCGCTCTTTGTTCAGACATTTCTTTTTGGAGCAGCTCTGGTGGAATCGCCAGTAAAAAATCCGATGGTTGGTAATGAAAGGTGCTGCCATGCATTCTGCGATGCCGCGTGTTGGTGACCATCAGTTTTTTTCTTGCACGTGTGAGTCCCACATAGCACAAGCGGCGTTCTTCTTCATAACTGGTATTGTCGGACATGGAACTGGTATGGGGCAGAAGCCCGTTTTCGACACCGAGGATCACCACAGCATCGAATTCAAGGCCCTTGCATGTGTGCAAGGTCATCAGGTGAATAACCCCACGGCTTTCGTCGATCAGATCCTGATCCGAAACCAGGGTGGCTGAATCCAGAAAATCCAGCAGGGTGCCCCGCCGTTCCGTTTCAACAAACGCCTCAACCGCGTTATACAGCTCATTGAGATTTTCAACCCGTCCCCGGCTTTCAATCGTGTTTTCTTTTTCCAGCATGGCGAGGTAACCACTCTTTTCCATCGTATCCTGGAGAAAGTCGAGAGCCGATCCATCCTGATAAACCCGGCTCAGTTGATCCAGAAGATTCAAAAACTGTTCAATCTTGCGTCCCGGACCACTACCCACCAATCCACCCTGGGTGGCCTCACGCAGTCCCTGAGCCAGGGTCGCGTTGTTCTGCTGGCACCAATCTTCAACTTTTTCAACGCTGGTCTTTCCGATTCCCCGTGTCGGGACATTGAGAATGCGCTTCAAGGAAACCGAGTCAGCAGGATTAAGAATGACTTTCATATAAGCCAGCACATCCTTAATCTCTTTTCTTTCATAAAATTTTTGCCCACCGACCACCCTGTAGGGCATTCCGAGGTGACGCAAGTGATCTTCCATCGCACGCGATTGAGCGTTGGTGCGGTAAAGCACTGCGGCATCGTCAAAAGATATTCCATCCTCCTGGTTCCACTGGTTGAGCCGCTCCGCTGCAATTCGGGCCTCATCCACCTCGTCCTCTGCCCGGAAATAAATCACCGGTTCCCCTTCTTCATTTTCTGTCCAAAGGGTCTTGTCTTTCCGGTTTTCATTTTCACGAACCACCGCACCTGCAACTTTCAAAATCGTCTGGGTGGAGCGGTAGTTCTGTTCCAGCTTGATGACGCGGGCACCTTCAAACTCGCGTTCGAACCTCAGGATGTTCTCGATCCGGGCTCCACGCCAACTGTAGATACTCTGATCATCATCCCCCACCACACAAACATTGTGGTAACGCTGACTGAGGAGCTGGATCAACCTGTATTGGGTGAGGTTCGTGTCCTGAAATTCGTCGACCAGTAAATATTTAAAACGTTCGTTATAGTACTCCCGTATCTGGTCTGACTGCCGTAGCAACCTCACGGTCAGCACCAGCAGATCATCAAAGTCCAGCGCGTTGTGTTCCTTGAGCGCCTTCTGATAACGGGGATATATCTGCACCGCTTTTAATGCCGGGCCATAGGAAAAGGTTTCAGGGTCCAGCTCCTCTGGCATTTTAAAATCATTTTTGAATTCGCTGATCTTTCCAAGCAGGGATTTCGGAGGAAACGCTTCTGAATTAACCTGACCCTCTTTCATGCATTTTTTGATCAATGCCAACTGATCCTGCGCATCAAAAATTACAAACTCATTGGAATACCCAAGCTCACTGATGTGCCGGCGCAAAAGCTTCAGGCAAAGGGAATGGAAGGTGCTGACCCAGGGAGCCGCCTCGTTGCTATCCAGCTGTTGAAATACGCGTTCACGCATCTCCCGTGCAGCCTTGTTGGTGAAAGTGATCGCCAGAATATTTTCCGGAGAAACCTGCTTGTCCCTGATGAGATGCAAAATCCGGTAAGTGATCGCACGGGTTTTGCCGGACCCGGCTCCGGCCACTACCAATAAGGGACCTTCCGTTGTGGTGACGGCTTCAAGTTGCCGTGGATTCAATTCGTCAGATAACGCCATGGGATTCACAGAAAGGGTGGGAAAAGAAAATAAAAGGGGAAGGAATGCCTGAAAATTAAATCAGACGCTCCCAGACAGCCGCTCCAAGAGCTTCGATCAATCCTGGAGAACTGTTCAGCGATTCGGTGCGGTACAACTTGAGGCCTTTGTCTTCTGCATATTGCTTAAACGCGATATCGATGTCGTAGAGAATTTCCACATGATCGCAAACAAACCCGACCGGAACGATCAGCACGGACTTGCCCCCGGCCTCAGCAATTTCATCGATTATCTGTTCAACTGATGGCTCCAGCCAGGGCACGGGGATCATCCCCTGACTCTGGAAGGCCTGATACCACGGACTGGGATTCACTCTTTCAATCAACCCGTCCATGGTCCGGTTGTAGTCATGAACATAGGGATCTTCCTTGCCACGTGGACCTTCAGGAATAGAATGAACCGTAAACACCGTGTGGAATTCCTCGATACCATCCGCTTTCATTTCCTCGACTGCTGCCTGGTAACGTTCTTCAAATGCATCGATCAGGCTGGGGTCTCCGGCCCAACTGGTGATGAAATGAATCGGGATATGGCCAGGGACATCTTTCAACGCTTCTTTAAATGAACGCCAATAGCGTTCGGTACTCCATTCACTGTATTGAGGAGCCAGACAGATCGCAATGATACGCTCGGCACCGTCATCCATGGCCTGCTTGACCACGTCCTTGATAAACGGCTTCCACACGCGCATGGCATAGTAAACCTTGAACTCATCACCGCCCTGATTGAGAAACACTTCCAGGGCCTCGGCCTGCTCCTGGGTCAATTTGCGAAAAGGAGAAGAGCCACCGATGATCTCGTAACGTTCGGTCACCTCCGCAACCACTTCCGGAGACGACACCTTGCCGCCGCGGATGTTTTTGAGATATTCCGGAATATGTTTTACATCCTCCGGTGCGCCATGACCCAGCAGGATAACGGCCGTGTTCGTTATTTTAGTTTCACTCATGTTTATACTCGTGCACCATTTCGACCACGGCCTTCACGTGGTCGACAGGCGTGTGTTGCAGGATGCCGTGTCCGAGATTGAATATATGACCGGGCCGCCCACCCGCCTGTCGCATGATTTCAAGTACGCGCTCTTTTATAAACGGAATCGGGGCGAATAAAATATTGGGATCGAGGTTTCCCTGAATAGGAGTATCGAACCCCAAAGTTTCCCAGGCTTTGTCCAGGTCAATGCGCCAGTCAAAACTGAATACATCGCCGCCGGTTTCTTTCACCAGAGGCAAAATGGATGAGGTACCGGTACTGAAGTTGATCACGGGCACTCCGGTTTCCTGCGCGCCCGCAATCACACGCCTTGTATATGGAAGAATATACTTGCGATAATCGTGCGGACTCATACAACCCACCCAGGAGTCGAACACCTGCACGGCTTTTGCGCCCGCAGCAATCTGCATCTTGAGGTAATCAATCAACACCTGGCAAACCTTATCCATCAACAATTCCCAGGTTTCTGGAGCTTCATACATCATGCGTTTGGTGATGGTGTATTCCTTGGACTTGCCGCCCTCGATCATATAGCTGCACAGAGTGAACGGAGCGCCGCAGAAACCGATCAACGGAAGACTGGATCCGATCTCTGACAACACCATCCGGATCGCATCGCCAACAAACCCCAGTTGACCCACAGCATCAACCGGCTTGAGGTTCTCGACATCCTTATGGGTGCGTACAGGACGGGGAATACTGGGGCCGTCACCGACATTGAATTCAAGCCCGGTGCCCATCGGCTCCAGGGGAAGGAGAATGTCTGCAAAAATAATGGCGGCATCCACACCGAGAACATCCAGTGGCTGCAGGGTGACCTCGCACGCCAGTTCCGGATTGTGGCACAACTCGAGGAAGGTGTATTTCTCCTTCAGGTCGCGGTAAACCTTCATGTAGCGGCCAGCCTGCCGCATAAACCAAATCGGGGTGTGATCTACCGCCTCACCACGACAGGCCTTGATAAATCGAAAATCGCCGTTTTCGGCCATGGGTCTTCCTTCTAAATCAGGTGAAACGGTGATTATAGGCCGAGACGGGCCCGCCATTCAATGGTCTATTTATTTTCGAGAGGACGAAGCTCCTAATCCCCCTTGCTTCGTCTTACCCCTTTACAAGGGAGAAACACACGGCCACCCTTTCCTTCGAACAGGCTCCGGGTGACAGCGCAAAAGCAAAAACCCCTCAGTCGTGGGCTCAAATACTCAATACAGTTTCAGCAATCCACTCCGCCGCAAGGCGGTCTGCCTCCATCCCACCGTCAAGTGGTGTGGTCGATTTCGAGGCCCTTGGCTTTGAAGGTATCGGACATTTCGTCCATCCCCGCCTTGATCGCGTCGAGGTCTTCCATACCATGCTCTGCCGCGTAATCACGAACATCCTGTGTGATTTTCATTGAGCAGAACTGCGGGCCACACATTGAACAAAAATGCGCCTGCTTGTGTCCCTCAGCTGGAAGCGTCTGATCGTGAAACTTGAGCGCGGTCTCAGGATCGAGTGACAGGTTGAACTGGTCTTCCCAGCGGAATTCATAACGTGCTTTCGACAAAGCATCATCGCGCACCCGTGCGCCCGGATGCCCCTTGGCCACGTCCGCCGCGTGAGCAGAAATCTTGTAGGTGATAACCCCCTGCTTCACGTCTTCACGATCAGGCAAACCCAGATGCTCCTTTGGAGTGACGTAACACAGCATGGCGCAACCGTACCAGCCGATCATGGCGGCCCCGATACCGCTGGTGAAATGATCGTAGCCCGGCGCGATATCCGTGGTCAGTGGTCCCAGTGTATAGAAGGGAGCTTCGTCGCATTCCTTCAGCTGCTTTTCCATATTCTCTTTAATGAGGTGCATCGGCACATGACCCGGACCTTCAATCATGGTCTGCACTTCGTGTTTCCACGCTTTCTTGGTCAATTCACCGAGAGTTTCCAGCTCACCGAACTGGGCTGCGTCGTTAGCATCGGCAGAAGAACCGGGACGAAGTCCATCACCAAGCGAGAAACTGACATCATAGGCTTTTAAAATTTCGCAAAGTTCCTCAAAGTTGGTGTAAAGAAAATTTTCCTGATGGTGGGCCAGGCACCATTTGGCCATGATGGATCCACCACGCGAAACAATACCCGTGACCCGCTTGGCGGTATGCGGAACATAACGCAGAAGAACGCCGGCATGAACGGTGAAATAGTCAACACCCTGTTCACACTGTTCAATGATCGTGTCGCGGAAAATTTCCCAGGTCAGTTCCTCCGGTTTGCCATCAACCTTCTCCAGTGCCTGGTAAATTGGAACGGTTCCGATGGGGACCGGAGAATTACGAATAATCCATTCACGGGTTTCGTGTATGTTTTTTCCGGTCGACAAGTCCATAACCGTGTCGGAACCCCAACGGATGGCCCAGACCATTTTTTCGACTTCTTCTTCAATGCTTGAAGAAATCGCTGAGTTGCCAATGTTGGCGTTGATCTTGACCAGGAAGTTGCGCCCGATAATCATCGGCTCGGTTTCGGGATGATTGATGTTGGCCGGGATTATGGCCCGACCGCGAGCAACTTCGTCGCGTACAAATTCCGGTGTGATGACTTCCGGAAGGTGTGCTCCGAAGCTGTTGCCTTTCAACCGGGCTTCGCGTTCCGCATCTTCGAAAAGGGATATCCGCTTCTGCGTTTCACGAATCGCGATGTATTCCATTTCCGGAGTGATCATGCCCTTTTTTGCATAATGCATCTGAGAAACATTCCCGCCCGGTTTCGCCCGGTAGATCAGCTTTTCGGACCGGTCGAAACGTTCCAGGCTTCCCATCTGATCATGGTTTCGGTATCCATTATCCTCTGGCTTGACAGCACGACCGGCATAGGTTTCCACATCTCCGCGTCCCAGAATCCAGGGCTGGCGAATGGGTTCAAGTCCCTTGCGCACATCAATCGTCACATTCGGATCAGTGTAGGGTCCTGAAGTGTCATAAATGCGAACCGGCTCATTCACTTCCATCCGGACTTCACCATTTTTTTCGGTCACCTGGGTTGGCGCCTGGGACACCTCACGAAAAGGAACCCGCAAATCTTTATGGATTATTCCATTCTCGTAAATCTTGGTCGAGTTGGGTGAAATTGGATCGGTCGTGATTTTTACTTTATTATCGCCAAAAGTTGGTGAAGGCCGATTGGGCATATTCATAATGGTTCTCCTTTGAACGCTTCCATGAATTTTTGTGTCTTCTTTTTTATCGTGTCACTTGCCCAGATGCCGCGAATGAGAGCAATCCCATGCGCTCCGTTCCGCTGCACATCAGGCAGATTGTTTAAGTCAATACCACCAAGGGCCAGAACGGGAATCGACACCGTCTGGGAAACTTCTTTCAGTTTTTCAAGGCCCTGGGGTGGGCCATACTGCTGTTTGGACGGCGTGTCAAAAACCGGACTGAACGTGATGTAGTCCGCGCCGTTTTTCTGCGCCTGTTTTGCTGACTCCAACGAATGACAGGAAACCCCTACCAGCAAATGGGGATACCGCGCCTTCACTTCATTTGCGGGAAGCCCCGCTTCCGGAAGGTGCACCCCATCCGCATCCACCATCAATGCAATGTCGAGCCGATCATTAATGATGAGCCGTGCTTCGTAACGCTCAGTCATCTGTCTTAAAACGAGTGCCAGCGAAAACAGTTTGTCGAGGGAAAGGTTTTTCTCCCGCAACTGGATGTCCCGGACACCCCCTTCCAAAGCCTGCTCAAACGCTTCCAGAACTTTTTCATCTGGAAACAGGCTGGTGTCCGAAATGAGCAACATCTTCAGCCAGTCGGATTGCACCTCGGCTGATCCTCTAATCAAGCGGGTGCTCATTTGATTGTCACCCATTAAAATCACCTCAGGCCGTTCGGTCGCCCCACTTCGACAACCTCAGTGGACTACCTGACCTCAAAGCACTTTTCCCAGTTGGCTGTGCGCCGAGTATCTAAATATCGATCAGGCCGTCAATGGGACTGGAGGCAGACGCATAAAGTTTTTTCGGGATGCGTCCGGCTTCATAGGCCAGTCTGCCGGCCTCGACTCCAAGCCGCATGGCCTCCGCCATTTTCAGCGGATCATCAGCACAGGCGATGGCCGTGTTCATGAGCAACCCATCGACCCCCAGCTCCATGGCCTTGGCTGCATCCGATGCTGTTCCGACTCCGGCATCGACAATCACCGGAACATTGACCGCTTCCAGAATCAGCCGGATGTTATATGGATTTCGAATACCCAGCCCGGACCCGATCGGTGCGGCCAGTGGCATAACGGCGCAGCACCCGATGTCTTCCAGTTTTTTGGCCAGCACCACATCGTCGCCACAATAGGGCATGACGTGAAAACCATCTTCGACCAGGATTTTTGCGGCTTCAAAAGTGCCTTCGTTATCCGGGAACAGGGTTTTTTCATCGCCAATGACTTCGATCTTGATGAAATCGCCGAGGCCCGCTTCACGAGCCAGCTTGGCTGTCATCACCGCTTCCTTGACGGTGTAGCAACCGGCGGTGTTGGGCAACAGTGTGTATTTTTCAGGGTCGATAAAATTGAGGATAGAGTCCTTGGATTTATCCAGCTCAATGCGACGTACCGCAACGGTGATCATTTCCGCACCAGAGGTTTCCAGCGCTTGCTTGTTCTGTTCGAAGGTTTCGTATTTGCCCGTTCCAACGATGAGGCGGGAATTGAATTCCTTCGGCCCCACTTTCAGGGGCTTGATTTCGCGAAACGGTTTGCTTTTAGATTCCATAATTATGTAAAACCTGTGTCGTTAAATTAAGGATTCCCGGCCTGATTAAATGTCACCGGAAAATTAATGGATATATTATCGAATAAGATGATGAATAAAGGGTCATCCTCCACCGACAGCGTGGACGATTTCCACCTTGTCACCTTCGCTGAGTTTGGTCGATTCGTGTCCGGACCGTGGAATAACCTGCAGGTTTACCGCCACAGCGACATGCGTTCCAGAGATATCAAGCTCTTTTAGAAGGGCGCTGACATTATCCGAAGCCACATCCCGAAGCTCGCCATTTACCGTCAATTGCATGCCCCGGTTCTCCCGAAAAAACAAAAATGGCCGTTCTCCCATTAGGTAGGGATACGGCCAAGTGAGGGTACACGCATTAAAATTGCGCCACTTTCCTTCGCTGGTATTAACCAGATCAGGTTCAAAGGGTCGTCTGCCAAGACTCTCAGTTCGCGTAGAACACCCCCAGTTGGCTTTGGAGCTAGCTTACTTTAAAATGATCCACTGTCAAGACATATTGACCTTTGCAAAATTTTCGGTATCCTTTCTGTTATGAAAATCCCATACACCACAAAACTCGGGCTCGTTTTTACCCTTATTCTGTCGATACTTGGCGGTTGTGCCTCCGTCCCGCAAAGAGTCTTCAAGGCCCCGGCACCTGCGGTCACAAGAGCCAGCAAGGCGTTGTTCGAAGATGCCTTTGAAGCCCAGGAAAAAGGAAAATATCGGAAGGCCATCAGTCTGTGGAAACAGTTCCTGAATGCTGAACCGGATTCGGTCCAGGGCCACAATAACCTCGGTATGGTTTTTTATGCCGAAGATCGCCTTTCGGAATCGATCAATGAACTGGAAACCGCCTGGAAACTGGCACCTAAAAATGACATCGTTCTAAGAAATCTGTCGCGGTCCCTTCAGTTTCAAGTCGCCCTTCTAAAAGAAAACAGGGAATATGAGCGGGCCATTCGGCATCTACAAAGGTTACAGGAGATTTCCAAACCGGAAGATTTCCAGAAAGTCCAGTTCATGGTCGAGGAGCTGGAAGACAGGATTTACGAACAGGTCCAGAACGCGAACACTGTCGAAAAATACCGTTGGTACCTTAAACAATACCCGACCGGCATAAACGCTGAAAAGGCTCGAAAAAAACTGGCTGTCCTCCAGGACCGGCAATCCTCTCTCATCCAGTCCTTTGAAGACCGCGAACAAGTGGACAACAGCGGTGTCCTTGAGAGTATTCCGGAGGAAGATAGTTTCGATTCCGTGGATATCAGCGAAGAAGATGTATCAGCATCTCAACCGGTGATTGCGGAAGAGCCGGTGATGGAGGAACCACCCGCGACCCCTGAAGCGGATAGAACTTCAATAGAAGAATCCCCGGTTATGGAAGAAGAGGCCGTGGGCGAGGTTAAGCAGGGAACCATGCCCGAACCTGTTGCCCAGGTACCTGCAGAGGTTGAACCGGAAAAAGGACAACAAGCACCCGATGAAGAACCCAGTGAGCTGACCGAAATTGAGCCCGCCCCAATCAAAGAACCGGAAGCCAGGGCTCCTAAAAAGTATCAGGTGGTCATTACTCTTGATAATCCTGATTCCTCTTTAAGAGTCCGAGCCGAGCCAAACACCAAAAGTCCCGTGCTTACTGGCCTTAAACATGGGCAGATGCGTTCTTATGTTGAGGAAAATAAAGGCTGGTTTAAAATCGAGTACGCACCTGGAAAATCTGGCTGGGTCAGCAAGAAATTTTCCCGAAAACTGGAACCCGGAACCAAAAAGACCGAACCACAAGCCCAGGGTTTCCCGGCAATCCGTTTAGCCGCTGCCGGGTCCTGATCCCAAAAACAAACCTAATAATTTTTTTTCACACCCAACAACCCTGATCGAGAAGAGAACGCATGACAACAAATGTAAAAGAAGACCTGGACTCACTGATTGAAAACGAATGGAACTACATTCAGGATAACCGCGCTGAGTGGAGTCTGCTCGAAGGCAAACCCGTCGACCTCGAAGTGCTTGAACACATCCTGCGCTGCATCCTGCATCTCGACAACACAAACGAAATGGGACAGGAATTCCGCGAGTGCCTGAAAGTTCAAAACCCGGATGGTGGCTGGTCGAAAGTTTCAGACTCGGACAAAACCTCGATCTGGGTCACCGCTTTTGTGGCGCTGAAACTGGCGCGCGGCAACGGGATTCTTAAAGACGCTGCCATCGCCGGGGCTGTTGACCACTGCCTGGAATCTGTCCTGAGCTGGCAAAAAGAGGACGGCCACTGGTTTGACGACGAATGGTCCAATCTCGACACCACCTGCTCGGTCACCTATTTTCTAACCATCTGGCAGGTGATGAACGACAAGCTGGGCGACGAGCGCGTCAATAAAGCGCGGGTGCGCGGTTTCGAATACATCATGTCGCAGCACCGCGATTCCGGCCTTTGGAAAGACAACAAGTTTCATCCGTCCGGAATCGAAACCACGGCGCACCTCATGCAATACACGTTGATTCCAGCCTATTTCATGGATAAGATTGATTTTGCCGAACAGTCCTGCCTGGACGCAGCGGAAGGTCTTCTGGGGGAACAAGCTGAAAACGGATCCTGGGACAATGAAAACACGGACCACACCATGGATGCGTTACGCAACCTGGTACTGGTAAGCGATTCGTTCAAGCAGCGAGATAAATACCAGGATGCCATCGAACGCGGAATCCGCTGGCTGATTGAAGTGAAAAACGACAAGGGCTGGGGAGATTTCCCGGACGAGCCGAGTAACATCGAACGCACCGCCGATGGTCTCGACACCCTGCTTAAGTACAAGCGTTATCTTGCAGGGAAACGCATGTCCGATTTCTGGGCGTTCACCAAAGAGAACTAACGGAGCCTTGACCTGACTGGGCCTTCACTTCACAAACCGCTGAAGACCCTTCAGCGTAGGGAATTTAGAAATCCAAGAATATTTTTCCAAAAACTTCAAATCACCCTGCTTCGCGTCCCTCTTTAAAAGAGGGAACATAATAGTCCGCTAAATTTGTTTTAAGTTAGCTGACCGCAAGGTCCGGGTTTTTCTTCGACCAACCTTTTAACCCAATCGACCCTTGAACGCACTCATCCTACTCGCCGGTTATGGCTCGCGCCTCTCGCGCGAAGACCTGCCGCATAAAGTCTTCCTGGATTTTGGCGGTGAATCCCTGCTAAACAAACACCTCAAGACCCTGCAAAATGCGGGTATCGAAAAAACCGTGCTGGTCGTCGGCTATAACAAGGGTGCCATAAAAGATGCTGTGGCGAAAATGGACCTCACCATGCCCATCGAGTTTATCGACAATGACGTGTACCGGACCACAGGCAACACCCTGTCGATGGTGATGGGGTTGCGCGGTATGCAGGGGGACGTTCTGGTGATGGATGGGGATCTGCTGTACCCACGCGAGGTGCTTGGGGGGTTTCTGGATAAAGCTACCGGTTCCTGCTTCGCAGTTGTACCGGTCGATATCAACGATGTCGAGTGTGCCAAGGTCCTGCTGAACAACGATGAGTCGATTGCTGCCATCATCACCAAACGTGCACTGACCGACCAGGAAAAATCAGGCTACAAATTCTCGGGAGAAGCTATCGGGTTCTTCACCCTGACCCCCCATGCGGTCGACACCATAATCAAAGCTTACGATGAACAGGAAGCGCATTACGAACCAACCCTGTGGGAAATTTTATTTTCCGAGATTGCCGACAAAACTCCACTATGCGTTTACCCTCTCGATGAAAACGGCTGCTTCGAAATCGACACCCAGGAAGATTACGAAGAAGCCCTCGCCTGCTACAACGCCAACCCGGACCGTTACTAGCCAATTCGGGAGATCCAACACAGATATCGAAAGTTTTTTGAATCCCCCTGTCAGGCAAATCGGGCATGGTAAGATGGCACTGCCATGACCGCTGAACCTCGCCCACCTGCCTTGAAGTTTGTTGCCGTCACCCTCTCATTTTTTTTGTTGCTGAACGCGTTCTGGTTTTATGGTTTCGTGCGCGATGGGTTATGGATTGCGCTTGTCGTTGGATCTGTTTTTCTCTACCGCAAAACCGGCTGGATCAATTTCAGCATTCTGGCTCTTACGTTCACGGTCCTAACGGGAACTTTGCTCGCCGCAGTACCCCGGCTGGGGCTGGACGATATGCTGTACCCGGATGCGCATTCCCGTATGGAAACACGTGATGCGGAGGGACGTTCTATTTACAAACGGAACTCACGGCTTGAAATGGAACAGCCCTTCGGTGACTTGAAGCGCATGGCCGGACCGGAACAGGAACTCGAAACCCAACCCCGCCATATCCTGTTCCAGACAGATGATCTTGGATTCAGGAATGAGAGTCCGGTCCCTGAAAACCCGCGCTGGGTACTGGTCGGCGACTCCTTTATCGCTGGCAACGGCAACTCTCAACCTGACTTGCTGGCTTCACAGTTAAAGCGGCGTGGTGTTTCCATTTACAATCTGGGCTGGCCCGGGGCGATTCCCGATTATGTCGCCAATATTGAAAAATTCAGGAAACAAAAAAACAGGGATGCAAAATTCCTGTTGTTTGTTTTCGAAGGCAACGATTTTCTTGAAAGGGAAAAGGTGCGGGTGGAAGGGCTTTCAAAAATCAAAAAAGGATGGAAACGTTTTTTCGGTGCCTATAAAAATTTTTTCCGCAATACCGATCTGTACCGCCTGACTTATATCCTGTACGCTTCAATAAAAAATAAAGTGAAACCCAAAAACAGGGTCGTCGTCCATTCCATCGGAGGCCGGCCAATCGGTTTTTACAAACGGTATCTGGAAGCCGCGCAAAGTGAACAATACACTTTCCCCCTCTGGGTGGAGGAAGAATTAAAAAGGGTGAACGGTTCCATTGCCCATGTATTTTTTATCCCGATCAAATACCGCGTCCTGCAACCGTTGTTCGACACCCCCGGGAAACCCATACCCAATGCGCCATGGCAAGCGCTTCAAAAATTGACGAGGCAATTGAACATTCCAGCGACCAACCTCACTCCACAATTGATTGAGGGCACCCGACAACTATTTAAACAAAATGGGAGACTGACTTTCTGGACAGACGACACCCACTGGAACCGAGCTGGAACAAACCTGGTTGCCCGGGTCGTATGCAACACTTTAAATGAAATGGGGTGTAAGGAGGGAAGTCTGGAAAAAAACTAAAACGTATCGGTGCTTTCGATGAGGGCAACGGCGTAGGCTGCGATGCCTTCTTCGCGTCCGGCGAAACCGAGCTTTTCCGTGGTGGTCGCTTTAATGTTGACCTGATGGATGGGAACCGAGAGGGTGGAGGCGATGTTCTGTCGCATTGCCGTGATGTGGGGCGCGAGCTTTGGTTTTTGCGCCACAATGGTCGCGTCCAGATTGCCCAGGCGAAAACCGCGTTCTTTCAACGTGCTGCCAACCCGCCCGAGTAAAATCAGACTGGAGATGTCTTTGAATTCGGAGCTGGTATCGGGAAAATGGTGACCCAGGTCCCCCGCACCACAGGCACCGAGCAAGGCATCGCAGATCGCGTGGAGCAAAGCGTCGGCATCGGAATGCCCATCCAACCCCAGTGTGTGTTCAATTTCGACACCCCCGAGAATAAGCTTTCGCCCTTCCACCAGCCGATGCACATCATATCCATTTCCGATTCTTACCATAATTTATGCTTTTGTCGTGAGCAACTGATGAGCTTCCTGACGCGCCCAGTCATCCGCCGCGAGGACGTCTTCAATGGAGTCCGCAGAATGCGGCTGGTGACGGTCGAGAGTGGATTCGATTAACTCCGGGATTTCCTTGTAGCCGATCTGCCGGTCGAGGAACGCCTGCACGGCAATTTCATTCGCCGCATTCAATACTGCCGGAAGTGTCTTGCCCGCATCCATCACTTCATGCGCAAGTCTTAAACAGGGGAAACGGGTGAAGTCCGGGGCCTCAAAGGTAAGGTCGCCCATTGCCGCCAGGTCCAGCGATGGTAGATCGCACTTAACGCGATCCGGATAGGTCATCGCGTAGGCGATGGGGACACGCATGTCCGGGATGCCCAGTTGCGCCATGATTGAAGTGTCAACAAATTCAATCATCGAGTGGATGATACTCTGTGCGTGCACGATGATGTCGATCTGTGTGTCCAACCCGAACAGCCATTTGGCCTCGATGAACTCGAGCCCCTTGTTCATCATGGTGGCAGAGTCAATAGTGATCTTGCTGCCCATGTCCCAGTTGGGATGCTTGAGTGCATCTTTCACCGTGACGTTTTCCATTTGCTCCAGCGTGAACGTGCGGAAAGGTCCTCCGGAAGCCGTCAGAATAATGCGGCGGATACGCTTCGGGTCTTCCCCGTTCAGCGCCTGGAAAATCGCGCTGTGTTCGCTGTCTACCGGGATGATGGGCACGCCCTGCTTTTCGGCTTCGCGCAGGATAACCTCACCCGCGACCACCAGCGTTTCTTTATTGGCAAGCGCAAGGGTTTTGCCTGCTGACACTGCCGCGTAAGACGGGACCAGTCCGGCACAGCCCACCATGCCCGAAACCACCATGTCGGCTTCGGGATGACTTGCGACTTGAACCGAGCCCTCTTGCCCGGCAACGATTTCTACCTCCTGACCATTCAGGCGGCGGCGCAATTCTTCTATTTTGGAGGTATCGAAAAGGGCGGCAACCTGGGGTCGGTATTTTTGAACCTGCTCTGCAAATAAATCTACGTTGCTACCCGCAGCCAAGCCGACCAGTTCAAACTGATCCGGGTTGCGTTCCATCACGTCAAGCGTGTTGACACCGATGGAACCCGTGGAGCCCAATATTGAAATTTTTTTCATATAAGTTATCCGGGCTAAACCAGAACCCAAAAATCTCTTTTAAAATCCCAGGTCAAGTCAGCCGAAAGCATTGTGAACATAAAAAAATGCCGGACCAGCAAACAGCAGGCTGTCGATTCTGTCGAGCACCCCTCCGTGTCCGGGAATCAGGGTGCCTGAATCTTTAACACCGGCACTACGCTTGAGAAACGATTCAAACAAGTCGCCAAACTGACCGATAATAGCGCAAATACCTGCCACGAGCAAACCATGCAGCCAACCAAGGGACGGCAAAAACGTTCCAATCGCCAATGCACCACCGGCCATCCCTCCCATAGTGTTGGCAACGGCTCCTTCAATGGTTTTTCCAGGACTGACCTTGGGGGCAAGCTTGTGGCGTCCAATGGCTTTGCCCACAAAGTAACCGGCTATATCACCCATCCAGACTACAAGGAATACAAAGAAAACGTATTTTGACCCTGTCTCAGGGCTGGGCAATTGAAGAAAAAAACCAAGCAATCCTCCGACATAGAGTGAACCGAACAGGGTATAAACTGCCCGTTCCAGTCCTGTTTGGAGGTTTTCATCAGATTTCAAACAAGCAACAAATAAAAGAACTAAAGCCAGAAGAGGCCAGACTTCGAAGATCCCCCTGAGCATAAAGGGGAATTGATCCTGGTTAGCCATGCTGGGAGACATCTGAAAGAAATGAGCCCAAACAAAAATTACGGTCAAAAAAAAGCCGGTAAATTTATAGGTGGGCACCCCCATCGCATCGACCAGGTTGGCGTATTCGGACCATCCAATCACGGCAATGACGAGCACTAACAGACAAATCAACAGAGGCGAACCGTAAATTAAAATTCCGAGGACAACTGGAATCAACACCAGCGCACTCAAAACACGCTGAATCAGATTACGCTTTTCTGGAGGAGAAGAAAGATCGGTGGCGGTCACGCTTTGACGATTTGTTCCTGAGTGAGGCCGAAGCGCCGTTCGCGTTTCTGGAAGTCAATCACGGCAGCCAGCAGGTCCTCTTCCCTAAAATCCGGCCACAAGACGTTGGTGTAATGCAACTCGGTGTAAGCGATCTGGTAGAGGAGGAAATTGCTGATGCGCAACTCTCCGCTGGTCCTGATAAGCAGATCCGGCTCGGGAAGATCGTGCGTGTTGAGGCTGCGGGACAGAAGGGGAAAGTCGATTTCATCAAGGGAAATTTCTCCATCACGCACCTTTTGTGCAATGGTACGTACCGCATCGAGAATTTCCTGGCGTCCGCCATAGGACAAGGCCAATGTCAGCACAAGTCCGGTATTGTCACGGGTTGTATTTTCTGCGTAATGGACCAGATCCTGAATGGCAGTTGGAAGTTCCTCAATATGACCGATGGTGTTGAAACGGATGTTTTCACGCATCATCCGTTCCAGTTCCTTATTGAGATACTGGTCGAGAATTTTCATCAACGCGTTCACTTCCGGTTGCGGCCGATTCCAGTTCTCTTCAGAAAAAGAGTAGAGCGTCAACGCCTCGATTTTCATCTCTGTGCACAAAGTGACGATGCGATCGACCGACTTTACTCCTTGCCGGTGACCTTCCACACGAGGCAGAAAATGCTTCTTCGCCCAGCGACCGTTTCCATCCATGATGATTGCGATATGGCGGGGGAGCCGGGACAGATCAATCTGTTCCATTTGCAGTGACGGTTTCAAGCGGGTCTCCTGAATTGAACCCTGACCGGTCTCGGAGGGCGAGAGCCGGAGGACATCCTGTTTCAATATAACAGGAGCCCTTTCAAACTTCCATCAGATCTTTTTCTTTGATCTGGGTGACCTTGTCTACATCCTGGATCAACCGGTCGGTAATTTTTTGCAATTGTTCCTGGCCTTTGTGGCTCTCGTCTTCTGACATTTCGTGTTTTTTCTCAAGCTGCTTGAACTGCTCATTTACATCACGACGCACGTTGCGGATAGCGATTTTCGATTCTTCAGCATATTTCCGGACAACCTTACCCAGGTCCTTACGGCGCTCTTCAGTAAGAGGAGGGATGGTCAAACGTATGATTTTCCCATCGTTGGCCGGATTGAGTCCAAGGTCGGATCCCTGAATGGCTTTTTCGATAGCGGGCAACAAACCCTGATCCCAGGGCTGAATGGTGATGGTCTTGGGGTCCGGTGTACCGAGGGTAGCCGCCTGGTTGAGCGGAGTCTGTTGTCCGTAGTAATCAACCTTCATGTCTTCCACAAGAGATACGGAAGCCCGGCCAGTACGAACTTTGGCGAACTCATGCTGCAGGTGGTCCAGTGAAACTTTCATTTTGCGTTCTGCTTCTTTCAGCAATTCATCCATACTAGCTAACCCCCACTGTAGTGCCGATCGATTCCCCCATGATGGCGCGTTTGATACTGTGATGATGACGAACATCAAACACCATCATGGGCAAATCATTGTCCATGCACAGCGAAACCGAGGTCGAATCCATCACATTCAATCGTTTGGTGAGAACATCCAGGTAGGTTAAAGAATCAAACTTGACCGCATCAGAATCTTCCTTGGGGTCGGCAGAATAAACGCCGTCGACTTTTGTTGCCTTGAAGATCACGTCCGCTTCGATTTCAATCGCTCTCAAGGAAGCTGCCGTATCTGTCGTGAAATATGGATTACCTGTTCCGGCTGCAAAAATCACAATCCGTCCTTTTTCCAGATGGCGAATGGCACGGCGGCGCACATACGTTTCAGCAACCTGGTGGATCTCAATAGCAGTCTGAACACGCGTGGGCATGCCGTTTTTTTCGAGCGCCGATTGCAACGCCAGGGCGTTGATCACAGTCGCCAGCATTCCCATATAGTCGGCTTGCACTCGTTCCATCCCAAGAGAACTGGCTGTGGCACCGCGGAAGATATTCCCGCCGCCAATCACGATTGCAATCTGGGTTCCCAGGTCAAACCCCTGCCTAACTTCCTGGGCGAGCTGGTTGACCGCAATATGGTCAATTCCAAATCCACCCTCTTTCTCCGCCAGGCTTTCTCCACCCAGTTTGAGCAATACACGTTTATAAGCCAGTCCTGTCATTAACTATTTACCTCGAAATTTCCATGCGGGTGAACTGACCAACAGTGATGTTCTCGCCAAGCTTTGCGATTTTCTCTTTGATAAGTTCCTGAATCGTTTTCTGGGTATCCTTGATAAAAGGCTGCTCCAGCAGGCAGTTTTCTTCGTAAAACTTTTCCATTTTACCTGTGACCATTTTTTCGATGATATTTTCAGGCTTTCCGGATTCCCGAGCCTGATGGGCCGCAATTTCCCGCTCTTGCGACAGGATCTCCTCTGTCACTTCGTCACGGGAAACAAAACGCGGGCGGGCAGCCGCAATGTGCATTGAAATATCCTTGTTTAATTCCTGGAACTCATCGGTATTGGCCACAAAATCTGTTTCGCAATGAAGCTTCAGCAACACCCCGATTTTGTTTCCGGCATGAATGTAGGCCCCGATGGACCCGTCACCTGCTGCCCGGTCACCTTTCTTTTCAGCTTTCGCAATCCCTTTTTTCCTTAACGCCACAATCGCTTCTTCAATATCACCTTCTGATTCGGTCAATGCATTTTTACATTCCAGAATACCGGCGCCGCTTTGCTGACGCAGTTCCTTTACCATTGCTGCCGTGATTTCCATTTCTACTCCTTCAATTTTTCCAGTCTACAGTTTTAGTGGGCTTCTAAATTATCAGTGCTTCCAACTCAGGCAAATCCTGGAAAACCTGGTATTTCCTGGGGCAAAAATACGTTTTAGAAGTACCCTTTATTTGATTAACTTGCCAGCCGCGTTACATCAGAAGAGCGGGAATTATGCAGAAGCGGTTTCCTTACCGGCTTCACCCGCGGCGGTTTTTTTGGCAACTTCCTTGGCCTCAGCTTTCTTGGCCGCCGCCTGGGCTTTTTCTTTTTCAGCTGCTTCCTGTTTATCGTGTTTTGCTGCCTTGTGAATTTCCGCGCCTTCAATCGCCAGATCCGCAAGGCGGCTGGTGAAGAGGCCAATAGACCTTATCGCGTCGTCATTGCCAGGTATTACGAAATCAATACCATCCGGATCGCAATTCGTGTCGACAATGGCAACAACCGGAATATTCAGCTTCTTTGCCTCAGCCAACGCAATCTTTTCCTTTCGCGTGTCCACGATAAAAACTGCATCCGGCAGGCTTTTCATTCTTTTGATACCACACAGGAATTTATTCAGCTTGGCAATTTCCTTGCGCATTCCCTGGGCTTCTTTTTTATTCAGGTTGGCAAAACCGGTTTCCTCTTCCATCCTCTCAAGCTCGAGAAGCCGCTCAATACTTTTCCGGATCGTCTGAAAGTTGGTCAACGTACCACCCAGCCACCGCTGGTTTATATAAAACATATCGCAACGCTCGGCCTCTTCTGCAATCAGGTCCTGCGCCTGTTTTTTTGTGGCTACAAACAGGATTTTTTTCCCGTTGGACACCAGGTCCCGGACCTTGGCTTCCGCTTCGCGAAATTTTTTGATGCTCTTTTGCAGGTCTACAATGTGGATGCCGTTTCGAGCGCCGTAAATATAGGGCTTCATTTTAGGATTCCAGCGCGTGGTTTGATGGCCAAAATGAACTCCAGCTTCCAGCATTTTCTTCAGACTAACTTCAGACATGGTTTCTCCTTGAATTGATTCAGGTTAGACCGCCGCCCCCATCATCCCGGCGCGGAAACCCGAAGGTCACCTGCCGCTCCGGTCCGAAGACGTGCGAGATAGAATAACTATTCAATTTTAAAGGTTTTTGCCACGGAATGGCTAAACACGCATCATATCACACAGGTTGATTCTGCGACAACAATATTTACCCTGATTCAAAGCCTTTCAGGAGCTTATAGGAATATAATGAGGATTGATTTAGCGTCCCGGCTTGAATTTTGTTAGGATCCTCTCCATCAATTGAACTCCCGGACCCCACTTTTAAAAATGACTGAATCCCCAGAAGAACATTCACTGACCTCTGAGCAGGCATTTGAGCTCGCCTTGCGGCTCCATCAGGGTGGCCAGTACAAGGAGGCGGAAAGCTTGTACCGCGGCCTGATCGATCACAATCCCCAGCATATCGAGGCTCTTCATCTGCTCGGGGTGTTGCAATACCTTCTTGGTAAAAACGATGAAGGGAACAGGCTCATGAAGCAGGCCTTAAAGGTCAAACCGGATTTTGCTGAAGCCCATTTCCTTCTGGCTAATGGGTATCAGCGCCTCGGAAAGGTAAATGAGGCTATAGAATCCTACCAAAAAACCGTAGAACTTCAGCCAGGGCATGCCCAGGCCCATAGCAACCTTGGGCTCACCCTGCTGGGCTCAGGGGATTTAAAAGAAGCGGAAGCGGCCCTTCGCATGGCGCTGAACCTCGCCCCAGACAAACATCAAACACGGGTTCACCTCGGCACGGTTCTCAAACAAGCTGGAAGACCAAAAGAGGCGGTGACCGAATTCCAGCAGGCCCTCGCTGCCAGTCCCAATTTTGCCGGGGCGCGCAATCATTTAAGCCACACGCTGATGGACCTCGGTCGCCTGGATGAAGCAGAAGCCTGTCTGCGTCAGGGAATAGGATTAAAGCCAGAAGATGCCGAAGGGCATTACAACCTTGCCCTGGTACTGGCTCATCGTGGTAAGCAGGAGGAGGCCATCACTCACTATCAGGAAGCGGTGAAATACGACCCGGATTTAAAAGAAGCCCACAGCAACCTTGCTAATCTGCTATTGGAGTCCGGGGAAAAAGAAGAAGCTGCAAAACATTTCAACCGCACCCTGGAGCTTGAACCAGAAAATAGGGTCGCTCCCTATCTTCTAAAAATTGCTAAAGGCGACCAACCGGAACGAGCTCCCTTGGACTATGTCCGGGCTCTGTTCGATCACTATGCCCGGGATTACGACCGTCACAATAACGAAGACCTGAAAGCCGAGTCGCACAACCATTTAAAAAAATCATTGCAGGAAGTCGCCGGCCCAAAACGATTTACCAATGCACTGGACCTTGGCTGTGGAACCGGAATTGCCGGAGTGACTTTTCGCGAACAGGTCGACCATCTTACCGGCGTGGACCTTTCTCCAGCCATGATTGAACAAGCCTATGCCCATGAGGTTTATGATGTTCTGAGAGAAAGCGACATACTCCGTTATCTCGAACGATCCCAAGATGCTTTTGATTTTATAGTGGCCATCGATTCCCTGCCCTACTTTGGCAATTTGACTTCAATACTCAATCTGATTAACGAGCGTTTGATGGACGGGGGATTGTTCTGCTTCAACACAGAATTATTGACCGGAAAAGACTGGAAAGTGCAGGCCTCTGGACGATTTGCACACAGCCCGGATTATTTAAAAATCTGTGCTCAAAAAGCCGGCCTCAACCTGTTAAACCTTGACCAGAAGCGGATCCGGCTGCAACGCGAGGGGGAAGTGCTGGGTAACATTTGTATTTTAGAAAAAAATAATTCTCGTCACTAAAGAGCCATTCCGCTTGAATTTTTTCATGTATGGACCATATTAGTAAACAGTTACCTTATTGAATACTGGAACGAGGATAACAAGATGAAAAAAGCTTTGATCCTGGTAGCGGCGGCTTTGGTTTCAATTCCCCTCTCCGCAATTGCCGAACCTCACCCTTCTCTTTCCAACAGTCTTTCCGGCTCGACTCCGTTACGATTTTTCCAATCTCCCTCTTCCAGTTTTTCACGTTTCAACAGGGGATACCAAACAAACCAAAACAGATTCGGGTTGAGAGGTCGCAATTTTAACAAGGGTTTGAATAACCGATCCCATCCACGCTTTAACCGCAGCAACCGTTCTTCTGTTTCGGGGCGTTTCAATAATTCGGGCGGAGGTTTTATTCAGTTTCCCGGTCAGTCTTCCAACTTTGGACGCAGGTTTTCAAATTACCCCCCACCCAGCTTGACGATCAGTCGCAAACAGCTTCAATTCCAACGTTTTCTTGAAGAAAGAGCCCAAAGAAAACGGGAAATTCTCGGCAAAAAGGAAAGCACCCTCGATTTGAACCGGGATATCCTGTATGGCCCCCTTGGCAGCCGTACCCGACCGGGATTTGGAGCCAGGCTCAATACCCCGTTCAGTTTCAGAGCATCACCTACTGATAAACAGACAATCTCTGAAAAACAGCAATTAGATATTTCGAAGGCTAAATTGAAAAAACCTAAACCGCAAGGATGGAATCCACGCCGTTTGAAAAAAACCAACCCTACCCGGGGCGTTATCAGTTCAATTCCGATGACGAGTCGACAAAAAGCCCGCCTGAATTTTTAATCTACATTTCTCGGCAAACCTTTCCAAAAGCAATATGCCAAGTTTGTTGATCTGCACGTTACCAACTCTGGGATTAACCTCAATGAAATCAGGTCCTGCACGTTAAAACATTCACAATGTCCTCTGAAAACACCAAAACCCCAAAGCCAGCCAGAAAGTCATTCAAAGAAAACCAACAGTCCGTAAGCGAAGAAAAACTTTGTGATTCGCTTGCAGAATCTGCTTCAACACCCTCAAGCGATCATTACGTCACCCCTCCCAAAAAAGAGTGGGCGGTTTATATTATCGAATCGGATTCCGGTAAATTGTATACAGGCATCACCACCGACGTCGAACGCCGTTATGATGAACACGCAACCAACCCCAAAAAAGGAGCCCGGTTTTTCAGGACTTCGCGCCCAAAGAAACTTGTTTATTCAGAAAAGGGGTTCACGCGCTCTGAGGCAGGTAAACGGGAAATAGCGATAAAACGCATGACTCGCGCGGACAAATTAAAACTTTGCAAAAAATAATTTATCGTCCAAAGGGAATCTGCAGGCTTAACGGGCTGTTCGCAGTTTCTTATCGATAATTTTGCGATAAAGCTCCCGCACCCTGCCGGTTTTCTTATCGTATTCCTGAATCAAGGCTGCAACACGTTCCTCACCTTTTCTCATCTCCATCCCAAACATGCGTGCGATCCCGGCAAGTGGTTCAGTTTCCGTAGGAAGGCAATTGGCGGAGCGCTCAGAAAAAAGTCGAAGGGTACACTCCAGGTTTCTCAGGAAGAGATAACCTGCACGCAACTCCGCTGCTTCGCGATCATCCATGATTCCCATTTGCGAAAAATTCTGGAGAGCGTTCAGAGTATTCGTCGAACGTAACGCCGTCGATTTTTCTCCATGTCTCAGTTGTATGATCTGAACCGCAAACTCGATATCAGCGAGGCCACCGAATCCCAATTTGACGTTTTTCCCCTTCTTCTCTTCCTGGGCCAGTTCGGTCTCCATTCGTTCTCGGAGACGGGCGATCTCAATGAGGTTCCCATAATCCAATCTCGGGCTGAATGTGAAGTCCTGTGCAATTTTTAAAAAACGGGCACCGACTTCGGGATTCCCTGCCACAAACCGAGCCCGCGTCATCGCCTGCCGCTCCCAAATGCGACCACGGGTTTTAAAATAATCCTCATATCCCTTTAAAGGCAGGATGAGGGCTCCCTGATTACCCTCGGGTCGAAGGTCTGTATCGATCTTATAAGCAATCCCGGCGGGCGTCATGGCCGCGCAATACTTGTACAGTTTTTGAGCAAGAGAGGAATAGCGCGTCACCGCTGTGGAACCGTTTTCTTCTTCATCGTATACAAAAACAACATCCAGATCAGAACCAAAATTGAGTTCTCCACCACCCAGCTTCCCCATCCCCAGAACGGCAAAGGTCCCGGCATCCTCAAAACTCTCTCCTGTTTCCAGTCGAACTTCTTCCGCCGCAAGATCAAGAGATACTTGAAGATAAAGATCCGCTAACCGCGATAAATCCTCAAGAGTTGCGATCAGGTCTGTTTCACGAATCAGATAACGAATTCCGATACGCAATTCTTCCGCCTGCTTAAATCGGCGCAGGGTCAGTAGCCGTGCAGTCTCATCCGTGCAAACTCCCAGACGGTCCGAAAGCTCTTGCTCCAGTTGCGGCAAAGTTTTGTAGCGATAAAGTGAATCCGGACTCATCAGCACATCCATCAGGCTGGGCTGACGAATCAAGATAGAAGACAGCAACTCCCCGCTACCGAACAGGATTAAAAACAGTTCCAGAGTTTTTTCATTGTCATGGAACAAATTGAGCAGCATGTCTCGTGATTGGGAGACTTCAATAAACTTGACCAGGTTTTCGATCGCTGAATTGGGGAATGGAACGCGCCTGCTCAATTCCAGCATGTTGGGCAAAACCTCGTAAAATATCCTGATGCTTTTTTCACTGGCAGGAATTTTTGCAGGACCATCTCTCAAGGATTTTAAAAAACGAAATACCCGTTCTGGCTCAGAAAACCCATATTCTTCTATCAATTTTTCAGAAAAATGAGATTCCAGATCACGGCGCATTCCCCATTCGTTAAGCGTCTGTTCGGCTTTTTCCTGTTCTTCCTCTTCATCAAACAATGTGGTGAACATTGTATTTACAAAGGAAGTGTGAGTTTTGTACTGGTCCATCAGCGCACCGATCCTTTCCTCTCGGCTGTCGCCTGTGACCCCCATTTTTCTGGCAAGCACATCTAATGCCTTGTCTTCAGTTGGCAAATGATAAGTTTGAAGACCAAAGGATATCTGTACCCGGTTTTCCAGGTTGCGAAGAAAAACATAGGCGTCCCTTAACCCCGTATACTCGTCATCTGAAATAAAACGTCTAATACGCAACTGCTCCAGGGTGATCAACGTACTTGTGCTGCGCAGGCTTTTATCTCGACCTCCGAACAATAACTGATACGCCTGCACCAGGAATTCGATTTCCCGGATGCCCCCTGCTCCCAGTTTGATGTGTCCCTTCTCCTTATTCTTTTGAGCCAGGTCAACATCAATCTTACCTTTCAGGTCTTTCACTTCCTTGATTGCCGAAAAGTCCAGACTGCGCCGGTATACAAAGGGAGTGATCATTTCGAAAAACTGTTTGCCAAGAAACTCACTGCCAGCACTGACCCTGGCCTTGATCATTGCCTGTCGCTCCCAGGTGCGCCCCCACGACTGGTAATAAGTTTCACACCGACTCAGGGAATTGGCAATCTCCCCACTCTTTCCCTGGGGACGTAAATCCAGGTCGACACGAAAGACACTGCCTTCGGCGGTGATATCATGCAAAGCTTTGGTGATCATTTGACCCAACCGTGTATGAAATTCGTGGCTGGTTATTGACCGTACTTCCTGATCTGGCTCTAGTGAACGGGTTTCACCCTTGCTTGATGTGTATATATAAATAAGATCGATATCTGAACTGTAATTGAGTTCGCGCCCGCCCAGCTTACCCATGGAAAGAATTGCAAATTCCGATTCCTTTTCTACATCATCTTCATCAACAAAAAAGGGAACACCGTACTTGTTTTTCAGCTGCTCAAAACTGTACTCGTAAGCGACCTGCATACAGACATCCGCCAGATCACTCAGGTTTTCTACATTCTCCTGCAACGTCACCCGTCCCATCAGATCACGCAGACCGATACGGATGTACTCCCGTTTTTTAAATTGTCTTAGCAGCGTCGGGGTGTTGGATGGCAGTGAGTCACTCCCGGCCAGCGTATAAAAATCCCGGTATAGCACATCCTTCGTTTTTGGCTGAAAAAGGGTTTCCGGCAGACTGAGCCAATCGATATGAGCAGGCCTGGACAGAAGCGTATCAGAAAGAATCTGGCTGCCTGAAAAAAGTGTAACCAAAGCTCCCAATAGATGGTCCGAGGAGGTGAGCTGTGAATATAAATGCTCACGGTCCTGGATGATATCGACCAGTCTCAAAAAGTTATTGAGCGCTGCGTCCGCATCGTAACAGGTCGAAAGCCCGGAAAGGAGACGCGGAATAAAGTTGGGATGACGACTTTGAAATGAAGTGTGCCCTGAAATCAGGAGAAGCTGCTGCCAGGCCTTGGAAGGCTCTTCAAAACCAATCCGCTCCAGCAAAGGCTTTAGGGAGTCTTCCCATTCGATATTCTTGTACAAGGCGTTGGTTAAGGGTTCAAGCCAGTCCATGGGAAAACACTTTACCATAAAGAAAGCCCCCTGGAAGATTCCAGGGGGCGGGCAAAACTTTTACACTATAAAAACTAATTTTGAAGATAACGACTTATGCATCGTAGTAATGGAAAAACTCCAACGGATGCGGCCGCAATCTGAGTGGTGCTATTTCATTTTCACGCTTGTAATCAATCCAAGCCTCGACCACGTCCTGAGTGAACACATCTCCTTTAAGAAGGAAATCGTGGTCGTCTTGGAGCGCATCCATGGCTTCCTCCAAACTGGATGGCAAGCTGGGAACTTTTGCCAACTCTTCCGGTCCGAGGGCGTAGATGTTCTTATCCAGCGGCTCACCTGGATCAATCTTGTTTTCGATACCGTCAAGTCCTGCCATCAACATGGCCGAGAATGTGAGGTAGCCATTACAGGTCGGGTCAGGGAAACGACACTCCAGACGTTTCGCCTTTGGACTTGGAGAGTACATCGGAATACGCACTGCAGCGGAACGGTTACGGCTGGAATACGCCAGATTAACCGGCGCTTCGAAACCCGGTACCAGACGCTTGTAGGAGTTGGTAGTCGGTGCAGCAAAGGCCGCAATGGCTCGTGCGTGTTTCAGAATACCACCAATGTAATGCATACCCATTTCACTGAAACCCGCATAACCGTTTCCAGCAAAAAGAGGCTGCCCCTCTTTCCAGATACTCTGATGGATATGCATTCCGGAACCGTTATCATCAAAAACGGGTTTCGGCATAAAAGTCGCGCTCTTGTTATGGCGGCGAGCAACATTTTTCACGATGTACTTGTACCACATGAGACTATCTGCACAACTTACCAGAGAATCGAATCGCATATCGATTTCGCACTGACCTGCAGTGGCGACTTCGTGATGGTGACACTCCATATGAATGCCAACCTGCTCCATCAGGCGCATCATCTCGGTTCTTATATCCTGCAGGGAATCGGTCGGTGCAACCGGGAAGTAGCCTTCTTTATGGCGGGGTTTGTGCCCCAGATTTGGCCCTTCGTCTCGTCCAGAGTTCCAGGTGCCCTCACGTGAATCAACAAAGTAGGCTGAGTGGTTTGGCCCCATATCGTAACGAACATCGTCGAAAATAAAAAACTCGGCTTCGGGCCCGAAATACGCCGTGTCACCAATCCCGGTGGACTTTAGATAAGCTTCGGCTTTCATGGCTATGTTTCTAGGATCACGCGAATATCTTTCCCGGGTAATGGGATCTTCAATGTTACAGATCATGCTGACGGTTGGAACCTGCATGAACGGGTCCATCATGGTCGATGTCGGGTCGGGAACAACCAGCATGTCACTGTTATTAATGACCTGCCAGCCCCGGATACTTGAACCATCGAACCCAAGCCCATCCTCAAACAGACTGTCATCCATTTCACTCATCGGAACTGAAAAATGCTGCCAGGTTCCCAGGAAATCCATGAACTTCAAGTCCACAACCTCCGCATTGTTTTTCTTTGCGTAATCAATAGCCTCATTAGCCGTCATTGCTTTCTCCTCGGTTTGGTAAAAAGTTATTTCCAAGCAAACATTTTGCAGAACCTTTTGAATAGTTGGTAACTATCAGGCCCTTGTGAAAATTAAAGGTAATGGCGGCGCTGTTATTTATTGTCTAACAGAACCGGCGCACTCACAAATACAGGAGTGCGCCTCGAATTCCTGGCATCGACCAAAACCACCTACTCATTTTTTTTATGGGGACTTCCCTGAAAAGACAATTGTTCCGGGAAACTAGATTGCGTCTTCTCCCCTTTCACCTGTGCGAATACGAATCACATCCTCCAGGTTAGTAACAAAGATTTTTCCGTCACCAATCCTGCCGGTCTGGGCACCTTTCATTATCGTGTTGATTACATCATCCACCTGAGAATCCGGGATGATGATCTCCACCTTGATCTTTGGGAGAAAATCCACTACATATTCGGCTCCGCGGTACAATTCGGTGTGGCCCTTCTGTCGGCCAAACCCTTTCACCTCGCTGACAGTGATCCCCTTAATCCCAATTTCATTCAGCTTGTCTTTTACTTCATCCAGTTTGAAAGGCTTGATGATCGCTTCAACCTTCTTCATAAAATCGTACCTCACTTTCAGCATTGAGGATGATACCGGACCACCTCCGATCCGCTCTCTCCCCTGAGAAAAATCCTGTTTTATCCAGCATGGAGCCAGGGCCTACCTTGAGGATTTCCATTTGAAAAAAGAACAATACCAAATTTCACCCCCCTGAGGCTATCCTAAATCAAGCCTCGAGATGCATGACCTCCTCTCAGGTTACAATCTAATATACAATTATCATGCCAACCCGGAGCAAAACCATCCGGCACACAAAGCCATAAAGCCTTGTTTTTATTGAGTTTTAATTTTAACTGAATGGCCTGCCAAAACCACACATTCCAACAGATTTTGCTTATGCTCTATTTTTAATCAACAAAATAATTGCTGATCAAAATAATGGCATATCTCTAATCAACCGCTTCAGTTATTTGATTCAAAGCTTCGTCGAGCTCTTTTTGCTTTTGGGCCAGTAGGCGGTCATCCGCCTTTTTAGGAAGTGTGATGGGATGACCAAAATTCAGTGTGCATTTAGAAAAAGGCAGGGGAAGTACAAACCGGTCCCAGGAGTTGAATTCGTGCCTCGGACTTGCTCCGAACGTCATCGGGATCAAAGGGGCTCCTGTGATTCTGGATAATTGAACACTCCCGACCTGGGCAACATGACGAGGGCCACGTGAACCATCTGCCACCACCACAACCCGCTCATCCCTTTTCAACGCTTTTAGCAATTCCTTGGACGCCGCAAGGGTATTTTTATAAGACGACCCCCTCACAACTGTGTATCCCAATAGAACACCCAGCCGGGCCAATACTTCAGCATCCTGACTTGGACTGACCAGGATATTCCAGTCCTTACGTCCGCGAAAATAGAATAACAGAAAAAAAATCCGGCTGTGCCAATGCGTCATGATGTAACGGCCCGGAAGGTTTTCAAAGTATTCTTCGTTCTCCGGACTCAGGTTGGTGACCCGCAGTGTTCGACACCAGACCTGCAACAACAGGTAAGCAAGGTAGGGCAGGATGTATTTAATGAGGATTTGTTTCAAGTCCCATTTCCTTTGCCATATCAGCCGCTACCCGGTAGACCACCCCCGGTGTTCCAAGGGAATCCCGAACACCCGCCATACGGTTTCGTATCGTATTCCTGATTGTCGGATCTTTTAAAACCTTCAGGGCTTCGGTAGCCAGCCGTTCAGGTGTCACCTGTTCATTCAACAACTCGGGCGCCACCTCTTCTTCAGCAACAATATTAACCAGTCCAAACCATTTGATTTTTACGAGCCAACTTAACAAAGCATAAGAGACAGGATTGACACGATAAATAATCACTTGAGGACAAGTGAAGAGCGCAGCTTCCAAAGTAGCCGAACCCGATGCCAGAATTAAGATATCGCTGGCCTGCATAACCTCATAATTTTTTCCGGGAACCAGCAACACTTCCACAGGATAGGGTTCAATCCGGCGGCTAATTTCAGACTCATCGATTGTATCGGCAACGGGCAGGAGGAACTGGCAATCAGCAATTTCTTTTTTTATCAACACTGCTGCCTTCATCATGTCATCGAGCAAATAACGTATTTCACTTTTTCGACTGCCGGGAAGTAACCCGACAACGGGCGTTCCGGGCTTCAGGTTCAATTCATCTTGAGTCGCTTCAAGTGATTGCCGTGGCTTCACAAGGTCAACAAACGGATGTCCGAGAAATGCCACTGGCACGCCAGCACTTTTATAAATCTCCTCTTCAAAAGGGAGGACCACATACATTTTGGTTACATATTTTTTGATGCGGTGGATGCGCCCCGAACGGGAGGCCCATATTTGGGGTCCAATATAAAACAGCGCGGGGCAGTCAAATTGTTTACACACACCTGCGAGGATAAGGTTGAATGCAGGATAGTTGATCAGAATCGCAGCGCGGTAATCGCCCCGGGCAATGCGACGACGTAAATCAAAAAAAAGTGTGAGATGGCGAAACAGGGTACCAATCAATTCAACAAACCCGACCGCACCCAGACCTTCTATACCTGAAAGTATCTTGACACCGGCGGCTTTCATCGCCTGCCCACCAACACCCTCAAACTCAATGTTCAAATGTTTTTCCCTGAATGCCTTGACCAGTCCACCACCGTGCAAATCTCCTGAAGCCTCCCCGGCGATGATGAGCACGCGATTTGATTGGGAAGAGGTCAACAGGTACGCTCCGTCAAGTCAAATACATACGATGGAAAGTCCGGCAGCGTCCGCCATATCAACCACCTTTTTGCGGTTTATGAGCATCACCCGGCCTGCTTCCAGCGCAAGTGCAGACGCTTTTCCTTTGATCATCAGCTCAATAGTATGAGGACCGACGCCGGGCGCATCGAAACGATAATCCTGATTGGTCCGGCTCACTTTAACAACCGAACAACCCCCGTTTGAAAATTCGCATCCACGTTCGATCGCCTTATCGGTACCTTCAACAGCTTCCACGGCGATTACGGTTTCGTTTCGGACCACAATCGTCTGGCCAATTTCCTGATCCGCCATACTACGCGCGATTGGCATTCCAAACCTGATATCCGTCATGATTTTCTCGGAAGGTTGTTTACGGGTAATGACTCCCTTTTCCGGAAACAACTCCGGCACCAGCTCCTTCTGGTCAAGAACAGTTCCACCCAGTTCTTTAATTCGATCAATAACACTGAGCATGAAGGATTTATCCTGATGATTTTTTAACGCCTTTATAAATTTCAAGGCTTCCATATCCAGCATCTGGATGCGAAAGATCATGCTCTTTTCAATCTTTCCCATGATGACAATGCCCGTCACATCTTCATTCTTGAAAGCTTTAAGCATTTTGCCGGGTTGACCGATGTTGATATTGAAATTTTTCTCGACCAGAGGTTCCAGCAATTGGCTAATATCTTTGGTCAGGGAAATTGAAACGATCCGGATTCCCTGAGCTTTGGCCTTTTCCGCGAAATATACGGGAACCTCGCCGGCGCCGGCGATCAAACCTATGAGTTGAGCGCTGGATTCCATTTTTCTCTGGTTCTGATTGGGTGGCTATGGGATTGGGGAAATTGGCAACGGCTTCAGGCTAATTGCTGTTGTTCCTTGAATTGCTCCACAATCTTGAGTGCGATTTCAAGGGAATACAGTTCCCGGTCAACACTGGAGTGGCGCGGAGAGCCATTGCTTGCACAATCAATAAAATGCAGGATCTCATGTTTGAGCGGATTATCCTTGTGCACAAAAATCCGCTCAACCAGGGACTCTTGCTTGTAGCGCAGGGATCCCTTATTCATTTGGTGTTCGGATGATGACTGCCGGTGTACGTAAATCTCCTGATCCGTGTAGTCGAGTATGACATAGGAATCTTTAAGAGTAACGCACAGGGTACGTTCTTTATTTTGCGATGCGCGGCTTGCCAGAATGTTCGCAACTGTTCCGTTTTCAAATTGCAATTGAACATTCACCAGATCATCGCGATCTGAGAAAATCGACCGACCCATTACCTGGATACGGCTCACACGCGATTTGACAAGGTTAAGCACGATGTCGATGTCGTGAATCATGACATCCATCACGACACCGTCTTCAATATTCCTCTGTGGGAAAGGCCCGGTACGCTTGCATTCAACATACAGGGGCTCATCAACTATCTTGTGCAACTCCTGGACAGCACCATTGAAACGTTCTACATGGCCAATATGAAGCGTCAGGTTTTTTCCTTCCGCCAGCCGGAACAGTTCCTGCGCCTGGGCCAGGTCATGTGCACAAGGTTTTTCGAGCAGGACATGCACCCCTGCATCGAGAAACAATTTGGCCGTTGAAAAGTGCAAAACTGTTGGCACCGCAATAACAACCCCATCTACCTTGCCGATGGCATCTTCCGCTCTGGTCACAAATGGAACGTTGTAGCGTTTGCCGATTTCCTGAGCTCGCTGTTCATTGTTATCCGCCACAAGAGTCAACTCGGCAGCAGATTGTTCAGATAAAACACCGACGTGATATTCGCCCATTTTTCCGACGCCGATCACACCTATTCGAAAAGTTTTCATGATTATTTTATGATTCCACGGGAGGAGGCTTCGATAAAGTTCATAAGATAGCGGATTTCATAGGTATTTTCAATTTCCGACTTAATGCGTTCCACTGCCTGACTTGTGTTGAGGTCGTTGTCTTTCAAAATTGTGAAGGCTTTTTTTAAACCAGCACGAATCGGCGGTCGAAAATTCCGACGCCTCAAACCTACAGAATTGGTACTGACCAGCCGGAGAGGAACGCCTTCTACCAGTGAATAGGGCAATACATCCTGGCGGACCACCGAAAATCCACCAACCATACAATGAGCCCCAATGCGAACAAACTGATGAGCTCCCACCATTCCGGAAACAAAAGCATGTTCACCGATTTCAACATGGCCGGAAAGACCCGTCTGATTGACGATCACAACGTTGTCGGCAACTTTACAATCGTGGCCCAAATGGCTGTAAGCCATTAACATTACGTGCGATCCTACTTCAGTTGCTTTTCCCTCATACATTGAACGGTGAACCGTTACGTATTCCCGTATCACGGTCGACTCGCCCACGCGGACAGATGATTTAATGCTTTGATCAAAACCGGCCACCTGAGGCTCTCCCCCCAGTGAAGCCCCTTGAAAAATTCGACAGTTGGGCCCTATCTCCGTACCGGATTCGATGACAACATGAGACCCGATTTCACATCCCTGCCCAATACGCACACCCTTCCCAATAAGGGTAAAAGGGCCAACACTGACACCTTCGCCCAATTCTGCATCGGGGTGCACAATTGCCTGGGGATGAATATTCACTGTAGATAGAGAGATGGGAACTGGGACTTATCCGGCCTTTTTTTCCGGGAGAGCCCGCAAATGAGATTATTGAAAACTTTCAGTTTGCAGCAAAAGCGTTAAATGGAGTCCGGGTCTTTCATCATGGCCTGAAAAATTCCCTGGGTGACCAGGTTATCGTCAACAAAAGCCTGCCCCTGAAACCGGAACAGCTCCTTGCGTTGCTTGATCTTGACCATTTCCAGTCTAAGGGTATCACCTGGGACCACGGGCTTTCGAAACTTAACTTCATCAATGCCCATAAAAAGAACGATGGGATCACCATCAGGTTTCAGAATACGGCGCCCCAGAATACATCCCACTTGAGCCAGAGCTTCTACAATCAACACGCCGGGCATGACGTGGAATTGGGGGAAATGCCCCACAAAAAAAGGTTCATTGATCGTTACGTTCTTGATGCCTACGATCCGGGATTCATCATCGCATTCAATCACACGGTCAACCAGCAAAAATGGTGGTCGATGGGGAAGGTGTTTTTTGATGTCCTCAATGTCCAGCATTTGGGCCTCTCCTGAAGATTGCCATCCGAGGGTGGGCACCCCCAATAAGGGGGCCAAGGGGGGATTTACTTGTAACTCTTGTTGTACGCCGAGACAGCCGTCTTGGTAACATCCTGGGCATTGTCAAAATAAAACGTGGCGGCTTTTTCAATTATGAGTGTGAATTTCCTTTTTTTGCCCAGGTTTTTGATTACATCGAGCATGCGCTTTGTGATTTTAGCTGTGATTTCCTTTTCCATCTGAGAGAACTCTTCGTTCTTATCCTGGACATACCGTTCAAGGGATTTCTTCTCGTTAATGAAGTTTGCTTCTTTTTGTTTCTTCAACTCAGGGCTAAGAACAAAGCCCTGTTTATTGAGTTCTTCTAAAAGCTTTTTCACTTTTTCTTCACGTGCAGCGATAGTTTTCTGTTCCTTCTCGAACCTGCGATCAAAATCGGCCTTGATGCGTTTAAACTCATTGGTGTCCGCCACCGCCTTCTTTATATTGATAAACCCGATTTTCGGATCTTTTTCTTTTGCGGAAAAAGCCGGAGGAGTCACCGACAAAACCAGGCACATTGCCACAGTGGTCAAGAGGAATAGACGTTTCAACCCTTTCATAAAATCCAATCCCTTCAGTGATTATTTGTGGATGCGGTCGTAGGTTTTGGTCGCGATTTTCGTCAGGTCGGCTGCGGTATCGCTGTAAAACACGGCCTTCTTTTCAAGGATCATGGTGTATTTCCGCTCCTTGCCTATTTTTTTCAGAATTTCCAGCATTTTCCTCAAGATAGAATCCGTAATTTCTTTTTCTTTTCTCTGGAATTCCTCATTCTTGTCTTGAACGTAGCGCTCGAAGGATTTTTTTTCTTTCAAAAACCTTTCTTCTTTCCTGCGCTTTTCCGCATCCTTCAAAATAGTGCCCTGCTTATTGATGTCTTCCAGCATGGCCTTGATTTTGTTTTCTCTTTGAGTGATCAGCTTTTTCTCTTTCTGAAAGTGGGAGCGAAACTGTGTGAACACCCGTTTGAATTCCTTTGTGCCCGCTACCGCTTCCTGAATATCAATGAAGCCGACGCGAACTCCCGCAGCCTGCACGGGATTTCCGAGAGCAAGGATCAGGGCGACAATAGCGACCATACTCGCCAGAACTCTCGTTCCAGATAAAACAGTTCTTATTCCTGACATGGGACCTCGTAGATTTAACAGATTTTTTTAGAATGCGCTTCCTGCAGAGAAGTGGAATTCACCTGAGGATTCACCCGTGCGCTGATCAAGTTTGAAACCGTAGGCGACGCCGATCGGCCCAAAGGGACTTAGGAAACGGACACCTGCGCCAGTACTGTGACGCATCTCGCCGATATCAATCACTTCGGCAGTCCGGCTGATATCGAATCCGCTGCCATAAACATTACCGCGGTCGTAAAACCCAAACAACCGGAACTCATTTGTGATGGGATACTGAAGTTCCAGGTTAAACAATAAAGACTGGTCACCACCGAGCACGCTACCCACTGAGTTTCTCGGTCCTACCTCCTGAATAGTAAAACCACGTAGAGAGCTGGCACCTCCCATAAAATAGCGCTCAAATAGCGGCAATTCCTGGTTGTTATAACCATCGCCAATCTTGATTTCAGCGTGGGCAGCGAACACCAGTTTTTCTATAAGAGGGTAGTAATAGGACACTTCATAACTGGATTTAATGAAGTCCGAACCACCGAGAACACCGCCAGCCACATCAAAGCGTAGCACATGCCTCTGGCCATTTGAAGGGTTTAAAAAGTTGTCTCGGGTATCCCGGATCAATGTCGGCTGTATACGACTGGTCGTGAATGTACCGTTTCGGAAGTCGCTGCTGATATCAATCGCCTGAATATTAGTTACTTCAACTTCCTGGAACTGATAGGCCAGCCCAACCCAGTTATATTCCCCGAGCGATTTCCCGAACCTTAGCCCGGCACCTGTACTCAGCTGTTCAAAACTGAAGGAATTGGATTGTCGGCTAAATAAATCAACACCCAGGGAAATGGTGGAATCAAAAATCCTCGGATCGGTGAAGTTCAGATTGAAATTTGTGCGTCGAGACGAAAGATCCGTGGAAAAGTTTAGACGTTGTCCCCGACCAAACAGATTGTCCTGGGTGATTGAAGCGTTGAATATAAAATTCTCAACTGAACTGAAACCCGCTCCGAGCGACAGGGAACCGGTAGGCCGTTCGGTCACTGTCGTGTTGATATCGATCAGGTCCGATTCTTTACCTCGATGGGTATCAATTTTTACGTCTTCAAAAAACTGAAGGTTATTGATACGCTGTTTGGTGCGTTTCAAAGCCAGGCTGTCAAACAACTGTCCTTCCTGAATCCGGAATTCACGTCGGATCACGTTGTCGCGGGTCTTGGTATTTCCCGCTATATTGATTTCACCGACATAAACCTTGCGCCCCCGATTTACCTTAACCTCAAGATCAACCAGCTTTTTCTGATCGTCCAGCTTGGTATCAGGCAAAACGTCAGCGTAGGCGTATCCACGCGCCGAGTAAAGATCCGTGATCGTGATGATGTCTTTGCGAAGTTTGGAAATATCATAGATATCGCCAGGCTTCAGCTTAACAACTGACAGCAACTCTTCTTCTGAATAAGTGTCGTCTTCCGTTACTTTGATCTTACCAACCCTGTACTGCGGCCCTTCCTGCACAGGAATCGTAATGTAAATCGCTTTTTCTTTTCGATTAATATCTATCTTGGGGTCCAGAACGCGAACCTTGACGAAACCATGATCCTGGTAATAGGCTTCAATCCTGAGCAGGTCGAGTTTTAATATATCTTTCTTGTAAATCCCCGATTCATCCAGAAAAGACAGAAACGTTTCTGATTCTGTTTCCATCTGGTCTTCCAGGTCATCCGCATCGATCGATTTGTTTCCCTTGAAACGAATTTCTTCGATGCTTACTTTTTCACCTTCCTTGATATGAACTGTGACATTCACAATCCCTTCACGGGAGGCAGTGGTTGTCACCCGGGACTCAGCGAAGAAATAACCTTTTTCCTCATAAACCCCCTTCACCTTCTCAACTGTGTCCTGCACCAGGTGTTCTTTAAAAGTTGCTCCACGCTTGAGAGAAATCGCTTTTCGCAGGTCCTTGTTTTCGACCTGGGTATTCCCGACAAAAGACACATCACCGATCGAAGGAATCTCTTCAACCACGTAAATCACTTCTACCCCGTCTTCAAGAGGACGGGTCTCCACCTTGATATCCTTGAATTGACCCAAACTGAAAATCTGTTCGATATCACGACGCACCGTTGACTTCCTCAACGGCTCGTCTTCCCGCGTTTTGATGTAATAAAGAATGGTGGCGGAGTCAATCCTGTCGTTTCCACGAATTTTTACCGCACGGACAATCTTGTCTGATTCTGCAGAGAACCCTCCTAACCCCTGGGCGGAAACTTCACCCACTAAAAAGGTCACACAGGAAAGGATCAGAAAAAGACAAAGAAAGGGCAGGCGGCCCATAACGGCCGATCGGCTGGAACTAATTGATTTTAATAGAGTTAGAGCCAAATTTCTTCAATTCTAAAAAAAGGCAAAAAAAAGCATCAAGTGTTGGAACCGTAAGTCCTAACAACTCAATAACTTAGTTTTTTGCTGTAAACAGGAACCCCCCAGGGCACAGCCCCTGAAAAATCAGGGGACCGGGTTGAGCGCTCCGGATTTCTCTGCAAAGGACAGCTCGTCTCCAGACAGACTCACTTCAATGACTCCGCCATTTTTGAACCTCCCCTTAAGCATTTCATCCGAAAGCACATCTTCGAGGTGTTTTTGGATAGCCCGCCGCAAGGGACGCGCCCCAAAATTTCTATCGTAGCCCTTCTCAGCCAACCATTTTTTGGCATCTTCGGTCATGTCAATAGTCAAACCCTGCTGAATCAACTGCTCATTAAGCAACTGAATTTGAATATCCAGGATTTTGGTAACCGATTCCAGGCTCAAAGGTTTGAACACGATGGTATCGCTCAACCGGTTCAAGAATTCCGGGTTGAACATTTTTCTCAAATCCTGCTTGAGATCTTTTTCCATTTTTTCAAAACTGAGGTCCTCCTCACCTGAATGAAAACCCATGGACCCCTTATCCAGCATTTTTGAACTGATGTTGGATGTGAGGATAATAACGGTGTTTTTGAAGTCAATCACGCGACCATAACTGTCGGTCAATCGACCATCATCCATGATCTGCAACAGGAGATGAAAAACATCAGAGTTGGCCTTTTCAATTTCATCAAACAGAACCACTGAATATGGCTTGCGACGGACTTTTTCCGTCAACTGACCGCCCTCTTCATAGCCGACATATCCAGGAGGCGCACCGGTCAAACGAGAGACATTGAATTTCTCCATGTACTCAGACATGTCAAGACGGATCAGCGCATCGCGCTGGCCAAACATGAACTCGGCCAGTGCTCCCGCAAGCTCAGTCTTCCCAACACCGGTGGGACCAAGAAACAGGAAGCAACCAATGGGGCGCTTGAGGTCCTTAAGGCCTGATCGCGAACGACGTATGGCCTTGGAGATCGCTTCCACCGCGGTAGGCTGACCCACAACCTTACCGGCAAGCTCTTCCGCCATATTAATAAGACGCGTTGACTCCTTTTCTTCAATTCGGTTGAGCGGGATACCGGTCATACTGGAAACAACAGCGGCGATATCCTCTTCCGAAATCGTGGGCTCTTCAATCTGGTTTTCCTGCTCCCACTTGGTTTTTTCAGCGTCCTGCGCAGCGCGCAACTCCTCTTCCTTGTCACGCAACTCAACCGCTTTTTCAAATTCCTGATTTTCAATACGAATTTTCTTTTCGCGCACCACCGCATCGATCTCACGCTGGATCTTCCGCATATCCGGTGACTGGGTGTGCTTTTTAAGCCGGACCCGCGACCCGGCCTCATCAATAACATCGATCGCCTTATCAGGCAGAAAACGGTCACTGATGTAGCGATCTGCAAAGCGGACGGCTGTTTTGATCGAATCCTCACTGATCTTAACCTTGTGATGCACTTCGTAAGGCACCTTCAGGCCATTGATGATATCGATGGTCTCCTCAACCGAAGGTGGATTAACCACTATTGGCTGAAAACGCCTTTCCAACGCACCATTTTTCTCGATGTATTTTCGATATTCTTCGAGGGTAGTCGCGCCAATACACTGAATCTCACCACGAGACAGCGCCGGCTTCAGCATATTAGAAGCATCGACAGAACCTTCCGCCGCTCCCGCACCAACCAGAGTGTGCAATTCATCGATAAACAGAATGACGCTCTCATTCTGAATGATCTCCTTCATGATCCCCTTGAGCCGGGCCTCAAACTGACCTCGATACTTGGTTCCAGCAATCAACGAACCAAGATCCAGGGAAACCACCCGCTTATCGAAGAGAGAATCTGGAACCTCACGCTCAATAATAAGCTGCGCCAGCCCCTCAACGATAGCCGTCTTACCAACACCCGGCTCACCAATCAGAACAGGGTTGTTTTTGGTACGACGACTCAGAATCTGAATGACCCGCTCAATTTCCTTACTACGGCCGATGATTGGATCCAGCTTGCCCTGCATGGCCATGGCGGTCAGGTCGCGACTGAATTCGTCAAGCGTCGGTGTTTTACCTGCTTCCCGCGTGGCTTCGGATGGCTCGCGGAACATCTCCTCGAGCTTTTCCTTGACGTCATCAAAGTACATTCCAAATCCGTTCAATACACGGCAGGCGACCCCTTCTTTCTCTTTCAACAAACCAAGCAACAGATGCTCGGTGCCTATATAGTTGTGATTCAGGGAACGAGCCTCTTCAACCGCAAACTCCAGAACCTTTTTGGCACGTGAAGTAAATGGAATATCCCCAATCACCAGGGAATTTGAACTTCGCGGAAGGTTTTTTTCGAGCTCAGATTTTATCTGATTCAGATCAACACCAGACTTTTGGAGCAATGCAACCGCAATCCCTCCGCCATCCTTGATGATACCTTGCAGAATATGCTCGGTCCCTAAATACTCATGCCTGTATAATTCAGCCTCTTCCCTTGCAAGGATGATGACTCTTCGCGCTCTCTCGGTAAATCGTTTAAACATGGCCTCAACTTCCCGTTTTAGAAGGATGCATGATTTGGTCCCCCGAGGCTCTTGCCGGCACCACAAATGCCGCAGAAACCCACCTCTGGAGGCCCATTTCGTATTCTAGCAAACCGAGGTCAATTTACAAGTTTTTAAATTTTAACGTAAGCTATCACAAAACTCTTTATTTTTCAATAAATTATGAAAAAATTTTTACCCCGTTTCGAGGGCCGGAAGATGGCATTTTTTATTACCATTTTCAACCTTGACTCTACCCTGTTTAACGGATTACTCGAGAAATGACTTAATCGATTTGTTTTCAGTTAATAAGATGTAATGACTCGTAAAACAAGCTCCGGCCCCTTTTTTCTCACTATCCTGCTTATTACCCCCTGATTCTAATTTCAGGCAATTATATAGAACAAAAAGCTTTCAGGCTTTTTAACTAGCGCTGGATTTAAGAATATCCAGCCTCAGGATGAAAGCAGATGATAGCGCCGGTGGTGCTGGGTGGGTCAAATTCATTAGCATCGGTAAGGGAGATACCCAGATCTTCCGGCTTCAAAATTTCAAACAACACCTTATTATTGACCAGGTTTTCAATCGCCGGGTAACCGGGGCTATAACGCTGGCCATCTTTCGATTTGGCTCTCCCGATCCTTTGCTTTTGCAACTGATGACAGTACTCAGCGAGATCCTCGGCCACCCGGTCGCCCAAACCCTGAAGATAAAGAGCGGATTCCGTGTCGCTATCTTCTTTAAAGCGGCGTACGGCGCCTTCCAGGTTGCTTCCTGCGGTTGTGATTTGGACTCCCACCATATCCATCAATCCCGATTCCCTGGAATGAAAATACTGCGCAACAGAAAAGGTGTCCTGCTTGCCTTTCTTGCCGCGACCGAGACAAACCGTCCAGCTAAAACGCCCAAGCACTCGCGAAAGGTCTTTCGGGTCGTAGACGATCAGTTCGTCACCCTCTGACTGTGCCGGTAAAAGCGCAAAACGGGCCTGGGGACAAATCCACTGGTTCTCGTCCGCTTTTTTTATCCAATCCTCTTGCAGTTTTTTAAGATCCTCCAGCTCAACCCCCTTGGTTTTCCAGGAAGACTGTTTGCCGAATTTCCAGTTGAGCGAAAACAAACTCTTGGTATCCATCTCCGGTTTCAGTTTCTCCAGGCGGAATTCAATCTTATGAAAACCGACCCCATCACTGGGGGCCTGATACTTTTTCAGATCCACCTGCCGACGCGGCAGGGATTCGAACAGCTTCTTTTTATCCTCAGCCAATCCTTTCGCGCGCTGGTAGTGGCGGACCAGGTCCTCCCGGTTTTTCTCAAGCAGCGAGTCGCGCTGCCCGGGATTCATCAGGGCGTTCATGGTATTCACACCATCCATCCCGCTTTCACAGTAAAAAACATTGGGACGCAGGCGATCGATGCTGGCCTGACCGAACATGGCAACGTAACCCGCGTGGCGATCGTTGACCGGAGCGCCCCCAATCAACACAGGAATGTCAAACATCTGCTCTTCGAGCATCCGGGAAACGGTGATCATGTGGTTGGAGGTCTGCACCAGAAGAGCGCTCATTCCTATCGCGTCGGCCTTTTCCTGCCTCGCCGTTTCGATGAATTGCTCCAGCGGCACCTGTACACCAAGGTCGATGGTGCGATAACCATAATTGTCGAGCAGGGTTTTGGCGAGGTCTTTGCCAATACTGTGGACATCCTGAAACACCGTGCCAATCACCACCGTTCCTTTGTAATCGATGACGGATCCCGGTTCCGCACCGCTCAGGTGCCGCATCCAGGCTTCTAAAAAACCCATAACATGTCGCATAACATCGGCGCTCTTTAAAAGGTGCGGCAGGCTGACTTCGCCTCGACCAAAACGGTCTCCCAGCTCACGCATGGTTTTCATGAGATGGTTGCCGACAAAATCCAGCGGTTCGTGCCGGTCCAACACCTTTGCCGCTTCCGTTACAATCTTGTCCTTATACTCGTAAGTCCAACCCTCTCTTTCGACCACGCCTTGCTGTTTCTGTTTGAAACCGTCCATGATCTTTCTGCAAATTCTGGCTTCAAGATCAAGATCATCGTAGTTCTGTTTCTTCTGAACCTTCCCCGTCTTCTTGCGCAAGGCAATTTCTTCGAGTTCTTCGAACGCTGCCATGTCACGCTCAAGGATCACCTTACGGGCCAGGGCCACATCGGACTCTGTGAGGCTTTCTACCGGAACATAATGGTTCGGGTTGAGAATGGCACAATCCAACCCGCGCTCACGCCCCTCGTGCAAAAACACCGAGGTCAGCACCATCCGCATATACGGTTTCTGAGCAAGGCCGTTGGTCAGGTTTCCAACACCAATGGAAGTTTTCAAATCAGGATGGATCGCCTTGATCATCGGGATGCTTTCCAGCGATTCCAGGGCAAAGTTCACGCCTTCCTCTGATTCACTACCGATGGGATACGCATTCACATCAATGATCAGTTCGTCGGGTCCTACCTCATAATCATTTTGGGAACGCTCAACAATTTCCTTCGCCAGATCGTATTTTTCCTGTCGCGTAATGGCAGGGCCCTTGGGTCCGTTGACCAGAGCGATGTATAGCGGGTGATGCTCAGCCGTCTTCGAAAGCACCGCATCGAGTTTGCTGACACCCTCTTCATAATCTTCCAGGCTGATGGAATTCAGGATGGGTCGCCCCGGATAGGATTCGAGCCCCTTGACCAGCGCCTCTACTGAAAATGAATCGAGGCACATGGCCCCTTTGAAATCGGAGGTGAGATGATAAATCACCTGCGGCAACACTTTTTCAGTTTCTACAATGTTGCTGTCCATACACACATCGATAACTTCAATGCCAAGATCGTCGACCTGCTCATGTGTCACCGATTCGAGATCTTCAAAAATCATATCGCCTTCACGTTCGACCGCTTCACGCACTTTTTTACTGCCACGAACATTGAGGCGCTCGCCTATACGAATGAGGTTTTTGGAGCTGTCGAGGGGAATGGCATTTTGTGGGCCGGAAATCCAGACCCCTGGTTCCGCCTGGCGCTCAACGGGCGACAACCCTCTCACCATATCCGCCAGGCACCGGATATGTGCCGGACTGGTGCCACAACATCCACCAAGAACTGCAGCCCCATACTTGCTGGCGAAGGGTTCCATGATTTCCGCCATGGCTTCCGGTTCGAGCTTGTAACAGGTTTTTCCGTCTTCAGAAATGGGCTGACCCGCATTGGGAACGATGGAAAAAGGGATGCTGCTGTAGCGGCTGAGAATTTCGACAGATTTAAGCATTTCTTCCGGACCGACATTACAGTTAATACCGAAGACCGTCGGTTTCATCGGAGCAACAGTGGTGTATGCCGCCAGGATGTCGGTGTTGAAGATTTGCATCTTGGAGAAAACATCGACCGTGACCTGCACCTGTATCGGGATAGACCTTCCCGCCTCTTTGAATGCCCGTCGCGCCCCCACCAGAGTTGCCTTCGTTTCCAGAATATCCTGCTGCGTTTCGATGAGCAGCAGATCAGCCCCGCCTTCCAGCAACCCGGCGACTTGCAATCGATTGTTCTCCACCACTTCGTCCCAAGTGGTGCGGGTGAGATTGGCTTCGGTGCTCGATAACACACAGTTGGAGGGCCCCATCGACCCGGCTACAAACAGCGGACGACCGTCATAATCAGGACTCGCCTTGTACTCTTCCACAGCCTGCTGTGCAATCTGACAGGCCTGCGCATTGATATGCCGAGTGATCTCGGCAAGCTCTCCTTTTCTAAGGTCAAGGCCATCAGGAATCGATTGGAGATCGGCTGGGTCAAAATGAGCCCAGTCAAATTCCCTCAACCTCAGGGGGGAGGCCCCAAACGTATTGGTCTCTAAAATGTTGGCACCAGCATCAAGATAGGCTCGGTGGATGCCTTTGAGGTCATCCGGACGTGCGAAGGTGAGCAGGTCAGTCAACATCCTGAACAGGGACCCGCCAAAGGTAGCATCGGTCACTTCCAGGTTTTGCACCATGGTGCCCATGGCACCATCCAGAATTAAAATTCGTTCTTTTAGGGCTTGTTCAAAATTCATTTACAGCCAGTCTCAATTTGTTTAGTGGATTTTCCCGAAAAAAACGGGAATGGAAAAAAGTTCATGTTCTTCGAGGGTGCCTTTTGGCATTGGGGAAAACACGAGGATGCATTATAAGGGAATCAGACGGCGAATTCATCCCGCTTGAAAAATAAGAGATCAGTTTACAGCAAGTCTTCCGGGATAGGATTTGACATGAACTTTTGTTTTTCCGGAAGCTTCACCTTAAAAACAGCTCCTTTCCCAGGCTGGCTGGTGGCTGAAATACTGCCGCCATGGGCGTTTACAATTTTACGACAAAGCGCAAGACCGATTCCAGAGCCGGTATACCCATCCAGCACGGTATGGAGCCGTTCAAATGGTTTGAAAATTTTATCAAGGTATTTTTCATCAAACCCGATTCCCTGGTCCCGGATTTCGATTTCAACCTCCCCTTTTTCCTGTTGTTTACAGGAAATGGAGATTTGTGGCTGGGAATGCTTCTTGTGAAACTTAAGAGCGTTGCTCACCAGGTTTTGAAACAACTGGTACAACTGTGCACGATTTCCCTCAATTGAAGGCAGCGGCTTTTTTTCAACAACTGCTTCAGTTTCTTCGATAGTGAATTCCAGATCCACTAACACTTCCCCAAGGATCTGGTTTAAATCAACCGGGGCAAAAGTCCTCACATCCCGGCTTACACGGGACAATCCAATCAGGTCACGAACCAGATTTCTTAGACGGCCGGCAGCGTCGACCATCCGGTTCAGATAATTTATGCCACGTTCATCCAAAACAGAGCTATAACCGGCAGATAGCTTTTCGCCAAAGGAGATAATTTTTCGGAGGGGTTCCTGAATATCGTGTGACGCGATCGAAGCAAATTCATCAAGATCCTTATTGCTACGCGCCAGTTCCCTGGCATACTTCTGAAGTTGACGCATGGTTTGACGACGTTCGACATCATCAATCCGGACCCAGACAAAGTGCGTGATCTTACCTTTGTAATTCCGAATAGGGTGAATGGTTACCAATTCGGGGTACAAAGTTCCTGTCTTGGTTCGATTGATAAACTCCCCGCGCCATATTTCTCCAGACTTAAGCGTCTTCCATAATCTAGTGTAAAACTCTTTCGGGTGCTCCCCTGATTTTAATATCCCTGTCGATTTGCCAATTATTTCATCCCGTGAATATCCTGTGTTGTCACAAAAGCTTGGATTGACATATTCGATACGGCCTTGATTATCAGAAATCATAACCGCAGTATGGCTCTGTTCAATGGCTGTATACATGAGCGCAAGCTGTTCCTGCGATTTCCGGCTATCAGTAATATCTTCTGAAAACAGGATGACACCTATCACCTCCCCATTCTTTTCCCGGAATGGAACCTTGTCCGTCCTCAACCATCGCAAACCTTTTTTCGTTTTCCATTCCCCTACCAACCCGAATTTTGGTTTTCCAGTCCGAATAACCTCAAGATCGCTCAGGTGGCAATCATCGGCCTCACCAGGAAAAAACTCTGCCATGCTATGGCCTTCAATGTCTTTTGCGGAAATACCCATTAAGTCTGCACCAAACTGATTGACCTTTAAAATCCGGTTTTGAGGATCCTTGTACCAGATCATTGCTGGAACTGAATTAAAAATGGTGCCGAGACGGAATTGAGACTCGAGAAGCTGATCTTCTTTTGTTTGCTGAATAAAACATAAAAAACCAGTCACCCAGATGGCGAATAAAGACAGGCACCGGTTGGACATTACTTTCCAGGCCTCACCCCCATCAGGCGAAATCCACCAACCCAGTAGAGTGAGAATTGTGCAAAAAACCGCCAATTGAATAATGACGGATCGATTACGAGCCCAGAACCCAATCAAAATGACTGCAACATACGACACACCTACTGCCACTCCAAGCTCCACACTGAAATCAATATAAAAAATCAGCATGGCAATTAAAATGGCCACAAAATAAATCAGGTATTCGGACTTCGTCTTTGAGCTGGAAATTTCCAAAACGACGGCTGTTGAAAGAAATGAATAATCGGGTGAAAGGTATAATCTTCTAAATCACTATTTAACTTTTTTGATCAATTTGTTTGTTTTAAGCGCTTCAACGCAAGATACCATCAATAGGGTTAAAAAATTCGGGTTTCCGCTGGGTTTCATAATTAAAATAGGACCACTAAATTTGAGAAGCAATTATAAATTTCAGAATTAATTCCGGTGTTTTTTGAAGCTGAAAACCCTCCCAAGGCCAACCATACCTAGCCCCTTGTTTCACAAAGGGATCCATGCCCATCGCTGCCAGGAACCATCCCTTTAAGTATTTGAAATTTATTGATTTAGATGTATTATAGAGGACTTACGGGTAACCGTTAACTCAAAAAAAATGGGCTGCCTTATTGCCCAAAAAAATGAAATTTTATTGCCAAGGTCCAGGACACCTTATATGGCCATTCGGGAAAAATTAAAACTGGGTGACGTTCTCATCAAAGCGGGAGCCATCACTGAAAAGCAATTGATGGAAGCGCTTTCAGAGCAAAAGAAAACCGGGATCCAACTGGGAAAAATTCTGCTCCAGAAACGTTACCTGACCGAAGATGAATTGTTGGAAAGTTTGTCAAAACAGCTGGGAGTCCCCATTGTCGACCTGCAAGACGTGAATGCAGGACAGGATGCGTTGAGCAAAGTAAAAGAGAATGTTGCCCGTCGACATAAGGTGTTACCGATTGCAATTAAAAATGGACGGTTGCAACTTGCCATGGCCAACCCACTGAACTTGTTTGCGATTGACCAAGTCACCATCCAGGCCGGTATGGAAGTCGACGTGATGATCACGTCGGAGGCGGATATTGATAAAGGCATCCAGGAATATTACGGGGTCGCGGCCTCCATTCAAGCCGCCGTGAAAAGTCTGGGACTAGCCGACATGAGACGGGAACAGGCAAAGGCCGCCGTTAAAGCGGGTCCCACCACTTTACCCGGGCAGGATGCCGAAGCCCCGGTCGCGCGCCTGGTTGAAGTGATCATTCGACAGGCTCTGGACGATAATGCGAGTGATATCCATATTGAACCCGGTGAGAATGCTTTGCGCATCCGATATCGCATTGACGGTGTTCTCTTTGAAGCGACCAATCCGCCAAAAAGTGTTGAGTCCGCCTTGATCTCACGCGTGAAGGTCATGGCCAATATGGATATTGCCGAAACCCGGGCCCCGCAGGACGGTGGTTTTTCAATGAAGGTCGGCGGCAAGGAAATCGAGATGAGAGTCTCCGCCTGCCCGACTATCTGGGGTGAAAATGTAGTCCTGCGTATACTCGATCGCAGTAAACTTTTACTTCAGCTGGATGATCTTGGGTTGGTGAACCGGGGTCGCGAAAAATTCCAGGCTATGCTGAAAAACCCATTCGGGGTCATCCTGGTCACAGGACCAACCGGTAGCGGCAAAACCACAACACTTTACGCAGCGTTGACCCAACTCAATAAACCAAACGTTAACATCAAAACCATTGAAGACCCGGTGGAATACCGTCTCGATGGTATTCGTCAGACTCAGGTCAACCCCAAGGCCAATATCACCTTTGCTACAGGACTACGGTCCCTGATGCGCCAGGATCCGGACATCATGATGGTCGGTGAAATCCGGGATCAGGAAACTTCCGAAATTGCAATTCAGGCCGCACTAACGGGTCATCTTGTGTTCAGTACCCTGCACACCAATGATGCCCCGGGAGCCTTGTCGCGCCTTGGGGATCTTGGGATCGAACCTTTTCTCCTGGCTTCTTCCCTCACCGGTGTACTGGCGCAAAGGCTGGTCCGGAAAATTTGCAAACATTGCAAGGAAAGTTATGAAGTCAGCCCGGAAGACCTGCCTCGCCTGAATTTGGATGCACCTCCTGAGAAACCATTGATTCTTTATAGAGGACAAGGCTGTCGGGCTTGTCGAAAAAGTGGATACAGTGGCCGTATTGGAATTTTTGAAGTTCTGCAGGTAACGGATGCAATGCGGGAATTGATTCTGGAAAAAGCACCGCCAATGAAAATAAGGGAAAAGGCAATTGAGACACAACAGATGGAAACCCTGAGAGATGACGGATTGAGCAAAGTCCTTTCCGGAATCACCACACTGGAAGAACTCGACCGGGTAACCTTTATTGATTGATCCCGGAAAAGGAAGCAACTTCCTTCGTACGACTGGCACACCAAAATGAAAAGCAAGCCAGAAACATACCGGAGTTGGATACGATTTCTCTTCACCAAGCGTCTTACCCCAAGTTTGCTGGTGATCCTGCCCGTGGTGTTTGGCCTCACTGCATTCGCCTCGGGATTTATAGCCCTCATTATCGTTGAACATTTTCTTGGAGGCAATGTTCCGACAAAAGCGGGGGTCGACGAGGCCATGGGCTGGATACGAATTGAAGTTCTGGCTTTTTCTGTATTGGGTGTGGCCGCAGGAATTGGAGTCGCATACGCAATTTTAAAACCGTTAAAACGAATGATTAGAGAAACAAGGGAAGCAGCAAAAGGCGATTGGGAAAACCCTTCCGGGGATATCCCTGGTCTGGAAGACCTGGGGGACGTTGGGAATGAGTTTCGAATGGCACTTTCTTCATTGAGGCAAAATCTGGTCGACAGTATGGCCTGGGGCTGGGTGTTGATGGCAAAATCAGGACGCATTGCTTCACTTAATCCTGGTGCGGAATTAATCCTGGGTTTGAAAGCCAATGAATTCATTGGCAAACCTTTTGAAGCTCTTTCCAAGTCTGTGCAAATGGAGGAGGATTTAATCCCTCTGGTTTCCCGCACCCTTAAAGGTCAACCGGTTTCTGTAGGCCGGAAACTGAACATTGTCACTTCTGATGGTCGGCCGGTAACGCTTTCATTCACCACCACCCTGCTCAAAGACCTCAACGAAGAAACCCTTGGGGTGGCGATCACTTTCAAGGACCTGACCCGCTCTCAGGAAATCTCCGATCAAATGCAACGGACGGATAAGCTGGCGGCAATGGGAACCCTCGCGGCCTGCATGGCGCATGAAGTTCGAAATCCACTCGGGGCCATCAAGGGTCTGGCTCAATTGCTCGACGAGGCTTTTCCAGATGGTGCATCGGAGCGTACCTACACACAAACCATGATTAAAGAGATCGACCGGTTAAATGGAGTGGTGACGCATCTTCTGGATTTTGCCCAAACTGATTCAGCTCAGACCGGCCCCTGCTCAATCCGGGATTTGGTAGCCCAGGCGGTGACCCTTGCCAACTTAAATTCAAAAAACAAATCGGTGACCCTGCAGCAAAATATTGGGAACGAGTTGCCAGCAATCCAGTGTGAAAAACGGCAACTGGTGCAAGTCCTCCTCAACCTGCTGCAAAACGCTGCGCAGGCTGTTGATGAATCCGGCAGAATAGTGGTCAGTGCAGAAAATATTTCGGAAGAAGATTCTCATCATGTTCTGTTGCGCGTGTCCAATAGTGGACCTCCTCTTGAGCCCGAAATCAAATCACGTATTTTTGACCCGTTCTTCACCACAAAAAAAGACGGAACCGGGTTGGGTCTGGCCATTACCAATCAAATAGTAAATGCCCATAAGGGCCGACTGTATTTGGAAAGCAACAATGGAATGAACTCATTTTGTGTGGAACTTCCGGTGACCTCCAATGTGTCTGTATCGGATGTCTCCCTGACTCCATCCACCTGACGAAACGTGACCGGCAATGGCATCACCACGAATCCTGATAGTAGACGACGAGGACAGCATGCGTTTTTTCCTGTCGGAAGCGATGAAAAAAGAAGGTTATTCCTTTGGAACCGCTGCCAGTGGAGAGGAAGCGCTCGAACTTTTAAACGAACCCGGTTGGGGCGTGGCCCTTGTGGATTACAACATGCCGGGGATGAATGGACTCGAAACTTTTCGAAAGGTCCGTGAAAAGTGCCGGGACATTGTGGTGATCCTGATGACTGCATTTTCAACTCGTGAACTGGCTATGAATGCAATTGAAGAAGGCGTATTCGATTTCTTTTCGAAACCTTTTGAAATTTCCGAGATGCGTATGGTGATCCGGCGTGCGGTAGAGCGATGGCAGTTACAGGCTGAAATACTCGATCTTAAAAGTGACCTTGGTGAAAAAGCCAAAGCAGAAACCATTCTCGGAAATAGCCAGTCGATTCTGGAGATAAACGAGCGAATTCAAAAAGTATCCTCCAGCGCTGTATCGGTTTTAATTCTGGGTGAGTCTGGGACTGGCAAAGAACTGATAGCGCACGCCATCCACGCCAATAGCTCCGTAAAAAAAGGACCGTTTGTGAAAGTCAATTGTGCAGCCGTGCCCCATGACCTGCTTGAAGCTGAGTTTTTCGGTCATGAAAAAGGAGCGTTCACGGGTGCTCATAAAATGAAGCGAGGCAAGTTCGAACTGGCGGAAGGCGGAACACTGTTTCTTGATGAAATCGGGGATATGCCTGCAACCACCCAGATGAAAATTTTGAGGGCTTTACAGGAACGTGAGATCGAACGGCTTGGAGGAGAGGAATCCATCAAGGTCGACACCCGGGTTATCGCAGCAACCAACAAGGATCTGCAGAGTGCAGTCGACCAGGAAGAATTTCGTGCGGATTTATTCTATCGGTTAAACGTGGTTTCCTTCCAGGTCCCTCCACTTAGAGAGAGAAGGGAAGACATCCCATTACTGGTTCAACATTTTCTTGAACTTTACAATGAAAAGTTTGGCAAACAGATCAAAAAGATTTCTGATAAGGGCATGGCCCTTTTGGGCGATTATTCCTGGCCGGGAAATATTCGCGAATTGGAAAACGTAATACAGCGGGGAATGGTGCTTTCTTACGACGATGTGTTGACCGACCAGAACCTGCTCGAAGTTTATCCAGCTCTGGGCGAAAAAGCCAAAACCGAAGTCAGAGGAAAAAGCGCCAAACTACAGGATGCCCTGGATGACTTGATCTCGGTGGAAGAAAAAAAACTGATCCATGAAGCATTGGTCCAGGAAAAATGGAAGCGACAGGAAACGGCAGACCGGCTGGGTATCAGTCGAAAAAGCCTGCATAATAAAATGAAAAAATACGGTCTCATGAACTGACTCAGACCGTATCTGGTCAAACCGGATAAGTTGATTTGGTAATCGTGAATTTAACTGGACTCAATTTTTCAAAACCTGTGAACTTGTAATAGAGAACGAACACGACTATGGCAAATTTTCAATACAAAGCACGGGACAAGATGGGAAGCCTGATTTCAGGTGAAATGGAGGCCTTGAGCCGGGAAATGGTCGGGCAGGAACTGGGACGACAAGGCCAGTTTCCCGTTTCCATCCAGGAAATCAAATCCCGACAAGGGGAAAGCAAAGGATTCAATATCAATGTTGATGAATTCTTTTCCAGAATCAAGATTGATGACATGGTCCTGTTCAGCCGTCAAATGGCCACCCTGTTCCGGGCCGGAATCCCCCTCATGGGAATACTCAGCGCGTTGAGTGAGCAAATTGAAAATCCAAAGTTCAAAAGGGTGCTTGAAGAAATGCACCGTGGAATTCAGGATGGTCTGGCGCTCTCTGAAGTGATGTCTCGCCATCCCACTGTGTTCTCGGAACTTTACGTCAGCATGATCCGCGCCGGTGAAGAAGGCGGAATCATGGATGAAATTTTGCAGCGCGTAGCCGATTTGCTGGAAAAACAGTCTCAGAATGAGGCCAAGGTAAGGTCTGCACTTCGCTACCCCAAATTCGTCCTGATGGCGATGGCCGCCGCTTTGGTTGTCCTGATGATTTACGTCGTACCTGTTTTTGTCAGAATATTTGAAAAGGTCAATCTTGAGCTGCCTCTGGCTACCCGGCTATTGATCAGTTTCAATAATTTTTTCCATAATTACTGGTATCTGGGGTTGGCTGGCCTGATTTTTGCTGTTTATTTGTTCAAGAACTATCTGGCCACTTCCCAGGGGCGGTACCAGTGGGACCGCATAAAACTGAAATTACCCCTTGTTGGCCCGATTGTCCTGCGGGCGGCCATGGCAAAATTTGCAAGAGTGTTCGGGAATCTGCAGCGCGCCGGGGTTCCCATTCTGGATGCCCTTATGGTGTCTTCCCGGGTAGTGGATAACGCCGTCATCGCGCAGGTGATTGAAAAACTAAGGGACAGTGTGCAGGAAGGCCTTGGACTTGCCGCACCCTTAAAATCCAGCGGATGGGTGCCAGTGATGGTTGTCCAGATGGTGGCTGCAGGTGAAGATTCCGGGCTGCTGGATGAAATGCTCGTCAAAGTGGCGGACTACTACGATGAAGAAGTGGAACGCGCCGTATCCAGCCTTTCATCAAGCATTGAGCCAATATTAATAGTGTGCATAGGGGGCATGGTGTTATTTGTCGCCCTGGCTATTTTCATGCCGATGTGGGATATGTCACAGATGGCAAGGACAAGAGGATGATGACTCCAGACGAAAAAAGCAGTTCCGGAAAATCCCCAGCCTCACCGTTTTCTCTTTTAAGGGAAAGCGGCGGTTTCACTTATATCGAACTCATCATGGTCATTGTGATGATCGGATTCTTGTCCTCAATCATAGCCTTGAAATTTGTTGAGGTTGCGGAAACGACTGAGATCACAGCAGAGGGCGCAACCATTGACCTGCTGCGGTCCAATATGATCAACACGATTGGAGAACAATTGATCAATGGAAACGCAGCAACCTTTCCTATCAACCCGTTCGACAACCTGACCAAAATCCCGCAAGGCTATGATCGGTTTCGCACCACCAAACCTACAGGGGAACCTGCGGACGATGATATCTGGGTATTTGTACGCGGCAATCAGGCCAATGCAGGCGGGCAGATCACACCACAGCAGGCGGGCACTACACTGCCCACATTCCGGGTCGACGGCTTTATCTACCACCAGAGACGCGATTCCACTGTTGTGCGATGGGCTTATGATTCTTCTACCGGTGTCATCAGTAAACGGCTGATCGAAAAACCAAGTGACCTCAAACGACAACGCGATTTTAATGCACGGACGCGAGGCGAAACCACCAGAGATCAGGAACTACAAAAAACGCGATAGAAAGTTTTAGAATCCGGATTTTTACCTTTAATACTGGCTGGCAAAAACCGTTAATAAAGCAGTGGCCGTGCAACACTGTATTTTAATCATAAAAACGGTAGAGAGACAATAAATGGAAATCGCTTACGAAGTGCTGATGGACACAGGTCAAATACTGGCGCTGGTACTGGTCAGTTTCGCACTCTGCATTTCAGCGATGATCCTGTTTAAACCCCGATGGGCGAACGCCCTGAACCGGAAATTCAACACCCTCTACAACACCGATGATTCGATGGACAAGCTCAACAAGAGAGTGTCCACAACTGATGTTGTGTTGAAAAACCGGCTTTTAATCGGTTCCCTGTTCTTTGCCGGTTCGGCCTTTGTATTCTGGTACTCACTGGCAGAATTCGATCCGCAAAAGTTCATTGATTATGTGATCCAGCCGGAAACCCGGTCGGGGATCATTTTCAGTGAAATCGTGATGGAAAGCCTGCAATGGCTGTTCATTATCGTCAGCCTGATCGGGGTGGTAACGGCCATCACTATTCTGTTCCAACCCGAGACTTTCAAAGCGTTCAGCGACAAGCTGGATCGAATGTTTTCAACAGACGAAACCGTAAAACAGCTGGAAGAACTGAATAGTTCACTCGACTCCTGGGTTATCCGGCATCATGTGCTGGTGGGCGGGCTGATGTTTGGGGGATCTATTTTCCTGATGGTGTTCTGTATACGCGAATTCATAGGGTAAAAACGATGCCAATCAAACCAAACGCTTGCTGGAAATAAAAGAATTGAAAAAATTAGCGCGTTTATGGGATGGTCAGGGAACATAATGGGTAAGTGGTTACACATTTAATACGTGGGAATTCTTACCCGGAATTGAGGAATTTGGACAAATAAAAAATTTCCTTTGATAAATGCCAGTCAAAAGTGAATTTTTGTGAGAATGGAAAATGTAAATCAATACGGCATTGAAATTGCTTTTTTATTAAACAGTTGCACGGAGTTCAAGAGGACCTGCCTTTGGGTTCCGTGAAGAGACCCAAATAAACTTTCAGGAGGAAGCCATGCTTCGCGGAAACAATAAAGAAAAGGGTTTTACACTCATTGAACTCATTCTGGTGATCGTCATTCTCGGCATCCTCACCGCAGTGGCCCTGCCACGTTTTGTTGATCTGGATGCCGATGCCCGTACCGCCCGGAATCAAGGCGCACTTGCTGCTATTCGTGGAGCCATCACCATGTTACATGGGAAATACCTCATTGATAATACCGCCAATGATTACACTGAACTTATAATTGTCAACAATACTGATATTCAGGGTGGTACCATGGGTCAAGCCGCAGGGTTACTTACGGTAACTTGGGAGGGGGAGACAACTGGTTATACTTATACCTACACGCCGAGATCAGGAAATGTTCCTGGAATTGCAGCTTGTTCAACAACAGGTTGTAGCTAGGTAAAGTTGTTTTGAAAGGCAAATTATCCTACAAATGACAAGCACTCATACAAGCCCTGCCTTTAAAAGGCAGGGCTTTTTTTTTGGCATTCCCTTTAAAGAATGGCTTACAAGCCTGGTAATTTTCATTGTCCTTGCCGGGTTATATTTTCCCTATCTTATAAATGGAATCTACGCTCCATCCGGGGCGGATCTGGCAATATTTTTTATCCCTTTCAGGCAACTTTGGGTTGATTTAGTAACTCAAGGATTTTTTCCACTTTGGGATCCTTACACCTCTTCTGGAAATCCCATTTTTGCCACCCTGCAGGGGGCGGTGCTTTACCCTTTTAGCATCCTGTTTTTGTTCCTGGATTTTTTTTCCGCGTTTAACATTACGTTTGTTCTTCACTTCAGTCTTGCCGGATTTTTCATGTACTGGCTTTTAAGGGTCAGCCCCTGCAGTCGATTGGGAGCCGCCATCGGCGCGTTGGCTTTTATGTTTGGAGGCTATCTTTTTTCTTTGAAGTTTTATTTATCCACCCTCTTTCCCGTCGTATGGAGCCCCTTACTGATCCTTTTCTTTCTGGCCGGATTGAAAAAAAATGACCGGAGGCTGATCCTGGGTGCCTCATTGGTTTCAATATTTATGATCTTTGCAGGGGGCGCTGAAACCTGCTATCAAATTTTTGCATGGCTAATTCTTTTTTCTCTTTTTCCTCGGATTATTTTTCCTGACCAGACTTTACCCGATTTAAAAAACCGACTAATTTCGCTTGGTATTTTTTTGGCCTTTTTCTTTGGAATGTCTGCCATTCAATTTCTCCCAACTATGGAGCTTGTCCAAAATTCTATCCGATCAAAAGCATTTGATATAACTCTGGCTTCGAGTTGGAGTATACACATGCAGGACTGGCTTCAATTTATCTTACTGGATCCATTTGGCTATATCGCCTTCCCCCGTTCCCCCGAGGAAGGACAGGCCTGGATGCAATCTCATTATGTTGGCCTCATTCCCCTGATACTATCAGGGTACTTTTTATTTAAAGGGAGAAGGTTATCTTTGGCATTTATTTTGATAGCATTGGTTTCCTGGTCTCTGGCTATGGGCAAGGGATCCTTTGTTTACCAGTTTTTCTTTGAGGTCCTTCCTGGCTTTGATCGTTTCCGTTATCCAGTGAAATTTATTCTTCCGCTGATCCTGGTGTTATCTATTTCAGCAGCCTGGGGCTGGGACCGGTATTACACATCAAATCCTGATGACAAAAAAAAGGTGATGCTGTTGGGATTTTCGGCATTACTGATGGTGTTGTTTGGATTAATTGATATTTTTAATATTTCAATCATTCAGTCGTTGGAAGCTAATGGATTTCAATTCCCTGCTTTCAATCAGCCAGTTATAAATTTATCCAATATGCAACGACTGCTTGGGTTTTCTTCCCTGTTTGTCTTCTTTCTTTTTCTGATGATGAAACATCCGAAAAAGAAAAACCTGTGGGCTTGTTTTGCGGTTTTTATTTTTTTCCTCGACATCTTTTTCAGTAACTACGGAAAACAGGAAATCAACGCCACCAAAAATTTTGATATTGTTCCACCCGTTACGCGGTTTTTAATGAATGATCCAGGGTTGTTTCGTGTATTCGTAACTCTTGAAACCGAAGTGTTGAAAAAAAACGAAAAAGTGACCCGAAAAATTCGTGGTGTTGAGGTTCGAGGAAGGGTCTTGCCCGTAGAGTTCAGAGGGCAAAACCGGGTTCAACAATTAGATGGGTGGAATGTTATTCGGAAAAAGTCTTTGAGAAAAATACTGAATCAAGTGGGCGCAGCACCATTGGAAAACAAATTGCCCTTACTCCGCATGGCCAATGTGAAATACATCGTGCATGGTACGCCCCTACCCTTAGACAATCTTCCTCTGGCATTTGAAGAATCTCCAGAATACCGCCAAATGCTTGAAAAAAATGTAAAACACCCACCACCGCTGATGCGTGTTTATGAAAACCCCATTCATCTCGGCCGTGCATTTCTTGCGGGGAACTGCCAGACTATTTCGGATGCCACGCAACTAAACAACGAATTATTAAACCCTGAGTGGGATCCGGAAATATGGGTCTACCTGCCGGAGTCTCCGCCAGACCTGCCCTGCCTTTCACCCACTGCAACTGCTGTAAAAGGGGAAGGCACAGTAAAACTTATCGGGGCTGAAAAAACCATCACCGCTAAAAGTCCGGACCCTGTATCCTCGGATGGTTTCGCTCCCGGTGAGTACCGGTTTCTGGTCGATTCCGTACGCCAGCAATTCCTGGTATTGAGCGACAGTTATTACCCCGGTTGGGAAGCGTTTATCGATGACAGGCCGGTCACCATTTACCGTGCCAACCAGGCCTTCCGTGCCATCGTCATCCCCCCCGGCAAGCACGAGGTGGAGTTTCGCTATCGACCCAAAAGTTTCCTCTATGGGGCATGGATATCGGGAGTCAGCTTGATTGCGGGTGTGGCTTTCGTGTTTGTATCCACAAAGAGACGGCGCAAAGCAGGCATTAACATTGAAAATGAAAATCCGAACTAGGCCTTGGGTTTCTTATCTGTTTTTTTCAGGAGAGAATAGATCAATTCGACACGTTCACGGTTCACACCCAGATCACTTTTTCCGATGCGTGAAGCGGACCTCACATGTAAGGTCCCGGTTTGGGAGTCAAAATAGAACTCAACATCGTCGACAAACCGGAACACCAGGCTTTCGAATTCAGCATAAAGGTAATTTTCTTTTTCGGTGATAATGCGGACACGGTCCTGCGACTCAACAGCACGCTTCACGCGTCCCATCACCTCTTTGGCATCAGCGGAAAATAAAAGCGGTTTGACGGAGTGCTCGGCATCCTCGGTTGCGTTGGTTGAAACACAGTTTGGAGAAGACGGGCAGTTTTTAAGCTTTCCATCCTGAACACCCAGGTCTTTGGGACGCTCACCAGTACAGGCGGAAAGCGTCAACACAAAAAACAACATAAAGGCGATACAAAAAATCCGGAAACACCGATCCCTGAATCTGCCAAAACCGTTCAATTTGTTTGTGGTAACGGTTTGCACGATTGACTTTCCCATAGCCTTCCCTTAGATTAATCGCAACCCTGATTTCATGTTAACGCAGTTTATTTCAAAACACTATGGCACTTGAGACCGAATATAAAAACCCGGAAGTCGTTTTGACCATTGCCGCTTCCGACCAGCAACTTGATTACGTCCGGTACATCAAATGTGCTGGGCTTATTATGATCGCCGTTTTCATCGCTTTTTTTTCCGGAACCGAAAGTCTGCTGCTTTCGCTCTCGGTGGTCGTATTGCTCATTGCTCTCATTCTTCTGATTTTAAACAGACCTGAGATCACAATGGACAATATCAAGAAAACCATTCGGATCAACGGAAAACGCGATGGCAGCCAGACCGCACAATTCCCTCCAAACATGGTCGACAAAATCCGGGTGCGGACTCGAACCGCAAAGGCATCCCGCTGGTCGAGAAAGCCAAAAATTTCAGAGGGTCCAGGGAAAAAAGGCAAACGGCATCTGGACACCTGGTATTACTCTCAACTTTTCCTCAAGGAACCAAAAGGAAAACGCAAAAGTTCCAAAGCCCGGATCATTGAAACATTCGAACTGGAGGATATTGTCGAAGCCCACTACATGGCTCAGTTGATCTCATCGTTCACTGGAGCCAAAGCCTTCGATATACAAGGCAAGGTTCTCCCCTCCACTAAAAGCCACATCCCAACCAAATACCTGAAACAGACCGACTGACTATTTTATTACGGCGGCTTTATTTCTCATCCTGCTGAGGCTCCTCCACGGGAGCCCCCTTGCGAACGCGCGCAACCGCTTTGTCCAACATGGCATGGCGGCCGAACAGTACCAGCAGGTCTTCAACCTTGAGATTGAAACTGGAATCCGGATTTGCGTGGACTTCCCCCAAGCGCACTACCGCAATCAATCGTGCCCCGGTTTGTTTTCGCAAATCAAGGTCGCCAATCGTTTTGCCGGTAGCCCAGTCGCCCTCACCCAGAGGCACCGAGTCTGTGAGTGAAGCCGTGAGGTATGTAGAAAACTTGTTGAGGCTCTCTGCATTCAGGGACAAACCGCGAAACATGCTATAACCTTCCATCCGGACCAGTTCCACCTGTTGTTCGATGATGTTGTTGGGAATACGAAATTCACGCAGTACTCTTGTGAAAATTTCAATCGAAGTTTCAAATTCCTCCGGGATCACCAGATTGGCCCCGGCAGCCGTCAGCAATTCCACATGAACATCGGAGCGGGTACGTGCCATGATGTAAATATCAGGATTGAGCATCCTTGCCAGCCGGACCACCTGCTCCATGTAATTTGGATCTGGCTTTGAAACCACCAGCACCCGGGCTTTTTCAATTCCTGCGCGCTGCAGGGTGTCGCGATGAGATGCATCACCGTAAAGAACCGGTGCCTGATGTTGCATGGCCTTTTTAATTTTTTCCCCATCGCGCTCCACCACCAGAAAGCCAATACGAATTTCTTGCAGGACGCGGGACAGGTGCTGCCCGATCATTCCATATCCAGCGATGATGACATGTTTGGTCAGCTTATCCATTTCAGAATCCGAAGGGGCCGTTTGAATTCGCTGTGATTTTTTTACAAGTCGTTTAAGGAGAGGATTGGCCCATTGAATGAGCGGCGGTGTGGCCAACATGCTGAGCAGCGCGACGATCAGAAAATCCTGATACTGGTCCGAGGTCAATCCCCCAGTCTGAGCAGAAAGGCTGGCCAGGATCAATGAAAATTCCCCGGCCTGCGCCAGATAAAGGCCAGTCATCATGGCAACCCCGGCAGAATACCTTGATAACAGTACGGCGACGGTACCCAGGAAACCTTTTAACAGGATTAATGCAGCGGCGGCCCCCAGATACATTCCGGCATGCTGCCAGAAAACACCTATATTCAGAAGCATGCCAACTGAAATGAAAAAGATACTGCTGAAGTAATCCTTAACCGGCAGGATATCAAGGGAGATCTGATGCTGATAATCTGACTCGGACAGTATCATGCCAGCAATGAACGCTCCCATCGCCATCGTCAATCCAAGAAAATGGCCTACCCAGGCGGTTCCCAGGATCAAGAGAATGACAAACAGGGTCAGGTGCTCTTTGTTTCCAAACCGGGCAACCCCATGGAGGATTTTAGGGACAAGCAATCGAGAAGCGAAAAAAACACCACCCACGGCCAGCCCGGATTTTAGCAACGCCCAGGTCAGATCTCCTATCGAAAGGGGCGTCTCGCCCCCCAGCAAGGGGACCATCAACATGAAGGGCAGAACACAGATATCCTGGAACAACAGGACACCGATCACAACCCGACCATGATCTGTGTCAATTTCTGCCCGGTCGGTTACCATTTTTAAAATAATAGCGGTACTGCTTAAACCCACCAGAATGCCCAGTACCATGCCGGTTCTCATGGAATAGCCAAGGACCGAGCTGAACAAGGCAACAAACCCTATCGTCGATCCCAGTTGAAGAATTCCGGCGGTAAAAATTCGACCCACATTTTTCAGAATATGACTCAGGGAAAATTCCAGACCGATCAGGAACATCAGCAGGATCACCCCGATTTCTGCAAGATGTTCAACCGACTCCGGATCGGAAATCAATCCCAGGGCATGGGGGCCTATCAGAACTCCAGCCACCAGGTAACCCATGATGGAAGGCCATTGGATCTTATGGAACAACAAATTAATTGGAAGTGAAACGAGAAGAAGTAAGGTAAGATCCTGGATAATTTCAGTCATAATCTGATCTATAATGGTTTGTTTTTTGCGTCTTTAGCCAAAAACACCTGGAAAAAAACTTGGGGGGACTTGCCGCTTCCATTATACTCATCCGTGGCTTCCCGAGGAGAAAAAGGAGGTCCAAATAATGAATCTTGAAAACGTTGCGTTGGAACACAGCGGAGATGTTCTTTTCATGCTGTTGGGCGCAGTGATGGTTTTCGCCATGCACGGCGGATTTGCATTTCTGGAGGTTGGCACTGTAAGAAAAAAAAATCAGGTCAATGCCCTGGTAAAAATTATTGCCGATTTTGCGTTCAGCACCGTGGTCTATTTTGTTGTTGGCTATGCTATCGCCTATGGCATTTACTTTTACGGCTCAGCGGAATCCATCGTAGCTGATAACCAGGGGTACGAGCTCGTCCATTTTTTCTTTTTATTGACCTTTGCAGCAGCCATACCCGCCATCATTTCAGGTGGAATAGCCGAGAGAGCGAAGTTCTGGCCGCAGGTATTTGCTGCCGCTATTTTTGTTGGTGTGGTGTATTCCACCTTCGAAGGGATGGTCTGGGGGAAAATCACTTTCCTGGGCCAGGACGGTTCGTGGCTTGCCAATTTGACGGGCGCGCCTTTTCACGATTTTGCAGGCTCTGTCGTTGTACATTCCATGGGTGGATGGCTGGCACTTGTCGGCGTACTCATCCTGGGACCTCGATTAGGCCGTTGGGATTCACAAGGACGCAGCCGCCCCATCCCTGTCAGCAATATTCCTTTTCTCGCTCTGGGTAGTTGGATGCTCTGCGTGGGCTGGTTCGGCTTCAATGTCATGTCTGCCGCCACTCTCACGGGTATCTCAGGTCTGGTTGCGATGAATTCCCTGTTTGCCATGGTGGGTGGTATCCTCACCGCACTCCTTATTTCAAACAACGATCCCGGTTTTGTGCACAATGGCGCTTTGGCAGGCCTCGTTGCGATCTGTGCCGGTTCTGACCTGGTTCATCCCATCGGCGCTTTTATTATCGGTTCTGTCGCGGCCGTGATCTTTGTTAAAGGTTTCATGTGGGAACAGGAGAAGATGAAAATTGATGATGTGCTGGGGGTCTGGCCTCTACATGGTATTTCCGGAACATGGGGTGGCATTGCAGCCGGGATTTTCGGGCAGGAAAGTCTGGGTGGGTTGGGAGGAGTCTCTTTCGTCTCCCAGTTAGTTGGATCGGTTCTCGCCATCATCGTCGCACTGACAGCCGGTTTTCTTGTTTACAAGGTGCTGGATTCCACCGTTGGCCTGAGAATGGAAAAAGAAGATGAGCAACGAGGGTCAGATCTTTCAATTCACAAAATCGAATCCTGTCCTGAAGATGCAACGTCCCGTTTTGGCTAGCAACTCTGTCCTCTATTTTAGAGAATATGAGTGAAGTTTATAATCCCATTAAACAAAGGCTTGGAATTCTTTCTGGTCGAGGTACCAAAACTTGATTGAACCGGGTAGTTAATTCTAATGTGAGTTCGCTTGAATTTTAAAATCAGCTTCTGACAACCAATCGATCTTAAGATATTCGGGAAGTTTGGTTTTCGGGTCCAGGTTTGTAGAGTTTAGCTGTTCGGGGGAAAGGTTCAGCGCCAGTGTCATGTCCGCCCCGCGCAGATTTGCCCCTGTCAGAACCGCCTTGTCGAAATCAGCTCCGCGCAAAATAGCACGCTCAAGATTCGCGGAAGACAAATCAGCCCCGCGTAGAAAAGCGCGGTTGAGTTCCGATCCAGAAAGGTTGATCTTTTCCATTCTCGCGTTTCTAAAATCACCACCACTGATGTTACAAGCCGACAAGTCGGCCGAAACCAGACTGGCCCCGTTGAAACTGGTTTTCCCAAGAAAAGACTGGGAAATATTAGCTCCATCAAGCCGGGCCTTAATCAACTGGGCTTTTCCCAGGTTGGACCTGGTCAACTCTACGTTTGAGAGGTCAGCTTCCACAAACGAGGCCCCTGACATATAAGCGCGACGCAGCTTTGTACCGACCAACGACACTCCGTCAGCAATCGTTTCAGACCAGTTCGTTTCCGAAAAATCAGCATCGGATAAATCCGCGCCGGACAACCGGGCTTTTTCGAAGTTGATCCGGAGTCCTGAAGCCTGTTTGAACAAAGCGGCTTCGCAATTTGATTTTTTCAGTTGAGCTCCGTTCAATAAAGCTCCTGAAAAATCCGCCCGCTTCAGGTTGGATCCTGTTAACTCTGCTTCTTTCAGGCTACCTTCACTGAGGTTTATCCCCGCCAGGTTCTTTTTAACCAGTTTGATCCCGTTGAGTTTCTTTTTAGATTGTTCAAGACGCCGGATCCCCTCCGGTTTTTCATCTGGCATAAAAACTTCCTCATAGGGACAAAAATTTCAAGAACGCCAATTATAAATGATTTTGGTTCAACACTGGAGATTTTTGAGTTGGATCTTTATTTTCTGGTAATTAAGGAAAGCATTCCAGGCAGGCTGTGAGGATTGAGTTTCAGATCAACTGAGAAATGATTCGACTGTAAAACTGTACTGCCCCAGAGTTTCATCCTGAACTTTATTAAACGTCTCTTCGTCCAGGCCAATTCGTGCCATCGAACCTATTTCTATGGAGGGCTTACCAGGTTCTCCGCTACTTCCCAGTTCCAAATGGTAGGCTACACAATCGGCCAGATGAAGGACGGTGGCCACATCCGCGTGGTTTAAAGCTTTTGAAGGCTGGTGAACATAAGGAATTGATTCACAAAAAACATCGGGCAACCCCCATTCCCGAAGGAGGTAACCTCCCATTTCCCCATGGTGGAAGCCCAGCACTTCTTTTTCTACTTCCTGCAAATGCTTGTTATCAGTCTGCGCTTCTGAGATGATTAACCGGGCCTGAATGGGAATCTCTTTGTAAAAAACCAGGCTACCGATGTCGTGTAAAATTCCTCCCAAATAATAGCGTTCTGCATTGGATTGATTGATGCCCCTCCCAATAAGCCGGGCACACAATCCCACGGCAATACTGTGCCGCCAGAACTGCTCCATGACAACAAGCTCCTTGGGAATTCCCTTGAACTTTTCAATCACCATGGAAATCAACGCAAGGTCAACGATCTGCTCCAGGCCAATGATGGACATGGCATGTGTAATGCTTTCCACCTTTGATTCAAAACCGAAAAATGAACTATTCGATATTTTTAAAAGTCGTGCAGCGAGATCGGTATCTCCTTGTATGATTTCCGCATAATCCTGAAACGTAGAATCAGGGTTCGCTAAAGCCATCTGCAATTTATGATAAATGGCAGGGGCCGTAGCCACACTTTCACTGATAAGATCTTTAATTTGAAACTGAGGAGACATCAATTATTTTAAATGTAAAGTTAATCCACTTTACCAGATATAAAGGGTGAGCAAGGCTTTGTCTATATTTATCAGCATCAAAAATTTAAAATACAGGGAAATTAGTCCGATCAGGATAGAGAATAACCCCCACCCATATCCATACCAGGGCAAAACCTGAGATTTTGCATCTTTACTTTTGTCGTTCTTGAGGGAAGATTTCGGTTATGTGATGGTTAAATCGTAATTGACCTCCCAAATGACAATTTTTCAGAAACGTTGAAATTCGGCTCACAGGAAATACAAAACTAAAGACAGATAATTCGATAGTATTAATTTTCGACCGGACAGGTTTTCAATATCTGGCATATCAACCTCTCTGACTGGTTAATTTCAAAAAAATAATTACTATTTTTAACAGTGCTCACATTCAATTTTTGTTATAGTTTGTTTCTTAACATTAAAAATATTATCTCAAACCCCGGCCCCTAGTGGGAAATGAGGACTATGCAGTTGAAGAACCGGAAAATTTTAATCACAGGTGCCGATGGTTTTATCGGGTCTCACTTAACAGAAGAGTGCGTGCGGCGTGGCCTCAATGTCAAAGCATTCGTCTATTACAACTCCTTCAATTCCTGGGGCTGGCTCGATCACAGTCCTCCTGAAATTCTGGAGCAGCTCGAAGTATTTTCAGGAGATATTCGCGACCCTTTCGGAGTAAAAGAAGCGATGAAAGGCTGCGACCTGGTTCTCCACCTCGCAGCGTTGATCGCGATACCCTATTCCTATCATTCCCCCAGTTCCTATGTTGACACCAATATCCAGGGGACACTCAACGTGGTACAGGCAGCGCGTGAATTGGAAGTGGAGAAGGTTGTACAAACCTCCACCAGCGAAGTTTACGGCACAGCACAATTTGTCCCCATTACGGAAGACCATCCCCTACGGGGGCAGTCACCGTATTCAGCCAGTAAAATAGGAGCAGATCAAATTGCACAATCGTTTTACACTTCGTTCGAAACACCGGTTGCAGTGATTCGCCCATTCAATACCTACGGACCGAGACAATCCATGCGGGCCGTTATTCCAACGATCATCGGGCAGATTTCTGCCGGGGCCAAACGGATTCGACTGGGATCGCTCAGCCCAACCCGGGATTTTAATTTTATTGAAGATACAGTAAACGGATTCCTCACCGTGGCGGAATCGGATAACAGTGTCGGCGAGGTGATTAATATTGGGAGCAATTATGAAATTTCAATCGGTGACACAGTGCGTCTGATTTCCGAAGTGATGAATACTGAAGTCGAAATTGAGCAGGAAGATGTACGCCTGCGTCCGGACCAGAGCGAAGTTGAACGACTTTGGGCCTGCAACGCGAAAGCAGAAAAACTGACCGGGTGGAAACCCGACTATGCGGGGAAAGAAGGACTCCGCCGAGGGCTGGAAAAAACAGCGGAGTGGTTTTCCATTCCTGACAATTTGAAACTTTATAAAACAAACACCTACAATGTCTAAACGTGCGGTTCTCCTGGCAGGCGGCAAAGGCACTCGATTGAGGCCCTACACCGTAGTACTCCCCAAACCTCTCATGCCACTGGATGACTACCCTATTCTGGAAGTCGTCATTCGCCAACTCATAAGGTACGGTTTCACCCACCTCACAATCGCCATCAATTATCAGGCTGAATTGATTCAGGCATTTTTTGGCCACGGGGAAAAGTGGAACATCAAGATCGACTATTCGCTTGAAGAAAAGCCCCTAAGCACCATGGGCCCCCTAAAGCTTATCAAGGACCTCCCGGAAAACTTCCTGGTGATGAATGGAGATGTTCTGACCGATCTCGATTTTGAAGAGTTTTATCAGCACCATATTAATAACGGTCATTTATTCACCACCTCGGCTTTTCAACGTGAAGAGCGCTCAGAGTTTGGTGTGCTTGAGGTAGACGATTCCAACCGACTGACCGGCTTTAAGGAAAAACCCGCAATCCTGCTTGATGTCAGCATGGGGATCTACATGATTAACCGGAAGGTGCTGGATTTCATTCCCGAAAACGAGTTTTATGGGTATGACACGCTGATGAAAGACATGCTGAAATCCGGGAACCCAGCGCATATTCGCCGCCATAAGGGCTATTGGCTGGATATTGGCCGTGTCGATGATTACGCCCGCGCTATTGAAGAGTTTCCTGCCATTAAAGACAAGTTTTTGACATGAATCTGGTAACCGGCGCCGCAGGTTTTCTGGGACGGGCATTAATGTCGGCTCTGGAAACCCGAAACATACCTGCAATGGGTGTGGATATCAAAGATGGTGATATCGCTGATCCCGCGTTCCTCAAAACTCTCCCTGAAAAACTCGACCGGGTTTTTCATCTTGCAGCTCAAACCTATGTCCCTGACAGTTGGGAACGTCCACAGGATTTCATCCGCACCAACGCATTAGGAACTGGCAATATTCTGCAGCATTGCGTCAAGAACAAGACACCCGTCACGCTCATCAGTGGTTACCTGTACGGCACTCCCGAACAGCTTCCTATACCGGAATCCCATCCCCTTACTGCAGGCAATCCGTATGGCTTGTCGAAGAAACTTGCGGAAGAAATGGGAGAGTTTTATCACCGTGTACACAATGTACCCATCACCATAATCCGACCATTCAATATTTATGGTCCCGGCCAAAACATAAAGTTTTTGATCCCCACCATCATCGACCAGGTATTGAACGGAGACAAGGTGGAAATTCTGGACCTTGCTCCCAAACGCGATTTTCTTTTCTATGAAGATCTGGTTGAGGCGTTGATCTTGACACGGGATTGCACCGGCGGTCTGGAAAAATTCAATATTGGTTCCGGCTATTCTATCGACGTTAAGGAAGTGATCGACACCATACAACGGGTGGCCGGCACCGATAAGCCCGTTCACTCAAAAGAAATACGCCGCCAGAACGAAGTGATGGATGTTGTTGCCGATATTACCCGAGCTAAAACGCAATTAGGCTGGACTCCGCGCCACAGCTTTGAAGACGGTATCCGGAAAATAATCAAAAACCCTGCACAATAAAACCTGCGAACCCTTTCACACCTTTTTTAAAAAATTCTTTAAAGGTCTCTGAGTTGCTCCTGCACCCTTTTTTTGAATCCAAGAGGATCGGGTATATTTTCAAATGGGTCACTTTGCCCACCCGTACCCGAAACGAGAATAGTTCCAAAATTCAACATCCTTCCCATCACGGATTGATCCACCTGGATACTTTCAATTCTTTTTAGAAACAACTCCTGCGTCTCTCTTTTTATTATGCCTTCCTTCACAATCAAACGGTGGTCGGTCAATCCAAATTCTGACGAAATGTATTTGATGAAAACAATGATACCGTGAATCAAGGCTACCAAAAATAGTATCCCCGCCACATCCACCACACCAGCCAGAAAAGACCCGATGGCAGCGACAAGCTCAATGATCGGCCAGAGAAAAATTATCTTGTGGGAATGGGTCTGGTAAATTATTTTTTCCTGATCCATTAAATTATCTTCAATATATCCCATTCAAAATTCTCCTCTTTCTAGATTTGGACAAGATGCCGGGTGAAATGAAAAGCTCCCCAAAAACCACAGAAAGCAAAAATCTGCATGAACCCCCTGGGACCCAAAAAATACCCTAACCCCAGGAAAAAGACCAGTCCACTGATAAACAAAATTATAGAGGTAGTCTGGCAAAAACCTGATACGAAAGCGACGACACATAGGGCCAGTTTTGATCAATCAATACTATCCAAAACTAAGAGTTTGATGACAAACCAATGCGTAGCTTTGCAAAACCCATTGATTTATTGTAAGCTATATCCATACTTAAAAAATTGGTGGATCAGGTATCAGCCGTGGAATCCCGAAAACTTCGCAAATTTTTTCGTGATTTAAAGAAAGCTGGGAAAAGTTCGTTCATTCCTCTCGCTTTATTGGGGATGCTCAATTTGTTCTTCCTGCCCTTTATTCACTTTCATCCGGGAAATACCCACGCCCATCCAGGGGAATTCGAAACGCACCATCACACTGGACACTTTCATTCCTCAGAATTAGAAAACATTGCCCTTTGGGCCAATATCCACCCAGGTGATCCAGAGGAAGACGAACCTTTACATCATTCCCATTCCTCACCGGAACACGATGTTGATCAGGTCGCATACACCACTCTCGCCTTACACACGGTCGACAAGCTTAAACACTTTTCCAAACCCGACCTGGTAAAAAATACTCCCGTCCTGCAGGAAAACTTCAAAAGAAACTCTCCAAGGTTTTTTCCCACATTTTCTCCTGCTGTGAACCACCCCAAACCGGTTCAACAGGTCCGTGGGCCCCCCTCTGTCTGAATTGCCTCATCCTAATTTTAAAATTTGAATTGTGCCGTAGATTTTACGATTTAAAAATTTTGCTCTCACCTTAATTCTTTCCATAACAAGGATTCCGAAGGTGGTGAACAGGTTTTTGCGATCTTTCAAAGTTTGTGACCCATTTTTCATAAACAGCGGCACCGTCTAAACAGGCAAACCAGATGAAACGTATCCGAGTGCTGGTGGTTATGGTGTTTTTAACCATCAGCCAAACACTGCAACCCGCTTTTGCGACAGAAAAAATTTCTTCAGTACCTTCGCCTGAAATGCGTGGGGTGTTGACACTCGATCGGGTGATCGTCGAGGTGCTGCTTAAAAATCCTTCGCTTCAGGCTTTTTCTCTTGAAGTTCGAGCTCGCGAAGCCCGAATGCTTCAAGCCGGAATGTGGCCCAACCCCCAATTGCAAATTCAGGCCGAAGATATCACCGGCACAGGTCAGTTTGATAGTTTTCGCAATACCCAGACTACGGTTCAATTGAGTCAACGGATTCGGCTGGGTGGAAAAATCGCAAAGACAGAACGTGTCGCAGAGCTGTCAAAGGACCTGGCTCAGTGGGATTACGAAATTACGCGTATGAATATTTTGACCCGGACGGGGCAGGCTTTCATTGACGTCCTGAAAAGTCAGGAACAAATGAAACTGGCTGAAAATCTGGTTTTGTTAGCCGACACTAATCTCAAGGTGGTCACTCTTCGTGCCGAAAGCGGGAAAGTGTCTCCGGTCCAGGTGGTCAAAGCGAAAGTCGCCCGATCCAAAACTCAACTGGAAATCAACAAGGCCCGGAACAAAATCGAAGCGGCCCGTCGCCGCTTGAGCATAACCTGGGCGGAATCCAGCCCAGGGTTTGAAGGAGTGCTGGGTGATTTTTTTCGAGTTGACACCCTCCCCTCCTACGAATCACTGCTTACCAGACTTGGGAAAAACCCCAACTTGGAGCGGTGGGCCGCTGAAATTTCCCACCGTCAGGCGAAAATCGAACTGGAAGAATCAAAAGCTATTCCCGACCTTCAATTGCAGGGAGCTTATAGAAGGATTGAAGATCAGCAAGCAAACACATTAGTGCTGGGGATCAACATTCCCCTGAATATATTTGATCGCAACCAGGGAGGCATCCTGGAAGCTCGTCACCGCAGGGAGAAAGCTGATGCTGAACAATCCGCCATTCGGCTGCAATTACAATCCCGTTTGGCTGATATCTACACCCGGCTTTCAAATGCTCATCAACAGGCCACAACTTTAAAACAAAACATTCTTCCCGGCGCCCGGAAAGCTTTCGATGCGGTTCAGGAAGGGTATCGATATGGAAAGTTTGGATTGATCGATGTTCTCGACAGCCAGCGCACCCTGTTTGAATCCCGCTCCAGCTACCTGGAAGCCCTCGGCAACTATCACAAGGCTGTCCTCGATATCGAACGAATTATTGGGGCTCCCCTGTCATCGCACGGTTCCATAAGAATAAAACAGGAAGGGAAGCCCAAATCATGAACAAGAAAAATGAGAACAGGCTCCCACAGATTTTGTTTTTCATCCTCCTGGTCGCAGGAATCGGATGGTTGATTCAGGACCCGAACTCTCTTTCAAGGTTCAAAGATCTGCTTTTTGAAAAAGGGGGTGTCGGTTCTTCACATGACCTTGTTAATGACGATCATCATGGCGGACGTGAATTAGCGAAGGACAATTTAAAACTCCTGGTCTCTATTTATGAAAAAGGGGTTCCTCCCCAATTCCGAATTGAAGCAAAAGACAACACCGGAAAAACCATTCTTCCTGCCAATATTTCCCTGGGAATAAAACTCAAACGACTTGGTGGCAAGATCGATTCCTTTACTTTTTTTCCAGCGGGTCAGCAATTAATTAGCCGCGAAGTTGTAACCGAACCTCACTCATTCGATGCGGAGGTCACCGCTTTGTGGCAGGGAAAAAACTACACCTGGAATTTTTCGCAAATAGAAGCGCGCACCGAAATAAGTGATGAAATAGCACAGATCTCGGAAATAAAGATTGCCAAGGCCGCTTCTGCAACTCTTAGCGTATCGCAAAACTTTACGGGAGAAGTGGGGCTGGACGAAGGCAAGGTTGCGCATGTGTTGCCTCGTCTCGACGCAGTGGTAACACACGTTTTTCAGCATCTTGGAGATAATGTTCAGGAAGGAGAAACCCTTGCCGTACTTGATAGTCGCGAGCTAGCCGATGCCAAAGGCAGTCATATTAAAGCGAAAAAGAAACTGGAGCCGGCCCTTCTTGATTTAGAACGGCAGGAGTTGCTATTTAAAAACACCTCCAAATTGCTCGAATTGTTGAGTCGGGATCAGGATATGTCCTCTCTGGATAAAACGCTTGATGAAATGATCCTGGGTGAAGTTCGGGCACAACTGATACCCGCATTGGCAAAATGGAAGCAAACTCACGCAGCTTATATTCGAGAAAAAAAACTCTTCGATAAAAAAATATCATCAGAATCTGATTTTCTGGCAGCGCGTGAACAACACCAAAGTGCCGGAGCTCAATACAATGCCCTGAAAGAAAAAATTGCCTACGACAATCAAAGGGCATTGTTAGAAAAACAAAAAATCGCTGAAAAATTTTCCCTGGATGTCAAAACCACTGCTCAAAAATTATTGGCACTGGGTTTAACTCTTGAAGAAATTGAAGAATTGTCCTTTGACGAAGAGCATCGCTTCACCCAGTACGATTTGCGATCACCCCTGACGGGTGAAGTCATTCAGAAGCATCTTGCCGTCGGAGAGGCGGTGGGGAAAAACGATGACATCTATGTGATCGCCAATCTCTCCAGTCTCTGGGTGAATGTCGCCATTCCCGCACGGTTTCTTGGAACCATAAAAGTAGGGCAAAAAGCCCGCATCATAGAAGAACACCAGGGCCTGAAAACCAGGGGAGTGCTCAGCTATCTTGGTTCAGTGATTGACGAAAAAACACGGTCTGTTACCGGACGTGTGGTGATAGCCAACCCAAAAAGATCCTGGCGACCTGGAATGTACGTCGATGTTGATCTTGTCCAGAGCGAAATCAAGGTGCCGGTATCGGTAGTCAACAGTGCCGTTCAAAAGTTTCGTGGCTGGGACGTAGTGTTTGTTAAGTACGGAAACTTCTACGAGGCTCGACCCGTTACTCTGGGACGTACCGATGGACAGCGCATTGAAATCATCGAAGGCTTAAATAAGGGAGAGCCATACGTCTCCCAAAACAGTTTTGCCATCAAAGCGGAGCTGGGGAAATCCGGAGCCACTCATTCGCATTAGCAGGTTTCTGAATTGTTTTAAAAGGAAGTTTTTATCGTGCTCAATCGCATAATTGAATTTTCTATCCGACAACGCTTAATGGTTATCCTGATAACTATTGGTATGGGCGTTTGGGGTGTTTTCAATTTTCAAAAACTTCCTATCGACGCGTTACCGGACATTACGAATATCCAGGTCCAGATCAACACAGAGGCCGTAGGCTATTCCCCCCTTGAAGTGGAGCAAAGGATCAGCTTCCCGCTTGAAACAGCACTCGCCGGTTTGCCACGCCTGGAAAGTATGCGATCGTTATCGCGCTACGGTTTATCCCAGCTGACTCTGGTTTTTGAGGATGGAACAGATATTTATTTTGCGCGGCAGATTTTATCGAACCGTTTGACTCAGGCAACAGGACAGCTGCCTCCCGGGATCCAGCCTGAAATGGGACCGATCGCAACCGGGCTTGGCGAAATATTTATGTGGGCCCTTAAATGGAAAGAGGGATTCAACCCTAACACCAGCGAACTGGAATCCCTGACCCGCCTTAGAGAAGAAGAGGACTGGATCGTTCGTCCGCAACTCCGCAACGTACCGGGAGTAATAGAGGTCAACACCATTGGCGGTTACGTCAAACAAATCCACGTCACCCCGAATCCCGGAAAACTGATGGCTCACCAACTGTCGTTCCGTGATGTGCTTAACGCCCTGGCTAGAAATAACCAGAACGTTGGATCAGGTTTTCTGGAACACAAGGGAGAACAATATCTTATTCGAACACCTGGGCAGGTGGCAAGCCTCGACGACATTCGTCGTATCACTCTTGGCAGTCATCGCGGAGTTCCCATTCTGATTCAGGATGTTGCGGAAGTTTCGCTGGGCAAAGAGTTAAGAACCGGCGCCGCCACCCACAACGGCCAGGAAGTGGTTATGGGCACGGTGTTCATGCTGAAAGGAGAAAACAGCCGAACCGTTTCAAAGCGTGTCTCCGACCAGTTAAAAGAAATTCAAAAAACCCTGCCGGAAGGGATGGAAGCAAAGACTCTCTACGACCGGACAAAACTGGTCAACGCTACGCTGAACACAGTGTGGAACAATCTTGCAGAAGGCGCACTGTTTGTTGTCCTGGTTCTGTTTCTCCTGCTGAGACATTTTCGAGCGGCACTAATTACAGCCCTCGTGATTCCTCTTTCTATGCTATTTGCCATCACGGGGATGGTGGAAAATAAAATCAGTGGGAATCTTTTAAGTCTGGGTGCGATTGACTTCGGAATCATTGTGGACTGCACCGTGATCATTGTTGAGAACTGCTTGCGCAGGCTCCAGGAAAAACAATCTCAATCATTCCAACCGCTCACCCGTGAAGAGCGACATAGTATAGTGCGCGAAGCATCGCGGGAAGTTTCTCGTCCCAGTATTTTCGGTGTGCTCATCATCATGGTGGTGTATCTGCCAATACTGACTTTGACGGGCATTGAAGGCAAAATGTTTCAACCCATGGCATTCACCGTGCTGGCAGCTTTGCTCGGGGCGTTGCTGCTTTCGATCACTTTTGTTCCCGCCATGGTCGCCCAGTTCGCCCATGTAAAATCAAAACCCGAAAAAACCCCATGGTTTGATGCAATCAAAAATCGATACCTTAATACTCTCGAACAAGCACTCCAGTATCGTGTCAGCCTCCTCACAACGGTTTCAATTCTGCTGGTCGCATGTCTCTTAATTGCTATCAACATGGGACGGGAGTTTCTTCCCACACTTGATGAACGCGATCTGGCGGTCCATGCCCTCCGAATTCCTGGCACGAGTCTCAGTCAGGCGGTAAAGATGCAGCATCATCTTGAAAAAAAATTCATGGAACTTCCGGAGATTGACTACATTTTTTCCAAAATAGGGACAGGGGATATCGCAACCGACCCCATGCCACCCAGCGTCGCCGACACCTTTGTAATATTAAAGCCTCGCAAGGACTGGCCCGATCCCCGGATGACCCACGATGCCCTCATCGCGAAATTTGAATCGTTTGTAAAGCCACTGCCCGGAAACAAGTATGAGTTCACCCAACCCATTCAGATGCGATTCAACGAACTCATCGCAGGGGTGCGCGCGGATGTTGCTGTCAAAATTCATGGTGATGACATGGACACGCTTCATGATATTGGCGAACGTGTAGTAGAAAATCTCAACAGAATTTCGGGAGCCTCTGATGTCAGGATGGAGCAGGTAACAGGACTACCGGTGCTGACAATTCACCTTAGACGCGAGGAACTATCGCGAATGGGGTTGAATATCTCTGATGTCCAGGATGTGATTCAGATCGCTTTAGGCGGTATGTCCGCTGGCCAGGTATTTCAGGGCGATCGCCGTTTTGATCTCATCGTACGACTTCCGGAAAACCTGCGCAGCCGAATTGACTATCTGAAGAGGCTTCCGCTTCCTTACCCTGAAAATTGGCTGAAGCCAATGAATTCAAAAACGAATAATGCATTAAACCCGCATAAGGAAATCCTGACTTCAATTCCACTTGGAACCGTTGCTGACTTTGAGGTGATTCAGGGACCAAACCAGATCAGCCGTGAAAACGGAAAACGTCGGATCGTGGTGACTGCCAACGTTCGTGAGCGCGACCTTGGGTCGTTTATTGAATCCGCACAAAACACCCTGAATGAAAACTTAACACTACCTTCCGGTTTCTGGATCACCTGGGGGGGACAATTTGAACACCTCATCTCCGCAGCCCAACGTTTGAAGATAGTGGTGCCCATCGCGCTCACCCTGATTTTTATTTTTCTGTTCTTTGCGGTGAGGTCGTTTACCCACACCCTGATGATTTTTACTGGAGTCCCGCTGGCACTTACCGGGGGAATTCTATTTATCTGGTTGCGTGGAATCCCGTTATCAATATCCGCTGCCATCGGTTTTATAGCCCTGTCTGGAGTTGCAGTTTTGAATGGGCTGGTACTGATCACTTTCATCAATAAACTGACTGCGGAGGGCCTCGAACTGAAAGCCGCTATTCTTAAAGGTTGCGCTACACGACTTCGTCCAATTTTGATGACCGCGCTGGTTGCCTCCCTTGGGTTTGTCCCCATGGCACTGGCAACAGGCACCGGGGCTGAAGTTCAACGTCCTCTTGCCACAGTCGTCATTGGCGGGATCCTATCATCCACCGTGCTGACATTATTCGTTCTTCCGGCACTTATGTTTTCCGTAAGGGAAAAGAAACCCGCGCCTTCACTGGCTCAACCGACCGAATCTGTTTCCTGACCACTCTCCAAATAAAAAAAATTCTTTGACGGACGGCCTTGAATCCCGCATAGTAATTTTTCTTCCTGTTTACCTGGCCGTTTGTCTTTTAATTGAGGGTGGAGATGGTACCCAACCGGATCGTGCGATACTTTTTTTACCTGGGATATGCTTTGGGGCAGTACGGTGTGACCCCGTTTTCCCTTTTCCAGTCGAGCCTAACTGAATTTTATGTGATTCATCTCCAGCACGAGTACTGGTGGAAAGAACCCGGACAATACCCCAAAACTTACGGGCGCAATTAGTTCATAGAAAATCAGGTTGAGGTTACCCCTGCCGCCTCTTCAGCGTGGATTTCACTGATCTGTTTGTTCAGGTTCCAGAAATCGTAAATCACTCCAATAAGCAACAGTCCCCCTGTCAAAAGATAGATGATTCCCGTTCCCCATTTACCAATATAGAATCGGTGAATACCGAAGACCCCCAGAAAGGTCAATAATATCCAGGCCGTGCTGTAACTGATCCTGCCATCGGTGAACTTCTGGTCAGCTTCCCGGTCCATTGAAGGAATGAGGAATAAATCAACGATCCATCCAATAAAGAAAAGTCCCAGTGTAAAAAAATAAATCGTACCGCTTATGGGTTTTCCATAGTAAAAACGGTGCCCGCCGGTGAACCCGAAAACCCAGAGCAGGTAGCCAATAGTTTTACTGTGTGTATCCTGTGTTGTCATAAGTCCTCCATAGATTCAATCATACTCATCATACCAAAACCAACATCCCTAAATTGATCAAAACATTCACACTCGCAAAAAGAAATTAACGCCTTATACTGACTTTAATCCAGAATATTTATCAAACAGGAAAACATTATATGTCTTTCAAAATGACCAAGATCATTGCGACCCTAGGCCCGGCCAGTGGCAACAGGAAAACTATTGACGCTCTCGTGAAGGCGGGAGTCAATATTTTCCGCCTGAATATGTCGCATGGGAATTATCCCGATTTAAAAAAATGGATTCGTTTTATTAGAGCGGTCGAAATTCAACAGAAAACGGTAATCGGTATTCTCATCGATTTGCAGGGACCCAAGATTCGTGTTGGAAAATTTCAGAATGGGTTTATTCATTTAAATCCAGACGATATACTCACCTTCACTACCCGCAATGTAACCGGATCCGCCAAGCTTGTCCCTATTCAACTCGCCGGATTTTCCAAGTCGGTTAAGCCGGGCGATCTTGTTTACCTGAATGATGGCAGCCTTTGCGTGAAGGTAAAGTCTATTTCAGGAAATGATGTCAAAGTGCAGGTAACAGTTGGAGGGGTGTTGTCGGATTTTAAAGGGGTCAACCTACCCGATGCTGAACTCACCACCAGCCCGATTACTGCAAAAGATAAACGTGATTTAAAATTTGGCTTGAGTGAAGGGGTAGATTTTGTTGGCCTTTCTTTTGTGGGATCGCCCAATGATATTCACCAACTCAGACGCTTGATTCACAAAGCGGGAGGAGACGCCAACATCATTGCCAAGATCGAACGAAAAGTGGCAGTAAAATGTTATCGCGAGATCATCGAAGCTGCTGACGGCGTGATGGTCGCACGTGGCGATCTTGGAATTGAAATCCCATTAACGCAAGTCCCAGTGGCACAGCAGAAAATTTTATGGGAATGTGCAACGCAGCAAAAGCCAGCCATCGTTGCAACACAAATGCTCGAATCAATGGTTGAAAACAATCGACCCACCCGGGCAGAAGTTTCTGATATCTCCACAGCCGTAATGGGCGGGGCCGATGCCGTTATGCTTTCGGCCGAAACCGCTACGGGCAAATACCCTGTTGGCGCAGTCCGCATGATGGCAGCCACTGCAAGAGAAATGGAGGATTATCAGAAAACCCACCGACGAATTCTTCCCTGGCAAAGATTTTTCAATGAAGATCCCCCGGTTTCCCAGGGCATTGCCTATTCTGCCAACCGGCTGGTGGAGTTATTAGGAGGCAGGGCTTTAATGGTCTATACCAAAACAGGAGGGACCGCGATGCAGGTGGCATCGCCCAAGCCGAACGTCCCTATTTTCACGTTTACCTCTGTACGCGAATGTGCCCGGCGTATGGCCCTCATTCGCGGTACTGTACCCATCATAATCAAAAGCGAACGGGGATTTCTTGGCGACATAACCCCTTTTTTTAAAAAAATAAAAGAAACCCAACTATTGAAAAAAGGGGATCGCATCATTCTCACAACCGGGATTCCACTTGGTGTTCCGCAATGGACCAATGTCATCCGGGTCGAGGAAATGCCTTGATATTACATTTTCAAAAAATCAAATCAGGCTTTTTTTGTCGTAAGTAAAGGACTGATCTTCGTATATATTTGGAGGGGATACAGGGGAGCATTTATTCATAACCCTCCCTCACCCTCCCTTGGCAAGGGCAGAAAATAAAATGGCTATCCCAGAGTTCTTTTTTGAAGGTATCAGGAAGTTTTCAACTATTTATTAATGACTGCATTTTATTGATAAAAATTTTCTCATCAAACTTTTGGGCTTGAGCCTCACAGGCTTCACGCATGGAAAGAGCCCGGGTCGGAGACAGATCCATTACACCCTGCCGAATCTGTTCAATTGAAGGGTCTGCATTCAACAGGATGCCTGTTTCGCCGTCCATCACCGTCTCGATTAAACCTCCTTCGCGAACCCCGATGACTGGTTTTCCTGCAGCCATAGACTCCACGGGCGACATTCCAAAATCCTCATCCACCGGAATGTAGAGGGTGGCAATCGCATTGCCGATCAGGCTGCGGAGTTCCTCCTCTTCTACAGGACCCGTAAAACTAATATTGGAAAAGGATTTATATTTTTCACGAAGTTGTAAAAACTCCGGACCTGAAGAGGTCACGATTAATTTTTTATCAGGCAACCCTGAAAAAGCTTCCAGCACACGACCAACCCGCTTAACCCCTTCAAGTCGCGCAGGGGAAAGATAATAATCTCCCTGCCCTTTCCATTGAAACCACTGTGTTGGACAAGGCGGGTTAACAACAACCGATTCGAGATCAAGGAAACGGGTTAGACGTTCCTGTGTATTCCTGGAATTGGCAACGACCACATCCATATGCTTCACTGCTTCTTCATATAAGGGTTGGAACCAGTCATTGTAACGGGCAACAAGAAATCTTCGAAAGAAAGACAAACGGTTCATCTGGTATTCACGTAAATCGTAAAGCGCACGAGGCGGTGTATGGCAATAAAAAATATTTTTCCCATTGCGATGGTTGTGAACCGCAAGGGGGGCGTTGATGCCACTGTATATTACCGTCCGATACTTTTTTAAAAAACGTGTTCGTTTTGTAAACGCTCGGTAACGGTTGATGGTCCTATAGCCTATCAATGAAGAATACCCGTTTAGGTCGAACGTTTGTCCGGGGAGATCGGACAGATCAAAACTATCGGCGCACCATTGTCCGTAAGCCAGATCAAGATTCAGTTCTCGACACAAACTGAGAACCAGTCGCTCTCCGCCACCCTTGAAATCAAACGCATCGTGTAAGAGCAGAGATTCAGCCATGGCTATCACCGGGTTTTGTTTTAAGCCAACGCATCATGTTCCAAAGGAAAACACCAAACAGGAAAGCCTCGGTAATACCAGTTCCCAGGGCGGCACCCTCTGGCCCCAAACGGGGAATCAAGGCCCAATTGAGCCCGATATTAAGAACTGCTGCAAGACAGGCAATCTTGGCATAAAAAACTTCCCGGTTCAGCGCCAGGACTCCCTGGGTCAGCACAAGATTGGGAATGATAAAAAACAAGGCCAGCAAAAGAAAACGGAGGATTTGTTCTCCCTGTGTGAATGATTCTCCGAAACAGAGAGTCAATACCGGCTCCGCCAACATCCAGGCAAGAGGTACCACTAATGATGCGCATATGCCTGCGCGCATCAGCCAGACTCGTAAAAGTTTTTTAAACTCGCCATGCTCCTGCCACGCCAGTCGGAAATCACGAAAAAACACATTGGCGAAGGGGAAAAGGAGGAGGATAACCCCTTCAATAATCCGGGAAGAAGCTGAGTAAAACCCTACGGCATCCTTGGAATCCTGAAGGTGCATTAACATGATAATGTCGATTTTAAAATAGATTAAGGTGGCAATGTCGATTATGAGCAGGGCCAGTACACTTTTAAAAACTTTATTGTCTTTTCCAAAAAAGGAGATACGTGTCAGGGAAAATTCACGTTGCGACAATAAAACCAACAGTTGTCCCACCGACCAAGCGATCAATACCCCTTCCACAGTGGGTTCCCACAGCCAGACAGAAAGAACCACCGCAATAGCGGTGATGGTTCTTATCCGGAATCGCCACCAGGCTTCTTCAACAAAATGTCCCGTTCCTTTTTTAAATGAAGAGATAAAATTTGTGGCAGCACCAAGTCCAAATGAAAACAAGGCCAAAAGCAAAGCCTTTTGATGCTCGAAAGATAACAGCAGGATCACCATTGCCGCCAGGCTGGTTGTAGTTAACAAGTGGCCCAGAGCCCTGGCGAAAAGTTGCTCCGGTGAGAGATCCAGTGAGGGACTGGCCTGCTCACGATTGATTAACGTTTTAAAACCTCCATCCTGAAGAATCCCTAATAAGGCTCCCACCGTAACAATATAACTGTAGGTCCCAAATGTACCCGGACCGAACAATCGGCCTAAAAGAAAGGTGATCGCCAGGGAAACACCGGCCACATAAACTGTAGCCCACCATTGGCTGGCGTAATTTTTCTGAACGGTCATGGTGCAGTTTGAGGACGAAAGTTTTTTGACAGGTACCACCCCATTGTTCCCACTAGAATGGTTAATACGGACCAGAGGACATTCATAGCAATAGTCCGTGCGGAATCGTGAAAAAGAAAAATCAATATAAACATCAAAAGAACACCACCGGCAAGAGGCCAGAGATAACCAAATTCCGATCGGGCTAAGGAGAAAGTAAATACCACATTTGCGATAGCCAAAAGGGCCATCGCGATGCTGATGATAACCAGCATGGGGGCGGCATCGATATATTTCGAGCCAAACAGAAAAGAGATGATCATCTCGGGCCAAAGAGCGCAAAGTAATGCGAACCCACCTCCCAGAAGAGTCGTCAAGCCTAGACTGGTCCACAAAACACTGGAACCTTTTTCACCCTCTTCATGAGCCTGAGCTGCAACAGGAAAGAGAACATGTGTTAATACTCCCGGGAGGAACATGGCAATACGTCCCAAAATGGCAGCGGTGGCGTAAAACCCGGCTTCCTCGGGAGTACAATAATGACGAACAAACACAATGTCGAGATTGCCGAGAACCATCACCATACAAGCCGTGCCCAATGCTGGTAATCCGTAACGTCCCATTTCTTTTGTCAAACCCGGCGGGATCGGCTCATTGGGCTTGTTCAGGACATCCCGGATACCCCAGAAACCAATGACCATGGCAACAATGGCACCCACCACACCTGAGAAAACTGCCCCGTTTACCCCCCATTCCAGAACAATCACGAAAACCAGACCGCTGAGAAACCTCACCAGTGGAATGCTGCTGGACCCCAGCCCGTAAAGTGTAAATCGCTGCAACCCCTGGATCACCCCAAAAAGAATAGGACGAACCAGCGACAGGCTGAATTGAATGAGCATAAGAACGAGGGGCAGTGTTGATGTCAGATGCAGATAGGATTTAATTCCAGGCAGCCCCAACAAACACAAGACAAGAAGTCCCAGAGTAATCCAGGTAAAAAACTTCATGCCTCGGACTAATATGTCACGCACCTGCCCCATACTGGTTTGTAAAAGGGTGACGGTGTAGCGGGAAAACACAACAGGCAAGACTGCTGATGGAGCGAGTAGAATTATTGCGATTGAATTTATCGCATTGAATGTTCCGAAATCGGTTGGAGTCAGCTGCCTGGCAATAACAAGCTGGAAGAGATAGTTAAACAGGTTTCCGGAATTCAGAAGGAAAAGAACCAGAAAATTGGTTCTTAAAAAATTAGCCACCAGAAGACACCTTTTCAAAAATATCTTCAGAGACTACATCCGGGATACTTTCTTTCGAGGGAGAAAAATGCGCCCAAATTTCAGACAGGATACCGCCTGCCATGAGCAGGTAGATAGTGATTGCGATCGGTTCGGCTATCACTTCCAACTGTAAAAAAATAAGTAACGCCATTACCGGGACCAGTATGAGAAGGCCCAGCCATAATTTCTTGGCGGTGGACTGGAATACAAATCCTGTACCTTTCGGAAAACACTTTTCAAGGGTGGGGCGTGCCCACTGTAAAATATTCAGCCAGGTAAAAATCAAAGCCAGTCCACCCACTGAAGGCAACAGACTCCCCGGTGCTTGCGACAGGCTGGCCAGATAACATCCGCCAGCAAAGACCAGTCCCAAGATGATTCGTACCGTAACCCGCTCCATCCAGGGCAGGTAGAAATAAATACTGGACACACACAATGCCGCGGCGATTACGGTTGGAATCTCGGAAATTCCGGCTCCAATCATCCATGCACTCCAACCCATAGCCCCGGCCAAAACCAGATGAGGCAGAACCGGAGTCGAGTAATTATTTCCATTTATGAAGATATTGCTACGTTCAAAATGGTGTGGATATTTTTGCAACCCCCACCGTATTTCATGCCAGACCACTCCTGCAAAAAGGAGCAGTAAAGGTTCCAGAAAAGACGGAGCATCCGGCCTTTGATTCATATAACCCGAAAGGAGAAAGCCCGGTCCAATAACCAAAAGCCCCATCAACCGATTTAAAATGACATGAGGCCCCAGCAACCAGCGTTTTAAAAATTTCAGAGCTGGAATCATATTTGATTTTAGTTGTGGGTAGATATTTGTTTTTTTCAAAATGAAATATAAACCACCCAAAAAAATCAACGCTTCGATCAAGATTAAAAGAGACAGGGACCTCTGGTTCGGAATAATTTCTTCAACATCCTGTTGAAGGGTGAAACCCTCCGGCAATGGAAAACGGTTCTGGATCACCAAAGCTTCAACATTAAAGTAAGGTGTCTCAAGAACTTCCATGTCGAATGTTTTGGAAAGATTTGCAGGAATGATGATGTCACCCAACTCGACCCAGGGTTCTCTTGAAACTAATTGATCGATCGCAATATGTTCCAGTGAGGCCGGGGAAACGACCTTCTCCTCTACCCTGAAAACCGGATATCGCGCAAGTTCATGACGCAGCGATCCAAGGTGAAGCGCATCCAATTCCATTTTTAAACTCAAAGCAAGCGCTGTTGATTGCTTTCCCTTGGGCCCTTCGATTCTCCAGACCAGAGATTCCAAAGGTTCATGGTTATTCAGCAGTTTCTGATCAAAAAGAGAAGACGCAGGAATATAAACATCGCCAATTGGATTGTTAAAACAGAGACGTTTTTGCCCTTGATGTTTCGCGGTTTTCCAGTTTAATTTCAACCAGCAGGCCACTCCCTGACTGGCATCCCAGGCACTCTGGTATTTTAAGCGCAGCCCCCGTACCAAACCAATGGGATGGTTCACGGTATTGGACCACTGCACCACAGGTTCCCTCGCAGTCAGTGAACCCGTAATCATGATCCCGTTGGAATCCGTTTCCAGTTGCGCCGTTTTTGGTTTGATGACCGGATGCGCAACCAGTGGAGTCCTTTCCCAAATCAGGTGTTCCAGGTCCAGCATCTGGGTGACGGGTGTGGATTGTGGATGGAACAAAGTCATCTCCGATAAAACCAGAGAAAACGCTATATTCGACTTTAAATGGATTCGTATATTGAGTTCATCAATCTCGCCTGAATTAATATTCAGTTTGACAGGCTCATTGGGCATTGCCGTTTGTGGAGGTAATTTTTTTCCTCCAGAACGGGGTTGAATCTCCAGATGGTCGACATCAGCCACACCCTTTAGTATTGAGAGGTAAAAGCGGGACTCTGAAAACAGTTTTGCTGTATGTTTCCATGTTAAATCGATCCATCGACCCCGACCTTCCAGGAGAATCCCTCCCTGCACCGGCCGCCACTCTTTGAAAGAATGCCTTGATTTGATGCGAAGCCCTGGCGCCCGAATAGATTTAGCTGTCCTGCTTTTTAATCCGGGAGAAGAGAAATCCACTTTTTCCGGAGCTGAAAGAAACAAGGGATTCAAGGAAGATAAAGACTCCTCTTCCCCATTCCCATTTTCCTTTTCCGTCGCTGTCTTTTGATTATCAGCATTTGGATCATTTTGTAGAGTCCTTGAATCCTCCTGCAAATTTGGAGAAATCTCAGCCCGGGTGAAAAGGATTCGACCCCGCTGACGACCTGTAGTTTCCAGACCTTCCAAGCGTGGAGGTTCCACTTCGATCATGGGACGGGTGTTGGCTGGCAAAATAAACCGGATCGTATTGCCCTTTATCTCTCCCAGGTAAGGCTTGAACAATCTGAGAAGAAGATTCCCCTCCCTTTCAAGCTCCAGAGTGACCTCTCTATCCTCAACAAAAGGACCGATACTTTCCAACTCCATACTGACCAGGTTTTCAGGTGCTAGAAATAAAACATCGCAGGCAAGCCCTCTCTTCTCTCTATAAACACGAGCCTGGCTTGCTTTTCCTGTCTGAACACGAATCCCGTTTTGTACAATCAACCCTGAATGATAGGGCTGGTCCCAATCCAGAACCTGGAAAGGGAAATAGGAATCAACTGAAACCGATTCAATGTTTTTGAGGTTTTGCCGGGGAAGAAATGGCCCACCCAATGCATGGACCCTTTGTTTTGGAACACGCGCTATCTTCGGCTGGGTAAACGTTTCAAGTTGAGCCAAACCCGCGCGGCGGAAGACCAGACCACCCGGAACTGACGGGTTTTCACGATTGACTTTTAAACGCGCCGAATCCAATTCCCATTTAACCGGTTTCTTTTTTACTGCATCCAACTTGACGGACGCACGGTAGGTTGTCGCAGATAGAGGCAGTATTTCCAGTGGGAGTTGAACAATTTCTATAGAGTCACGGTTTTCAATATCAAGGTCCAGCGCATGAAAAACTATTTGCTTCAAAGGTTTTTGCTGGATGACCTGATCCACCGGCCCCTCAAAAAACACAACCAGCTCTTCAAGGTTTATCTTTTTAAATTTTTTATACTGTTCCCGTATCAGCTTTCCCAGATGGAGTCGGATGGTTTTTTCAAAGTCACCTTTTGAATGGCGATGATAAACCTCATGCAATGCAAGAATTTCCGTCGGGCGGTACGGTCCTTCAAATCCGAGCTTAAGGTTAATCGTTTTAATTGACCAATTCCGTGGGACAACAACGTCCAGGGCTTCAATAGACTTGATATCTTTATGAAAACGCCTCTGCACCACGGTGTACTCATCCTTCTGGATAAATCTCCACTCGGCATCCGGCTCCAGATTCAATTCACGTTTTAGCAGGTAAAGATAGTTTTTGGGGTTCCAGGGCCTTGCAGCAGGGGTCAGGGTTTCTTCAGCCTTTAACGAATGATCGCCGGCAATGAATACCCGTTTTTTTTGTCCAGGGTTCGCGGTCCCGGCCGTCAGTTCAAGACCAACCAGAAATGGAAACTGACCCGGCTCCTCCAATGCCTGGAAATCAAAATGAAACTCATCGAACCGGTTGAGCACCGGTGAATTTATTTCCCCGGAACTTAATGGCACCGTAAGCGTTTGTTCAAGCGCGCCAGGAGACCACCAGTATGTATCCTTCAACCGGGACCACCCTTTTGATTTTTCAAACGTATTGTTTACATTTTCTTTTTCAGGTTGAAAGCTTAAGGAATGAGTCACACGGTTTTCTTTTATGATTTTGCTCACCATATGGGCGCGTGCACTGTACTCACCCGATGGGAGTCTTGTTTCTGATGGAATATTTTGGAAACTCGGTACACTCTGCTTTCCGCGTTCCGCCAGAAAAAACAATTTTGAAGGTTTTTCTTTTTGTTCATTTGCGCTACTTACTGAAACCGCCACCATATATAGGCCGGACAAGAGGCAAAAAAGAAGAACTCCATATTTTTTTAAATTAGTCATCATATTGCTGCCTGAAACTGGGAACTTAACTCTTTCCTGGATTCCAGATAACGAGTTCGCCTGAGAATCAGGAAACGATCCCTGTCATATAAAATTTCGTAATTTTTCAGAGTCTCCTCGAGTAATTTCAGGAATTTTGCTGAGACTTCTCCATCTTCACAAGCACCTAACCTCCACTTGCAGGTCTTATCTCCCCAAAACAAGGGGCGGGTAAGGTCCAGCACAACAAAATCTGCCCAGATAAAACCGGGTTGGGAAGTTGAATCTGTACCACGGACGTCTACCGGGGAATCTACCCCCCTGGGAAAAACAAAAATATGACTTCGCTGAGACAGATATGCTGTGTTGATATTGTTTTGAACGCTCACCGGAACAGTGGCAGGTATATATTCCTCCAAGGCCTGTCGAACAGCGGCATCTCGTTGTGAAGGAGCATACGCACTTAAGTGATACGACCAATCGTTTTCCTGATAGAAACGCCAACTTAAAAATGAAGGGGCATAGCGAGCATGGCCTATCAATAATCCGGCTATCACCAGAATATAAAAGGCGGGTTCTTTTAAATCGACCCAGGATCCGATTTTTCTGGCAACAGGGATTCCCCCGGCGAAAGAAACTATCATCGGAGCCACCAGTCCAGAGGTGTAATGAAAAAACAAACCGAAATGATTTGGATTGCGTGAAAGCAGCGCCAGAAAAATAATCGGCAACGCTACAATTAGCGGGGCCGGGGAAAGCAGCGAAAGAAATCCCAGGCAACCGAACACGACAAGAAGGTAGGTTTCTTTTCCAGAGTGATTGACAATTTCATCGATCCAATTCGAGGGATTGGTAAATAAAGTTTCGACCACCCCGAACATATCCTTCCCCAACCAGGAAAAAGCCTGAGTGTTAGGCCCCAAACGATCTCCCAGCGTATACATGGGCAAAATAATCTGGAGAGCAATAATGAAATAACCGAGACCCACCCCCATCAAACAAAAACCCGCTTTCCATTGTTTTCGTACCAACGCCAGATATAGACCGCATGCAGCGGTTTGCAAGGCATACGGTTCTTTGATTCCACAAAGCAAAATAGCCGCGAAACAGGCAGCAGAATATTTTTCCTTTCGCTCAAACAGGAAAAACGCAAACAGCAGTGGAATAACCAGATGATCCGGATGGAAATCAAACAGATTGTTGTACCAGATAGGAAAATAGAGCGCGTACGCAACGGCAACCAGGGGTCCCCATTCTTTCCACAGCCATCGCAAGGGAAGCGCAATCATCAAAGCCTGCAACGCTAAAAGGGCCAGTGGAACTCTGTCTGGAGTTACTACTTTATGCAAAAGTGCCAGGAGCCAAAGGACTGGTTGAGCATGCCCGGATAAGGCCACCTGCCATTGTCCCTCAGCGACAAGAAAAACCCGGTTCAAATACAATCCCAAATCCAGGAAGGTGGTGTGCAAAGTAAGGTATTTTGCTCCAGCCATCATGGCAAAAACAACAAACAGGATAACCGTCCAGCACCATGCTGTCAGGCCTCCGGTGGATACCGTCTGTTGCGTCTCTTCAGCAGATGGAGCCACGTTTTCCGGAACCGGAGAAACGACTGGCTCCGATGCTTGCGAAACAGTCATGAGGGCTCCATTGAAATAATTTGCTCCCTATAAATTTGCCGGTATGGGGTAATCGACTTGAGTCCGCTGAAGCCGTCCCGCATTCCCCGAACAAGAGCTTTCATGCAGGCTATCCGTTCTTTCCTGTAAACCAGCAGCTTGAGCCCAAAGTAGGCCAACAACGTCGCAGTGGAAAACGCGAGTGAGACATATTCCTGCAATTGACTACTGGACCAGAGCTTGCAGGTCAGCAGTTTGTTTTTTGCCGTCAATTCAAGCCGCCACGGGTGGTTGAGAAAAGCGCCCTGTTCATGGTCGTGATAAATATGTGCTGGAGAAACCACCAGTAACCGGTAGCCGAAAAATCCACTGCGGTTGAAAAAATCCATTTCTTCAAACTGAAAAGGGAATCTCTTTTCATCGAACACCCCGACCTCTTCCAAGCAGGAACGATCCATAAAAAAGGCGGTGACGATTGTGTCGGTCTCCAACGTGTCAGGTAATGGTCCGTACTCTTTAAGCGTTCTTCCCTGCCCCTCAAAAGTCCCAAAAGTCGTCCACATGTTCAACCGGACACCGGCATACCAGAGCACATCCGGTTTTTCGTATTCAAACATCAAAGGGGCAAGAATAACTTTTTGCCCTTCGAGGGATTGCCGGGCTTTATAAAGTTCCTGGAATGCTTCTTCATGAACAACCACATCATCATCAATACAAAACAAAAAGCGACCACAGGAGGCGGCAATACCCCGGTTACGGGAATGCGAGGCCTTCGAATTCACTTCATTCTGAAGCAGTTTGATATCCAAATGTCCGGCATATTTGCTGTTCAAAAACTCAAAGGTTCCATCAGGTGAGCAATCGTCGACAACGATTATTTCGCGGGAAAGCCCTTCCCAGTTTGCCTTCAGGACAGACTGGATGAGTCGTTCGACCTTGTCTTTCCGGTTATAGGTGATGATCACGACACTGACGTCTATCATTTGCCTACCCCTGAAATTTTTTCTTCCGGAGCTGTGTAAAACCCGCCATAGGAATTTCCCGAAATCAGGACCTTTAACGCTTTGGGTAATTTTTTTAATGGTTCCATGATCAGGCCCCGCTCAAGAAAAGCGGCGATTATATGGAACCTGGAAAAAGTTTTAGGCATCATGTATTCACCGCCCATCTCATCAAGCGGATTTTGGGAATCAAAAAAATACTCATAGAAATCGTCGAGGACCTTGAGGGTTCTGAGGTAAGCCCGTTCCCAGTGGTATTTTCGGGCCTGACCTCGACAATAATCTTTATCTGCTCCCTTCTCGATCGAGTGAAGGTAGACAAGTTCCGACAGGGTGAAATGCATGGGCTCATAATTCATGTGAGCAACGTGAATTAAATAGTCCATCGTTACATTTGGAATCGCGACGTCAACACCATTGAAATTTTCAATGCGTGGGTCCGACAGGATATCTGCATAATCCATATAATCGACGGCGACCCAGGAGCAACGCCCATGCAGATGCAGCTTGAATTTTTCTTTGGAATAATAAACAGCCTTGTCTTCATCGTAGTCAATGTCCAGTGAAGGTCCCAGAAGCCCATCGAGAGCTTTCATGGCTCCCGTAAAATCTGACACCAGAAAATCAAGGTCATTGGGTATTCGGTCATAATTTCGAAACGTTTTATGCAGCACAAAATCCTGCGGAAATTCGTTTTGCAAAAATCGGATTCCCGCCTGAATGTCTTGGACCTTTTTCTCACCCGAGGAAACAATCTCCTCAATACGTGAAAGCGCCGACGACTCAATATTTTTTCCATGCTCGTTTAAAGCATGACGGGCGACGTGAAACAACAGGTTATTGCCCTTGGCGTAAGCGAGCAAAAACTCCCAGTCCATATTTTCGATTTGACAGCCCCTTTCAGGCACGAGAGGAAAGGGGCCGCGCAGGGAATTTAGAACAAATTTTATTTCATTGGATCTATCCATTTTCACTTCGCCATTTGAATGATTTGATTGAGATAAAATTTTCCATGGCCTCTCAAGGTGACGGCCGGAATATCAAGACACTGATTGAAAGCCTCCCGGGTTTTTTCTTCAAGCCGACCTGAATACCCATATAAATAGTCCAGTGCCGCACTTATCCTTTCAAAACCATAGGGAAATGTTTTTTTGTTTATTGCGTTTAAACGCCTCATCGCCGTTTCCCGGTTCAATGAAAAAGCATCATTGACCAGGCCCCTTTCCAGAAAAACGATCTGGTCTGGCTTAAACGAATCACAGATGGAATCGCCCATAACCTGATCGGGCGTCGTATAGCGTTCCCTTGAATAAAACGCCGACCTCCCCAGTCGATTTCGTATCAACTGGGGATATCCAAAAACCCTTCCTTCGTTAAGAATGCATGTATCGTCAGAAAGGTAATCGAATTCTGCCGGATACTGTTTATGAGCCTCCAAAGTGAGACGTGTTTTCCCGATACCGCCAAATGAGGTAACCAGAAAGTTTTTTTCTTTCAGGCGAAATCCGGCAGCAAGAATCATGATGGCCTCTTTTTTAAACAGTGCTAATCCCACCATCAGCTTCATAAAATGCTCCAGAGGAAACAGGGAAGACAGGGGAACCCGGACGATCTTCCTCAAAAACCTGGCGAAACGTTTGTTGATTAAAATTTTTGTACCCGAGGGTTTATCAAAATCACAGACTGCCAGGAAAAAATTAAACCCAAAGGGAGCCCATCGCGAAATCAACGTGTTTTGTTCGGTGTTGAAGAATACACCGGGCATCATTTCGGTTGTCGACCGCAACATGTTCTCAAACGCATTGTCCTGTTCAAATCTGAACGTCAAGTCAGCCTCCACCTCCGTTTCACCTTCAGTGCGGAAAGAAGGGGGCAACAGTGGAATTTCAGATTCCACCGACAAAATACCGTGAATGTTATATCGTCGTGACATTTGCCTGAGACCCGGGATCGCATTGTTTGAGTGCCTGTTCCAGCACGTTTTTCTCTGGCTGTTCTGCATCCAGAATCGAAATGTTTAAGACTTCTGCCATTTCCCGATAAAGGGAACGGTAAAGTTGGGCAGACTCCAAAGTGTGTTCCGGCTTTCGCGCAATAACGGTTTCCGGTTTTGCATCCAGAAAGAACACATGATCCGGGCGAGGCAGACGCCGACCAACTGCGTAGGCCAACGATTTTTTTTCCGGGAAGTCCCGAATAACAGCCAGCAGGACATCGTAGAAATAGCGATCGTATAGAATGACATCCAACGCCAGTTGATTGTTTCTCCGTTGGGTGATGTACGAATCGATGATGACATTAATAAATCGTGCCCAGAATTTGAGTCCGCGTCCGAAAAACCCATCTTTGCGCCCCCGTATCCATTTAACGAGGCCGCGCAGCAAGCCTGAATCCTGAGCGCGAGCCATTACCGTTTGACCTTTTGAAAACAGGTGAAACATCTTTACCCGCTTTCCCTGTTCTTTAAAGTGTTTCTCCAATTCACTGACCAGGGTCGATTTCCCCGTCCCGTCCAGACCAGAGAGCGCGATTCGCATCATTCCGGCCTCCTGACTGGTCTGATCAATAACAGATAACCCAGTGCAATCGCTACCAGCAGGCAGGTGGTTAAATAAATCAATGTCAAAACCCGCTGAGCTTCCAGTTCAACAATGACCGTCTGCTCCCCATCAGAAAGAGACAGACTGGATGGATCCACAAGCCAGCCGTTAAAAATTCCGTTCACTTTGATCTGCTTCAGCTCTTCACCATTCAAATGGGCTTTCCATTGAGGTGAAAAATGAATCCGGGAAGCCAGGATCGCCGGGTTTTCGTTGTTGGGATCCAAATGAACTTTTACCTGATACTTGCTACGGTTCAATCGGGACAGGCTGTTGATTTCAAGTTGCCCGGGGCTCTTTATTTTTTTATCAACAAAATCTGAAAAATCCCTGTCCGTCAATAACCAGTAGACATCGTTTGGAGATTGGGTTTCAAAGGAGTTGACCTTATCTGGAGAATAGATAACATCCTCACCTATTCGTGCTTCATATAAAGTGTGCTCTCCAAATTTCCGCGAATTTAAGAAAGGGAACTTTTCCAGGAAGGATTTGACATCACCGACTGGTGTCCGCATTTCGGGGAATGAGGAAGGCGTGACAAGAAAATCTTCTGTGAAAATTACGTAACGAATATTATAGAGCTTTAATATATTCTGAAAGGCCTGCTCATTCCGTGAAACAATCGCATTTTTTAAAAATTGATTGAGTGAAAAAACAGGATGACGGGCACTGAAATTAGAATTCACAGGATGTCTCAATAAAAATGCGTAAGGATCAAATCCAAAATATCCTCCTCCATATTGACTCCAGTCATACCCTTTGGTCTCTCCCGATGTTGGGAGAACCAGAACACCAAAATCACCCTCTTTCTGATTTAAAAAACTGGACAGCTCTTTAACATGCGGAGGAATGGTAAAAGCTGCCGAAACATGATGCCGGTCTTCAACATTGTCTTTTAATAAAACCATAAAAGCCGGGGATCCGATCAATCTTGGAAAGTTCACGATACAAACGCTCACTATCAATGCCGTCGGAATTCCCCATTTCCAGATTTTTTTTAAAGTTCTCGATTCCAACATCCACAAGATCAACCCACCAGCAAAGATTGCGTACATGAAATGAATGATAAACATATAGGTGGGTGGGCGTCTGAATACGTACAGAGGAAAATTCCTCATTAAAAATTCGATCACTCCCCCAAAGGGAGCTCGTAAAGCGGCAAATATCGGGATCGCTAACAAAAACATGAGGCCCAACGCCAGGAAAGATGAATTTTCTTTTCGGCGTACAACCAGCACAAAAAATGCACATGCCGCCAGAAGAGGAACGCAGGACAGCACCCGCATGGCGGGACTTAGCTGAAGTGAGGAAAATCGTGTGTATTTCAGGTTAACTCCAACTTCCATTTGAGGGATAAAATATCCCTTACCCGTCAATATCCTGTTGTAGCGGGTTGTTGGATATTCTGAAACAAACCGCATGGACTGAATGGTGTCCTCCATGTAGCCGCCCTTACGGGAAAGCGCTTCCTGTGTCGCAGAATTTAAAAAATTGGGAACAACCCACCAAAGATGGAACACCACCGCGCAGACGCCCAAAAGCAAATAACGAACTACCAACCGTTTAAAAGGAAATCGGTCAAGAATACCCTGAGCAAAATAAAACAAACTCAACATCAAAAGAACGAACGCAGCGACAGGTAGGTTTCCAAGCCCCGTCACCATCAGCAAACTGAGTAGACAGGGGATCAAAATCCAACGTATCGTTTCGCTTGAGCCCTGGGCTCGAATGAGTTTATCCAGACAAATTAATAGAAACGGGAAATAGGCCAGAATGAAAATAATATTAAAATTGTAGTGGCCCCGCAAAAACCAGTACTCGTTAAACATGTACATGAAGGCAGCTATCAAAGCGGTCACTTTTACAGGAGCGCCTGTTTTATTTTTATACAGGTAGCGCACCAGGCAATACATGGAAAAACCCGCCAGGAAATAGTGCAGGTAAAATACCAGCGAATTTGCAACGTTAAGGGGAAAGATCCAGCTCAGAACAAACGTTTCGAGGATCAATGGGAAATAGGAGAGGAGATTAAAAAAACGTCCGCCAATACTGCTCGGGTCCCAGGCAGTCAACAGGTTGGAAAGCTGAAGGGAAGGATTGATCGGTGGCAGATTGATATCCCAGATTGAATAGAACCCACCCCTCAGCACCACCAGAATTGGCAGCGAAAAAACCAACAATAACCCGAGAGGTCCCCGGTTCTCTTTAATGAATCTGGCCATCCTGCTTTAAACGTTCATGCAGTGCGCGGGCTGCAATCGATTGTGCCAGTGGATTTGGATGCGCGTCATCCTGAAACCTCAATCCCCTGGGTTCGTATTCCCTGTAGGCCGGGAACAAATCAATGACGTTGAAACCTCTATCCTGTGCCATCGCTTTAATTTTTTCCAAAACATCGACCTGATAGCTTTCATCCCAATCCCTGCTGTTTTCCAAATTGGGAAACAATAAAAGGTAACCAGGAATTTTTCTCTGCTTCAAGTATTTGGAGAATTGATCATAAGTCTCCGTAAGCTTGTTCCAGGAATCAGTGTGATTAAAATACAAATGCCTTGGATAATGCCATTGCACTGTTTCCTTGAGGTATCGATCTGCCAGGAAATTTAAAAACTGAAAGGGTTGACCCAGCTCCCGAAACGCTGAAACTTTTTTAAACAACCCATTTGATTGCAACAGATCTTCACGGATCAAATCCATTGCCTCCCCTGATGACATCCGTCGCTTTCTAGACGGGTGCTTTTGCAAAATGTCGTTTAACACATACCCGATCACCAGAAGATCCGGTTGGAAATGACGACCCAGGGTTTCCAGCATATTCAATTCTTCCCAGGCTGTGTAACCGCAATAGGAAAGAGTGAGCAGGTCTACATTTTGATTTTCCAATTTTCTTTGCAGAATTTTTGGATACGCAAGATCGAAACTATGCAAACCATGCCCCTTGGTATAGGAGTCACCAATAATCAGTATTCGTTTTTTATTTTTACTTTTTTGGTACCTCTGTTTTAATTGTTTAGGCGTGTAGTTTTTAGACAGCCCCTCTCCAAGACAGGTCCAGTTAATTTTGACCGGTTGTCCACTGGCATCCACCGTTCCGGTTTGATTCAACTCCATTCCCTTTTTCAATCCACTACCGGAAGCACTCTCCAGAGCTGGAATCAGCTTTCCCAGCGACCCCATCCGGAAAAGAACTTCAATGGCCAGCAGGCACAACCCGAGGGAAACAATTACCAGAAAAAAATTGACCAGGGCCGAACCCCGCTTCTCCGGTTCCCCCTCCCCGTGAGGAGCCATTTTTTCGTAAGTCAGTGCCATCAGTTAACCAGCCGCCTGTTGTAACGTTCAAAGGTTCAGGCCGGTTGCTGAGCCAATACCGGCTGCGGCGCTATCACAATGTCGCAATAATTGTTTTGGCCAAGCCCCACCCTATTGGAAAGATTAAAAAACTCTTCCCGTGTAGAAAGCGATTGCAACTCTCCTTCATCCTTAAAAAAATAAAACTGTTTTCCCTCAAACTTTTCATAGACACGTTCCAGAAACTTATCCGGGTCTTCCCCCTGCTGAACAATCGAGTAGGGCCAGAACTCCATAATGACACTCATGTTTTCGGGCAGGCTTGTCTTTTCAAACATGCCCCGCAGGATAAAAGGCTCTGCTCCCTGGCAATCCATCTTGAGCAGGCGTATGTCACCAGACTCAATGCCTTGAGCTTGTAAAAAGCCATCAAGAGTATCTGTGCCCACAACTTTTTTATGGATTTTTTCAGGATTCCGGTCCTGCCATTCCTCATCCAGGTAGAGTCTCGAATCGACAATACTTTCATGGTAGGTAAACAGGGTCATCTCCCCCTTCCTGTCCGCCATGGCCAATTCCTGGGGAAAAACACAATTGTCGTTGCCAGTTTTTTTTAAATTTTCCCGCAGGTATTTAATTTGATCACCTGGTTCAAAAGCAAAAACGCGGGCATGGGCGGGTTTTGCAAATTCCGCCATGACGATAGCTGTCAGTCCTATATTGGCACCGACATCCAGCAACACTGCACCTTTTTCAAGGGGACTCTGTCCCAGCAAGGTTCGAATAAGCCGGTAAATCCCCTCATCCTTGGTTCCTTTTACGAAACGGATGTTGCCCACGAGCGAATGACCTTCGAATTTAAAGGAGTAAAATTCCTTGTTCCCCAACGCTAGTTTGGTCACCGCATCGTCTAGATCGTTAAGAAAATAAAAAAGCTTGCTGAACCAGCCGTATTTCAACATGCGCGACAATGCTCTTCGAATCGAAACCGGAATTAATTTAATCAGAAAATTGAACATCGCTTTCCGCGCTTAATTGATTATTGACCTGCATACACAACTATTCATGCCTTTGCCGGGCTTTCTTCGACTACTCTTGTTGCCAAAACTTTATTCACTTTCGATGGACGAGCCAGAACCCTCAGGTTATCCCCCAATCCCGACCAGGTGGCCTTAAGATCCAATCGCTCCATGGAGTCTCCAGACATCAGGTTGCGCCAATTCAAATGCAAAACGCCGGCGAACACCGTCAGGATTCCCTTTAAATTTTTTTCCACTAATTCACCCTTCATAAGAGTGTTCGCAAGCTGGTAACTTGAGGATTGCAGAAATGCCGGGATGCTGTAAAAGAATCGATCGATCTGAACCGACTGGAGACCTGCCTGTTCGATAAGTCGTGCCAGAGATTTTGAACGGAAATCGTAAAGATGGGTTGTATGAAAATACCTTGAATAGTCGTCCTCTGGCGCCTCATGTTTTAAAGGCGATTGAGGCAGTTCAATGAAGATCATTCCGCCGGGTTTTAACAGCCTCTGGCAATGTTCCAGAACTTTCACGGGTTCCCTCATATGCTCAAGGACATGGGGAAAGGCAATGACATCAAAGAGACCTTCATCCGGCACCAGTTCCATCACATCTTTTTTCTGGAGATGCAGACCAAACCGTTTGAGGGCACTGGCAATCATGAAGTCATTGAACTCAAGCCCCAGAGTTTCCCAGCCTCGATTTTTAAAGCGGGACAAAAAGGTCCCATCGCAACTACCTGCCTCAAGAATCCGGCCTGGTCCCTGCCCTTCATATCCTGACAATATAAAACGTGCCTGACTGTTCGCCCGCATTTTTGCGAAGGAACATTTCAGCCGATATCTCCAGGAGTCCGTCTCGAACTCATCAAAATATTCACCAGAATAATATTCCTGAAGAGCATCAGAGGATGGGAGCCCGGTTAAATAGTAAAGTTCGCATCCGCCACAAAATGCCACTGTTAAAGATTCTCCAAACACTGCATGATGTGTTACTGCTTCAATAGTCGGAGCCTCTTTACACAGCGGGCAATGTTCTTGTGGTTGGGTATCCATGGCTATTTAAGGAGACCTCTAAAAATTCGAAAACCCGTGTTCCCGCATAACGCAGGCCCTGAAAAACCAAAACCTGGAAACGGCAAATTGTAATTTTCAGATGTTCCCTTAAGAGACTCTTCGCAGTTTTCTGTGGTGGCTACCACAAGGACTAGAGGTGGGTTCGGCAGCGATTCGAATTGTGGAGAGTTCTCGGTCATTTTTTAAATTTTCCAGGAGAGACATCCGGCTTTTACCTGTTTCCTTTTTACGCCGGGCTTCCTTCGTGCCGTGTCAGGTTGAACACATGCTGGTTTACGCGGCGTACGGCACGAGTCCCATAAGTAAATAGAAATTGCCAATCAGACTTTCGCATCCGGCTCAAAAACTGCACCTGTCGACCAACAAATTTTGGGTGAAACGCAACTCCGTATATATCCCGGATCGCCGCATAGTATTCGTCGTGCGGGATCGGTGTTTTGACAATCAGTTTGCTCATGTCGAAATCATCATAATCATCCGTAAGCAACACCCCTTCTTCAGAACACTCCTGATGGTAGGGGGTGAAATCCAATGGGGTACACAAGGTAACCTGAAGGGTCCGCGCCACTCCTTCGAACATGAGCCGCTTTACCGTATCGACAGTCTGCTGCAGTTGTTTTCGAGTTTGCCAGTAGTACCCCACCATGATTGTCAGGTGAGGGAACAATCCATATTTTGTGAACAGTTTTAAATTCGCTTCCACATCTTCCAGGCTGTACCCTTTATTCAGTCGCGCCAGAGTTTCCTCATCACTGGCCTCCATACCGATTAAAAGAAACCGGAAGTTGGCCTTGGCCAATAGCGCTACCGTTTCCTCATCCATGTAGCCGAAGCGGGTATTAAATCCGAAGTAACAATCTTTTTTATGAAGGCCACGGTCAATGATGCCTTTGGCAAACTGCCGTGCCTCAGCCCCGCGATACCAGACCCCTGAGTCATCAAAAATTTCGCGTACCCCGTAATCTTCGACAAGCCGCTGGTATTCATCCAGACTCTTTTCAACACTGCGCATCGAAAAGGTGAGGTCGGGTCCGTTGTAACGGCAGAAGGTGCATTTTCCAAACATACAATCGCGGATGACACTGGTTGCATAGGTTCCCGGTACCTGTAAATAGTTTCCGTTTTCGTAGGCATAGTCTTTCCAGCGAACCAGGTCCCTGTCAACATCAGGGGAAAGGTCCAGCGGTTCAATCTGTTTAAAGTTACCTGTGTCCAGATAATCTTTTTCATCGCGCCGGATTACCAACCCTTCTATCGGGCAATGATCTCTCCAGTTGGAATGCTCATCGATATATGGCACCAGCTTTCTCAAAACGAAGTCTATGTGATTGCTTCGAAGAATGATGTCCGCCTGGCAACGATCCAGGGTCTCTTCCGGACGACGCATGGAATGGTAACCCGTCATGACAACGATACAATTCGGACATGCTGATTTGAGTTGATCCACCAGCTTCCAATAAAATTTCATCACCGGAGTGGTGCTTTCGAAGACCACCATGTCCGGTCTCCACGCAACCAGATCGCGAAACCATTGATCAAAATCTTTTAATTGTGCGTTGCCATCGTCCCACAAAACGTCGTAACCAAGATTCTTTAACCAGGATGCCGCCTGACCGTGCACCACAGGCAGCAGATAAGTCGGTTTTTTAAAAAACTGAACGTTGCGATTCTGCGAGACCATGGCCTTCTGGCCCTGATCGTTGACAATGGGTGGATAGGAAATTGCTATTTTCATATGGGTTCCTTAAGAGCCTTCCGTCGAAAGTTTTTCGACGATTAAAAAAAGGCTTCCGTGAAAATTTTATCGCCAGAAACGCCGCCCTGCCGCAACAGATCATAAACATCGTAGATCATGGCCTGATTGCCGCACAGGTAATAAAAACTTTCCGTTTCCAGACTGGTTTCTTTCAAATAATCCGTTACCCGGCCTTGCCTGCCTTCCAAAGGTTCGCGAGACACACAGGTGACCAGGCGATCAGAATCGAAATCTTCAATGTCGCATCGATCAACCGCGTGACGGATTCCGTGAATAATCTGGCAATCCAACTCCGGGTAGCTGGTTACAAATGAATGAAACGGCGCGATGCCCGTCCCCGAAGCAATGAAAACAAACTTGCTGTTAGTTATTTTTTGAGGATCCAGTACAAAGCTACCGTAAGGTCCGTGCAGATCCACTTCAGTTCCAGGAGTTGCTGCTCTTAATTTGGGTGACACCGTTCCCTCGGGCACTTCCTTGATGAGAAACTCCAAAAACTCCGAACCCGCTCCGGAATAGGTCGAGTATTCCCGATTCACCCCGGTGCCCGGAAGACCCAGATTGACGCATTGCCCTGGGGTAAACTCAAAACCGTTACGCTCAAGCCTGAGCACATAAGTCGTCGGGGAAATATCACGAACACTTAAAACTTTATGGCGCATATTCCTCTTCCCCGAAAAAATGGTTTGTTCAGTTGTAGCGGCATGTACCAATTTTTATTCCTTTATCAACGACCCAGGGAACTTTTCAATTCTCTGGAGGTGAGTCCCTGCATGAATTTGGTTCCGTACCACAAATGAGTCAGAACAATATGAGGCAAAGCCCCCAGGGCTACTTTCCAGGATTCAAATTTTCGGATATCAAACCAGGAAATCCCCAGCGTTATGACATAGGCCAACCAACCCGCGAGGTAAAGGAGACCCGCTGTTTTTGATAAAGCGCTGAGCCCTGCGCCGACCAGAACGAACAACACCCACAGGGTCGGAATGAAATATTTGAACCGGCATGAGGTCTCCGGATAACGTTTCACAAAGAAACCACGGTGCAATCCATAATTGCCAACCTGCCTCAGGTGCTTTTTTAACCCCTTGCGCCGGTGATGCCAGACAATCATGTCCGGTACATAGAGGATTTTCATATTGGTTTGTTCGACTATCTTGAGACAAAACAAAGTGTCTTCCCCCGGCCAGTAATCAGAATCAAACCCTTCAACCTTTAGAAATAGATCACGACGCACCAGCAGGTTGACACTGGGCCAGTCGTCGACATGGCGGATGGGAGGATTCGACACATAGCGTTCAGGAAAACCACCGGAAGCGCGACTGAGATAAACTGCGCCTGAAACACGAGCCCAGAACGGATCACTGCTGGGAGTGATGCCGGGTCCACCCACAGCACCCACATCCGGGTCCTTAAAAAACTTAAAGGCAACTTCCAGCCAGTCAGGCTCGGGGTACGCATCGTCATCGATGAATGCCAGAAACTCACCTTGTGCTTTTTCAGCACCGGTATCTCGCTTGACTGCGGGGTTGACCTCACCCGTTGGTATTATCTTTACTGGCATCGAGGAGAACGCTTCCGGTAATTGCTCCTCTCCGTCGGGTAAAAGTATTACCTCGTAACCACTGAAAGACATCCGGTTGATGTGAGTGAGGGATTCATCCAGATCCGGCGACCAGGTTTTAAACGGAATGATGATCGAAAAGATGACGGGTTCACTCATGGTTGAACCCCACTCGCTTGTCCACAATATAAAGTGGCCGACGGGCAACTTCCGTATGAATGTTGCCAATGTACAGGGCCATCATTCCAAGAGCGGCCAGGACCACACCGGTCAACACGGTGTTGAACACGACGAAGTAGGCCAGTGCCGTGTAGTGAGTCAGGTGCAATACAGGTCCCGTGATCACCATGAAGATCAAAGTGCCCACCCCGAAAGCTAAAACGATCAGGCCCAGCCACCCGGTAATACGAAGCGGAAGCAGTGAAAACGAAGTGAAGGAATTGATTGCAAGGTCAATTAGGGCTCGCAGAGAAAACGATGATTCACCACCTGCACGTGCCGGTGCAACAAACTGGATATAGGTTTTTTTGAACCCCATCCAGTCGACCAGCCCACGGAAAAACCGGGTACGCTCCTGAAAGTTTCTGAGCACTTTCAATACTTCGCGATCGAGCAGGCGGAAGTCTGCCGCCTTGGGCTGAATCTTGACCTCGGAAAATTTATTGAGCAGGTAGTAGAAGGCGCGTGATCCCCATTCGCGGAACCAGGAATATTCGATAGCCGAGCGCTGGGTTGCAACAACCTGGAAACCTTCCTCCCATTTGGCGACCATTTCCTCAATAAGCGGAGGCGGATGCTGTAGATCGGCATCCATTAAGATCACGGCGTCAATATTGTCCAGGGCCTCAACTCCGGCAGTCAGGGCTATTTCTTTCCCAAAATTACGGCTGAGCGAAACTCCCTGGATACGGCTGTCTTCAGTCGCCAGCTGCTGAACAACGGCCCAGGTATCGTCAACACTGCCATCATTGACGAAAACAAATTTCCAGTTGTATTGGTCCAGATCCTTGATGACCGTATGGACAGCATCCCGAAACTGTTCAAGGTTTGTCGATTCGTTATAAGCCGGGACAACGATGGCAATTTCCCGTTTTTTCGCCCGGGGTTCGGTCTCTTTTACCATTTCCTGTTTGAGCGACGCTGTGGTCATCGAATTAGATAAATGGTTGCAAAAAATCGAAATTTCAGCGTGAGAAACTTTACAAAAAACGCCTATTCCGCATTAGGTTATTTAGCGGATTTTTTTTAAAAAAACTTGATGACTTATACCAATCATTATAGGTCTCCCTTAACTCAATGTAAATAAAAGAGTTATTTCTTTTCCAGGGCGCAAAAACAGCTCTGATTTCGAGCCTGATCAACCCCTTTCCAGGTAGGAAAAAGACGGAATTGTGATTGTTAGCACTATTGGGAAAGCGGGCGGAACATGATCTTTAGAATCAGGGATTTCCCCATTTGTTCGGAGAATGGATATCCATCAGGAACTGAATAAAACAATTGAGGAACTGAGGACAATGATTTTTCAATAAATTGGCATTGAACATACTGAGAATTTTATTTAGAGCTGTTTTTTAATAAATAAATCACACCGACCCGGAAACGGAGAAAATACATCCCCAAAGTAAGCAAGGGGTGCGCTAATAACTTTTTCCATTTTCCATTCTCCAGGAAAACCCCAAAATACCGATAGCCGATTCCAAACTGTTTTTTTATATCAGGGTCAGATTTGCCCCATTTGGCAATATAGTTGTCAAAGGTGCTGGTGTATTCAGATTTTTTCTTTAAATACGTTTTCAAATCCAGCCATTCTTCATGATGATATTTTTTATTCGTTGTGATCTGGAAATGGGCCCCCTGTTTTTTAAATTTTTTGGCCAAATCCCAATCGTCAGGGGCAAAGGCAATTTCTTTTTCATCGAATCCCTTCACCTCTTCGTATAGCGTTCGCCTGACCAATCGGGGGGCATCGATACAGGTCATCTCATAAAAACTGCGTTCAAAGTTCCTGATTTTTCCCAACCAGCCCTTTCCCATGATAATTTCCGGAATATACAAGGCGCTATAGGTCTTCAATTGTTCCACCGCTTCGGCCAGCAATTCTTTATCAAAAGTCATGTCGGCATCCGGGAAAAAAAGATACTCGCCGGTACTCCTGGAGACCCCGAGATTTACCTGGGCTCCTCTGAAATTCAGGATTCCATCCAGGTTGATATGGTCGGGGAGATTGAGAACAGGGACCTGGTACTCTTTTGCGATTTCTCTTGTGCGATCCTTCGATTGATTATCAACGACAATTATTTCGATATCAGGATGAGTTTGCTCAAGCAGACTATCCAGACAGCGTCCAATATTGCTCTCCTCATTTCGAGTGGCCAGAACAACCGAAACGCGATTTTTTTGGAGGTGTGAGGTCAATTTGAATGCCAATCCCAGGCGCTTTGAATGATTTCCTGCAAAGATTTTTCAGGACTCCACCCTAACATTTTATTTGCCAGTTGATAATCAGCCGCCAGAACAGGTGGATCGCCCTCACGTCGAGGCTTGATCTCGATCTTGACTGGTTTTTTGCCAACCTGTTGGACCATATCGATTACTTCCTTCACACTGGTTCCCCGTCCTGTCCCTAAATTGACAACAAGACTTTCTTTTTTCTCGCGCAAATAGTTTAAAGCCCGGAAATGTGCATCTGCCAGATCCGTAACATGGATGTAATCTCTTATACAGGTGCCGTCGGGTGTTTCAAAATCGTCGCCAAAAACTTCCAGGACAGGTCTTTCCCCCATTGCGGTCAATATACACAAGGGAATTAAATGGGTTTCGGGATCATGCTTCTCTCCAATACCGAAATCCGCACCGGAAGCGTTGAAATATCTCAATGCCGCATAGTTGAATCCATAAATCCGCTTATACCATTCTAGTATTTTTTCAAACATCACCTTACTTTCTCCATAAGGAGAAATCGGGTTCAAGGGGTTTGATTCGTTGATGGGAATACTGGCGGGTAAACCGTAAGTAGCACAAGTGGAGGAAAAGACTATATTCGAACAATCATATTTTCTCATCGCCTCTAAAAGATTGAGTCCGCCCTGCACATTATTTTCAAAATATTTATTCGGGTTTTTCATCGACTCACCTACATAAGCATAAGCCGCAAAATGAATGACAGAGTCGAACTGATGACTTTTAAAAACCTGATCAAGCTCTATGGGATTCAACAAGTCTCCCTGGACGAGTTGAACTTTAGCTGGCAGGTGTTCCCGATTTCCTAAAATTAAATTGTCGAATACGATGAGGTCTTGTTCATCGACTCCCTTAGAAATCAGGAAATTCACAACGTGAGACCCCACGTAGCCGGCTCCGCCGGTGATCAGAATTTTTTTCATAATGATTTAGGACTATAATGACGACCAGTCGTTTATTTTTCAGTAACATTCGCACCGTTCACCCTACTCTGAGTTAGCGGATAATTTGAAAAAATACTTGAAGCATTGCACCAGAGCACCTGAAGCCATAGGTCACCCCATGCAATTACCCCAATTGTTTCCGGCAGATCAAGAGTTCCCTTTATCGTCCGATAAAATGGCAATAGCGAACAACATGGCAACGGAATAAATGACACTTAGAATAGGAATAGATGCCCGCCCTATCGAGTCTGCGGCATGGGGAGTGGGTCGCGTTCTCGATAATCTGGTACGGCAATGGAGGAAGGATTCCCGGGGGCACCAGTTTTTTTTATATTTCAAGAATCAAATTCCCGATCGCCCGGAACTCCAGACCCCTCCCTTTAAAAGTAAAATTGTTCCACCGCCCTTCATCTTTAAATCCCACCGACTGTGGGAACAGATCAGTCTGCCCCGGCAAATTGAACGGGATGAATTGGATGTATTCCTTGCGCCATCCTATATCATTCCGTTAAAGGCCTCCTGCCCAACGTCGGTGATTATTCATGATGTTTCATTCGCTCGATTTCCCGAATGGTATTCTCTTAAGGAAAGGATCGAACTGGCCTGGCTGATAAAACGAACGGTGAGAAAAGCCACCCACATTGTCTGCTGCTCAGATGATGGCAAACAAGAACTGCTTTCCCTTTATGGCAACCGGTGGGAACGAAAAATTCAAGTTGTTCCCTGGGCTGCGGATGAACGCTTTAAACCTGCAACCGGCCCGGCTGACACGATACAAATTAAATATAAAATTAATGGACCTTACTTCCTCTTCGTCGGCTACTTGTTCCAGAGAAGAAACCTTCCTTTACTGATCCGGGGATTCCATTCCATTGCCAGAAATTTTCCGGACGTATCCCTGGTAATAATCGGGCGTGACAAGGATTACGGTGGGAGTCTTCCGAGTATGATACGTGACTTAAAGTTAGAGCAACGAGTCAAGATTATTGACTACGTTCCCGAAGTAGACTTGCTGTCGTTTTACCAGCAGGCTTTTTGTCTGGTACACCCATCTACGTATGAAGGGTTTGGTTTGCCGGTGATCGAGGCATTGGCCTGCGATGTCCCGGTATTACTGGGTCCTTCAGGAGCCTTGAAGGAAGCTGCGGGAGACGCTGCTTATGTTATCGACCCATTCAATGAAGAGGGCCTCGCCAACTCCATGACCTCTCTTTTGGAATCCGAGACATTGCGTCAGGAACTAAAAGAAAAAGGACGACTTCAAGCGGACGCATTGAACTGGAAACGAACCGCATCGGAAATCCTGGATGGCCTGGAACAAGCAGCCGGTTCTGAAAAGTTGACTTAACCATCAGGAGTTATTACTTAAAAATATTTTTACGTCTGGGATGCTTTGCCAACCGCGACCGAATCAGAAAATGAGTCGTTGTCCTGTGCTTTTATGTTTAAGAAAATGGGATACAAAACCGGTGTGAGAACCAAGATAAGAAAAGTGGAAACGATCGATCTCCCCATGACGGAAACCGCCATGGGTCCCCAAAATGGTAATCAGGGTAATGAGCATTTTTCTCCCTCCCCTTTCAAGGAAAGGGTGCAGGAGGGATTATCAATACAACCTCCCCTGTATCCCCTCCTTTGTTGAGGAGGGGAAGGCGCATCGAGTTCTTTCAAATGTTTGATCCTGGTTTTACAAAAATGTTTTTAACAAGGGGAAGGAAATTTCTATAAAAAAAATACTTCAATCTTTACCTGGTAAAAGGTTTTCTCGTGCATCATTTAGTAATTCATCATAATTTGGTTTAAAAGGTTCGGCCAATTGCTTTTCAAGCAGGCATAGTAATCTCCATAGCGCTATTTTTTCTGATTCATGGGTAACCGATAAGCTTTCAGAATCACAAAACCTGGATAGCATCTCAAATAAAACCAATCCTTCATCTTTAGTTAGTGAAATATTTATGCTTTCTTTACTCATTTTTAACCCCTACATTACCCGCCTTTTGAAAAACGGGTTGTGTGTTTTCTCCTGTTCCGCAGTGACGCAGGCTAGGCAATGCAGAAAAAGCGGCGAAGAATCGTTCACGCCTGTCCGTCAAATGGGATGGGGACAAACTGAAAGAAATGAAAGTTGTTAAGAAAAAGGGACGTTAGTTGTTGAGTTCTGTTTCGATAAAAAATTGTTTGGTTGAAAGACTTTTCCAGGAATAGAAAAAAGTCAGGTGAGTTTTTTAAATTTGCCCGCCTCCCAAAGACTGTTGATTTACATTATTATTTCATACCGTGTGCTGCGGCCCCCTCCGGAAGCTGAAAGAATATTTTTTTCTACCAAACCCTGTAAATCCCTTGTAGCGGTTGCTTTTGAAGTCTGGGTGATCGCCATGTATTTTTTCGCACTCATGCCACCGGTAAATCCCTTGGGGCCTTCCTCCAGCATTCGTTTTATAGCTTTTAATTGACGGTCATTTAATTCGTTTTTGAATTTGTCAAAGAACCGGGCTTTTCTCAGGGTGAAGTTGATTTCCTCTTCCGCCTGGCATTGGGATGCAAGAACCAGATTTGCAAAATAAACAATCCAGGATGTGATTTTATTCGATTTTTGTCCCTGCTTTAAATTTTCATAATAGTCCTTTTTGTTGGCCTCGATGGTTTTGGACAAACTCATGAGGACAGGGCGGTCTATCCCCTGTGCTAGGGCCTTTTCAGAAAGGGCGCGCCCGACCCTTCCATTGCCGTCTTCAAAGGGATGGATTGTCTCAAAGTAAAGATGGGTGATGGCAGACCGTACCACCGCCATTTTGATTTCGTTTTTCCTGCCGGGCGCAGTTTCATTAAACCATTTAATGAAAGCAGTCATTTCTTTCGGAACCCTGTTAGAGGGGGGAGCTTCAAAATGAATTTTCTCCTTCCCAACGGGACCTGAAATAACCTGCATGGGTTCTTTGTGGGTGCGCCATTTCCCGGCTTTTATTCTTTGTGCTCCCTTCATAATCATGGAGTGCCAGGAAAACAGCTTTTCTTTTGTCAGTTTTTCAGCATAACTGTTCCTGGTATCAACCATAAGCTCTGCGATGCCCTGGGCTCTTTTATCGCGGGATTGCGGGGCATGCCCCAATCCCAGATTATTCCTGATCGACGACAGGACATCCTGGCGGCTTAAATATTCGCCTTCAATTTCGGATGTTTTAATGGCTTCTGCGACCATGATATTAATCGTGGCCTCGTTGCGATCATCTTCTGGAAGACCCTCCAGTAGACCACTGACCCTTCCGACCCGTTCTGCGTAAGCAAAGAGGATGTCTTCAATTTCCTTGAGGTTGTATTTGAAGTGAGGCCAGTCAGATTGTTGCCAGTTATAAGTCATGAGCCAAATATAGCATATAATCGGCTCATTATCAATTTAAATTTGAGCCGAATAATCCGGGTTTTCGGCTCAAAAACGAGAGGTACATGGGAACAATCGGGTTCAAAAAGGATGGGGGGCTGCAGGCCACACTTTGTCGAGCCCAGCGTTTCACTGCCACTTATTGCAGGTTATGGGGTGCAGAAAAAGACATCGAAAAACCGCTCCCGCCTGTCCGTATAATGGGACGGGGATCAATTGAAAGAAATGAAGATCATCAATAAAAATACGCGCTTGATATTAAGTCTTCCGTTTTTCACAGCATTTCGTTTGTGGGGAAGAAAAGATTTTGTTGTTTTGTCGATTATTTGAAGAGTGCTAGTAATAGTCTGACAGTTGATCATTTTTGAAAAGAAAGTGGTCATTGGCCCTTGATTGGGTAAATTGTAAGTGTCTAACGCTTACGAACCTACTCGACAAGGAGAATCCAATGACCACCGTGAACAAGGTAGCACGAAGGAAACTGTCCATGCTAGAACTGGCAGGTGAACTGGGCAATGTCAGCAAAGCCTGCAAAATCATGGGCTATTCCCGCACCCAGTTCTACGAGATTCGCAGGAACTACCAGACCTATGGAGCCGATGGGTTGATTGACCGTCTGCCCGGTGCCAAAAGTCCTCATCCCAACCGGGTTTCTGAAACAGTAGAACAGGCGGTTCTCGATTATTCCCTGAAACATCCTTCCCATGGATGTCTTAGAGTTGCCCAGGACCTGGTCCTTACAGGAATCAACGTTTCCTCGGGCGGCGTCCGGGGTGTGTGGAGCCGTCACAACCTCTTGCAGAAACATCAACGATTCCTGAGGCTGGAACAATCGATCAAGAGCAAGAAGATCGACCTGACCGAAGATCAGATACGCGCGTTAGAAAGGTTCAGTCCGGAGTTCCGTGAACGCCATATCGAAACCCGGCACACCGGTGACCTGGTGGCGGTGGACACCTTCATGGTCGGAACCTTGAAAGGCGTAGGCCGTGTGTACCTGCAAAGTGTCATCGATTGCTACAGCCGATACGCCTGGGGAAGGCTCTACACCAGCAAGTTGCCGATCACCGCAGTCCAGACGCTTAACAACGAGGTACTCCCGTTCTTTGAATCTCACGATGCCAGGATCGCGACCATCTTGAGTGACAACGGCAGAGAGTTTTGTGGACGAAAAGACCGCCACCCTTACGAACTGTTTTTGCAGTTAGAACAGATCGAACACCGCACCACAAAAGTCCGTCGCCCCCAAAGTAACGGCTTTGTCGAACGTCTCCATCGAACACTACTCGATGAACACTTCCGCATCATGGGAAGAAAGAAGTGGTACGAGTCCGTTAAGGAAATGCAGAAGGACCTCGACACCTACTTCATCCACTACAACACTAAGCGTCCTCATCAGGGCAGAAATATGAACGGCAGGACACCGGAAACAGTCTTCAAGGAAGGTCTTCCAAAACCAGATAAAATACAGGAGCAAAAAATAAAAAAGACGGCTAAAATAGCCGCCTAAATCCAATACCCAACAAGGGCCTCTGTTCGGCAAATACTAGCTTTGTACAGATTATTCCGCTATTTATAGATCTAAGATAGCTCTTGATAGTCTATATTTAAAAAGCGGTTTTCTTTTGTGAAAGTTGCTCTTACATGATTATTAAATTCTAATTTAATTTTTTTTAAATCATCCGGGGATAACATGTCTTTGTTAAGGGTTAATATATACTGTTTGTCCGAAAGGATATTTAGAGAGTCGTGAATATAGTTTAGATTCTTAATCAGCGTATCTCTGTCTACTTCAAAGATATTGTCATGTATTAACAAGCCAGGGTGTTTGTTATTCGATTTCAATGAATTGAGCAAGGCGAAGTCATAGAAAAATACCTTTTCTCGGTCAATACTATGGCTTCCATCATCATGTATGCGCAAATCATATTTTACTATTTCTCTGTTTTCTCTAATATCAACTTCAAACGAACATTGTTTATTTCCATATACATACTCATGCATATTTAAAATATATTTTTCAATTTTTTCTACTGAACTTATTGCTTCTATAACATAGGAGTCAAGCAAATGGATTTGGTTCTTTCTTTCTATGCTTTTATCTCTGCGTTCTTTTTCTTGAACTGTATATGCATCAAGGAAAGAATTTAAAGATGAGTGCTCCTCGAATTTCCGTTGATGAATCGCGATGGTCTTTTTTAAATTTTTTAGTACACCTTCTTGGTCTAGTAATGCTGTTTTTTCTTTGTACCTATGGTCAAGATGCTTTAAATCTGAGCTAATCGACTTGATCTCATTGAGTACTTGATCCTTTCTTTCATTTATCAAAGATCGCTGGAAATCATCTATTTTCTTTTTAAAGGCTGTAACTTCGGCAAGTTCTTTTTTAATTAAATCGCCCAAACCATCCTTGAATTGGTTGTAGAGATCAGCGACCTCTTCCTCATTGATATAGTTATCACCTTTAAATAGTTGAATTTTTGAGAGTTCATTTTTTAAGATTTCTTGCAATGCGCGCTTATCATCTATTTTCTGTTCCAGGGCAATTATTTCAGATTTGACGATCTCAAAGCCTTCAAGGTTTTCAAGCCTATCGATGTCTTTCTGGGTTTTTTCAACCTGACTCTTTAAGTCGTTAAGGTCTGCCTTAGCTTCTGAGATGTTTTTTCCAGTCAAAGTTTCGATATTACTCTTTATCTTTGATTTTGCAGCCTTGATTTTCGTTAATTGTTTGTAAAGGTTAATAGCCTCTTTATATGGTGCCGGATTTACTCCTAACAAATATAGGTGAGGCTCATAATCTGGGGGAATAGTTTTATCAGTATCAAAACATTTTATTATAGATTTGAATTCAGATTTTTCATCACGTATTAGAGGTCCTAATACTGACCGAAAAGAAGGGGATTCGCTTGTGCTAGCCGTGCCAAAGGTCAATAATGTCAAATACTCTAAAATTTGAATTTTATCTGATATTGGTTTCTTCTTGCCGTTAACAAATAGCTCAGGAAAATTTTCATTGAACACATTTCTTCGAATAGTTAATTGCTTCTCGCCTATTTCGAAATCTAGGATTATCTCAAAATCATCAGGTAACTCATTTTTAGGTATTTTTGAGACACGACTCTTTGAATGATCTTTTAATAGGGCGTAATTGATAAACTCAATGCATAGAGATTTTCCGACACCGTTAGTTTTTACAGTTTTTTCTGTTGTTTCGCCAAATATTAAATTGAATCCATTTTTAAATTTAATGGGATTAAAAAGGGGCGGCTCGCTGTATAATTTTTTAATTTTAAGCATTGGTAATTATATATGGTTCATCAAATTCTATAATGTCTAACGAATAAAGAAATAAGACCCCGTAATAAAGGCTTTTTGCGCCAATTTTTTTGGTTTTTCTCAAAGATCGTGCCGCATCAAAGATGCTAAGCGTATTGGTTTCAGAAGCATTTAAAAGTTTTAAGATTTCAGCCCCAATAACTGGAGCTGATTTTTTAAGATTTTCGTTTTTTGACACTAAATTAGCCATTTTGCACCTGTTTATTTGGAAAGACATTGCATTTAATTAATTGATCCACAATGTAGAACTCAGCCGCACCCGAATCAAATGAAAATCCATTGCTTGAAAGATGGTTCTCAAAATTCTTTACTAATAGCTTTAAAGCTTCTTTAGGATCTCCATGGCATTTGTTCAAAATATCGTCGCTATAACCCTTTAGGTATGTTCCGGCTTTCCGTAAAGCTTGCGCGCCAATGTCACTTTGGTCGTAAATAGTACTTAATATTTTTCCATATTCAATATAAAGATCACAGTACCTGTTAGTTAAAAACTCAGAGTAATCTGAAAATCGATCATATATTTTATTTTCAGGATCAGGGTCCTCTAAAAATCCACTTCCAGCATCTGGGTGCTTTCCATTACTTAGCATTTCAATCATTGCTAAAATTGTGTTGACTTCATTAGGCAGTGTCGAGGTTGCTTCGTCTTGTAGTTCTTCGACTAAAAAGTCTCGAATGCTTTTGATCTTTTCCAGGTCAGATAAAAACTTTATATCTTTTAGTAAGGTATCTATATCCCAAATATCCTCTTTGGTATTTATAGCAAAATTATCATCGCCAATTGTTTCGTCTTTATGTTGACTCCTCTTAACAATATTAAGGATAATCAGTCGGTTATATTCATCAAATAATTTATGCTCAATAAATTTTTGAACAGTTTTCTTAGTTTTTTTTAGGCTAGAAGTTGAGGTTACTTGGATAGATAGTTTTTGTGCCTTGTCACTGAGGTCGATAGCCGCTGCATTTGGATCAAAATTATTCTGATTTTCTAAATTGTATCCGTAAATTAAATTGAGTAATTTTTCGTAGAAATCTTCTGAAAAGTTATTAACGTCAGTTAAGTTCAATTTATTACTGGATTCTACAAGCTTAGGTAATCTAGTAAGCAATTTTATTATCTTGGTTATATACTCTTGTTTCTTGCTCATACTCTTTCCATAAGCAAATTAAGTCATTGTATTGTAGGGCCTCATGCCTATTTTGAGTCGCTTGCGGACTTATGACTATTTTGGTCCCCAAGAAATGCACATCTTGTCATGTTCCCTCTGGATTCTACCTGAAATATCGGAAAAGGGAATAGGTGGGTATTCTTTCCCTCCTCACCCCACCCGCCCCTTAAAAAACGGATTGTGGTTTTTTTCCTGGCCCACGGTGGTGGCGGGACCATGCCCCGGGTGAATGCCGGTGGCATCGGGCAGGCGCAAGACTTTCTTCGTTATGGAATTGAACAGGTCTTCGTAAGAAGAATTGGCTCGACCCATCGACCCGGCGAAAATCACATCCCCGGAAATCAACGTCTGGTTAATCATATAAGACACCCCACCTTCTGTATGACCGGGTGTTTCGATGCACTGGATGCGCAATTTGCCCAGGATGATTTCATCTCCTTCTTTAATAATTTTAAAGTTGTCGCTTCCTCTGGGCCTCGGCTCTTTATGGTCTATGTAGGTGGGACAATCAAACGCTTCACTGAGTTCTCCCAGGCCGCCGGCGTGGTCCGGATGGGCATGCGTCAATAAAATCTTGCTGGGCTTTACGCCCATTTCTTTTGCTTTGCTGATGATGGTTTTCGGGTTCGCCCCCGTATCCACCACCGCCGTTTCCCCTGTTGCCTTGCAACGCAGCAGGTAACAATTGACCGGGTACTCCCCCATAAAAACATTCAGGCAGACCAGATCAAAATCCGGATCATCGGCGGGTTCATCGGGTTCCCAACGTTCCCTGGCGATATCGGTCAGGGCCGGGGCATCCAGATCCAGAGCCGTCGCAAGCTTTAATAACTCCGGTTCCTCCGGAATCAGTTCGTAACTTTCGATCCGTTGCAGGTCGCCCGGCGAGAACCCACTTGCGCGCGCCAGATCGTCCCGGGACCACGCTTTTCCGTCCCGGGCCTTTTCTACAATATCTCCTAATTCATCTTCAAGTGACACAGTCTTCTCCTTAAATTTATTTGAGACCCTTTCAAACTTCAAAAACAAAGTCCAAGGCGAGATTCTTCGTTTCACTCAGAATGACATTGCATGGATTTAACGTGTCACGCTGAGCTTAGAGCCTGTCTTAGGCGCAGTCGAAGGGAAGTGCGGACTCCTTACTTACCCCTTAAATAGTTCTAACGCAAAGGTCTTGTTTATTCCATTCTTCCTTTAAAAACCAGTTCGGCCACACCCGATTTATCCAGCTCGCCCTTGCCCGCATCCGTGAGACGACGGTATTGATCGAACGTCGTCTGCGCCACCGGCAGGGACAATCCTTCGGCCTTCGCCAGGTCGAGGGCGATCCCGGAATCCTTGGCCGCATGGGCGGCAGAAAAATAGCATTCATGATCGCGAATCTGCATGTCCTCACCGTCCGTTTCCAGAACACGCGAAGCCGCGCCGGTCTGGCCGAACACTTCGCGCAGCATCGTCAGGTCCAGCCCAAGCGCATCGCCGAGTCCCAATCCCTCCGCCAGCGCGGCGGTGTTGCTGTTCATGACCATATTGACGAGAGCTTTCACTTTTGCCGCGTCACCCGCGGGGCCGACATAGCGAAGTTGAGAGCTGAGTGCTTCCAATATAGCTTGAGCCTGATCAAAGGCCGGTTTTTTGCCACCACACATGAGGTAGAGCGTGCCTTCACGCGCCTGGGTGATGCTGCTCGCCATCAACGCTTCGAGATTGGTTCCGCCATTGCTTTCGACGCGGGTTTCGGCTTTGATGTGGGCTTCCGGGCTGACCGTGGCGAAATTGATGAACAATTTGTTCTGGGCATGGCAAAGCAGGCTGGTCGGTTGATCCTCCGCGAATATTTCATCCATCGCCGCGTCATCGGTGACCACGGTCAGGACCACATCGCTTAATTCCGCAACGCGCGCCGGGGTGGCTGCCGCCTCGCATGAAAGTTCTTCAGCTAAAGATTTCGCCGCAGGAGCGTGGCGGTCCTGCACCGCAGAGATGGTGAATCCCTGTTCCTTGAGACGCCGCGCCATATTGGCCCCCATACGCCCCACACCCACCATACCGATTCGCCTGTTTTCTGTCATATTTAAAAATTTCCTTTCTTAATGAAGAAAATTATTTTCTGAAGATTTAGCTCTGCTTTTACACAATTGCTCTTCCTTAAATTGGAGACCTTTGTATAACTCCAAAAACCAAAAGCAAAGGCGAGATTCTTCGTTTCACTCAGAATGACAATTCCTTCGTTTTATGTGTCGCGCCTAGCTCATAGAGGTTTGGCGTACTTGCCCGTCCCTTACAAAGTTTTCATATCAATGACGAAGCGGTATTTCACGTCGCCTTCCAGTATGCGTGAATAGGCTTCGTTTATTTTCTGGATCGGGATCAGTTCAATATCGGAGGTGATTCCTTTTTCAGAGCAGAAATCCAGCATCTCCTGAGTTTCGGCAATGCCACCAATCGCGGAGCCTGCCAATGACCTTCTTCCCAGAATCAGATTAAAAACTTCCGGCATCGGGTGCGGGTGTTCCGGCGCACCGACCAGGACTAACGCGCCGTCACGTTTCAATAGACCAATATAGGGATCGAGGTTGTGCGAAGCGGCCACGGTGCTCACGATCAGATCAAAGCTTCGCGCATGCGCCTGCATCTCGTCTTCGTTTTTTGAAATGACCACCGCATCGGCACCGAGTTTTTTACCATCCTCTACCTTGGAATCCGATCGTGTGAACAGCACGGTCTCGGCACCAAACGCATGCGAAAAATTCACGCCCATATGCCCGAGTCCGCCAAGGCCAACGATGCCGACTTTCTTGCCCGGTCCAGCTTTCCAGTGCCGAAGCGGCGAGTACAGGGTGATGCCCGCACACAGCAGGGGGGCGGCGGCGGCCGGATCGAGACTTTCCGGTACGCGCAGAACAAAACGTTCATCGACCACAATTGTTTCTGAGTATCCGCCGTAGGTTGCCGGTGCGGTGTTGTGTGGATCGGGTGAGTTGTAAGTGAAAACGGTTTCTCCCGTATCGCAATATTGTTCAAGATCATCCTGGCAGCTTGCGCATGTTCCGCAGGAGTCCACCATGCATCCTACAGCGCCGCGGTCTCCTTGTCTAAAGGTGCTGACTTTGTTGCCAACTTTGGTGACCCTTCCCACGATTTCGTGTCCCGGTACACAAGGGTACACGGTAGGCCAGGCCGCCCATTCGTTTCTTGCCGTGTGCAGATCGGAATGGCACACGCCGCAATACTGGATCTCGATTTCGACATCACTGAGGCCGACCTCGCGTCGCTCTATGGAAGCGGCGGCAAGTGAATCCGTTGCGGACGGAGCGGCAAAGGCTTTGGAAGTGGCCATAGCGGTTCTCTTTTTATATTTGTCTGAACACCTGCGCGTGCGCTGGAGAGGATTTGAAAAAAAGATTTATTATAGACCATTCAGGTTGATTTACCGATGATGTCTCTCCGGGATTTGTCCTGAATTATTCTCACGGACAAAACATCAGTCATTTGGGCTAGTGGTTGAAAAGATTGGGGGTTTGGTCTACCCTGATCGTTTGGCGGGCTTGAAAATCCTTGTTTTCCCTTATAATGGAGATCACAAAGGAAAAATCTCAAAAGCCCGGCAATTCATCTGGTATTCCCCATTGCCTTCTCAGTTGCACTGAATCAACAGGCCCCGGTTACATAACCATTCAATCGGCTCAACATGACCCCAACCACCACATCCCGATTTCGAATCGAGTTCAGTCAGCTAGGTCCCTTGCCGGCTGATGCCCGTGAGCGTCTGGAGTATTACCAGCAGTTCAAAAAGCTGGTGCAGGAGGGAAAAGACAAGATCCGCAACTGGCATCATGGAGGCGCCGGGGGGCGTGAGGTGGTGCAGGCCCATACCGCATTGATCGACAGTGTCCTTCGATACGTGATTAAAGAGGTTAAAGCTCTGGACACTTATAAGGAAGAGGATTTGCTGGACCAGTTTGTGCTGGCAGCGGTCGGGGGCTATGGTCGCGGCGAACTGAACCCGGCTTCGGATATTGACCTTCTGTTTTTGCTCGGTAAGAAAATGAGCAAGGTCCTCGACACTTTCATCCAGGAAGTGATCTCGGTGTTGTGGGGGATTGACCTTGAGATCGGACACAGTTGCCGGACCATTCGCGAATGTCAGGCTCTGGCTGCGGAAGACCCGACCGTGCGCACTTCAATGATCGAAACCCGCCATCTCATCGGGAACAAGTCGCTTTACGAAAAGCTGGTGACCTCGGTTCGAAAAAACGTCCTGAAAAAACGTGCCCGGGAATTCCTCGATGAAAAGCTCAAGGAAAAATACGACCGCCATGAAAACGGTGAACATGTTTCCAGTAATCCGGAACCTAACCTGAAAGAAGGTTTTGGGGGCCTGCGCGATTATCATGTTGCTCTCTGGGCAGTGGCAGTACGTTTCGGGGTTTTATCTTTCAGCGAAATTAAAGACGGCGAAGTGGTCAGCCCGCAGGAAATAAGTCGATTGGAACAATCGGTCAACTTCATACTCCGTGTTCGCAACGAACTGCACTACCAGACCGGTAAAAAAGGCGATGTGCTCACTCTCGATCTGCAGGAAAAACTGGCGCATGAATTGGGTTATCGGGGGGAAGCAGGGCAGTCGGCTGTTGAACAGTTCATGCGCGAATACTTCCTCCATGCCACGACCATCTACCAGGTTTCGGAATCAATTTTTCAGCGTTGTCTGGAAGCTGGCCCTTTGCTGACCAAAGTGATTTCAAAATTCAAAAGCCGTGACCTGGGTGATGGGTTGCTTGCCAGAAAAACGGACCTCGGGATAAAGGGCAAAGCTGAAACCCTGTTCGAAAACGATCCACTGAAACTGTTAACTGTTTTTGAGCTTTGCCTGGAGCACGGATTGAAGCCCGACATTCATCTCAAGCGGCTTATTAGAAAAAATGAATTCCGACTGGATTTACAATTTCTAGAAAAAGAGGAAGTACGGGCTTTCATCGACAAGTTACTGGGGCACCCCCAGGCGGAGCCTGTTTTAAGACAGATGCATGAAGTTGGGCTGCTCGGTCGGATCCTTCCAGAGTTTGGTATCACCCACTGCCGCGTGCAGTACGATTTTTACCATCGGTTCACATCAGACGAACATGCCCTGCGAATGGTTCATTTCCTTGAAGAACTGGAAACGCCGCGGGAAGAGGGTCTGGAAAAACTGGCCCAAAATTATAAAGAACTGAAACATCCGGCGACCATCAAGCTGGCCTGTCTGTTGCACAGCCTGGGAGAGGACTCAGGCACGAATGGTGGAAACGAATCCTGTTCCGAGGCGCTGAAAAATGTTTGCCACAGGTTGCAACTGGATGAGACGCAATCGGACCACCTGACCTTTCTGGTGAACAACCTCAATTCGATGAACGAGGCTGCTTTTCATAAGGACATTCACCAGCCCGATAACATTCGCAGTTTGGCGGAGCGGGCGGCCACTCCGGAACGGATCGATTTGCTGGTGTTGTACAGCTATGCAGAGTTGAAAGCTGTTGCGCCGGATACCTGGACGGCCTGGAAACGGCTTCTTTTAATTGAACTGTTCCATCGTACCCGAAATTATCTGGTCAATCCTTCAGGACTCGATAATAAACCGGCAACGACCAAAGCGTCGGTTTACCAGGCGCTCGATGGCAAGGTCCCTAAAGAAGAAATTGATCATCATTTATCTCTGATGCTAGAAGATTATCTCATCACAGCAGGATCGCACGACATCATCGAACATATTCGACTATTGGGAGAAATGAAAGACAAGCCCGTAGTGATGTCACGTCGTTATGATTCCAATGCGGGATTTTACGATCTGGTGATGGCGGCAATTCAATCACCGGACATGTTTGCCAATATTATTGGGGCACTCACCGCAAAAGCGATGAACATTCATGGTGCCCAGATCTATACGCGGCAGGACAACCGGGCACTGATTCATCTACAGGTGGATGGCGGCGAAACTTTTAAAATCCATGGAGAACAGGACGAAGTGTGGAATTCATTCGAGTCCGACCTGAGCGACCTCATGGAAAAGCGGAAAGATTTACCAACCCTGATGGCTTCCCGAACGCGCCTGACTTCTCAAACGGACTCCAAAGCGGCCATTGTGCCTAAAATTGAAATCGACAATCTTCTCGAAAACCGGTTCACCTTTATCCGGATCGAGGCGCGCGATCATCCGGGAATGCTTTATAAAATCGCGCAGGCGTTTGCAGATTTCAATATCCAGATTCACCGGGCCAAGATTGCCGTCCGTGGCGGACGTGGAATCGACGTGTTTTCCATTTCCCAGCACGGCGAAAAAGTCTACCAGCTAGTACTTCAGAGAAAATTGAAAGAGCGTATAATTTCCAACCTGTTCGTTGAACACCTCGAAGACCTCCAGTAACCCCCCACTGGAGAGGCAACCAGCCGATACTTTTACAGTCAGTCTTCCAGCACCCGCCGTTAGGGAGTGCCCGCGTGGTGCCTTTTTTTTGCTTCCCACCAAAAAACTAACTCTTCACAAATAATGGAAATTTTTAATATTCACTATTAGTGGAGAACTTTTTGTAGATCAAGAGGTTTGAGTTACAATAGCTTTTCATTTCAATATCGATTTCAGGAAAATAATGCCGCAATACGATGTCATTGTAATTGGTGCCGGTCATGCCGGATGCGAGGCCGCTCTGGCAGCCTCCCGTATGGGGTCTGCTACGCTTTTACTCACCCTCGACTGGGAGAAAATCGCCTTGATGCCCTGCAACCCTGCCATAGGCGGAGTCGGCAAAGGGCACATGGTCCGGGAGATCGATGCTCTCGGTGGACAGATGGCGCAGGTCATTGACCGCACCGGTATCCAGTTCCGCATGCTCAATGCATCCAAGGGACCCGCAGTCCAGGGCAACCGCGCCCAGGCCGATAAAGACCGATACCGCCTCGAAATGCGTCGTGTTCTTGAAGCGCAACCCGGACTCGACATCGCCATGGAAGAGGTGGAAGACCTTCTTGTTCACGACAATGTGATTCAGGGTGTGCAGACAAAACCGGGAAATGAATACCATGCCCCCTGCGTTATTGTGACCACAGGAACTTTCCTGCGTGGACGCACCCATGTTGGCATGACCACCCGGGAAGCCGGGCGAGTCGGTGAACCGCCGTCTACAAAACTCGCCGAAACATTCCGCCGCCTGGGGTTTGAAGTCGGGCGTTTGAAAACGGGAACACCCCCGCGTCTTCTGGCAAGCACGATCGATTTTTCGCGTTGCGAACAGCAGGACCCGGATGACAACCCGCGTCCCTTTTCATTCCGCAATACGCGCATCAATGATTTGCCGCAAGTGCCCTGCCATATCACCTACACGAATGACCGCACGCATTCGGTGATTCAAAAGAACCTCCATTTGTCACCGTTATATAGCGGAAAGATCGAAGGCGTGGGTCCGCGATATTGCCCTTCGATTGAGGACAAGATCGTAAAGTTTTCGGACAAGACCGAGCATCATATTTTTCTGGAGCCGGAAGGGCTGGACACCGACTGGGTTTACCCGAACGGGATTTCCACCAGTCTTGATGAACAAGTGCAACGCGATCTTGTCCATACCATCCCCGGTCTGGAAAACGCCGAAATCGTGCAACCGGGTTATGCGGTCGAGTACGATTACATTCCGCCGACACAATTGCACGCCACGCTGGAAACCCGGCGCGTTTCCGGCTTGTTTCATGCCGGGCAGCTCAACGGAACATCGGGCTATGAAGAAGCGGCGGGACAAGGGCTGATTGCAGGAATCAACGCCGCACTCAAGGCGCAGGATCGACCACGACTTGTACTCACCCGCATGGACGCTTACCTCGGTGTGATGATTGATGACCTGGTGACCAAAGGAACCGAAGAACCGTACCGAATGTTCACCTCGCGCGCGGAGTATCGTTTGATCCTGAGGCAGGACAATGCAGACCAGCGCCTCATGCATCTTGGACACGAAATGGGTTTGATCGACAAAGAGGCTTTTGAGCACAGTGTTGAACAATCCAAAAGAGTGGAGCAAGAGGTGGCACGTCTAAAACAAACCACCGTAGTGCCCAATGCCGAACATCTGCAAAAACTTTCTTCACTGGGTATTGAGGAGTTGAAAGGACCGACCAGCCTTGCCGGAATTTTACGGCGACCTGATGTCCGCTATGAATCACTCGCCGAAAAGTATGGAGAGGTGGAGTTGAATTTCCTGGAACGTGAGCAGGTCGAAATTCAGATTAAGTATGAATCATTCATTGACCGGCAAAACCAGCTGGTTGAAAAGCAAAAGAAGCTGGAGAATTATGTCATACCAGCAGACTTTGACTTCAAACAGCTTTCCGGGTTGTCGCGAGAAGTTGTTCAAAAACTGGATAACATCCGCCCGGCTACTCTTGGCCAGGCATCGCGGATTTCCGGGATCACTCCAACTGCAGTGCAACTCATAATGCTCCATCTCGAAAGGGTGTTGCGTCGTCGGGGTTCTGCCGCATGACGGCTCCTTCCTCGTTAAACTCCCCTCTTCCTGAACCACCAATGGATGCAGTTCATTGGGTTCTCGAAATAGACAAGCAGGATATTGCTTATATCGTGGGATTGTTTGAAGCTTATGATGATATCGCCATCGTCCGGACCCTGGACGCGGCGCGCGGAAGGATAGAACTGATCATTGCACCCGATTATCTTGAAGATGCAAGGCAGGTTGTTGACGCTTTGAAGGAAGAAATTCCGGTGAGTGTGGTTAGCACTTAGTATGGTTTGAGTTATTGGTTTTATTTTCTGACAAACCCCCTTACCCTGTTTAAATTGAAAAGTTTCAATCGCGGTTATCTCCTGTCTGGATCTGGTCTATGGAGAAAAATGACAAGAACACGTTAAAAGCCAGGATTGGACGGCTGGACTCCATGGTCAATGACCTGAGAAATCTGGCCGCGAAGATAGACCGTGAAATGATAGCGATTAAACAGGAAATAAAAAAACCCCTCCCGCAATCCAAAAAGAAAACTGTTCCAGCGAAAAAACCACCTGAAGGATTAACTCAAGAGCCCGAATTAAAACCCACCTCTTCTACGAAATACGAAAATCCGGTCCCCTTGTTTTATGAAAAAGAAAAGGAAGTTAAAGTCCATTACCCTGACCTGGACGACCCAAAAGAGGATGCAAAAGAGAAGCCGGAACCCGGACCTTCCTCAAAACCTGTTGCCACAGGTGAAACCTGGTTGAGTCGAATCGGAATCACTCTCCTGCTGCTTGGGGTTGTTTTTCTGGTCAAGTATTCTATCGATCAGGGTTGGATCAATCCGGCCGTGCGCTTAATGGGGGGATTTTTAATAGGTGCCGTTCTGGTGCGTATCGGTTTTCAAAACCGTGAATCGCGAGATAAATTCAGTCAGATTTTGCAGGGGGGCGGCATTGCGGTTTTCTACATTGTCGGGTTTGCAGCCTATCAGATATATGAACTAGTTCCTCACACTCTGGCCTTCGCCTATATGGTAGCCGTAAGTGTGACCGGCGTGGTCCTGTCCCTTCGCCAGGAGTTTTTGTCGCTTTCGATGGTTTCCCTTCTGGGAGGTCTGGCGACTCCATTTTTGCTGCGCTCCGGGTCGATGAACCTTTCCGGTTTAGTCGGATACAACTGTTTGTTACTGGCAGGCACCCTTTGGGTTTTTTATCACAAAGGCTGGAAGGCCCTGTTTATCACTTCAATTATCGGGGGCTGGCTGGCGCAATACCTTGCCGTCAAGGGGATACATTTATTACCAAGGAATGCTCCGGATCACCGGATGGCCATTCAGGCAGGGCTTGCATTCACCTGGCTCGCGTTTTGGTGGGCGCCCCTGTTACAGATTTTGAGGGATGAAATAGGAATCGCGAGTCCGTCGGAAAAGGAAAAAGACCCTGCCTTACCTTTCCGCTGGAATCAGGAGGTCTCTCATCTTTCCCTGTCACTTCTGGGGAATGCCATACTTGCCTTTTTCTTTACCACTTTAGTATGGCAGCTGCATACACCGGATTCGGGATGGATACCTTTGGGAGCGATGTTTTGTTACGCGATGGCTTCATGGAAGTTATACCCGAAAGATACGACCCTGGGATGGTTGAATGCCATGATGGCAGTCACTATGGGAACCCTTTCACTTGTTTTTCTCCTTGATGGAGACACTCTGATTTTTTCACTAGCCCTGGAAGCGACGGCGATGCATTGGCTGGCGCATCGTCTTGAAGCGAGACTGCCCCACAATATTGCACACGGCCTGTTTGCGTTGGTGTTTGTCTGGCTGGCGGGAAGACTCCTGTTAATGGGAATGGAACCTCCGCCTGTTCTGAACCAGCTGGCCCTGACTGATCTTGCTGTCCTCGTTTTTATCTCTATATCAGCTTTTAGATTAAAAGAAGGACAGGGACGCCTGCCTTATCTGGTTATGGCTTATCTGGGAATGATGGTCTGGTGGGTTCGGGAAATTGCCTCACTTCCCAATGGAGATGGTTTTGTTTCGATTGCCTGGGGCGTTCAGGGCGCGGCACTTTTTATCATCGGTCTGCAGCGCAACACCCCCGCAGTATTCAGGGTGGGTTTTGCTACGCTGGTGGTGGTTGCGTTGAAACTGCTCATTGTTGATCTGTCTGACCTGGATACCATCTGGCGCATCCTGCTATTTATGGGTATTGGCGCAGGGTTCCTGGGTCTCAGTTACAAGGTTCAGGATCTGTGGAAACAACCGGAAGGTGCCGGAAAGGCCAAGCCCTAATACTGAATTAAAGAATGTACTGAAAGGCCTGGTAATTTTTCGCGTCCATTTAGAAATCCCAGTTCCATCAGGAAAGTCACTTCCACCACATCCGCTTTGAAATTATTCTGCACCAGTTCCGCTGCCGCAGCCATGGTTCCTCCCGTTGCCAGCACGTCATCTATCAGGACAACTTTTGATCCGGGATGAACAGCATCCTGATGGATCTCTACGGAATCGGTTCCATATTCCAGGGAGTAGTCTTGCTGGTAGGTTTTATACGGAAGTTTCCCGGGCTTACGAATCATCACGCAACCGGCTCCCAACGCGTAGGCCAAAGGTGCTGCGAAAATAAAACCACGAGCTTCAATTCCTACAATATGATCAATTTTTTTTCCTTCAAACCGGCCTTTTAAATGATCGACTACTTTACTGAACAACTCGGGATGCCCAAGCAGAGGGGTGATGTCTTTAAAAATGATGCCCTGCTTCGGAAAGTCAGGGACGTCACGAATGATCTTTTTTATTTCTTCCATAGTAACTCACTTAATTTCGGTTGGTATTTCCGGGCAACCTATCAGTTTTTTCGTCGGGCCGCAAACGTTTTACGCAAACACCCTCCAAGCAATCCAAAGTCAATGTTAATTGCGTGGGAGGTATTTCAATGGGTTTTTCGGATGAGTGTGGTTGCGCACTTCAAAATGGAGATGGGGGCCTGTTGACCGGCCTGTTGAACCGACCAATCCTATGATTTGGCCTTTGCCCACCTTTCTCCCTTTGGGTACCAGGTTCCGGTCATTATGAGCGTAGACCGTGGTCAGTTCATTCGGATGTTTGATGATGATCATCTTGCCGTATCCTGTGGGTCCCCAACCGCTGAACTTGATTACCCCACCTGCAGATGCGCGAATCGGTGTGCCGGCTTTTGCACCGATATCGATACCTTCATGCTTTCGTCCACGTCGCTTGCCATAGTTTGAAGTCAGCACTCCTTTGACGGGCCACATCAGGTAACCCGGCCGGACGACTGCAGGTTTTTGTGCACGTCTTTTGGTAGTAGACTTTTTTGTTCGGCCTGGTGTGCGTCTGGGAACACGGCGTGCCACACGCGGATTCTCTGGGCGCAAAACGGGAACTTCCAGTACCCGGACAGCATGGGGAATCCAGATACGCTGTCCTGGAAAAATCTTGTGGGGATCGCCGATGCCATTGACAACCTGTAGTAGCCTCTGGTCGCTGGCATAAGTTTCGGCAATGGCCGATAAGGTGTGCCCCTGTTTGACGGTATGGTAAACGCCAGGGCCTGTGTGCTGCGGCCTTTTATACTCAAAACTCTGACAGCCTGTGAGAACCAGCACCAACAGCAGGAACCAGACTGGAATATATTTTGGACGAAACATGCCTACCCTATCATAACTTATTGATTATTAATGAATTATATCAGTGCCGGCAGGGGTGTCAAGGGTGGCGTTGCGTCTTTCAGCTGGAACAGGTAAGGTGTTTGTTTTGACTTTTATGCCTTTAAGCAGGATTTTAAATTCACAACCAATTCGATGGATCAATTTCCATTGAATAAGGATTGGATCTGCCAGCAATGAACGTCCGAAGATTTCAAATTAGAATCTCTTCAATTCTCCTGTTGACGGCTTTCCTCGTTCCCGTATTGACGGGATGTGGTGAACAGGCCGAGATGAAAAGTTTTGAGCCGTTCGCTCTTCCCTCGTCTTATCCCGTGGGTAAAAAACCAGCAGCATTACTGGCGCACGATATGAACAACGATGGTTTTGCCGATCTTCTGGTTCCCAACACAGACAACAACAACCTTCTGTATTTTGAAAGCAATGGTAATGGATCTTTCAAGGATTCTCTGGAAATGACTGCGGGCAGGGAGCCGGTTGGTGTGGCGGCTGCAGATTTCAGCAACGATGGCATTCCGGACATTGCGGTGATCAATTACGGGGACAACAACATCAGCCTGATCCTAGGGCAAAAAGACGGTATGTTCAAAAAGCTGGGAACCGTGTCTTTGGGCAACCTGCGCCTGCCCATCGCAATTGGTACAGGAGATTTCAATAATGACCGCATTGCCGACCTGGTGGTCACCTTCCGCTTCGACAAGCTGGTCATATTACTGGGCAATGGAGACGGATCTTTTAAGCTGGCTGAATCTTATCAGGCTGCAAGTAACCCGGCCTCTCTAGTGGTCGGCGATTTCAATCACGATAAATTCGACGATTTTGTCGTTGCGTTTAATGGCGTCCGTGCGGATTACATCCGGGTCTATATTTCAAATGGGGATGGAACCTTCAAGTCGCCAATCAAAGTCAGTGGTGGCAAACAGTCGACTTCCATCGCTAAAGGTGACCTCAACCTGGACGGCCACCTCGATTTGGTGGTGACGAATCCCCTGGAGGACAGTCTCACCCTGTTTCTTGGTGACGGTACCGGGCAGTTCAATGTGCAAAAGGATTTTGCTGCGGAAAAAGGGCCAGCGTCCATTGTGGTGGGTGATTACAATAACGATCAGACACCTGACCTGGTTGTCACCAACAGACGCGATGGCAGTATTTCCGTTCTGGAAGGAAAGGGAAACGGTACCTTTGTATTCCCTCACTATAATTTTGCAGTGGGGGTGGGTCCGCGTGCCATGGTAGGAGCCGATTTCAACAACGATGGTTTACAAGACATCGCTCTCCTGCTCTACGAAAAGTCCATCCTGGCAGTCCTGATGCGCAAGATAGAAGGCGTGTCCACTATCGGCACCCGGGACGACAATTGATTCTCGGCTACTTTTGAACTGATTAAATTTTATTGTCCCTGCCTCATGAGGCGCTCGGTCTTTTTCCTGGTTTTAAGTTTCATTTTAGTTCTTGTTCTTTCCAGGATCTCTTTAGCGGATACAGAAAATTCACGTAAAGTTCCTCAGCCTATTCAGGAAGTATTTCAGTCCGATCTTTTATATCCTCAGGAAAAAAACGAAATCCAGTTCAGTTTATTGCCTGTGTTTAAAAGCCAAAATGGGGAGAATCGTTATCAAACAGAATTTGAACTGGAGTATGGTTTTACAGATGCCTGGCAATTACAGTTGGAATGGGATGGTTTAATTCACCGTGAGTTATTTCGCTCACCGGATCAAACAGAAGCAGGAGATTTTTCTATTGGTACGCAATACAGCTTTATGGGATTGCAGGATGGATACAGTCATGCTGCGTTGGGTTTGAATCTGGGTGTTCCTGTGGGAGATGTAGACAGGGGAATGAGCGATGGATTTTTTGGAGTTGAAACCTATTTCACTCTGGCACGTGATTTTCCAGAATTTAACGGTGCGCAGTTGTTTTCACAGATGGGTGTGGAATGGGTCAGCCGCGTCCGAACGCCCAATAACCTTGCGCCATTGCCCAATGCTGCCCATACGTTTTTCTGGAATGCAGGAGGATTTTTGCCGGTCGGGGATTTTCGCGGAACCCTGGAAATCAACTGGAAAAATAATGAGTGGAACCAATCTGGCAACAATAATGTATTGTTTCTGACGCCGGGTGTCATTTGGAAAATATCAAAAGAGTGGGAATTGGGTGTGGCGGCACCGGTCGGTCTGACTGACGATGCCGATGATGTCCGGGTGATCGGGCTGCTGGTTTACGAAATTGAACTTGATGATCTGGATTGACTACCACTAAAATCTTCCTGCCTGCCAAGCCAATCGTCGACTTCTTCCTGAAGCCGTTTTTCGTTGTCAGTTTTATCAAAAGCCGGATCAAAACGCATGCGGTAATGTTCATTGAGCATCCTCTCAAGCTCTTCTTGTAACCTTTCATTTCCTGCTTCTTCGGATACTCGCTCCAGCCAGATTCGATAGGTTTCATCGGGATGACGAGGGCCTACCTTGTTTTCCAGATAATTTTCTATCCTTGAAAATGGTGTGCGCTTGATTTGTTGAGAGCTTGTGTTGTTTTGAGATGATGTCTTGAGCTTCCGGTTAAACCGAACGCGCCTTGCTATTTTCCAACCCAGATAAAATATGAAAGCAGTGAACATCAACAGCCAGGGCTCATGACCGTTATTTTCTTTTTCCTGAAACCATCGCCAGTCGACAAGAGCCATTTTTAGTCGTCCGAATAGATCCCCGACCCATTCCAGTGATGAGGCCTGTTCATTTTCAAACGCAATCCATGAAGGTGGAGTGGTATCCACCTCTACCCACTCACCTTCAATCCAGGCCAGTGCCCAACTGTGCGCATTGCGTTGCCGCACGATAAACTGGTTGTTAACCGGATCGCGTTCGTGAACCGAGTAGCCCACCATATAGCGCGCAGGAATTCCTGCGGCGCGTAGCAGCAAAGTGGTGGCAGTTGCAAAATATTCACAATGCCCGGCACGCGTCCGATTTAAAAAGTTGTCGAGAGGATCGACTTGTTCCGGTGCTCCGGTTCCTTTTAATTGATAAGTAAAACCTGCTTTAAAAAATTTTCTCAAATGTTCGGGAACAGTGGAAACCGGAACCCTATTCAACTGCAACTGGTCGAGAGCAGGTTTCAGAATACCCATTAAATAGGGGGGAATCGAAAGGTCCGCGTCCGTTGGCGATCCTATAAGATTGTTTTCGTCCCCGGCCTTGATTGTATATTTTGTCCATTCCGGACCACTTTGCACCAACAATCCTCCCTGTTGATTTCTTAATAGCGATCCGGCCGGCAGGTTTCCCAGAAATGATGTGTTTATGGGCAGGGGAAGAAACCCGGATCCGTTTTCCAGCGGCCTTGTGACCTCCAAAACCTGACGGAAATCGGTGTTAGGTCCGAAGCGCCAATCCCATCCGTTGGCTTCCGGGTAAATGGGGCGGAAACCTCCCCGAGGTGAAAACCAGTTGGGGGATCTGTATACGGTATAACCGTTTTGGGCCAGCAAAAACTGATCGTCCTCTCCTTTAAATTGCTTTACACGAAACACGATGCGTCCGTAAAGTTTCAGTTCCCCCAGTCGGCCAATAGCAGTGGACGTTTTATAGGGATCCAGGTTTTGCTGCATTTTCTTCATCATAAACTGGATCACTTCGCGGTCGATAATTTCCTGCGCGGCGTGGATGCCAAGATTGCCCATCACCCCCATGGCTCCGGATATCAGAAAGAGAACAACCCAGAGGACGGGTGAGGTTCCCCTGGGTCGAAATTTCCAGAGCGCGACTGAAAGCAGGATGGCGGCTCCCAAATAAAAACGCGAACCACTGGCAAGCGAAGTCAAACCTCCTCCAAGAGTTGCCGGACCTCGGGCCTGCAATCCGGTAGAAATCAGAATCAGGATCAGATACAGATACAACCAGTTAACGGCGAGAGGCCTGCTACCCGTGAGACTTAGATGTTCTTTTGATTTCAGGAACAGGGTTTTGAATTCCAGAGCGGATTTGGCATGAAACGCCTGGACCAGGGCCAGCGGAAAAAAAATCAATGGACTGTAAAGCGATGCTCTCGAAAACATTAACAACCCGCCCAGCTCGACAAAAGAAAACACCATTACCGACAACAGGATCAGGCAGGTCAGTAACCAAACCCGTCGAACTTCCGGTTCGGAAATCTGGAGTCTCCAACCGGTCCATCTTGGTGATTCAACGATAATTGCGCAGAGGGCAGCGGGAATGATCATTTCCGCGTACAAGCCCCAGAACAATAAAGCGCCACCGATTAATAAGGGAGGTGGTGTCATAATCGATTCAGCCCTTCCTGAATCGCGCCTACGGTGGCAACGTGAAACCTTTCGGTCAGATCCTGCATGGGGCCGGGCTCGAGTGGGGTCTCGGGAGCGTTTTCCTGAACAACCACTACGGTGACGGGAATGTATTTCGATCTTATAAAGCGGACCAGCTCCTGCCGCTGATCATCCCACGACAATAAAACAAGAATACAACCACTCATCATTCCGGTTCTTTCCTGAACCTGCCGGGTCAGTGAAGAAAATTTTTGTGAAGAGCAACTTTCAACCGACGCAAGTATTTCCAGCATGCGTTCGGCACTGCCCAGGTTTCGGCCGGATGTAAAACAGTAGGCCTCGGTGCCGATGAACATTAAATCGAGCAGTGAATCCTGCAAGTCGATATTGTTTACAAAGGATGCTGCAATCGAAACAGCGTCTTCGAAGACAGGTGATTCTTCGTCTTCAGTGAAGGTGTCCAGAATGAGGGCCTGCCTCGAGAAAAATTCGTCCTGATACTGTTTGACCACCGGTTCACCGGACTTGGCCCAGGATCGCCAGTGGATATCGCGCAGTGGATCTCCAGGACGGTAATCGCGCAAGCCGACAAACTCCTCGCTTTCACCCACGTGGGATGCCAAAGTAACTCCACGTGGTTGATGATGCCGTTTTCCTGGAAGCTGTATCGGGGGAATGCGATACAACTTTGGAAGGATCAGCAGGGATTGCTTTTGTTCGAAAGGTTGCAAAAATCTTAAAAGCCCAAAAGGGTCGCGTTGGGCAAGATAAAGTTTTTTAAAACGATGGTAGCCTCGTTTGATCGCATTGAGTTCCATGCGAACCTCGGCTTCCTCTCCTCCTTGTAATTCCGGGGCAAAGCCTTCCCCGACTAGTACGCGTCGGTTCTTACGTAGTTTTTGAAACCATTTTTCCAATCCACTGATGTTTTTTGTTTTCTTTGAACCATGTTTGATTTGTATATTGTCTTTTAAGTAATCTTTTTGTTCTGGTAGCAAATGCGACTGGTCTTCCAGCAGGGAAAGCCCGGAAACAGGGGCTTTGGAGAGGTTTTGAATTCGTACGGGGTATTGAATGGTTTCGCCGGCGGTAACCCAGCGGGGCAGCTTCCGTTTTACATTAAAATTTTTGCGAAAGGTGAACCGGCTTAACCAGGCTACGAAGAACAGGACGGAAAGAAGCGAAAACACCTGGTACATTTGAGTCGATCCCGGAGCGAGTCCCAGGTTACCTGCCATGGCCCATCCACCCAAGGCGACAAGGCCCACGGGTGTGAAATATTTTTGCATCCAGAGGACAAAAACCCCCACCTGATTGCATATACGGTAGGTGAGTTTGTGTGACACGGAAAAGGGATTACACAGGAACTGGGATGGTTTCCAGAATGTTCTGGACGATCTCCCGGTTTTCCCGACCGGAAAAGCGCGCCTGAGAATTCAAAACCAGGCGATGTGCGATCACCGGTATGGCCATGGTGTGTATATCCTCCGGCCTGACGAATGGAGAACCCTCGATCAAGGCGCGGGCCTGAGCCGTTTTCATCAACGCCAGGGAAGCACGGGGACTGGCTCCCATCTGCACCCCCTCTGCCGTTCGGGTGGCCGTGACCAGATCTACTGCGTAGCGTTTCAGTTCATCGCTGATCCGGATCAATTTGACCTGCTGCTTGATTTGAAGAATTTCGTTGCGCGTGATGCAGGGGGTAAGATTTTCCAAGGGATGTCCAAGCAACTGATCGCTCAACATTCCTGTTTCATCTTCGGGCGAAACGTATCCGAGGTTGAACTGAATCGCGAAGCGGTCCATTTGGGCTTCGGGCAGAGGGTAGGTGCCGTGAAACTCCACCGGGTTTTGCGTCGCGATCACAAAAAACAGTTCTCCAAGAAAACGTTTTTTACCATCTACCGTCACATGGCCTTCGCCCATCGCTTCCAGCAAGGCCGATTGTGTTCGCGGTGAAGCGCGATTGATTTCGTCTGCAAGAACGATGTCGCCAAACACCGGGCCCTCGTGGAAGTGAAACTCCTGGTCCGATTGACTGAATACCGAAACTCCGACGATGTCGGATGGCAACAGGTCAGGAGTGAACTGGATGCGCTTGAAAGAAGCGTCGATGGATTGCGCGAGGGCTTTTGCGAGAGTGGTTTTTCCAGTTCCTGGGAAATCTTCGAGCAGCACATGCCCTCCGCTAATGAGGGCCACCAATAGCTTTTGAATGGAGTCCGATTGGCCACGCATCACCTTTTCAATGTTACTGGTGATCCGTTCGAAAGATTGCAGTGTATTTTCTGGAAGAACCGGGTCCATTGCGTCATTTCCTTTTAGAGAAAATAATTTAGCACAATCGGCATGAATCCAGAATAACGGGTGAATTGTGTTCTTTCAATAGACCAGATTTCAAACAAATTCATTTTAAAAATTTGGCTGGCTTGTGCCAGAATAGAGGGGACGGAGTTTTTCAAAAAACAAACCTCATAAAGCAGGAATAAATATAGTGACTAAACGAGCCCTGGTGATAGTTGATTTGCAAAACGATTATTTTCCTAATGGTAAATGGACTCTTGATGGTATCGAAGATGCCGCAGAAAATACGGCGAAGCTCATTGCAAAGTTTCGTGAAGCGGGAGAACCGGTGATCCACATCAGGCATGAATTCCCTGCCGATGGTGCGCCCTTCTTTGCCGAAGGATCAGAAGGCGCAAAAATTCATGAGAAAGTTCAGCCGATAGAAGGTGAGCCGGTCGTCCTGAAACATCAGGTCAACAGTTTTCTGGAAACGAATTTGAAGGAAGTTCTGGACGATAACAAGATAGAGGACTTGGTGATTTGCGGTGCCATGAGTCATATGTGTATCGATGCGACTGCACGTGCGGCGAGCGACTTTGGTTACAAGTGCACATTGATTCACGATGCCTGTGCGACGCGCGCTCAGGAGTTTAATGGTATGGAAGTTCCCGCCGAGCAGGTCCACGCCACTTATATGGCGTCGCTTGGCTTTGCCTATGCCAAAGTAGTTTCAACAGATGAGTTTGCTAACGAATAAAAGGGAGCTAGCCCTTATAAGGAGTGACTTAAAGGCAGTAATTATAATTTAAATTCAAATGAGAAACCTCAAATAAGGGAAAAAGCCACATAACAAAATAAAACTATTTCGACTTTACGCACCTGGTCACTCATCTTAATGACTTCTGGGTTGTATGAATCTAAATATTTTTTGACAATAAAGTACAATCCGCCACCAGGAGTCTGGATATTTATAACTAAATCCGGAAATTTCGAGTTTATTTTTTTAAAAAACCTGAGCTTGAACCAAGTAACAAGAAAAATAAAAACTAATAAAACTACGATTCAAATATTATAGACAGTACCAGTTTGAAGCATTTTTTATCCATCATACAAAAATTAATTTTTTCAAACCCCCATCCCAGATAGAATAAAGATTAATTGAGATGATGTCGAGCCATTCCTCGTATGAGGGGAATAGCTTAACTATTTGAAGTCAGGTGTTGCAGTGGGCGAATCTGCAGGTGGGTCGAACATGGCGTTGAGTTTGTCCTAGGCAAAGACGACGCCATCCTTGATGTCGCCATGGTTATCAGCAAAGTGGATGAAACTAATTATTTGTCTGGAGCTTTCTGAATGGAGAATTCTATGAAATTGATTCATAGCGGTGAAAAACTAGTATCTTACCTTAGCGGGGATAATAGTTTACTTGATGCAGAAATTGAGAAGTTTGAGGTTTATCAGAAAGACTGGGTTGTTAATGTGGATGTTCATATGGAAATGAGACCGTCTTCAGAGTTTAATAAGATTCTTGTTCGGTTTTCAGGTTGTAAGGAATACTGTTTCTATTTTAACGATAGTCATTATTTTTATAATGTGGAGAGGGTAAAGTTTTTCCAAACTGAAGAAAATTATTTTTATGTTTCGTTTGATCCTTATGATGAAACAGAGATTTGCAATGAAGATGATCAGGATATTATTTTAGCTAAAGAAGTCAGCGCTTTCCTTCTAGATAGTTGAACGGATAATTAAATATAAATAACTTGTCTGAATTGGGCAGCTGGCGTTTATTGGGCAAAAATATATTATTTTGAAGCAGGTGTTGCAGCGGGGGAGTCAGCAGGTGGGTCGATCAAGTCGTTCAGTTTATTCCAGACGAAGACAACACCATCTTTGATGCCGTCGATCACGATAGCCCCGAGGTTCTCTACAAAATCAATGAAGCTTTCTTCGGGATTGAAGTCGTCTGATCCATGAGCTTCTGGTTCATGGGTTTCGGGCTCAGCCTCTTCAACTTCCTGTGGCTCTTCTTCCGGTTCTTCTGGTTCTGGTTCTTCCTGTTTGGCTGGAGGTGCGCTCTTTACCTTTTCCAGTTCCCCTTTTACCCAGTTGACCGTTTCCTGTTGTTGATCGCGAGTTGTGTTGACCTGCCCCTTTAATTCCTGAATTTGAGAAGAGAGATTGTCGATGGCGCTCTGGATTTCCGCAGAGGGTGCTGAGGGGGAGGAGGGTTTTCTGTTTTCCAAGGACTGAATGCTTTGTTCTATTTTTGTAAATCGATCATTCAGAAAACGTTGCTGGGCTTTCTGTCTTTCAACGAAGAGGTATTCGCCAACGCCAAGCCCTGCCAGTACCAGCACGACCAGGACATCAAAAAACCCTCGACCGGGTCTGCGACCGGGAGGCGTCTCCTTCTTCTTATCTGTTGGTTCCGAGTCCTCAGGATTGAAATCTTCTTCTGTGAGGTCAGGGTCAAGGTCAGGATCAGGTTCTTCGGGGGCCAGTGCGTGAATGGCATCATCCAGTTCCTGTCCCGGTTCGGCCGTTTTTTCGCTGGGTTCTTCCGGCGGAGTCTCGTTGTTTTTTTCTTCCTCACTCATGACCGATGCCCTTTAGTTATTGAAAAGAATTCCAAAGGGATTAAGCACATCATCAGTGGATGATTTTATTGAGAGGAAACTCTGCAATGTCTTCCGCGCCGGCTTTCTTGAGATTCGGTACGATATCGCGCACCATTTTTTCTTCAAGAATCACAGTGAGGTCGACCCAACCCTTATCCGAAAGTTCTGCGACGGTGGGCTTGGTTCCCGGTGGCAGGATATTCTGGATCGCTTCACAGGCGGATTTGGGGGCGTTCATCATGAGGCCCACTTTTTTGTTCGCATCCATCGCCCCTTTCAGCATCATGACCAATCGTTCCACCTTGTCGCGTTTCCAGGGATCGTTATACGCTTCCTTGTTCATGATGAACTTGGTGTTGGATTCCATCAATGTTTCGACGATGCGCAGGTTGTTGGCGCGCAGTGAGCTTCCAGTTTCTGTCACTTCCACGATGGCATCGGCGAGTTTCGGAGGTTTCACTTCCGTTGCACCCCAGGAAAATTCTACTGAGGCGGTGACGCCGTGTTTTTTCAGGTAGTCGACCGTCATATTCACCGCTTCTGTTGCAATGCGCTTACCTTCAAGGTCTTTCACCGATTTAACAGGGGAATCGTTTGGAACTGCCAACACCCAGCGTACCGGGCGCGATGATGCTTTGGAATAGACGAGGTCCGCGATTTCAACCACGTCCACGCGGTTCTCCATTATCCAGTCTTTCCCGGTGAGTCCGGCATCCAGTAAACCGTCGGCAACATAACGTGCCATTTCCTGTGCACGGATGAGCATGCACTCGATTTCATCGTCATCGATAGTGGGGAAGTAGGACCGGCTGCTGACTTTAACATCGTATCCGGCCTTGCCGAAAAGGGCGGCAGTGGCATCTTGCAGACTGCCTTTTGGAATTCCCAGTTTGAGTACGTTTCCGCTCATGTAAAGGTGCCTTGGTTATGGGTTATTTGTTATAAACCTTGTCGGGGTCAAACTTGCGTTCGCCCACTATTGTGGTTTCGCCATTCAACTTCCGGAAGAAACAGCTTTCGTAGCCTTTGTGGCAGGCGGCGCCACCAATTTGCTCTACTTTAAGGAGGACCGTGTCATCATCACAATCGACAAACACTTCCTTGACCACCTGGACATGTCCACTGGATTCGCCTTTCATCCATTGTTTGTCCCGGGAACGACTGTAAAACCAAGCCTTTCCGGTTTCCAGGGTTTTCTCCCAAGCGATTTTGTTCATGTAGGCCAGCATCAGAACCTTTCCCGTTTCGTGGTCCTGAATTATAGCGGGAACCAGCCCGCCCATTTTCTCGAAATCGAGTTCCATGATTTCTCCCAGTAAAACTGCGAAATTTAGTTTAAGATTGATTTTCTGTCAACAATATAATAGCCTTTTAGCGTCCAAACACTCTATTTTTAGAGGTTTTACGCCTTTCAGCCCGTTTTCATGCGGGTTGGCGGTGAATGTCCGCATTATAACAAAAGAAGCCATTTATGCCATCACTCAGTGGATACCGTATTTACGATACGGCCGAACCGTGCAATTACACCGGCCAGAAACTCATCGATGCGATGAAAAAGATTGTCGACGATCATCTCATCGACAACGGCAAAGAATTGAACCTGCGAGGATGTTGCGTCGGCGCCAACGGACTCAGCGTAATTCTGGAAGACAAGCGTATCCAGGAAGCAGACCTGCGTCGTGTCAATATGGGAGGTAATAAAATCGGGGATGCAGGAGCCGATCTTCTGGCCAGATGCGAAGCAATGGCTAAGGTCAAGTGGCTCGAGATGGGCGGCAATGATCTCGGGCCGGAAGGTGTCCGTGCTCTGATCCGCTCACCTCATCTTAGCAAACTCAAGACGCTGAATTTTTACAGGAACTGGATCCGGGACGATGGAGCCATTATCCTTGCTGAGGAGAATGAGCTTGAGAAACTGGAAGACCTGGACCTGGCGCAAAATGAAATCGGGGATCCCGGTATGCTGGCTTTATCGAATTCAAAACGCCTGCCCAATCTGGTTGCCATCTCTATGGATAACAATTTTGGTACCCGGGAAGGCCGTGAACAGGCAAGGGTTGGTTCTCTTTTTTCCAAGCTGGAGTCCCTTAACCTCTAATTGGGATCTTTTTCAGGTTCCGTATTGTTTTAATTCTGCCCGCTTCCTTTGTCTACGGAAAATCACTATGGAAACCCCCGAGTACGGAAAAGGATCATTCCTGATTGCCAATCCGGTATTGCCCGATCCCAACTTTTCAAGGACGGTTGTTTTGCTTTGCAACCACAATGAAGAAGGTTCCTTCGGGTTGGTGGTCAATCGTACGGCCGAGCTTGGTGCCAGCGAGCTGTTTCCGGAAAGTGACTTACTGAAAAACTATGATGCAGAGATTTATATTGGAGGTCCGGTTCAGCAATCTCAGGTTTTCTATCTGGTAAAACACCAGGGTGATCTTCCGGGATTGGAACAAGTATGCGATGGCGTGCATCTTGGTATGAGCTGGGAGCATCTTGAGGAGATATTTTCTGAAATAGAAAATCCGGAGCACGACCTGAGATTTTTCCTGGGATATTCAGGCTGGGCTGGTGGGCAATTAGCCGGGGAGATGGACCAGCGCAGCTGGCTGGTTCACGATGCCAGTCAGCACCATGTGTTTTCTACCGTATCTGATCACCTGTGGCATGAGGTGGTGCGTTCGATGGGTAAGGAGTATGAATATCTGTTGAACGCTCCGGTCGATCCACGAATGAATTAAGGACTCCATATTTAACCAGGGTCCCAAAATGCAACATACCGGGTTAGACCACCAACCGGATTGAGTTCCAATGACCAAACTTTTCCGTCCTCCGCCAACAGAACAAATCTATCGCTCTCATTTGCCGGGTCGCTATAGCGGTTTCCAGATTGAGAAATATTTTGCCGACCGCTTTCCCTATCAAAGTGAGGAATGTTGGCAGAAAATGCTAAACGCAGGGAAAATCACAGTTAACGGTGTTGCGGCCAAACCCGGCCTGAAAGTTTACTTGCACGATTTTATTGTGACCCGCATGGCCCCCCGGCAGGAACCGGCCGCGAATTGTAACCTGAACGTTATTTTTGAAAATCCCCACCTGCGTGTTTTTAACAAGGGAGCCCCGCTACCTGTTCATCCGAGTGGCCGGTATTTTCAAAACAGCATGACCGAAATTTTAAAAAAGAAATACCCGGGCGAAACCCCGAGACCGGTTCAGCGTCTTGATGCGATGACCACAGGGGTAACCGTTTTCGCAAAGACGAGAAAAGCGGCCCGGTATTTAATGAAAGCCCTTCAAAATAAAAAAATTGAGAAGGAATACTGGGCATTGGTTGAAGGTGTGCCAGCTCAGAATAATTTTATTGTGGACCTGCCCATCGGCAAGGTGTACGGTTCCGCCAGAAGCTGCGAACCGGATGCGATGAACAAAAAACCGGCACAAACACGCGTTGAATGGATTGCAAGCCGCGATGGAAAATCCCTGTTGCGGGTAATTCCTCTCACAGGAAGAACAAACCAGATTCGGGTCCATCTGGCAGCTTGTGGTTTGCCTATTACCAACGACGGCGTTTATGGTTCACATCTGAAATCAGAAGCCGAGGGTCTTGGATTGCATGCATATCGGATGCGGTTCAATTGTCTGGGCAGAAACTACCAATTCAAGGCTCCCCTGCCGGGGCATTTGATGGACTTTAATGAATACGTCTACGATCGGTTATCCTGAAACTAATGAAACAATAGCGGGAACGGGGTTATTCGCGCGTGCCCGCAACCGTTTCTGGCTTGCGCCCATGGCCGGGATCACCCATGCGCCTTACCGGCAGTTAATGGATGAGCAGGGAGCCGGGGTTATCATTTCGGAACTGGTTTCGACCAAGGGTTTAAGGTACGGGTCGGTTAAAACAGTTCAAATGATCCGGGTGCACGAAAACCCCGAAACAATAATTGGAATCCAGTTGTTTGGTGAAGAGGCGCTCGATTACATCGCGGTTACGGATCAGGTGGCGCAGGCGGGGGCAGACTTCATCGATATCAATCTGGGTTGTCCCGTCAAAAAAGTGGTGAAAAAGGGTTGCGGAGCCGCCTTGATGCGCGACCCGTTACATTTGGAAAAGTTCCTATCGCAAATCAGGAAAAATATCTGCTTGCCGCTCACGGTCAAGATGCGTACCGGCTGGAATCAAAAAGAATTGAACATAAGGGATTGTGTCAAGGCAGCAGAAAATGCTGGATGCGAATGGGTGGCCATTCACGGTCGTACCCGTGAGCAGGCTTATGCGGGAAAAGCGGACTGGGAACTGATCGCAGACGTGAAGCAGGGAGCCTCAATTCCCATCATTGGCAACGGGGACATCCGAAGTGCTGAAAAGGCGCAAACCCTGTTGGAAGAAACAGGAGTTGACGCCGTGATGATTGGGCGTGGGGCATTGCGAAACCCCTGGATTTTTCGACAATGCCTCGGTGAAACCATTAACGGATTTTCATTGGCGGCACCGCTGCTCCACAGGTATCGTGATTTACTGGCGACGACATTTGATAACCGGCTCAAGGCAATGTTCCTGAGGAAACAGGCCATGTGGCTGGCCCATGGCTATCCCGGTGCTGCTCAATTCCGGCGAGGTGTTTTTCAATTGCCAACAGCGGATGAAGTGATTGCGTTGGCAGAAGAATTTTTTAATTCGGTGGCTCATCTTCCGACACCGGTTTTTGAGGAATCGGAAGCGTTTATGATGGGCGGTCATGGTTGAACTTGAGATTACAATTTCGATGGCAAATAGCTGGGTAGATAAGTAAATTTTTTTAACTTAATTTGTTTTCAGGTGAAAATCCTATGACTCACAAAGAAATTTTAGCATGCATGAGCGATCTTTCTTTTTTCAATGCCATGAATGTTGAAGAACGGGAAGAATTAATTTGCATGAGCGGTCATGTTAAGGAATTTGAAGAAAAGGAAACAATTGCGCGTCAGGGAGAAGTGGATAAGGCATTTTTCGTTGTCCTGAAGGGATCTCTCAGTGTTACTCGGGATAAACCACCCGAAGTATTTTTGGCGCAACTGGTTCCAGGTTCTTTGTTTGGCGAATTGACCCTCCGCGGGGAACGGGTGCGCTCCAGCTCTGTTACGGCAGATGGACTGGTTGTTGTGTTGAAAGTCAATCAATCCTTACTGGACAATGTATCTGCCTCAGTTTCGACGAAAATAAAAGACAAGATCATCGACCATCTGGTCAACCGCCTTGACCAGATGAGCCTGAAGTTATCCAGCGTCATTCGATAAACCCTTTACAAGAGATTTTGTGCCCTCCAACGAACCGCAGAAACCCGTCACATCGTATAACAAGCGTCCTTCCCGAAAGAAAACCGAATTCACCATATACGGTTTGAATGCCTGCCGCCGGGCTTTTACCTCACGGCCACATGATTTACTACGCATGTTTTTCGTTAGGGAGCGATCTCGAGATGTCATGAACATCAAAAAATGGTGCGCCGACCACAAGCTTCCTTATCGCCAGGTGATGTTGAAAGAAATGGAGAAGATTTCAAAAAGCGTCCACCATGAAGGGGTGGTGCTCGTTATGCGGCCCCCCGAATTGCAATCGGCCTACAAACTGTTGGACAGGGGGTTGAATTCAGACGATCTGGTGGTTGCATTTGACAGAATTGAAAACACGCATAACCTGGGAGCTCTTTTACGATCCTGCGCTTTTTTTGGAGTGACCGCGTGCCTGGTCAGCAAGGAGGAAGGACAGGCAGCCCTGGCTCCTTCTGCCGTGCGAATGGCGGAGGGTGGGCTGGACTCGATTCCGCTTTATGAATGCTCGGATCTTGCGTCCATTTTGCGCGACCTGCAGAAAAAAAATGTATATGTTGTCGGGACCGATCCGGCCGGAAGTGAGAGTTTATATACTATAGAAGTTAAGCGTCCATGTGTGGTGGTCGTTGGAAATGAGCGCACAGGTTTGTCCGACAAAGTCAAACGTCGTTGCAATGCCGCAGTGCACATCCCGGGATCGGGTGCGGTCCAGTCCTTAAATGTATCTGTGGCCCTGGGTGTTGTGTTATCTGAACTCGCCCGTCAAAAGAAAAACTAATATCATTTATGTTCTTTGCTCAACTCCATCCTTTACTAGTTCATTTTCCAGTCGGTTTACTGGTCAGCGGTGTGGTGTTTGAGTTTTACGGTAGCCTGCAAAAGGAAGAGTCGGCCAAAGAGGCAGGCCGTTTTAACATCCGATTTGGCACCTGCTGGGCTTTGCTTACGGCAGGAATCGGGTTGCTTGCCCTTTGGGGCCTTGAGTTAAAGGACGAAGCCAGGCAGTTCGTGGGATATCACCTGATGCTCGCCTCGTCCACCATGATTATATTTGGAATCGCCATTGGAGTGACACGGTGGTTTCGAAGCCAACCCTGGTGCCGCGTGCTTTACCTCGGATTGATTCTGGTGGGTCTTGCCGGTGTACTGTCCACTGGATACTTTGGCGGGGAGCTGGTGCATCGGTTTGGAGTGGCCACGCTTCACCCGGCAGAATGAAATACCAACAAGTATCCTGAATAATAGGTGGCCCCCAGAAACAGAAGATTGATTGCGTAGATCCATTTTGCAGCAACGGAATATTTACTTGTATAGGAATAGACAGTGCTGGCGACGTAGGTCAGCATCATCGCGAAAGCATATCCCTGATGACCTTCCACCTCCGTTACCTGCCTGAGACCCAAATCTGAAGCCAACATACCTGTGAGTACGGCAAGTGCGGTTGCCAGAAGACCAAAAGTGAAATTGAGAGATGCCGCACCGGCCAGAACTGGTTTTGAATTTTTCTTGCTGAGAAAAAGCAACACGATTCCCCCGATAAACAATGCGAGAGGGAAATGCGAAAAAAAAGGATGCAGGCTTGGTGTGCTTATCATTTGGGTTTTACTGACAGGTTGTTCGGTACGCGGTTTCTCATGATGTCCGGCAAAATCACTATATAAGGATAATGCCACTAAAGCGACTTTTAAGAAAAGAGAACCGTTTTAAAAAATGAAAAAATTCAGGATATGCAGGGGGGATAAACCGGATATTGCAAAATGCGGCGAAAACTGTGGGAACTAACCAAAACTATTCTGGTTTGATGTCGTTGCCTTCGTTGAGATCGAGGTTAACATCCACATCCACCTTGGTCGCGGCGGAGACCTCCTGTTCGAGCTCTTCCAAGCCGGCTGTTTTTTTCACGTTGTCTGTTTCGTCCATTACTTCCTGCTTCAAATCATCGAAGGTATTCTGAAACTCACCCCAGCCTTTACCCACGGAACGTGCCAGACGCGGCAGGTTTTCTGGACCGATCACCACAACGGCGATGCCCATGATGATCAGCAGCTCGAAGAATCCAATATCAAACATGAAAGCTCTTTTTTGAGTGGATAGTGCTGTCATTATAACCCACCCCAATGGCAGGAGCAACTATCCGAAATGGTATCGCTTTATACAAAATCCCGATAAAACCCGCCCGAATCCATAGTTACGGTGTTGCCCTGGAATTTTTTATCAACACCCTTGCTGCGTTTTTGGCCTGTTTTGCACTGATGGGTGAATTGTTGATTTGAGCCATGGTGATAGCGCCTTCAAGTAACAGTAATAACTGCTCGGCTAGAGAGCGGGGGCGTTCCAGTTTGGCTTGATTGGCCAGCGTTTCAATATAATCCAAAAGTACGGCTTTAAATTCTCTGCATATATTGCGAATCGCCGTTCCTTCTTCCGGAAATTCTCCAGTTGCCCCAACAAACATGCAGCCAAAAAAATCCCCCTGACCAAACCATTCTTCAGCCACATCATAAATTGCAAGCAGCCTCCCCTGGGGTGTGGATGATCTTTTCTCAATTGATTTGATGAATTGATTCCGAAACCGTTCATCGTAATAACGCAAAACAGCAAGGATCAAGTCATCTTTGGAGCGGAAATGATTGTACAGGGTCCTTTTAGCCACTCCTGATTTTTCCAGAATGGTGTCAATACCCACCGCATGAAATCCATTTCTGGAAAACAGCTTTTGGGCCGTACCGATTAGTTTTTCGCGTTTGGATAAAGCTGGCATCGTTAAACACAGTTCAAATAATAGACAGATCCGTTCCTGAATATATTCCCGGGCTAAAAAGCAAACCCCTGTAAATCCTTATTCTATCACCGCTTAATAAAGGTCGTGAAAAATAAAAAATAAATTGTAAGGATTCCCCATGTTAAGTATACAGACCTGTATACTTTTTTCGGAAAAATAACCTGAAAAATCAACTAACCATAGAGAAAAATAAGGAGTGAATCATGAAATCCATTTTTGCAAACCGTCTTCGTTTCTTTTCCATTCTGGCCCTCGTTATGGCCTTAACCGCGAATATTGCCTGTGCTGGCCAGAACTCCACGATGAAAAAAGAAGGAAGCATGAAGGGTCATTTTCAAATTTCGATGGCCGCCAATAGCATTGTGGGGGTTCAGGGGTATGACCTGGTGTCTTACCGGACCAATGAAAAACCATTGAAAGGGAATGGAAACCATGTTGTGGAACATCACGGCATCACCTATCTGTTCATAAACAAAGAAAATCAGCAAAAATTTGCGGCGCACCCTCATAAATACCTTCCTGCCTTTGGTGGTTACTGTGCCTATGGTGTTGCGGTTGGAAAAAAATTCGTCGGAGACCCGGACGTCTGGAAAATCGTAGACAACACCCTTTATCTGAACCTGGACAACAAGATTCAGGGAATCTGGAACAAAGATATTTCCGGAAATATCCAAAAAGCCGAGAACAACTGGGTCAATATCAAGGACAAAAATGCGGCTGATCTTTAAGCAAACCCACTTTTAAATAACAAATCAAAATGGGTTGTGGTGCCTGTGATCCCCGGGTTTGAAAAGGGATCACGGGTATCAAACATCCATTCAATCATTAAAGAGAATATTGAAGGAGCGGTCCAATGAATACGTTTGCCACAAAGCTGGCCTGTTTTTTTTCTGCAGCTTTTTTGTTAGCCGCCGTGGTCGGTTTTTTTCCAAACCCGGTGGTGGGAGCCAATGGGGTATTTATCACCAACGCGGCGCATAACCTGGTTCACCTTGCGACCTCCCTTGGATTTGCAGCCGTGGCCATTCTGGGTAATACAGCATCTTTGGCCTTTTTGAAGGGGTTTGGTGCGACGTACCTTCTGGTCGGAGCTGTTGGATTTTTTGTGACAGGTATGGGGTCAGAGGGAATGTTGCTGGGATTTATCCATATCAATGCAATGGATAACTTTCTTCATCTAGCCCTGGGAACAACTATTCTGACCTCCGGAATTCTGTCGGGAGTTGTTTTGAAAACCCAGGAAGCTTGAGGGAGGTTTTTTAAAACCCATTCCCCTAATTTTTTATCTATATAAGGAAAACAAAATGAAATGTTCAAACTATGTACTGGGCTTTTTGGTTTTAACCTGGGTTTTTCTAAGCTCCACAGGGCTTGCAAACAGCCTGGAGAACAAACCCTTTGCTCCCAATGTGGATATTCATACAGGAGAAATCCGCGTCCCGGAAGATTACACCCTGTGGCCGACACTGGGTACCTGGTCACATGCCAACAGCGGGGACCCGGCCGGGGCAAAGGAATACCATACGGTTTACACACAACCAGAAACGATCAGGCATTACCAGAAGTATGGCCAATACCCTGACGGCGCCGTGTTGGTGAAGGAACTTTTAAACACAGACACCATGCCAATGACCACTGGGTCGGCGGTGAGCCACGCAACAACCATCAAGGGCTGGTTCGTTCTGGTGAGAGATACCCGGAACCGTTTCAGCTCTTCTCCGTTATGGGGTGATGGATGGGGATGGTCTTTGTTCAATGCAGAAAATCCCAAAAAAACGGTTTCCAAAGATTACAAGGAAGACTGCCTTGCCTGCCATTTGCCTGCAAGAGAGCTGGCTCCCAGTGATGCTGTTGACGCGGACAAATGGATTTACTCATTCGGCTATCCAGTACTGCGTAATTAGAACTATCCCCTGGATTAGCCTATCGGGATCCCGGCAGGAGTACTTTTTTATGTCCTCCTTATTCTCTTGCCGGGATCTTGTCCTCCCCCCTTTCAAGTTCATGATTCCAAGTGATTCCCATATGCGTTAGAATTTCGTTATGAAGATTGTTCGGGATTTATCCAGCCTGCCAAAGAATATTAAATACCCCGTTGTCGCCCTGGGAAACTTTGATGGGGTGCATATTGGGCACCAGATGATTTTTCGTCGGGTTGCTGAAATTGCCCAGCAGAAAAAAGGAACAGGGTTGGCATTCACCTTCCAGCCACATCCCATAACAGTTCTCAATCCTGGTTCTGCACCTCTCCTGCTCACGACATTTCGGAAAAAGATGGAACTCATAGAGCAAAGCGGGATCGACCTCGTGTGGTGTGCCAGATTCAATCGGAACCTGGCGAAGCTTGAGCCACGCGAGTTTGTGAAAAAATTTCTCGTAGACAGTTTGAATGCGAAAGAAGTTGTAGTGGGTTTCGATTACGCCTTTGGACGTGGCCGCCAAGGGACTATCCCGTTTCTTAAAAAACTGGGACAGGAGTTTCAATTTCAGGTTCATGTTATTGAGCAGGTAAAAATTGATGGTCAGGGGGTAAGCAGTTCCTATGTAAGGGAATTGCTTGAAGAGGGCAGTGTGGAAAAAGCAGCGATATTTCTTGGACGGCCCTATTCCCTGTTGAGCCCCGTGGTACACGGACACAAAACCGGTCGGAGTATCGGGTTCCCCACAGCCAATCTGGACACCAGTCGGGTGCAGATTCCCGCCACCGGAGTTTATGCTGTCCGGGTGCAGTTCAAGGAAAAATCATTTAATGGTGTCGCCAACATAGGGTTCAATCCGACTTTTAACCGTGATCGTTTAAGTGTAGAGGTTCATATCTTTGATTTTGAAGAACAGATTTATGGACGACACATCAAACTGTCGTTTATTGGCCGGATTCGTGGCGAGAAAAATTTTGATTCGGCCGAGGTATTGGTTGAGCAGATCAAACACGATATTGAAACAGCACGCTCGATCCTTTCCGGATGGGCCACGTGAAGAGATCGGGACAACTTGTTATCGGGTTGGTAATCGCAGCACTGGCAGTAGCTTATACGATTCGAAATATTTCTGTCGATGATCTTCTGAATTCGTTTACCCAGATTGAGTTTCAATACCTTGCGATGACCACGCTCTTGATGGTGGCGACTTACTGGGCCCGGGTTTATCGCTGGCAGGCCCTGGTAAGCCCTATCAAACCGGTCAGGATTCGTGAATTGTTGTCCCCGTTGATGGTTGGTTTTATGGCCGCTGTATTGCCAGCCCGGGCCGGAGAATTTGTCCGGGCCTATCTTCTTGGAAAATCACAAAATATCTCGTTCGCCAGTTCTTTTGCCACCATTGTGATTGAACGCCTGTTCGACATGCTCATGCTGCTATTAATGTTAACCTGGGTGTTGATGTTCCAGGGAGAAGTTTTTGAGAGTGGTGCATCCTGGTCGGGAATCACAATAGAAGACCTGGCTTTTCAATTCGGCCTGTTGAGTCTGGTACTGGTATCTACACTTGTCGGATTTATTTTCCTTTTGACCTGGAAGCGCGACCTGGCGATGGACCTTGTTGGCCTGTTTCTGAAACCGTTTCCCGAAAATTGGCAGGAAAAACTTTCAGGCCTGATTCGGTCTTTCGGTGACGGACTTGAAGTGGTGAGGAATCCCCGAGCTCTCATCATTATTTCATTGTCTACGGTGTTGGTGTGGACACTTATCGTTCTCGCTTATTACCCTCTTTATTTTGCCTACGACCTCAACAACACCTCGATTATTTCCCCAATCCTGCTGACTCTCATGATTTGTATTTTGATTACTGTTTTGCCCACTCCGGCTTTTCTGGGATCGTTTAACGCGGGGGTATTGATAGCGCTCCATGAAATCATGAATGAAGCGGAACTGGCTGCAGTGAGTTTTGGATTTGTGGCGTGGGGATTGAATATGCTGGTGGTGACGATCGGTGGGGTTTACTTTATCGTGCACGACCATATTTCACTTAAAAAAATTGCGGAAATGGATCCGGAAGTCTGAAGAAAAAGGTCCGAAATATTCTCAAAAAAAGAGTTTCACAGTCGCTCCAGCCTGTGCTATTTTTAGGGTCCTCTTGATATGCCGAAGTGGCGGAATTGGTAGACGCGCATGGTTCAGGACCATGTGGGGGCAACCCCGTGGAGGTTCAAGTCCTCTCTTCGGCACCACCTAGCGGTGGGCAACGTACAACCTGGCAGGCAGTATTTTTCGGGTATGAACCCTCTCCGTCCATTCGCACCACCCTCCGGTAAGACATTGGGAAACCGGTCAGTCATATAACCGGGATCTAATTACAATTTCCTTTCAGAGAGCAACGCACACTATAGGCTTGCAGTTATTATTAGATTTATAAAAAAAGCGGGAAAGTCCAGGAAATATAGGGACTTAGAGGGCAGGGGAAAAAATTTCTCGTTTTAAGTGAAAAACCAAATCGGCAAAAAACAGGGTATTTTTACAGTTATATCAAGATTTTTTTTGAGAGTGAAAAGGGCACATATAAACCTAGTTTTTGCGGAGCTCGTAACAATCTTTAATTTCATCCCACGCAGGCTCTCCTACATATTTGACGCAATACTTTAGCTCAGGTGTTCCCTTCGCACCAGCCTTGGTCAATTCGTTATCAATCGCCTCAATTGGATTACTGCACCGCCCACGCGGCAGGTGCAGAAGCGCAGATGCAACGCACTAAAGCGCGAAGGCCCTATGCCCGATACATCGCCGGACTTTCAGTTGAGCCCAGGCCGGAACATCTTGAATGGCACAACACCGTTTTGCCGCTCGATCACCCCTGGTGGCACACCCACACCCCGCCCAATGACTGGGGCTGCAAGTGCAAAAAAGTTTCGGTGTCAAAACGTGAAGCGGAACGCGATGGCTTGCAAATTTTAGACGACGCGCCAAGAAACGGCACCTACAAATGGAAAGATCCCCGAACCGGTAAAGAGCACACCTTTCCCAGCGGCATCGGCAAATTTTGGGACTACAATCCAGGTCGCGCCGCCTGGGGACAGGTAGAAACAAAACGCCTGGCAGATGGCGCTGCAGCCGGGAAATTTACAACACTGCCATCTGGCGGCCCAGGTGATTGGGCACGGCCCGCAACGGTTCCGGTCGACGCGCCCAGGCGGTCAGCAGGACCGGCAGTTGATCGCGCGCCCGAAGTGCGCCAGGTATTGCGCGATGGAATTGGCGGTGAAGAGGCAATGTATCAAGACCCGTTCGGAGATTTTGTGAACGTCAATCAGGGGATTGCCGATCACATCATCGAAAACCCAAAAAGAATTGATGGGCGGGAGCGTTTCTTCCCGTTCATCCAGGAAACAATTGAAGATCCTTATGAGGTTTGGGTGTCGTTTGCTCGGGAAGACGCGACAGGAAAGGTGTCTTTGCGCCGCCGTTACGTCAAGTCGATTCAGCTCGATAAAAACAGAACCATGACACTGGTTGCTAATGTTGAAAAAGGAAAATGGATCGGGTTTGATTTTTTTTCAAGGTCCAAAAAGTCGAACCTGAATCACATGCGAACGGGGGTACTAGTGTGGGGGAGGGAATGATGGCTTCGCCTGTGAACAGCCACGCCTGTCACGGCTTGTGCCGGAGCTTTTGGAACGTGGTCCTGCTCTGCACAGTTCAGGCTTGCGCCCTACATCCGGGGTGCCAAACCCGAACCCATGCAAATATTTTAACGCCGGGGACAAAAGATGGCAAGTGAGTCTGAATTTATTGACGTTGTGGTCGATGACAACAGCCTGAATGAAAAGCTGGAACGGCTTCACGCCAGACTTTTAAACCTGACTCCAGTCATGCAGGAGTTCGGGGAAATCGGCCTGGCTTCGATCACCAAAAACTTTGAGGTTGGTGGCAGGTATTCCGAAGCGGGTTCATGGCGCGGCGGCGATAAAAAATGGAAACCACTCTCTATTGTCACCCTGCTTGGTGGTGAAGCGTTTGGTGAAAAAGGCAAAGGAAAATTCAGAAAGAAAAAAGACGGTTCTTTGACCAAGCGTGGTCAGAAAAGACTGGATGGAAAAAAAATCCTGATCGGTCAGGGCAACCTTTTGAATTCGATCAGCTCAAAGGCCGACATTGATTCGGTTCAATGGGGAACCAACATGATCTACGCAGCTATCCACAATTTTGGAGGTAAGGCAGGACGCGGGAAAAAGGTCGACATTCCCGCAAGACCTTACCTGGTGTTGCAGGATCAGGACCTCGATGAAATGACCGCAGTACTGGACGATTACCTGACAGGAGATTTTCAATAATGGATGAACTATACGCTCTTAAAATTTCTCAACTGGGTTCAAAGGCTCCTGAATTTATCCAGATCGCACCCCTCGGAATATTGCAGGATGGACAGGGCCGGAAGTTTGAAATAACTCCGGAAGTCGTTCAGAAAATTATTGATGTTTACAGCAATCGTGAAAATGATCTCGTTATCGATTACGAGCATTAGACGAAGGTAGTTGTCATTGAAACGATCCCAATGACTCTGGCCACTGCTCTTGATCTGAATGAAAGCGCAACCATCTCCGAAGCCGAAGCGACTGTATTAGCTCTGAAGCAAAAAATGGAAACGGGTGAAAGTGCCCGTGTCGAAGAGCTCGCCAGTGAATGTTCCCCGTCGGCCAAATCTGGTCCGGCACCTCAAATGAGAAAAGTTGCTCGTTCTAAAAAATACCCCCCCTGTTAACCTTTAATAAAAAAAGAATAAAGGGGTAATAAAACCGCTGTCTCGCAACCTGCCATTTTTCGTAACTCTAGTGCTGGTTCGCACAAGTGCAAGTAAGCGGCAAGATTTTACCTGCCGGGCAAAACTTGCAGGCTTTTTCCTCCCCACCCCCACTTCCCTGTCTCTATAAATCGCTAATTTTTAATGCGTTACAAAAGGGCGCCGGTTTTGGCACGAGCGTTGCTTATTAGGTCGCAGGAGACCCGGCTAAAGTACCGGGTACCCTTTTTAAAAGACAAAAACAAAGGTGGGATTCTTCAGGAGTCTTAAATATTTTTAAAGTTGAAAAATTTCAAGAGTACGAGTGACACGTCAAAAGCATTAAGCAAAAAGGTTTCAGGCCATAAGTCGTCCTTGAAAAGGGCGCACGAATTGCCCTTAAAGAAAACTTTAGAATAACGAGTGGCACATTAAAAATATGAACAACCCGAGCCAAATTCAGTTTCCGCTTCTCGCGCCTCAAAAGGCGGTGGACTCTCCAGACCGGTTGATTAAACCGGACAAGCAGGGTCAGCCGAAGTTTGATCATTACCTTGATCGCGAGGTCAACCAGCCGCATCTGGAGCGTTCGACCCGTAAGGAACGTGCCTCGGATACCAAGCCGCGTGATGTTGAACGGTCGGAACGTCTCAACGATACCCTCGCCCGCTCGCGTGAATCGCAACATCCTGCGGAAACAACGAATAATACCCGTCCTGAAACCCAGCCTCGTGAAGCGGTGGGTAATCCGGAGACGGGGCCGGCCATTGCGTCTGCAAAAGCGAAACTTCCAGAAGAACACCGCGCTCTCGGCACGGGTGAAAAACCGGCTTCTCCTGAAGAGAAACTGGTGAAAGCGTTGAAGGATCTCAATCTCGACCAGGAACGCATCGACACCATCCTGAGCACGATCAAACAGGGACCAAATGCGGAAGACGTCATCAAAGCGTTGGGCGGACTGCTCAGTCAACTCGCCAATGTTGAAGGTCTGGCCGATGCGGCAACCAAATCCGGTGCTGGCAAAGGTGAAGATCCTTTAAAGACGCTGGCTTCCCTGTTCCAGCAAAAAACCAGCCTGACAGACACGGCCACCAAATCCGGCGAACAGCAACTCAAGTTGCAGGGCATTCTGGAAGAAGCCGGCCTGAGCCCGGAAGAAGCGAAGAAACTGCTGGCTTCGGCGCGTCAGGGTAACGTTTCAAAAGATTTTAACGAACTCAAAACACAGATCGCCCGCGCCACGGAAGACAAAAATTTAGTCAAGGAAGGCCCTGCAAACTCATTGGAGAATAAATCTCTGAACCAGTTGCTGGGCGGGCGCTTGCAAAACGCCAACGCGTCTACCGGGCAGGAAACCGCCACCAACCTGGCGCAGCAGGCTGCAACAAATCCACTACTCGCGAAATCTCCAGCAGTCGCACTGCAATTTGTTTCCAACACACCACAGACCGGAGGCCTGCACGCTCAACCGTTGACGGACAGCGGATCAACTCAACCGATCAGCAGTGTGAGTGAAGCGTCGTCCCGCACGACGGAAACGGTACGTGTGAACAACCCGGCTAACGTTACACCGCGCGGCCTGGTTGAAAAACCGATTGCCCAACAGATCATCGACAAGTTTGCGATCCGCGGAGCGGGTCAGCAGAAAGAAATTTTCATCAAACTCGATCCACCGTCGCTCGGCACCGTTCGCATGAACGTTTCGACTTCCGGTGAGAACGTAAAGACCACGCTGGTTGCGGAAAACCAGGTGGTCAAACAAACAATTGAAAGCAACCTGACACAGTTGAAAGATGCTCTAAACACTCAGGGCATCAAGGTCGACAGCTTCACTGTACTGGTTGGCGGAAACCAGGGACAGCCCATGCCGCATCAGCGTCATGAAGGCCAGAGCCAGGCGCGTTTCTTTGGTTCCCAGCACGGTAACGAATTAAATCTGAATCTCGTTCCAGAAGATATTCCTCCGGGACGTTCACCCGTTTTCATTCATCCATCGCAATCCATCAGCCTGTTTGCATAACGCCCGGCAGGCCTGAAAGGTAAGATCATGATCGCAGGACTTTCCCCCATCGCTGAAACAGGAGGCTCCCAAACTCCAGCCGCAGCACAGAAATCGCTGGGCAAAGACGACTTCCTTCAATTGCTGGTCGCGCAACTTGGCGCGCAGGATCCGTTGAATCCGCTGGAAGCGCAGGACTTCAGTGCGCAGCTCGCACAGTTCAGCAGCCTGGAGCAGATCACGAACGTTAACGACACGTTAAAAGAAATCAACCAGTCGCAAAACGCACTCAGCAATTCTTCAATGATCGGGCTTATCGGGAAAGCGGTCGACGTACCGGGCAGCAACTTTGAGCTGCAGGATGAAGGCGACAGCATCAGCCTGAGTTACATTCTGCCGGAAGATGTCGATTCGGTATTCGTCGATGTGTTCGATCCGGCAGGCAAACTGGTCACCACTCTCAATGGAAACAACGAGGCCGGAACCAACCTGAAAGTGTGGGATGGTAAAGACGGCGACGGCAACGAGGCACCTCCCGGCTCTTACAACTTCAAGGTCCGGGCGATTGATGCAGAAGGTGAACCTATCGAAACCGATACGTTCACTTCCGGCGTCGTGAGCGATGTCGTCTTCGAAAACAGCGTGGCCTATGCCATCGTTAACGGTCAGAAAATAGAAGCAGGAAAAATCACCCGGGTTTCTTCACTCTAGTCTATAGCAGGAGAGCGTCATGTCATTAGTCGGATCACTATTCACCGGGGTCTCGGGGCTCCAGACCAATTCCCAGGCCATGAACATCCTGGGTGATAACATTTCCAACGTCAACACCATCGGTTTTAAAGCCAGTAAAGGTGTGTTCGGCGACCTGTTCAGTACGATCCTCGCGAATGGCGCAACCACGTCTCAGGTGGGACGCGGTACCCAGTTCCTCGGCTCGATCCAGAACTTCAACCAGGGCTCGTTCGAAACGTCCTCCAGCTCGCTGGATCTGGCGCTCGACGGCTCCGGGTTTTTTATCGTTAACGACGGGCAGGGAAATTTTTACACCCGTAACGGTCAGTTCCGTTTGAACGACGACGGTGAAGTGCAACTGCTGAGTGGACAAATCCTGCAGGGACATCGCATCACCAACGGCGTGGTGGGAACCACTCTTGAAGATGTCGACCTCGCCGGGGTTCAATCTGCACCCAACGCATCGACCAATTTCACGCTGGGAGCCAACCTGAACGGTGCGGCTTCCGCCGGTGTTACTTTTAACTCACCGATTTCCCTGTTCAACAGTGCCGGTGCGCAGGTTGTCATGAGCGTTCAGTTCACCAAGCAGGCGGGTGGCAACAACTGGACCTACAGTGCTTCGTTGCCGGCAGGAGCGGGAACTATTTCCGCCGGTGCTTCCGGTACCTTGAACTTCAACACCAATGGACAATTGTCCGGCATCAATGGAGGCAGCATCGCGAATCAGACCTTCTCGCTGGACTTTTCAACAGCGAATCCACCGGCCGCCGCGCAGACCCTGACCTGGAACCTGGTTGACGCGAATACCGGTGGCACCAACGGAAAGATGACTGCCTTCGCAGCGCCATCCAACAACAACTCGATTGTTCAGGATGGATTCCCGACAGGAACACTTGTGGGATTAGGTGTCGACAAAGACGGTATCATCAACGGCCTGTTCAACAACGGGCAGTCGGAACAGCTTTTCCAGATCGCGCTCGCAGATTTTCTGGCACCTTCCGGTTTGACACGGAGAGGACAGAACATCTTCGCAGAATCCGGCCAGTCGGGTCAGCCGATCATCGCGACCGCCAACACGGGTGGTTTCGGGTCCGTACTCGGGCAGAGCCTCGAGCTCTCCAACGTTGACCTCGCCAACGAATTCGTCAACCTGATCACCACTCAGCAGGCGTTCCAGGCTTCGGCCCGGGTTATTACCACGACGGATGACCTGTTGTCTGAAACGGTCAACTTAACAAGATAGTTTCGACAGGGGGCTTTGAACCTTATATAATTCTCCTGCGGCAACTCGCCTGTCCAGATAAAATATGGACAGGCTCATGGCCCACGCAAAATTCTCAGGATTCAGAATTCAAACCTCCGGCCTCTCTTTCTGAGGGGCCGGATTTTTTTTGCCTGGCAAGCGCGTTTCTTATATCCGGGGAATTTGTTACATTAAGCGGGATGCGAAACGAAACCCACATCAACGAAGTCAAAAACGCCACCCACGCCCGCTTTCAACAACTCTGGCAAGATAATTTCCAGGCCAATCAGGCGGCGATCAATCGTCACCCCCCCGTGGCCAAACTGGCACGGAAACTGAAAAAAATCCCCGCGATTCTGGTGGGTGCTGGACCTTCACTCGATAAAAACATCCATTACCTGCGGGAGGCGCAGGACAAGGCAGTGATTTTGGCATCGGATGCGGCGTACAAACCGCTGGTGGCGCATGGCATCACCCCGGCGATGACGGTGTGCCTCGACCCGCAGGAGGAGATCACCAAGTTTTTCTCCGGCGTTTCGCATCGCGATGTTTTTCTGGTCGCGCCAACAATTGTGCACCCGCGTGTGCTGGATATCTGGGAGGGCGGCGTTATTTTTTACCATCAACACGCGCCCGACATCCCCATTCTCACCCAGATTGCCAACATGCTTCCAAGAATCGGAGCGTTGACACCGGGAGGCAGCGTGCTCTCGGTGGCGTATCATCTTGCGTTTGAACTGGGGTGCGATCCTATTCTGTTTCTCGGTCAGGATTTGTCTTACCCCAAAACAAAAATATACAGTCGGCTCGGCGAAAACGAACAGGAAACCCTGGACGGCACGATGAACCGTCAGCAGGAAAATATCGTTTATGAAGAGGATATGAATGGAGTCAGTCTGCCGACCTTGAAATCGATGTCGGTATCAAAACAGTGGTTCAACTGGGCGTTCACTACCTGGAAGCGGGAATTTCCGGTCAGTGTGATCAATTGCAGCGAAGCCGGGATCCTGACCGATAATGTGGAGATAATGCCGTTCCGGGAAGCCATCTTCAAGCATTGCACTAAAAAGATCAACGTGGGGTGGCAACTAAAGAAGGCATTAAAGTAGGCGGGAGCCGAGCCTGACAATTTAAATATTTGGGAAAATAGAGATTCTCGAAACACCCGTTTTTGGGATAGAATGACCCCATATTCAATATTGCGCCTGTAGCTCAGCTGGATAGAGCAACGGACTTCTAATCCGTAGGTCGCAGGTTCGAATCCTGCCAGGCGCGCTCCTCGCGGAGAGCAACGTAAAATCCGACGCACATTAATGTTTGGGTTCGAACTCACTCTGCTTGGGCGCACCACCTTGCGGTGGATGGTATTTAAATATAGTCAATAAAGATGACCCCTTTACTTTACACTTTCCTTTCAAAGAAAAAAAATTCTTACCTCAACATATTGATATCCAATAAATTTTGAAATCCAATATAGATTTACTTTTGGTTTCAGGATTGACAGATTCACAGTTCCTGATTTATTTTTCTCTTAACCAAATTTTTCAAAGAATCCAATTTTTAGGAAATTGCAAAGGTTTTTCAAGGCTACTCCTTGTTGGGCAAATAAATAGGCTTTTTAGAACCTTTTGTCCCCATTCACTTCCATTTTTTCTAAAGCTCAGAAAATTTGGATGTCTAAATAAATGGATGGTTTAAGCAATTTATTTTGAGACTTGGGTTTCTTAAAAGATTGGTTTAGTGGAGCAAAATAAACCTATACGGATAATCGGACTTAAATAAAATCCTGTAAAAAAAAACCATTTTAAGAAAGTTACCCCATGCTGCGCAAACAGTTCCCGTTATTCCTGACCTGTCTTGTCGTTTCTATTTTAGTGCTAATGCCAATTGGTAATTACGCCAACGCCACAATACCCGGAGCAACTCCTATTCAGGATGCGGTCGCCAAATCCGGCGCGGTTAATTTATCCGTCCCCATTCAGGTGCCACCAGGACGCGGAGGCATGCAGCCCAACCTGTCTTTAAAATACGATAGTCATTCTGGAAACGGTTTATTGGGAATGGGCTGGATGCTGGGCGGCCTTTCGGTTATCACGCGCTGCCCGGCCACCCTTGCTCAAGATACCTCTTCGGATCCAGTTGACTATGACTCCACGGACAAGTTTTGTATGGATGGAAAACGGTTGATGGCAATTAGCGGCACATATGGAGCGCATGAAACTGAATATCGTACCGAGATAAACGATTTCACCCAGGTAAAATCTTATCAAAGTGCAGGAGGCGGTCCCTCCTATTTTCAGGCGTACAACCGTTCCGGACAGCTTCTGGTTTATGGCTACAATGCGGATTCAAAAATTGAAGCACAGGGTAGAAGTGATAATGCCGTCAGGGTGTGGGCACTGGAAAAGATTATGGACACCAGTGGCAACTACATGACGTTCGAATACGATGAGGAATTTGCAGACGGCTCTTTTCGTATAAAGCGCATTAACTATTCCGGGAACGATGGAGCAGGTAGCCTGCCGCATTCATCCGTGCGTTTTGAATACGAAACACGACTGGATGCCACACCTCGGTATCAGGGTGGAAGTAAGATTCAGCAACTCTATCGTTTGAAGTCGATAAAAACCTATGTTGATGAAAACCTGGTGAAAAGTTACGATCTCGCTTATAAAGCTGAGACAGCTATCATCCCTTCAAAACTGGAAACCATCACAGAATGCGATGCCACTCCAGAATGCAAAGCTCCTATTTCATTTGGATGGGAAGGAGAGAATACGGGAATATTTTACGGGAACACCCAATATGCCGATGTAGATACCCTCAGCGCACAAAGAGTATTTGGTCGAGGGGATATCAACGGAGATGGCCGGGATGATGTGATTTATGCAGGGGGATCGCCCAATCTATCAATTTCTGCCAATTTGAACAATGGTTGGAATTTTTCATCATCCATACAAACGACATCTTCCGGGTCGTATTCCACCAACCAATGCAAAGTAATGTATGGCGATTTTAACCGGGATGGTTTAACCGATGTGTCCTGTTTATACAACTCACATTTTGGACCAGCCCAAGAAAAGAAAATGTTTGTCAGCTTGGGACTGGGTAATGGAACTTTCCAAACAAGCCTGAGCACGACAGTGCTTGGTTCGGGTTTTTCTGGATACGCTGGAACTAGTGGAGTAGGAGATATCAATGGTGACGGAATTGATGACCTTATTATTGAGAGAGGGGATGTTGTCGGAAATGGTAAAAATGTAAGAATCTACCATTCTGTAGGAAATGGTGTTGGCACTTTTGGCACTCTATATAGTTCTCTGGTTTATGCCCCGGCGATGCCTCAATTCTCAAAGTCTGATACTTTCTTTCAAGATATCAATGGTGACGGAAATACAGATGTAGTCATTATTAAACACAACACAAGTGGTTCTAATCCTGTCCGCGTTGATACTTCATTGAGTAATGGGCAGGGTGCTTTCCTCCCCTTGAAAGGGATAGAAACTATTAATGGTCTTAGTAGTGACGCGCCAGATGTTAAAAAGGTTTTCGGTGATGTTAATGGAGATGGGCTGGTAGATATACTTCTCGTTCGATTTGATACCTCTGTTGTGCGAGTTTATACCATCCTAAACCTGGGTGATGAAAAATTTTCAGATTTATCAGCTACAACTTTTCAAATTGCGGGTTCGCCCGGTTTGCCTGATTCAGGTTACAGATTGATTTTAGGTGATTTTAATAGTGACGGTAAAGCCGACTTGGGATTTGGAAAAGGAGATACGGACGGCACTCACCTTTATACTGCTTTAAGTCTTGGAAATGGTTTATTTGGTGCGACAAACCACTATCATTTGGATCAAGGTCAGGATACGTCTGATTTCGATGTTGACGGTTGGTCGGGACTCTTTTCCGGCGATGGGGCAGCGGATATTTCTTTACTTGCACGCTCTCCAAGTTCGGGAGTTTATTATCGCACTGCAATAGCAGAAGGCAACAAAGCGGCCAATAAAATCATTTCGGTTACAGACAGCCTTGGGAAAGCGACTACTTTTACTTACGCCCCTCTGACTGATTCCACGGTTTACACCAAAGGCAGTGGGGGAAGTTTTCCAATTGTTGACTACACCGGTCCTTTATGGGTTCTGAAGGAACGCAAGGAACAAAATGGAATAGGTACCAACACAAACGACACGACCTATAAATACACTGGAGCCAAAATCCATAAACAGGGGCGTGGATTCCTGTGTTTCACCTATATTGAAGCAACCGATGTTGCCCGAGGGACGAGAACGACCACAACCTACCGTCAGGATTTTCCTTTCGTTGGCCGGGTCTGGCGCACAGAAACCAGACAGACAAGTAACAACCTGCTCATCAGCGAAACGGGCAATCAATTCGATTCCCTGTTACTTGAAGGTTTGAACTTCCCCTACCTCAAAACCAGTACCCAGAAATCCTATGAGCTGGATGGAAGCCTGGTTTCGACCCAAACAACAGAACAAACCGATATTGATAACTACGGAAACACCAAAGTTTCCAAGGTGACTTTGTCTGGCGGAGATGACATCTTCATCACTGAAACCAATAACCTCTATTACAACGACACCGCCAACTGGATACTGGGGATGTTGCAGGAGTCGAAGGTCACCCAATCTGGTGCAACCCTGATTGCACCGGTAAATGCATCCGGCTTCACCAACATGGATTACCAGACGGTAAAAGGCGATATCAACGGTGATGGAAGCGAAGACCTGATTTACGAAGGGCACGGTGATCTGGGCGTGCGGGTCTACACCGCACTTTCCAATGGAGATGGTACGTTTGGTGATGCCACTCTCGGTGTTTCTGAGGTTGGGAATTTTTCACAACTCACTTTTCTGACCGGTGATTTTAATGGCGACAACTTTACAGATATTGCCTATGCGCTTGCTGATATTTCAGGAATTCAAATTCATGTCGCAAGGGGAGTTGGCGATGGCAGTTTTCATCCCACTCAGCTCACGCAATACGCGGGCAGTTGGGGTGGAGCCTGGAAAGCGGTTACCGGGGATTTTGATAACGGTGGGAAAACGGATATCTGCTTCACCCTACTCTACGACACAGCTATCGGAAATTATGTAGTCTTGAGCCAAGGAGATGGAACGTTCGGTCAATTGGAAAGTACGACTATTCCTGGAAGCTGGGGCGGGTGGGGACAAAACGATGTTATCGTCGGCGATTTCAATAATGATGGATGGACGGACCTTTCCTATTACATTCTCAACGATCCTTCCGGGATTCATCATCAAACTCTTTTGAGTGATGGCAATGGTAAGTTTGGCCTAACCCCAGTCCCCTCCAATCCCTACCCTTATGCGATTGATAAAAACTGGAAACCCATCACAGGCGATTTTGATGGCGATGGTGGCACGGATGTTTCCTATTATAAGGTGACCGCAAACGGTCTCGAAAATATCACCAGTTTATCAGGAGGGAATGGGGCTTTTGGAGTTGCTACGATTTCCCTTACGGCGGGTACCTTCGGCCCCGGATGGGATGCGTTCCCCGGTGACTTTGATGGTAACGGCAAAACGGACGTAATCTTTGAAAACCCCACCGCAGCTGGGGCCGATGTTTACACTCTACTGGCAGATAGCCAGGGAGTTCTCGGCGTCGGAATCTATTCTACTTTGAGCACGGACGATTGGTCTAGCTACGTTCCTCTTGTCGGAAACTTTGACGGTGACACCGCCGGAAGGGCAGACATCCTCTATACCAATCCCGATCCTTTGAGTTTCAGTGTCAATGTGGCTTTAAGTGATTCCAACAACAATGGCCAGTTCCTCGCCATCAATACCAGCACGCCTTTCTCTCAAGGCTCCTCAACCCGCTCGGTCAATTTCTGGTATTACCCGAATAACGGCCTGCTACACCAGGAAGTCCTGGAATACGATCCGAACAATCCAACTTCGGATTTAAGACATGAAACGACCTATCAATACGATGCGTATGGCAACCAGATAGAAGCAAAGGTTACCGGACCAGAACTAGATCCAGCCGGTCGTATCACGCAACAGGATTTTGTTGATCCAACCAATGACCCAAGCTCCATCGTCGGTTTGTTTCCCTACAAAACCACAAACGCAAAAGGCCATTCAGAAACTGCTTTGTTCAATCCGGCATTCGGTGTTCAAACAGAACTGACCGGACCCAATGGACTCGTTACTTCATGGGTGCACGATACCTTCGGTCGCCAGACGCTGGAGAACCGCGCAGACGGCACCAGCGCCACCACCACGCTTGAAATTTGCCCAATCGATTGCGGCATCTCCGGTGGATTCAACAGGGTCAAGGTAGAGGTAAGCGGACAGCCGGATGTAACGGAGATCACGGACAAGTTTGGCCGGGCCATCCGAACCCAAACCATCGGGTTCGACGGAACAAAGATTTTCGCCGATACGGAATACGATGCGCTTAGCCGTGTTGTCAAAGTTTCCAAACCTTACTTTGAAAATGAAACGGTGTACTGGAACGAAACGCAGTACGATCTCCTGAACCGTCCGACCAAACAGATTCATCCCGACGCATCAGAGACCAATATGGCCTACTTCCCGCTCCAGGTCGATACTACCAACGCGCGGGGATATACAACCTCCCGATTCAGTAATGTTCGTGGTGAACTTGTGCAGGTCACCGATGCGTTGAATGGGAACATCTTTTATTTCTACGACACACAGGGCAACCTGGTGGCCACCATGGACAACGCAGGCAATACCTCCTACATGAACTACGACATCCGGGGACGCAAAACCTCTCTATTTGATCCAGATACTGGAACTACCCAATACGCCTACAACGCTGCCGATGAACTGATCTGGCAGAAAGATGCCAAGCACCAGGTTACAACATTCCAATATGATTTGTTGGGAAGACTCCGGTTCAGGATTGACGATGCAGACGGTACTCCGGAGCAGTCCGAGTGGATTTATGACTTGGCGGCCAATGGTGTTGGCAAGCTGGATTCGGTGAAGCGTAAAGGTGTCGAGGAAAGCCGCTACACTTACGACAGTGTTGGCCGGTCGTCCACCGTCACGCATACAATTGAAGGCGTCGCCTACACCTACACCTCGACTTACGACACCGCCTCAAGGCTGGAAACACTCACCTATCCCACCGGTGTCATTATTGAAAATCAATACACAGCCGATACCGGGTATCTGGAAAAGGTGATCAACCAGAGTGATGGAAACAAGGAGGTCTGGGTCGTTAAGGAGATGAACGCCGAGGGCCAGTTGAAAGAAGCCCTGTTAGGCAACGGCATCACCAATACCTGGCAGTACAAGGCGGAAACCAGCCTTATTGAGAAAATCCAGGCGGGGCTCGGAAGCCCAACGGACAGGCAGGATATGAGCTTCCTGTTCGATGCTGTGGGTAACCTCGAGGAGCGTCGTGACCACCGTCAACTTGATGGTAATAATGATCCCCTCACCGAGAAGTTTACTTACGATGAACTAAACCGGATGACCATGTCTACGGTCATCAACTCCAACGTTACGCACTACCCGAAGGCGTATTACTATTCCGCGATCGGGAATCTCATCCACAAGTCGGGAGTTGGGAATTACCTGTACCAGAACGGCAAGCCGCATGCGGTGTCGAGTACCGACAATAACGGCGTTGTCACCCTCTACGCCTACGACAGCAACGGCAACATGGTGGCGAGTGGTTCCAATCTGGCTTTGCCAACAAAGGTGTTGGCCTATAATGCTTTCGATAAACCCACCTACATTAATTATGGCGGTAATAAATCATCCCTGTTCGATTACGGAGCGGATCGTGCACGGATTGTCCAAACTGATGATACCGGCAGAAAAATCCATTACGCGGGTAGTTTGTACGAGAAAGAGATCGATCCGGGCGTAACAACCTACACGCACACGCATTATTTGCCTGGCAGTGGTGGCACCGTTGCCATTTACAAGACGACGGAGGTCATTGGCAATAGCCCAACGCCAGTCGGCACGTTCTACCTGCACCGGGATCATCTGGGTTCTGTGGTGGTGATCACGGATGATGCGGGCGTCGCTGTGGATGAATTGTCTTACGACGCGCACGGCAGAAGGCGTAACAACACGGATTGGGTGGACTACGGTGCATCCGTTACATCCCCCGCAACCACACAGCGCGGCTTCACCGGGCACGAGCATCTCGATCATGTGGGATTGATTCACATGAACGGTCGCGTGCAGGACCCGGTCCTCGGACGCTTCCTCTCCGCCGATCCGTTCGTCCAGTTCCCGGAGAATCTTCAATCCTTCAACCGCTACACCTACGTCAACAACAATCCCCTTTCTTTCACCGACCCGAGTGGGTTTCATTGGGAAGACAATCTGGTGACTAATTCCGACGGAAAGCTTGTTTTCACTATTGGTGGAAATCAAGTTCCTCTTGGAGGTGGTTCCCTCAGCTTTATTTTGCAGGCTGATTTTGGTGAATGGCAAGAATTTGCACACAGTTCTAACCGGGAAAATTTAGGGGATACATTTACCCCCGGAATAGCCAATATAAATCAGGCGTCTTTCGAAAATACTACATGGATTTCGCAGGGTTCAGACCTTGATAGAGGTTTTGGTCCAGATTTCAATGAAGAATTGTGTGGGGAGTGTACCCAAACCGCAATTGAAGCAGCTTTGTTTGGATTGTTCCTTGATTCAGTAAACCCTGCTAAAATTCCGTTTGTCGGAAAAGCCTTCTCATACCTCAAGGGTGTCGCGGATGAAGGCTTTTCGTTCGCCAAAGGTTTATTTGGATTTGGAAACGGTGGTAATATTGTACAGAAGGGATTGGACGGTGTTCCAGTAGAGACATTTGAAGGTACGATTAAACGTAGAGTACTAGAGAATGATACGGATGCCTTTAGATTTTCCGGTGGAGTTTCTGATCCTAAAGGTCGGTTCTTAACTACGCGTCAAACTCTACGGCAAATTGATTCTCCTCAAGATGCACAGCGTGTTCTGCAATTACCAGAAGGCGCGACCGCAGATACTTTAAATAAGTTTACTATCCCTAAAGATACAGAGATCTTCGTAGGTAGGGTCAAGGGCGGACCTTCTGGAGCTACTCAAGTGTTTATCAAAGATCCGAGGGTTCTCAAATGATTTTAAGAGAAACTACCGATATTCTTCGAGAAATTGAGTTGCTTCTTGAATCTTGTAAAGTCGGGTACGCTGTTATTCCGAAAAAATATAGAGAAGAACTTGAGAAATTATCATCTGATGATTCAAGCGGTAATCAATCTGTATTATCAGAAATCAAACGAAATATGTTTGCTGGCATGGGGAGCCTTAATGATGTTTGGATTAGTGAAGATAACGGGCATGTTGTGAAAGATGAGGTCTCGGTTAATAAAGAATTAGAAAGATTACGAAATAAACTACGTCAAATATTAGAGAATTATTAAATGCAGTAAGAACCATTTTCCTTTACAGTCATGCAAAATACTTGATATTCCTCCAGTACTTTTCAGCACTCCACCACCACGTACTTCGCGAAGGCGTATTACTATTCAACGATTGGCAATATCATCCACAAGTCGGGCGTAGGAAATTTCAAGTACGAGAACGGTAAGCCGCATGCGGCATCCAGCACCCACAACTAAGGGTAACAGCTTTTTGTGTAATCTTGCCTGGAATTTAATGCAACTCACCTTCATTTCCGGGAGTTTTAGAGAACAGCCAACATGCGCCAACACTAAGTATATAAACACGCTAAGAAGAATCTGGAACTAAAGCGAAATCCTGACTTGAACCCTTCTAATCGGTAGGTCGCAGGTTCGAATCCTGCCAGGCGCGCCACCTACAAGTGTGGCAATAGTATTTAAATGCAGTCAAATAAAGATTTGACCCCTTTATTTATGGATAACGGTTTTGGGCCGGATTTTAAAAGAATATTATGTGGGGATTGCACCCGACAGGATGTCAGGGACAAAATTGAAGACGTTTCAGTTGACTCACTTCCTGTTGGGAAAGCGGCTGGTTTTTTAAATAAAATCCCTGGTCTTAAAAGTGCAGGATCTTACCTCAATGGAGTTTTTGAAAATGCATTTGAAAAGGTCTCTTCGTCCGTAAAAAGAATTTTTGGATTTGGAAACGGTGGTAAAATTGCCGATGATGAATTAGTTACTGTTTTTAGGGGAGTTAACCCTACCCATCCTGGATTTGCAAATGCTCAAAAGGGAATTGCTAAACCACGAAGCCCAATTTCCGGGCATAGTAGTCCAGAATTGCATAATGAGGGTATTACTCAGAGTAAATTTGTATCAGCCACAAATAACCGAAACGTTGCCGAGCGCTTTTCCGGCCATAATGGGGTTATACTTGAAAAACGAATTCCTCGTTCAGGATTGACTACTTCGCCAGATAAATTTAAGGAGGCCGAAGTGTTGATAAGAGGTGGTTTTAGAGGAGCAAAAGTTACTAAACCATGAAAATAATTGATAAACATCGATTTTTAAAACTATTATCTGAAGTAGAAAACTTCCCTTATTCTGATAGTTTAAATCAAATGAGGGACTATTTGGTGTCCGCGCCAGTACCGGGGAAAGAAATTCAAGAAATTTATTCCAGAAGATTTGAAACCGCAGGAAATGATTTTGATGGATTTAATGAACTTTTACAAATACTCCCAACGCTTTCAAACTTGAAAGTAAAAATTCATTCGTTTGATTTAAATTCTAAACGTTTTATTTTTTTTACAGACCCGCAAACAAAAATAATTTATGGTTCCCTTGTCGAGCGAAATCCAAGTCAGAAATGACATCCACAATTCCCATTTAAGGTTAAGTTAAAGGGTCATCCATTAGCGGTGTCCGTGTCAAGGGATGATCGTGTTAAAGGGGCAATTCTTTTTTTTTTACTACGTTTGATTTCAGTTATTCCTCTGAATGTAGCGGCTTAATCTGTTAGGTGTAATTCGTGTGTAATCCTGCCCGGAATTTTCTAGTAATTCCCATCATTTCCCGGAACTGTTGAGAAATGGTGAAATCCCAAAAGCTGAATTATATAAATGGTTTAGGAAGAATCAGGAATTAAAGCGAAATCCTGACTTGAACCCTTCTAATCCGTAGGTCGCAGGTTCGAATCCTGCCAGGCGCACTCCTCGCGGAGAGCAACGTAAAATCCGACGCACCTTACTGTTTGAGTTCGAACTCACCCTGCTTTGCCGCACCACCATGAGGAGGGCGATTCAAAACCATTTTTAAATCCCTCAACATTTTTATACCAGCTAAATGCTGAATAAATTCCTTCCTGTTTTCTAACTATTTGAAAACCTAATCATAATAAAAAAATTGTAGTTTGGGGCAATTGAATCCTGGGAAAGGTTGACTCCTGAAACCCCAAACCGTTTTGTTTGACTTGAGACCAGACGCCAAAACCTTCGATCCGGGGCCGGTCTCAAAAGATATTTCGATTTCCCTCAAACAGGCCTTTTCTGCTTTGGGGGTCGATTTCTCCAGTGGTCATCGGCTCGCTGAAACCCTGCCCTTTTCCCTGAAGGACACTACCGTGGGCTCTGAAAGTGAATTGCAAACTGCGGTGGTTGGGGCTCCCGGTTCGGTTGACCTGCCCTTAACTATCCAGCAATCGAGTTTCTTTTCCAATGTAATCAAACGCTGCCAAACAGGAGAGACCAATCCACGAACACGGACTGGCATCGAAGCCTATCTGTCCGACAATGAGAATCAAGTTTGGGAAAACAGCTGGGTTCGATTTAAGGTGGATCGACTGAGCGGGCTTGCCCGGGATGTGCTTGAAACCGACTTAAGAGAAAATCGTGGGGACCCTCAATCAAAACCGCGTTCCGATCAGGATCGCTTTCTATTTAAACAAAACGGGGAGTCCTGGCTACGCGTTCCGGTCAGTTACCTTTTGAAATTGTCTTTGGCGGATTTCCTGGGCCGAACCAAAAACCTGGACGCTGCCTGCCGTTCCACAGGCATAAAACTACTCGACCATTTTTTAAACGACAACACCTCTCCTGAGACCCACTCCTTCTATGTTCAATTTACGAAATTAAATGAGAATTGCGGATCCGCTGCTGCGCGGGAAAAGTCACTACGTTTTCTTTTCACTCAAACACTTGTTTTGTATGCCGATCAAACCTTCCAATTAAAGGAAAACGGACAAAAAACGATTGTATTTTTTTCTCCGCATGCTCCTGTACGTCAAAAGCGTCTCAACGAATGCATACCAGACTCGTTTTACCGCGAATTGTTTATGAGCCCCTGCCTTTCGGGTTGGAATCGTGGAGAAGATAAACACGCTTACATGGGATTGTGTCACGAGGTATTGAGCCGCAGCCAGCTCAATACCCTGAACAAACTGCGCGAGTCAGGAATCTTGAATAACAACCTGATTACGCTCCCCAATATTTCAAATATCAGCCTGGCGAATAATGGCACCCACGTGAGTCTGGGGAGTTTAAGGCTGGGTGCCGCACTCACCGATCCCGCTTCCGGGTTTACGGAGAAACATGAAAAATATGTTGGTGATCTGGTAATTAAAGTATACGAGCATTTTCTGCCTCTGTTCGTTGGCCTTTACAGTGCAGCACCCTACCGCTTGGACTTTATGGATTTTCATCCTGAAAAGGCCTTGGGGTTTCTGGCTCATGAACTGCACTACACACATCTTCGAATGATCTGGCGTCGGTGGAAAAAAAAGGCACGGATGAAGTTGTTTCAAAAACCGATCACTCCTTTTGGGCCTCTTTGGATTGATTCAACCATCCGTACCCTGTTCGGTCTTCATGGGGATTATGTTCCCGACTGGCGCTTGCTCGATTATCTGGTGTGTTTGATGAGCACCGAAAACTTCCCGGCATTGAACGGTGTTCAGGGAAACCAGGAGCGTCTTGCCAAAGATCTCATGCATCTTGGTGTTTTCCACGAAAAAATGCCTTTGTATCTTTTTTGCAGACAACGGATTCAATCAGTCATGGGATTTTCAGGTTTCGAAAGCCGGTTTTTTTCCCTGTTCGATAGTTTGAAAGAAGATTTTGCACATGCCATCAATCTCAAGCAGTTGATTCTGCTGATGGCGTTTCGCCTTGTTGCAACTGGACGGATCACCCACCGTTCAATTCCGGACACGCCATTTGCAGAAAGTGAACGGCGACAAGTGGCCTTTGCTTCTGCCATAGGGTTACCCACCTTTTTTATACGGGGCAAATCTCCTAATATTTTTCTAAAAAACCTGATTCGCCCGGCAGCAGGAGTCCGCCAAAGCAGTCGCTATTCAGGGTACCTTCGTGTTCATGTGGCCGAGTTTCGCCGGTGTTGTGTTGACTACTTGAAAAAAGAAGCAAGTGACCTGGCCGATTTGCTTGGAATGAATGAGACTCTTGAGGACCTATCATTGCGTGTAAAAGAACCTGATATGGCTTCTGCCTTTGGGAAACTGAATCACAGAATTCTTGAAGCCACTGGAGTAAGTCACCCTTTCAAGTTGTCAGCAGAGGATTTTAACCTGGCGGCGGAGGAAGTCTACCGGGAACCGCTTCGGCAACGTTACATTAATGAAGGGATGGCCGCCCTGCAGCAAGGTTTCGAGAGTGGTTCGCCTCTCAGCCGTTTTGTTCAAAACAATAATCCTGCCTTTTTCCGCCAATCTCAGGGAGATCGTGGAGGGATCCGCTTTCAAGAAACTCTTAACCAATTTAATGAAGGAACCCTCGACCCGATACGGTTGGAGGTTTTAATGAAACTTCTCCTCTGGACATTTACCTATGAACGGGAACAATCGGACCAGAAAACCAGATTCTCAATCACCGGTTCCAACTCATCAGTATATTGACAGTGAAACCGGCCAGGTTTTGACCGAACAATTGTTTGGCGATCCCCTTATTCGGTTCATTTATTCTGATCTGCGTGAACGCATCCCATTGATGTATGAGGCAGTGACCAATGCCCGAATGTCCAGTATTTTGGGTTTTTTAAACTTTGAAACAAAACTGGGGGCTCGTCTTTGTGGACAGAGGCGTTGGCTCCGGAATAACCGCATTAACCTTGATGAATGCATGGAGCCCCCCCACCGGCTAGACACTCCAGGGAAGGTATTTGAACGCAAGATTCGCTATTGGGAAACACGACCCATGCCCACACAGAGTAATTGTGTGGTCTCGCCTGCGGATTCGCGGGTCATCGCAGGCTCGTTCGATGATCACTCCTTACTTGAAATAAAAAACAAGTTTTTTGATTTTGAAGAACTGCTGGCAAAAGACAAAACCCAATGGCTCGAAACCTTTCGCCATGGAAGTTTCTTAATATTTCGCCTTACTCCTGAAAAATACCATTTCAACCACCTGCCCGTCGCTGGCCGTGTGGTCGATGTCTATGATATTCCCGGCAACTACCATTCCTGCAACCCTACTGCTGTCGTTCATCTGGTCACACCCTATTCTAAAAATAAACGTTCGGTGACCATCATAAACACAGATGTACCTGGTGGAACCGGAGTGGGTATGGTAGCCATGATTGAAGTCGTGGCCTTGATGATTGGGGATATCCAACAATGCTACTCGGCAGAGCGGTACGATAATCCCGTTCCAATTGCTTCTGGAATGTTTCTTAAACGAGGGCAGCCAAAGAGCCTTTTCCGACCGGGGAGCAGCACAACGGTGTTGATGTTTGAAAATAATCGAATCTGTTTTAACCCTCGTCTTTTATTCAATCAACGCCATCCATGGGCTCAAAGCCGTTTTACCAAAAGTTTTGGCAAACCCCTGGTTGAAACAGATATCAAGGTCCGTTCCTGGGTGGCCACAGCAAAGGAAGTCGAATAAGACAATGTCTTTCATTGATCTGGTTTTTTTATTCATTCTTTCTATCGCATTAATTTCGTATTTAATTTGGGGCTTCAAGTATTTACCGGGCGAGTCCAGGCAAATTCTGGCTGTCCTTCCAATAAAAAAAAGAAGTGGCGATTCCTGGGATGGCCTCAACATCACCTGGTACGGGCTCCTCGTCGCCAATGGGGTGACGGGGGCGGCGGCTTTGTCTATTTTTCTATTCGGAGGCCTTGGATGGAATACCCTAAAGGGACTTCTTCTGATCGCGTGGATTCTGGCGTGGGCACTTCCTTCGGCGAAGATCATAGCGCGTTGGGTGGAGGAAAAACCAAATACCTTCACAACGAGCGGCGCTTTTGCCGCAGGACTGGTAGTCGCCTGGCCCGGCGTTATCTTAATCAACCAAATCTCAGGCGACGCGCTTGGAACCGCCTTTGATCCTATGAATGCCCTGACGTTGCTTATGATCGCTTATGTCTTTGGTGAGGGCCTGGGTAGGCTTGGTTGTATCAGTTTCGGGTGCTGCTATGGCAAACGTGTGGAAGATTGTCCACCCTGGCTACGCAGGGTGGTCGATCATTTCCATTTTGTATTTCAAGGTAAAACAAAAAAAATCGCCTATGCGCAAGGGTGGGAGGGAATCCCGGTGGTACCGGTACAGGGCATCACAGCTATTGTACTTGTATTCACCGGACTAATTTCTTTAACAATATTTTTATCTGGGCATCCTTCGGCTGCATTTTTGGTAGCCCTTTCTTTTTCCCAGGCGTGGCGCGTGTTTTCAGAATATTTTCGTTCAGATTATAGAGGAAATGGAACATTTACATTTTATCAAGTGATCAGTCTGATCTCTATTTTCCTCGGTATTGGGTTAACTTTCTTTATTAAGGATATAGAAAATCAAAGTTTCGATTTACTTCGTGGGACAGAAAGTTTTCGTCAATCGACCACATTGTTATTCCTTAATGGTCTCTGGATAATTGTATTGTACTATATGGGGAGAAGCCGGGTCACCGGTTCCTCCATTCGCTTCCACGTCAATCAAAACGGTACTTGATTTTGGGAATGAAATTATTTCATTCATGATGATTGTTCCAAACGCGTCACCGTCTTTAGCGACTGACTCTTTTTCATCGAAAAACTTAAGCTCTGTTAGCGTCTTTACCCTTGTCCAGGAAATGTCTGCGGAGATTCGGGTCATGACCCCTCAGGCCATGGTCGAGATTCTGGTAGAGGCTGCGGAGGAATCAAAAGTTTTTCCCAACCGTGTCATGATGACATTTAGAGGCAATAAGTTGACGTGCGTTTATGATTCGATCCACGATCGCATGCGGATCATCGCGCCTGTTGCGGCGCACGGGGATTTCACTGACTAACAATTAAAAAAACCATGGAAGCCAATTTCCACAAGACTTTGGATGCGGTACGCGGTCAATCAGGGCATTCTGTTCCCGCCTGCATCCACCCGCGAAGCCCCCTCACCCGAAGACCTTTGAAGAAGTGGAAAATTTTGGAACAAAGTGTCCGTCAATGCGAGGAGCCCTTGCGACGAAGCAATCCAGCCGGGCAACGCCCGATGGTACCTCTGGATCTGCCCCTTCGGGGCACTAAAGCTGCGGTAATCCTCTTTAAAGCATAAGAAATATTTTTGCCTGGCACCTTGGGAAAAACAAATCGTAGCCTTGCCTCTTCATCTCCTCGCAATAAACTTATCCAGTGCGTTGGCAAACTTTGAACTGTCTTTTGGATTAAAACTTTTCGGACCATCGGTTTCGACACCACTGCTCCGTAAGGTATCCATAAAATCGCGCATGCTTAATTTCTGCCGGATATTTTCCTGATCATAAAGCGTTCCCCGCGGATCCAATGCCTGCACTCCTTTTTCTACGGTGCGGGCGGCAAGGGGTATATCTGCAGTTATGACAAGATCACCGGTCCTGCATTCTTCGGCAATTTTGTCATCGGCAATATCCGGGCCATGCTCGACACGTACAAAACTGATAACGTCGGATTCCGGCAGGCGCATCCATTGGTTGGCTACAAAAACTACGGGAATCCGGGTCCGCTCTGCCACCCGAATTAAAATATCCTTGATTGCCGTAGGACAAGCATCCGCATCCACCCAGATCTTCACTCACTCTCCTTAATATATTCATTCTGCACTCTTAATAACATCATTTTCTATTGTCCCAAAGAGATCGTTTTACAAATTTCACTCATATCTTATTGATATCATGCCTGTTTACACCTACAATATGTATTTGAATTATAATGACTTACAGGATCCATGTCAGAGGTCTTTTATTAAATAAAACAGGCTGGTTTTTGCCTCCCACATTCTGTAACGCAAAGGTCAAATATGCCCCTTACATTTCAGGAAGAAATCGCTCATAAAGCAGCCTTGATGGAAATACGGCTTGAGCGAAAGCGCGCCCTGCGCGAAATGTTTGAAGGTACAAAACTGGTTCGTAAAAATATTGCGGACGATGCGAAGGAAGCGTTCAAGGCAGCAAAGAAAGCCAAGAAAGCCGTTGAAGGTCTGCCGGGCGTCAGTATTCCTGATCTCAACAATCCCTTAAACAATTTAAACCTGAATCTGCTTAAAGGGATTGATCTTAAAAAACTCATTAGAATTCGTGTTCCTGGCTTAAGCCTTCCCGACTGGGACCTCGATCTCATACCGGACATCAATATTGGAGATATACCGGGGATCAACCTGCCCAATATTCTGCCAAACCTGAGGGGAATATTGAAACATCTGGACCTCTTGCCGGATATTTCACTTCGGCTATTGGCCTGGCAAATAGGGGTTAAGTTTCCACACATCCAATTACCTTCCGTTGCGTTTGACCTCAGTAATATTTTCAAACTGGAAATTCCAGACATATTCCCAGGTCTGGAGTTGGCGTACCCGGATTTTTTTGATATCGATATCAGCGTCGACCTGCCCAACCTGTCGATCCCGGATGTTTCGCTACCGAACATGGTTCCCCCGATCAATATCGACATGCCCTCTATTGATTTACCTTCTCTGGACATACCGGGCCTCGATATTCCAAACCTGTTAAAGATTCCGGGATTCAGCAAGGTCCTGAAACTGCTGATCGAGTTATTCGATGTCGCTGATCTGCCGGACGTGATCGGTGAACTGGGCCTGGATTTTATGCAGGATTTTATTTCTTCCGCCCTGCCCATTGTTCAGCAAGTAAAAAGTGGATCCAAAGCTGCCAATAGCTGGCGGAAAGCCGCGCGGGACCTGCATAAAGCGGTACGTACGCATAAAAAGCACCGGGTTTTCATTCTGCCGGGAGACGCACGCGACGCGGTCAACGCTCTTAGAACTCTGTTAAAACAAAGTTCAGCCGAACACGCCACACGAGCGACGATTGAAACCGCACAGTTTGCTGTATCCACAGCCGGACTGTTTGCCGACCTTGGCGGTGCGACTGGCCCTGCCACTTCCGCCGCTGCCGCCTGTGCCAAAATGTGCCAGAAAATTGTTCTGTTCGCGATGGAATACAACCAGATGAAAAAGATAAATCATATTCTGAAAACAACACATGGAGAAACACTGACCTCCAACCTCTTCGAAGTATCTCCATTACTTGGTTGCTACTTCCTCGCTAACAACACGACCAGTAACGTGCTGAATGTACTTTGTAAAGACATCCTCACTGATGACTGGATGCTGGATGCAGAGCGAAACAAAAAGAAACACCTGGACCCTTTAATCAAGGATGCGCAATCGTTCATCAATAAATCACGTTATGTGCTCCAGCCCATTCGTCAGAACAAAGGCATGTTTGTGGAGAAATCGACATTTTCAAAACTGAAAGCCCGCGCCGCACTCGCTTTCAAGAAAAAACTTGGAAGAGTCCCTCAAAACTCAACTATTTCAACCCACGATTACATAGGCAAATAAATCTTTAAGGACTGAAGAATTGTCCACGCGAAAACTTCTGGTCACAGGTGCCAGCGGATTTGTCGGAGGCTTTCTGCTTGAGAGACTTCAACGAGAAAACTCCGTCTCCCTAATCGGATTGCATCACTGGGAACTGAAAGAAGACGCCAACACACTTTCTGATCCAGACCTCGCCTGGCACAGGGCCGACCTGCCTCATAACGATCTTAGTCCGTTGGTGAGTGGGATTGATACAGTCTTTCACCTCGCGGCACAATTTTCACTAAACGAAAAAAAATCCGACCAGCAAGACATGCAACGCGTAAACGTGGAAGGGACCCGGCACCTGAGGGTTGTCACCTGTTACTGGTTGGCCCCGATGAAGAGGGAAGGGAAAGAGAGCTGCTAGCCTTGTCGGAGCTTGTGAAAGATCGAGTTCATCGAATGGATTTTACTCACCACCCCGAGCACGTTCTTTCGGCAGCTGACGTGATTTGTTTGCCTAGTTATCGGGAAGGGTTTGGGTCTGTATTAATTGAAGCATCTGCCGTCGGGCTCCCTGCTATTGCATCGAAAATCTATGGTATAACCGATGCAGGAGAGGAAGGGGTCACGTACCTTCTGCATGAGCCGGGTTCTGTTAGTGAATTGACGGATGCGATGCAACTACTGGCAGACAATACAGAGCTTCGTCATAATATGGGGATCGCGGCAAGGAAACGGGCCAGTGCCCGTTTTTCCGAACAACAGGTGACCGGAGCGATGGTCCATCTGTACCAGGGCCTGACCGCCTGATACACCGAAAATGAAACGGATTTTCGACATTGTGCTGGCGACTCTGGGTTCGGTTGCCCTATTTCCGATTTTGATCGGATTGGCCATCCTCATTTTTTGTAAAATGGGACCACCGGTGATCTTCAGTCAGTTCCGGCCTGGTTTAAATGGAAAACCCTTCAGGATTTTCAAGTTCCGCACCATGTTGGAACGCTTTAATAATGAAGGAAACCGGTTACCGGATGAAGAACGCCTGACATCTCTTGGCAGGTTCCTGAGAAAAAACAGCCTCGATGAACTTCCGGGATTATGGAATGTGATAAAAGGAGAAATGAGCCTCGTCGGACCTCGTCCCTTGCTGGTGGAATATTTATCTTTGTACACCCCGGAACAAGCGCGCAGGCACGAAGTGCGGCCCGGAATTACCGGATGGACCCAAATTCACGGACACCCGGGCATCACCTGGGAAGAAAAGTTTGAGCTGGATGTGTGGTATGTCGATAACCGGTCTTTATGGATTGATATCAAAATTCTCTGTACTACAATGCTGAAAATACTCAAGCGCCAAATGATATCTGAAGAAGGACAAACCGCGCTGCCAAAATTCAAGGGTTCAGGTTGATGTCGATTCAAAAACTGTATGGGGTCTACGGCGCTAACGGAGCAGGTCGCGGCGTTCTTCCGATTGCACGGGAAAATTTAAAAGCTGCTGGAGAGGATGAAATTTCCCGCCTGGTGTTTATAGACGACCACCCCAAAGCTGAAGAGATAAACAACACTCCGATTTTAACGTACGAGCAGTTTATTGCGTCGCCTGAACCAGATAAATCCGTTAGCATTGCGATTGCCGATTCTGAAATTCGCGAGAAACTGGTTAATAAATGCTCACAGGATTCCCTGAAGTTTTTTTCCATCAGGGCCGAGAATGCTGTGGTCATGGATTCGGTTGAAATAGGAGAAGGTGCTATTGTCTCTCCCTTTGTGACGTTCACCTCCAACATAAAAATTGGAAAACACTTTCATGCCAATCTTTATTCGTATGTCGAGCATGATTGTATTGTCGGCGATTTTGTGACCTTTGCCCCGGGAGTGCAATGCAACGGCAATATCGTCATAGAAGACCACGCCTACATCGGTGCCGGTGCCGTGATTCGGCAGGGGAAACCGGGTCAGCCCATGACCATAGGAAAAGGTGCCGTGATTGGTATGGGGGCGGTTGTCACCAAAAGCGTGGCGACGGGTACTACTGTTGCAGGTTGCCCGGCAAAACCAATTTCCTGATCTAACAACCTTAAAAAGGTTTAAACCATACACAGAACTATTTTGAATTATGCTGAACACACCCTTTGAAGACTGGCCAAAATTTTCCAAAGAAGAAGCCGATGCCGTCGCCGCAGTGCTCAGGTCCAACCGGGTCAATTACCTTACGGGAAAAAAAGGCCGGGAATTTGAAAACAAATTCGCCAAATGGTGCGGTGCCCAATATGCAGTGGCCCTTTCCAACGGTACGGTTGCTCTTGAACTGTCATTGAAAGCATTGGGGATTGGTCCGGGTGATGAAGTGATCGTATCCCCCAGAACTTTTGTGGCTTCGATCTCCTGCATTGCCGCTGTTGGTGCAACGCCGGTGTTTGCGGATGTGGACCGGGATTCGCAAAATATTACTGCAGAAACAATACAACCCGCTCTGTCAAGAAAATCCCGCGCGATCATTTGCGTCCATCTCGCCGGTTGGCCTTGCGAAATGGACCCCATATTAAAACTGGCCAGGAAACACAAACTGAAAGTGATCGAAGATTGCGCGCAGGCTCATGGCGCACTCTATAAAGGAAAACCTGTCGGATCCCTGGGGCACATCGCCGCCTGGTCTTTCTGCCAGGACAAGATCATGACCACCGGAGGTGAAGGGGGGATGGTCACGACCAACAATAAAAAACTGTGGTCACAAATCTGGTCGTTGAAAGACCATGGCAAAAGCTGGTCCGCCGTGTATGAAAAAAAACATCCACCAGGCAACGGTTTCCGCTGGGTGGTTGAATCCTTTGGAACCAACGGGCGATTGACCGAGATGCAATCAGCAGTCGGGTTGATTCAGCTTGGTCGTATGAAGGAATGGAAACAAAAGAGGCAGGACAACGTAGCGCAAATCCTTGAAGTCTGTCGAAAGTTTTCAGGCTTGCGTGTTCCTGAAGTTCCGGATCATGTCGACCACGCAGGATATAGAGCCTATGTGTTTGCTCGTCCGGAGAATTTGAAGAGAGGCTGGAGTCGCGACCGCATCATGGAACAGATCAATGCGCTCGGGGTACCGTGTTACGTAGGGTCCTGTTCGGAAGTGTATCGGGAAAAGGTTTTTGAAAAAACCGGATGGCGACCCCGGAAACCTCTGCCGAATGCCAAAGAACTTGGAGAAACCAGCCTCATGTTTCTCGTGCATCCCACTTTAAGAAAATCAGATATTGTCAAAACACGCAAAGCGATTGAAAAGGTTTTGAATGAAGCTTCAAAATAGAAATAGCTAAAATTTTTATCGTTTGTTTTATTTTATTAATTCATGACTTGTCGGGCCAATTCTTTTTTAGTTGAGATTGAACAATCCCTTACCTCGTATTTGGTACTTTGTTTCTGAGCTCATTGTCTTGATGGCTTTCCTGAGTACCTTAATAGGATAGTGAATTATATTCATTGACCGCCCCCGATCGCGCTTCCTCATAACTTTATACAGGTAACAAAGCCCCGCTCAAATTCCTCAAGATAACTGCTTTACATTTCTGACGAACTTTTTGGCTTCAGCATCTCCGCCGGAGTGGCGGTCCGCTTACCATAAACGATCGGTTTCTCCTCGACATAGCCCCATTCCGGGTTGAGAGTTTTGTCGCGGAGGCCAGACAGTAAGGCGTCGAACTTGTCCGCATCGGCATCGGCATACTCGAAGTAGGTCATGAAGTCCTGCCCTGGATCGACAAATCGCGAATGATAAAGCTTGCGAAAGATGCGTTTAATGTGTTGGAAGCCAACTGCGTTATGCCCAAGGAAAAAGTTCTGGCGTTTTTCCTGAGTGAGCGCCCACCAGGCTTTGGTTTTGGATAGGGGAAACACTACGGCGTTGGGTTGTTCGGTCCCGTTGCCCCGTTTCGGCGCGTTGTCCTTAAGGCGCTTGAGCGTCTCCGCGTCTGTGTAGTTCAACTGCCGCGTTACGGCGAACCGTGTTTCCAACCGGAAATAACCCTTCACCGCCCGTGCCAGCGTCTCGACGTAATCATCCAGAACTTTCCTGTCGGTAGACTCCACACGGATCAGCCCTGTCGGTTTGTCCAAAACCGGATTACCGTTCAGCAAATAATCGGTTATGCGGATGAACTGGGCGGTATCCGTTTTGCCCTTTTGCGGAGTGAAGTCGTTGGAAAATCCCGAGGACGCTTGTGAAATTTTTTCCGCGAGCGGAGCAAGGGCCGCGGAGTCGTCAATAACTGCGCCAGATTTGGGAAACAGATAAATGAATGCTCCCCATTGACCCTGAACAGCCCAGGCATTCAAAGCGGCCAGGTTAAACAAAACGGCGAACAAACAAACCGCTTTAAAGTTTCTAGTTTGCATGCGACTCTCCTAAATCGAATTCAGTTTTTGGATGCCAAAAAATTCTATCATTCATTCTAATGAAAAATGAGTGAATAATTGGCGATCCCTCACGCCGCATTCGACACTTTGTTTTTAGAGTTAAGAATTTTCATAGCCTCTCTGAGTTTCTTGAACTGGCGAGGTCATGTTGCAATTTCAACTAACTTAGGTCAGTTCCTGACTTGCCAATTGTGCCTAGGTAAATCTAACTACTTTTGGTCTCTTTGCAGGAAAATCACATGGACAATAAAATTAAGCCCAAAGTATTTCCAGACTCAAATGTTGCCATTGAGGCGAGGAAACCGCCATGTGAAACTGTCGACCGTTTTCAACGCGAATAATAATAAGGATGGTTTTTTTGCTAACAAATGTAAATAGAAGTAAATAAATAACACTAAATGCAGATTTTTGAATGGCAATTTCAAGCGAGGACGATAGTAAATCAATAGAAATCGAATAAGTTCAGTTTAGAAACCACTATTCCGTTTTTATCGAATTAAATGACTGCTACCAACAATCTGTCTGGCATAGGAGGAATGCCAGGTAATATGAGGAAGTCTTAGTTAACTAATTAATGAACTTCTACCATTACAACCAAATCCATCAAATCCTGCGAGCCAAGTTACTCCATGAATTGCATCGAAGAAGTAATTTGTCCTCTTGCCAATAAATCTAAAACTCAGTTTTCTTATGCAAACTCAAATAATATTTTTCCAGGTCCTTGACTGAAAACATCCCCACAATTTTATTTCCCTCTTTGACCGGAATATGCCGGACGTTTTTTTCCTCAATTATGGCGCAAGCTCTGGCGATGGTTTCATCTTTACCAATGGTGTGCTTAATATCTGTCATCAGGGAGGAAACCTTCAACTCTTTTGGGTCACATTCGCCTTTCAAAACCAGAACCATCCAATCGGTTTTGGTAAATATCCCAACATCCTCATCATCCTTTTTTACAATCAGCGCGCTGATCCCATTTTGGTACATCTCTTCAACTGCCTTGTGCGCATGTTGGTCCGGGCTTATTGAAAATACCTGGTGACTCATAAACTCCGCAACTTTTGCCATTACAATATTTCCTCTTAATTTTTTGAAATACGTTCCTGTTGGTTCAGATTGTATTTTCCATTGGCCTGAGGGTCAAGTCTCCACTCTGGCCCTGGCTTAAAAACGGCCCTTATTCCGGAACTTCTACCTCGGGAATTCCAGCCACAGGTCGATGGCACAGGGTTAATGCCCAACCAAGAATCACTCCTGTGGAGTTTGCCACCATATCCAGCCACTCAAAAAATCGGTAGGAAGTGAAACTCTGCCCAACTTCCATCAGCACCCCCCAGATAATCAATCCCGTCATCAATTTCCTGGATGGTAACCCCGGGTAGCCCTGTAAAAAACACCACATCACACTGCCATAAGCGATAAAGTGCAGGAACAGATCATTGAAATTTTCTCCGACCAGCTCTGGCATGGGCAAAAGGGACAATCCTGTCAATAATATAAAACCGGACCAGGCCATCGCTCGAAGAAGCTTTAATTTTATTTGAGGGTAATTCATTGTCCTTTTGGAGTAAAAATTTTCTTACTTCAGGAGACCCTGTTCCTACAGATGTAAACCGGATAGATGGCTAACCCATCAAAAAAATAACTCCAACAATCCAGGAAGCTGGATAACTCCTGAAAAAACGGGATCGTACTCTTTGTTTTAACACAGATTCAGTGGATCGGAGCAGTGAAATGACCTTGCCTGACAAGCTGGTAACGGTTGAATTAATACGGACTTGCGGGTATGATACGGCCTTCCCGGGCTCCTTGTTTTCCAATTACGTTTCTGAAGCTTCACTGGTCTGCGTCCCCTTCTCCATTATATAGATGAAAGATTTTTCCAAAATTCTCAAATTTGCAAGGCCATATTCCAAAAGCCTGATTTTTGCGTTTCTTTGTCTGGTCCTGACTTCCGCAATCACCCTCATTCTTCCGATGATTGTGAAGGACATGATCAATGCCACCCTGGTCACCAAAGATAGTGATCTTTTAAACAGCCGCACCTGGGATCTGGTCATCGTTATATGTTTACAGCTTGTGTTTGCCGTGCTGACCAATTTCATCCTCGGCTTTGTCGCCAACCGGGTCACAGCAGATTTTCGTATTGAATTTTTCCAGCACGTTCAGCGGCTTTCTATCGGATTTTTCCAGGACCGTCGGGTGGGAGAATTGTTGTCACGCCTTGGAAACGATATCACGGTAATTCAAAACGCCCTGATCACAATTCCGGTTGCGGTGTTGCGACAGACCATCATGCTGATCGGTGGTCTTGCGATCATCTGTTACCTCAATTGGAAACTGACCGGACTGATCCTGCTCATCCTGCCACCGTTGATGCTGTTCGCTCGTATTTTTGGTCGACGGCTCAGAAAGCTTGCGGAAAAGGTTCAGGACAAACTGGCCGGTGCTGCGGTCGTTCTCGAAGAAGTTGCCTCATCTATACAGGTCGTCAAGTCTTACACCCGCGAACCGTATGAACAAAAACGGTTTGAAGAAGGCATCGAAACCGCGCTGGAAGCTGAAATAGAAAAGTTGAAAATCTCTTCTTTCTTCGGTCCTTTCATTCTGTTCCTGACCTTTCTGGTCTCAGCTTCACTGGTCTGGTATGGCGGGCACCAGGTGATGGAAGGTCAAACCTCTTACGGGGAACTCGCCGCATTTTTTCTTTATGCCATCATCATAGCCGGTCCTATTGGGACCTTTGTAAGACTGTACACACAGATTCAGGAGTCACTGGGTGCTGTACGGCGTGTTTATGAAATCCTCGACACTCCCCCGGAAATTCTGCAGCCTGAGAACCCGGTCAAGCTCGAACGAATTGAAGGGCGCATCCAATTTGAAGACGTTTCGTTTGCCTACCATTCCGATCAACCTGTATTACAAAATGTCTCTTTTCAAATCGAACCAGGCGAACGTGCTGCTCTGGTAGGACCCAGTGGGGCGGGGAAATCAACGATTGTCGCTCTTCTCCACCGGTTTTTTGATGTTGGGTCTGGAACCATCCGCCTGGATGGGAAGGATATCAAAACCCTCGATCTCCCTACCTATCTGGGGCAGGTTGCACTTGTTCCCCAAGACACCATTTTGTTTGGTGGAACAGTTCGCGAAAATATCCTCTACGGAAAGCTTGAAGCAACGGAAGAGGAAATGATTGAAGCAGCACAAGCCGCTCACGCGCATGACTTCATCACTCAACTCGAAAAAGGGTACGATACACCTGTTGGAGAAAAGGGAGTTAAACTTTCCGGAGGTGAACGCCAACGGATTGCCATTGCACGCGCTGTGCTTAAAGATCCTAAAATTCTCATCCTTGACGAGGCCACTTCATCGCTGGACACTCAATCAGAAGGACTGATCCAGGATGCACTGGAAAGACTCATGGCCAACAGGACCACCTTTATCATCGCGCACCGCCTCAGCACGGTCCACCATGCCGACCAGATTCTGGTTCTTGATAAAGGTACCTTGAGGGAATCCGGCACACACCAGAGCCTGATGCAAATTGAAGGGCTTTACCACAAGCTATACACCATGCGGGCTTTTGATGAACCCGTCGGCGCTGAAACCGGTCCGGAGCCTTCCTGACCCCTTTTGGTGGGCTCAAATAGAGTCGAGAACCTGGCATCCTCTCTTCATATTAAGTTAGTTCCCCTCACATAGCCCCAAAGATTTCGTTGTAGAATGAAAACTGTTCTTCTTAACCTTTTTCGTTGGGACTCTTTTGAAAACTGAACCTCTCAAGTTTCTGTTCGCTGTTCACAACCACCAACCCGTTGGAAACTTCGGACATGTTTTTGAAGAAACGTTCGAGAAATGCTACCGGCCGTATCTGGAAACACTTTCTCAATTTCCTCAACTAAAAACTTCCGCACATTTTTCCGGCCCCCTGCTTGAGTGGATTGAAGCTCATCGACCTGATTATTTAAAACAGATACGGAAAATGGTAGGAGCAGGCCAACTGGAAGTTCTGGGTGGCGGGTTTTACGAACCTCTGCTAGCGACCATCCCGGAAGAAGACGCTCTGGGACAAATCCAGATGATGAGCCGATACCTCAAGGAAAAATTTGGTGCAGCTCCACGTGGGTTGTGGCTTGCCGAGCGCATCTGGTCCCCCACCCTGCCACGTGTTATCTCCCAGGCGGGAATCGAGTTCACCATTCTCGACGACACCCATTTTTCTTATTCCGGACTTGAGGACAAGGCCATTCACGGCTACTACATCACGGAAAGCGAAGGTTATCCCCTAAACCTTTTTCCCATTTCAAAAGAACTGCGGTATTCCATTCCATTCGACCTGCCGGAAGTGACATTGGAAAAACTGGTCACCATGCAGAAAGAGCGCCAATGCGAAGGATTGACTTACGCTGACGATGGCGAAAAGTTCGGCAGCTGGCCTGACACCTGGGACTGGGTTTATGGAGAACGTTACCTCGAACGGTTATTTCAATCCCTGCAGGACAATAGGGACAAAATTGAAACATTGCACTTTGGTGAATATCTCGACCAGCACAGACCCAATGGACGCGTGTACCTTCCTCCCGCCTCTTATGAAGAAATGATGGAATGGGCGCTTCCCGTGCACACGTCCCAGGAACTTCATCATCTTAAACAGGAAATGACCGAAAAGGAGATAGATCCCAACATATCGCGCCGGTTCATCCGTGGAGGACTGTGGAATAATTTTCTTGTCAAATATCCCGCGAGTAACCGAATGCATAAAAGGATGTTACTGGCCAGCAGGAAAGTTAATCAGCTGGCAGAGTCCGACCCTGATAAACCGGAAGCTTTGCGTCACCTTTATCGCGCTCAATGCAACTGTTCATACTGGCACGGCATGTTTGGTGGACTTTACCTGAACTATTTGCGCCATGCGGTTTATGAAAACCTCCTGAAAGCGCAGACCCTTGCCAGCCGCGGCTTGCAAGACACGAATATAAAGATTGAAAGTCTGGACTACGATCTGGACGGTCAGCAAGAGTTCCTGGTGACTCATCCCCAAATGACGGTGGTAATATCGCCGGCTCGCGGGGGAGGGGTAGTTGAGTTTGATTACCTGCCTGCCTCTTTCAATATTACTAACATTCTGGAACGCTCAAAAGAAGCATATCATCAAGCCATTCTGGATCACGTAGAACGCACCGATGATTCCGGGGATCAACCTCAATCGATTCATGACCGCGTTCGGTTCAAGCAGGAGGGGTTGGAAACGTTTCTAGTGTATGACAAGGAGGAACGCCTCTCACTGCAGGAACATTTCGTCGCACCTGAAGTATCGATGGATCAGGTAAAATCGGGAACCTATGAAGTTTTGGGTGCCTTCGCCGGACAACCTTTTAAAACAACTCTTATTAAGGCTGGCAGCAACTCCGACTCTTCTTTGCGATTTTCCAGAAAAACAGGACTTGGAGCAAACCGGCAATCGGTAGAGCTTATCAAACACTTAACATTCCAGAAAAACGAAGCCTCAATTCAGACACGTTATGAAGTTATTCACACCGGAGAGGAATATTTAAAAGGATCGTTGGGAGTTGAGTTTAATGTTTCCCTATTGGCCGGGGAGGCGCCTGACCGGTATTTTATTGACCCTTCGGGCGAATTTTCAAATAAACCCCTGGTTACAGAGGGACAGGCTTTTGGAAGAAAGCGTTGGGGGATGCGCGATGAATGGTCCGGGATTGAGGTCTCCTGGGACCTGGAGCAGGCCGCCCGGATCTTGTTTTATCCTGTAGAAACCGTTTCCCAATCAGAAGATGGTTTTGAAAAAACCTATCAAGGGACCTGCCTGTGGTTTCTCTGGGATGTTGATTTAAAACCGGATGAAAAAAAAGGATGGGAAATAATCTGGAAGGTGGAACGGGTTTAATTCAAGGTGAGACAAAAAAAGGAAGAGCAGAGCTTTATTCTCCTGGGTCAGCCCCGTTTAAAAAGCCAACAAGATGAGCCCTTTTTTCCGGCCCTCCCTTGCGATATATCCTGACAAGTTTGGCTATCAATTCCATCAACCTCTGATCCTCTCCATACGCCTCTGCCGACTCCTGAACAACGTCGGTCATCCCTTCTCCACCACTCCCGGTTTCGGTTCTTGTCATAGACCCTTTACCCGTGAGCAGCCAGATAATGTTGACACTGGTATGCTGATAGAGTTTTGCAAGGGTATCAGCAGAAGGTAATGACTTGTCGTTTTCAATATCAGACAAGGAACCTTGAGAAATTTTAATTAGACGCGCCAACTCAAATGATTTAAGCGGAAGAGTCTTTCTCCACTCTCGTAACCTCCGCCCCAGGTATTTTGCAGCGCCCGCTTTTTTATCTTCCATTGTTTGGTATTGGGATATTTTTTTAATGGTTTTTGTTGTTTTTCCATTTGAAAAAGCCGAAGCAAACTACTCTTTCACTTATCCAGTTTCCTATTTAAAGGAGGGAAAGAACTCTAAAAGACAGCAGTGAATCCAACGGCAATTGTTCCCACCCAAGGCCCGCACAAAATTACATTGAAGGACAATATAATGCAATATCTTTCTGTACGCAAAAATACTGAAAACGCGATCAATATAATACATAAGAAAAAGATGTCAATGATTTTGAATTAAAAAGGGAGTTGGTAAATTCATTTATTTTCAAGGGTTTTATCGCATTACCCAACCCTTTTCCCAATTTCGACTGATAATTCGGCAATGGTTAAAATCAAGGGTATTAAATAATTTTGCAATTCGACAATGCTGAAACTTCGGATAAATACAATAAAATTTTCGGCCTTCTACCACATAATTTTCAGGCAAAATCTTATCTCCTTACGATTATTGATAAAATCAGCATTTTTAAAGCAAATACCGTTTTCCGCCAAAAACAACTCTTAATTTGGATATACGAATTTTTAAATCATTATTTGCTATTCCGATATTTCAAACTTATAATCTCTCCAACAAAGAGGTCTTATACCTAAAAACTTTTCAGGAGTCTAAATTTTCAAAAAACCAAAAAATAAGTTCATTTTTTCTTCAAAACTTTGGAGAATAGGGTGTTTTTGATGGCCCCATGGGCAAAAAAACCTCAAAAAGTCCAATTCTCTCCCACAACTGAAAATGTCGTTTTAGATGAATAAAAATTATGGGGGCGTAGCGGCTGAACCTTCGATCTTCTCTCCCATCTATCGCAAAATCAGCAAGGATTACAAGCCGAGGTGGTTTTACAAGGAGTTGACGCACCACTTCTTCCTGCCCTTTCTCGTCCAGCATACCTGGCAATATCCACCCATGCACAATTGGGTTTGCCCGCTCGGTCAAATAATAAAATAAGGGGTTCAGTGGCAAAGCCAAAATAGCATCTCCCGGAGCAGTCGCCAGCTCAATTTTTTCGACGATTCGCCTGACCCAGCGGGCCTCATAAGAGTTAGTCCAAACAGACATCCTTTTCATTTCAAGCTTTTCTGTATTTTGCAGCCGCGCACCTACAGAACCCACATAAAACCCATGTCCAAAATTCATCTCATAGAGAAAAATAATGGGGAGAATTCCAACAAGAAAATGGACCAGAATTTTTTCTGGTGCCCAGAATGAAATCTGTTCTTCCAGGTGCACGAAGAGAGCTAGCAGTCGGTCACGCAGCCGAAATAACAGATAAGGGGCCAGAATGTAAAATGCGGGAAGGGTTCGGACCAGGTTGTCAAAACCAGCACGCCAGACAACAAGTCCAAATGCACAAATTCCAATTCCAGTCACAGCAAGCAGCACTGGCTGGGATGGAGACGTATCCCGCCCCATCATTCGGTCACGCCCCAGCAAAACCAGAACTAAAGCATAGGTTGCCAGCGGAATGTAGAACATTACCCGCTCGAACATAAGGTCGGGTCCCTCAGTTTTCCAGAACTCCCAAAAAGGAAACAATGCGGGAAAAGGATTCCCCCAGGCCGCATGGGTGGTGAATACAATTTCAATAAACTTCTGCAAAACCTGGTAACGCCAGAAATACACTAACAAGACACTCGTACCGATTAGCAGGATTCCAATAACCAGTCCACGTTTAAGCGGTGATGACGAATTTTTATTCATAATTGATCCTAGGTCTCGATGCCTCCATGGAATCAGCACAACCCAGAGCCCTATCGAAAAAATGGCGATTTCCATTTTGAACGGGATACACAACAAAATGGCCGCGGCCAATACCACCCCTCTGCTCCACCTTGGCCGCTCCAACCACCGGACAAGACAAAACAGGACCAACACACAAAAGAAGGGAAAGAAACGGTTGTAATACATGGAAGGAGCGCTGAGCATCATTGCCCCTGCCAGAAGGGAAAAACCAACCGGCATTATCCGCCGAGAAATCGCATAGACCATTAAAGGCATCAAGGGTGTGAACACCGCCACGCTCAAACGCAGACTGTGCAGACTGATTCCGAACCAGTCAAAGAACCACGCAGCATATAGGTAGCGTCCCGGGAGATAACCAATAGGGTTAAAATCCCGCATCGCCATTTCGCCGCGAAAGGTACGCAGGGTTCCGTCGGCAAATCCACCCTCATCCCACAGGTTCAGGCCATAATCCAAAAAGGACAGATAATAGAAAAATATCAGGAAATAGGCGGCGGACCAGCGCAGGGCTCCGGAATTTAATAAAGTGGTGCCAAAAGCCTTATTCAGGCTTGGGGAGACAGACATGGGTCGGGGGGCAAGAGCGGGCGGCATAATACCTGATCGGGTATTGGGCCACAGGACTCAAGAAGAAAGAAACCCTGCCATTTTTTCTGCGAGGCGGGTGTGTTCTTCTGACCAGTCATCAAAGGAGGGGGCCTTTTTGGGAAAGGGAGGCAAAGCCGCTTTTATTCTTTCAATTCGGTCGATGGTCATATGCACCGAATCCGGATTAATCGCCCGGCTTCGGATCCCGGCCATGATGCTTTCATGCAGAATACGGACCCTGTCCGGGTTATTGCAGACCATGAAGATATCGAGCCCGGCCCAGACTCCCATGCCAGCCAGCTTGTCGAATTCATACTGATCCTCAATCGCCTTCATCTCCAGGTCGTCAGAAATCAATAGGCCATCAAACTGTAATTGCTTGCGCAACACCTGTTTCAGGATTTTCTCGGAAAATGTTGCGGGCAGCTTCTTGTCCCAGGCCGGGTAGACCACGTGCGCGGTCATGATGGCCTTCAGACCATTTTGTATGCTGTGAGAAAAAGGTGCCAGCTCCACCTGCTCCAGAGTCGCTTTGTCGCGATCCACCGTGGGCAGTTCCAGGTGCGAGTCCTGTTTGGTATTGCCATGTCCGGGGAAATGCTTGCCGACGGCCAATACTCCGTGGTCCTGCATCCCATTGAGCAGGGCAAGGCCCAGCACTCCAACTCGTAAAGGATCATCCGAAAGCGCCCGCATTCCAATGATCGGGTTGTCCGGGTTGGTGTTCACATCCAACACCGGTGCATAATTCATATTGATTCCGATGGCCGACAACTCCTTGCCAAGCGCCATCCCAAATTGATAAGCCAGCTCATGCGAATCGGCGATACCCAGGCAGCCTGCTTCCGGGAACTGGGTGAACGGTTCCGACAGCCGGATTACCTTGCCACCTTCCTGATCAACCGAAATAAACAGAGGCCAGTCCGGTGACACTTCGTTTGCAAGCTTTTGCAGATCCCGCACCAGTTGAAACAACTGCTCCGGATTTTCATAGTTTCGCGAGAACAGAATGATTCCGCCTACCTGGCAATCACGAATCAACTGTTCCGTTTCCTTGGTCAGTGTCGTGCCTTCGATACCGGCAATAATCATCTGACCGGCACGCTGGCTTAAAGTCTCGAGAGGTTTCAAGATATATAGTCCCGTGAAAATGCAAATTCAATGTTGGAGTTTTATGAAGACAGCCTGAGATTTCAGGATGATGAGAGAATACCACGGCATGCAGGGTTTGCAAACGGCCAAGGGCTGGACAATTGGCAAACTCCTCTTTTCTGACATTTATTTTAATCTTTTCGCGATGATCATTTGCAAAAAACAGCTCACCCGTTTTTTTAGAAACCTATACATGGAAAAAACCTCAGGTTATGACTAAACTTGAAAATATTGATTTGAAAACCGTACCGAACGATATGTTAAAATCGAATTGTAGTCCTGTTACATTTTCATTGAACACCCTAACACTGTCATCCCGGTCAGTTTTGACTCACCATCATGCATTAGATTGACCGAAAGAGGACGGATAGCGAATAAATTTTATGGAACGAAGAGTAGCCATTACCGGCCTGGGGGCAGTCAGCCCGAACGGGGTCGGTAAAAAACAATTCTGGGAAAATACGATCAATGGTGTCAGCGGGATCGGTCGGATTACGGCATTTGATCCAGCCGGCCTCGACTGCCAGATCGCCGGCGAAGTTTCGGATTTCGATCCGGAAACCTGGTTTCCGAAAACCGAGCTCAAGAAAATGCCGCGGGCCGTCCCACTCTGTGTTGCCGCTTCACAGGAAGCCTTCGACGATGCAGGCATCGATTTCGGTACCTTCTCTGAAGAAGACTTCGAAAGCCTCGGCGTGATCGTAGGCACCGGTGGCGCGGGTTTTGATTTCTCCGAAAAACAGTTCGCCCTCTACTATTCCGATCAGAAGAAAAAAGTCAGCCCTTACGCTATTTCCAATTCCCTTGTGGGCATGTTATCAAGTGAACTCTCGATGAAGTTCGGCCTGCAGGGACGTAGTCATGTGATCTCCAACGGCTGCACCAGTTCAACCGATGCCATGGGCTATGCATTGAACGCCATCCGGTCCGGACAGGAAACCTGGGTGCTCACCGGCGGCGTGGAAGCCTGCGTGACACCGGCGATGATGACCGGCTTCGAGCGTATGCGCGCCAATCCCGTACACTTTAATGAAAGTCCGGAACGCGGATCGCGTCCCTTCAACCGCGACCGCGAGGGATTCGTCCTTGCCGAAGGCAGCTGGATGATGGTGATGGAAGATCTCGAACACGCCCGGGAACGCGACGCACACATTTACGCCGAGGTCATCGGATACGGTTCCACCTGCGATGCCTACCATCGCGTGGCCATCATGCCGGATGGCAAACAATCCACTCGCGCACTGCGTCTGGCAATGAAAGATGCAAAGGTTAACGAAGATGATATCGACTACATCAACTTTCATGGCACATCCACCGTGATGAACGACCGCATTGAAACGATGGCCGTCAAAGGCGCGCTCAATGGTCATGCCATGAACGTTCCGGTCAGTTCCACCAAGTCCATGGTGGGGCACCCGCAAGGGGCCTCGGGCGCACTCGGCACCGCCGTCTGTTTATTGAGCCTGCAGGATAGCGTGCTTACCCCCACCATCAACATGGAAACTCCCGATCCGGATTGCGACATGGATTACATCGCCAACACAAGCCGCGATAAATCAATCGATATCGCCATCAGCAACTGCATCTCGTTCGGTTCGAAAAATTCCGCACTGGTTTTCCGACGTTTTTCCTGAGGCGAAGCGCTTTCAATTGCGTTACACTATTTCTATAGTAAACGAATTAACAGGTTACACTGAGCTTGTCGAAGTGAGACTTCCTCTTTACTGAAATCATTATGATGACTCTTCGCTCTCTGTTCAAAACATCCCCTTTTACCCGTGTAATGCTCGCGTGCCTGTGTTGGGCCACACTCGGTGCCTGCGCCGGTAAACTTGCCGACGTGAATGTCACCGTGGTCGATCAGAAAACCGCTCTGGAAAACCAGGTCCTTGGCAGTTACGAGGAACTGGGAGAGGATGTCATGTTGCTCGCGTCTGTGCGCTCGGTTGATGAAAGCGGCAAACTCAAAACCGTTCGGGAAGTTCCGCCGGGTAAGATGAAAGCCGTGCGCGCAAAACAACGGCAGGAATTTAACCAAGACGACGTGCAACAGTTCAAAGCAGACGGGGCGGCAGGCGAAGGCAATAACGGTTATCTCGTGTTTCTCGAAACAGTCAAAACCAAAACCGATGCCGCGTATAAAAAGTTTGTGCAGTCCATTGTGACTGAAGAAAACGAGGACCGACGCGCAATTTACGAACGCATCGTCGCTACCAACGCAGCCTTTAACGAAGGCGACCTTCCGAAAGTGGAAAAAATCTCCGCCAGCCTGAACCGCGACAGCGCCAAACCGGGAGAAAAAATCCAACTCGACAACGGCACCTGGTCCACCAAAAAATAGTCCTGCCGGACGGGCGACAAACTGGCCACTTGCGTGGTGGCTAACAAGCTGACCCACTCGCGTGGGGGCTAACAGGCTGAAATTTTTTTAACCATAAATATTTTCAGAGCGCATCACTAAGATATTTTACGTTCGACGGGCGCCGAGCACCCCTTGACCCCCGCCCATTTCACAGGCATCCTGACTTCAACGTAAACCCAACTTAATTTTAAATTGGTTCCGGTTCCCAAGGCCGCAACATGTTTTTCAAAATCATTTCACAGGCCATATCAGATGTTTGGGAAATGCGGGGTGTGCTGGCGCGCGCCCTGATAGTCCTGTTTACACTCCTGATAATTTTAAATATTGTCCAGGTTCAGTTGCCGGGCTCCCCCTTTTCAATCATAGTTGTCATATTAACGGCTGGCATCAACACCCTCTTCGCCGTCACCGTGCACCGCGTGGTTCTGCTCGGACCGGATGCTGTGCCGAGGTGGGGGCTGTTCAAATGGACCATGCGCGAGTCGCTCTTTCTGCTGCATTTTCTGGGACTGATGCTGACTATGCTGCCCCTGGGCTGGATTTTTCCTGGTCCCGTTTCAGAACCCACCTTGATCACCGGTTCGCTGATCGCCTATGTTGCCTTGTGCTGGCTGTGGGGCAGGTTATCGCTGGTATTTCCTGCTATTGCCATGGACCAGAAGGTTTCCTATCTTTATTCCTGGGAGCACACCAAAGGGTACGGAGGGTTGATGTTCGGCGTGGTCATTATTTTTCCGATCATCCTGTCAGTGTTCACCACGATACTGAACTTCCTGCCCCTTGCCCTGAAGGGACCCGAGCCATATTACAAATACATGGCCGTGGTGCAGGTAGCTTCGAATATCCTCATCACCCTGACCACCGTATTCGTGATCGCGACACTATCCGTCGCCTACAAGGAAATCTGCAAAGAGGTTTATGGGGAGGAATCCCCTGAGCCTGATGAAAAAGTGGCACCTAAAAACAGAAAAATATAATTTGTCATTCTGAGCCCTTCGTCAAGCTCAGGATAAACTCCGTGGAGTGAAGAATCTCGCCTTTGCTTTTGATTTTGGAGTGATCTGATATTCTCTCTTTTTAAAAAGGGAAGCGAAGCAGGGTGATTTTTTTTGCCTAACCCAAAACTGATTTCAAATCAGTTGATCGTACGAGTAAAAATTACCAAATCCCCCTGACCCTTCGGAGAAGGGGGAAGCAATACGAACCTCTTTATGGTTTTGCCTTTTCACACTTTTTAATCGCCGCCTGAACTTCTTCTTTTGAAAAATAAGGGGCGTGAGGAAAAATACTAATAAAACCAAGCGTGGGCATATTAGTTCCTTCCAACTTCTGTTTTCTTAAAAACGGATAATCGCATAATAGTTTGTTCCACGTTTTTTGTTGCTCAAAATATAAATTTTGAAAAATTGGTTGAAATTGCCTCTTTTTTTCGTTATTTGGTTTTATCAACTGCATTAATTCCTCCATGACTCCTCTCTTGTTTTTGCTGAGTTGCCGCATATTAAAAAATAATGCCTTGTTTATTTCCAACAAAGTTTTCACTCCTTCATTTTTCCATTCCTCAACTTCATGAGCAATAATAGGCTCACCATTAACTCCATCCAACTCAGGAAGAACGGTTTTAATTCCCTTTCTTTTTAGCATTGTTTCTTTAAATTTTAATTTTACCCTAGGTCCCATTCCCAAAGCCCATTTTTCAATATCCTTTTCATCAAATTTCCAATAATTTTTCGCCGAACTTAGCAAGAAAATTGCTCCATAGATCTTAGTTTCACCCAAAATGGCCCCTTGAATACTAGCTCCCTCTAAATTCGCAGCTTCAAGATTTGCCTTTGTCAAGTCTGCTCCTTGAAGATTTACAAAGGATAAATTTGTCCCTTGTAGATTTGACCATTGCAGATTGGCGCCTTGCAGTTTAGTTGAGGACAAAATCGCACCCTGAAATTGAGCCGAATTAAATTCCCCTCCCATTAAATTTGCACCCTGCAAATTTGCTCCATGAAGGTGAGCGCCAGCCATTTTTAATCCTGTAGCCTGCAAACTTCGCAAGTTGGCGCCTTTTAAAATCGAAGCACTCATATTCGCACTTGAAAGATTGGCTTTCATTAAATTGGCGCCTTCTAGTTTTGTTAGAGCTAAATTTGCTCCTTCCATATTTGCTTCTCTAAAATCCGCATCTTGGAGTTTTGCAGTGTAAAAGTCTGCGCCTTGGAGATTAGCTTTTCTTAAGTCGACCTTTCGCAAATCGGCGCTTCTAAATTTTGCAAACTCAAGATGTCGACCTTTTAAATTTAAACTGTCATACTTTGCGAGCAGTTTTTGTTCTCTCTCTTCCTCGGATAGAGCTTCATCCTCTTTTACTATCAACGCGGCCTTCACGGCTTCGCTCGGGCCAATGGCCAGTTTGGCTTCTTCCAGATTCAGGTTGCGCACTACCACTTCGCTGATTTTAAAATGAAGCCACTGATTTTCTTCTTTTTCGTTTTCATCTACCGAATCAAAAATATGTAGTGGCAACCGCCAGGAATACCAGCAGGGGTCATCCTTTCTTATTTTTTTCGAAGTCTCTTGATCTGCTTGCCCGTCTTGTGGGTTTCCCTCCCGATTGTTGGCGTTGTTATTGCTCTCCAGTTTCTTATCAGTCTCATCCACGCCTTCCGAAAAACAAACCAGCCAGGTTTCAGCCGGCCAAGTAAACATTCCAAAACGTCGTTCGTTTTCTTTCTCGGTGAAGGGAATCTCCAGAACACTCCAACTCATCACCAAAGTAAAATAGAAACCCAAAACTGCCAGGAAATACCCGGGAAAATAATACAACCACCAAAATTTCTTTTTCCAAACTTTGTTTCCACTGTTTTCTTTAAGCCTTTCTACCTTTCTCCTAAAATAAAAACTGATTGCCAAACTGAAAAGGACGATTGAAAAATGGGTGGTGGTCAAAGCGCTGTGGTGGTGTGGTAGGAATACCCATTGCACCCGCAACAAAACCAGAACGCCATACCAGTAAAACGAAAGCGCAACAATGAAACTGGACAGAACGACATGGAACTCATAGCGCGATTTTTGATCAATAAAGTTCCAAGTGAACAGGTTGCCCTGGAGCTGTGATTTCCAATCGGATGGAATATCTGTGATTGAATCAATTACTGCCGCTTTTTTCTTTGCTTTCGCACCATCTCCATCATCATTTCCTGCAGATTCCATTTGTTTTTTCGCATCATCTCTTACTTTTGCAAGATCCCTCGCAAAGCGAAACACGTGCACCTGGAAATAGAGCTGGAACAGGACCAGTAAAAATGGAGCCGCCCAGAAGAAACCGACTATCGGGATCTTGACCTGAATCAATGGAAGCGTGAGATTTTCGTCCGGGATCAATAGCATCCGGTGGGTAACACTCTCTATCGAAATCCAGATAAATGTTGTCAGTGTCAAAAAAGAGATATAGGTGTTGCGGACGGTCTTCGAGTTTTCCTGCATGGTCGGTAGGAATTTCTCGAAGGTTGTGGTCGCCATGGGGTCGATCATATCACCTCCTATTGGCAAGCCGATAAGGTTTTTGACCGTTTTCCTTATTTTACATCCAGGTAATAATCCCCCCGGCCCCCTTCCCTTCGGCAAGCTCAGGACAGGCTCAGAAGGGGGAGCAAGACAAAACCCAAATACAAAATCCAAGGCGAGATTCTTCAGCCTGACGGGCTTCAGAATGACATGCTGGTATCTTTTCATTTTAGAAACAACACTCGTTTTTCCTGCCGACTTCAAACACCCAAACAGACCCTGGCTAAAAACGACCAAAATCATAAATTATTGATTTTCAATGCTTTATTTTTACTATCAAAATCTCTCCTACGGGCCGTCGGGCCATATTTAATTGAAAAATAAGCTCTTAGCCCAAAATATTATGGACTTCCAATTTAACTTGTTGTATTTTAAGGTGTTGATGATTTTTTTATTCACGCCGGGGTTTTGCCCTCTGCTCCCTGTTTGTCTTTCCGATGGGCGGAACGAACCCCGAGATACGGAATAGCTGATGAAGGTCCAACAATCCGATTTCTACCAGGTGCTGGGCGTCCCCAAAAACGCCTCGCAGCAACAGGTCGAATGGGCGTTTAAAAAGAAACGCGCCATGCTCGACAAACCTGCCCTCAACAAAAAATCCACGCCCAGTCTCACTTCGCTCCAGGAACAGATCGAGCAGGTGAAGGAAGCGTTCGACACCTTGTCTGACCCCAAAAAACGCATGGCGTATAACGCGTGGCTGGAAACCGAACAGGCGGGCACGGAGGAACAACCGGTCGAAGCTCCTCTGGTCGAGTTGCCGAAAAACCCGCGCAAACAAAAAAGCAAAAAACCGGCCAGCGTGTACCTCGATTTCTACGGCTTCACGGAAAAGCCGTTCGACCTCACGCCTGACCCCAAATACCTTTACCTGAGCGCGAAGCATAAAGAGGTGCTGGCGCATCTTGTGTTCGGCCTGCAGGAAAACAACGGTTTCCTTAAAATCATCGGCGAAGTCGGAACCGGTAAAACGACCATCATCCGCAGTTTCCTGCGTGAATTGCGCGAAGGCTTCAATTTCGCCTACGTGTTCCACCCATGCGTCACGTCACTCGAACTACTTCAGTCCATCAACGAAGAATTGGGACTGCCCTCGGATTCGGAAAGTAAACGGACGCTCATCCGCCATCTCAGAAAATTTCTGGTGGAGGAGCGCGCACTCGGACATCGTGTCGTCGTCATCATCGACGAAGCCCAGAACCTGGACCCGGGCGTACTCGAAGAGTTGCGTCTGCTCTCCAACCTGGAAACCGAAACGGAAAAGCTGATCCAGATCGTGCTGATCGGTCAGCCGGAACTCGAAGCCCTGCTGGCACGAACGGAATTACGTCAGCTCAAGCAGCGCATCACCATTCAGTGGGAACTGTTGCCACTCAACCTGGAAGAAACGCGCGGTTATATTCAACATCGTTTGAACGTTGCCGGTGGAAAGGGAAAAATCCGATTTGAAAAGGCCGCGGTCGACATGCTGTACCGTTACACCCAGGGCATCCCGCGCATGATCAACGTAATGGCAGATCGGGCTCTGTTACTGGCCTACACACAAAATTCAAAACGCATCACCACCAAAATCATCCGATCCGCCGCGCACGATATCGGCGGACTGCAAAAAGAATCCCATCTGAAAACGGCGGCGTGGAAGGTTTTTCTACCCGGGTTGCTGCTGGCGGGTATGTTGTATGTCGGTATGGACCAGTGGGTAGACTTTGGATCGCCCGAGAAAAACAATGGCATCGTCGATTTCAAACGCCTCATCCAGGAAGATCCGATGGACCTGACGGATCCCGGTGAACTGGTTCCGGCTGCTCCTGCAACTTCGGCAGAAGCACCACCGGCTGAAACAAGGATGTTCACCAATTCCAAAAATGAAGCTTCGGCTCCGGTCGAGACCACAGCTTATAAACCGATTTCGCGCAACGGTGTTTTGCAGATTGGCGAAACCGGTCAACTGGTCACCTACCTTTCAAGTTTGAACCTGGCTGAAAGCAAGGCCGAAGCGGCGCGCTGGGTTCTGGATCGATGGGGTGTATTGCCGGAAAATATGCGCCGGTTACGTGCAGAAAGCTTTGAGAGCATTCAACTCGATTACGGCCTGTCACATTATGAGCTCAACGCGAGCTTTAAAAAGCTGCGTACCTTCAATCAACCGGTATTGCTGGAGCTGACGCTACCCAATTCCAAAGGCACCAAGTACGTGGCACTGTTGTCGCTGAAAGGCAAGCAGGCGGTTCTGGGTTCGTCGGATAAAATTTCGATTCCGTTTTCCCTGGTGGAGCCTCTATGGAATCACCGCGCCCATCTTGTGTGGAGAGACTTTGAAGAACTTCCGGAAATGGGCAAAGGATTCAAGGGACGCGAGGCAGTCTGGCTCCAGAAAAACCTGCGCCTGCTCGGTTTTTTCAAGGGACGGGAAGCGCCGATTTATGGTCCTAAAACCGTTCGTGCTGTGCAGAGTTTCCAGAGACGATATGGCATCGCAGATCACGGCAGGTTTGACACTGAAACCCGGATCCTGCTTTACAACCTGCTCACCATTTACGAGACGCCGCATCTTGAGGGCGCATGAGCACGATCTTAAAATCTCTTCGTAAACTTGAAGAGGAAAAAAAGTCGCACGACAAAAAGCTCAACCTCAAGGAGATGATGATTCGTGAGGATGCGCGGCCCCCGGTGCGCAATGAAGTGGCAGGTGACTCGCGAAACTGGTGGACCGGGCTTGGTTTATTGCTCGCGGGATTTGCCGTTGCGGGCTTTATGGCCTTCCTGCTCTGGCCAAAAGAAAAATCACGGGACAATCCTCAAGTTTCCAAACCCAATCCGGCGCAGGCTTTAACTACGCCGGATGAACCATCCTCACCGCTCGGTGGTGTTCCGCTTTCCAGTATCCCGGATTTCACCCAACGTCCGCCAAGGGAAGATGAAGGGGTGATTGAGGAATTTTTTATTGAAGAAGAACCCCCACCTGCCATAGACGAGCCTTTTGATATTGAATCCAATGAACCGGTCATGGAGAATGTTATTCCGCCCGTCACAGAAACCATAGAAAAACCCGAGCCCGTAGTTAATGCTGAGCCCGAAGCCAACGATGAAATCGTGACGGCACTCGAAAAGGTTCCGACTCAAACCCGGACCACCATGGAACCCACCCCCAGCATTCCTGAAATCATTCCTCTGGAATCGGGTGAATCTATTGAAGGATTGAAACTGAAAGGGATTATTTTTTACGGTGAGGATAACCCTGAAAACTATCTACTGTTCAGTTATCCGGGGATGAGTATTCACCGACTGCAGGTGGGGCAATCCATTGCGGAAGCCAAGCTCGTCGAAATTCATCCAGGTCTCGCGGTGTTTGAATACGAAGGACGGCAGATCAAACTCAAAGTCGGGTCCTAACTCCTTGCCGGAGGGGCAACATAACCCTTTCCGCGGATGGCAAACGTATAACATCTTTTCCCTCTAACTGATCATACTTTACAATCCTCATTATTCTATTCTGCTTCACCGCAAGGTGATCCTCGCCGGGGAGGCAACGCCCTATAGTCATTATCTATTCAGCTCGCCAGGATTTTCCGTCGATCAACAAGTCTTTTATCTGGGCCGTACCTGAGGGTTGCACAGATACCACGATACTGGCTTTTCCTCCCCTGACCAACTTATCGAGTTCACTGGCCTGTTCTTCCGGAATGTAATAGCGTTCGATTCCTGCTTCGAAACGGCTCGAGTTCATGCATACCCCCCGGATCATCTGCTCACAATTATTTACAGGCGAAAGGGAGAATTGTTTGGGGCTCAAACAGACATACGCTTCCATCGCCACCTTTCCCATCATACCTTTACAAATATCATCGACTCCATATTCCACACGGTATGTAAGGTAGTGACCTGACAACAGATCGCGCGGGTCATAGCCTGTGATCGGCAGGATCACTTCCCGCCCAGTGTTCAGCAGATAACTTTTGTTTCCCGTCAACAACATCAGGGCGATGATGGGAAATACCAGAACTGCGATCAATTTGCGATTCGATTCGATCATGTCAACAATCCCTCCGCCCAGTTGGCGATGGCCTGGCGTTTTTTATTCCACCAGGTGACCATGCAAATGATCAACACACCTGAAACGATCAAACCGATCCCCGTAGTTGCCAGTCCTCCGAGTGCCTGAAAATAAAGGACGAGAAAGCGCAGACCAATGAACACCACCAGCACCTGAAATATTTTTCTGTGCCTTCGGCTGGCCATGAGAATTGCAATCAGTGAGAGTATCAATAGAGTAAATATTGCCGAAATATAATCTGACTTAATGTATAAAAAACTTAAATGAAATTGAATTACGAATCCGAAAAGTGCAAACAATGAAACCCAAATTTGGAGACGGTTGAATTGTTCATCCCTGACAAAAGCGATTCCAACCAGGATCGCCAATATATAACCAGGAGCAAAAGCCACCAGACTTATTCCCGGATTGTCATTATTGTAAAAGTCTGATGAATTAATAACCTCAATCGTGACCAGTGTGAAAATCAACGCGAGAAAACTCCAGACTCTGAGAGCATGGGTTTGACCGCTCTCACCGAAAACCTTTTTTAATAGAGCCGTCATCAATGTGGCCAAAAGCGGGATAGTCATTATCAGTGCTTGCTCCTGGCCTTTATAAAAACTCTTTAACCAATCGATTTCGAAAGCTCCATTGATGACCCCAGCAAAAAATCCGGTGGCCCAGATAAAAGGCACAAATGATTTTTTTGAGGCCACGGCCACGCCAGCCGTGATCACCGACCATAGCAGCAGGGCCTGCCAGGCTTTGCCCCCGGTGTTGTATATCTGCGAGATCAATCCAATGGATGCGAGGCAGGAAATCTGGAAAGCCACCAGGTACATTTCAAAATAAAGCGGCTTGTCTTCAACATGCGTTTTGAAAACACCATAAGCCAGGGCAGACAGCAGAATCAGGTCTGCCGCCAGCTTCACAGAGTCCGGGATGTCATCCCAGTTTGCAGCGATGAGGGAGATGATGCCGATACCGACCGTCACCGCACCCAGTATCAGAAAAGTGGAGAGGATCCAGGAACTCGCGGGTTGGCGGTCTTCGTAAGAGAGAATAGAGTCCGCGACGTCACTGTTTATCAGGTCGGCGCGGACCCATTCCTCGATCTTTTTATCAATGCGAGCCATAACGATAACTTTAAAATCAATCCCGCATCGCAAAAATATTTTTGAGCAAAATTAAAAGCGGGATTTATTACCGGGTTTACCCTGAACTTATCGAGGGGGTTTAAAAGGACATCAATACGAAATTGTCCTCTTGATCTTTAATTCTCCCCCAGCATTATGGCTTGATATACAAATATCCTTGTTCTTGCAGGTCAGCGATGCGTTTGACTGCGACTGGATGTTCAGTGGGTGCAAAGCCCGGTGCCAATGTCTCAATCGGTGCATCCATCAGTTTCATGGAGACCTGGCACATTTCCGGTTTCGCGCCCTTGTTGACGATAGTTCTGAAACGTTTCAATAATTCGGCATCGATGGTCTCTTTTTTAAATAGAGGAAGTGCCGGCCCGTGAACAACCAGTTTGATATCAATCTTGTCCGGACCACCTTCGGCTTCGATGTGTTTTTTGATCAGCGCCATGGCGTATTTAGCGGTGCCAAGATCATTTCCATCTACATGATAGAGCACTTTTAGTTTCCCATCTTCCGTCCGGTGATTGTTGCCTGTAGCGTTTGCCACTGTGGAAATCGTCAGAAGAGCTACCATCAAGAGTATTTTGAACAACAGGTGTTGAGACCGCATGATGTATTCTCCAAAAATTATGGAATGTTTGTGAATCTATAATTCAGCATACCACGCCTGATTTTGAGGCAATGGAAAAAGGATCTATAAACCGCGCAAGGCAGGTAGGTCGTTGAATTTGATTTCGACTCCGGGGAGCCCTTGTTCAACAAGAATATCAATCACTTGGCGAATAGCGGCGACATGGCGTTTGGTCGAGGCCATTCCATCATGCTCGGGGTCTTCATTCTCAATAGTCAGGGAACCTGGGGAAAGGTAGTTTATGTAAAATGCTCCAAGGGGTCTAAAAACATCACTCGCCCCATCTTCGGGACAGGAGTTGACGATCACCATGTGAGTGTCCTGGCCCGGCGTGGAATAGACCTCAAACAAACCGCCATGTTTAATCGTGTTTCGGCGGCAATAATCCAGAATCCTCACCGCATTCTCGTGGTTCACCTGCCGGTGCAAGCTATGCATTCTACTTCCTGTTTCGGGACAAAATTTTAGTAATTCACTTCAGCTTGGGAGCAAGCCGTTGCCTTCTAATAAAGGTATTGCCTGACCATACTGGCCAACTCTTCCACATTAATGGGCTTGGTCAAATAAGATTTTATTCCAAGATCAAGAGTTTTCTTTATATCCCCATCCATAGCCTCAGCGCTCAAGGCAATTACAGGAATATCCTTTAAAGTGTCCAGGGCCTGCATTCTCTGGAAAACCTCGCGTCCGTCCATCCCCGGAAGGTTCATATCCAATAGAACCAAATCAGGATGGTGCTCTTTAACCATTTCAAAGCCCTGGTGTCCATTATTGGCCGTGAGCAGGTTAATTTGATCCTCATATTCAAAAATCTGCTGAACCAGAGACAGGTTCAAGGGATTATCCTCCACATACAAAATACAGAACTTATTAGATCGAAACGATTGCTCCTCCATAAACTTTTCAGACCCGGGTTCCGGGTACAAAGCCTCCGGGTTTTGCCCCTGGGGAAGGTGCACCGAAAAAGTACTGCCCTTACCTTCATCAGTTTCGACTGTAATTTCCCCATTCATAAGGTGAACCAGTTTTTGTGTCAGGGCCAGCCCTATTCCGGTTCCTTCTACCTCCGTATTTTCAGCATTCAATCGATTGAAAGGTTCAAACAGTTCATCGAGCTTATCCATTGGGACTCCAACTCCCGTATCCTCCACTTTAAAAACAACCATCCCGTTGGATGTTCCCGCCACACAGGCTACATTCACTTTTCCATTTTCTTTATTATATTTTATGGCGTTGGAAATGAGGTTGATTAAAACCTGTCTTAATCGCACCCTGTCGGCAATCACAAAAATGTTTTCAAAACTTTTGGTATTAATAGTTACCTCGACATTTTTTTTGTTTTCCCAGTACTCCATCAATTCCTTTACCTCCATGATCAAACTTGACAAGGAGGCATCTTCCAGAGACAAGGACAGATAACCCGTTTCCACTTTGGAAAGATCCAGGATGTCATCAATCAAAGCAAGAAGGTGCTGGCCGGCCGTCACAATACGCGTCAGGTTTTCCAGGCTCTGATCATCAACCTGATCCCGCAAATTCATTTCAAGCAGTTGTCCGAAACCAATGACCGCGTTCAAAGGTGTTCGCAATTCATGACTCATTCTTGCTAAAAATTCAGACTTGGCCCGGTTTGCATTTTCGGCAACTTCCCTGGATCGTTCCAATTCTACTGTCCTTTGCCTGACACGATCCTCAAGCGATTCATAGGCTCGCTCCAGCTTCTGGCTGCCCAATTGAATCTGTCCAAGCATGCTGTTAAACCGTTCGACCAGGAAACCCAACTCATCATCATTTTTTTTTCGCCCTCGAATGGATATATCATTCTGATCAACTACTTTATGCATCGTGTCCGCAAGATCCAGGATGGGGTGGGATACATTTTCATTCAGGCTTGTCGACATCCTGTAGGTGACGAACAAGGCGATCAAAACCACGAGGATCACGATCACGGCATAGTACTTCATTCGTTCGAATATTTCCTGAAGGTCTGAAACAATCAAAAGGGTTCCCAGTCTGTCTCCTCCCTGCTCCACAGGCTGAAAAAAGTAAATGTGCCAATTCAAAAACTGTTCTCCGGGCTCATCGGGGCTGGGTGGAAGAAGGTCTATTTCAGACTTATCCTCTGGTTCAAGGCTTGCGAACACCTCTCCTTTTTCATCATAAATTCTAGCGCCTTTGATATGCGGCTTAACTTTTAAGGTTTTTAATAATTCGTTTGCGCCTTTTTTATCGCTGAAAGCCAGAGGAGCCGAGCTGTTGATGCTCATGATCTGAGCAAGGCTGGAAACCTCATTAGTCAGGGATTTCTTAAAAATAATAACTTCATAAACGGTGAAGAAAAAACAGGTGCTCCCCAATATGAGAATACTGGTGAACAAAAGAGCCTTGTTCACTCTTTTCTTTATTGAGGAATTATCTGGGACCTGCATAATACTTTCCTGGATTATTTGTAAATTTTTATTGCCTGGTTCAATAGTTTGTAACTGATAGACAATCGGGACCGTTTCGCTTCTTTTAAATTGATTTCAAAATTGATCGAATCATCACGTATCACAAAGTTAATGATGCCCCCCTGATCACAAAAACCATCCATTTCTCCTATAGTCAGCATTCCCTTTTCACGCGCCTTTTCCAAAATATTTGAAAGGCTCCTTTTTTTGGAAACATTGACAAACAAAATTCCAGGTTGATTTCCTTCCTCAACACCATCAATTTCCTGCACAGTGAGAGTTCGGCCTGAGATTTCTTTTCCATCAAGGTCGGACAACGCATCATTAATCGGACCCGCTCCCAAAAGGTAAAGTGTAAATTTCCCATTGGAATCTTCCTTTGGCCAATCAATAAACTTTATAAAATTGAAGGTGAATGCAGCTTTCAGTTTGTGCTCCAGGGAAACACTTTCCCTGGCAGCAAGGCTTTCTCCGGGAATGGAAAAAAGAGGAAATAAAAACAAACCAAGCGCGCCCAAGAGGCACCCGGCCCAGACAAGGCTGGAAGACCATTTGACTTTCCGGAAAATTTTTTCTGAATTTTTCAAAATAGCTTTCGCAATAAAATTAAAATCGAACTGTCACTTTCCCATAACCACTTCTTGGAACCCGCGTTGGAGAAACCCGATTAAACTCATTTGCAGGAGCAAACTCGTAGTGCTCCCCATCCAGTACGTTGAGCACTCCCACGCTCAATTCAACAGAGGAGGTTGGTTGCCATCCCAGCCGGAGGTCCATGCGGGTATACTGGGGTGCCCCGATATTGGTCAGGCGGTCAACGTAATAGAACGAGGTGTCGAATTCCAGATCGTGAGGAAGGTCAACAAAAGAGCGTAACTTCCATTGAAACTGCGGACTGTTGCCGGTGGTGAAAATGGTAGCCGCATCGGTGCTGCCGGATTCCCGATCCAGATCCATTTCCAGCCAGTTGAATCCTCCCTCCAAACGCCAACGGTCCATCACTTCCCATTTACCTACAATTTCTATCCCGTAAGTATCACCGTAAGCGCGGTTGTCGATAGTGATAGGGACCAATATATGTGGAGGCGCCGGCATCGCTTCAAGCGCAGGAGTTCCTCTTTCGAATGAAAGCAGGTTGCTATACATATTGTAAAAAGTGGAAATATCAAAATAAAGCTTATCATTGGGTCGAATCCTGTAACCAAATTCCATGGAGAATAGTTCTTCTGATTTAACATCCTTGTCGCCAAACAGGGAAATCAAAGTCACCGCCCCACCCGGACCCGGCATCGCTCCCAGTTGAACTCTCGAACCATCAGCAACCCGTGAAGGGGTCCGCACTGCCCGTGAGAAAGCGACCCAGACCGCCTGCTTTTCATCTATGTTCCAAAGCGCACGACCGCTGGGCTGGACCTCTACACCGGTATAAGAGTTAACCGAAACCTTGGTTCCGAGCGTGACCTTGAGTTTCTCCGGTACCACCGTCCAGGTATCTTGAACAAAACCACCTATCAGGTAATTGGTACGACTGGCCTGAAAAAACTGAAAATTAAAAACATTGTCGTATTTATCGATGATATAACGCTGCCCTAGTCCCCATATTAATTCATGCTGGTCGGCCAGTTGGAAGCGATGCTGGAAATCCATATCGTAGGTGTTTAACTGCATGTCCGGCTGAAAACTCAGGTTGGAGCGGTTTTCCCTGTTATAAAAAAACTGGAGCTGCATATCTGAAGTATCAGAAAACGTTCTATCCCAGCGTGTTAAAAAATGCCCGCCACCAAAACCGTCTACCTCATTGCGCGTGGGCAACGAGAGAGGAGCCAGGGAGGACACCACAGAGGGGGCACTCAGTCCGGATTCACCCTGGAAATACTCACCTTGCATGGAAAATTTGTTGTTTTCAGATGGTGTCCAGTCGGCACGGAATCCACCTCGCCCAGATTCCCATTGGTCCGCAGCAGGTATGGCACCGTGTTCTTCCAACTCATCCCGTGCCTTGTATTTTCCATAGAGGCGCAGGGAAAGGTTGTCACCAATCTTTGCTCCGTATCGGGCTGTGCCAAATCCATTTTCCAGATTGCCAGCACCTGCGGTAAGCAAACCGCCTTCTGTATCTTCCGCATTTTTTGTGATGATGTTGATCACTCCATTAACAGCATTGGCGCCCCACAGAGTGCCCCCCGAACCTTTGATCACCTCAATTCGTTCAATGTCTTCCAGCGGGTAATCGATCTCATCCCAGAACACACCGGAAAAAACGGAGGTATAAACACTGCGACCATCAATAAGGATCAGCATTTTGCTGGCAAACCGACCATTAAAACCACGCGACGTTATGGCCCATTTATTACCATCGATCCGTGCTACCTCCAGCCCGGGAACCAGCCGCAACAATTCCGGAATGCTGAGTAAGCCAGAACGACGAATGTCTTCCTGAGTAATGACGTAGATAGAAGACGCTGCATCAAACTGCTTTTCTTCCTTCCTTGAAACGGAGGTAACCTTGGAAAGCTTAATGCCCTTCAACTCAGAAATTGAAAGAGTACTAAGGTCTTCCGGCAGATCCATTCCCTTTCCCGGTTCTCCAGCCCAGGCTGAAGGAACTACCTGGGTTATCAGCATAAAAACTAATAAAAATTTCGAAGTTTTCAATTCTCCTCCGCAAAATTTCATTTTTTTACCTTATAAAAGTTGGGATATTTCGAATATCCAGATTAAACGTTTAAATTAAAATCACTACTCAAACTTTCCTTAATTTTTGGCAGAAGGGATCGTAATACAGAAAAATGAGAGGGATATTTGACATAAAGATAATAAGCCCGAGGTTTTTGATTATTGCCGAAATAACGTCCAGAAACCACATTCAAACCAAATATGGCGGATTACCTAATATTATAAAGTTATTGTCAGCAATTTGGCATACAGAATCAACGGCATCTTAAACAATTATCCGGTTAAATGGTGTTTAAAATAAGGCCTCTATTTCAAAATACCCCTCTTAGAAAAGGAGGGCGTCCCTTGCGACTAAATCCAGTTTCAACTTGATCCAAAATGTTATAATTTTCTCCTTTATTAAAAAAATGAGGATGAAATGGCCGAAGCAAAGGACATTGATGACAGCCTGGAGTTTCTACGCTCTTTTGAAAAATACACCGAATCGCAGGATTTGATCACAACCGTTCAGAACAAGCTGGAGAAAAACAAAGGACGGTTGGAGTTGTGCCTGGAATCACTCACCGAAGACGACTTCAAGGCCCTGGCTGACCTTGAACCCTTATCCCGGGTTACCCATCTCGACCTCAGGGAAACAGGTCTAACCACGGCAGGGCTGGTTCATCTCTCCGGTTCAAAATACCTTTCCGGGTTAAAACACCTCAAGCTGGATAACAACAATATTGATGACGATGGCTGTTTTTATCTGTCAAAGGTGTCCACGTTTTCCAACCTTATCGAACTGAACTTGTCGGCCAACGAAATTGGCCCACTCGGAATTAAATTGTTGTCCGGCTCAAAAACGCTCACCTGCCTTCAAACGCTCGATATTTCCTATAACCGCATACAGAGCCAGGGTATCCAGGCCCTTGCCGAATCTGAACTGGGCAATCGGTTGACCCGACTGGTCCTTTCAGACACGGGAATGGGAGACACCGGCCTCGATCAGTTCGGTCGCAAGGCCTCAATGCAGGAGCTGGCCACTCTTGAATTATCGGACAATCACCTGACAGATAAATCCATAGGCACTCTGGCCCGGTCTTCCGGATTCCCCAATTTAAAAAATCTCATTTTCGACAACAATCATCTAGGTGATGACGGAGTCTATGAATTGGCCGACGGTGTGCTTTGTGAAAATCTGGAAGAACTGCGATTAAAATGCAATGAGCTCACAACCGATAGCGCGATCTCTATTTCAAAATCATGCACACTCACAAATTTAAAAAAGCTCGACCTTAACAACAATGATATCAGGGCTGAAGGAACCGAGGCGCTTTCCCAATCAAAGAACTGTCAACAACTGGAAGCGCTTGACCTTGGCGAGAACCAACTGAATGCGGATGGAGCGAAAGCACTTGCCAATAGTCCCTTTCTAAAAAACATGAAAGAGCTTCGCCTCAACGACAACAATATTGGAGATGTCGGAATCACGGCTCTGGCCTCTTCTTCAAACCTTCCAAAACTGGAAGCGCTGTACCTGGAACAGGGAAACTGGATCAAACCAGCCGGAGCAAAAGCCATTGCCGACTCTGATCATTTTTCAAATTTAAAAACCCTGGTGCTTGGCCTGAATGCCATTGGAGACGAAGGTGCCCGTTACCTTGCAGAGTCAGAAAAGTTGGGAAATCTCGTGTTCCTGAACGTTATTGGAAACAAGCTCACACCTTCCGGAGAAGACGCTCTACGCTTCTCAACCCAACTCACCAACTTGAAAACCCTCGAATTAGTCTAACTATTTCCTACAAATAACCCGATAGGCCTTCTGATAACCATTGAATTTAGGCGGATTAAAAATACAGATCTTTCCAGGAGTCCCCAAATGGGGTATTTTGCCCAAACCATGTTGAAATAAGGAGTTACACGTAATACCATGCCCCTTATAATACGGGACATTCCAATGAAGACTGTCAGAGAATATCTAATCCAATTGATCGGACGATTCAGCGAAGATGACACTGGTTTCCTGAAAGAGGTCGACCGACTCATCAAGTCGGCCGGAAATGAAGTCTACCCTGTCTTGCTCAATTTGTTCACTCAATTGGAATTCTCTGAGGACGAAGCCAAAATGGTGTGGGAAGATATTCTCCAACACCACTATAAACTAAACTCCATGGTCGGGCGCCAGGTCAAGCTTTTGACTTCAATGTGCGATTACCTTCTCTCAGTAAAAAAATCATTAAAGAATCCAACAGTCGTTGAACTCAAGCTTTTTGAAGAAACCAACCATCATTCCAAATGCGACCCCATGACGGGTCTTTACAACCGCAGCTATTTTACCGAAGCCCTGTCTGGTGAAATTTCACGAAGCAAAAGACAACACACGGAATTCAGCCTGATTTTTCTTGATCTCGACAACTTTAAAAAAATAAATGATCAATACGGTCACCTCACCGGGGATACCGTGCTGACGAGGATTTCCTCGCTGATTCAAAAAGAAAAGCGTGCCGAGGATACTGCCGCCCGTTTTGGTGGAGAAGAGATGATTATCCTCCTGCCAGAAACCAACAAGATGAACGCGCTTATAAAAGCTGATCGCATTAGACAAAAAATTGAAGAACAGGAATTTGAATACGAAGGAAAAAGGTTCAATGTTACGGTCAGCGGTGGGATTGCCTCGTTTCCACTGGATGCACAGACGAGTCAGGAACTTATTGAATGTTCTGACAAGGCCATGTACCGCGCCAAGGCAGGCGGAAAAAACCGGATTGAACTCTATTCGCAGGACAAGCGCCAGTACATGCGCATTGACTTCAGTGGACCCATTAAGGTCCAGCCTCTTGGTCATCGCACCACATCGTTAAATCAGTTCAAAGTGCAATCAAAAGATCTCAGCCTCACTGGTATGTTGTTCGAAACCAATGAAAACCTGGAAATTGGCACCAGGGTTCAGCTTGCCGTTCCACTCGACCGCCCGGATCGACCCATGATCGTCATCGGCACTGTAGTTCGACTTGAAAAAGTGGATTCTTTTAAATATGACGTGGGGATTTCATTCGTCCAAATGGACCTCGACGATCGCAATGAGATCCACAGCTTCTTCGCAAAAAACCAGCCGGGAGGCCTTCCACACTTCAAAAATGCGCAAAACGGTTAAAGATTCGCCTCAAATTACAATCCTGACGAATTGTCCTATTCACCCCGGTCCTCCAAACCCCTTACCGTTTATTTCTATCCAATTTCCAACTTTTTAATTCTTCACCCTTCCACCAGGCTGTTGAGCACCAGCTGGATATTGGCTTCGCCTGCTTTAGATTGAACACGGCCTTCTATATCTCCGGCAGAGGGGCGAACAGTACCATCCTGGTCCAGGCGCACATGCAGATCAATAGGGCCTTCAAACACAGCTCCTGGCAGCATGGTATTGGCCTGTCCAATTGAAAACTCCATCGGAAACTCAGGTGATGTGACACGCTTCACAGCAAGAGGAGGTCCTCCTCCCGTAGATCCGGCTTTACGGGCAATAATAAATAACGATGCACCTTCAGGTGCTTTCGACTCTAAAGCCTTTGACAAAGAAATCGTTCCAGCAATCTGCATGTTTGGGTCTGGAGCTATTAACGTGTCGAGTACCAGGGTTACATTTTTGGCTCCCGGTGTTACAGCAACCCGACCCTCAATATCCCCCGGGCCTGATTTAGGTGAACCATCGGCATCAAGCCGTGCACTGAGGGTCAGCGGCCCCTCAAACGGTATCCCTTCCAACATCGCATCGGCCGGTCCAATAGTGAATTCAAAGGGAAGTCGATAGCTGTCGTACCTTTTGACTGCCAGCGGTGGGCCGGCAGTCTGTCCTTCCGGTCTCACAAAAACAAACAGTCGCGCGCCCATTGGTTGGTCCAGGGTCCGGTCCGAGTGTAATTCTATTGTTCCCTGTATCTCTTTAGCCTGAACCTCCGGAGCCTGCTTTTTCTTCATTTTCGCAAGCTCCTTTTTGATGGGAGCCGTCACCTTATGCTCCTTGAGCTCCTTTTCGCACCCCGAAAGGAGCAAACCCGCTACACAAACTGAAAAAAACACTAAAGGTTTCAAAACAAAACTCCGAAAAATTGGGTAACAGTTGCACAAATGCACGGATATTGGCAACAACATCATTTTAAATCCGGCACCCGCTCAAGAGCAACTGGAGAAATAAAAGTTCTGGAGGCGTCAATGATTTATCCCGTAAGGATTTTGGACGCCGGGGGCAATTTGAGACAAGTGGTGTCCAGCAGACAGTTGAGCAACCTTCACTGGAAAAAATTCGACCAGACGGTTACGCGAGAATTTTCAATCGGGCAAAAAAAAGGGGAAGATAAAACCAATTCCCGGTTTCCCGACAGTGACGATGAAACACTGGACCCTGATCCAATATAGCAGAAACCTGCTACGGGCAGCAGGTTGGGGAAACGATACCCGTCCTAATCCTCCACCAAGAGTTGGACTCAAGTATTGAATCCCCACAGAAATGGGGAGTGAAGCGGAAACGCATCACTCCCCATTTTACTTTTCCCGCCAAAAGATATTATGCTGAATGTTTCAGGTGTGGTTTCGCCCTGGTGTGAACGACTACATTTGGACGGTAGTCTTCTCCTTCCAGTTTCACAAACCGGCACATTTCCGTTAATCGCGAATAGATTCTTGGACCCAGACGTTCAGACAACGTTGCCGGGTTGACCTTTTCTGCATAACTTTTTGAAAGATTGATCCGGCCATCCGTGGAAGAGTTATTTCTATTTTGGGACTCCTCAGAATTATCTTCATGGTTGCTGGTAAAAAGGGTAACCCGGTCCGCGGCGTTATACCGGCTTGTGATGATCTGATCGAGCATGGTCTGTTCCCACTCGGTGTTGCGTCCCTTGGCCAGTTCATCAATCACCAGAACCGGTGCATTCACGTATGGGTTAATAAGTGCCTGCTCGGAAAGATCATTCGAATATCCATGGCGGATATCCGATAGTAACTGAAAAAAATCAACAAACTTGCATTCGACCTCACGTTCCAGAATAAGGGCCTTAAGAATGCTGACTGCCAGGTGAGTTTTTCCAAGACCGGGCTGGCCCATAAACAAAATACCTTTCACCTCCGGTCCAAAGTCGGAGACAAAATCCTTTGCCATGCGCAATGCCAGTCTTTGGGAATCGTCTACCGGATGGTAGGTATCAAATTGCGTTTCTGCAAACTTTCCCGGGATACCCGCATCGTTGAGTAGTTTTATACGGCGAGTGTGCCCCGCGCACTGGCACGGCACCTTGGTTGAGTAGCCGCGCTCGTCTTCTTCAATCAGGAAGTTCTGACCCGCACAAATTTCACAAACAAATTCTTTCTTTAACCGGGAGAACAATTTCCCATCGACATTATCAAGCTCAATAGGCAATTTGCTGTTCAGGTTTTCTGAAGTCTTACTCATCAAACTCCGGGTCCTTCCATCTCGGCTTCAATTTCTTCCTTTAACAATTCCAGAGAAAGCCTGACCGAACCGCCCCTGTGCTCCCGGCGTAATTTTTGAACGGTCACCTCAATCGCCCGGCACAAACGCTCTAGCGGTACGCCTTCCTTTTCCCATTCACCCACGCGGTGGTAATCCTGCGCAGACAGGGTGAGCCCCGACCCCTTTTGAGCAAGGAAAAACTGCTCCACCTGGGTTAAATAATTTAAATGGCTTTTCTGAATATAACTCACTACTTCCGAAGGGGTGAAATTTTAGGTGGACTCGCGATTAAATTTTTTAATCTACACTTCAGTTTTTTCTGTTGGCCAACCGCAGACCCACAGTGTGCAGATGCTCCTAAGCTTTTATGTCGAGGACAGTGCCGGTCATTTCATCTGCAGCGCGGATGACATTCGCATTGGCTTTGAATGCATTGGTCGCCAGAATCTGGTCGACCGCCTCTTCTGCGATGTCTACATTCGAGGTCTCTATAGCCCCGGAGACCAGTTGGCCCAGTCCTCCGGTTCCCGGCGAACCGAGGACAGCCTGTCCAGATTCCGCCGATTGCGCAAACAAGTTGCCGCCCAGGGGGGTGAGTCCCGCGGGATTATTAAAATTGGCGAGACTGATGCGACCGAGTGTCCGGGTAGTGCCACCCACCCGTGCTGCGACTTGCCCATCCGGTCCGATATTAAATGAAGATATCCCACCAGGGAGTGAAATTTCGGGTTGAACCGGGTTGCCCGTGCCATCCACCAACCGCCCGGAACTGTCGACTGAAAAATTCCCTGCACGTGTAAATGCCGTGCCCCCGCCTGCGGTGGAAACCTGGAAAAAACCGTTGCCGTTAATCGCAGCGTTGAAAGCGTTGCCAGTCTGGATGATGGAACCCGAGTTCTGGTTTGGAGTGATCCCTTGTAAACGCGACCCACCACTTTGGACATCGGAGATAACTGTCCGGCTGGCTTTAAAACCCGGAGTTTGCAGATTGGATATATTGTTGGCGCTGGTCTGCAGGCGTGCTGATGAAGTTCGGAGACCAGAAAGCGCGCTGGAAAATGCGTCGAGCATGATAACCCCTCCTTATGAGAAGTCTTCTATCGAAATAGCCGGATCCGAATCCGGGTCTCGCAACACTTCAGGCAGGTCCTCTACTTTGACTGTTACCAGATCGCGGATCACGGCGGTTTCATCGCAATTATTCTTTTTGGGACAGGTCTGGCAGTCTTTCCAGACTTTGTAAGGCAACTCACTCATATTAGCAACATGAAAACCCAGATTCGCAAAAACGGGCACTACATAGGTGAGTGCAAAAATCCGTTCGTAACCCAGCTCCAGCGCATCATCGATACACGCTTGAATGAGTGCTGTGCCTATTCCTTTGCGGCCAAATTCCGAATCCACAACAAGGGACCGGACCTCCGCCAGCTTTTCTCCCATGTGAACCAGGCTGCAAGTACCCAGCACCCGGCCTTCATTCTCGAAGACAAAAATGTCCCGAAGGTTGGATTCAATATCCTCACGACTGCGTGGAAGCACCGTTCCCGCCTGAGCTCTTGGAACCAACAGGGTATGGATGGCATCAATGTCCGGTAGTGTCGCTTTTCGAATCATTGGGAATGCTATTGGGAAAAATAAAACTATTTAAATGAATAAAAGCACAGACAAATCAAAAAAAATTAACAGGCCACAACCCGTTTTCCATTTTGTCTGGCCTTGCTGAGAGCGCGGGTGGCTCGCTGGATCAAATCTGTTGGCTGACGCATTTTTTCACTCTGAAAACTGGTCACGCCAAACCGGCATTCCAGGCAAGTACTTTCACCATTGGGAGAGGCAAAACTTTCCAGCGCGACTCGTATCCTCTCGGCAACATTGACGGCAGCCTGATTTTCCAGACCGGGCAACAACATGAGAAACTCATTGGATTCCGTCCGGACAATGCTATCGCCTCCCCGGCTGGATTCAGCGAGTATTCGGCCTATTTCCTTAAAGATAACTTCCTGCCGGGAATTCGACTCAGTATCGCCGGGAACCGAAGGTGTGTCAATGCGCATTTTGATGATGGAAAGCTGCTTTTTATAGCGGCGTGCGCGGTCAAACTCGCGTGCCAGAACTGGCTTAAGGTAGGAGGCATTAAACAGACCGGTTTGCCTGTCGAGTACCGGTTGCCGGCGCAAACTATCCAATAACAAAATATTATCAATCGCAAGTCCCAGTTTTTCAGCCATTCGCACCAGATAATCCGTTCGCAGACCCTCGTGGAAATGAAAGGGTTCCCGACTGCCAAGGCAGATAGCACCCGCCAGCTTTCCTCGCAGGTGGATCGGTATGAGGGCCTGGGACTCAATTTCATCACCATCGTCAACGAATACGCTTTCCCCGGGCTTAAGTTCTCCATTTAGAGTGGGTTCTTCCGATTGCGGGAACCACATTCCCAGTTTTTCCGGTGAAACAAAATGAAGAGTCTCTTTTATTTCATCCGAATCTATAAGATTGCTTTCCATCAAATGCTCCGGACTTTCGGAAAGACAAATTTGCACTCGTTCCAGAACAAAACGCGTCAGGATGTCTTCCTTCAATTGCCGGATCATTTCAGATAAATCGATGTGACTCATGATCGCACGCTCAATCTCAAACAGATGCTCCTGGATTTCCTCATTGGCCTGCGTAATCTCTACAAACCACTCCAACTGGCTGCGCATATGTTCCTTGTCATCATTGGCACGCTTTAGAATTCGATCGGCAATGCTCAGGGTTTTCAACGGGGACAACGGAAGGTCTTCGTGATCAATCTGTTTGAACTTATGCAGGAGTTCAGGATAATCGTTAAAAAACTCCGGATGCTCATTAAGATAAATAGCGATCTGGTCTTTATTCATGAAGGGAACTGAGGTGACAGGTTTATTATTTTTTTCCTAAACCAATACGGCGCAGGAAACTTTATTTTTGGCAATCCCTGGATCCTTTAGCCTCTCCACTGAAAACATTGAAACAGGCAAAGGCCAGCTAACTATTTGATTAAATGTGATTTACACTAGCTGTACATTAATACCACATTTTTCGATCCGTGTCTCACCAAAAATCAGCAAATCTCAATTTTTACAATAGGTTATTAGTTAAAAGCGGAGCTTAAAGGTGGCGGTGCGGAATAAAAACAACAATAAAGGATTATGCTATTGCCCCACAAAATTGACGGGATAAACGTATACAAGATATAGGTAAAAGAAGGCGAGCGAAACGGTCAGGATGGAAAGTCCCACCACACTGGATTTTAACTTCAGGCCTTCAGCACTGATCTCGACCTGGTGCTGCTCTTTTTCTCCATCCCCTTTACTGTCCTTACCTTCTGCTTCACGAATTTTTTCAGCATCAATACGCATGGTCACTTGCACCCAGGTCAGATAAAGCCCCATAAAAACGATTCCAAGAACAACAGCAAATATTATAAGAGACGACCAGTAGTGAAACGTAAACGTTTCCCGAGCAATTTTTATTTTATACAGTTTCCAATCGTGGTATGCCTGAAGATACTCTTCGTCAAGTAACAGAAACTTGTCATCTGGAGCAGGCTGCCCAGGTTTCGAGGGTTTCCCTTCACTTTTTTTGGATGTGTTGGTGGTAGATTTTAAAACCTCCTCGATCAAGGCACGGTCATGTGCACTCAGCGAAGCCACTCCCTTTTCCTCTTTCTTTTCAGGTGATTTTTCCTTCAACACCTGGCTTAAGAGATCAGCATCCCTTTTGCTGATGGTCGGGGTGTTTTGTTGTGCCCTTGCAGAAAAGATGACCGCCAATGAAAAAACAAGGATGGCAAAAAATACAACAAACCCAGTGCGATTTTTAAACAAGATCATTCGATTTGCGACTCCATGTATTTACGAATATAACTCGAAAGAAGCCGCAGTTTTTCGAGGTCTGCGTTTTCAGAATCTATTTCCAGGATTCCAAGAATCAGTTCATTCTCTTCGGGTTTGATGATTTTCAGAATCCCTTCCAGGTCTTCTTTCAATAACTGCAATTCGGCGGAGTCCATCTCCTCAACCTCTGATGTCCCTTCCCCCCCCGTCAATTCATTCATTGAGGTTTCGGGTGGATCTCCAGGTTGAGGCTGACTCGTCTCATTCTGTGCGAGTATCTGCTTCAACAGGTCGATCACGCTTTCATCTGAATTACCTTCATTTTGCTGGCCGTCAGGCTCATCAACCGGAGCAATCACCTGTTTGTGAGTTTCGGTCTTCGTCGGTTCATCCGGCGATTCAATTGGGGGGACGTACTGGTAGGGAACTACTTTTGAATCCGGAGAATCCAGTGGCGGGAGGGTCTGGTGGAACTGTTTGGTTGGAACTTTTAATTTAGGCGTTCCTGGTTTGGAAAAATCCGGTTTTTTCAGTCCCGGAATTATCTTCCATTTTTTATCCACCACAATTTTTTTCTTTTTCTGTGTGGTAGATTTGGTTTTCCCAAGAACTTTACTTAAATTGGTCGCACTTTTCTTGTTTAGCTTTGTGGTCGCCTTAAGGGCTTTGTTGACCTTCAGCGATTTGGAACTGGAACCAATTTCCAGTTTATTGCTGGAACTGGAAGACTCAGCGAGTAGCATCCCGCCCTGAATCCACTTCCCAGAATTTTTCGGAGAGGCCTGGTTGGATGCCAGGACTGGATTGGCCGAAAAAAACAAACAAAGCGTGCCCAGGGCACACCACACGATTATTCTGGACATGTCACACTCCCCCACAGAAAGTAACAAGATATCAATACTATATGTTCCGGCCCCTACCTTGTCAAACCCACTTTCCCGTTAAGAATGACAGCAGACACTTTTCAATAATTTTGAACTACAACTATGAACTACAAAATTTTTTGAACCCCGTTTAACCGGATCAAATTATTGTTTATTTTTGAAGCGTGGTTAAAATAAGGAGTGAGCGGTAAGCTGAGTAAAAAATAACTGCTCCTCTTCCGGATTTTTTACCAATGGATACCATCCTGATGAATTGCCCTTCGTGTGGGAATGAACTCACTTTACAGAAAGCGGTCGGAGTGAAGGCCCATATTTGCGTTGGAGGATGTGGGGGCTTTTGGATAAAAATCGCAGAAGTAAAAAAACTTATGGACCGGCTTCCCGGGCAAGGCGACTCTTTCCTTTTAATTGAACGCGCCGAGGGGGTCCGCTTGTTCCGTAATCCGGAACATCCCTGCCCAAATTGTCAAACCACCCTGCTATACCGACATTGTTTCAGCCGCAAGCTGGAAATGGAAATCGATCAATGTTCCAAATGCGGAGGCTATTGGCTGGACTCTGGCATTCTCGCAAAACTTGGCGACAACTATTTGGGCGAGGAACAGAAGCAGAATCTGGCCCGGGATTATTTTAAAGAAATGTTTGATATCAAAGTACGCAACATGAACATGGTCAATCACGACACTCTGGAAGCCGCTAAACAAATCGTGCGGCTGTTTTTGTTCATCACACCAAAACCATACACTCCAACCAGTTTGCCGCTTGAACTCGAGTAATCAAATATAAATTATGGAACAGGCAGGGAAGCGTTTTTTAATTCTTCAATGGCGTTTTGAATGATTACAGCCTGGGGTTGCCCCGGGTCCAGTCGCAACGATTCCTGAAAATGAAACAATGCCTTTTTGTTATCCGGTCGATGCTTGCTATAGATCAATCCAAGGTTGAGATGCACACCGGCAATAGCCGGTGACTTTTTGAGCAGGTTATTGTAAGTGACGATGGCGTCATCAATTTTCCCGGATTGTAACTGGGCCAGGGCCAGATTAATGAATGCCAGCGGATAGTCGGGTTTGATCTCCCCCGTTTTTCTAAACTGGGCAATCGCATCATCAAACCGACGCAGCACAAGATAGGCGTTGCCTAAACCAAAATAGCCCTGATAATTTCCAGGATAATATGCAATATACTTTTGTAACGGTTCCACCGCCTTGTCCGGTTGTCCAGCCTGGATAGCCAGAAGGCTGTAGTTGTACAGAGCCTCCTCAAAATGAGGCTTTAATTCAAAGGCCCGACGATAAGAATGCAAGGCATCGTCGATTTGTCTTAAGACCTGCTGAACGCGCCCAAGGTTGTAAAAAGCAGGCGCATAGTTGGGGTCCAGCTTCACCACCCGTTCGAAATACCCCTTCGCCAGCTCAAACTGCTTCAATTTTCCATAAACGTTACCCAGATTGTTTAAAGCAAACGTATAGTTGGGATTGAGCTCAAGTGCGGCTTTAAATTCAGCAATGGCCTTTTCGTATTTACCGAGCTTGTCATACGCTTCTCCCAGGTTGCTGTAAGGACGAATAAACCGCGGGGCTTTCTTTTTCGCGTCCGCCCAGAGAGAAACATCGCTCTGCCACACCGGATTGCGGTTGACAGTCAAGCCCGCCATCAAAACCAATACCAGCATGGCAATCCGGAGTAACCAGATTTCCTTACCCGGACCAACCTTTCTCATTCGATGAATCCCGATTTCCAAAAACCCTGCCGCCGCCATACAAAAACCGATCAGGGGTAAATAGGTTCGATGCTCCACTGCAACATCATGCAGGGGAACAAAACTGGAAGTTGGCAGAACCGTGATTCCCATCCACGCCAATCCGAACGCAACCCATGGGTGAGCACGAGACGTTCTCAGAATTATCAGGACGAAAATTATGAGCACCGCAATGCCACCGTAGTTACTCCAGTCAGCCCAGTCTGTGGCAAGAGGAAAATCCACGTCTATGCTCTGGTTGATCGGAAACAGCATCTTCTTGAAATACTCAAACGGGATAACCTGAGTTTGCGTCAAGAGGTATTGATCGGAAGTCATGTAGGTCTTGCCGGTCGGGAGAATGCCTTCCGGAGTCATCATGCGATAGATGATGTAACTGAAAAACGGAATTCCAATTGCCAGAAGAAGCCGGGCCTGGCCCTTGAGCCAATCCATGAACGATTTCCCTGAAAAAAAATAAAAGTGGTATAGAAAGATCATCGCAGGAATGGTGATGATGATGAGCTTGCTCGAAACACCCAGCAACAAAGTGGTGGCGGCACCACCAAAATATAGAAACGATTTTCCTATCAGTTTGTTTTCACTCTCACGCATCCCGAGCAACCCGCGAAAAAACAGTTCCATGGTGATTAAATAGAACAAGGTGGCGAGACTGGAAGAACGACTGCTGATATAGGTAACCGCCTGTGTACCCAGCGGATGCAGGGCGAACAGGGCGGCGGCAAAAAATGCCATTCGTTTGAAAGCAGGAGAAATCGTTCCGTAGCGAACCGAACCCTTTCCTGAAAGGAGCACCAGTCGGTACAACATCAACACCACACCTATATGGATGAGGATGTTGAAGATATGATAACTCCACACCTCAAACCCGCTGATGGCGTAATTCAGGTTGAAGCTCAAAATAACCACTGGGCGAATAGCTGGATTAAAAAGGAATTCTGAAATTTTTCCGGTATCGCGCACCCAGGGTTTTTTCAGGATCTGGTTCACGTCATCGTACTGGAAAGCATGGTCCAGCGTATTGCCGTAGGCCACAGCAACTAATAGCGAAAGGACTATATAAGGAAGGAGTTTTTTCATCGTTTTAACAGCAACCTGAATTCTTCTTCGATCCGGTCCACCACCTGTTCCCACCCGTATCGGGATTCCACCAGTTCTCGGCAGGCTGGTTTCAATTTCCGGAAAGGTTCAGGATCCTCCAGAAAGACTTCAATACGCTGCGCCATACATTCTGCCGAAGTTCCGGAAAAAAGCAGGCGTTCATCGAGTGGTTTTAAAATTTCAACCGTTCCCCCCACCTGGGTTCCAATTGCAGGCAATCCGCAAGCAAGTGCCTCGACAGTCGACAAACCAAATCCTTCAAGTTCCACCGTGGGCAGAATAAAGACATTAGCCATCTGGTAGTAAGCCTTTAAATCATCATCACTGACCTCACCGGGAAATAAAACAGATTCCCCCAAACCCAGATCCTGCGCCCGTTTTATCAACTCTTCACGCAAAGAACCTTTTCCGATCATGATTAACTTGAAAGGTTGTTCCGGTTTTCGATCCTTTACTATTTTCATTGCGTCTATCAGACGATCGAGCCCCATTCGTGCTTCCATGCGCCGTACGGTGAGAAGTACCGGCTGGTCGACAGGTAGGCTTAATCGATCACGCAGGCTTTCAGCACTTTGATCCGGAGCCAAAGGACGAAAGTGTTCGATATCGACACCCCCTGGAATGACGCGAAGGCGCGGCTTTTTAAATGGAAAATAATCCAGAAAACTCTGCCGCATGTATTCGCTTAAAAAAAGACAGGAGTCTGCCCGACGAAACTCGCACCACTCCATATAACGAATCGCCTGCAGGCGCCACCAGGTTGGAGAAAACATTCCCGGCAAAACTTCTGGTCCCAGCCGATTGATCCGTTCCTCATCCTGCCAGAGACTGTGTATATGAATCACTTTTATCGCATCATCCAGCAAACTGTTCTTTAATCCGAGGTACCCGATGAGGGGGTTATGCACATGCACCAGGCCAATGCGCGTTTCTTCGTCAATTCGTTTGATAGCACGATTCACCCGCCGCCCCAGACGAAAAAACTGTCTGGCATCAGTTGCAGACAAACGGTGAAAGGTTACGCCGTCGATAGTCTCTGTATCTTTAAAGGATCCATCCGGTTTGCACGTGATCAGGTGAACCGGCCAGCCGCGCTCAACCAGTCGCCGATTGACCTCATGCGTGTATTTCCATGCACCCCCGATCGCATCGGGATAAGCGTAAAACTGGAGGGACAAAATAGCAGGTTTTGCGGAAGGCAGGGTCATGGTTCCAATCAGGAAATAGGAGTTCCTTACTTTTCGGAATTGTAACCCATAAACTTGATCAATGGTCCTCCGCGGACTGCGAGCAGGCAGTATGTTGTAATACGCTCAAAATTTAATGCTGAACCAAAACCTGTCAGACCGTTTGCCCCACCGCAAGGTGGTCCTCCGCGGACTGCGAACAGGCAGTATGTTGTAATACGCTCAAAAATTAATGCTGAACCAAAACCTGTCAGACCTTTTGCCCCACCGCAAGGTGGTCCTTCCCAAGGGACTCAGGTTTCGCTATCATGGGGCCGCTTTTCGTCTTTTGAAATACTGGATGTTTTTACCAACCTGATATCGGACTCTGATGACTTCCCGCGGTAACTCCAACTCTCCCGACGAGTCTACTTCCACCCCATCAAAAGGATTTGGCGGCTGGCTGTTGTCCGCTTTCGATAAAATCGTGCTGGGACACCCGCTTGTCAGCATGATACTGGCGTTACTGTTCAGCGGATTTTTTCTCTACCAGTTTCCCAGTTTCAAGCTCGATGCTTCCTCTGAATCCCTGGTTCTCGAAAACGACGACGACCTTGCTTACTCGCGTCAAATAGCAGATGCCTACGCTACTGCTGAATTCCTCATCATCACCTGGACTCCAAAAGATGGCATGCTGTCGGAGGCCTCACTCACCGGCCTCGCCAATCTGAAAAAAGAACTGCTTGCCCTCGACTGGATCGAGTCGATCACCAGCGTGCTCGACGTTCCCCTGCTCGACAGTCCACGCATTACCTTCGGTCAACTCAAGGAAGGCACGCGGTCCATCGAAACCCATCCTGACGTCGACCGCTCGCTGGCGCTGAAAGAATTCAAAACCAGCCCGATCTATAAAAACCTGCTGGTCTCGGCAGACGGCAAAACCTCCGCCATCCAGGTCAACATCCGTCGCGACCAGAAATACGAAACCCTGTTGAACCGCCGTAATGCCCTGCGCAACAAGGAATACGCAGGCACCCTGACTCCTGAAGAACAGATCGAATATCAGAAAGCCAAGGCTGAGTTCAAGGCCTACCTCGCCATCGTCAACGTTCAGCAGGAAAAAAACATCCAGGCGGTGCGCGACATCATGGACCGTTACCGGGATGTCGCTGATCTTTTTCTTGGCGGTGTGCCGATGATCACGGTCGATATCATCGAATTCATACGGCACGATCTGATCACGTTTGGACTCGGTGTCTTCGCGTTTTTGATCTTTGCCCTGTGGTTCTTCTTTCGCAAAGTGCGCTGGGTGAGTTTACCGCTGGTGTGTTGCGGTCTTACGGCGCTGACCATGATCGGTTTTCTGGGTTTTGTCGACTGGCGGGTTACGGTCATTTCGTCAAACTTTGTTTCCATCCTCATCATCGTCACCATGCAGCTCACGATCCACCTGATCGTACGTTACGGTGAACTCAAAGCCGAGTTCCCGGACTGGGACCAGCGTCGATTGGTCCGCGAAACGGTCAGCTTCATGACACGCCCCTGTTTTTACACAGCCATCACCACCATCGCCGCCTTCAGTTCCCTGGTAGTGAGCGGTATCCGGCCGGTAATTGATTTTGGTTGGATGATGACCATCGGCATTGTATGTGGATTCATCCTGTCATTTGTACTGTGGCCTTCCATTCAAATGTTGCTGGCACCAACGAAAGCCGTTTCCGATCACGACATGACGCACGCTTTCACTCTTGGTATTGCAAGGGAAACCAAAAACCATAAAGGCAAAATTCTGTTGGCCGGTGCAGCCGCAACCATCTGGTGCGTTTTCGGGATACTGGATTTAAAAGTCGACAACCGGTTCATCGATTACTTCCGTGAAAGCACGGAAATCTATCAGGGACTGGAATTGATTGATCGACAACTGGGTGGCACCACTCCGCTGGAAGTGGTGATCAATCCTGAAGCTGACTATTACGAATACTTGAAAGAACTGGCGGCAGAGAAACCGGAAGACCAGTATGAAGACCCATTTGGTGATGGTGGAGATGAGTTCGAAGAAGATGAAGAGGGTTTTGACGACCCTTTCCAGGAAGCTAAACCCGACTCCACAGTCGAAAATTTCTGGTTCAACAATGACAAGCTGAGCGAAATCGAAAAGATCCACGACTGGTTGACCGCCCAACCTGAGATCGGAAAGGTGCAATCGATTGCCACCCTGTACAAAGTCATCCGCCATCTCAATGAAGGCGACAACCTTGATGATGCGGACCTTACGATTCTCAAACCCTTGCTGCCCGAAAACGTAAAAGAAGCCCTGGTCGATCCCTACCTTTCAGCCGATGCCAACCAGGCGCGTATCAACATGCGTATTGTAGAGGCCCATCCCGGTTTGCACCGCAAGGCACTCATTGAAAAGCTGGAACGCTATATAGAAGAAGAGATGGGCTACCCCCCCGACCGCTTTCGCTTCACGGGCATGGCAATCCTGTACAACAATATGCTGTACAGTCTTTACGATTCGCAAATCACCACGCTGGGCATGGTGTTCGTTTCCATCCTCATCATGTTCATCATCCTGTTCCGAAACGTAAAGCTGGCGATCCTCGCCCTGCCCCCCACAGTGCTGGCAGCGGGAATGATCCTCGGCCTCATGGGATGGTTCCAGATTCCCCTCGACATGATGACCATCACCATCGCATCCATCACCATTGGCATTGGGGTCGACGACACCATCCACTACATCCACCGTTTTCAGGAAGAGTTTGCAAAGGACCGCGACTACAAAAAAGCGATGGACCGCACACACGGTTCTATCGGCCGCGCGATTTACTATACATCGGTAGTCGTCACATTCGGTTTTTCCATTCTGGCCCTGTCGAATTTTATTCCGACGGTTTATTTCGGCTTGCTGACAGGGCTCGCCATGGTTCTGGCCCTGATCAACAACCTCACCCTGCTGGCCTTGCTGATCCTCACGTTTAAACCATTAGGTCCACCTTCCGGTGGGGGTAACGGGCAGACCGCTTAAGAGAAAACAATATTATTTGAGCGCATCGCCACATATCAGGCGTTGGCCTACTGGCAATCTGGTAAAAATCCCCACTTGAATTGTGGTGGCTCTGTCCTTTATAACTGTAGCTACAAACTAACCCTGTATTTATGACTTCGAATCTTCCCGACGAACAGCGAATTGTAATCACCGGCATCGGGCTGACGGCGCCCAACGGCGATTCTCTGCCCGAATACCGCCAGGCACTTCTGGACGGTAAATCCGGGGTGGTCCATTTTGAAACGCGCTACATGGGTCAGGTTCTCGCCGGGGTCTGTAATTTTGACGAGCTCAAATACCAGAAGAAGAAAAGCCTGCGACGTGGCACGCGCGCCGGATCGGTGGCCATCTACTGTTCGCGGGAGGCGGTAGCGGATGGCAGTATCGACTGGGATTCCGTCGACAAATCCAAAGTGGGTGTGTACATCGGGGTGACCGAACACGGCAACGTGGAGACCGAAAACGAGGTCTACAATATCTCAAAGTACGATTACGACACCAAGTTCTGGTCGCATCACCACAATCCACGGACGGTGGCCAATAATCCTGCCGGAGAGGTGACGCTCAATATGGGCATCACGGGTCCCCATTACACCATTGGCGCCGCCTGTGCGGCGGGTAATATGGGAGTGATCCAGGGGGCCCAGATGCTGCGCCTGGGTGAAGTCGATCTGGCACTTGCAGGCGGCGTATCCGAATCGATCCACACTTTCGGCATTTTCGCCAGCTTCAACAGTGAAGGCGCACTGGCCCAACACGATGACCCGGCCAAAGCCTCGCGTCCGTTTGATAAAAACCGGAACGGGATTGTCTGCTCCGAGGGTGGTTGTATTTATGTTCTGGAACGCCTGCCAGATGCACTCAAGCGCGGCGCCAGGATTATTGCCGAGATTGGTGGCCACGCCATTAATTCCGATGCGTACGACCACATTCTGCCGCATCCCGAACGACAGGCCGAGGCCATGCGGCTGGCTTTGGAGCGTGCCGGTATGAAGGCGAACGATGTCGACCTGCTCAGCTCACACGCCACGGCTACCCAGTTGGGGGATGTCCAGGAGGTCAAGGCCATCCGCGAGGTGTTCGCATCAAATTCGAGGATCAGGGTCAATAACACCAAAAGTTACATCGGCCACACCATGGGGGCAGCCGGGGTGCTGGAATTGACCGGAAACCTGCCTTCTCTGGAAGATGCGGTGGTACACCCCACCATCAACCTGGATGATCTGGACCCGGATTGCGAATTACCGGGACTTGTCGCCAATTCTCCCCAGAAAGTGGACCGAGTCGATGTTATAATGAATAATTCGTTCGGAATGCTTGGGATCAATTCGGTACTGATCGTAAAAAGATTTGTAAAATAATGGGCTTAACCCCTTGAAAATCACGCCGGTTTTGCCTAAAATCTGGTCCACTAAAGGAGTTTGTGGATGACGAGTGAAGAAGTAAGAAATTCCATTTTAAGCATCATCGCCGATATTGCCCCGGATGAGGACCTGTCGGGAATCCAGGATGAGGTGAAACTGCGCGACCAGTTCGATCTCGACTCTATGGATTTTCTGGATATTGTGATGGAGCTTAGAAAACGGTTTAATCTGGAAGTTCCGGAAGAAGACTACCCCAAACTGGTGACCATGAGCAGTTGCGTGGAATACCTGTCCCCCCGCCTGAAAGACCACCAGCCCGTCGGCTGACCCAAAAAAAGACATTTAGTTTTATTTTTCCAAGTGTGCTGGAAAGCTGCTTCTTCGTGCACAGAAGCAATAAACAGATTCCCGGATTCATTAGATAACGGATATTTATTTTTATTTAATTTCGATATCGAATGTACTATTATAAAATAATGTGTTAATTTTCAGATAGTTATTGCATTTCCCCTGCAAAACTGAGCCGCTATTCCTTAAAAAAACTTCCCTAAAGTAAATAATTGACTTTGTCCAAATTCATTACCTAAGGATGGACTAATGAACCTGCACGAATTGGCGCTATTAATTGCCCATTTTCTTAAAGCTAAAACGGGGCGAAATGTAACCATCCTCGTTCGAGTGGACAATAAGAGAGGTCATGGATGGAGTGTTGAGCTTGAGGGAGGAGCCCGATTCGGTCGAACCTCTTGTGTCCAGGCATTTCAGGCAAGAGCCCAAAAGCAATTTGCAGATTCGGATTACTACGCTTATTCCACGGCCAAACCGACCCGCATGTGTCTGGGAATGGCCATTCGCTGCCACACCACGCATTTTTTCTTCGTGGAAACCGGGCAGGTAAAATTCCTGACACCCGCCGACCTCAATCTCCAGTCAAAAGTTCTGACTCTAGCCCTGGCAGGAGTCACTGCTGATGGTTGGGATCCAGCCTGGGCCGAGGCGTATCCGAAAATTTGCACAGCTTTCGGTACACCCGCAACAGTTATTCGAGACAATGATATCAGGGGGATCCAAAAATGGATTTTTGAAATAGAACGCGTGGGAAAGATGGGACCATGGGTTCATGAAGTGATTCAAAGTCCATTACCCGTTTTTACTCCACCCAAATTGTCTTTCAAGCCCTCTGGAATAACGTCTTGCGAGGTGAGGAATCAAAGGGTACGCGATCATATCTTCATCGGCCTGGCTTTTGCCCTGTTACACGGGGCTCGAAATTCCGATGAATCGTCTCTGAAAGGGAAGAATATTGCCTGCGTCCTGGTGAGCCCAACAGGAACCATTTTGAGCTGGGGCATCAATGTCAATGAATCGAATTCCACACTGCACGGTGAAATTACCTGCATGCAAAGCTACTTCCATCGATACAAAAAAGTGGTGCCCGATGGTTGCACCTTATACACCACCCTGCAGTCTTGTGAGATGTGTTCAGGACTGTTGGTTACCGTTTGTCGGCACCTTCGCGTGGTTTACGCCTCAACAGATCCAGGACTTGCAAGAACTTCCCTGCAGGCAAGGTATTCCGGTTGCCGCGAATATTACTATGGTGGACCGGAATCTAACCCACTGGCACGAGCCCGGTTTCAACGCGCCATTGGCCGGGTGATGTTCAGAAATGCAGAACTAAAAGCCCGCGACGTATCGCGAGCTGTGGGTACTATGTCTGAAACACGCAGGCCCAATTTAGGGGCAGAACCCTTTCGAAGTCTTCCTGGCAAGTTAAAGGGCGATCTGGGAAGAAAATTTACAACCTGGAAAAGGGCTCGTATGGAGCGGACCTTTGAAGCTGTCTTACATCCTCACGTAATGCGTCTCGACCCATTATTGAGAGCGATGCCAGCCGCAATAACCAATGCCTTGGAAACCGGGCTGGTTGTTGGCAATATCCAGCATTTCCATAGACGGTTTATTGAATTGGGAATCTCTATTTATAATGTTGTTCAATACAATAACTTTATTGCTAACACTAATATCATGTATTGCCACATGGGAAACCCGGATTACAGATCAGTGCGGGAGCCCTATGACGAGGCAGTCAAACTCGCTCTTCTTAAAAATGCCGATGTCCTGGATTTAATAGCCTGGTTGCAGGGCGCTGAATTGTTGATAAAAATAACCGAAAATCCTCTGGAAAAATAAGACCTGCTCTATCAAGAAACTTTTTCAAAAAAATCACATAAAAGATAACAGCAAGGAGTTCCCACTTCCCTTCGACAGACTCAGGGTGACACACAAAATCAATGCAATGTCATTCTGAACGAAGCTTTGCGGAGTGAAGAATCTCGCCTTTGCTTTTGATTTTAGCGTTATGCAAAGGTCTTCCCCCTTCAAGAATGCTATTCGCGTTCTTGAATAGAAAAGGAGGGGATACAGGGGAGGTTGTATTCATGACCCCTCCCATACCCTCCACTTTCAAGGGGAGGGCTTTGCAAGTTAAAAATTTTTTGGAACAAAGTATTCGTCATTGCGAGGAGCCTTTGCGACGAAGCAATCCAGCCGGGCAACGCCCGGAGGAAACTGGAAAAATCTCTGGAACTACCTCTTCCTGAGAACCTTTCATAAGCACCTTTCAAAGGGAGAAAGTGAGGACGTCCCCCTTCCCTTCGGCAAGCTCAGGACAGGCTCCAGGCTCAGGGTGACACACAAAATCAATGCAATGTCATTCTGAACGAAGCTTTGCGGAGTGAAGAATCTCGCCTTGGACCTTGGTTTCAGGGTTATCCAAAGGTCCCCCTGATGGAAACCCCTCAAATTTACCCCTTCCCAAAATAAATTGCGGTTTCGATCCACTTGTCGGATAATACCCCTCAGATTATTTTTACCAGCTTATTGAATTTGCAAGCCCTGAAAATTTCACCAACCTGCCTGTTTTTCTGGATTTGTGGCCCGGGCAGTTTTTTTTGACCGATAGTTTTTTTAATTCCAACCTGGGGAGACAAGATGATAACCGATAAAAGCCCATCCACTAATCCGAAACGGCTACGAAAAAAAGCACTGGGGTTGCTCTGCACCCTCGTTCTGGCGGGAAGCCTTGCCATCCCCTCCGCATGGGGTGCGGAAGGCGATGATGAACGTCTGCAGGCTCTTGAACAAAGCAACCGGCAACTCAAAAAACAGGTTTCTCTTCTCCAAAAACAGATACAAACCCTGGCCCGGCAAAATCGAGCGGGTTTCAATTCTTCAGAGGGAACCAACGGCCAGACAAACCCGCCCGATATTGGGATCGTCCCCACTGCACTGGAGGCTAAAGTTCAGGCACTACAGATTCTGCTGAGTGGTGTGGAACGTAATGGGAACAGCCTGATTTTTAACGGCATGAACCTGGAAGTGAACAACGGATTGGGTGCCACTGACGGGCCGGTCAATGGTCTTGGCAATATCATAATCGGTTATAATGAGAACATCTTTCCTTACCTGGGAGACGGACCGTCTTCCCAGAAAACCGGTTCGCATAATCTGGTGGTGGGGAAGGGAAATAATTACATGAGCTATGGCGGGATCGTTTCCGGACTCAACAACTGGATCTCCGGAACCTACGCCACCGTCACCGGCGGAGAACGCAACCAGGCACTCGGCGGATTTTCTTCCGTCTTCGCCGGCAGTCTGAATCAGGCAGCCGGCCTGGGCGCGAGCGCAGGCAGTGGACAGGCCAACGCCGCTTCCGGCGCGTTCAGCACCAGCTTTGGCGGACTCCAGAACGTTGCCACCGGTGATTATGGTTCCAGTCTGGGCGGGTTACAAAACCAGTCCATAGGAAACTACAGTTCCACAACCTCCGGCTCCTTGAATACCGCGATCGGCGTTGCCAGTGGCATAACCGGAGGATTGAGCAACCAGGCCTCCGGCGACTATGCCAATGTTAACGGTGGACTCGAAAACAACGCAGGCGGTATCATCGGCAGTGTGGGTGGCGGACTCTTCAATTCTGCCTCGGGTGCCATTTCTCATGTGTGCGGAGGCCTGGCTCGGACTGCAGGAGGCACAACCAGTGTCCAATGTAGGTAAACAGGAATAAACATGCTGGAAAAGAAAATCATGATCGGAAAGAAAACGGCCATTAACATTTTCATGGCAATCGCCATGTTGCTTTTATTGCAGGTCCCCGTTTTTGCCGCCACCACGTTACAAACCGGGAACCTGACGCAGGATAAAAACGGCATCCACCTGAACGTGAACCAGGAACCCTTGAGCCAGGTGCTGCAGGTGATCGGTGAACAAAGCGGCATCGCCTTTTCCTACCCAGATGATCTCGCCGACACCCCTATGTCAGCAGATATTCAGAGTGAAAACTGGCAATCGCTTGTGACATCGTTGCTCGAGTATTTTTCCAAAATGGAATTCTGGACAGACGACCCCGCATCGAGTCGCGTAAAAATAGTCGGCCTCGGAGAATACGATCCCGGTGAAGCCACCGTGGCGCGCAGCAAACCGAAAGTCGTCGTCGCCCCCTCCGGCAAAAGTGATAAAACCAAATCGCGCAAAGACCGGAGACGTCGCGCCCGCGAATTAAAAAACTCCGATGAAATGAAAGAAGACCCGAACCATCCGCTGGCCAAACTGCCCGCGCATATCCTGATGGAACCGGGCATCCTCAACTATATCGTCGCCAGTAATGTGGATATACCCGAAGCCATTAAACGGAAATACGGACTGGATCGCGACGGATCCAACCTGCCGAAGAACTACCCCATCCCGCCGCATATCCTGCACGACCCCGCCCTGGAAACGTTTTTAAACGAAGTCGGCCTCCCCATGCCCCCCCAATTCCCGGATCAGTAGCTAAAAATTCATTTGTTTGAAAAGATTGATAGAGAATTCTGAAAGGAAAGTAAATGATATGAAACATGAAACCATAGTCACACTCACTGGAACCTTTGAAGCCCACGCTCAGGAAACCGATGACGGAGTCGAATTCTGGCTGGCCAGAGATTTACAGCATTTACTCGGTTATTCCAAGTGGGAAAACTTTATAAACGTTGTTTCTAAAGCGAAAACCGCATGCGAGGTGTCCGGACACGAGATTCTGGACCATTTTCCTGACATCAGGAAAATGGTCGATCTGGGGTCTGGGAGCCAACGGGAAATTGATGACATCATGCTCACCCGATATGCCTGCTATTTAATTGCTCAAAATGGTGATCCCAAAAAAGAGCAGATTGCTTTCGCCCAGAACTATTTCGCCCTTCAAACCAGAAAAGCAGAGTTGATTGAAAATCGATTACTGGAAACAGAGCGGGTATCTGCACGGCAAAAACTGACTTCTACAGAAAAGGATTTGTCCTCGGTTATTTTTCAGCAAACGGGAAGCAACAAAAACTTTGGAGTCATCCGTAGCAAAGGCGACCAGGCCCTGTTTGGCAAATCAACTCAAGTAATGAAATCCAGATGGAAAGTCCCCGTGAAGAGGCCGTTAGCAGACTTTGCGCCAACTATTGTGCTAAAAGCAAAAGATTTCGCGACTGAGATTACGATCCACAATGCCAGAGAGCATAAACTAAGCACCGAACCCGACATCTCGGATGAACACATAAAGAATAATAAGGCTGTTAGAAAAACATTACTTAATCGCGGTATTCGTCCTGAGGAGCTTCCCCCTGCAGAAGACGTAAAGAAGGTTGAGCGGAGGCTGGCATCTGAAGAAAAAAAATCTATGAAGAACCCTGATGCTCTGGGCGCAGAAGGGGACCAGAAGTAGAGTGATAAAAAAAGGAAAACTCAAAATATAAACAACAAAATATGTTTTCTTTATGAAAATTTGTTTTTTCGGGAGATCGAGTTGTGATTAAAGGTAGCCTATATCCCTTGGAATTTTTAAAGGAAGACATTAAATCTCAAGAGCTTTGGACTCAGCTGCAAGTAGATACAATTCAAAACTTTCAGAATAAGCTAACTGAAGTCTTTCAAAAGTTCCCAACGGATGGAAATGCAAACGAACCTACGACGGAAAGGGATTTAATTGATCCTGTTATTGAAGCTTTGGGATGGTCTGAATATTTAACACAACAGACCACGTCCAAAAAAGGAAGATCAGACATACCTGACTATTTACTGTTCCCGGATTCTGAATCGAAAAAAAAGGCTAATAAAGAAAAATCCCAATCCAACAGATATAAGTTCGGGACGGCTATCCTTGAAGCAAAAGCCTGGAATGTTCCTCTGGATCGCAAATCATCAAATATAGAGGATGATCAAAGGATTCCTTCAAACCAGATTCTGCGGTACATGTCTCATGCGGAAGTCCAGTCTGATAGAAAGATTAAATGGGCGATACTGACAAACGGCCGACTTTGGAGACTCTATTTCCAGAACGCAAAATCACGATCTGAGGATTTTATTGAATTTGATCTTCCCAAGATCCTAGGAATACCCGGATTTGAGCCAGACCTCTTTGAAACCCCGTTATCCAAGGAGCAGGACTGGGGCAAGGTTTTCTATCTACTTTTCCATTCAAATGCTTTTAACATTTCATCTCCGCAAAATGAAACCTTTCATGAATCCATTCTTTCCAAAAGCAGGTTTTGGGAAAAACAGGTTGCAAAAGATCTAAGCGATGTCGTTTTTGAAACAATTTTCCCCGAGCTGGTTAAAGCGATTTATGCACATGATCCTCAAGCCCCGGATTCTCCCGACCCTGATTATCTGGGCGAAGTCCGCGACGCGGCCTTAACACTTCTATACAGACTCTTATTTATTTTATATGCTGAAGACAGGAACTTACTCCCTGTCACCAATGAAAAATATGACGACTACGGTCTGAGAAAAAGGGTCCGGATCGATATTGCAGAGCGTTTGGATGCTAAAGATACTTTTAGCTCTACTCAAGATGATTATTTCAGGAAGACATCCAATATTTTTAAATCGATTGATCGAGGAGACTCTTCCATCGGTCTTCCACCTTATAACGGTGGTTTGTTTAATAGAGAACTCAGCCCAATCTTAAACCGAACAGAGATTCCCGATTCAAAATTCGCTCCTCTTCTAGACGGCCTTTCCAGAATTGAAGAAAATAACAAAAGGCAGTGGGTAAATTATCGAGACCTTTCGGTACAGCAATTAGGGTCAATATATGAACGCTTGTTGGAATTTGAACTGTCTCTGGATGAGAACAAACAGATTCAGGTTCTTCCAAATATATTTGCACGCAAAACAACAGGTAGTTTCTATACCCACGAGGACCTCGTTCAACTGATCATCGACAAAACGATTGGGCCCTTGATAGATGAAAAGCTGGAAAAGTTTCGGGTAAACGTTGATGAATTGAAAAAGAAACGAAAACCCAAGAAAGAAAAGATCAGGGAACTTCAACAATATGATCCCTCAGTTTCCATTCTCGATTTGAAAATTTGCGATCCAGCTATGGGAAGTGGCCACTTCCTAGTGTCTCTTGTAGATTATCTCGCAGACAAAATTCTGGAATCTCTTGTCGAATCGGAGGAGGCCGTCACTTGGGCGGACAAGGAAAACCCCTACCAATCCCCCCTCATCAACCGAATTCAGGATATCAGGAACAGAATCCTGAGGCAGGTAAAAAAACAGGGATGGACCATTGATGAGGATCAACTGGATGACCGTCATATCATCAGAAGAATGATTTTGAAACGGTGCATATACGGAGTGGATAAAAACCCCATGGCTGTGGAACTGGCCAAGGTTGCCCTTTGGCTCCATACCTTCACAGTGGGTGCACCCTTATCGTTTCTCGATCATCATTTACGATGTGGCGACTCCCTGTTTGGTGAGTTCATATTTGATGCAGAAGGATATCTTAGAGAACATACTTCTTTAATAATTGCACAAGAAGTAATAAAAGCACGATTGGGTGCGCAAGGTATGGCAAAAATCCAACAAATTACTGACGCGGAAATATCCGAAGTTCAAGAATCAGCTTTAACTTTCAAAGAAGTGGAAGAAACCACCCGACGCTTGGATCGCTTCATAGGAATTGTTCATGCAATTCGTTGGCTGTCTCAACAAAAAAAGGAATACAAAACAATTTTTAAAAATCTTTTAGATTCATTCTATGGGGATCCAATAAAACTGGCCTCTGGTGAAGAAACATTTCCAGAGTCTGCGCCCTCTCTTGCACAAGAATTTTGGAATCAAATAAAAATTTTAATCGAGGAAGAGCGTTTCTTTCATTGGGAAATAGGGTTTCCCGAGGTTTGGGATAATTGGGAAAGTCCGGATCCCACCGGTGGATTTGATGCGGTGATTGGGAACCCGCCCTGGGATCGGATCAAGATGCAAGAGGTCGAATGGTTCGCGGCCCGCAAACCAGAGATCGCCTTGTGCGAAAGAGCGAGTGATAGAAAGAAAAAAATCAAAAAACTTAAAAAAGACAAACATCCCATGTGGCAGGATTTCCTGAAAGCCTCAGAAAGAGCCGAAGGCACATCTGCTATGGCTAGGAAAGGTGGCCAGTATCCACTGCTTTCTGTTGGGGACATTAATATTTACTCTCTGTTCGTGGAACGCGCTCACCGGCTAGTGAGCAAGACCGGGCTGGTTGGTTTTTTAACGCCGTCGGGTATTGCATCAGATAAATCCGCCAGCGAATTCTTCAAATCCATTTCCACCAGTGGTCGATTGGCAGGGCTCTTTGACTTCGAAAATAAGAAAATATTTTTCCCTGATATTCACGCTTCATTCAAATTCTGCGCTTACATTGCCGGGGGCAATAAACGGACCTTTCCTGAAACGCAAATGGCTTTCTTTCTTCACGCGACTGATGAAATTAACGACCCGGATAGATGCTTTCCCATGAGTCCGCAGGATTTTAATCGCGTAAACCCAAATACCGGAACGGCACCAATTTTCAGAACACGTCGGGATGCGGAAATAACCCGGCGGATTTATGAAAAATTCCCCGTATTGAATCACCACGAAAAAGGAAAAGTCTGGCCGATAAAATACTCCACCATGTTTCACATGACCAATGATTCGGACAAGTTCAAAACCCGTGAAGAATTAGAGAGCGAGGGATTTTACCCGGTGGAAGGCAACAAACTGAAGAAAGGGGAAGAGGAGTTTTTACCGTTGTATGTTGGAAGGATGATTTATCAATATAATCATCGTGCGTCCTCTGTAGAAATTAACGCAAGCAATATCCAAAACGTAGCAAATAGTCGTGAGACTGAAATGCAAGATTTGGTAAATCCTGAGTATTATCCAGACCCTCAATATTGGGTAAGCAAAAATGTAATAAGTCCGAGTTTAAAACTTAAATGGCATTTCTCTTTTAGAGATGTTTCAAATCCAACCAATGAAAGGTCATTAATATCAGCTATAATCCCCAATTATCCAGTGGGAAATACACTACCAATTCTGATCCCAGAAAATGAAATAGATTTAGACAATTTCTTTATTATTGTTCAAAATTTGATTGGAAATTTCAATTCCTTTGCTTTTGACTTTATTGCCCGACAGAAAATGCAGGGCCAGCACATAAACTGGTACATCCTTGAACAAATTCCAGTTATTCCGAATAAACTGTTTTCAACAATGTTTGGGGATAATTCAGCCCGAGAAATAATCCATGAAGAAGTTTTGAGGCTGACCTACACTGCCTGGGATTTAAAGGATTTCGCAAAAGACATGGGCTATGAAGGCGAGCCCTTTATCTGGGATGAGGAAGATCGAATTCACAGAAAAGCCCGGCTGGATGCCCTGTTTTTTCTACTGTACCGACTTACCGAGAAGGATGCAGACTACATTCTGGAAACGTTTCCTATTGTAAAAAGGGAAGATGATGCAAAATATGGGAAGTATCGAACCAAAGAATTAATCCTGGCCTATATGCGTGCATTAAAGGCCGGAGATACCGATTCAAAAATAATCATATAATATTTTTAATCCTAGGCATCTATTTCACCATTAGTTTTTTTTCTACGGGATTGATGAAGGAGTTGGAATGAAAAATATTGATTTGGGGCAATTGGAGAAAATTGAATTGAGGAAAGCCTGGAGCAGTGAAGCCAGTGATTTCACTCCCTGCCTCGCGGAGGAAAAAAGTTTACGACTCCTTGGCAATACAGTTGGTATTGATGAGTTGGAACTAACCGGTCAGGAACAAAACGTAGGCCCTTACCGTTTGACTATCCGTTCAATTGCCCTTTAACCTGATTGCAGAGATATCCACTGCAAAGTTCCGGGCTGAATCCAGACATTCAGGAGGGCGGGTATGAGAACCCTATTCGGTGCGGTTTTGTTATCGCTTTGGCTGGCGGGTTGTTCGCAGGGACCGGAATCTGGCGTGAAGTACCATTTCGCTTCCAAGGATGAATACCTGAAATATTATCTGCCCTTGCAGGACGACCATGGCGGGGTCAAGAAATGGGTACCGGCGGAGGGCATGGACTGTTACGGCGGCAAACACATGACCCTGGGTGACGGGTTCGAGGTGATCTTTTGTCCCAGGGACGGTAACGAAAAATTGTTCAAGCTAAGCGGTTAAGTGGTTGGCGCTTGGCCATCGAAAATCCGTTATTATTAAAGAGCTGAAGAATAATCCCCCTAGCCCCCTTCGCAGAAGGGGGAGGTGCTGACGCACGGCAAACTGACAAATACAATTCTCCCTCTTTTAAAGAGGGACGCGAAGCAGGGAGATTTTTTTCCATCTCGTAAAGCCGCTTTTGATCTGGATTGCTTCGTCGCTATCACTCCTCGCAATGACAAAAGAAGAATCCCCCCGCCCCCTTTACAACGAGATCTTTGCATAAGAATTAGAACAAATGCCAGAAATTTGGTGGCCCCCCTTCCCTTCGGCAAGCTCAGGACAGGCTCCAGGCTCAGGGTGACACACAAAATCAATGCAATGTCATTCTGAGCGATAGCGAAGAATCTCGCCTTGGATTTTGAATTTCAAGTTATGCAAAGGTCTCCTTCGCAGAAGGGGTTGGTGCTGACGCACGGCCAACGGGCTAACCCAATATTCCCTCTTTAAAAGAGGGACGCGAAGCAGGGAGATTTTTTCCACCTCGTAAAGCCGCTTTTGATCTGGATTGCTTCGCTCCTGTCAGTCGCTCGCGAAGACGGGTTTTTTCCTGGGTTATGAAAGTCCTCTTGAAATTGTCCATAAATCGTTGGGAAGAAAATATGCCAGCATCCTTTTTAAAAAAATACGATACCTATTCAATATTGGATTTGAACACTCTGTGAAAATCCATCCGACCATGGAGCACGCGCACGACATAAATCGTCTTTTCTTTGACGCGAAAAATCAGGATGTGTTCGCCTTCGGGATAGGCGTCGTATTCCGGCGGAAGATCCGGCCGCTTATGACCAACGCCGGGGTTGTTTAAAACCGTTGCCAGTGCCTGGTCGAGTTTTTCCTGATAAACAAGAAGCTGTTGTTCACCATAGGTTTCCAGTGTGTATTGCAGAATATCGCGGATATCGTCTTCCGCTTCAAGGGATAGAAGAAGAATATTATCTGGATCGGGGCCTGATTTCATCTTTTACGGGTTTGCCCTTTTTGGAATTTCGCACGGCTTCTTTGGTAAGTCGGTCCAGCATATCCGCCGTGTAAGGCACCGTTTTTCCTTCCGCAATCTGACCCTCCCCTACAGCAAGAAGAGTGCGCATGCTTTCCAGGTGTTTTTCCTCCTGGCGTTCCTTCATATGGCGCAAGGCATCACGAATCACCTCTGTGGCATTGCCGTACATCCCGGAAGCCACCTGCCCCTGGATGAATTCTTCAAATTCGTTCCCCAACTTTAAATGCATTTCGTCCTCTTGAGAAAGCTTTTATATACATAAAAAATACATAAATCATACATAAAATTCAATATTTTTAGCTTACCTGGCTCCTTCCATGAGAGACATTTTTTCATGAAGGGTCCGGTTTTCGACCATTTTGTCGACGTCAACAAAATGGTCCAGCGGGGCAAAAGGGTGAAAAAGCCGTCTCATCTTACCTGAAACTATTTGGGTTTCAGGATTTAATATTTTGGAATAAGGATAATCCCCAACCTTTTGATTTTATGCCGACTTTCCATACATTTCCCCCCAGTGTCCGGCCCGATGGCTCAAAAATTTTTTCTGGTTAAAGTTTTCCCTTCCCCCTGGCAAAAATTTTCTCTGAAGGCACTCCCGCGTCCAAACTTTCCAGCCCAGCGGGGAAACTTCGAACATGGGAAAGGGATTACCCATTAAACCTTGCAGGTCAAACGACCACACCCCATTCCCTGTTAGGACGACAAGCCAGCGAGCTCTCTAAATTATTATAAATAAAAGGTTATTATCGTATGAAACGGAAATTCAATTACTTTCACTCAGTAGGTAAAAAATTCGTAAAATCACGTTACATATTCGCTTGACTCAGATGTTTTATCGGGTTAACTTCCCGGAAATATCACCCTATTTAAATATTACGAAGAGGGAAATGCCATGTCTACTTTGGTTGTGCCCGGTGTTCGTGTAGAAGCCCGTTTTGACGTTTTACCCCCCTTACCCGCCCCGTCCGGTATCCTCGGCGTCGCGGCCATTGTGGATCGACCACCCAATCCGATAAAACTCATCGGAGTTACGAAACCAGCTGAGATTGCTGGCCTTCTGGGTCCGGGGACCATTGCGTCCGCTCCGGAGATCGTCCATGCTCTGGCCAATGGTGCTGCGGAAATCGTGGTTTCTCCGGTTTCCGGAGGCAGTGCGGCGAGCCTGACCCTGAGAAATGCCAACAACGATCCGGCGGTTATCCTGCGTGCCCGCTCCAATGGCGAATGGGCTGAAGCGATTCATGTGGATGTCACCTCAGTCACCGATTCGAACAGCGATCCGGTTCGCGTGTCCATCCGTTTGTTGATTAACGGAAGGGCTGTTGAAGAGTTCCCGGACCTGCTGGTTAATTCCGGTGACCCGGCTGATCTTTTCGACACCATTAACCGGCGCTCGATCTATGTCGTAGCCGTAGACCCCGGCCTGCAAAATGCCGTTCCCGCTGCGGGAACCTACGCGGTCCAGGCCGATGGCACTCCCGTAGACGTACCGGTAGACGGTACAACCAACACTTTGTTTTCGATCATTCCGGACCCGGATCTGTCGGACGCCGCCGGTTTGAGCGTCACCATTGCCGCCCCGGCCGCCGACCGTATTGAAGTCCGCACGTTCCGGAATGGGGCTCTGGTGGAAGAATTCACCCGGTTGACCATGGACCCGGACTCAGCGAATTTTCTTCCGGCAGTCTTGCTGTCTTCCAGTCAGTATATTAATGTGATTCAGGCGAATTCACTTTCCGGTACCGACCGGTTGCCCAGTGCGTTGACAGCTCCCACTCCCCTTACCGGAGGGAGTTCCCCCAACAGCAACGCCTATCGTGATGCGATCGACCGTCTTGGAGAAGACACCCGCATCAACCTGGTACTGGCATCGGTGGAACCACAACGCACCTCTTCTTTCCGTTCCGGCATTCACCAGTTTCTCGGCGCACATGCTGTTTCCCAGACGGATCAGGGTTCTCCACGAATTGCATTTGGTTCGGTGACGAGTTCCGATCAAAGCGATCTGGATGACATCCGTGATCATGCGGCAACGGTTCGTAACCGGCGTTTCGTTCTGGTATCCCCTTCGGGTGCCGATGGCGCAGTCGCTGGCCTGGTGTCCCGGTTGAATCCGCAGGATTCGCCGACCTTCAAACCGGTGCCGCTGTTTGGAATCCAGCCCGCCGAATACACCGGCAGTCAGCTCAACCGGTTGCTGGGGCCGACTCACAACGTTCTGGTAGTGCAGCAACGGCGTGGCCGCGGTGTGATTGTACTGCGCGGACTGGATACCTCCGGTGACCAGATTTCCGTTACCCGTGTGGCAGACAGCGCGATCCGCGAAGTGAAAGCCATTTCGGAAAACTTCATCGGCCAGCTCAATACAGACGATGCTCGCATCGCCCTTCGCCAACAGATCGTCGCGACCTTCACCCGCATGGAACGGGCCGGTGCTCTGGTGCCTTCCACCGATGGAGAAGATCCGGCCTTCATGGTGGATGTCTATTCAACCCAGCAGGACTTTGCCCAGGGGATTGTCAGAATTGACGTCGCCGTAAGACCTGTCCGGGCCATCGACTACATTTACGCAACTATCCGCGTCAAGAACTGATTAGGAGGAAACAATGGCAACACTATTCGCGGCAAATGAAAGCACGGTGATGGTGGATGGCGAAGCTGTCGAAGGAGTTCAATCAATTGAATACCGGCAGCAGGCAGTCCGTCGCAACCTGTATGCAGTGGGAGGTGCTGAACGTATCGGAGTGATTTCCGGACCGCAGGCTGTTGAAGGGCGAATCCGGGTCGCTTCAACAACCTCGACTCTGGATGGTCGAATCGGAAATGAAACGTTCCAGATCTCATCCCAGCTCCGACACGGTGACACCACCATGACAGTCAGTTTTGACGATTGCCTCCTGACTGCAAAAACGTTTGAGATGTCTGTCGGCAACCATGGCGAAGCCGTTTACAGTTTCACCGCTACCCGGGTCAGGGAAGAAAGGGGATAGTCCGTGGCCTCAATCATTTTCCAAATAGCACGCAACAAAGTTCTATTTGGGAATGACCTGGAAGTGGACGCCCATCTGGTCGGCAACGAAGGCCGGATACAAATTCAAGGCCCGAATGGGCCTGTTTTGCGACCTCTCGGTTTTGGCGAAAGAAATCGCCTGGTGAGAATGGTCGCACAGTCTTCCAGTATTCCTTCAGAGCTGGCTGCTGTTATCAAACAAGCAGCGGTTGTCGAGCCGGGCACGGCGGAAGTCCCTGCGCTTGCGCTGGAAGCGCTGGCTCTCCACCTTTCCGGTGCCGGAAGCGGAGCTCCAGGTTTTTCCACGCAAACGGGAATCCTGTCGCATCAATTCGGATGGACCCCGAAGGAACTGGAAAACCAGAATGCCCTGGAGGTCGATTCCCTCGCCGCCAAATGGATGGAAGCACACGACTCGGTTCAACCGGATGACGGTTGGCACAGAATCGTTTTGCAGCCAGGTGCCTCGGCAAAAAAAGATGAAACGGATCTGGAATCCCTTGTTGAAGAACTGGCTCAGGACCTGATTGACCGATTCAACGAAATGCTCAATCGGGAAGTATTGGAGCAGTCCCGGAAACAATCAGGGAAAAGTTCAACCCGGCAGAGACAAGCCTCTCCAGTTGATTCCGCCCTTCCTTCAAAAACTCAGGAAGCAGGTTCAAACTTTTCGAATCAGAATCCCGGTTCACCTGAATCCGGAGCCTGGAATACAGAAGGAGAAATTCCAGGAAAGGGAGATATAGCGCCCTTTCCAGATACTCCCGTTTCACAAACCTCAAAACCAGACAGTCCACCCGCAACACATCAGGTTTCTCCAACCCAGGATCAAAACGACTGGGAGGAATCACCTTCGGTTCAACCCTCGTTAAAGGATGAACCGATTTCAACATCAGCCGCGTTGAATTTGAAACCGGATTCCCTGGAACAAACCCCTGAACATAAAAAGTCGGAGCATCCCGCAGGCGATCAGGAAGAAAATGATTTGAAGAGACCTCAACCTGGTTCTCCTGTTCAACCGTTTCCAAAAGCTTCCGAAGATTTCGATTGGGAAGACCTGGGACTGAACACTTCTCCTTTTGAAAATTTTGATCCAGAAGCAAATCAATCATCCCCTTCTTCTCATTCTTGGTGGCGGGAGGATATTCCTTCCAGCTCCAATTCGCCGTTTCAGGAAACCGTTACGGGCAATGAAACCCGCACGTGGCAGTCATTTCCAGACGCAGCATCCGGTATTGCCCAGACCCGTCAGCAAAGTTCCCGCTTTCAACTTGAACCCCTTCAAGGGTCCGTCAGAAAAGACACGAAGAACTCGAAGCCGGGTTCTCCGCAGGATGTGATTCAAACCATTGCCGATGCCTTGCACAAGATGGCTGATTTGAGGGGGATTGATCCGTGACCACGGCAACCGAACGTCCAATTCCTTTACTGGATGATATTCCCCTGACAGCGATCCAATCTATGGAGCATATGCTTGATGCGGGATTTATTCCCACATCCGTTGCTGGTCTCGACGGTCAGGTTCAACAGCGGTTGCACCGGCCATCCCATAAAATCCATATCACTGGAATTCTGGAAGGTGAAACAAAACTCGATGATCTCGCGACTTTGCAGGAGGCCGCTGCTTCCGGTGAAGAAATAACTTTTGCTGCCGACATTGTGACGGCACTTGATCTTCAAAAGGTTGTCGTCACGCAATTCCGCGCGGTGGAATATGCCGGACAGCCCGGGCAAATGGGATTTGAACTGCAATTGGCAGAGAGTCCGCCTCTGCCCCCTCCTGCCGAACTGAGCGGGTTTGGTGGACTGGATGACTTTGGTCTGGGCGATCTGGGCTTCGACACCGATCTAATGGACGACCTTGCCGGATTGGCAGACGATATTGCCGGTGCTGTCGAAGGTGCCATGGATGCCATTGAAGGATTGCAGGCGTTGGCCGGTCTCGGAGACCTCGGGTTCTCCGGTGATTTCAAACCCTTGCAGGATGCTACAGATAACGTTGGAACGGTCGGCAAAAAAATTGGAGAGGCTGGAAAATCATTGGGAGATTTATTCGGATGAGTCTGGCTGCACAATCCATTTCCGTGACCCTGGGCAATTTGCTCTACGACACCCACGTGTCCTCCATCTCGGTGGACCTGGGCGTTTTGCCAGCGGTCAACCTCGCGCATTGTGAATTCCCGCTGGATGTCCCGGTAGAAGCGGGTCCGGGAGATGAGGCCACTCTGGAGCTGGACATTGGAGACGGTGCCACCAAAATCCTGACGGGGCAGGTGGAAACGGTTTCCCGTCTGTTTTCCGGAACACGGGTCACCATAGCTGATGCGGGAGCAAAGCTTGCTGCTCTAAGGCCCTCCGCCACTTACCAGTCACAAACCCTGCGGGCGACGATTACGGCTTTGGCAGATGAAGCGGGAGTTTCGATTGGACGGTTCGCCTTATCAGCGCCCACCCAGTTTCCCAATTATGTCTGTCATCAGCAAAGAACCATAACCGAACACATTAAAGAGTTAGCCCAGATAGGCAACAGCTTAGCCGTTGTGGACGAGGATGGGAAACTTTCTATTTTATCCAGGGATCCAGGACCGGCCGATACGGCATTACGTTATGGTCGTGAATTTCTGGAGTATGAAATGAGAGACGCGCCGGTTCCGTCCAACCGTGTGATGGTGGGCAATGGACCTGCGGGTGCCGCGGCTGATCCCAACGTGTTCCGTCATTCTACTGAATCCCTGACGGGCGGAGGAGATGATCCCTCACCTAACAATTTATGGGAACCAAAACCTGCCCTTCGAACTGGTGATCTGGTTCGCCAGGCCAGTACTGAAATCAACACCCGACGCAATTCCCGGACCAAACAATTAAGAGCCAACTGCTGGCTGGTTCCGACACTTCGCCCCGGTGCTGTTCTTGAAATTCAGGATCTGCCAGGCTCCCTTTCCAAAGGTCCCTGGCTCATCACGGATGTCACCCATTCCATTGACATGATTTCCGGAAGCCAGACCCGTTTTTCCGGGGTGTATGCAGGCAGTGACCTGGCGGGACTTCTTTCCCAGGCTGCGGGATTGATCGGAGGATTATTGTGAGTAACCAGTTGTTTGATGCAGTAACCCGCATTGCCCGACATGAAGTGAAAGCGGTGCCCACAATTTCTGTTGGACAGGTAACCGAAGTATTCAACATGGTCGCCGGGGGTGGTGATCATTCGGTCACCGTCGAACTCAGGGACCGGGGTTTGATCCTGCCCAATGTGCCCATTGCCGTAGGCGCGTTGGGACTGGCCGCCACACCTGATGTTGGCGATCTGGTAGTTGTTGTGTTTGCAGAGGGAGACCTGCACGGTCCGGTGGTTGTTGGACGTTTGTATCACAGTGATCTCGCTCCCCCCAAACATGAAGCCGGTCAGATCGTGGTCGAATTGCCTCCCGGGGATTCCAATCCCGCACTCAAGATGTTACTGGATTCAGGTGTCCCAGCCATGAACCTTCAGGTCGGGCCGGACACAACGGTCGAGATCAATGACGGACTGGTTGAACTGAAAAGTAAGGGAGCCAAGGTGGCGGTGGATGCAACAGGGTCGGAAGAAATCACGGTGGATGTGGGTCAGGCCAGTCTGACACTCTCCGCCAATGGAGAAATGGCAATCAAAGCCAGCAACAAGCTGGTCATCGAAGCCACCGAACTCGAACTGAAAGGTTCCGCTACTGTAAAAATCAGCGGAGCCAAAGTAGATATCAATTAACGCAGCGGTTACACGAGGAACAAAATGGGAAATCCGGTAGCGACCATGAATTCGCAGGTGATGGCAACCGACACGCACATTGTTCTGGTACCCACCCCAGGAGGTCCGGTACCCACACCACTACCGCACATATTTTCAGGAGCCATAATGGGTGCGACCGTTCCAACGGTGAACATCGGGGGTCAGGCCGCAGCTGTTCAGGATTCCATTGCTTTCAATAATCCGCCACATATCCCGATGCCCCCTGGAGCCTCGTTTCAGGCTCCACCGAATAACCAGGGGAAAGTCATATTAGCCAGTTTTACTGTAAATGTTGGTGGAAAAGGGTTAGCCCGAGTGGGCGATATGGTTGAAACCTGCAATGACCCCGCACCACTTCCGGTAGGAACGATTACCGGCCCTGCGGGCACCGTGTTTGCGGGTTAACGTTTTCATGATTTTTGGAGACAACGTTCGTGCGATTTGAACAACTGGGAACAGATTTAAAAGTAGTGATCGGACCCCCTGCAATGGCCGCCCACGATACCAGTCCGCTCGATTTACGGATGGATCCCCGGTTTTTTCCTTCAGATCAAAAAGGGACCTATGACTTTCAGACAATCAACGGCAGGGAAACCCTGGCACAGGCGATGATTCTGAGGCTATTGACTCCAAAAGGATCGCTGGCGGAACTGGGCCATGCTGATTACGGTTCCCGGTTGTCTGAATTGATCGGTCGCCGAAAAACTGCCTCAATCCGGGCGTTATGCAAGGCCTATGTATTGGAAACTGTGGCCCAGGAACCGCGTGTTGAAGACAAGGCCGTTTCTTTTTCTTTTGATATTCCAAGCGAAGGCCCATCTGAAATACGTTTCAATCTTGCAATCAAACCTAAAACGGAACCTGAACCGGTGACCTTGAATTTTGCGGTGGCATTATGAAGTTTGAACCAAGGGATTATCCAGACATTGTAAGAGACCTCTTGACCTCCCTGACCAAAGGAACGGTCAGAGAAAAAGTCACCGTCCCGGGTGTCGAAGGCCCCATCATTCTCAAGGAACTGGCTAACCGCCCGTTGCGCCGTGTCTCGCATTTGCAGGGAAAAGTGAGCAGTGGAGATGAAAATGATTCCGAGGGCAGGAATTTCAGATTCACTTCAGCCGATTTCGAATTGATCTCCAGTACGGGAGGTGAAGAGTTTGACGCCATCCGGTTTAGAGAAGGCGGCAACAAACCCCTGCCCGGTTCGGATCTTTACGTAAATTATTTTCCAGTCAACATCGATCCAATGCCGGTCACCGACCTCAACATCGGCTCGGTTGTTCGAACCATACTGGAATCCCTCGCAGTTGAGCTCACCCTGGAAGAACAACTACTGGAGAGGGTTTATAAATCCGCCTTCCTGGAAACAGCAGAAAAACAGTCATTGGACAAGGTCGTTGCACTGGTCGGAGTCAAACGAATTCCGACGGGAGTTCCCACCGCGAAACTCCGTTTCGTCCGAGCCACCGGAACTGTTGGCAGAATAACCATTCCTGTGGGAACACGGGTGAGCGATGTTGAGGGGAAAAATCTTTACCAGACGGTCGCCCCGTTAATCCTCGAACCGGGAGAGTCTTCGCGCGAGATCAACGCTGTCGGCATCAACAGTAAAACGGAAGCGGTGCCTGCAGATTCTTTATCCCGACTGGAAATGATGATTGCCGGGGTCGGCAGTGTGACCAACCCCACTGAGGCCTGGACCCGAAGCGATCCTGAAACGGATGAAAGTCTTCGACGACGTGCAAAGGGCGCTCTTCACAAAGCCATTCGAGGAACTCTCGATGCGTTGAAATTCGGAATTCTTTCCATCGAAGGGGTACAGGATGTTGCCCTGCAGGAATTCCCCAATGGTGTACCGGGTGAAGTCAAAATAGATGTGGTTTACGAGCAAAATTCCGATCCTGCATTGCAGGATCAAGTCAACCGCAGAATCGATGAACTTCGCCCAGCCGGTATTCGGGTTCTATTGGGTCAGGCCGCGAAAACCAAGGTAACGGCGCAGATCGAAATCACCCTGGCCGGTACTGGAGTGCCTGAGTCAGAACTGGAACCGCTAAAAAATGATGTCGAGGCCCGGTTGGCAGAATTCCTTGGCCAGCTTTCTCCGGGTGGTGTTGCACGCCAGGCTCAGATGGTCTCAACCGTAATGTCTGATTCAAGAATTGTGGATGCAAAAATCGAATTGAGTGCCGAAGGGGGTCCACAGCAAGACAAGCTGGAACTGGCAACAGGTCACGCTATAGACCTCGTTCAGCCATTTTCATTCCTGCAAGTCAAAAAAGAAGACACCGGCGGTTCGGCCCTGGCTACAACCGCTGAAGTGGATCTTACCTTACCGGTACATCTGGAACCGGGTGTGACTCAATCCGAACTAGAACAGACTATTCGTCTGGCCGCTCAATCCCATATGGACTTACTGGTTACCGCCGGGACTCCATATTCCATAGACTCGCTGGCAGCTGCCATCCGTGACGATACCCGATTCGCCCTCATCCGTGCAGAGGCTTTGTCCGTGGTTGAAAGTCAGGGACGTTTCATTCAGCTGGCAGACCAGTTGGGAGAATACACACCACAACCCAACGAAACACTGCATTTACGTAATGTCACTCTCGATGTTCGGGAAGGAGGGAGTTGATGGCACACGTAGATTCCATTCGCGACCGACTACCGGAACTTTATAAAGAGGGAAAAAACCTTTCGCGGCTGCTGGATGTCATGGCTTTGCCGCTGGAGGAGATGGATCAAGAGATGCGCGACATCCAGCGATCCCACTTTTTTAATCAGTGCGTGACCCTTGATGATGCTTCCAAACTTGGCGCCATTCTGGATATCCCCGTGGAAGATTGGCAATCGTTCCGGGATTACCGGCTCTGGGTCCATTCCCTGAGGGATGCACGATTAAAAGCCGGGGCCGTCACTCGAGAGGGAATTCGTCTGTTTGTCCATCAATATCTGGAAGGGTTTCAAAGACTGAAGGAAGTGAAACTGTCGCCTCCTGCTACTGAATTATCAACAACTGAATCGGATACGATTCCCAGTCTGATTGAAAATCCTCCGGTCTACCGTTACATGCGTCCACCGGGACCCAATGGTCTGGCGCCACTTGATCGTTTCAAAGTGACCAACAACGGGTTGGACTCCGCTCCGATCAACCTGGTGCTCACCGCATTCGGTAGTGACGCTCCTGAATACGCACCCATGTTGATGAATGTGACAACCGGAAACGCCCTTGTGTTTCTTGGCGCAATTCCCACTGGAAAGCGACTTTGGATCTGGTCAGAAAAAAAGGAAGACGACTCACTTTCTTTACATGCTGAACTGGAAGGCCATACGGTCACAGATAAATTGAAGTTCATTGAAGGCCTGGTGCCCGGAGATGCCAACACCGCTGTACAAGCCAGCGGGGATCCTCAACCTTTGATGCTCGAGCGTGGGACCAATGAATTCTGGTTCATGCCTCTGGCTCACTTTGATGTACCCGGGTTGGATCGTGCACTGCTTGCCCTGGCTGACCTGAACCTTAAGCAGGGTGTGTGGGATGAGACCCTGTTCGATCATTCCCTGTTTTCTCAACAAGCAGCTGTGGCTCTTCAAATGTTGTGGGTGGAATCTGCACCAGCCTCCTTCAAGGTTGAGTTACCGGCACAATCCATGTTGAGTCAGGCAGGAAACCTGGAAGAAGGACTTTCCGATCGGGACCGGTTGGAAAGCTCACTTGATGAGGCCCTGAGACGGTTGTCCGCGGCGGGTGTGGAATCACGGGTTCATATGCGGTCCCACAGGGAAGTTCAAGGAGCGCGGGAACGGCTGGCGAGAGTCCTGCCCATGACCATTAAAGAAAAAGGCAGTATCGGGTCCGATGATTTACCCGATTCCGGTGGAGCCTTTGGTATTACCGATTTTGACAATTCAATTTTCCGTTAGGGAAAGGTATTGAATCATGAGAGCTCAAGTTCATTTGGAGTTGCGCGATATCGCGTCCGGGAAATTGCTGGAGAACCGTCACGCTAAAAATACCGTGATGCAATCCGGAGCCATGCTGATTGCGGAATTGTTTTCCGGGAGAGGTAGCCGGATCACTCATATGGGAGTTGGAACCAACGATGGAACGCCTGACGATATTTCTATTGTCGAATTGCGTAACGAACCGGTGGGAGAAAATCCCGCACTCACGGGTGGCCTGCTTGCTCCCATTTCAACGGACAGTTTTCAGTTTGAAATCAATGCCGTAAAACGTCTGGTGCAGGTCCGGGTGAGGGCCACCCTGCCTTCGGACGCCGCTGTGGGCATGGTGCGCGAAGCCGGATTGATTTCGCAACAGGTCCCTGAAGGCGAGGGAGACCCAACAAACGTCCTTTACAACCGGGTCACCTTTGCTCCCATCGATAAGAAAGATGATCACGAGTTAACTTTATTCTGGGAAGTGGAATTTCCCTTTGGAGATCTTCATTGATCTTCGCGATTGAAGGAGAACAGCCATGGCGTTAAAAGCTTCTTTTAACATACAACTGCAGGGGTTTCCGCAAGCCAACCGGGATGCCGAGGTGACTCTCGTCAACCAGTCGACGGGCAGCCGGTTTGTCCGAAAACCATTTCTCGATGGCCAGCTTATTATGAGGGACCTTGATCCGGGCCCGTATGAAATTTCGGTGAGACATCCAAATCTAATACAACCCATAGACAGACGCGTGGTCCGGCTGTTTCCCCAACCCTTCCCAACCCGGGTGCCGGTTGTGGTGCGTCCGGAATTGTTCCGGGACACTCCTATTCGCGATATCCCGGATGCTGACCTGACTCCTGTTCAACAAACAGCGACTACCGTCCGGGAAACCCTCACTCCCCTGGGTACAAAAAGTGCCGGGGAAACTATCCGTTCAACCGACTGGAATGCACTGGTGGGTGCCATGTCGGACCTTGCCGGGGCCGTACTGGAACTGACACAACTGGTCTCACCCATTGGCCATGACCATCCCGAGATTGCTGAAAAAACGGCAGAGATTCAGGGCAACATCCGGCGCTTCACCGAATCATTCGGGCGCAGCCTGCTTGAACTTCGACGCGACATCGAAAGTCAGCAACTACGCAGGAATTTACTCGACACCCTGGACCGTGCCGGAGCTTCTTCTGAGATGAGGAACCGGTGGACCAAACGCATCGACGATCTCGAGGAATCCATTCAACAACCCACGCCGGTCTGGACTGGCAAATTATCACGCGCAGGGAATGCTTTCTTAACGGAAGTGAACGAATTGGCAGTGGGTCAGGGTGCCGAAGGCGACAGCTTCCTGAAGGAACCTGCTGTCCAATCGGTAATGCTGGCGGCCACGCAATACGCAAATGTAGGAACCCAGGTCAAACCTGAAGATGAATTACAGACCTACATGCGCACGACAACACAAAGCAAAAAATCGAAATTTTCCTGGGCGCAACGCTAGGGAAAGTTAACAAAGGAGAAACAGTATATGCCGACGGTAGCCAAGTTGGAAAAACTGGAAGCCCTGATAGAACGTCTCGAACCGATTGCTGAAAAACACCGGGGCGAGCTTATCGAAGCGCCGCACTGGAATTCCCTGGTGGATTCGGTGATTGAGGTTGCGCGGTCGGTATTGGCTGATGATAAGACCGAAGAAGTTCCCCCCCACGAACATTCGGATCAGGTGGGGTTGACCTGGCTGGACACCAAGTTGCGCGGGTTGATACTCGAAGGAGGATTGAACGATCCTGGCAGCGAATCTCAACTTTTCAAATTGAATCGTGAGATTGATGTCTTGTCGAAACAGTTTGACCAATTGCGGGATTCCTTGAGCCAATTGAAATCGGACCTAAATGGTGTCTCCACACGCGACCTGATGCGTGAATCCGACATGACCCGGGTGTCCAGAAAAATTGATGGAATAGCCGATGCCCGGGAGGATGTGACCAATCTGCGCCAAACCCTTCGAACCCTCGAAACGGATGTCAAACGTGCGGTTGAATTCGGTCAAACGGTTGTAAGGGACGGGGAGACCATAAATATTGCGGACATGTTGACCCGGGTTGAAAGAGTTGAAACCCTGAGGGCAGATCTCACAAACACGGAAGGAAAAGTTTTCAATGCCAATGATTTTGAAAAACGGTTAGTCGAATTACAAAATACTCTGGTGACCGAAGAGGAACTGGATGAGGTTCTTAAAACTGTACGGGATCAGGTGGGAAGCGATTTACGAAGTTCTGTATTGGAAGAAACCCGGGAAATTGCTCAAAAAGTAACCACCGAGGCGATGGAGCCCATTAAAAATGAACTTCTTGGTCAGGTTAAAGAACAGATGGATTCGATCAGCTCCAGTATCGACACGCGAGTGAATGATGCGACATCCGATCTTGCGGCCAACCTGAGCAACACCCTTCAGAAGGAAACGCAAACTGAAATTGATCGAAGGATGAATTTATTGAAAGCAGAAATTACCCAGGAGTCCGAAACCAATCTGGGCAATTTTTCGAAATCGATCGATCAGAGGTTTTCTTCTTTTCAGGATGATGTGGGGGAAAGAATTTCGTCTGGCATTGCCACCCAACTGGAAGGGACTTTAAAAGATTTTGAAACCCGACTGAATGAATCCGACACAAGGATCACTGAACTTTCCAATAGAACCGACGAGAACATTGAGCAATCCAAGGCAAATGCTACCCGCATCGAACAAACCCGGCTTGAATTACTGGCAGCGGATGCCTCTTCAAGAAGTTCTGTTTCCAAACAATTGAGTGAGATGGAGAAAAACCTGAACGAATCCTTAACAGCAAAAACAAATTCTCTCCGGGATACTTTGAACGAAGATCTGAACATCAGCATGAACCAGAAAATTACCGATCTGGAAGCCAGGCTTTCCAAAACAGCCAGCGAATCGGCCAGGGTCGAAACTAAACTGCAAACAAACGAACTGCGAGCAGACGTCAATGACATTGTTCAGAACCAGATGACCGTTTTGCAGAAAGACCTGGAAGCTTCAATTGAAAAACGTTTCACCAGCAATAATTCACGTTTAAACGGACTGGTCGCGGAAGAGGTGGCTCGTTCTACCTCCGATCTAAACAAAAGGATCCGGACGGAAATTGAAGCAATTGAAACAGAACGAAAACGAAATATTGAAACAAATGAACGGTCAACCACAACGACACGAACACGCTCAGGAACGAGATAACGTAACTCCAGATCAACACAACCGGGTGCCATGCTTAGAGACTTTGAACAACGTTTTGCCCAGGTTCTGGGCAGCCAGTTAACGGCCCCTTTCGCTGGAAGGGTGCGTACGGCGCCTGTTGATACTGGCGATAATGGAATTCAAATCGTGGTGTCTGTTGGAAAAATGAAAATTCAATCGCCCGACTTTGGTTCGTTCCGGTCCGAAAATGCTCCTGGAATAACCGACCCGTTACGGATAGTTCGATTGCGTGGTGAAGTGGGAATCGTGGTGTTCCCGGCTCAGGGCCAGGGTCGCCAGCAACAACTGCAGGGGATCGATTCACTGCTTTACCTTCTGGATACCCCTGATTTTCGCAACGCCAACGCTCTGGCTTCTCAACAGGACCAGGGGTTTCTTTTGGATTATTTGAAGATCGTTGAAGCGGACCTGAGTATCCGGGACACCAATACCGATCCCACTCCCGACATCACCCTTGAGGTTGAGGGCTGGTTCTGGCCTATTGGTCAAACGGGTGTGTCCGGTGATGTAATCACTCAAGCCCATGTCCGGCAATTTGTGTTACCGGTTTCTATGGTGACCGACAATGGACCCATTGTTGCCGGTGGAAACGCGGTACAACTCAATTTCAATGTCGGCACCAGCGGATCCATGGTGCTCCAGGGCAGTTCCTCCTCTACTCTTCCCTTTGGGAACATTGCGGTTCGCTTGCTTTCTGCTGATGGCAGTCCGGGCCAGGGAAGTCTTTCGGGAGGATTGGCTGGGCCGGATAACAGTCAGTTGACACTCCTGGCTAACGGTTCCGCTTCGTTGTCGTACACACCACCCGGGTCGGCTACCAATGAGCGGGTTGTTGTTACCACAGTCATCATGGATGGCAATACGCCCGTGCGGCTGGGCATTGAATTGGCCAGTTTTAATATTCAAGTCGGGAACTGACTATGGCTTCCATCGCATCGCCTGAACTACAAAATAATATCCAGGAAATGCAGACAGGGATTGGATTGCAGGGTGCCATTCTCGCTTACGGTCAGGCATTTAAAGTGGACTCATCCGGCTTTCAGTTGAATGTCAATTGGCCCAACATTGAAGGGGCCACTTCTGTGGAACTGGAAAGTGCCAGTCTCACTTTGTCTCCGGACCATAAACATCTGGGTCCTTCGCTGGGTTCGTTCCCTGGAAATTCTGAATCAACTGAATTAGACATCACCCTGACTTCGTCAAGACTCATCCGGTCCATCAAACTGAACGATTTTAAGATAGAAATAGACGGAGAGTTTACCCGTGTTAGAAATCAAAACGAGCTCGGAGCTTTCAGAATAGCAGTGGCTCTGTGGGAAGGCGACCGCTTCGGGGCTCCGGTTGTGAGCGTGCCTCCGACATCAACTCGCGGCGCGATTCCTCCTCTTTTAACTGGAGGTTCTTTCAGCAATTCTGTTTTGTATTTACCCGATCTGCAAACCACCCAAATCCGATTGATGGTGGTTGAAAATGGAGTTCCGGAAGAGTTCACTCCTATCCGGTTTTCTACTTCATCAGCAGTTTTAAGGGCTGCTCCCTATCCTTCTGATATGGAGCTCCTGAATTTTGAAAGCGCTCCTGTGTGGGGCCTGCCCGGTCCCTTTAAAGATGCTTCTTCAATTGATTTAAAACAGGCGGTCACGCAGGGGTTGGATAAAGCGCTTGAAACCGGGTCGCCTTTATCAACACACGTCACAATAAAGTCATCTGAAGAAGGACACCTTTACCATTTCGGTTTGAATACCAAAGGGCAGGTTCTTCGAAAGTTTGAGGAAAAAGTAAAACTTTCGCTTGAAGGTGGAGGCAAGATGCTGGCTCTGCCCGATCCGGTTCTGGCATCCACCTCCCCTTATAAAGTAACCGCAGACGTGACGCTTAAACACAAAGGCATGCGTCTCCACCCCCTATCAGACACCCTCCCCGATACTCTCGGGTTTTTTCAGGGACCCATCGTGGGAGTTGATCCTGTAATTCGAGAATGGCCGCGGGAAGCGTTCCTGGATGAAACCCTCAAACGGATCGGTTTGTTTGGACATGCTCCTGAAGAAACGGAACTTTCAATCCGGCTTATGGCCATTTCAGAAGGCGGGGGAGTGACCCCTTTAAATGATGGATGGGGTTCTGCCATTGTCAATCCCAATAACGGACAATCCGGTTTGGTCTGGATAGACCTTCCCGATTACGGTCCCATCGACCAGGCGGTGGCGTTGGAGGTTAAATCCACCAGGGGACGTTTTTACTGGGTTGAAAACGGTGCGCCTGTCACACGGATCGCTGTTGCCCATTCGCCACAACCCGGAGACAAAGTTGACATCGGATCCACTCCTGTTGAGTTCACGGGTATGGAAACCCAAATTCTGAAAATGACTTTGGATTCCGGTTCATTTCAATCCGGTCCTCCATTAATTAATTCCGACCAGTTTACTGACATCGTCCTGACGAATCTAACCTTGAGGTATCAGGCATGAGTTTGATCAGTGACCTGAAAGGACTTGACCTGTCCGCAATTGTGAATGCCAAGGGCAGTGTCAAGGTTGCTGTCAATACGCCCGACCTCCAGAAAATATTGAATGAGGGTGCGGTCACTTCAATGATGGGGTCTCTGGGAGGAACCATCTCCTCGCTGCAAACTTCACTGGATGTTAAACCCGAAGATATGATCCAGCCCCTGACCAAAGCCATTGAAGAGCTGGCGGGGCAGGTCAAGGTCACAGACATTCCGATTGCTGATTTGTTAAAGGCAGTTGCAGATGGTGCAGAAATCCTGGCCGGACTGATAGGGGGTCTAAACGGGGATCTAAACGAAATTAATGTTCCAGGGAATGCAACCCTCGGAAAGGTATTTGAAAAAGCCGGCGGACCCATCGGTGATTACGCCATGAAAGCCGTCGAAAACATGAGCAGTTACCGCGCCATCGTCAATGTAGTGGAATCGGGGGTTCCCAAGGATGTGTCAGCGCTTTCCGAGCTCGGCATCAAAATCCTGTTACCAGTTCCCAAAGAGGCACTCGAACAGGTGCACGGTCAAATTGGAATCGTCCTCGGTGGTCTCCAGGATTTCAGTATTCCCACGGCGCGCGTCAATGGAATCTTGCAAATACTGGCGCAGGTGAGAGTCGCAGCAAATGCGGGTGATGCTGCATCGGTTCAGGCAGCTTTAAATGAATTGCAGACTGTTCGTCAATCTACCATCCAACAGATCGGAAGTGATCTGAGAACGATGGTGCAAAAACTGGAATCCCTCCAGATTGAAGAAAAATTAAAAACGGTGGCATCGGCTACTGCTGTGTTCCAGAACCTGAAACCCGGTGCAATTGATGAACTGGAAACCTGGCGGAAAATGATTGCAGAGATTAGAGCCCAGGTAGATACGGTTGATGCACAGCAAGGCATTGCTCAGCTCAGCGCCATGCTGGATACGGTTGAGGCCGAAGCCCTGAAAAGAATCGGTGGTTTGTTCGACGAACAAGCTTTGAAACTCGAAAACTGGGTCCGGGGTCTCCTCCGCGAAATTCCTTTACGTAAGTATCGCAACCTGATCACCAGCCAGATACTTATGGTTGCAGAAAAAATTAACGACGCCAAGCTGGATCAGGTTTCAAAAAGCATCCGTGGGGGAATTGACGAGCTCACAGAAATTATTGAGAAACTCGATTTACAGGCTTTGGTGGGGACTGCCACCGGTGAAGTTGAGAATACGATCAAGACCGCACTGGACAGCCTGGAATCTGCGCTCGGTGACATCACCACCCGAATCAATCAAATCGCTGACCAGGTCAATGCAATTCTTGGGCAGGCGATTGCGGGTTTAAGGGATTTCCGTGAGGCCATTGATGCGGCGCAGGCCCTGCTGGCTGAAGCCAATATTGAAGGTGCCAAACAGGAAGTTATCGAAACTCTGGAAGAGTTTCGAAAGGAAGCGGAAAAGCTGCTGTCCAGTGTACCCATCCCCGAAGAGATGCGACCGGTTATCGACCAGTTGATTGAATCGGTTGAGTCCGTTGATGTCCAGAAAGCCATTGGCGATCCTTTAAAAGCCGTTGCGGAGCAGTTAAAACTTCCCGAAGAAATAGGAGATACCGTTACCGATGGCTTGGATACCATTGCAGAAGTGGTGTCCTCAGTAATTCCGAAACAGGTTGGTGAGGAACTCACCAAAGAAATCGACAAACTGTTTCAGGAACTGAATAACATAGATATCTCCGGTGTAACCTCCGGGGTTTCTGCTCAACTGGATAACATCGCTTCTCTTTTAGAAAAAATTGATCCGGTTGAAATGGTGGAACCCGCCTCTGAGGTTTTTGACAAAATCCTGGGACAGCTGGACCGGATTCATCCCCGAATTTTATTAAAACCGGTGATTGACGCGTATGACAAAATTTTAGGAAGCATCCCCATTCCTGATGCAGAAACCATCAACAGTCGGGTGGGAAAAATCACTTCCACTGCAGGTGAGACAGCCGCCCGCGCTGCAGCTGAACCCATGAAGCAACTTGCCGGTAAAGATGCTTCATTGCCTCCAAGGATGGATGGGGACCAGGAACCTCCTGCTTCAAGCGACAACCAGGGGCTTCCGCCTGGATTTGAAAAAGTTAAGCCGGGTGATGTGATCCGCATGATGGGTTACCTTCCTGCAAAACTGAAAGAAGCGCTTAGCGAATTGGAAGCCGGCCCGGCAAACGATGTCTTTACAAAATTGCAGGAGTTGTGCAAGGGGCTTGCTGAAAATATTCGCAAGGTTCAAGGTGCGGTTATTGAAATCGATCACCAAATCGAATCGGCACTCGACGATGTCCTGGTGCAATTGACTCATGAACAGCTGGAAACCCAACTGGCCTTGAAAGCGGGATTTTCTGCATCAGCCGGTGGATCAAGTTTTGATCTCAATGCTTCGGTCGCTGTTGTGGGTACTGTCGGCCCGGGTTCTTTACGCGAAGAACTGGCCGCCGAACTTGAACTCATTAGAAATTGTTCGAAGAAAACCTCGCGCGTTCTTTCCGGAGGTGTCGCCAATCAACTGGAAACTATTGCCACAAACCTGGAATCCTGTGCCCTGACCAATATCGGCGGTGATCTCCAGACCCTGCTCGACTCCCTGGACCCGGAACCCATTGCCGCTGAACTGGATGGTCTGGTTCTGGACATTGTCAAAAAAACAATGAGCACCATTGGCTCTGTTGAATCTGAAGTAAAAAGTTTGTTTGCGCGTTTGGAAACTCTCATTAAAACATTCAATCCGGGAGCCCAGGCTCATAAATACCTGAAGGTACTCAATGTATTAAGGGAAGAACTGGATTTACTGAACCCCAGCCGCCTCGCGGATGAACTGGGAGAAGTTCACGCTGCGATTCGCGCGTCCCTGAATGCCTACCACCCCAGAGAATTTGCCCGCGAATTTTCTGAACTTCTGGTGGCAACAGCTTTACAGGTTCGTTCGCTGGATCCAGCAGGATTTATGCCCGACCTTTCCGGTATTCAAGCTCAGATCAACCGGGTCCCGGGATTATTACCACTGGATGCCTTGAACTCCGTGGGCACTTCGCTTGAAACTGTTGGCAATGAACTTCGCGAAATTGATGTTCACGCCATGATTGAAACCATCAATGGTCTGGCCCCTGCGGTCAGCGATGCGGTAACGGATGCAATCGAGGCTTTACAAACGGAAATAGAAAAACTGCTTAAATCCATTCAATACGCCAGCCAGTCGGGTGGTGCCAGCGCCAGCATAAGTGTCAGCGCCAGTGTGGGGACGGGATGACTACATTAATCAAATCCGGTTTAAAAGAAAAATTTTTCCTGATCCCGGGAACCGACCAGGTCCTGGTCTACCAGAATGATGTAGAAACAGATCAACTCCAGGCCATCGTCGGGGAAGGACGGGTTTACTGGGAACGAGATAAAAACAACTCGATATTGTTTGATGAAGGCCGGTTGGAACTCACTGAGAACCGCATTGAAAATGGTTTTGTCCGGGTTTATTCCGGAGATCCTGGTGGTTGGAAAGAGTACTACCTGCTGGATGAAAAAAAACGCCCGGTGTTTGTGGACGGTGTCGACATCATTCGCGACCGTTCCGAACGGGTTGTTGCCTGTATAGACCGTGATGAAAAGCTGGCACCAAAACCTCATGAATGGTTTTACACCTATCAGTCCAAAGGTCTGGTTTCAGTAGAAGGCCCTGAAATCCGCAGGCAGATTGCGCTGGACGATCGGGGGCGAGTTCTGGGTTGGCGAGGTGATGGATTCTCTCATGAATTTTCCTATGATCCCCTTGGGGCAAGAGAGGATGTCAAACCTCTCTCCTCGCAAACATTTCACCGGGATACTCTGGGTCGAATCTGGACAGTAAAAGACCAGCAGGGAAAAATAAAAACAATCTTCCTTTGGGAGGGTTACCGGTGCTTCGCGCGAATTGACGGCCCCATCGGCGATCCTGTAAGCGCGATCTTTTCACTGGACCCCACGGCGACACCGATTCGCGTCATTACCCAAAATGAAATAACCCGGATCCCCCGCGATGCCTTTGGGGAAGGTCTCCTCGATTTTGATGGAGTTCCCGGTTTATTTGGATCGCTGACCCACAATGGACTGGCCTACCTGCCCTGGAGAGTGTTGGATCCCAGGGTCGGGGCATTCTGCTCACCCGATCCCTATGATGGCAGCGAAGCCGATCCCCGCCGGGGACGCGATGGCGAATGGGCAGGCCCTCTTCCGGTAGAGCCAGACGGGGATAACCGTTATTACACTGTCTGCCGTCACGATCCGGTTGGCCGCGCCGATCCTTCTGGTGCCATTTCTGCCGGGTTGGTTATCAGTGATTTAACCTGGTCTTTACAAAATAATATTCTGACTTTCTTTGGACTCGACTGGACGATTAACTTTCTCGCCAGTTTGTTTACAGCTTTTCAGGTTGGAGAGTTTGGTAGCTCCGAGGGATTAAAGGCCAGTGATCGTATGGGAGCCTTCGCCTTAAGGCGGGACGGGGTTCTGGTCAATTCCGGCACACACGCTGATACGGGATTGAGAGATTCGCGTGCCTTCACAACCCAGCACATTGTGTGGGCGACGGCCAATGATTTTATCCTCCTGGAAAGAGGCCGGGTAATCGATCCAAAAGAACGGTTTGAACCCACTCTCTATGGAACCCTTTTACTTGCTGAACCAAAACCGGAAGATGATGACGACAAAAGAGTAGCCACTCCATTTGTCCTTGTTGGTGGAGGGGGAACGGGTGCTGCTTTGGACTGGAGCCGTTATGGTGGACCTGCTGAATCGGTGGCACCGGGATCCCTTGTTCCAAAGTTCCCAAGTGGCGGATTTCATTTTAATGTTTCCAACGATCAGGTTTACCGCAGTAATATCGATTGCCCTTTAACAGAGCTGGTCCCGGGCTCCGATGTTGCACTTGGAACCCTGCAAAGCAGAGCCGTGATCAACCTGCCCACTTCAGGGGGAGCACCTGCCGCGGGAGACCTGGTCCTGTTAACCGATTCGCAAAATGATATGGTGCTGACCAAGGTCGCTTCTTCCACAATTGATGCGGGTCGGAGATTAATACGGCTTGACGATGATGCACCTTCGATCGGACCTCAAAACGTCACCTTAAGAAAGGTCAATCCAAATCCGGCTACTTCAGAATCCCTCTCCGCAGAATCAGCTGTGTCAAACGCCTTCACTTCAATCGGGGCAACCCACCCCTATGTTCAAAATGATCTGCTGAGTTTTAAAGACGATGGGACAGGGGACATTACCGTTGCCAGGGTAGAAAAACTGGAAGCCAGGGTTCCGCTGGATCGTGCTGTCCCCAACAGCTTTACTTCTCCAATTCAGATTTCAACCACTTCAATTAACCCTGCCACCCTGAATCCAAAGAGGACGGGCAACGATACTTTGGAATTTGCCGCAGGCAAGGCACCGGCAGTGGGCAGCCTGGGTCTTGTGAGTGGAAATAGCCAGAATATACCGGTACGCATTACAAGCGCTCCATCCGCTGACACGGTTCAGGTAGACACCGATATATCAGGTGCCAGTGCAGTGAATGACCCGGTAGATTTCAAGGAAGTGACAGCATTAAATCCTATCGGCCAAAGAAACGACTCTGCTGAAGGGGCCACGCAAATCACATACACCCCTTCCGGTTCAGGCCAGGCACCGGATGGCAGTTCATCTACAACAGTCCTTCGTTTCGATTCCGGAGGAGGTGTTGCGGTCAGACTCGTGACCGGTGCTCCCAATTATGATGCGGTTGTTGTGGACCGGGCGATCACGGGTCCCGGTCCCTGGACCATTGAACGATACACAAACGATTCGGGATCCAGTGATATTTCCGGTCTCACTATAACCCAGGCTGCATCCCTGGTGGCGCGTCCCTCCAATATTGTCGATAACGCTTCCGCCTTAAGGCTGCAACTGGTCAGCCATTCCGGAACACCTCCGATATTGACTGCAAGTGCCAGCCTTTACACCAATGAAAATATTAACGGGAACAAGCTAACGGTCTCTGCTCCTCCATCTGGTACAGGGAGGCACCCTGCAAATCCGGGTCCGGGAGAAGTGGTGTTAGCGACTGATGCTAACGGCAGTAAACCCTTGCTGGTACATAAGGTCCGTATCACTCCAACCTTTGACCGAAACCTCGATGTAAATGAAAAAGATTTAAAAGCAGTTCGGCTGGGGACAAGTGGGTTTGTATGGACGGCAACCCGTGTAGCAAATGATATTGTAACCCTTGGAACTCAGGTTGCCGGTGTGGATATGCAGTTTCCCCGTTTCCAGACAGGTGAATTGGTCCTTGTGAACTGGACGGACTCAGGATCCCAAAGCAGCGAGTACCGAATTTCAAAAGTCCAGGGCCTGACTTTGACCCTCGAAGGTGGAACAGCTGTGATTACAGCAGCCGCCAGTGCAATAACGGTTCAGCGCCTTATCCCAATCGATCCGGACACAGGAGATTCCCTGCTGGCCCGTGAAGGAACCCGGGTAGGCGCCAGCCCATCCAATCAAATTACATTTTCTGTCTGGCAGCCCAATGCCTTTCCCAATACCCGGACAGTGGGAATTATAAGCGGGGATAAAACCTTCCCTGCAGTAGTTACAAACACCAACCAGGATTGTGAAATCACATTCAGTACCAACCCGGGAATGACCAATCCAGTCGACATTGGTTCGCTAAATCCAACAGCAACCGGGTTTGCTACACGATTTGTCCGTGAAGGAGACACTTTACTTGTAACGGATGACACCACGGGATTATCGACCGGAGCGAATCAGGAATTACTGGTCACACCCTTCGTAACTTCCGATGTTGCAGCAAAATCCGCACGGCTTCATCCGGGTTCTTTATTGGTACCTGTGGATGAAAGTACCGAAATTGATCGTCGCCAATCTCTTATCGACCATGAACTGGCACACACAATTCAGTATTCCAAATGGGGACCTCTCTGGTTTTGTTTTTTCCCCACATTCATTCTGGAACTGGGCCTTGAACTGGGCACGGACACCGACCTTCCGAATTATTCCGAGTTTCAGCCAGGCACTATTAAAGCCGAAGGAAATACCTATACATTGAAATTTACCGGAGGAAGCCTTTCTATTTCCAAAAATGATGTTGTCCAACTGGTTCAAGGTGGAAGCACGAAAACGGCGAAGGTGGATGAAGTCAATAACGGTGAATTTCTCCTCAAGCCGGAAAAGGGACAGTCGCCACTTCCAACAGGAAATATTCAGGTAAGAAAAAGAAACCAGAACCTTGCCGCCGATGTTTTCATGAATATTTTCCAGACCACCACCCATGGGGGCCTGACCAACATTACGGCCGGGAGTTTGTGGTCGAGTGTGGTCTGGTTAATCTCCAAAGGAGTCTACGGGTTACACAGGGCCAGGGTTGGAACAGGAGAGCTTTATCCAGCTACGGTAAAAACAGATGGAACGGAACTTGAACTCACCGACGACAAGGGCAAGCAGGAAGTCAAGGCCGGTCGGGTGTCTATCAAAAGCGAAAACAACGTAGTTGTCCGGAACGCGACAAAAGAAGGGGATGTACTGAAGCTCGACCAAAAGGTGACCTTCACAGGTACCGTGAATGTGGCGAACTACTCCACACATGATCCCGGTTCTGCTTTCGACTGGTTTGACTATTATGCAGCGAATGTGATCACCAAGGATAATCCGTACGTCGTGAAACTGAGTCGACCCAACGCAACCAATATGAAGGCGGGCATCCGTGACCGCGTCGAAATCAAATACAGGGACCAGTCATTCCGCACCAATGTCGTATCAGTCGATGGGGATGACATCGGGTTGGAAGAACCAATTCCCGTTTCAAATTCTGAATTGAGCTTGAGAATTGGAAAGGTAGGAACACGCGACCCCATGGGCAATGCGGACTCCATCGTGATGGAATCTCTCGGATTAGGGTGGATGCGATGGATTTTCGATCCCTGGGGACAGATTCAGGTACAGGCCCAGCCCAAAGATACCTGGTTGAGTGTTTTCCTGCATGCCGTTCGATATGTCATGGGAACTCAAAACTGGAGTGTTCTGGCCCCTCCATTTCTTGGGTACGTATTCTGGTTCCGATTGTTCCGGGAAAGTGAGTCACACCTGACCGCAGTTGAGCAGGAAGCTTCAGAAGAAAGCGGTGACCTGTACAGTCCGTTAGGCCGTTTGTACGGTCAGCGAAGAAAAACGGGAGCCTACGGACACTACAATATGGTGGTGGGAGATGTGGCCCGCTATTTTTACTGGCCGCACAGCAGTGAAGATAATTTTGTGACACTGACGAATCAGTCTTCTCCAGGCGTCCATGTGGACAAGGATGAAATAAGGGTCATTCCTTTTCCCGATGGTAGCGGAACCAGTGGAGAACCTAACGGAACCCTTCAGGTGGATCCTGGCGAAACCAATCCTGCTTTAGGATTGTCCAACCTGTTTGTCGATAATAACGCCACCAACCCAAATCAACTTGTCGGGTCAGTTACGGGGCCTACCAGTATGGAATTCAGTGAAAGAGGCTTGATACCAACTGCAGCGACCACACAAAGGCATCTGGGAGGCTACGCAGCATTTACTCGCCCGGGTGATTACCGAGTCACCACCCGCAATGGAATAACAGGAGGTCAGAGAGGAAGGGAAGCCCACGAGGATGAATCACAAAACCTGTTTTTTGATATTACAGTTGTCGATGTCACTGTCAAGGTCAACGGGATTGAAGTGAGCGAAGGCGCGACCATTGATCTGGTGCAGACCCAACAGGCCACGGTTACCGTTGATGTGCCAGCCGATGAGCGGGCTGGAAGCCCACGTCAATTCAGAACCACTCTTCTCCGGCCTGAAGACGGTACGGTACTGAGGCAGGCCAACAACCGGGTCCTTTCAGCCCAGGACAACAACGGAAGCGAGAGGGTGGAGGTCAGCCGGTTCTATGATTTTGATGAAGATAAAGCTTCTTATACGGATGAAAGTTTTTCAAGGTTTGGTGTTCACCTTGGAGGAGACATCCACATTACCGTAAGGCAGTTTGTAGCCAATGTGGTGGACACCCTTCCCCTGCGCGGAGACTCCAACCCGACTTCATCAGCAGCTACCGACTTGAAACAGGGCGAAAAAGGATTCCTGTTTATTCCAACTACAGTTGTGGACCCTCCTGAGTTAAAACAGTTCGATGGCCGGGCCCCCAACAACTCCGATCCCAAGATCACCATTTCACCTATCGCTTCCCCTTCCGATACCATCAAGGAGTTTATTGGAAATCAGGGCGCAGCCTTTGAAGTTTCCTTTGAAGCTACTCCGGCTGTATCGGCTTCAACTCCCGTCGTTTTAGAAACAAAAGTAGGGAGTGGAACAACGGCCACACTGACTTGCAGTTTTAATCTGGTCCCTTAATATATAGGAAAAGCCGCAGAAAAATTTCTGCGACCGGAAAACCTGGCGACCCGACTCCAACCTCTTTTCATGATGACAGTTCCATGCGTGTTGGTGCCTTGATAAAAAAAACCATTTTAGTATTTTTTGCGGCCGCGTTTCTGAACCTTTTCACTTGGGGAACTGTGACGGCGCAGGATCTGTGGTTCTCCAACCCTAAGGTGAAGGTGCAGGTTTCAGGTGAATTTTATTCCGTGCAATCGGATGGGATGCCCGACCACAAATGGCAACAGGTCAATCCCAACACCCCGACTCCGCAGAACATACGCGTGCTGATTCCGCGTAATCCTGTAAAGGCTGCACAGACGACCCCGGTACCTTCACGAGGCCCAATCGCGATTGCCATCAATGGTGTTGTGTTTTTCGGACCGGAAGACGCACATGGAAAACTTGCCATAGAAAACCACGGACTGGATTCGTGTCAGGGGCATCCGGCTCCAACCGGGATGTACCACTATCATTCGACACCGGCCTGCGTCTATCACGACAAACGCGATCAGCATTCCCCGGTCATCGGTTACGCGTTTGATGGCTTCAAAATTTACGGACTACTGGGAGACCATGGGTTGCCGCCCCGGGATCTGGATTCCTGCAACGGACACGAAGACGCCGAGCGCGGGTACCACTATCACACAACCCGGGACTTTCCTTACGTGCTGGGATGTTACCGTGGAACCGCGACGGTAACTGGTAAGAATCGAGGTGGCAAAGAAATGGGACGAGAGCGGATGAGGCCTGGTCCGGGACGAGGCGGGGACCGGATGCGGCAGGCCTGCGATGCCGATCGGCGTCGGTATTGCCCCAACATGCCGCCCAGTCGCGAGATGCACGAATGCATGCGCCGCAACCGGCACAATTTTTCAAGTACCTGCCAGGAGGCGATGCGCCAGCACCGCCCTCCTCCACGTTAAGGTAATTGTCGATTGTTATAGGAAAAAATTTGCCTGGTGAATTAAAATATAAGGCCGAAATTAAATCCCAGGTAGAGGGTGTGATCCAGGTCCGGGTTGGAACCGGGGTTGAAAAAATATTGAAGGGTGGGTTGCAGCGTCAGACCGGGGATAACCCATATTTGATGAGTGCCTTCCACAACCATTTCGATATCATCCACCCCTTCCCCGGCATTACGTTGTCCGGTTTTATAGGCGTTTGAATTGTGAGCGAGGGAGATACCCAGGCCGGTGGTATCTTTATCGCGGCTTGGTATTAAACCCGTATAAACCAGTCCCCCCGTAAACGTATAATCAAACCTTGCCGTATTCTCATCCGCCCGGCCAAAGCGCAGCAGACCTTTAAGCCCGTTACCAGGGTTGGTGGGTTCAGTCCACAACAACCAGTCGATGAACCCGTACAAGCTGAAAGTTCCATTGTGGATCACGGGATTGCCTGCAGGTGTCATGGCAGCCAGGTCCATAACGTCTGTGCTGTAAACCAGGGAACCGACGCCAATTTTATTTATGAATCCCCCTTCACTGATTTTTTCAAATCCCACTTCACCGGCAACCTGAACTCCGTCACCTGAATCCAGACGAAGACGGGTTCCTGTCGTGTCGCCCACCACACCGGGCACACCATCCAGCACAGCCGCCTGAGCATACCAACCGGTGCCAGACTTATATGCCATGCGAACACCAAGCGTTGCATTTGGAAAAATTGCCGGACCCGCCACCCCGGTTTCAGATAAATCGAGCCCGGTACCAAAGGCACCGTTGATGAACAGGTTTGCAGATTCTTTGAAATCAAACTCGGTGTCGATCGAATAAATTCCGGCTTTCAAACTGACATGCTCGTGGAACAAAAATGTTTCAATCCACGCTTGAAAGAACTGAAAAGTGTCCCCGGCTTCAAGAGAGCTGACCGTTTGGGCGGTTCCAAGATTGGCTGATGGATTGGTGCCGTGCGTTCCAACAAATGCGACCAGGATTCGCGTGTCGTCCAGACCAACAGCGCGATCCAGATCAATATGAAAATCCAGATCGACCAGTCCTGCGTATTCCACCTGCTCGCGCATTCCACCAACGGGATCGTAGAACGTTTCACCAAAATATTCGATTTCCGGGGCAAACCCTAGAGCCCAGATTTTACTGCGGTAACCGTTCCAGTTTCCCGTCAACGTGTCTTCTTTAAAATATTGTTCAGAGAATTCATACTCTTCCCGCAGATGATGCGGAAACCCCTTCGAATACCCTCCGAAAATAAAAAGAAAGATCAGTGGCAGACAGACACAGATAAAATTTACTTTTCGAAGCAAAACGATGGCCATATAAACCTTCCAGAAACAATACGATACAAGGCGTCCTCCATTTCCTTTTTACAGTACGTTTTTGCGTTTATACACAAGCTTCACGGCCATTTTCTTTTTTCCATCCTCAAAGTTGATCCAGTCCCGGGTCATTTGTTCCGGTCCATTCAATTCAATTGCAAACGAATGCATGTGAGAGTCCTTCACCACATCCAAATCCGGATTTGAAACGAGATCCATTTCGATGCGGTTGCCCCGATTCTTTTTAATCACCATTTTGGGCTGATTGTATTCCGCGCAGGAATGCACCATAGTCAACTGCTTTTTCGAATCGTCCTGATAGATAGTAATCATTCCATGGGGATGGCCTTCGAAAATAGTTTCTACAATTGCGCTACCACCTGAGGTCAGTCGATAATTCGTGTTAAACACTTCCGGTCCCTTTCCCTTATCGATCATCCCTTTCCAGTCACCCACCAGGGATTTCATTTGCTCGAAGGCTTTGGAGCCCACATAAGGTTTTGGGTGATGCCCGTTTTCAGCAAAAGCGGATCCGATAAAAAAAGTAATAATAGACACGCCAACATCCAGGTTTTCAGTTTTATTTGGAAAACCTCCCTTATATTTTTATAACATTGCAATGAATGATTGAGTGGTCGAAATAGTACGTGGAAAAGATTGCCACGACCCGAAGAATATGGAGAAAATATTGTAACGGAACTTGAAGAAAAAGCGCCCTTTATAAGGGAGAGCTTTGCATAACCTGAAAATCAAAAGCTAAGGCGAGATTATTCGCGAAGTTTACCCTGAGCTAAGTCGAAGGACTCAGAATGACAGTTCCTTGATTCAATGTGTCACATTCAAGAAGGCGAATAGCGGTTCTTGAACAGGAGGCCTTGTCCTTTTCCTGTCGAAGTACGACCTCCTTTGTGTTTTCAATCAAAAATTACTTTCGCAAAGGTCTCTATATAAGGGACAAACATGAGATGCTTCCGGCCCGCCATGCATTCAAAAAACATTGAACTTGGCATGATTAAAGCAATTGCCGCCCTCATGAAAAATATTTAATCCAAATTTTACATATTCTTCATTGCAACCTGCAATTTAATTTGGATAAACTCGAGACTGTTACTCTTCACATGGATGGTTTCATCTAAACAACCGCCATTATTCTAATGAGCCTTTTCAGGCAAACTTTTCTGCCAGGGGACTTGTCCCCAAGAAGCTTGCCAGATTGCAGGGCTCAAATCCAGGCCTTCGGGCACTAACCATTTTTTTCTGGGGGAACAAAATTATGAAATACACATTGATCGCTGGAACTTTTCTGCTCGCTGGTCTCGTCGCTTTTATGCCTGCACAGGCAAACGATGGCCCTGATGGCGCAAAAGGTGGCAAAGGCAAACTCCGTGACCGCGTAGTTCAGCTCGAAAAAGAAGTCCTCGATCTTCATTTTAAGGTTGGGCAAATCTTGCCGGTTGTGAACCGTCTGGAAATCGAAGTCAAACAGTTGCAAGCCAAAAAATAATTGCCTGGCGAAGCTGTTTAGCAATAAAGGTTTACGTTTTAAATAAAACATCAGGGGAAGGGGCATAGGCTCCTTCCCCTTTTTGCTTATCCCGTGATTTTCCTCTACCAAAGGCCCGGGGTATTCAATTTTGCCGAGGCTCACCGCCATTTAAGGCAAAACCCCTAAACCTTTGAATTGAATAGTATTTTTTGTGAAACTCACGTCCCATTTAGCCTTGACAAACCTCCTCAATTACATAGAATGCTTGTTTACCGTGATCACAGGCGCGTAGCTCAGGGGTAGAGTACTTGCTTGACATGCAAGGGGTCGGCGGTTCGAAACCGCCCGCGCCTATTCCCAAGGATCCCCAGGGACATTCCACGTCAAAACCCAGACCCGGCCGATATTAAAAGGCTGTGGGCTTTGTTGGGATTTTCTTTTACGGTACTCAAATAATAAAGCATCAGGTTATCGGGTACGTTTTCCGATACCTTTTTATTTTATTAAAGCCATAAACCTGCAATTCAAATTTTTCTGATGAACAGCGAAGCGGAGCAAAAACAACCACCCGAATACGACCTTGAAACTCTTCGGCACAGTTGCGCCCATTTGATGGCGCAGGCTGTCAAACAGCTGTACCCGGAAACAAAGGTCACCATCGGACCTGTGATCCAGGACGGATTCTATTACGATTTTTTCCGCGAGACCCCTTTCGTACCCGAAGATCTGAAAAAGATCGAGAAGCGCATGAAGGAAATTGCGAAAAAGGGGCTGGAAGTCAAGCGAGTCGAGCTCGATCGTGATGAAGCAATCAATTTGTTCAAATCGATGAATGAACACTTTAAAGTGGAAATCATTCAGGGTATCAACTCCACCGATCCTATCACCGCCTACACTCAGGGCGAGTTCACCGACCTGTGCCGTGGGCCACATGTGGACAGCACTAAACGGTTGAAAGCCTTCAAATTGCTTTCCACCTCGTCCGCTTATTGGCGCGGGGACGAAAAAAATCCAGTGCTGCAGCGAATCTACGGAACCTGCTGGCCCACCAAGGAAGAACTCAAATCTTACCTTGAACGGCTGGAAGAAGCGAAGAAACGCGACCATCGGAAGCTTGGCAAGGAACTCGACCTGTTCACCATGTCTGAAGATATTGGACCGGGATTGATCCTTTGGCACCCGAAGGGATCTCGTGTGCGCTATGAAATGGAAGAATTCTGGCGGCGCGAGCACTATAAGAACGGCTATGAACTGGTCTACACTCCACACGCAGCGAAAGTGGACTTATGGAAAACCAGCGGCCACATGGAATTTTATTCCGAGAATATTTTTTCGCCAATGGATGTTGAAGGGCAGGAGTATGTGATGAAACCAATGAACTGCCCGTTCCATATCCAGATCTATAAGAGCCATCTACGAAGCTACCGCGACCTCCCTCTGCGATGGGCGGAGCTTGGCACCGTTTACCGTTACGAGCGGTCAGGCGTGTTGCACGGTTTACTACGGGTTCGTGGCTTCACCCAGGACGATGCGCATCTGTTCTGCCGGGAAGACCAGATCGAAAATGAAATCCTGCGTGTACTCCGTTTCATCCTGTTCATTTTGCGTTCGTTCGGGTTCCTCGAGTACAAGGTCTATCTCAGCACGCGCCCTGAAAAATCAGTGGGTTCGGACCAAGCTTGGGAAACAGCCACTGGCGCACTTGAAGGAGCATTGAACAAATCCGGGCTCGAGTATGAAGTTGATGCCGGGGAAGGTGTGTTTTACGGTCCCAAAATCGACATCAAGATTCGAGACAGTCTGCACCGTTACTGGCAGGTTTCCACGATCCAGGTTGATTTCAACCTGCCGGACCGGTTTGAAATGTCTTATATAGGAGAGGATGGCAAAGCTCATCGACCCATCATGATCCATCGGGCGTTGATGGGGTCAATCGAGCGGTTTTTCGGTTGTCTGGTCGAGCATTATGCCGGAGCGTTCCCGCTGTGGCTGGCGCCGGTACAGGTGATTCTGCTCCCAATCACGGATCAGCACTTCCCATATACCGAGGAAGTGTACGAAAAGCTGCTTTCTGCCGGAATTCGGGTAGAAAAAGACTTGCGAAATGAGAAGATTGGGTTCAAAATCAGGGAGGCCCAAATCAGTAAAATCCCATATATGCTTGTTCTTGGCGATCAGGAAGCACAATCTGCCAAAATAGCAGTTCGGCGTCGCCGGTCACAGGAGACGCAAACTATGGATATCGAGGCCTTTTTATCTCAATTGAATACCGAGATCGAAGAGAAAACGATCGACGTTAGTTGAGGTAATCCTGTATTTAATAATAAAGAATATTTGAGGAGGGTTTTGTATTAAGCCGCAAAAGCAACGCGTGAACAACATGATTCGCGTGCGAGAAGTTGAAGTGATCACAGATGATGGGGAACGGTTGGGTACGTTTCCCACAGCAGAAGCTTTGGAAATGGCCAGCGATCGGGATATGGATCTGGTGGAAGTGTCCCCCAACTCCAATCCGCCGGTCTGCAAAATCATGGACTTTGGCAAGTTCAAGTACAAGCAGAGCAAAAAAGCGCACGAAGCCAAAAAAAACCAGCGCATCATCCATGTCAAGGAAATCAAATTCCGACCGAATACCGATCAGCACGATTATGATTTTAAGCTGAAGAACATCCTCAAGTTTCTGGATGCAGGGGACAAGGTCAAGGTCGTTATATTTTTCCGCGGCCGCGAAATCGTGCACCGTCAAAATGGTGAAAGGATTTTGCAGCGGGTGGTCGAAGCCACTGAAGAACATGGTGTCGTGGAGCAGACTTCTAAACAGGAAGGCCGGACCCTGACGATGATCCTTGCTCCCAAAGGCAAGGACCGAAAAGGGAAACCTGCAAAAAAACCGGAAAAGCAGGACACGGCAGGAAAAGAAGTGTCGGAGTGAATCTCCGCTTCAAATTTTATAGTCAAACAGGACGCAACAGACCGGAGTTTATTCAATGCCTAAGATGAAAACCAACAAGGGTGCGGCCAAGCGTTTTAAAAAGCTTGGGAGTGGAAAGATCAAAGCTCATTCTGCCTACACCAGCCATATCCTGACTTCAAAAACCACCAAACGCAAACGCAATCTGAGGAAAGGCAAGGTACTCACAGGAGCCGACGCCAAACGAGCCCAGGTGCTCTTGCCAAATTAAGTTGAGGAGAACTTAGTAATGCCACGTGCTACAAATGGAACCGTCTCGAGACAACGCCGCAAAAAAATCCTGCGTATGGCCAAGGGCTACCGCAGTGCGCGGAGCCGCGCTTACAGAAAGGCCCGGGAAGCTGTCGAACACGGTTTGTCCTATGCTTATCGTGACCGTCGCGTCCGCAAAAGGGAATTCCGCCGGTTGTGGATCGCCCGCATCAATGCTGCTGTCCGGGCCGAAGGAATGACCTACAGCCAGTTCATGAATGGTTTGAAAAAAGCTGAAGTCGAACTGGACCGCAAGGTACTCTCTGATCTTGCCATTCGTGATTTGGAGTCCTTCAAGTCACTTATTGAAACTGCCCGATCCCAGCTCAGCGCCGCCTAGTTCCGCTGCGGCTGGTCGGTCGGTGGGGGCCGACCGGATGAAAGATCCCAATTTCCAAGCCATCGCAAAAAAATATTTCCCTTTGGCAATTATTGTTCCCTGCCTATCTGGTTGTACTACCGCCCGCGGCATGCGCCTCATTTTAAAAAGGCGAATTGATGACCGACCCTATCCTGAACATCCGCAAGCTTTTTGACAAACAACTGGGTGCCCTTGTCCGGGAGGATCAGCTGCGTCAACTCAAAGCTGATTTCATCGGTAAAAAAGGCCGTGTAACCCTGTTGATGAAAGAACTGAAATCTCTCCCTTCCAACGAAAGGAAGGAAGCAGGTAAAAACCTCAACGAAGTAAAAACATATATTGAGGCCGCTCTCCAGGAAAAAAACCATCAATTAAAATCCGCCACAGCAAACGATAAAAATAGCGCCTTTGACTTTACGTTACCTGGAAGAAAAAACGGTACCGGGCATTCTCACCCGGTCACCCAGGTGATGGAAGAAATCATCAGTATTTTTAACGGCATGGGATTCAATGTTGAAGAAGGGCCTCAAATCGAAAGTGATTATTATAATTTTGAAGCGTTGAACATCCCGAAAGACCATCCGGCCCGGGACATGCAGGACACCTTTTATATTGGCGGCAAGGTTTTACGCACCCACACCTCACCTGTGCAAATCCATGTCATGGAACGCCAACCACCGCCGTTGCGAATTATTGCACCCGGTAAAGTTTATCGATGCGACTCCGATGTTTCCCACACACCCATGTTTCACCAGATTGAGGGGTTGATGGTCGACCGCGATGTCAGATTCAGCGACTTGAAGGGTGTGATCGAAATATTTTTAAAGGAAGTATTTGGAGCGAATGTAAAGGTCCGTTTCCGACCCAGCTTTTTCCCGTTCACGTGCCCCAGCGCAGAAGTGGATATTCAATGCGCCATGTGTTCAGGCAAGGGTTGCAGGTCCTGCAGTCAGACCGGCTGGCTCGAAATACTGGGAGCTGGAATGGTCGACCCGGCGGTGTTTGGATTTGTTGATTACGATCCAGAAGAGTGGTCCGGGTTTGCTTTTGGTTTGGGAATTGAACGCATCGCCATGCTCAAGTTTGGAATCAACGACATTCGCCTTTATTTCGAAAACGATATCCGCTTCCTGCAACAGTTCTGATCATCTTTCGGCTCTGGCCTGGCCCACTGACAGACCAACCAGGGGAAAATGGTCTCACGGTAACCCCAATTTGCCATGCCTCTAATAAAAAAGGCCCTGGAGCCAAGCTCCGGGGCCTAGATGTTTTTTCGTTTTTTCCTAAAGCTTGAATCTGCTGACGATCTGTTGCATGGAGGCTGCCATACGAGCCAACTCGGAAGCAGCAGACTGGGTATCTGCCGCTCCAGAACTCGTATTTCTAGCAGCCTCTGAGACCCCTGAAATATTCGAAACGATTTCTCTTGTCCCCTCTGCGGCCTCATTAACACTGCGTGCCATTTCATTGGTGGTTGCTGTCTGTTCTTCAACGGCGCTTGCAATCGTATTTGAGATATCGCTGATCTGTGAAATGACCTGCGTTATCTCGCTCATGGCATCCACTGCATTGTTTGTGTTGTTCTGGATATCCAGAATTTTCTGACCAATATCCTCGGTAGCTTTGGCAGTCTGGTTCGCAAGCTCCTTAACCTCATTAGCCACAACGGCGAAACCCTTACCCGCCTCGCCGGCCCGAGCAGCTTCAATGGTGGCATTCAGCGCGAGGAGATTGGTCTGCTCTGCAATCGAGGTGATCACCTTGATCACTTTCCCGATTTCCTGACTGCTCTCCCCCAGAGTCGAGATAGTCTTATTGGTTTCATCTACAGTTTTTACCGCCATTTGGGTAACTTGTGCTGCTTCCGTTGCATTTTTGGATATCTGGATAATGCTGGTACTCATTTCCTCGGAACCTGTCGCAACGGTTTCCACGTTTTTGCTGACCTGCTCTGAAGCAGAAGACACCACACCAGCCTGCGCATTGGTTTCCTCAGCATTACCTGCCATTTGCTGACTTGTAGAGGTTAATTCCTCAGAAGCTCCGGCAAGTGAATGGGCATTTTCTCCAATTTCTGAAATAGAAGTCCGGAGATCTGCAATCAGTTTGCGCAGGCCTTCTGCCATTTGCCCAATAGCCCCATTCCCTTGAATGGTCAACTCATGGGTGAGATTGCCCTGGGATGCCGCATTCACGGTTTCGAGAATGGTATCGACATCTTCCTGCAATTTTTCAGCCTGTTCACGCTCACGCTCTGCAAGTTCCAGCCTTTCTTTTGCCTGCCCTGTCATGACAATAAGTTTTTCTTCAAACTCACCCTTTAAGTTAAACCTGGTCTGTTCGGACAATTCTCCTCTTAAAATTTCATCAGAACGTTTCATGAAGGTGGTCACTCCATCGAACAACTGGTTAAAAGACGTCGCCAGAGTGCCCAGCTCATCATTACGATCAAGATTAATCTTATTGACCGATTTAAAATCTCCGTTGGAAAAGGTTTGTAATCCCTTACTTAAAGCAAGGATGGGTTCTGTTATTTTAGCGGCATTAAAAACACCAAACCCCAGGATGAGAAATGCAAAGATCACTGAACAAATCAAAAGTTTGTTTTCAATGGATATAATGGGTGCATTGATTACTTCATCCGGAATACGAACCAAAACGGACCAGTTCATACCCGGAAAACCCAAAGCCCCGGTATGATGCGCATAACCTGCAGCCTGGGTCATCTTCTTTCTGGCATGTTCCGCATATTCAAATCCGGACTTGTTTTCGCGAACCGCTGTAGCTGCAGCAGCCACTCCAATTTCCACAAGGTTCAACTTTTGCCAGATATTAAAATCATGTTTGATCTCGTTTTCGGATCCAATACCAAATGTTGGGTCGTGGTCAATTATGACGCGACCTTTGCCATCTAAAAGAGTCAATTCAACCTGAGGAAAACCCTTACTTTTAAGGTTTTTGTAAAACTCCGTAAAGATTTCTTCAACAAGTGAAAACTTTGCATAATTGTGCCAGATCGCAATGGTTTGTCCGTCGGCATCTTTTACCGGTGCAGCAAACCCGATAGTCATCCCATTATCACCGTTATAAATATTTTTTACATCTTCGTTGATATGAAGCGGCACAATGACGGTCCCGGATAACGCAGCTTCACCACCAAGATTTCCCTTCTGACTGGTGTAATATTTCTCAGCCATCACACTTTTAAACCAACTTTCTGAAGAAAAGTTTTTTTCCATTAAATAGCCGGAATTTATTCCACTGCCGTCCTGGTCTTTGGAATTGACAGCAATGACCTTCCCTTCAAGATCAACCAGAACCGTTAGAAAATAAATATCGTAGGTGTCTACATAATTGTTCATTGCAGCCACGATAGGGCTGTCGACCTGGTACCAGAAAGAATGATCACGTAATATGGAGTTCAAACCAAATGCCTGGACATCTCCATAGCGTTCAAACAAATTTCGATCGATTTTGTCCGTTACACCTTCTGCCATATTTTGTAGAGAGGAGGCATTCAGTTTCCTTATATCTTTAAAGGAAACCTGATTCAGGATCATGACCGCGATCAGTGGCACAAAACCTACCAATAAAAACAGGATTGTTTGTTTAACTTTCAAATTAATATTGTTCCAAGCAGCCATGACCACCCCTTTAAAGTGAATATTTTTTCATTGACTCGGGTTTTGAAAACCTCCAACCCCGAAACCTATGCCCCTCCAAATCGCCCGAACAAAAATTCAGGGCTACCTATAATTAAGCAATTTTCATTCCTTTTTTCCGCCCTGTAATTTTTTTATAAGCCATTGAAAAGATAGAGACTAGTATTTTTTAAGATTCCTTAGGGTAAGGAAAATCAGAGAAAATGATTGTAATTTCGTCTTTTTGATTTTTTAGTTATATGAAATATCGTACAGCGAATACGGTCTGTTTCTTCTGGTCGATATAAAGGGGTGAGTTCTGAGGGGATCAGGTTTCTTCTTACGAGGTATTAATGCCCGTTGATCTGCTTTTCAGGAAGGACAATTATGAAGCGGCTACCCAGGTTTTTTTTACTTTCGGCTGTGATCATGCCTCGATGCAGCGTCACAATTTTTTCACACACTGCGAGACCCATTCCGCTGCCTTCATATTCTTCCTGCCGATGAAGTCGACGGAAGGGTTGAAAAATACGATCCAGGTATTTTTCATCAAATCCTATCCCTTCGTCCTCCACAACAATAGCCCAGGATCCATCGATTCTTTTTTCTGCTCTTATCTGAACTTGAGGAGGAATTCCAGGTTTATGAAATTTCAAGGCATTCCCGATCAGATTTTGAAATAATTGTCTTATCTGAAACGGGCTGGCTTCAATCTCGGGGAGGTCGGCTACATTCACCTGAGCCCTGGTTTTTTCGATCTGGATATCCAGTGTAGACAGAACATCATGAATTTCCTCATCAATTTTTACCTTGCGAAAATCTTGACGGGTTGATGTGGTTTTTGAGTATTCCAACAAATCCACTATCAGTTGCTGCATTCTTCCAATGGAGGTTACGATCCTGTCCAGATAATCCCGACCCTTTTCATCCATCCGACTGGCATTGGTCATGGTCAGACGATCCGCCAGGGTCACCACTTTTCTCAACGGTTCCTGTAAATCGTGAGTAGCGACCCCGGTAAAATTTCTAAGCTCTGTATTGATTTTTTCCAGGTCCTGGGCGTACTGCCTGAGATCCTGTTCTGATTGTAGATAATCTGAAATGTTGCGAAAGGTCACCACCGCCCCGACAATTTTTTTGTCTTCCCAAATGGGCTTTCCAATGTATTCAACTGGAAAAGTATTGCCATCCCGTCTGCGGAAAAATTTCTGGCTGACTTGCCGGACTATTCCCTCCCGATAAACCTGATAGATCGGGTTATCCTCCAATGTACAAGGCACTCCATCATCATGAACAGGCTGCATAATGAGATGCTGGGGTTTTCCAATCATCTCCTCCGGCCTAAAGCCAAGTATTTTTGCCCCTGCAGGATTGATAAAAGTAATCAACCCCTCGATATCAACGCCGAAAATACCCTCTCCCGCTGCATTCAGAATCAACTGATTTTTGGAATTGAGTTGTTCCAATTGTTCCAAAGCCCGTTTTCTTTCTGTGATATCCCGGATAAGGCCTATATATTGCGACTCATCGTTCATATGCATAGTACTGAGTGTGAGTTCAACCGGAAATGAAACTCCATTTTTTTTCACTGCAACGAGTTCTCTGGCACGGATGAATGTTTCTTCCTGCTGGGTTTGGATGATATCTTTCAAATTAAATACTGGGTCCTCCAGATTATTCTGTGGAATGATATTCAAAATGTTCATTCTCACCAGTCGGCCAGGATCGAAACCAAACATTGCTTCTGCAGCCGGGTTCACCGTCTGGATTTCCCCTTCTGGATTAAATGTAATGATCGCTTCTACTGCATTGTTCACGATCGCCCGGTATTCCTCTTCGCGCTCCTTTAAGGCTTTTAAAGTTGATCTTTCTTTTTCTTCGGTACGGGATTGGCTGATACGCAGCATAAATGCAATACAACTCATCAGGCCCAGAAGCAAAAATACTTTAAACAAAACAGACCGCAAGGCGATGAGGGGCGCAAACGCTTCCTCCACCTCTTGCTCAACCGCAAGCCCCATGTTTAAATCCTCAAGCCAAACCCAGGCCCCAATCACTGATATCCCAACGTAGTTGAGATATCCCTTTGTGTTGACCCCTGCCCCTTTCTGCAGTGCATTCGCTGCCATTTCAGTAAACCCCGGTGGCTTTCCCTCTTCCTTTTGATTGTCAACAGAGTTTGCCGCTTTGGCTGGTTCCAAAAGTTGCACATTCAGGATTGGGGTGCTTTCCGAACTTGTTGATGCAAGCCCCAATTTTCGTATCTGGTCAAGATACCTCGGAGCAGACAGGAGATACCCTCTTGAATTAAAAGTAAACGTCTCCCCGGTCGAACCCAGTCGACTGATTTCCAGTACACGAGTAAAGGATTGTTCAGGTCGAAGCCGAAATGCAAGGACACCAGCGACTTTCCCGGAATCATTCAGCAGGGGTGTGGAAACAAACATCGTTGGCCAATTTGTCCGTAAAACTTCGTTTTTATCCGGCAAAGGGATTTCACCTTTGAACGGAACGCTGACTACAGTCTCTCCATTCAATGAACGCTGGACAAAATCAGACCTTGTGATCAAATCTTTTTGGCCGATTGGATCGTTCAACAAGGCACCCACCTGCATTCCCTCCTTATCGAATATCACAAAACCCACCATATCGAATTCGTTGACGACAGGTTTTAAAATTTTTCTCAGGAAGGTCAATTCTTCTGCCTTTAGCAGGGCTTCCTTTTGATAACGCATATCTTTAGCACTTGCTATCAAACTAAGAATATTTTTTCTGACCTGGTATTGTTCCGCCCAGGACCTTGCAAATCGTTTCTGATTTTCGCACCAGAGACGGATGGATTCCTGGCTTGAATGCAAGGTCGTGAGAAGCTGGGATTCCAGTAACTGCCGCATTTCATTCTGGGTCACCATGTGGCCCCAAAATCCTATTGCCAGAAGGAAAAAAAATGTGAAAAATCCCAGGGTGACATAAGGCGTTCCAGATTTTGCCTGTCTTTCAATAAAACCGTTTGGATTTTTCATATTCAAAGTCATTTTTAAAACAAGGTGTTTTTGCAATAAATTTTTTTGGATAACATAAAATGAAGCCAGGTAATATGCTAGGCTTGTGTTTGGGATAAATTTTTTTATTCAAGAGGGACAACAAGAAGCTTGATACCTACATTTCATCCCGGGCTCACATTGTTTAAATGCTTGATTTCAATTGTAGCCTAAGTTTAAAAATACTGTTTTTCAAGAAAGACTTTTAGTATTTCTATTTTCACAGGTGACAACCCATCAAAAACCGTATTGTTAAAATCGTTTTGGCCCTGGCCGGTGGAGGAGCCGCCTTCACCCTGGCGTCCTGGCTGGTCATCAATTTTGCCTGGGGAATCCTGCCGGAATTTGTTTTAAACCTGGCTCGGGACCCTTCCCTGCTTGAACAACCGGAAGCCAAACAATGCGGGGATTGCCATAAAGCCATTTACGAGGCCTGGCAAAAGAGCCGCCACTCTCAGGCCTGGATCAGTAAAACCTACATCAAGGCTTCAGAAGACAGGACCAAGGAAAAGTGCCTGAATTGCCACATCCCGATCGAAGTCCGACCTGGGAAAAAACCCGACCCCCGTCTCAATCAACGCGATGAAGGTATTTTTTGTGTTTCCTGTCATGTAAAAGATGGCGCTATGCATGGTCCGCACGATCTCCTGGCACCGCCTCATCCAACCCGGCAGGATCAGGAGTATAACGGCTCAAAATTCTGCGGTTCCTGCCATGAAAAAACGTTTAAACAATGGCAACTGACGGAGGAACGAGACACCTGCCAGTCCTGCCACATGCCGCGGACACGCAAACGTTTAACTCAGAAACCTCCATTGAGTTGGCTTCATCTGGAAAAATGGGTAGGGGACCACCGTTTTCTTCATGGTGAGTTTGAACCGGGTACCCCGGCTGTTCAATTTACTTTTACAAAAAACCATGCAGTCGTCACTTTGGAAAACAATACCATCCCGCACGATGTGCCCACTGCAGACAATGGTGACCCTCGGTTGTTTCTTGAAGTCACGTTAATTGACCAAAATGGCGAACAGTGGGACCGTATCCGGGAAATTCTTGCGCCCCAGCAGGAAACGGCCCTGGCTTACAAAAGTAAAAGGGTATTTCGCTACCGTGTGCCGGATTCAGTTACGGAAGCCCGTCTGAACCTGCGCTACCAGCCAGCCTGGGCCAAGGAAAGAGAAGCTATTTATTCCTACACGTTTTTAAGAAAGGAAACTGATTGATTCTGATAATGGATCAATTATAAACTAGCTTTTAGTTTGCCATTTTCATCCTATTTGGAGAGAACAATGAATCCTATGAAACAAATATTATCCGCTAGCTTCGCAATCTGTCTGCTTCTATTGGCAGGTAGTATTCAGGCCAAAGATCTGGTAGTAAAAGAACCGCCAAAATCAATGGACAAACTTTACCCTCCGCAATCCAAAGAGCCTAAATGGATTCAACAGATGCACAAATTATCTGGAAGTTTCGGCGGTGTGTTCGTCAACATGAAGGAAAAGGACTGGGAGAACGCCGACAAAAAAGCCGATGTTTTTCTGGAAGCCTACGGCGAGGCCGCCAAGATGATTCCAGAATGGAAAGATTATTTTGATATGGACGCAGCGAAAGCTTTCACGGAAGCGGTCAAAACTCATGATCCAGCAAAAATCGGGAAAGCTTCCGGCGGAGTGGGCAAAACCTGCGGCAAATGTCATCACGAACAAACCGTAGCCGTCTGGACCCGTTACCACTGGCCCAAGGTCGAGCACATGAAGATCACCGACCCGGTAAGTGAAAAAGAAATGGAATACGGCAAATACATGAAGACGCTGGCGGGCTCTTTCCGTGCGACGACTGTTAACTTTGGTGAAGGCCAGTATGCACGCGCTGCTAAATCCGCCAGGGCTCTTGAAAAACAGTTCACCGAATTAAAGTCAACCTGTTCGAAGTGCCACGTTACGGATAACGTTAAACTGTTTTTTGTAGGCGACGAAACCAAAGCCGCTTTGCAGGCTATGCGCAAGGAACTCGATGCCGACAAACCCAATCCAGGCACCTTCTGGAAAAACGTAGGCATCCTCGGCAAACAGGGTTGCAAGAAGTGCCACCTCACCCACCGTTCTTACGCCATCATTCAGGAAATGTGGGAAGAAAAATAAATTTTTTAAGAGAGTAAAAAAAAGCCCCGCCGGTTATTTCGCCGGTGGGGCTTTTTAATTTAAACTATTTGGAATTGTTCTCTAAAACTTTTCTGCTCTAAAAAACGGAATCACGGTCAATCTGATCCATCCTGATATCGTATTCTTTTCTGTCAATCTTCTTCGCATCAAAGTCTTCCTGAACCCTGTCTTTCATTCTTTTCAGGTGATATTCATATGACCCGGCACCGACAGCCGCACCGGCAGCGCCACTTAAGGCATTTCCCGTTGAGCAACCGGTCACTCCGACCATCACTATTAACAAACTCGCTGCAACAATTTTTCTCATCCGCATGCTCCTCCAAAGGTGATTGCACTTGGATCCAGATTACCCAGATTTCAATCAAATGACAAACAACTTCCGTTTTTTTATTTACTTATTCAGGGCGCTGAGCCTTGCGTACAATATCTTTGTCAAAATAATTTACGGACATGCCGGCATCCATCACAATCCCCTGTGCATTGATACCAGACGATCTTGGCGATAACAAATAGACTGCCGTGTTGGCGACTTCTTCTGTCTGCAATGCTTTCTTGCGCAGGGTCAACTGTTCGGCGTGCAGGTAGGAATCGATATAGCCGGGGATTCCGGCGGATGCGGACGACTTCAACAGTCCCGCGTTCACGGAATTAAACCGCACCTGGCTGAACTGGGAAAATGATTTTGCGAGGAAACATAATGAAGAATGCAGCGCCGCTTTCGCCGGCCCCATGTATCCGTAGTTCTCGGCGGCCATACGTGTCGTCGAAATACCGATAGTGACAACAGAGGCATTGTTATCCAGCATATCCTTGAACGCATTGACGGTATGGATCAACGAATAACAGGTGATGTCGACTGACTGCAGAAAATCCTGCTTGCCGGTTTCGTGGAAAGGCTTCAACCCTTCACCGTAATTCGCAAATGCAATCGAATGCACGATACCGTGCACCGTGTCCGTTACCTTGCCCACCTCTTCGCGCAGTCGCGCGATTTCTTCTTCCTTTTCAACATCGCACACAAACACCGGTGCATCGCCGACCAGCGCCTGCACGCTTTCTTTGCGCGCCTCGGTACGCACGCTGTAAATGACGTTGGCTTTTTCCTGCTGAAGATTTTTCCCGATATGGAACGCAACGCTCTTTTTATTGGCAACGCCCATGACCAGAATGGTCTTGCCCTCGAGGTCGAGCCAGCTCACCGTTCACGCTCCATCACCGCCACGGTAAAATCCACCGTGAGTGCGGTCTTCCCCGCCACCTGCACCTTGCCCTTGAGATAAAACGCAGGGCCGACGTGCTCTTTATAATCGACGGTCATGTCGAGTACGTCACCGGGATAAACGGCGTGTTTGAGTTTAACTCCCTGGACCCGTGACAACACCGGCACCTTACCGTCTGAGTCAGTACCGCGTTTGGCCATCAGTAAGGCACCCGATTGAAACACGGCTTCGCAAATCAAAACACCGGGCATGATGGGGTAGTCAGGATAGTGGCCTTTGAAGCAGGGTTCGTCCGGACTTACAGTGCGCCGGGTAACAATCTGGTCGCCGGTGAAGGCTACGATTTCATCGACGAATAAAAATGGGGGGCGATGCGGTATGAGTTCTAGAATTTCGTCCATCGATCAAAGTCCGCCGGTGACTTCCAATACGGTGCCGGTGATGTAAGAGGCTTCCTTGCTGGCAAGATACAGAACGGAGCTTGCGACTTCCTCGACTTCACCAAATCGTTTCATCGGTACCAGGTTAAGGTACAACTCCACACGTTCTTCCGGCAGGTCCGCAATCAAATCGGTTCCGATGAATCCCGGAGACACACAATTGACGGTGATCTTCCGACGCGCCGTTTCCTTGGAAAGTGAAGCGGCGAAGGCGATCTGCCCGGCCTTCGAAGCAGCGTAATTACCCTGCCCCGGCATACCAAAGCGGGCCACCGGAGAGGTGATGTTCACGATACGACCATATCGTTTACGCGCCATGTTCTGCACGGCAAACTTGCTCATGTAAAAAGTACCGGTCAGGTTGGTGTCGATCACCGACTGCCATTCCTCCTGCGCCATCATGCCGACAATCTGGTCACGGCGAATACCGGAATTGTTTATCAGCACCTGGATCACACCCAGCTCTTCCCCGATCCATTTGAACAATTCTTCGACTGCGGCGTAATCGGTCACGTCACATTGTTTGACAATCAAACGATCGGCGTGTTCCTGGTTGGCTTCTTCAAAAGCTTTTGCCGCTTCGGTATTGCCCTGGAAAGTGACAAGAACACGGGCACCGGATTTTAAAAATGCCTCAGCGATGGCCCGGCCAATTCCCCGGGTACCGCCGGTGACAATAACTGTCTGGTCGTTAAAATCAAACTGGATCAATGAAGTACCTCATTTAAGCGTTGGGAGCCATTTAATTTTTTAATTAAGTGAAAGTCTAAGGGCAGGACCCATTTGTACTGGGTTGACTGGAAAAAATTCAGATTTCTGGTCTGTTTTTTCTTCACCTTTAACAAAGAAAGCTTTGCGTAAGTACTAATCAAAGTCCAGTGCGAGATTCTTCTTCGCCTGACGGCTCATCAGAATGACATGCGATGGGGGTTGCTTTTTTTATACCGTCCAACTAATCAATGTCATTTAAATTAAAAAGCAGAACCGTATACTGAGTTAGCCAAAGAGCTCGGGACAAACTCCGTGGAGCGAAGAATGACAGGAATGATACCATCTAAAGTCTGCGGTTTAAAAAAACCGCAAAACACAGCACGTCATTCTGAACGCAGTGTAACGGAGTGAAGAATCTCGCCCTGGACCTTGGTTTTAGAGTTACGCAAAGCTCTTTTTAAAAAGAGCAGCCATTGAGTTTGCCGTAAACTATTCCCCGCATAAGCTAAAAGGTTTGAGTTGCCCGTGCGGCTATCACTAGACGTTGGCCGTCTCGAGTTTTTCTTTCGGCTGACGCACCGAGCGCAGGAACTTGTCGACTTCATTGGCCACGATCACCCCATAGTTTGCGGCACCCAGCCAGCCGGACATGATGATCCCCACCGACCCGGCGTGGAACAGGCCTGCGATCTGTTTCGGCAAATCCTTGCTGACCTTCAGCCCCTCAAACTTGGTGCCGAAGGAAACTCCGCCAGGATGCATTGTATAACGCTGAAAAGTGGTCGGTGTGGAGGCTTCGATGTGATCAATTTTTTTCCGGACATCGGGAACATATTTTTCAAGACAGTCCAGCGTTTCTTCGATCAACTCTTCTTTTTTACTGATGTAGTCTTCTTCGCTCAAATGCGCCCAATCCTTGTAACGCGCATTGGTCGAAGACACGATGGCGTACTGGTTAAGGCCGGGACGCGTTTCCGGATAGTAAAAGGAAAACGTTCGGCTTCTGGTTTTGGGTTCGAGCAGCGATTCTGAGGTGAACTGGTCTTCTTCCGAGGTGAACAGGAGGTCACCAACATTGGGAATGGTCTCGCCTTTTTTGATTCCCATGTAGACCTGGCAACTGCTGTCGTTCAGCCGGACTTTTTTGACTTCATCAAGAAAGGTTGGCGAAAAATGTTCATGTCCCGCCAGTTTGTTTATGGTTGAGAGAATGTTCGAATTCGAAAGGACCGCTTCGGAAAATATTTTGCGGCCATTCACCCTCACCCCTTTAACCTGTTTATCTTCAATCAAAATCTTGTCGACCAGACAGTGGTTGCGCACATCCACGCCATTCTTCTTCAATTCCTTTTTCATCTTCTTGATGAGCTGGTCGGTGCCGCCTTTAAAGGTATAAACACCCTTGTCCATGAAATTTGAAAATACAATGCCGTAAGTGATGGCGGGATCGTTCAGGGTGGAACCGTTGGCGTAGGTGATCGGTTCCATGAGCAGACGGTGGATGTCGTTTCGACCCGGAAAAAACTTTTCGAACAGATCGCGGGTGGTCATCGACAGGTCGTCGAAAAAGTTCATGTTGCGCGCGGTCTGGAAAAACTCGTCGACGGTTTCCTTGAGCACGCCAAAACGCTCGCGCATGAGTCGCGTGAAATCTTCTTTATCGAAGGAGGTACCGAAGGAAAACTGGGGATTGTCGAACCGGATGTTTTTGAGGCGGACGATTGAATCGGCCACTTCACGACTCCAGTATTTGCGGCAGGTTTTGATCATGCCGATCGGGAAACCGTGCAGGGAGATATCCAGAATATGTCCCCCCTTGCGTTTGAACCAGGTCGCAAGTCCCCCGAAATTATAATGATGTTCCAGAATCAAAACCCGGTGGCCACATTTTGCCAACAAGTTAGCCGCTGTCATCCCGCCAAGTCCGCTACCAATGATGATGGTATCGTAAGCGGAATGGACTCCCTTCAACCAGTTCTTAGCCATGCACCTCTCCTGCTTGCTTGATTGTCGAGCGGTCGGCCTGCAACACATGCCGGTTAGCTATTGAAATACCGCTCAATGTCGCTCCAATGATACCCAAAAACCCTTGATCTGTCCCGCAAATAAAGAGGTTGCGGAGCGGCGAACAGCCGTCCTTCACCTTTTGCGGCGACCCGTAAACCGCGCCATTGAGATGGCCGGTGTATTTATGAATGGTTTTTGGCGTGAAAGTGTCCAAAAATACCACATTTTGACGGAATTCCGGGAAAAATTTGAGCAATTCGTCAACCGAACGCTCCCTTTCCGCCTTTTTGGCCGCTCGATAATCAGAGCGGGGCAACTCATCCCACCTGGCAAAACTGGCCTGGTTGGTTAGGCGCAAAATGCCTTCTGACAAGGGCTCCGGATACTGGAAATTGTTCGGGGCGCACAGAACGCCGGACGTGACATCCGCCAGCTCGTCTGGCACCCGGTAATGGAATCGGTCCGACGTGCAGAAAAAAACGATGCTCTTGTCGAACCCCAGATCCTTCGGCTCACGGTCGAGCACGAAGATGGATTCCGTGAACGACATGCGCCCTACCGGGTGATCGTCCGCCGAGGTTTCTTTCGGCTGGCAAAGGTTCAGCGTCTCAACGTATCCAGCAGAAGAGATCACCGAATCGGCTTCCAGCGTTTCTCCGTTATCCAGTTCGACCGATTGCAGTTCGCCATCATCAGAATGCAAGGCCGCAACCGGGGCACCCATGCGCAGCTCGCCACCCAGGGTTTCAAATTTTTCGCGCAGCAGGTTCAATATATAGGGCATGCCGCCGATGGGTTTGGCGAAGCCTTCCATGAACACGCTCTTGAACATGATGACGAACTGGTAGAAATCCATGTCGCCTTCCGATGCGTTGCCGTAATACATGAGGGGACAGAAGATCATGTCGATCAGCACAGGATCGGTGATGCAGGACTCGATCACATCGCGGGAATAGACTTTTTTGTTGTCGTCGAGATTGAGTTCGTCGAAATCACGGATGAGGGTGACCAGTTTGCGGAAACCGTCTATTTGAGAGGGGAACTCGCGCGCCACTTCTTCTTCCAGGACTTGAAAATCGTTGGTGAACGACAGGGATCGTTCCGGGAAACGGATTTCGGACGTGCCCTGCTCGCACAGGCGGAAATCGTCGTGCTTGATGCGGAGTTGTTTGAGCAGCTTACCCAGCGGGGAAGTGCGCACGCCTTTGGGGGAAAAGTTGGTCATGGCGTGCAGACCGACATCGAACACGCGGCCCTTGCGCGCGTAGAACGAGTTGAGTCCGCCGATCTCCACGTGTTTTTCCAGGATGACCGTTTTCTTGTCGAACATAGCGAGCCGAATCCCCGCCGCCAGCCCGGAAAGCCCCGCCCCAATAATAATCGCATCGTATTTCATAAAATGATTGTAAGGGAGAGCCTATTGAAGGGCAAGTGGTGGAACTATTGCAAAATCAAAGTGTGACAACCAGAGGAATTTCCCGTCACCTCTCCCGCAAAAATATCAGGCTCATATTCATTACGGTTTCTCTAAAGAATACAATTTGGTGCTATTGGACTTAAGACTGGACATCCGCCAGTATATTATATGGGAATTATGGATACGGTGACTGTCCGGAGCAGGTAAATGAAATCCAGATATGAATACTTCCATGACTGTAACAGTTGAAATTTTAATAGAGTCTTTGCCATTTCTTGACTTTTTTAATCCCAATTTTATTCATATTAGGCATCATGCAACCTTTCTAAAAAAGAGGGAGACAACCTTGGACTAATAACTTCTCGATAAATCACGCACCAAGCCATAAAATATGGAACATTATTCATTTCTTCCCTTATTTTTTGAATGTCTGACTTTTATATTCCTAGAAAATTGTATTGCGGTGATCAAATCGTAAGAGACATTGATTTGGTTGAAAAAATTGGTGTTTTCATAGTACTCGCAGAACCCGGTGCTGGCAAAACCGACTTGCTGAACTATTTTGGTCGAGCCCACAAGGTTCTATGTGAATCAGCAAGCCTGTTCATACACGCTCCAGAATCTACTCAATCCATACTCATCATTGATGCTCTCGACGAATTAGCGCGCATAAACGAAGAAAAGATCACCGAGATCATCTTTAAGGCTCAAACCTCCGGTGCTCACAAAGTTATACTCGCAAGTCGCTCCTATGTGTGGGACGAAGCGCGGACAAAAGTCGTTCAAGATTGCTTCCGAATCAAACCCACGATCTTACGTCTCGAGCCTTTCGATAGTGATGAACAACGTCAGCTTTTCCTGCATCACCTGCCAAATGAGGATTTTGATTCTTTTTGTTCTGAAGTTGAGCGTTTCGAACTCACCCCAATTCTCGGAAACCCACAATTTCTTCTCCTTCTTGCCGAAGCCTATGTGCAAAGCGGCCAACGTTTTACTTCGAAGCGACAAATCTATGCCGATGCTATACGTAGGCTTGCAAGCGAGAGTGAGCAAACAGCTGGAATGCAGGGCCGTCCTCAGACGGACAAGATTGTAGCCGTGGCCGGTGAAGTCTTCGCCAAGTTACTTCTTTCTGGAGCCACAGGTGTTTCTGCGATAGAACAAATCGGCGATGACGCTTATCCCTACCTCCAGAGTGTCGGTCCAGACGATGGCATTCTTACCTTCGCACTCAATACTCGCCTTTTTAGACCGACCGTGTCCGTCAACAGGCACGAGCCAATTCACCGTATTGTTGCTGAATATTGTGCAGCAGACTATTTAGTGAAGATTATCGAAGACCCAACAAATATCTTTTCGATCAAGCGCTGTCTCGCCGTCATTGCACCGAATGGGGCCGTGCGAAACGAATTGCGTGGATTGCTTGGCTGGATGGCATCATTGGGCGGTCCTTTGATCCAGGAATCTGTTCTCGACCTGGATCCCTACGCAGTCTTCGCCAACGGTGATCCCTCTCAACTCCTGCCTTCTTCGAAACAGCGGCTGCTAAAGAGCCTCGAGTCACTCGCAAGTATCGACCCATACTTCAGGCGCATGGATTCTTGGAGACGATTTAGTGTTGCCGGATTCTTTTCAGAAGACATTATTGAAGACGTTCGCCCCCTTCTAGCCCCAGCATTCTCCAAGTCCCATTTAAGAGGCTTGCTTTTAGAGCTAATCCAAGGAGCTGACGCAGTTGTTAGCCTTCAAAACGAGCTTCGAGCAATCATGTATGATCCAAATACTGGATTTAATGAAAGAAAACAGGCTTACCAAAAACTCGATTCAATACCGGAAAATTATGACATCCCTGATTTTGACTTGCTTATCGGGCAGGCCTCCAAAGACTCTCTTAGAATTGCTTCAGAGATGGTTTCAAAGAAAGGGTGTAATCACTTTGGAATGACTAGAGTCCGGCAATTAATAAAGGAATTAGCGAAGCTCTATCCTAACGATCACGCGAGCAGGCGCATAATCGGTTCTCGTTATTTCATCAAACAGTTTTTAACAACACTCGACCTCAACGAAGTACTGTATCTTCTAAATGAGATTACAAGTGGCATAATCTGCACCTGCGGAAAAGAGAAGCCGTATCAGTGCACATGTCGTATAGGAATCAGTAAAATCGCTGGCCATCTTTTGGACAGGTACTTCGAACTAATGGTAGGCCCTCATGACCCACACCAAATTTTGAAATGGGTACAACTACTTATTTTTCGAAATCAAATCGATGCGGAATATAGCGCATCAGTTCAAGCCTTGCGTTCCAATAGCGGTTTACGACGCGCAATACATATAGGTGCGTTTGACGGTCTTTCTACTCAGGAAGATATCAATGCCGCTAGGATGGAATTTCTTATGAGGTATAGGCATTCCGGCCTCATCATACAGGTAGGCGATATCCGAGCAATAGTGGATCATGCAATGGTGACTAGAAACAATCCACTCTGGGAATACTTCATTGAGGCTCATAACCCATATGCTGAACCTGGAGGGGTTAACGAGCTTAGGGCACACATGAGAGCGCAGGCCCGTCAGTCAGCAGTCTTACTTCAAATATGGGCCCGTGTAGAACGAGATCGTCGCAATCATTTACGTCAACAGCGGGGCAAATTTGGCCGATCAAATAAGAGTTATGAAAAAAAAGAAGAAGAGATTAGAGAGAAAAATTTCGAGCGCCTACAGCAAGACCGAATACTAATCGAAGCTGGACAACACTGGGGATGGCTAAAAGTCTTTGCGGGTCAGTATCTTCACGAGCCCGATAAAATAGAAGATATCGTTGATGATCCGCAGACCTTAGAAAAAGCCCTGTTGAACTGTTTTGATTTTCTAGCGCCCCACATACCAACCTTAGAAAAGCTATCGGAGCAACGGGGTACAGCCATCCCCATGGTCTTGCAGGCAGCATGCCTTGCAACATTCCGCCACAAAGGGGTGTTGGAGGATATCCCCTTCAATATCTTGCGGGCCGTCAAAGCCGATGGGGTTGGCGGAGACGGATATCAAGAAGGTGAAATAGAAAGATTTGAAGCAGAGCTAGACAGATTGATTTTCCCCTCGGATGCAGAAGCAATAACCTTTGCAAGAAGATATATAGAACCACAGCTAACGCGCACAGAAGATGGCTATATGGGGACCTACATCATTGATCACGGCACCACATTCGGTTCCGTCAAAGGGAAACTTGCTTTAGAATGGTTAACACGCTATCCAGAGATGCCATCTACCGCACGTGAGCAGCTATTTGGCATAGCCGCAGCCCACGCAGACAGGGCAAAACTGAACGACCTCATTGATGCTCGCTGTAATGATCCCATCGATAGTTCCGAAGCCGGGGAGAAACGCAGACAGTTCTGGCTTCTACGCCACTTCTTCTTTATCGCTCCAACCTCCGACACTCTGTGGACAGAATTTAGTACAGACCCTAAATCCATTTTTCCTATCGAAAATTATGCTGGGCGAATGTCGAGGCATGATAACGAGGGTTGGCCACATCTAAACGCAGAACAGATTTATCGCGTTTTAGATGCTTTCACAACCTCATGGCCTAAAGTTGACCTGCCTAGTTCTTGGGGACCAGGAGATCCTGACAATGAAAAGGCCTATCGCTTCTTAAGAGATATTATCTATCAGATCGGGGAAGATGCTCCTTCAATTTCCATCCCTGTCTTCGACAGAATATTGTCCGATTCCCGCTTTTCGCACTTTCACAACGAAATTAAAAGCCAGAAAGCAGAGGCCGTCAAGCAGCTTGCTCATATAGACTACAAACCTCCTCGCCCAGCCGAAATTTCCAAGCTCTTGGATGAAAGCAAGATTGCGTCCGTGGAAGACATGAGAGCCCTGTTGATTGAACTATTAGATGAATATCAGGATCGCCTGAATGGGGCCGCAACCAACCCGGTGGAAGTTTTTTATTCTGGTGATGAGCGTGTTGATGAAAATACAGCGCGAGACCGCATTGTAGAAAAGCTTGAAGAACGATTGAATGCGCTGCATCTTGGAATTGTTGTTGAACATCAAATGCGGGATGCTAAGCGTTGCGATTTTACAGCATCAACATCAATCTACGGCTCTCAAGCAATACTAGTTACTGAAGTAAAAGGACAATGGAATAGAGAGCTCTACACCGCAGCATCGGCTCAATTAGCGGAACGTTACATGATTTACCCTGGTGCAGCAGATCAAGGCGTGTATTTAGTATTGTGGTTTGGTGGCGATGAGAAAATCGCTGGTAAAAAAAACCAATCCATCACTTCGGCAAACGAGCTTCGCCAAGAAATTATTGCCAGCTTACCGGAAAGCCTTTTGGGCCGAATTGACGTTTATGTTTTGGACGTCTCAAGACAGTAAAATACAAATGGAAAAAACCTTAGCGCAAAGCAAAAATTGCTCAGAATACCTATGATATCCTTCGGATATTACCAGAGCGTCCACAACAAACCTTTTTCTGCCGCCAATTCATCTCCCTACTAAATAGCTCGCTCTTATTTCCTTCTTTCCTGGATTATCTATTCCCGATCGGTATTCTCTTATTAAAGGGTTAAACGACTCTCCCCTGGCCAATTCTTCAAAATGCCCCTTACAAGCACTTTCTGTTGTTGACAAGTTTAGCTTCAGTTGCTAACATACCGACTGGTCGGTTTTTTTTGGATAAATGATTATGAGCAAGAAAGAACAAATTCTCTGTGCGGCGCAGTGCCTCATGCTGGAAAAGGGCTTCGTCGCCACCACGGTGGACGATATCTGCCAGGCGGCGGGGGTCACCAAGGGCAGCTTCTTCCATTACTTCAAGGATAAGGAAGCGATGGGGCGGGAAGCTTTGACCGATTTCGCCCAATGCACTAACGATGCGTTGTGCTGCGCTTTGCCGGAAAATGAAACCGACCCGCTCAAGCGTGTCTACAACGTGGTCGACGCGGCGATCAAGCTCACCAGAAAAAAGGAAATCAACGGCTGCCTGGTGGGCATGTTCTCGCAGGAGCTCTCGCAAACGCATCCGGCCATCCGCAAGATCTGCGAACGGCTGTTCGACGCGCAAATCGCCAGCCTGGAAAAGGATCTGTCTGCGGCGAAAACGAAATACGCACCCAAGGCCAAATTCAAACCGAAGGAGCTCTCCGAATATTTCCTGGCGACCGTTCAGGGGTCCATGCTGGTGAGCAAGGCGAAAAAGGACAACAGCGTGATGGAACGCAGTCTTAAACAGTACCGGAATTACCTGAAAACCCTGTACGGTAAATGATTTTTTTTAGGCCGGAAAACATACCAACTGGTTGGTTTCTAAAAAAGGAGGCCGCACTTCGACAGGTTCAAGAACCGCTATTAGCGCTCTTGAATGTGACATATTAAATCAAAGAACTGTCATTCTGAGCGAAGCGAAGAATCTCGCCTTTGCCTTTGGTTTTAGAGTTATGCAAAAGGTCTCCTTGTAAGGGGAGGGTGCGGGAGGGGTCCCACTTGGCGGTGGGGCCAAATAGCTCAACCATTTTGTGCTCCAAAAGTTTCAAGAGCGCATTGCCAAGTGTTTCCCGTTTACCGTGCGGTGAGCACCTCCCCCATACCCCTCCTTTTTTATTCAAGAACGCGAACAGCGTTTCTTGAAAGGGGGATATTGAAATTAGAAAAACCTGGAGGGACGCATTTTAGGTGAGGGCTTTGTTCTTTTAAATAATTTAGTTTTAGTACTACGTCATTGCGAATGAAATGAAGCAATCCAGCCGGGCTACGCTCTGGATCTACCCCTGCGGGGCACGAAAGCTAAGGAAAAATATCTTGGCCACGCTCCTTTTAGTCGCTCGCGATGACAGGTCCTAGATCGCTGCAAAAGAGAAAATCTCTCTTTTCCATTGGTTTTAGACCTAAGCAAAGCTTTTCTTATTTACCAGAGAAACATCTTCTGACGTTTTTCTGAATTTAATGACTAACCATAAGGAGAACTGAAATGACTGATTGTACCGACACCAACACCTGCGCCACCAATGAAGAATGCTGCCAGGTTGAAAAATCCCTGGGCGAAGCCTGTTGCCCGGTAGAAAGCACCATACAGATGGGCAACAAGGCGTTCTTCCAGGCGATGAAGGAAGTGCACGTTGAAAGTCTGAAGGAAAAAATCAAGGCTCAGTGGGGCAGCAAGATTGACCAGAAATCGGACGCCATTGTGAAAGCGATGGGGACCCATTGGGAATCGATTCTGGCGCAAGGCAAGGCGCAGAAGGAACTGCGCGACGAGTTCACGAAGATCATGTTCCCCGCCGCCTAGGCCTCGCCGGACGGGCAACGAGAATCTAAGTTGCTTGCGATGGGAATTTTCCCGCTCGCTTGCATTATTGTTCGTGGAGAGCATGTTCTCCGCCTAGTCCTCGCCGGACGGGCAACGAGAATCTAAGTTGCTTGCGATGGGAATTTTCCCGCTCGCTTGCATTATTGTTCGTGGAGAGCATGTTCTCCGCCTAGTCCTCGCCGGACGGGCAACGAGAATCTAAGTTGCTTGCGATGGGAATTTTCCCGCTCGCTTGCATTATTGTTCGTGGAGAGCATGTTCTCCGCCTAGTCCTCGCCGGACGGGCAACGAGAATCTAAGTTGCTTGCGATGGGAATTTTCCCGCTCGCTTGCATTATTTTTCGTGGAGAGCATGTTCTCCGTCTAGTCCTCGCCGGACGGGCAACGCAAAACCAGGAAGGGCAACAGAGATTTCCATTGGTTGCCAACAATGGATGAGGCGGGTGTGGTGGAACAGGCAGACACCGCATCCGCTTTTTCTTTTGACGCGGTATTCCCCTTCTACGAAGCAGGACTTTGCATAAGTTGAATTTGTTGGACAAAATGTGCGTCATTGCGAGGAGCGATAGCGACGAAGCAATCCAGATCTCTGGATCTACCCCTTCGGGGCACGAAAGCTTAGGAAAAATACCTTGGCCACGCTCCCTCTGGTCGCTCGCGATGACGGGCTTTTGGCCACCATTCCTATCAGACTAATCTGCTTTTATTTTAGACCTATGCAAAGACCTTCTTTCCAAGGGGGGGGGCAGGCCAAATACCCAACAATGGAATAATTTTTGGAATGTAAATAAAGAACGAAAATTTTTATTTAGAAAAGGCGTTTTTATTCACCGGTTCCGGCTTGGGGAGTTGGTCGCTTATCGGATTGTTGAGGCTTTCCTGATGTGCGGCGCCTTTGACAATACCCGACACCAGTTTTTCCGGCCAGCCGGCTTTCCGTTCCGGAAGAGGTGGGGGGGCCGGGGGGAGTCCGCCCTGCCGGGATGACTGGGTTTGTGCCTCTTCAGCTTTTTCCCGCGCCTGCATCTTCTCAACTTCCTGCAGACTCATGAACAGAGTCGATGGCGGCGCTTGCTTTGCAGACGCATCAGCAGACACAACTTCACCTGCCCAGGCAGGGGATGTAAAAAGCATTAGTGCCATGAATGGAATGGTGAATTTCATAATTTTATTCTACCACCTGAAAAGCCGCCGGAACAAAATTTAACATCCTATTAAAGGATATCCAACACCTGCTCCGGGGGGCGGCCCAGCGCGGCTTTGCCGTTGGCGATTACAATCGGGCGTTCGATTAATTTCGGGTGCTGGACCATCATCGAGATCAATTCATCCTCTGATAAGGATGGATTGTCGAGACCGAGTTCTTTATATTCATCCTCTTTCTTGCGCATCAAATCCCTTGGTGCCAACCCCAGCTGACCCAGTATTTCCTTCAGCTTTTCCGCCGATGGCGGTTCTTTCAGGTATTCAATGATGGTCGGTGTGATGTTCTGATCGCCCAGCAATTCCAGGGTCTGGCGCGATTTGCTGCATTTCGGATTGTGATAAATAGTCACGGACATGGCATTACTTTTATTAAAAGGTTAATAGACGTTTGGAAGATTCCGCGAACAGCGAAAGCTTTTACTGACTGCTTCTGCAAAGATTGTAATGGACGTTTTGAACAAACGAAAGTCTGTATTGATCAAAAATTATTTTCTACAGACATTTCAATACGAAGCGATAATCCACCTGCGCGTTTTGGGGCTGGTCTATTTTAAAACTAGGAACTGCTGGCAGGAGTTTTCTCGAGGGCCCGTATTTTATCTTTAATTATTTTGACTTTTTCAGGCTGTCTTGTGCCGAATAACTGGACCGCATTTTTAAACAGGGGCAATGCTTCTTCCGGTTGTTTTTTCCCCACCATGGCCTCTCCCATGGTTTGAAGAGCCTGCGCTTCGCCATCAGTATTTTTGGTTTTTTGTGCAAGCAGACGCTTGTTTTGCCCTGCCTTCAAAGCCTCTTCCCAATTTCCTGCTTTAAGAAATGCATCTCCCATTAAACCGAGGATTCTGAGTTCCTCACCGGTAGCCTTGATCTTGCGGAGAATAGACCGGGAACTGTTGGCTAATTTTATTCCCTGCTCCGGATCTCCAGCCAGCATCAGGCAGGCCCCATGCAGGCCCATTGAAAGAGCATGCCCTAAAGAATCGCGGATTTTTTGGTACAGCGTTGAAGCACTCTGATAACTGGATGCGGCCTTGGCGGGTTCATCGGTAAAGAGGAACGCATCGCCCAGATTATGATGCAGCCCGGCAATGGATTTGGCGTCTTCGGATTTAACCTGGCTTTTCAAAGCATCCTGCAGGGTTTCGATAGCGGTTTGTGAATCGCCGGACTGCAATTGCGCCTGCCCCAATGCGGAAAGCAAACGGGTCTGGGAATTGGAGTCATTCATATTCCGGGCCGTTTCCAATGCCATTTTCAGCCACTCCATGGCCTTGCCGGGATCTTTTGCCAGGAGGTGAGTATTGGCAATTTCTTCCTGGGCTCGAAGGATGGCTGAATGTTCTCCAATGGTGTCGGCAGCTTTGACCTCATTCTGAAAATGTTCGAGCGCCTTGTTCCAGTTTTTCTGACCCAGGAAAGCCACACCCAGTCCATGCAAAACATCCAGTTCCACTTTGGGATTTTCCTGTTTCTGTGAAAGCGCGAGGGATTTTTCCAGAGATTCGATTGCCTTTTTCCAATTCTTGACGCTGTTGTATTCTTGCCCCAGAAACAGCAGACAGTTCAACTCCCCTTCTTCATCCTGGAGATTTTTGGCGGCCAGTAATCCGCCTTCCAGCCAGGGCAATCGGTTCTGGGCAGACTGGCGAAGTTGCAGCAAGGGATAACCCAATTCGGCAAATCCCTGGCAAATACGCGCGATTTCGTTGTCCTTCAGGCAATTGGCCTGAGCCCACGCCTGACCCGCCTGGAAATTTTTCCAATCCAGATCAAACAATTGCAAGGCCTGATCCTTTTTGGAAGCCAGGGTTGAGTTAAACAGGTCGTTTAACATTTGCATGCGGGTCATATAAAAAGTGGCACGCCTCAGGTCAGTTTGTCCCGGGTTAACTTTATTGAGCTTGGTTACCAGCCAGCGTTGAATAGTAGGCGGGATCTGGTACCGGTCGGTGTGCTCGTTAAACTCTACAAAACCGAGCCGCACCAGCATTTCCAGTTTTATGTTTTCTTTGTCTTCACAAATAAAGGCTTCCGCATCACCATAGAAGCTACCGCGGAATTGCATTAATTTTGACAATATTAATTTAACCGAGTCCGGGATAATCAGAAAAAGGATCGTCAATACAGTTTCAATTCCTGCCTGATTTCTGTTGGGTGCAGTTTTCTCAACCTCTTTAAAAATATCGCGCAGTTTTTTAGCGAACTTCTCCGGGTCGAAAGAGTCGAATTCATTCAGGAAACGACCGCAAAGACTGGCAGCCAGCGGGTTGTAAGCAGCGTAACGACCGATCTCCGCCCCCCAAAACCCAATCCGGCTTGCCCAAAGATTTAACAGGTCTTTTAAATTCTGTTCGGAAAGCGGCTCCAGTTTTTCCCAGTCCATATTTTCGATTTTTAATTTTTCTTCAGAAGTGAGGATCAAGCCAACGCTTTTGGAGGGTGGCATGAGTTTCAAAACTTCCGCTGAGGTTCGAACATTATCGAAAAACAGCAGGATTTTTTTTCCGTGTAACAGTTTTCGATACTGGGCAACCAACCCTTCGAAGTTGGATGGTGTCTTGGAGCCGGGCGACAGGGAATTGATCACGTGGGCCATGGCCTCGCTGGTTGCCGTGTCCGGGTTATCAGCCAAATCAAAGTTAAAATAAATCTGGGCTTCGGGAAAAATTGGCGTGATTTTATCAACCACCTTCAAGATGGTTGCTGTTTTTCCTATCCCACGCGGTCCATGGAATGCGTTGAAATGCTTTCCATCCTTGAACCTGCCTACGATATTCACTATTTCAGTCTTTCGACCAAAAAAATCTTCGGGAGGAGCATCGACCTGATGTTGAGCCAGCGATTTGAGTTTGGAATCGCCCTTTTCTTTCCGTACGTTTTCTATTTTCCTGGCAATTGAGGCGAGCCTGGAATTACCAGACCTGGGCTTTGAATTAGACTCCGACGGAGATTTTACAAAACGAGACTGGGTTTCCCCACCTTCTTCTTTTTCAGATAGCACCCCACTGTCCTCATTTTCAGGCTTTTTAAAAATGAATATGAGGCCGATCCCGCCAATCACAAGAATCATCAGGCCCAATATCATGGACACAAGCTTTCCCCTTTGTTTTAAACAGCCAATCGCGGATGGAGTACCAGATATTCAGGATAAGGCTAAACCTGTAAAAATGAAGCCCTTTTTGGGGATGGGCATAAGGTTTTGCCCATTTTTGTAAATCATTCCTCAAGCTAGCCTTGATGGACCCTACTCCGAACTCAGAAAGTTTTGCCATATAAGTCAAAGGAATAGGGTAGAATTGACATTTTTGGGCGGGTTTGATAAACAGCTTGCATCCTGTAACCGGGCGGAAACCTTTTACTTCAAAACATTTCCGGCCTTTGACCCCACGCCGACCGAGGCTTTTCCTTAATCCCTGGAATAACTGATGGCTGAACTTCTAATTGAAATCGGAACAGAAGAAATACCGGCGGGTTACATTGCTCCGGCCCTGGCCTCAATGGCGGAAAACCTTTCTGGCTGGCTTCAAAAAAACCACATCAAGGCAGGAAAACCCGTGACCTGTGGCACTCCCCGCCGCCTGACTTTGTGTATATCAGATCTCAATCCCATGCAGGACGATGTTGTGGAAGTCCACAAAGGCCCCAATGTCAAAGCAGCTTACGATGCAGAAGGAAACCCGACCAAGGCGGCACTGGGGTTTGCCCGAGGCAAGGGTCTGGATGTTTCCGAATTGAGCCAGGAAGACACTCCAAAGGGAAAAGTTCTGTGTGCCCGGATTGAAAAGACCGGACGCCCAACAAAAGATCTTCTCGATGAATATCTGCCCGACTGGATCCACGGTATTCCTTTCCCCAAAAAAATGCGCTGGGGAAGTAATCGCCAGGCATTTGTCCGGCCCCTTCACTGGATTGTTGCTGTGCTTGAAGGGGAGCCACTCTCTTTTGAAGTTGAAGGCGTCCAGGCCGGTAATACAACCCGGGGCCATCGATTCCTGAACCCGGATTCCCTGACCGTTGAAAACTTTGAAGACTATCGGGACCAGCTTTCAAAACATTCCGTCAGCGTTGATCCTGAAGAGCGCAAACAGGTCATCCAGAAACAATTAAAGGCTTTGGCAGAGGAGGTTGGCGGATTTATAAAGGAAGACTTGGAGCTATTACAAACCGTAGCGCACCTTGTGGAATTACCCATACCCCTCCGAGGGCAGTACGATGCCCGGTATCTTGAACTCCCCGTCGAGCTACTTGAAATCACAATGAAATATCACCAGAAGTATTTTCCGATCTGGGAAACCGAAACAAAGCTGCTTCCCTATTTTGTGACTGTGAGCAATATGCCTGTTGTAGAAGGATCCTCTATTATTCCCGGAAATCAGCGGGTGTTGAAAGCCCGGCTTGAAGATGCCCGCTTCTTTTATGAAGAAGATCAGAAAAAGCGCCTGTCGGACTTCACAGAAGCCTTAAAAGGGGTGGTATTCCAGAAAGATCTCGGAACCCTGTATGAAAAAGTCGAGCGATCTGTGGGCCTCATGGAACGTTTAAAAGAGTTCACAAGTGGAACAGATGTCGGTTTTATCGAAGTAGCCAAACGCGCTATTCGACTCTGCAAAGCCGACCTCAATACCCAGATGGTTTTTGAATTTCCGGAACTGCAGGGCATCATCGGTGGCTATTACGCCCTGAAAGATGAGGGAGAGCCGATCGCGACTGCCATCAAAGAGCATTACAAGCCGGCATTCGCTGGAGACGGTGTTCCCTCGACAGAGCTTGGGGCTTTTGTTGCGTTGGTGGATAAACTGGATACCATTGTCGCCTGCATCGGTGTTGGACTGATCCCCACAGGCTCAGAAGACCCTTACGCCCTGCGTCGCCACGCAATGGGGATTATCCAGATCCTGATTGAGAAAAATATCCCGGTAACCCTGGACTGCCTTACGGAAGCGGGCATCGCCCAATTAGGCGACAGGGCAAAATTGGGACATGAGGAAATCCGCCAGCATGTACTCGACCTTTTCCACCAGCGCCTGAAGACAATGTTGTCCAATGAGGGCTATGAATATGATGTCATTGATGCTGTATTGGCCTCCGGAAACCAGGATTCATTTAAAATTCTCCAGGCCAAGACCGCAGCTTTATCAGAATTAAAGAAAAAGGATTATTTTGATTCACTGGCGGGAGCGTTTCGTAGAGTGGTGAATATACTGGAAGGGAAAACCTATTCGGGCCTGGATTCGAGTTTGTTTGAAAAATCTGCTGAGAATAATTTGCTGGATAAGGTACGTTCTATTGAAGAAGATGTGGTCAACCTGTTTTCCAAGCGGGATTTTTCCGGGGCCCTGGCCCGAATCGTCGAAATCAGGCCAGAAGTGGATGCCTTCTTTGATGATGTCATGGTCAATGTCGACGACGAGAAAGTGAAGCACAATCGCAAAGCTTTGTTATCCGTAATCGCGGGATTGTTTTCACAAATTGCAGACTTTTCCAAAATCGTCATCAAAAAAGGTTGAAAACTCCTCTACGCATCCGCTAAATTGGGCCTTGCAAGGGAAACACACCTGTTTTGTTTTCCCGAATTCTGAATTACCAACCTTTGTCTTTTTCCTCCATGACCAAAACACCCAAATACATTTATTTTTTTGGCGGCGATAAAACCGAAGGCCGGGCGGATATGCGTGACCTGCTCGGTGGCAAAGGAGCCAACCTTGCCGAGATGGCTTCCCTGAATATCAATGTACCCCCGGGATTTACCATCAGTACCCGGGCCTGCACGGCTTACTTTAATGGAGGGGATAAATTTCCTCCATCACTCTGGGACGAAGTGATGGCCAATCTCGATACCTTGGAAAAAATCATGGGTAAAGAATTGGGTGGAGCTTCAGACCCGCTTTTGGTATCTGTCCGTTCCGGTGCCCCCGCTTCCATGCCGGGCATGATGGATACCGTACTGAACCTGGGTCTGAACGACAAGGCAGTTCATGGGCTGGCCCTCAAAACTGAAAATGAAAGGTTTGCCTTTGATTGTTACCGTCGGTTCATTGCCATGTTCGGCAACGTGGTACAGGGTATATCCGGAGAGGTATTTGAAAACATCATTCAAAAAATAAAGAACAAGCGCGATATCGAGCATGATGTTGACCTTTCGACCAAAGACCTGAAATCCATTATTAAACAGTTTAAAAATGCTGTTAAGAAAAACACAGGTAAGGAATTTCCAACAGATCCCAAAGATCAATTAAGGCTGGCTATTAAAGCTGTATTTAATTCCTGGAACACTCCCCGGGCCAAAACTTACAGGAAACTAAATAGTATTCCTCCGGAATGGGGAACTGGTGTCAATGTACAGTCCATGGTGTTCGGAAACATGGGCAATACCTCGGCCACCGGTGTGGCGTTCACTCGTAATCCCGCGACAGGAGAAAAGAAGTTTTTCGGGGAATATATGGTCAATGCACAGGGCGAGGATGTGGTCGCTGGCATACGCACCCCGAACCCGATCTCCAAGCTGGAAGAGGACATGCCGGAAAGCTATAAAACGCTTAATGAAGTTTGCCAGACTCTGGAAAAACATTACCACGACATGCAGGACATCGAGTTTACAATCCAGGACAACCAGTTGTTCCTGCTACAAACCCGATCGGGAAAACGTACCGCAGCAGCCGCAATCAAAGTTGCGGTGGACATGGTCAATGAAGGACTCATAAGTAAACAGGAAGCGGTAGCACGGGTTCCAGCCAATCAGATCGATCAGATTTTTCACCCGATGATAAATCCCAAATCGAAAGCGGAATTACTGGGTCAGGGCCTGGGTGCTTCACCCGGTGCGGCCGTGGGCAAAATAGTATTTACCCCGGAACATGCATTGGCATTGGCCGAAAAAAAAGAAAAAGTCATCCTGGTTCGTATGGAAACCTCCCCGGAAGATATCCATGGAATGAGTGTCGCTCAGGCTATATTGACCGCCAAGGGCGGAATGACTTCGCATGCGGCGGTTGTAGCCCGCGCTATGGGCAAACCCTGCGTCTCAGGTTGTGGAGACCTCGCCGTCGATATCAAAAAGAAACAAGCGATCCTTAATGGAACTAAATTGCGGGGGGGAGACCCGATCACCCTGGACGGAACCACGGGGAAAGTATTTAATGGAAAGGTCGATCTGGTACAGCCCCAGCTGACAGGGTCTTTTGCATCACTCATGACCTGGGTTGGCAAAATGCGTAAACTAAAGGTTCGCGCCAATGCGGATACACCTCATGATGCTCTTGTAGCGCGTGAATTCGGGGCTGAAGGGATCGGTCTTTGTCGAACGGAGCATATGTTTTTTGATGAAGACCGTATTCTTTGGGTCCGAAAAATGATTCTGTCCGAAACTGAAAAAGAGCGGGACGAAGCATTGAAAAAACTGGAACCCATCCAGCGCAGAGACTTCACAGAAATTTTTCGGGCCATGGAAGGCCGGCCAGTCACCATACGTCTGCTTGACCCGCCCCTCCACGAATTTGTACCCAGTGTCCCGGCGGAAATCAAAATTCTGGCAAAGGCAATGAAAATCTCCCCTTCCAAGCTGACCAAGAAAATTGATGCCATGAAGGAGCTGAACCCAATGCTTGGGCTGCGCGGGTGTCGTCTCGGAATTGTTTACCCAAGCATATACAGAATGCAGGTACAGGCCATAATGGAAGCTGCCTGCAAGCTTACTAAAAAGAAGTTAAAGGTATTTCCTGAAATCATGATTCCGTTGGTGAGTACTGTTTCCGAGTTCATCCTGATGCGACAACATGTCGATGAAGTCGCCCTGTCAGTTATAGAAAAAACTGGAGTGAAAGTTAACTACAAAGTTGGCACTATGATTGAACTCCCGCGCGCGGCTATCACTGCCGATAAAATTGCACAGGAGGCAGATTTCTTTTCATTTGGAACAAATGATCTGACTCAAACGGCCTTTGGTCTCAGCCGGGACGATGCAGGTAGTTTTCTGCCAGAATATATGAACCAGGATGTGTTGTCGCAGGATCCTTTTGTCAGTGTAGACAAGGAGGGTGTCGGATTTTTAGTTCAGATGGCGATTGAGAAAGGCCGAGGTGTTAAAGAAAATTTATCGTTAGGTATTTGTGGTGAGCATGGTGGCGACCCGGCTTCGATTGAATTTTTTCACCAGGCCGGTCTCGACTATGTGAGTTGTTCCCCTTACCGTGTTCCAACTGCCATCCTCGCATGCGCCCAGGCGAATATATAGCCATTGTCTAAGCCTTCGCCGATGAGCAGGGCCAAATGTTCGATTAACCAACAGGGAAAACAGGGGAGGGAGCCTGCTCACCATCGTCATATTGGCTTAATAAGCTGAGGTTTCCTTATCAGAGGTCTCTCCGAAGTAAAGTGGCATAGTGAAGTAGAAGGTTGTTCCGATGCCCACTTCGCTTTCAAAACCTATCCTGCCTCCCATGGCTTCGATCAGGTTTTTTGAAATGGAAAGCCCTATACCCATTCCTTCTATCTTGCTGAATTCCCAATCAAGGCGTTCAAAAGGCTCAAATATTGTTTCAGCCTTATCTCCAGGAACCCCCATTCCGGTGTCGCGAACTATCAGGGTCAATTGATTCTCTTCGTCAGTTTTAATTCTGATTTCGACTTTGCCACTTGGACGGTTGAATTTAATGGCATTCGAAATCAGATTGTTCAATACCTGGCGAATGCGCTTTGGGTCTGCCTTTATGACAAGGTGATTATGAGGGAGGTTTCCACAATCAAGTGTGACATTGTACTTTTGTGCCATTGGCTGAAGCATGGTCTCTGTCTCGTGTGCCAAGAGCACCATATCCACAGGCTCGAGATTCAAGATACACCCACCCGATTCTATCTGGGATAATGTCAGCACTTCGTTGATCAGTGAATGAAGATGATTCCCTGCAGCAAAAATGTGGTCAATTGATTTTTCATTTTGCTCGCGGATATCCGTCTGGACATTCCACCCTCTCATTTTTAACAATTGACTGAATCCAAGTATGGCATTGAGTGGAGTTCGCAACTCGTGACTCATCCTTGATAGAAAATCGGTTTTAGCCCGATTTGCGTTTTCGGCAACCTCCTTCGCTTTTTCAAGGTCCTGGGTTCGCTCACGTACTTTGATAGCAAGGCTTTCCTTGGAATTCAAAATGGATATATTCTGTTTTTCGATTTGTGAAAGCATTTTATTGTAATGATCCACTAACATTCCCATTTCCCCGCCCGTTTTTTTCTCTGCCCGCAACTGGTAATCACCAGTTTCTCCAACCTGTCGTGAAATTTTTACGAGTTGTGCGATGGGGTTTGATATTTGACGCGCTAAAAGAATCGAAACTGCAATCCCAAATAACATGACACCGGCAGCGATGAGAAAAAAACGAATCTGTTCGTTTAATATCCTTTCATAAATCGACTTTAAGGAAAACTCGACAACGAAACTTCCAAGTATCTTTTCCTTTAATGTTTCAGGGTCATATCCTTTTATTGGAACTGCCCAACAAATTTCCTCGTTCTTAACCAATGGCTCCTTCTGGTTCAAAAGCTCTTTTACAGAAATATTTTGCAATCCCTCTTGATTCAACCCAGCTATGACATTGGATTGGTTATCTAAAATCAAAAGGGAGGATAACCTGGGCTCATTCTTCATCCGATTAATGATATTGCGGATATATTCCAGGTTGAGATTACTCAAACCATATCCCAGAGCCTCTGCCGATAAATGAGTAAAGTTTATAATTTCCGACTTGGAAACCTGAAGAACCAGTTTCCTGTTGCTATCCAGTGTCAAGGTAATGAATGTGATCATCACCAAAAACAAGACGGATAGGATGCTCAGCAGGATTTTAGTTTTAATCGGCAGGTCCGATAAAAAACCCGAAAATTTGACTTTATTTTTCAACATTAAACCTTAAACTCAATGCATTACGATTTATTAATAATGCGAAATTTCGCTTCTTCAATAACGGTTTGGAGACCGGAGGGATGGCTGAGCTGAGCTTTTTTGCTGAATTTGATTATTTGTTTACAAAAATTCCTGTGCTATTAATAATAGGCCTAATTGCGACTTAATCAAGGCCATTTTGGGCATTTTCCCTTTTTCTCGCATGGACAAATTTCTTATTCACCAGTTTCTTTTGATCCCGTTTATGGGAGGTCTTCTGGCGATTACCTCGCCTTCCCGGGCCTATGCTAATGAGAAAAAGGTTATCATCACCGAACCCGAAAATAATTCCACTGTCACCAATCCCTTCAAGGTTTGTATGGAGGCTTTGGGATTAATTGTCGAGCCCTCCGACGGTGACCCTTATGAGGGAAGAGGACACCACCACATTCTATTCAGTTCATTGCCCAAAGATTTGACTCGTCCCCTTCGGAGGAAGGAAGCCATCCATCTTTCGAAAGGGGAACATTGTGTCAGTTTAAATATGGAGCCGGGAAAGCATGTTATTATTGCCCTTTTCTCGTACGGAGACCACGTTCCCTATAAACCCGCAATATCAGACCGGATTCTGGTTACCGTCAATTAATTCAAGAGGGTATGAATTAATTTGTTGAGGCTATGAAGTTCTCTTTTCAGGGGTGGACCTGATTCCTATGTTAAAAAGGCTACTCTCTTTTTTATTCGCGACGTTATCTTGTCTAGGTTCCTCTTTCCTGTTTTCTTCCGAATCACTTGCGACAAATTTTGATTGGGGCACCTTACAACCCAGCCTCAAAGGTCTTCCCTTTATTGCGAATTCGGGAAATCCTCAGGATGAAACAGAATGTTTGTTATGCCATGAAAAGTATATCCGGGCATTTGGCAAAACATCGCACGCCAGAGCTTTTCAAAATAAACAACCCGGAAAACTGGGAAGTATCTGCGAGAACTGCCACGGCCCCCTGGGTCAACACCTGAAGATTAAACTATCAGGAAAAAGAAAATCCCCCAGCTCAAGAAAACGTAAGCCACATTTTCTATTTTCATTTAAAAACCCGTCTCCTTTTAAAAAAAATAAAGTCTGCCTGCAATGTCATGAATCGCAAAATAGAACGATGTTCTGGCAGGGCAGTTCGCATGAAATGACAGGGCTCGCCTGCGACAAGTGCCATTACATCAGCAAACGGCGCTCCCGAAAAAATCTACTACGCAACAAAGATTCTAAAAAGGTCTGTTTCCAATGCCATCGCGACAAGCGTTCCAAAATGATGCGGACATCCCACATGCCTCTCCGGCAGGGAAAATTAAATTGCAGTTCGTGCCACAACCCGCATGGGGGAGATGGCCCGGCCCTCCTCAACCAAAGTTCGGTCAATCTGACCTGCTTCACCTGCCATCAGGAAAAACGCGGGCCCTTTATTTTTGAACACATTCCAGTCCGTGAAAATTGCAGTAATTGCCATGACCCCCATGGGTCAAATTTTCGGCCCCTTTTAAAACACAAAATGCCTTTCTTATGCCAACAATGTCATCTGCAGGCCTTTCACCCAGGCGACATTTACGACAATAAAAAACTCGGTGCCTCCTCCCGTCTAGGTGGAAAGTCCTGCGTTAACTGCCACAGTAATATTCACGGCTCCAACCACCCTGCAGGATCCAAACTGCAACGATGACACGATTTCTCCTCACACTCATGGTAATGTCATCAATGATGGCTTCGAGTGTTTGGGCCCAAGAGGATCTACCAGTCTTTGATATTGTCGGTGGTATTCCAAATTCCAAAGATGAAAACAAATGGATTCACGAAGGCTGGAATGGTCAATTGACTTTGGGTGGGGCGGGAGTCTCCCTTAGCAGGCCTTCCTTTAAGTTCGGGGAATACTCGGGAATAGAGGGAACCGGCGGATACGCACTGGTAGAAGGCGAATTGCACCATTTTAAAGAAAACCGGTTTTTGGATATCTACGCCGATAACCTGGGTCTGGAAAACCGCAACATATCCTTCGACTATGGTAAAACCAACAGCTATCAGTTTTTCGGTGAATGGGATCAATCACCCCATCTATTGTTCAGTGAAAACCTGACACCCTACCAGGGAACTGGGAGCTCCCGCCTGTCTTTACCCTCCAGTTTCCCGAAAATGGTTTCATTTACCAATACCCCCCTTCCAACTGGCAATCCCGTTGAACTGAAAGTGGATTCGCGAAATGAAGCAACTTTGGGTATGGTTAAACAACTAGGGGCTTATCAATTCGATATTAAATTTAACCGGATTGAAAAAAATGGGATTCGTTCGCTTGGCGGTGTGATCGGAAATTCTCCGGCCAATCCCATGGCGATCATTCTCCCGGCTCCTATCGACTTTCATACCAATGAAGTTCGCGCTACCTTTTCAAAAAAAATAGAAAACGCAAATTTCAGTTTTCAATACTTTGGTTCTTTCTTTGACAACCGGCAGGATTCCCTTGTTTTTGATTCCCCTTTCGCCGGCCTGATTCCATTTTTCGACAATGCAAGCCCTTTGTCAGTAGGCCCCCTACCGGCCCAAGGCAGGATTTCCCTGGAACCGGATAATCAATTTCATCAGATAAGGCTCGCCAGTGGGTGGAATCCGACCCCTTCAACCCGCCTGACTGCAACGGCAGAATACGGTATGGCATTTCAGGATGATATGCTGATGCCTTACGCTGTGGACAGTAGCCGCGGTTTGTTGCCGCGACAATCAGCAGATGCAGCGATCAGCAATTTGATGATTAAACTAAAGGCAACCACTTCCCTGACACCCAAACTCAAACTAGCTGCTAAGTTCCGCCATTTCAGTACCGATAATCAGACACCCATTTCCCTGTTTCAACCTGTTGTCAATGACACAGGGCCACAACAGCCTGTTTCAGGAGATCAATCTGTTTTCAATCTCCCGGTTCAATACTCCCAGAACCAGGGCAATCTTGATCTAAGTTTTCAGCTTTGGGACGCCACCATTCTCAAGACAGGCTTTCAGGTTCTTCATAAAGACAGGGACTTTCGCGCGATTGACGAATCCATTGAAAATAAATTCTCCCTGGGAATCTCTTCAAATGAACTGAACTGGATGTCGGTAACTGCAAGCCTTTCATATGCACGCACAGACACGGATGGCTATAACTTTGAGAACGTCCGGGCTCTAAGAAACACGCCGCAATTTTTGGGAAGCCCGACAAGCCCCCTTTTGGCTGCACCCGCCGATTTCAGGAAGAAGGACATAGCCGAAAACAATCAACTTCAATCCATGTTAAGTTTGAATTTTTTTCCAGTTGAAAATCTTACGATAGGAGTTTCACACAACTGGATTCAACAGAAGTTTCCTGAGCAATTCATTGGTCTGCAAGAGGTCCAGGCCCAGAGCGCCACGATAGACCTCACACACAATCCTTTTCCGACTCTCTCTTATTCATTCTTCTTTTCTTATGACACCAATAAAATAGATCAGATGGGGCGGGCTCATAATTTTATTACACCCGGTTCCATCAACGACCCTAACCGGAATTATAGTGTAATGCTGGACGACAACTCTTATACGGCGGGGGCAGGTGGTGAATGGTTGATCTTCAACAACAGGGTCAACCTGAAAGCGGACTACTCAATTTCAAAAAATATTTCAGATATTGGTTTTATGGCAGGGCCTGATCCCTTCGTGGCCAATCCAGTCGACTTGCCATCCGTAAAAACCCTCCTCCATCAATTAAGTGGATCAGCCGAATTCAATATCTCAAGAGAAGTGTTGGTGGGCATGCGGGTGATCTATGAAAACTTTTCATTCGATGATTTTGCACTCGATAGCGTCAACGCGCAGGGCCTGATTTCACCATCTTCTTTTCCAACGTCTAACGGGGAAACGATCGCCCTCAGTAATACCATTCAGGATTACGAAGCCTACACCGGCATGCTGTATGTGACCTACCGGATGAGCGAAAATTAAGGTTCATTAGAGATATCTTGGAAGAAGTCATCGCATACAAAGCTGATAAAAACCCAAGGAAATTTTTACTATGATTGAAGACCACAATACCTGGTATGGGACTCATTTTTAATTCTACTCACGGTTACCGCCTTTTAGATCACCTTTTGAACATTCCTTCCTTTTGTAGATGCAAGAGATGTTGAAAGCATTGCTAACTGTTCGAACGCTACGACCCAAAAATAATTCAACCGGCAAAAAAAAACCGCCGTCGGGGTTAACCGACAGCGGGTCTATTTTTTTACGGTACAAAAAGGTGCCGTTAAATAATTTCCTGTTTCCTTTTACTAGGGCCAGTTGGGTTTGACAAACCGACAGGTATTTTCCAAATCCAGTTTGCGAACCGGACCCGCAATGTTCACCCAATTGGCTTGTTCCAGCTCATTGATTTCAGCTTCGACCGCCTTTAATTTACCCAACTCGCCAGCATAATAGAATTTGTTTGCCGCCCAGCAATCTGCCTGGTCAACTTGATCATTGTGTGCTGGCACATTTGTCCCAGGACGAACCCTGTGTCCGAGAACCAATCTGCCGCACTCGCGGTGGTAAAGGAAAGTTTTGGCATCTTCACTCAGTCCGCTCTTCTCTCCCGCATCTTTATTATAGTGAATTTGTGGCGCACCATTGGACCGGTAAATGGCAACCGCTAATTTGGACTGGTTGGGGTTTTCAACCCAAGCCACAACACGACCGTAATGATCCGTACAATGCGTTCCGGGGCCACCTGCCCAGGAAGTCGACACAGCCGACATCAGGAATATGAGTGTCCAGACATACCGTTTCATAGCTCTCCTCAATTTAAAAAAATAGCCGCCTCCCTCAAGGCAACCCTCATGGATATAACAAATTCTTGTCGGCAACCCCCGTATACCCTTATCATCCAAGGGACGACCCTGCTCTCGAGCCTTAAAGGTCTCCATTTATTGCGCCTATAATAAGGGAAATGCCAAAAGTTTTCAACGGTTTACTTGTCCGGTCCGGGGGCCTGGGCCACGCTGAAGGGACCTTCTGGTGCCAGAAACGAAAAACAGCGTGCAAACTCCAATCCTCCCGTCCTCCCCACAACCTCTGCCAACAGAGCCCGGTTCGCATAAACAAATTGAACCATTGACAAGGGGTAGCCTTTTAACTTGTTGCTCTTTGGGTCTATCTGATCCAGGAAAGTGTTATCCTTTTCCACCTCACCAAATAAAACGCTTCCCCATTTGGGCCAGTTTTGAAACAACACGAGCCAGTAAAATAACCTTTCCGGCTCCAGCTTCCGGTCTCCATCCAACTGGGAATTAATGGCCTTTGCCAGTCGATACTGGTTGATAAGACATTTGACGCTTCGCGGACTGGCTTTGAGGTCCATCACCAGCGGATTTAATGCCTGCATTTCCTGTTCGGCAATTGCCATTTTCTCCTGCAGATCTTCCTGCCTCACGTTGATCAGCTCATGTTCATTGTCAATCTTTCCATCTTGTTGAGAAACTGTTGCACTGGCTCCCATCAAACGTTTGATGTATTTTCCATAGACCCAGGGTGGAGGTAACTGAAAGGGGATATGCACAATTTTCTGCAAAAAATATTGTCCATAGGCTTCCTTCTCTATTGCCGTAGCCGTATCTTCCAACATGAATTCATAGCGACTGGCAACCGCATGTGACACAACACGGGAATCCATCCCAAGAACCGTCACAAAGGGCAGACCCTCCAGACACAGATGCACCGCCTCCAATACTTCGACCACCCGGTCAGGCGAACAGCGATCGAGGTCATCCAGGAAAATGGCTATTCTGGCGGGATTTTCCTTTTTATCCTGTATGGCCTTTTTAAACATTTTTCGGATCAGATCCAGTTCATCAAAAGTCAATTGCCTGAATTCAGCCTTCCCGGTCCCGGTTGAAATACGATTGGCCTCCACTTGACTCAAAAAAGGATGTTTCCAGATATGCTTGAGTTTTACAAAGGACCAGGCAAACAAAAGGGTCAGAGCCCCCAATCCCATTAACAAGGACTCGGGTGTAATGGCTCCTTCGATCAAGCCCATCGATTTCAAAACATCAGTGACACCAGACAACTCAGCAATTTTATTCAGGGGAACGGTGAGAGTGTCCGGTTGAGTGAGGCCAAAAAATGCCAGCGTACCGGTCACCCAGTTATGGACTTTTTTAGCGCCCGCCATTGCCCGGGTCCGCATTTTTTTCAGGATATCGGCATTCCCACTGGGCTCGCTAATCAGCAGCAACCGCACTCGATCCTTAAAAGAAAATTGCCTGTCCAAAGCCAAAGCAATTTGCGATATCAACCCGAACCAGAGTGACGACGGGTCATCATAACGCCAGGGATTGAATTCGACACATTGTATTTTTGGAGAAATCATTTCACGGAGCTGCAACATGAAAGAGGACTTGCCGCTGCCCCATGGGCCATAGATACCCAGGGTAAGCGGGATTTCAGTCTTTGGGTGAGTGATCAAGGCCGCGAGGGCTTTGACGTAATGTTGACGATGGAGGGAATCAACTTTGGAAGGTTTATCGGAGTGAGCGTGTTCTGCGGAAGGCTTGGGATTGGGCTTCGACTTTTCGCTATCCCTTCCCTTTTTAGGAGGTACTTTTGATTTGCCCCAATCATCCTTCGGATCATCTTGAATTAACGAATTTAAGTCTTCTTCAAACTTTAATTCTTCGTCTTTTTTCATAACTATTATTTCTTGTCATTTAATTCATAAGGAATCAACTTAAAGTATTTCTAAAAACTATTAACTTCTAACCCTGCGCTTCAAAATCATCTTCACGCAGTTTTGCGGTTCCATCTTCCTGCAAAACCCAAAGCTCTTTATGAATGACACCGCTGGCTTTGTTCATTTTCCAGCCTGACTTCAATATCGCGCTTGTGGAATCGTTCACTTCAATTTGAGGATCGAGATATTCAACATCAGTCAAACCTTCATCAATAATTTTCTGCCAGAAAGCCTGTATCTGAGAGGTACCGGTAAACGTTCCGAAAGGCCGGGCCTCCATAATGGCATCGCTTTCATATTGTGCGGCACAACCCGCCGCATCTCCTGAATTGAACGCGGCTTTCCATTGCTCACTGGCTTTCTTAACCGCTTCAATCACAACGGCATTTTTATCCTGGGACGTCACTTCAATGGTCCTTTCCCTAAAGCCCAAACAACTCTCTTCATGTCCATCAAAAAACCAATTTTTACAGGTGGTTATTTCGGCGTGCCGGGATCATCATAGCATGGTTGCGGCCTGTTTGGATCGCCAATACAGGCTTATCGCGACAAAACGGGTTGTAGATTTCAGAAAAGGAAATTGATCAGCTTTTAGTCAATGGTGGGTTTTGTAATACTGAACTGATCAAATACCTTACTGCCGGCGGGTTCTCCATCGCAGGGCAGTGGCACGCCTTTCCAGAAATCCTTCTTCGCTTTCCAACGCGGATTCCCCTTTGCGTCAGGCCCGGGGCAGACCCGGTGCGTTGTGGCCTTGATAGCGTGTTCGTCAATTTCAAGATGCACAAAGTGGTGAATCAAGGCGCGCACTTCGGATCGCTTCATCAATTCAGGTGGAGCGGTGTGCTCGGCATCACCCTGAACATCTGCCGGAGGTTTGAACTTGGCTCCGCCGCCGCCTGAAACAACCACCACAGGTCCTTTCCCTTGAACGTACTCGGTTCTCGCTTTCGGTGACGGATCCTCTTCTCCCTTTGGAGAAAAACGTTCGTAGGAATGTTCGTTACCCGCCAGAACCAGATCCGCTCCAAGTGCGGCCAATGTATCCAGCCATTGAACCCGCCAGGGCTTGTACCAGATGGTGGTGATTGGCGGATTGTGCAACGCAACGATGACCCAGTTACCATTCTTTTTGGCCTCGTCAACCAACGGCTTCATCCATGGAGTTGGATCTTCCCAGGGGAAGGTGTTGACCACGATGAACACCGCGTGCCCCAATTGCACAACACCTTCAAGGTCGCGAGGTTGTGGTTTCGCGGCTGGAATCGTATCGAAGGGAGACGCCATCGGCTCAATTCCATTCCAGCAACCGGACGCTTTCGGTTTGCTCTTTTTGGGAGGCAGGTCATTATCCCCGGCAACAAAAATTCGAACCGGATAAGGCCGCACAAGCGTCATTCGAATTTCCTGCAAATATTTTTGTGGGCAGTGGTCTGGAAACATTTCAGGCTGGTAAACAAAATCGCCAAGGTGAAGAAGCACATCCGGTCGGGATTTACGCATGGCATCCTGCACCCCGAGGAACCCAGGATGATACGCGCGTTCACCCACACCGGTGTCCCCCACCACTGCAACGGTGAGTGGTCCTTCTTCATGGGCGATAACAGAAGAGCTCCCCACAAGCATTAGCATCGCTATGAAAAAACCAATGAACCTCATCCCCAAATCGTTTGCTCGCATATTAGAACCTCAACTAATCAATTATTTTTGACCCGGCCACCTGGCCTCACTTTAACACCAGGCGCTTTCCCTGTTAACCCGTATGGGCTCAAAGCAATTTTGAACACATCTCCAATTAATTTAACGTTAGACTCCACGTAACTGGGTCACTCATTTTCCAATCCTTCCGGCAATGTTTCTACCCACTGTCTGATTTCATCACGCACCCGGCGGTAATGTTGCAAAGCCTCTTCTTCCGTTTCTGCACCTTTTGCCAGACGCGGCGGATCATCGAATCCACGATGGATTACTTTTGTGTTTCCCGGGAACCGCGGGCAGGTTTCATCCGCATGACCACACACGGTGACGACATAATCGAATTCAATATCTTTTAGCTCATCCACATGTTTGGATCGCCCTCCACTGATATCGACACCTGCCTCTTCCATCACCCGGCAAGACAGCGGATTCATGCCATGCGGGTCGACTCCTGCGGAATAAGCTGTATACAAATCGCCTTTCAATTCCCGTGTAAACCCCTCTGCCATCTGACTGCGGCAGGAATTACCGGTACAAAGAAATAAAATGTTTTGTGTGTCTGGCATATTTCTAATGAGTTGTCTTTTGTGTATCCAGAAACTTTCTATGTTCTGTGTAAATAGTTTATCATTGAATATAGGCAACCAATTAAAAACAAACGCGGCTTCGGTACAAAAAAATGATCCATAAACTTTCACACCATGATATCGACGACCTTTATGGGTTGTCCCGTGAAGCGGGATGGGAACACACGCCAGCCGACTGGGATACGTTGCTTAAATCTGGCAATGCCTTTGGACACCGCAATGAATCGGGAAAAGTGATCAGTTCCCTGGTGCTCACTTCTTTTGGCAAAACAATGACGGCACTCGGCATGTTGATCGTCCGAGAGGAAAACCGGCGGCTGGGTCTGGCCACTTCCCTGCTGCGCCATGCCATCAACGAATCAAATCCTGAATCACGTCCCCTTATGCTTTGTTCTGGAAAAACGGTCGAAGGTTATTACCAGAATTTCGGGTTTCGAACGGTGGAGCGGTTATCGAAACTTGAAGCCGGACCCAATATTGAAGTTCCCGACTCCGGGTTTTCCTCCAAGATAGATGTTCATCCTTTTAATTCTGAAAACCTGGAGCGGGTGATTGGGCTGGACACCGAGGTACACGGTTACGACCGCAGTGCCATGCTCACCGTCCGGGCAGAGCAGGCCACTACCAAAACCGTGATGCTCAAAAAAGGTGGAGGCACCTTACTCGGTTACGGATTCGGAATTTTGCAGGGAGAACAAATGCTGGTCGGACCCGTGATTGCATTCAACCGTTTCACGGCCCAGGAAATAATTCGCGAAGTCACCAAAGACCACAACGGGCCTGTCCGGATCGATGTCATGCATCAGCGACAGGACCTGAAAGAAGTTTTACTCGATGCAGGGTTCAAGGAAACGGAACGGCAACCGATCATGCTGTTGGGCGCATCAGAACTACCGGGTAGGCGGGACCATATTTTTTCCCCCGCCTCACAAGCCTGGTGCTAAGTGCTCGCCGCACGGGCAACGGAATTCCATCTTGCTGACTCGTAAAATCGACTTGGTTAAGAAAAAACAGTCAGGGCTATTTAAAACTGGCCCTTGTCCTCCGCGGACGGCGAACGGGCGACCTTGTGGTCAGTAAGCCTTAAAAACATTTTACGCGCATATTTAATATCCCCCCTTCCACGAAGGGGGACGCATAGCAGGGGGATTTGAAATTTAATTTCGCCTGTAGCTGTCTCGAGAATCCATCACCCAACAAGCCAGCAAACTCAGCAATCCCCCCAGTCCCCTTTTACAAAGGGGATGTAATTCTACTCTCTTGGCGGAAGGCCAACAATTAACTGGAGTCATTCAGCTGGAAAAGAGGGCACCTCTTTAGGCTTTGCACCGTCTTTCTTTTCACTTCAGGATTAAGTCACAACCACGACAACTCTTGTGGCCGTGGCAGTGTTTCCAGACGAAGCAGAATAGATTACCGAAAGTACCCCGGGTCGCCCCTTCCTGCAGGCACTTGAGTTACTTATATGCCCGTTTTTTCTTATTTTTATTGCCTATTTTGCAAAACTGGCCTTAACCTTAAAATATAGCGATTTATTGAAGGTTATTGTTCAGCTGATATTTCTGGAGGGATACCATGCCCGTTGTTTGCAACAAATGCAGGAATTATGTTCAGCAAACTGGGATCGCGTGTCCGGTTTGTGGAGAAGTGGTTGCGGAGGCCCCTAAATACACCTTTCGGGATAAATGGCGTGAAGCCTGGGAATTGGACAAGAATCTGCTCCCCTATTTTATTGTGGGATTTGCCGGGCTCACTTTGATTTTTCTTTTCCTTTTATATAGAGCTTATTAATAGGGAAATTCCATGAAGGTATTAATGGGATGGGCAATGCTGTTCGCGGCTGCAGGGACCATCGGAAAAAAAATATTACTGGGACGGGAAGTTCAAAGGGCCATGGCCTGGGCAAGGGCTGATGGAGAAATTACCAAATCCAAGATAGTGATGAAAGACAGCCAGGCAGGTATGAATTCGCCTAATAAAACTTTTAAAGCAGAGATTATATATAAATATACTGCAGGTAAACGAAGCTATCGAAATAGCCGCATCTGCCTGGGTGGTCAACTACAATTATCGTTGCGTGGCAAGGCGGAAGACTATTGCGGACGGTACCCAGTTGGGCAGACCGTTTCCGTGTATTACGACCCCGACAACCCTTCAGACTCCTGCCTGGAAAGAAGAGAAGAAACCTCGATAATGTATCTTGTTATAGGAGTCGTATTCGCTATTGTTGGAATCTTTTTCATCACGGGGTAAGCTTTCCACCGTGGTAGGACCAGCCAGACCCGAAATCAAAGTGACGATGTAAGTCGGGTTGGTGGCACGTCAAGTCGTTCATTTCAATGACAGCTGATTTACCTGTGACCGTGTTCAGGGTTTACGGTAGGATGAAAAATCGATTACCTTTCCAAGTGACTTCCGACCACTATCCAATGCCTCGTTTCACAAAAATCCGTTGCGCTCTCCTGATGTGGCATAGACCGGTGTGGCGAATGCGAGTATAGAGAAAAACGATAAAATTTTTTGAAACCTGGTCGGCAAACAATAATTAAAACAGGTTGGGCAATTAGAGATATAAAGGTCAAACAAAAAAGTTGGAACAGTCCTGCCGGCAGCCTGTTGAAGACAGACTACTTTCAATTGAAAATAAACTATTCCTTGAACCAACACTTTGGCCACTCAAGGTAATTTCAACACAAGGGTAGTGTCAAGAAAGTTTCGCACTTTGAATTTTGGAAAGCCCTCAATCAGGTCTGCATTTGTTGGACCTGTGGGGGCTGTCGGGAAACGCGAAGCGTTTTCCACAACTCCACAGGTCATTGTTCATGCCGCCTGGTTCTGCTCCATCTCCTTAAGTGGGTCCATGCTGATATATCTTCTGATACCCCACCTGGTTCCGGCAACGTGTCTGAGTCTGGCCGCCGCCAGCATCAAGGCCGATTGCCCATCCGGAAAACAACCGACCACTCGCGTCCGTCGTCTGACCTCTCTTAGGATTCTTTCCAGCGGATTGTTCGTTTGGATATTTCGCCAGTGCTCTCTCGGAAACGCGTAGTAAGACAACGTCTCATGCGCTCCGTCTCTCACTTTCTCTGATGCCTTCGATAGCTTCATCGTAAGTAGTTTGGTAGCCACCGATTCTATCTTCTCAAGTGCCGCCTGCCGGTCTTCCTGTGCATGAATGGCTTTCAACATGTTCGACACTTCCTTCATCTTATTCCGGGGAACCACCGAGAACACGTTCCGGTAAAAATGTACCGTGCATCGCTGATGGTCTGAATCAGGATAAAAGTCGCTGAGTGACTCTACCAAACCCAGGCACCGATCAGAGATGAACAGCTTCACACCTTTAAGCCCCCGTTCCTTTAGGTGCCGAAGGAAACCGCTCCAACCCGCCTTGTCCTCCTTGGTGCCTTCACAAACGCCCAGCACTTCCCGGTAACCCTGCCGGTTCACGCCGATGGCCACCAGTACCGACACGTTCTTCACCTCACCGCCCCAACTCCGTTTCAAACAAATCCCGTCCAGATATACATACGGGTATTCCCCTGTGATCGGGCGGTTCCTCCACTCATCGATCTTCACGTAGATCTTCTTGTTGAGCTGGCTCACTGTGCCGGGGCTCACACGAGTTCCCCAAAGCGCCTGGGTGATGTCCTCCACACGACGAACTGAAACTCCGGCCAGATACATCTCCATCAGCGCTTCCTCAACAGAGGACTCACGCCGACGATACCGCTCAATAATAGCCGTCTCGAACGTCAACGTTCTTAGCTTCGGCACCTTCAGGTCCACCTCGCCAGCCTGGGTTTGAAGCTTACGGTCATAGTGGCCCGCACGCGTGTCCTTACGTCCCTCCGAACGCTCATACTTGCCAGCACCACACAAACGGTCTGCCTCAGCATCCAGAAGGCCGTTCAGCGTTTCCTCAACCGTCGAACGCACAATCCCGTTCACATGACTCTGGATTTTCCCCTCATCTATCGATACAATGTTCTTCACAATTGGTGATGCCACGTCTTTCTTAGACTTCGCTTCCATATTAAGTCCTCCTGGTTTTAGGTCCGGTTCTCGTTTCTCGCAAAACGAAGTATACAGACCAAAAGGAGGACTTTCCTTTTTCCAGCCAACACGACCAGATTAAATGTGCGAAACTTAGCTTACGTTATCAACACAAGACCTTCTAAATAGAAAAACTTTATGGCCATCGATAACATCCTCCCGCTTTACAAAAAACAGCTACCTTTTCACAAAGAATAGATTAAAAAAGCGGTGGAAGCTTTTTCAAAAAAAAAAAAAACCGGGAAGCAGGCAAAGCCCACTTCCCGGTGAAAAAACTTTTTTTTGGAGATTAATACTCCAAGGTATGAAACTGGGTTACAGCTTTCTGACCATTCCGTTCTTTGTTCTGACCATTCCAGATAGCGATAGCCATTGGAGTTTTAGAACCACTGAACTGAGTGTCATTCTGGTCATTGGTGCTCAAAGCCCGCTTGAACACAACTGACCAACGGTTGTTAAACCAGTTTCCTTTTCCGTCAACATCCTGATGAGCCTGAGTGGTCAAGGTAGAGAAACCTTCAGCATTCAGGTCTTCAACTGGAGATCGGCGCATAGAAGCGTCAGACAGGATATTGTGGGTTGCCCGACCAGGATTGTAAACACCTTCGTTTTTACCCATACCACGGTCAACGAAAGAGTTACGCTTCGAGATATCGGTTGCGCCACCGGTATGAACGCCGTTGCCCGCACGCTGATCTTTAGAACCAGACACACCTTCTTTCAAGGCCGCTTTCATTTCAAGTTGCCCTGAAGGCTCATACATGTAGTAACCGCCAGAACCCATACCCATGTTTTGGTACTGGTCTTCTACATCCTGCATACCTGCGTTTCCAGCAGCACCAGCGCCTTCTTTATCCCAGGTGCCTTTCCACTGCCAGATGTTAACGCGCTCGCCTTCACCGCCCATTGTGAATGGAGGCTCTTCGCCAGCTTGATTTACAGGGAACATAAGAGCTACCTGATCTTTATATTGCTGTGACCGAACCATAATGTCATTACGAGTCGGGTCCAACCAGGTCAGCATAACGGCGATTTCTTTGTCATTCCGTACAGCCTTAACACGCACCCATTTAGTGGATGGGTTAGGCCACATTGGATTTGTGATCATCTGGGGATCCATTTCAATGGTGATGTGCTTTCCAGCAGTCGGACCATAAGATGGAGACCAGAAAGGATCAGTTGGGTCTACAGGAATTTCTCCCTGAACCCTTAACGCTTTAATGGTTACAGCGTTTGCAGCTACAGCAAACATGCCAACCATCAGCGCGGCAATCAAAGCGAGTATTACCGACTTTTTAAAATTCACTGTTTTCCTCCTGTTAGCCTTACGTAGCAGATTCCGAATTATGAGCAGTTAGCTCGAGAAAAAAACAACCATTCCGGGGCGGCAGACCCGCCCCGGAAGTGACAGAGTCCAGGTTTTTTAGAATGCACCCGGATGTTCTTCAGGCCGTACGTAAAATGGCTCTTCGACCGTCACGCGGATGATCTCTTTGCCTTTACGGTTGAACCCGATTACCGTGTCGTTATACATCTCGAACTTCTTCCCGTGGATGTTGGTCTCGAATATTTTCGGACCTGGCTCACGCTTCCACTTGAAGATAATCCGCTGCGTCGTTCGGAACAACTGCAACACGCCCAACAGGTCGCGATCCGGTACCATGTACTGATCAATCGCATGATCAACACCTGGCCCAAACATCTGCTGGCTGTATGCTCGTGGCACGTGACGCGACGGAACATAATAACCGTTAGGCTCTGTTCCCAACTGCGGATACAGCGGCAACGCTACCTTACGGTCTCGAATCAGATAGTACTGAGGATTGTCCGGATCATGCGCCCATTCACCGTTGCTGCCAATCTTGACAAGACCCTGCAAGCGAATCTTACCAACACATGCGGCCATACAACGGGTCTCCATCTGATCACCCTCGGTCAAAGGATCCAATCCTTCAATTCGGGGGTAACAGGCGATACATTTCTCGGAAATACGAGTCGTACCACGGAACATCGGCTTCTTGTAAGGACACTGCTCAACACACTTCTTATAACCACGACAGCGGGACTGATCAATCAAAACGATTCCGTCTTCCTGACGCTTGTAGATCGCTTTACGCGGACAGGCCGCCAAACAACCCGGGTACGTGCAGTGGTTACAAATCCTCTGCAGGTAGAAAAACCAGATCTTATGCTCTGGCAATACTGAACGCGTGCCGTTGTCCCCACCAAACGTTCCCTCACGGGACTGGGTGAACTCACGACCATGAGCCGTATCCTCACCAAAGTTCGGAAAACGCCACTCTTCGTCAGTCGGTACATAACCGATCGCCTGCTGGTTCAGACCAATCTTCGCTGGTGCTTCAAAAATCGTCACACCCTCGTATACACCGTGAATGGCCTTGTTTGACGTCTTACGGACGTTCCATACATTCTGACCTGGGTTGGATTGCTCCAACATCTTCAAAATCTTCCAGTCCCAGAACTGAGGATACCCACCATAAGGCTTCGTCTCTACATTGTTCCACCACATATACTCCTGACCCTTGGAAAACGTCCAGGTGGACTTATGGGCCATCGTACATGTCTGGCATGCGATGCAGCGGTTTGTATTAAATACAAACGTAAACTGCTCTTTCGGATGCCTTTCCTCGTACACATAGGTCGCCATGCGACCCAATTGCCAGTTATAGACTTCAGGCATTGTTTAACCTCCCTAAAAACTGAAACCCGAGGGTTTGCAGTCGGATTGATTTTTTAACGTTGAAATACCGTTCAAAAATCGCGGGGCCCTGAAAGGGCCCCGCAACATCGCCTCTTTAAATCTTAACGCGTACGTATTGTCCCGCGAGATACATTTCAGCAAAACGGTCTTTCAGCGGAGACTCAGGAGTGTAGCCCGTTCGGACTGGCTCCCAAAGCCCCTTACCGTGCAGACCACCGTCTTCCGCCTTGGAGAATTTAACCAAAGTTTCCTTCGGCGTGGCGTTAACAGCGTGGTTGTCTGCCTCGTAACCATGCTTGAACTTCATCTTGGATTTTGCCTTATGGAACAGACTGTCAGTCTGATGCATCGGCATCAACCAAGACCGGGTGATGGACTGCTGACCACCGTAACGGAAGTTAGACTGATAAGGAGTGGTCATGGACATTGCACGTCCGTCTGGCCGCTCTTCATGAGCCTTAACCGTACGCTCTGTACCGGCCCACGTTGCATGTTTCATCATCGTGGTGTGATACGGATACGCAGGGTTGTACTTCGCACGCAACATCAGGCGACCAACCTTATAACGAGGATCGGAAGGTTTCCAACCCATATAAGGACGATCAGCCGGATTAGCGTCACAGTAGATATAGTCACCATCATTGATACCCAGATCCTTACAAAGGAATGGGTTCATATGAACTTGCCATTCACCCACACCAGGAGACCGTTTGTCCATGCGATATGGATCACCAAAGTTGTTGTTCCAGATCATGTTCCAGTCAGTCGTCGCCCAGGACGAATGAGCGGTATGTCTGGACTTCGGAGTTACGCAGTAAAAACGATATCCCTTTTCCCACAAGAAGTTTTTGGTCGTACGTACTGAAGACCATGGCTTCTTGATATTCCGCACGTGACGCAGATCCGGATCTTGCTCGTCTTCCGGAATTCCGTAGTCATCAGGACGGATGTAGGGATTGGTGGACACGATAACGTTCGGCAGGTAAGGCGTTGCTTCCGGACCTTCCCGGTGAACGATAAAGTTTTCACCCCATTCGATCGCTTCCGGCTCATCATTGTAGAACTGGATACGTCCGTTTGGTGTGTAGTAAGGTTTAGACTCGGTAAACATCTCCCAGAACGGAGAACGCGGATAAGTTCTGAACAACAACAGACACGCACCCGGCTCACCATACTTGCCGTTGATGATGTCATCGATGTTGTAGCCCATACCCGTGGTCGACGTGGTGAACAACCGACGAATCATTGCTTTCGTACGGTTAGGAGCTTTACCTTCGTAAACCTTCATATAATCAGCAAAACGCTTGTCACCTGTGACTTCAGCCAACCGCTTGGCGAATTCCCGATGAATCAGGTTATCGTCAATGGTGTCGAAAACAGGCTTAATACCGGTACCACCCCAAATCTGATGGAACGGATTAGAACAAGCCGAAGTGATCTCATAACTCTCAAACTCAGCCCAGGAGTTCGGCGCAAGTACGATGTCTGAGTACTCACAAGAACCCGTGAACTCGATGTCCTGAGCCACGATCATGTCTACGTTATTGTTGGTGTTGAACACCAGCTCGTAGAACCACTTCGCATTGTTGATTACGTTAACGTTTACAAACCAGATCAGCTTGGAAGGACAAGGCATATGGGAACGACCCGTGAAAACCTTACGTCCATACCGTGGGGTATTAACGATAAGAGCTTTATCACGATGCGCCCAGTAGCTGACTTCTTCACCCTTCAGGTAACCCTTAACATTGGCCCAGTCAGTATTCTTGGCTGGATCAGTGATCGGGTTGAAAGGATCTTCAGCAACCATCGCCGCAAAGCCAGGACCTGACCAGTGAGAACCCTGGTAGTTACCAGCTTTGTAGTTTCCGGCCCAGGTATGAGAACCGGAACCCTTCGGACCTACGTTACCGGTCAACATCAGCGGAACATAGGATGCGCGGTTATGCATGGTGGCATGGAAGTAGTGATTGATACCCTCACCGTAGTGGATCTCAACGGGGAGAATCGTACCCATGTCACGCGCCAGACGAACAACGAGATCCTTAGGAGCATGAGAAATCTGATGAGTGGTATCCAGATCGTAGTCCTTCAGATGGATCTTGTACATTTCGTACAGAGGCATAGCCGTGATGGTCTTGCCATTTACAAGCTTAATATCATAAACACCGTCCAGAGCTGGATCGATGTTCTTTTTACGCATTTTCGCACCGATGTCTTCGCGAGTGATCGCTACAGGCTTGTCGGTGTTGGTATCCCAGACAACAAAGTCCGGCATTTTGTCCCGATTGAAGTTCTTCATCCACTTGGTGGTGAAGCCATCTTTCGGAAGCGGCTGAGGCTTATAACCGGGAATAAAATCATCCGGATGCAAGCGCGTCAGGTTATCGGTACGTACCAGAAGAGGCATATCGGTGTAATCCTTGATGTAAGGAATATCCGTCAACCCTTCGTCCATGATGATTTTGGCCGTACCAAGGAAAATGGCGATATCTGAAAGACCAGCGCGAACCGGAATCCAGTAATCAGCCTTCGTCGCAGGAGGATTGTACTCCGGCGCAATAGAAACCAGCGTACCACCACGTTCCATGATTTCAGTGTACCAATGCGCTTCCGGCATCTTGTTTTCAATGAGGTTTTTACCCCACTGAATGGTCAGCTTCGCATAACGATGATCAGCGAAGTCGATGTCAGAAGTCTGCATACCATGCGTCCAGGAATGCCCCGGAGCCTGATCACCATGCCAGGTGTAGTTGGACCACGCACGACCACCCAACACCTGACCAGGACCACGGCCACGCACGATAGCATCGAGCAAAGCAACCATATTAGCAAGACGGTAGATACCGTACTTACCAACAACCCCCAGAAGACCCATACCACCACGGTACTTCATAACGCGCGAGCCGGAACCCCCCATGGCTTCGATCATTTCTGGCTGATAACCTTCGTTTTTCAGGCGCTGGGCACCACGAGGACCGGAGTAGGCTTTACCTACGGCAACGTGACCCTTAGCCAGATAAGTGAAGGTCTGATCCCAGGTTATACGAACAAACTCGTCCGTTCCCCGGCTGGTGAACTTATACTTTTCACGGTTTTCTTTGTCGAGATAAGGAAACCCGTCATCCGCCCACTGTTTCCAGCCAACGCGAATCATCGGGTACTTATTCCGATAAGGACCGTAAACGCGGCGAGGGAAGGTCATGCCGCGCAGACACATGCGTGGGTTCCAGGCAGCATCTGCCTGGTTACCATACAGGTCAAGGATCTTATGGTGATCGTAGTTCTGCTCAATCCGCATCAGAATGCCGTTACGGACGAATCCGCGAACACGACACTGATGGGTGTCATTCGGAGAACAGCAGTAAGTGAATGAACGTTCATACTTGTACTGGTCACGATAGACTTCTTCCCAACGACGATCCGGATAGGACTCGAGGGGATTACCTACCTTAACAACCGGCTTTAACTGTGCTCCGACTCTCTTGCTCGAAAGTGCCATCGCCGAAGCGACCCCAGCACTGACCTGCAAGAATTTGCGACGATTCAAACGCATTGTGTTTTGAAACCTCCCTTAAGGTTAAAGTGAGTACAACTTACAAACCATTTTTCTGGATGCTGCCAAAAACCACTGGGACATTAAATCCGCCCCGTTTTAAACCTCGTTTCAGAAGCCTGAACCTCTAGAAATGAGCCGAGAAACCCCACACAAGCGGAGCTCCCGATTGAAAAATTTTCCTACCTTACAATCTATTTACTGCGGACTGATCCCGCAAGGTGCCAAAATAAAAAAACCCCATTCCAAGGCTATTTTCCGCCTTAAAACAGGGTACCGTTTAACGAAGCTTTGTAATGCCTTTGTGTAAACAATTCCAAACTCTCCGTCACCGAAAACATGAAAATCACATAATGAAAATGCTTTTTACCGCTATGTTTTGGTTTGAGCATGCTTCTTTATACGCAAAACCAAAATACTTGTCAAACCCTTTTTTTAAAGGAAAATTCAGGGGTTTCGCACCCATCTCACCACCCTCCCGACCGATTGTCGTTGCCCAGAACCGTTTCGTACCCGAAGGCCCTGAATTTCCAGAAATTTAGTCGCCAACACTGGTTTTTTCAATGTTTATTTGCCCTCACAGCCTTTTTTCTTTTGAGTTAATTCCAAAATAAATATATTTTTTTATACTCAAAATCATCCATTTTTTGATAAAGCCATTCTTTTATAAAGGTTTATTCGAAATTCGCCCGATCTCCAGGAAACAATATATCGCAAAAAAAACATTCTGAAAATCATCTCTTTACATTGAATTATTTGCAGTTTTATGGGGTCTGAACACTCTTTTTTCTCCAATACCCCTCCCATCATTTTCAAAAATTTGAAGGTTTTGATCCATATTTTGAATCTTTTTTAATAAACAAACTCCTAAAGACGGTATCAGCAAACGGGTAAACTACTGGTTTTTCTTTTCTTATAGTAATTGCCGGAAAATTTAACCGCCTTATAATATGCTCAGTTTTTTCTTATAATGGCACCTCACACATGGATCCTGCCAGAAAACCCTGATCCTCTGCTTTTCCTCAGTACAGGAAAACGTTATAATCGCCCTTTTTTCGGCCAAATTTATGACAAAGCGTATTGCCATTTATCCCGGTACGTTTGACCCGGTGACCCTCGGTCACCTGGACATCATGGGCCGGGCACTCAATTTGTGCGACCATCTGGTGGTGGCGGTTGCCCTCAATCCCAAAAAAAACCCCCTGTTCCCGATTGAAAAAAGGGTGGAGTTTATTAAAGAGGGGCTCAACTACAATGGCAAGGTGGAGGTTAAACCGTTCGATAATCTTTTGATCGATTTCGCGAATGATCACAAGGCTACCATAATCATCAAAGGACTGCGGGCGGTGTCTGACTTTGAATACGAACTCCAAATGGGACTGATGAACCGAAACCTCAACAGTTCGGTCGAAACCATCTTCCTGATCCCAAGCCAGGAATATTCTTTCCTCAGTTCCAGCTTCGTGAAGGAAATTGCAAAACACGGTGGCGATGTCGGTAAAATGGTCCCTCCCCACGTGCTCACTGCATTATCACAGGTTGAATTATGAAATTATCTGAACGCATAAAAAATTTAAAACCATCCATGACTCTCGCCATCACCGCCAAAGCCAAAGCACTGCGTGCTGAAGGTCTGGATGTAATTGGGCTCGGTGCAGGTGAACCCGATTTCGATACACCCGAATTCATCAAACAGGCGGCCATCGATTCCATCAAACAGAATGATACCCATTACACCCCGGTTGGTGGAACGGATGCAATCAAGGACGCGATCATAAAAAAATTAGAGCGCGACAATGGTGTCTCTTATGCTCGCGACAATATTGTGGTGTCATGCGGAGCCAAACACTCCCTTTACAATCTCGCCCAGGCTTTATGGGAAACAGGCGACGAAGTTATTCTGCAATCACCGTACTGGGTGTCTTATCCGGAAATCATTCGCCTCGCCGGCGCTACTCCTGTGATCATCGACACCGATGCCGATTCAGAATTCAAAATGTCTCCAACACAACTGGAAGCGGCGATCACACCCAACACACGCGCCCTGATCCTGAACAGCCCGAGCAACCCCACCGGATTGGGCTACACCCGGCAGGAACTGGAAACCTTGTCCCAGATTGCTCTCGACAAAGACGTGACGGTGATCTCTGATGAAATTTACGACAAGATTGTGTTCGATGGCTTTGAACCAGCGTGCCCGGCTTCATTCAGTGAAGAATTGAAAAAAAATACGATCGTCGTCAACGGCGCATCCAAAGCTTACGCCATGACAGGATGGCGCATCGGGTACATCGCTTGCGAACCGGAGATCGCCACCGGTGTCACCAAACTCCAGGGACAAAGCACGTCAAACCCGTGTTCCATAGCCCAGGCCGCGGCAGCAGCCGCTTTCGTCGGCGACGATGTCGACGTGGCGCGCATGTGCGATGAATTTAAAAATCGCCGCGACTATTTACTCGAGCGCTTCGAGAAAATGCCGGGCGTCTCCTGCCCTAAACCGATCGGAACGTTTTACAGCTTTCCGGACATCTCCGGCTCATTCGGCAAAACCTGGAATGGCAAAACCATCGAAGGTTCTCTGGACTTCTGCGAATTCTTACTGGAAACTGAGAAGGTCGCTGTTGTACCAGGTATCGCCTTCGGTGCAGACAAACATGTGCGGCTCTCGTTCGCGGCTTCGCTTGATGTTTTGAAAGAAGCGTCGGACCGTATTGAACGTGCGTTGAAATCTTTAACCTGAAAGACCATTTCAAAATAAAATCATGTTTCTGAAGAAAGACGATCTTGTCAGCGTCCAATGCCACAACGGGGATTCGCCTGAATGCCCGAAACACGGGGAATTCTTTGACAACGAACAGGAAGCCGAAGAGTACGTCGAAGAAGAATGCTGGATACCCACCGGCGATGGGTGGATCTGCCCCGATTGCAACATCCACTTCATGAGAGAACTTGTCAAAGTGCGTCGCGACAAGAAGCAAACCGAAATCAAGAAAAAGGAAGACGATTCCGGCGATGATAATTTACTGGAACTCGAAGCCGGCATCGATGCTCCCTGAAAATTTTTAACGGCTCTCGATTATCTATTTATAAAAGGACTGATCATGTTTGTGAAAAAAGACAATCAGGTCAGTGTGGAATGCCACACCAAGGATTCACCCGAGTGTCCGCAGCACGGGGAGTTTTGCGAGACGGAAGACGACGCGCAGGAATGGGTTGAAGACGAATGCTGGATTTTTTCCGGGGAAGGGTGGATCTGCCCGGACTGCAACACCCACTTCATGCGGAACCTCGCCAATGTCCGCCGGGATATGGAGCAGGATAAAAACAAAGACGACGATGACGACGAACCAGAGGTCGATCTCGTTGTCGGCATCCCCACCGTGCTTTAAAAGTTTGCTCATTGCAAAAGAGACCTTTGCATAACTACATAAAATGGCAACATGCATTTATTCAAGAGCCGCTATTCGTGTTCTTGTATCCCCTCCTTAAAAAAGGAGGGGATACAGGGGAGGTTGTATTCATGACCCCTCCCATACCCTCCCCTTGAAAGGGGAGGAAAAAAGTTGTAACCAAAAAGTTTCTGTTAAATAAAAAATTTTGGGTTATGCAAAGGTTTCATTCTAAAAGGGGCAAAAAACATAACATGTCATTCTGAAGCCCATCGGGCTGAAGAACCTCGCCTTTGCTTTTTTTTTATGGATGTACAAAATTTCAATTTGAGAAATGACTTTGAGGTGTCCCCTCGGTTTTGCCGTCGATCATATCAACTCTAAACTTTTGAAACTTTTTACCTCATTGATCGCGATTAAATCTCCCGCATTCCTACTCTATAAACCGGAAGCGCAAACAAAGGAATTTTTATGGAAGTTTATGTCCTGATGTATTCCGATCCTTCGAAGGGGATCGTGGATAAAATAATTTCAATTCATAAAACGCACAATGGCGCGTTCCAGGCCATGGTCGAGTGGACCAAGGAGTCCGAGGAGAGAGAAGATATGGATACGGAAATCGCCGTTTGCGAATTACAGGATTGAGCCTGAAAGCTCAGCAAATTTTCATAAGGAACTGTTTCCTAAACAGAACACCCTTTTAAGGGTAGGCCGTAATGAACGCTTTTTTTTATTTACTTTTCATTTAGAGAACCATTCATAATTTAGATTTTTTTTTTTAGAATTTTCCATCAGCCAGATGGCAAAGTCTTCTTCGCTTAACTTTTTTGTTACGAGATCCAGAATAGCCTGGGTCGTCTCGGCTTCTGGCGCAATAAGGTTTTGTCCATTGATTTCAAGAAAATGCGCACCTACTAAAAAAGCCGTGCGTTTATTGCCATCAATAAAGGGGTGGTTGCGGATGATTTCTGATGTATAGGCCGCTGCCAGATCAAACAAATCCGGTTCACCATTTGAGAATATTTGCTCTGGGCGGGCCATTGCGGCTTTCAATAAACCTTGATCACGGATACCCGCCTGACCTCCGTGTTCCACAATTAATTGTTCATGAAATAATAGAACAAGCTTGGGGTTTATCCAGATGGGTTCTTTCACTTGGCGAGTTGTCTCAAAGTATTCCTATAGCGAGACATGATTCCCTTGGCAATTTTCATCTGTTCTTCAAATTCTGGATCGTAAGGAGTGATCTTGTATCCACCATCTGCGGATTCTGTAAAAAAAACCCTATCACCCTCTTCCAAATTCATCTTATTTAAAATTTCTTTGGGAAATATAATTCCAGAAGCATTTCCAATTTTTCTGATTTTTAAATCCACCATGGCGCAGCTCCCAATATTTATACCTTATAACAATAGTTATAACATGTTTTGTGCATCAACCGGAGCCCTTCATATGCATTACAAAAAATAACGGTGGGATTCTTTCCTTGGGCAGGCCCTGGACAGACTCATCCAGCTTTTGCTTAAACATTCGTCAATATCACCGCTGTAATACAAATCGCCACTAACTTATACCCGCTGTAAATACCAAAGGGAATTTTGGAGCGGTCTTCCCAGAAATACGGAACGGCAACAACGGGGGCGATCACGCCCAGCCACAATACCAGCACCACCTGTATTGCTTCGCCGGTGCTTTGTATATTGAGCGCGCCGAGCAGCCACGACAAAAAAAGCGCCATCGCTACAGCGCACACGCCGCTCGCCGCGTATGCGGGTTTAGCGCTATCGCCCAGGTCCTCAGATTTTTCGATGCCCACGGCCTTCATCCACATCTTGCCGAACAACACGGGCGAGTACCACAAGGCACCCAGCATCATGTCCGCTACGATCGCGATGCCTATTGCAAGAAAGTTGAACTCCATCGTCTCACTCCCGTTTTATTGTAATTATTTTTAGTGAAACCCCGGCTGGATTGCTTCGTCGCAAAGGCTCCTCGTAATGACGAACCCTTTGTTCCAAAATATTTAAGGTCTCCTTGCCATTCCCTTCCAGGCTCAGGGAGGTTGGAGGTTTATGTGTCCGTGAAATTAATAGAAGGTTGGAAGCTGATTGAGAGCGGTGATGTGCCTGGTCTCTCTTCAAGAATGCAGTAAACATGTCACCCGGCACTCTAAAAATGCAGGCGAGGCAAAACTGATCTTAGCCTTTTGCCCATACGGGGAGCACCCGCCAAGCGGCTCTTCGCCGACAGCGAGCGGGAACAAGTTTCTCAAACTTTCAAAAAATCTTTTCTATAAGACCCATCAAAACCATGGCTCTTTGCCCCACCGCAAGAGAGGTTAGATCTTGTATGCGGGGGTGACGGGTGCCGGACCTTTTACGTGGTCTACAAGGGTTTCCTGTTGAACCTTGTCCTGCAGTTTGATCAACGCGTCGATGACCATTTCAGGTCTCGGCGGACAACCCGGTATATAAACGTCCACCGGAATCAGCGTATCAATTCCCATCACGGTTGCATAATTATCATAGAATCCGCCGGAAACTGTACACACACCGTAGGCCACCACCCACTTGGGCTCCGCCATCTGGTTGTAAACTTTTACCAGAATCGGCGCCTGCTTATGGCTGATGGTTCCCACCACCATCAACAGATCTGCCTGACGGGGAGAAAAACGGGGGAAGGCCGCACCAAAGCGGTCCAGATCGTATCGGGGTCCGGCCACGGACATAAACTCCATCCCGCAACATGCGGTGATGAAAGGATAGATAAAGAAGGAATATTTTCTAGCCCAGTTAACCGCCTGGGTCATCTGGGTCACAATTACATTATTGCCCAGACTCACTTCCAGTTCGGACTGTTGCAAATTAGCCATTGGAAAAACTCTCCTCAAAGACGGAACTTCGGGTTACAATGAAGGCCCTTATCATAGCAAAGAACGGGCAGGAACACCAAGATTTCGGCTGAGCGCCTTCACTTTTTGGCAACCTCAGGGTAAATTGCGGTATCTAATAGGAAACAGGAAATAATCCGGAGGAATGGGTGAATGGATACATCGCTGAATAAAGAGTCCAAGGGCCAGAACAGGGCCTTTGAAGAAACTGAGGAAATGGTAAAGTCAGAATTGAGCAAAGATGGCAAAACGCTTGATTTAACAGCTTGTTACCTGAAAGAACTGGGAGCAAAAGATGTTGCCCGGATGGAGATCCTGCGTGATCTTTCCACCCTGGAAATGGGAACCAATCTGATAGGAACCAAGGGCGCCCGCTATCTGGCCCAATCCAAAACCCTGGTCAACCTCACCTCCCTGAACCTGTTTTACAACGCTATTGGCAACGACGGTGTGAAGCATATCGCCATTTCGGACAACCTGCTCAGTCTGAGCAACCTCACCCTGTCCGATAACAACATCACAGACGAAGGTGCCAAATACCTTGCCAAGTTTCTGCCACTGTGGACCAACCTGCGAAGGCTGGACCTGCGTCTCAACAAAATCCGCGAAGAAGGGCAAGTCGCCCTGATGGAGGCCAAAGAAAAAACCGGTATCCAGCAACTCCTGCTCGACAAGTTCGAAGGCTTCAACGTCAAAGGCGGCGGCCACCTCTAGTGCTCGCCGCACGGGCAACAAAAAACCACCTGGCGGTGGGGGCCAGCTAAAAACCCATTTGGGCATACCCTGAGTTTTGTGCTCTCACAAAATAATTTTTCTAGAAAAATAACAGCCTGTCATTCTGAACGAAGCACAGCGAAGTGAAGAATCTCGCCTTTGTTTTTTGTTTCACAAAGGGCTTCCAAGTTCCCATGTGCCATTTGACAAGTTTATTATTTTTACCGACCAAAAGTTCCTGCCAAAACCCAACACAATGGACAAACCTCTAGCCCCCCAAGGTGGGTTTTGTTCGCCGTCCGCGCAGGACTAGACGAATTCAATGGGGTGTTGATGGTCCAGGAGGTTGCCTTTCTGGCAGGCCTCGCGGAAATGCATCAGGCCTGCCAGCTCCTGTTCCCCGAGATGATACAGAATACTATTGGTCAGGTAGTCTTTGCAGGCTTCAGCCGAGAGCCCGATATTCTTCACACACGGTAGTAGTGTGATGGCATCCAGCATATTTTTCCCCATATCCGCCGCGCCTTTTAAAAACTGAATCAATTCCGGCGAAGGTCTCGCTTCAGGACGGACCGCCATGACCGCATGCACAAAAGATTTTCCGGTCAAGCGAAACCACTCTTCACTGAGATCATATACCGTAAGATCCGGGTGACCTTCTTCCAATAAAAATGCCTGGTCCCCGATGATGAGGACTGCATCGTTCTGCTGCAACATACTTTCAGGATCAGGATCTGCTCCTCCTTTGATAACAGAAGGTGGCAGTCGCCGATGGAACAGGATGTTCAGCAGGGCCACCGAGGTGCGCGACCGGTTGTCCATGGCAAGTGTCCGGACCTGGTCGAGTGGTTTTTTAGTGACAAGCAGCACACTGCCAACGGGTCCACGTGAGGCGATGCAGACTTCAGGTATAAGCCGGTAGGCATCCGCATTTTTCAGGTATTCGATTGAAGGAACCATGGCGATATCGAGCTCGCCCGCATGGAGTTTTGCTGCGAGCCGTGCCGGGTTGTCCAGAGCGAGATCCAGATTCAACCTCACGGCATCCATTTTTAAAGGAAGGACCAGCGGCTGGGCATTGATAAAGTCGTGTATTCCCAGACGTAATTTTTGGGAGGCCATGAGTTTCTTTCCTGGCAGAATAAAAAAAAAACCGGGATGGGAAAAATCCCACCCCGGTTTTACTTCAGTGTTTGCGGAATTACAAGAACATCGGTGCGAGAACCAGTGACACAATGGACATCAGTTTGATGAGGATGTTCATCGCAGGGCCAGAAGTGTCTTTCAGCGGATCACCAACCGTATCACCAACAACAGTTGCGTGATGCGCATCAGAACCCTTACCGCCCAGTGCACCAGCTTCTACGTATTTTTTAGCGTTGTCCCAGGCACCACCACCGTTCGACATGAACAGCGCCAGCAGAACACCCACCAGTGTTGCACCAACCAGCATGCCACCCAGCGCTTCCTTACCCAGCAGGAAGCCGATGATGATCGGCATGATAATCGCGATCACACCCGGTGCGATCATTTCGCGCAGGGCTGCGGTGGTGCTGATGTCGATACAACGTGCGGAGTCCGGCTTGCCGGTACCTTCCATAATTCCTGGAATCTCGCGGAACTGTCGGCGAATCTCTTCCACCATGACGAATGCGCCGCGTCCAACCGAGGTCATGGTGAGAGCTGCAACGGTGAAGGGAATAACACCCCCGATGAGCACACCGATGATGACGTAAACGTTGGTGATGTTAATGACATCGACCCCTGCCGCCTGTGTGTAAGCTGAAAACAGGGCCAGAGCTGTGAGTGCTGCGGAACCGATGGCAAAACCTTTTCCGATTGCCGCTGTGGTGTTACCGAGCTGGTCAAGGCTGTCGGTGATCTTACGGGTTTCTTCACCCAGGCCTGCCATTTCTGAAATACCACCCGCATTATCTGCGATGGGGCCGTAAGCATCCACCGACATGGTGATTCCAACAGTGGCCAGCATTCCAACCGCCGCCAGAGCAACACCATAAAGGCCCGCCAGTTTTACTGAAGCAAAGATGGCGATACAAATGGTGAGGACAGGGGCTGCACAACTTTCCATGGCCACAGCCATTCCGGTGATCATTACTGTTGCAACACCTGTCTGGCTGGACTCAGCGATTTTGGTAACCGGTGCGCCTGCAGTGTAGTATTCGGTGATGAGGCCGATGATGATACCGGCGAAACAACCGAATGCCAGAGCGCCAAAGACGCCCATGGGCAGACCCATGAATTTAACCACGATGAAAGAGGCGAAGAGCATGACTGCTGCACTGATAAACGTGGAGTTCCTCAACGCATCAGCAGGGTCCATGGAGGACAAAACTTTAATGGAACGGATACCGATGATGGAAGCGACCAGGCCAACCATGGCGATCACAACCGGCAGCGCCATGTATTCAAACTGCTGGGTCATCATGCCTGCGCCAATCGCGATAGTCGCGATCATGGAGCCGACATAGGATTCAAAAATATCTGCGCCCAGACCGGCGGTGTCACCCACGTTGTCGCCAACGTTATCAGCGATAACCCCCGGGTTACGTGGATCATCTTCCGGGATACCCGCTTCCACTTTACCTACGAGGTCAGATCCAACGTCAGCGATCTTGGTGTAGATACCGCCGCCGACACGTGCAAACAAGGCGATGGAACTCGCGCCCATTGCAAATCCGCTGATCACGCTGATTGAGTCGCCACGTGCAAACAGGAGAAACAACCCACCAACACCAACAAGACCGAGGCTGGCAACACAAAGTCCCATAACCGCGCCACCGTTAAACGCCACGTCCAGCGCTTTAGCCTGACCTTCGTCATTAGCCGCTTGTGACGTTCGGACGTTTGCGGTAGTGGCTGCATTCATGCCAAAGAAACCGGCAGCCATGGAACACACGGCACCAAGCAGGTAAGCGATTGCAGTCCAGAATCCAATCCAGATACCTTTGGTAGAACTGATCACCAGGATCAGCACCACAAACACGGCAAGAATGAAATACATCAGGATTTTGTATTCCCGTTTCAGAAAAACCATCGCCCCTTCGTGAATGGACTCGGCAATTTCCATCATCTTCTCATTGCCTTCGGACTGATCGTCCACGTACTCAAATATTTTCCAAGCCACGATCAAGCCGAAGATTCCAAACAGGAATCCGAAATAGGCGAAATTGCCTGAAGCATCGGCCGCCGTACAAATCAGGTAAATGACCATGGCGAGACCGACAAAAACCATCTCACCCTTATATTCCTGCATCATACTGTCTATTCCTCCGTTGATTTATTTTGATCTTCTTTTTGACATGGTAATGGGTATTTTAAAGAATCCGGAATGCGATCCATTTGATTCTGATATCGTGTGGCCTTGCAGTGAAAACCCCAGCGTGTTGTTGCTGACTTCTTTAAATTCTTCAGAACTTCAGATTACTGTCTTGATCTGAGTTCAGTCAGGATTTCTTCCACCCGTTCGACCGCAAGATCCAGTGTCAAATTGAACTGTGCCTGTTCGTCCTCGTTGAACTCTGACAATACATGGTCAACCAGGTCGGCCCGGTTGTTCGGTCTACCAACGCCTATCCTCACCCTGTAGAACTTGTCAGTTTCGAGGCGTTCAATAATCGACCGCACGCCTTTTTGCCCTGCGTGCCCCCCACCAAACTTGCGTTTGATTTTGCCGACAGGCAGGTCGATTTCATCGTGCAATACAATAAGTTGCCCAGGATCCAGATCCTCAGCCTTCATGAGAGCTCGTGCCGACTTGCCGCTTTCGTTCATGTAGGTCATCGGCTTGGCAATCAGAATTTCTTCGCCTTTTATCTTGCCCACACCCCCCATGGCGTGGCAACCCTGTCTGTCAACAGGAATACCGTATTTCGATGCCAGAAGATCGACCGCCTGAAACCCCGCATTGTGTCGGGTCCGGGCATATTCAGAACCCGGATTGCCAAGTCCCAGCACCCAGTACACGTCTTGAATCAGCTTTCTGTTTTGGCTTCCTCAGCCGCAGGAGCTTCGCCCTCTTCTTCGGCGCCCTCTTCCTCAGCCGGTTTTTCTTCTTTCACTTTTACCTGGTGAACGGAAACCACTGCCGTTTGAGGATCATCCATCACTTCGGATTTTTCCGGAACCTTCAAATCTGATACGTGGACCACTTCATCCAACTGAATCGCGGTCATATCGACATCAATGGTTTCAGGAATGTCGCCGGGCAAACATTTGATTTCCAGCTCATGCACAAAGTGCTCGACCAGAGCGCCCAGTTTTTCTGCCGGAGAATGCCCGACCAGACGAATAGGAACCCGCACCTTCAATTGTTCTTCAAGATTGATTTCAAAAAAATCAGCGTGCAGCCACTGGTCCTTATATGGATGCATCTGTGCTTCTTTCAAAAGCACCGTCCGTTTGGGAACAGAATCACCTTCAATCGACAAGTCGATTAGAGTGTTGATTCCAGCTTTGTCCAGAATACGGTTGAGTTCGATAGGGTTGGTGATAAAGGACACATTGTCCTTTGCTCCATAAATAACACCGGGGAGTTCCCCTTTTTGACGGATTCGGCGATTGGGACCTTTGCCCCGTTCTTCCCGGATACGTCCAGTTAAGTTTGCAAACGTTGTCATGAATCCTTCTCCTGCTTTTATTTACTGTTGGTCAGATTCCGAATCGAACAGGGAACTGACCGACGTTTCACTGTGAATTCGAATGATCGCCTCTCCAAGCAGAGGGGCAACAGATAATACTTTAATTTTTTCAACCGCCTTGAGTTCGTCTCTCAGCGGAATGGTGTTCGTTGTGATCACCGACTTCAGCGGCGAATTCTGAATGCGGTCGCCTGCCGGTCCAGATAATACCGGGTGAGAACAGCAGGCATGCACTTCGCGTGCGCCAGATTTCAGGAGCGCATTGGTGGATTCCATCAAAGTACCGGCTGTGTCTATCATGTCATCAACGATAACTGCCGTTTTGCCTGTGACGTCCCCAATTACATTCATCGCCTGGGCTTCGTTAATTGATTCCCGCCGTTTATCGACAATGGCCAACGGGGAACCCAACCGCTTGGCAAAAGCACGGGCACGCTCCACTCCACCGGCATCAGGTGAAATCACCATAAGATCTGGCAGGTCAAGACTTTTGATGTAAGCGATCAGGACGTTCATCGCAAACAGGTGATCCACGGGCATATTGAAGAAACCCTGAATCTGCCCCGCATGCAGGTCCACAGTAAGCACCCGGTTGGCACCTGAAGCGTGTAACAGGTCTGCTACCAGTTTTGAAGTGATCGGCACCCGGGGTTCACACTTTCTGTCCTGTCGTGCATAACCGTAATAAGGTATTACCGCGGTGATTCTCTTGGCAGAGGAACGTTTCAGGGCATCGATCATGATGAGCATTTCCATCAGGTTATCGTTGCCGGGGGAACAGGTCGACTGAATCACAAAAACATCGCCACCACGGACATTCTCCTCAATCCGGACGTAGTTTTCACCGTCAGAAAAATTCTTGAGGACCGATTTGCCGATTTCTATCCCCATGTACTGGCAGATATCGGTGGTCAGCGCATGGCTGGCTCTTCCGGCAAATACCAGAACACGGTTGTTGTTATCACTAATCTCTTGTTCTCTGCTCATATCAAAAACTGGCTGGGGCGGGAGGATTCGAACCTCCGAATGCTGGGTCCAAAACCCAGTGACTTAAACCACTTGTCGACGCCCCATTGTCCTTTAGTGTTTTCTCCGGTCCAAATGTTTATCCTTATGTAAATTTTCCGATGTATTTCCTCGTGAATCTGGAAATCCCGGTAACAGCAATTACAGTTGGATACAATAATGGCTAAAGGGGAGAAGATCCTGGTGAATGAAAACCTCTGGTCATTTCAGTTCTTAAAATAGACCATCCCCGGAACGTCGACGATGACCGGTACACGTTAAACTGTTGGGGTTTCACCGGGTCCTGTTTTCCTGGCTCAAGGTCTGATGGCCTGGGGATAATTGAGGACCGACTCCGGTAAAAACTCGGAGACATTGGAAACCGTTTCCGCAAGGTATGTATTCCAATCCTCCGCAAAACTTTGGGCTTCCGCCTGTTTCGCCTGCCGGGAGTCGGAAAAAATTCCAAATACCGTGGACCCACTGCCGGATACAAGCACTCCTCGGGCGTTTTGGGCCTTTAAATGCTCCCAAACAACCTTCACTTCCTTAAACCTTTCTAAAACAACAGGTTCCAGGTCGTTGTGGAGATGGCCACCCAAGCTGTCTATATCCGCTTTGGAAAAAATTTTGGACAAAATCTTAATATTATTTTGGGTTGATGTCAATTTTAAATTCAATCGTTTATAGACTTCTGCGGTGCTCACGGACAAGTGTGGAGTGAGTAATAAAACCTGGAATTTGGGGCATGGTTTGATCCGGGTCAGAACCTCCCCCCTCCCTTTGCCAATTGCAGTAGGCCCGACCAGAAAAAAGGGGACATCGGACCCTAATTCGGCCGCCAAAGGTTGAAGTTCATCATGGGTCAGGCCCAGATCCCAGAGATAATTAAGCGCCAGAAGTGTTCCGGCAGCATTTCCACTGCCCCCACCCAACCCGGCTCCTGAGGGAATTTTTTTTTCCAGATGGATCCGGCAATGGAGGTCCGTGCGATCCGGAAACAGTTTTTGAAGCCCCAAAGCGGCCCGCATCACCAGATTGCTCTCGTCTGTCGGAATTTCGGACCGGTTACAAGTCAGTGTGAGCCCATCACATTCTGTATCAAAATCAAGAGTGTCGTACAGGCTCACCATCTGGAACAGGGTTTCCAACTCATGAAACCCGTCTTCACGCTTGCCAAGTATCCACAACCCCAGATTGATCTTGGCTGGAGTATTGATCGTTAATTTCATGACTTATAAATATCCATCAAGATCTTCAAAGCAAGTCAACCCTCCTTTAAAACCTTCCAGAGCTTGAAAGGACCGCTTGATTAGTTTTTAAATTAGCTGAAATAAATAATAGAGGAAGGTTTACCCGTCACTTTATGAACGGGGAACATCTTTCCCGCTTTTGAGCCCGGGCAGTTTTGGAGAAAAAGTTTCATCCGAAACGCCCTTGTTGATGACCGGGTCTGAATACACCAGCGTAACCTGATCCTTCTGCGCGGCTCGCGCAACACTCACTTGATGCGGGAATAGATATCCATCCACATCCTTGTAGTCACCCCAGGCAACGGAATACAGGGGACGAGGCCCAACCCATTTATGCATCGACTCCGGTAGCAGGGTTTCTGCGTTTAACCTGATACGCAGGGAAACGCGACGTGCTCGTTCATGTCCGTTCAAAACGTACTGGGTCTTATCTTCGTTTAATTCTGCTGGCCCCCATTCCATATGGCCCAGCCGAGGGATATCACCATAGAACACCGGCACGTATTCACTGAAGTCGATCACGGTTCCCAGTATTTCGTGCATCATATTCCAGACTTCAAGACCCTGATACATCCGATGCTTTTTCAAATCAAATAACCGGGAATTTTCACCTCTCTGGATAAAAACACTCACTGGCTGATTGAAAGGAGTCAGGGTGTCAAGCCGTAAACGCTCTTTTCCTTTAAGCAGGATGACCTGCCGGAAACTCTGATCCCGCCTGGGTGTCGTGACAACGGTCTTTATGAAAGCGCGCAGGTCCTTGACCTGGCCCTGGCGGGCCAACAGTTTATTCTGGAGATAGGTGGCGGATATGGTTTCCTGATTATAGTGTTCAGGAACCACATCAGGACCACTCTGGCAACCTGTACTGAGCAGCAGGGCTACCAGTAAAAATAACAAACGCATCATGTAAATCCTTATAAAAACGGGGAAACCGGACAGGGTACGATTGGGACTACCGGGCCTTCATCTTCTCCCGGGTCTCGCGGAGTTTTTCTTTCAGCTTGGAGGGGTCGGGAACCTCACCGGTTGGATCATCAAGTTTTTTCATCGTCAGGGCAAGGCTGGTTTTCCAGGCTTCATGGGCTTCACTGAATTTTTTCATTGAAAATAAAACATCGCCCAGATGGTCATATAAAACGGGATCGGGAGACACATAAATCATGGCCTTCTTTATTTTTTCCAAAGCGGCATTGTAGTCGCCCTTTTTAAAATATATCCAGCCCAGGCTGTCCAGGAAATATCCGTTGCGCGGCTGAATACTGAGGGCTTTGTCCAGGTGCTTGATAGCACGGTCGAGATGCAATCCCTGCATGGCAAAAAGATAACCGATAAAGTTATGCGCATTGGAGTGATTCGGGTTGAGTGCGATCACCCGTTCCATGGCCTCTACCGCCCGCTGGAAATCACCTTTCCGTTCATACAAGGCGCCGAGTTCAAAAAAGTAGGCATCTTTTTGATCGTCCAGCTCAATGGCTTTCTGGATGGTGTTGATGGCCTGATCGTACTGGGAAAGAGCCATGTGGGCGAGTGCCAGCGAGTGGTACAGTCGGTCGTTGCGCGGCTCGTGCTTGAGGGCCGATTCCAGAAGGCCCACAGATTTATCCATCTGCTGATCCATGCCATACAGGCGCGCCAGATTCAGGAGGAGGTCGACACGGTTCTGATCTTCAGCTCCACGACGATAGGCTTCCACTTCAATAATGGCCTGATCGACCCGCCCCAGAATTTCATAAATTTTCGAAACGATGAGTCTTATTTCCAGGTCGTTTTCATTAGCCAGCACCAGACGGAATTCATCAATCGATTCGAGATAAGCGGCCTGTTCGTAGTAAACAGCACCCAGAAGAGCGTGTATGGGAATCTCCTTAATCTCCAGCGGATCCAGCGTCTTGTTTTCCATCGCGTTTGAATCCACGACCAACGCTTCTATCTCTTCATAACGTTTCTTGATTTCGGGGTTGGGCAGGGTTTTCTTGAGTATCTTGTATTGCTCCAGGGCTCTTGCGTAATGGCCTTGCTGTTCCATGACACGGGCCAGATACTTCCTGGCTTCGAACAGGCTGGGCCTGAGGTTGAGAGCGTTGTTCAATTCTTTTTCCGCTTCCCCGAATTGCCGATCCCCCGCCAGAGCACGTCCCAGATAAAAGAATCCCAAGGGGTTGTGTGTATCCGCAACCGTCATGGCGCGATAAGCCTCTATGGCTTCCTGCGGGCGTTTCATCTTTTCGAACAGATCACCCATCATCAGTTTTGACCGGGCATTTTTTGGATCCTGATCAAAGATTTTTCCATACTGGTTGAGAGCTTCCTGGTGTCGTCCCTGGGCCGCGAGGACATCTGCAAGAACCATTCTGATATTGTCGTTTTTCGGAAAGCGCTCCAAAGCCTTCGTAGCATACAGGCGGGCGTCTTCAAGCCGACCAGTGCGCAGGGAAAGGCGGACCAGCCGTTGTGCAAATTCTTCTCGCTCCGGCTCGTATTTGACCAGCTCCGCAAAGTGGTCGCGGGACTTATCAAACCGCGCTTCCCGGAAATTTTGCAGCCCCATTAAATAATGGTAATAAACCCGCGGATCGTGAAGGTCGGCTTCCGGGTTTTTCTCCTTTAACTTGCGAATTTTTTCAACCGCGTAAGATTGGCCGATATTGATTTCAGGTTGAAGCACAGCTTTGGAGCTGGTGCCTTCGGTGCCGCCACTAGTGCTGGTTTCCCCTTGTGTGGCTGGCATGCTGGTGCAGTTTGCCAATAAAACGACCAGAGCCAAAAGGCTTGCACTGTGCTTGATGTGCCGCCCGATCCGGGCCAATGTTTCCTTGAGATGAGAATCCTGAATCATATCCAACCCTTCAATGTCCCGACCATCCGGATTAACGGTTTGCGGCCCGGAGTTTTTAATTTTCGTTTTCGTTATTTTAGCAGGCAACGCTTTAGGTTTGAAATTGGTATTTTCGCGATACCGGATACGGGTGAACCGGTCTTTGCCAAACGACCTGTTCAAAGTGACAAGCAGTCTCGGCTCCAGGGATTTCAGGGCAGGAATCCAACTCTCCCCAGCCACTTCAACATAAAGAGTTTTTTCGGTAAGACGCTCCACCCGCGCGATTGCCGAAAGGTCCTGACCGACAGCCAATTCCCATTGTAACGCAATCCATGACAACTCATCATCCCGAAGATTGGGAATCTTATCGGTTGCTGAGACTAAAACCTTCCCCAACGGGCTCCAGGAACGCATTTATTGACCACCGAACTCGATCGTTTAAAAAAGCCTGAAAATAGGGCTATATGGTTCAAAAACCGGGGAAGGGCCCCGGGGAACCATCCCAGGCTATGCCCCTTATATCGTATACCCGAAAACCGTTTGACCCTTATGGTTATTTTAGAGTATGTTTACGGTCATCACCAAACTTTTCCTGGGTATTTGCACATTCTCCTGTTCCGGGCGGTCAACCGGGTTCCATTGACAGCCTGTAGGAAAAGTTGTTTTTCCGGAATCCACTGAACATAAATTTGACAGCAGGTCGTGTCGTCGAACACATCCTTTATTGAGAATCATGCCCGTAGCCAAGAAGAAAGCAAAAAAGATAGTCAAAGAAAAGCCGTCACAGGCCGAAATGGTGCCGCCGGAGGTCAGGTTGCTGGAGTATGAGGAGAGGATTCATCAGCTCGAGACCTGTTACCGCATTACCGGCCTGCTCAATTCCGAATTGAACCAGACCATCCTGCTGGACACGATCATGAAAATCGCCAAAAAGGTGATGCGGGCCGATGCTTCCAGTCTGCTCCTCATCGACGAGGAACACGGCGATCTGGTGTTCCAGGTCGCGCTCAGCCGGGTCGGCGAAGCCATCAAAGGTCTCACGCGGATCAAGCTCGGTCAGGGCATTGCGGGCACCGTTGCCAAGACCGGTCGGCCCATGGTCATCAAGGATGCCTACAAAAGCAAAAAGTTCGATTCCTCTTACGACAAGAAAACGGGATTCAAAACCGGGTCCATCCTGTGTGCTCCGCTGAAAGCGAAAGACAAGATCATCGGCGTGTGCCAGGTGATCCATAAACAGGGCAAAGGCAAGGTGTTCACCCGCAAAGACCTCGCGCTGTTCAAACTGGTATGCGACAGCGCGGCCCTCGCTATCCAGAACGCGCGCATGCATCACATCCTCATGGAAAAACAGCGGCTGGAAAAGGACATGGAGTTCGCCCAGTCGGTGCAGGAAAGTTTTCTGCCACAAAATTTTCCCGAGCATCCCGATTTCCAGTTTTGCGCAAACTCGATTCCGGCAAAAAATGTGGGCGGCGATTACTACGATTTCATCAAGCTCAGTCCCTCTACCCTCGGAATTTTGTTGGGAGACGTTTCCGGCAAAGGAGTCCCCGCCGCGTTGCAGATGGCACGGTTGATGAGCGACTTCCGTTATGTGTCGACCAAAAACTCCGAGCCAAAAGATGTTTTAAAAGAAGTGAACAATATCTTTTTCGAACGGTCCTATCGAGGCATGTTCACCACCGTTATTTATATTGTGCTCGATTTAAAAAACAAACGGATGCACATAGGAAATGCCGGACACCTGCCCATGCTGTTACAGAAAAAGGGCGGCAAGGTGGAAGAGATCGCGCCCGCGACTGGCACGCCACTGGGCATGCTGCCGCACACACACTATCAACAGGTGGAGAAAGAACTGGAACCGGGCGATCGCGTTGTGTTGATTTCAGACGGGGTGACGGAAACCAAAAGCATGAATGATGAACTGTTCGGCGAGAAACGCCTTATTAAATTTCTGGAAAAGGAAAAAGGCGAACCGGCTGTGCTGCTACAGCAACTGGAAAAAAAGCTGAACGAATTTTCTACCGACGCCCCACAGTTCGACGATAAAACCACCGTCTCCTTCCAACTCATGCGCTAGCCACCTTGCGGTGGGGCGACTAAAAAACTCCCGAATAGTAAGCCATAATAACCAAAGCGAGAATCAAGATTACAAAAGCCACCCATGGGTTTAGTTGATCCTCCCTCTTTTTATAAAATAGCTCATCGTCGACTATCCTAAAATAATATAAAGCGCAAATTGTCACCACGGGTATTAACCCTAAAAACATCCCGACAAAAACCTGCGCCTTAATTGGAAAACTATAAAAATAATTCCTTATTTCCGGGAATCCACCTTCGTTGAAAAGTAGGATAAAAAAAGCGATCAAAACAATAATGAAAACTAGATTTTGGGCCCAGCGCGGGTTTTTGAGTTTTTGTGACTTGTTGCACATCAGGGTTTCTTCTTCGTTTGATCGGTTCGGAGGTTGGCATAAGCTGGCGGCTCATACTTGTTCTCTTTATAGACCAGGAACCACAGATAAGGTTCTACCAGTAAACCAATCAGGCCAATTCCTCCAGCAATGCTCCAGCTAAAGCCCTCTATGTAATCGGACACACCCAGCAAAATAAAGACCACAAAGGCCACCGGCAACCCAAATAAAAGTATTCGAACCGTATCAATCCACCATCCTTGAAAAGATCAGAACATAGACCGGAACCAGGCAGATAAGCCTGATCCAATTTCCCTTTGGGGCGTTTGATTGATTAATCTCCACCGAGCCAATAGCTTTGAAAATTAACTTTAGAAGATTTACCTGTTGGTGGCCCGCCACCCCCACTCAGCAACAGGAACAGGACAGACAGGATAAAACCTAAATAGGTGGCAAGTTTTTCAATCCGAGAAAAGATGACTACCTCAAAAGAAATCAACAAAATCGCGATAAAACTTGCAGCTAGAATTATCTGAGCTAATTTTTTTAGGAAATTCATTGGCAGCTCATAAAAAAAATCTTTATCGATTGTTTCTTCTAACAGTCTTTATCGTCCAACTTAGAATCACCGAGGCTGGGAAGTTTGGCCCTTTGCCCTAGATGCTGTTCGAGAACTTTGACCACTTCTTCGTTACCATCTTTTCGCGCATCCATTAGCGGCGTCGTCCCGCAGTCGGAGATAACATTCACGTCAGCGCCATGGCGAATCAACACCCGCATCACTTCAGGATCCTGATTCGAGACTGCAAAATGCGCTGGAGTGTAGTTTCCCGCACTTATTCTGGTTGCATCCGCTCCCTTTTTTATCAGCGCCTCAATGGTAGCGGCATCAAAGTGTAAACAAGCGAAAAAGAAAGGGGAAATTTCCGAGTCAGTTCGAAACGGCTGATTAATATCCAGCCCATAGTCCATCAACTTTAAAATCGCGTCGCGATTGTAATCCGGCGCCTCGGCATGCAGGATCGCTGGATACAGCAGGTTTTCATTTCGGGGTGGAATCAGAACATGAGGCCCACCTGCCAGTTCTATAAACCGGTCAAAATGTTTTGGGTCGGCAATTCCATACTCTATTGGGGTCTGTTTTCGAGTGTCACCATATACTTGCAGCACATCAGCCCCTGCATCCAATAGCAAATCCACCATCTCATTATTTTTTAATAACAAAGCAATGCTTAAAGGAGACTCCTTCATATAAAAATTTGTATGATCAGGATTTGCACCCAGGGCCAGCGCAAATTTAGCTCCCGCCATGCACAAATTGTTGGAAATTTCTTCACCTAAAAACTTGGCCTTTGGACACATGGAAAAAATACTGAGAATGGTATCCTTGTTTGGTCCCCATGCGGTAGCCAGTGGAAAACTTAATAAAATTGCAACAACACTGACCAGAATCCCAAGGGGAAAATTTTTTAGAGACTCTTTCCAGGCATTACCAGCGCCTTTATATAAAACAAAAAATGTACGGTTGCGGATGAACCAAATGGTAATCACGATTACAAAAATAAATAGTCCAGCAGCTATGGCAAAAAACCAATAGGGTAGATTGGATTTTTCCATCCATTCATACTTCTGAAATGTTTGGTAAAAACTTCCAAACATAGAAAAGCTAGTAATCAGTTCCCAGGAAAGCACACTAACGAACAAAAACCCCATCAAATCCCGTGTTTTCCAGTTACGCTGCAATCGAACCCCGCAATGGTCGCACGCGGGTTTCCTCTGAAAATATTTCTTAAAAGAAAATTCAAAATCAGCAAAGCACTCAGGACATTGCATATCATTTCACCGGAAAACGAAAAAATAGGATTACCTATTCTAACACTCCGCCTCACTCAAAACGTCCGAATCTGATCCCATCCCTTAAAAAAACCTTCCAATAGCTAACGGACATTTAAGTTTTTTAAATTTCCTTTTAAAATCCATAACTATTTAATATAATGTAATTTATACAAATTTTAAACGGACATTATTCCGGACATGGAAGCGGACAAAATTACCAAAAATGATAGAGGGGAGTCCCTTGGGTTAATGGAACCTATGGTTCTCCCTCAGGATTCCAGCCACCGCTCTGGCCTGATGGATATCGCCCTGGATTTGGCCGCTAAGTCTTCCGGGTTCCGTCGCAGTCTGGCCCCCGGTATCTATCAAGCCCTCGCCCCGTTGGTCCGTACCATGAACTGTTATTACAGCAATCTGATTGAGGACCACAACACACATCCTGTTGATATTGAGAGGTCCATGAAAAATGATTTCAGCGAGGAACCCAAAAAAAGAAATCTGCAGATGGAAGCCCGAGCCCATGTCCTTTGCCAGGAATGGGTCGATGAAGGAGGTCTTCAAGATCGTTTCTACACGGTGGAGGGTTTGCGGGAAATTCATCGCCTGTTTTGCGAAAACCTTCCGGACGACCTCCTCTGGGTAGAAGATAACGAAAGTGAACAAAAAGTCCGTGTCGTTCCCGGAGCTTTGCGGACCCGGGATGTCCGGGTGGGAAACCACCTTGCGGTAAGTCCGGGAGCCTTGCCCCGTTTCCTGAAAAGATTTGAAACGGTTTATGGCAGCCTGGGTAAATCAGAAATGATTCTGGCCACTGCCGCGGCTCATCACCGACTATTGTGGATTCACCCGTTCATAGATGGCAATGGCAGGGTGGCACGAATCATGTCCCATGCCATCCTGCTCGATACCCTGGACACAGGTGGGGTGTGGTCTGTAGCGCGGGGCCTGGCAAGAAGTGTAGACCAATACAAAAACCTGCTGCAACAATCCGACCTCCCACGTCGAAATGATTTGGATGGTCGGGGCAGTTTAAGCGAGGAGGGGCTGGCTGAATTTACACGGTATTTTCTTGAAGTCTGTCGAGACCAGGTAGTTTTCATGGAAAGCCTGGTGCAACCTGAGCGATTACGCACCCGCATATTGATTTGGGCAGAAGAAGAAATACGAATGAAAGCATTACCCGAAAAGGCAGGGAAAATACTGGAGGCTGTTCTTTTCCGGGGTGAGTTACCACGTGGAGATATTCCTCAAATTGTGGGTGCGGTAGACCGACACGCGCGCAGAATCACCTCTGCTTTAATAAAGGCGGGAGTATTAACCTCCGACAACCAACGCGCTCCACTGCGTCTTGCTTTTCCCGCCAAACTCGCCGACCGTTGGTTGCCCAACCTTTTTCCTGAAAAGCCGGATTAAATTTTATTTAGATCGTCCGCCGCGCCATTCTAAGGTAATTACGTATTTAGTTTCTTCCCCAGTTTCATTTCGACGGCAGCCATTTTGGAGTCGAGCCTTCCGCTTTTGCCTTTGCGGTAGTCGATCTTGATCGAGCAGGTGATGCGGTTGCAGTCGGAGCTCATCTTCTCGTAGCACTGTTTGATGACACCCATCACCTCGTCCCATTCACCTTCCAGGCAGGTGCCCATCGGCCCCAGTTTATAGGACACACCACTGTTGGAAATGATATCGAGCGACCGGCTGACGTAATCGCTGACGCTTTCGCCTTTATCCATAGGCGACATGCTGAATTGAAGTAAAACCATGGTGATTGTCTCCTTCTTAATATTGTTTCCCGGATGACCGGGTTTTTAATTAATGTTGTTAGATTTATTTTAAAGGAAAAAGCGAATCCAGCCCCTTCAGAAAAGGAGGATTATTAAACCAAAAGCCAAGGCGAGATTCTTCACTCCGCAAAGCTTCGTTCAGAATGACACACGGAGCTTTTTCAGTTTTAAAACCGCTGTTTAAAAATACCTGTTCTAACTAACCAAACAATAACGGCCTGTCATTCTGAACCGCAGGCGAAGAATCTCGCCTTGGCTTTTGATTTTAGAGTTATGCAAAGGTCTCCTGCGAAGGGGGCTGGGGGGATTTCTTCTTCAATCTTTTTTTAATGTTTCATTTGACTTTTAAGCTGAATTCCTGCGCCTAAAACCCCCCACCTTCGCTTCCCCCTTCCCTTCGACCCAGCTCAGAACGGGCTCAGAAGGGGGAATACCTGATAACTTCAAAACCCTTATCTTTATCCCGCCAAACCTCACTCAACAAAACTGAAATCGGCCCTTTTAGTAATTTCTGCTTGCTATTTGGCCCAAAATACGGAGAATATCCGGATTCCCTTCGAAGTTCCATGAATTTCGAGATTCTAAGCAAAGGCGGTATCGTGCGTTGGCCGATATTGATAAGTTTCGCGAGCAGATCGATAAGATAGACGATAAGTTTCTGGAAATGCTCAATCGCCGGGCTAAACTGGCGATAAAAATCGGAAAAGAAAAATCCAAGCTGAACAAGGCGAATCACTTTCACGTCCCGCACCGGGAGCGCGAAATATTTGAACGGCTGAAGTCCCAGAATTCGGGACCATTCCCCAACAAAGCCGTCGAATCCGTCTTCCGCGAAATCATTTCCGCCACTCTCGCACTCGAAAAACCCCTCAACATTGCGTTCCTGGGTCCGGAGACCACATTCTCCCATCAGGCGGCTGTGCGTAAGTTTGGCCATGCGGCGGAGTTTCGTCCGGCCAACAACATCTCGCACATTTTCAGCATGGTGGAAAAAGGACACGCCGATTATGGCGTGGTGCCCATCGAAAACTCCATTGAAGGGGTGGTCAACCTCACTCTCGATTCGTTTGTCGATTCACCGCTGGTGATCTGCGACGAAATACGCCTCGGCATTTCACACTGCCTGCTGTCGCAAACGGGCGACCCCAAACAAATTAAAGAAATCCACAGTCACCCGCAGGCGCTGGCGCAGTGCCGCAACTGGCTGTCCGAAAATTATCCAACCGCAGAATTGATCCCGACTTCCAGCACCGCCACCGCTGCAAGCCTTGCCGCGAGGAACAAACGCATCGGCGCAGTCGCCAGCAAACTCGCTGTGGAATCGTTCGACCTGAAAATCATTGCGCAAAAAATTGAGGACGAAGCCCGCAACACAACACGCTTTCTGATCATCGGCAAGGACATGGCAAAGAAAGCGAAAGACAACAAAACATCCATGATGTTTTCGATCAAGGACGAAGCGGGTTCCCTGTTGAAAATCCTGCAACTGTTTGCGCGGCACGATATCAACCTGACCAAAATCCAGTCTCGGCCCTTACGCAACCGGCCCTGGGAATACCTGTTTTTTGTCGACTTTCAGGGACATATTGAGGATGCCCGAATTAAAAAGGTGGTCGACACGTTAAGAAAACGCAGCCTGTTTCTGCGCGTCATGGGGTCTTACCCTCGGAAGGATCCGTAACCATGGCCTCGTTTGAACGAATGGCCATCATCGGGGTCGGTCTGCTGGGTGGGTCACTTGCACTTGCCGCCCGCGAACGCAAACTGATCAACACCATCACCGGTTTCGGCCGCAATCAGGACACACTGAAACGGGCGCAGGAAAAGGGCGTGATCGATGACTGGTCCGCAGATTTAAGGGAAGCAGTCAAAGATTGCGATCTCGTGGTCCTGTGTTCACCGGTCGGCACCTTCATGCCGCGCCTCAAGGAAATGAAGTCCGCTTTGAAACCCGGCAGCATCGTCACCGATGTCGGCTCGGTCAAAGGCGACCTGGTCAGTCAGATAGAAAATGAAATGCCGGAAGGCGCCACCTTCGTTGGTGCGCACCCGATCGCCGGTAGTGAAAAGTCCGGACTCGATGCGGCTTTTAAGGAACTGTTCGAAGGAGCGCGTTGCATCGTGACCCCGACAGACAAGACACCCATTGAAGCTCAGGACCGTATGGTCAAATTCTGGGACGCCTTGGGGATGGAAGTCATCTGTATGGATCCGGACGAGCACGACCGGGTTCTTGGCGCGGTCAGCCACCTGCCCCACGTGGTGGCTTTTGCTTTGATGAACGCAGTGGCCAAGGTGACCACAAAAAATTACGACGACGTGCTTTGTTTCTCCGGCGGCGGATTGCGCGATATCACCCGCATCGCCTCAAGCGACCCTGTCATGTGGCGTGACATTTCGATATCCAATCGAAAACAGGTGCTGACATTGATCGACGAGTTTCAAGTACAAATGGATGCATTAAAAAATATGATCGACCGCAAAGAAGCCGTGCGTTTAGAGGAAGCGTTCGCAGCCGCCAACAAAAACCGAATAAAACTTGCGAAGGTTGACGAATGATCATCGCAATCGACGGCCCGGCGGGCAGCGGTAAAAGTACGGTAGCGAGGCGCATCGCGCAGTTGTTGAACTTCAGTTATATCGAAACCGGCTCCATGTATCGAGCTGTGGCCTGGAAAGCCAAACAACTGGGGATCGATGCCAACGACAAGGACCGTGTTGCCGCGGTGGCAATGAATCTGGAAATAAACTTTGAGCCGACACCTGAAGGACAACGCCTGCTTGCCGACGGAGAAGATTTAACAGGAAAGTTACAGAACGAGATCATCGGAAAACTCGCTGCAGCCGTGGCGGCCAATCCGGCAGTGCGCAACGTACTGGTTCCAAAACAGCAGGCCATGGGACGTGCTTCTGATTCCGTGATGGACGGACGCGACATCGGCACGGTGGTGTTTCCTGAAGCGGAGAAAAAGTTTTTTCTCGACGCGGACGTTAAAGAACGGGCAAGACGGCGCTTTGAAGAAATACGCGACAAGCATCCGGGACTCACGGTTGATGACGTGGTCTCGCAGGTACAGCAGCGCGACCACGAAGACCGTACGCGAGAGGTTTCACCTCTGTTGCAGGCGAAAGACGCGGTCGCCGTCGACACCACCGGCAAAACCGTCGACCAGGTGGTCGAAGAAATGATGCGCCACATTCAACCGGTGACGAATACTTAATCGTGACTTTTTAAAATTTGAAATTTTCAGTTTTTACTTTTTTACATATTTAAAACTTTGATTTGAAACATTTAATTCAGGAGGTAACACAACGTGGTTGAGGAAACATTGGACGATTGGGATGAACTAGAGGAATTAAGTGAGGAAGACAAGGCCCATCGGGCCGAGATGGAGGCCTATTTTGAGGGCAGCCTCAAACAGTTCCGTGAAGGTGAGATCATTCAGGGCAAAGTGCTTAACATCAATAAGGGACTGGTAACGGTCGATATCGGGTTCAAATCAGAAGGCGTGATCAACCTGAACGAATTCCCCGCAACAGAAAAAGAAGGCCTCGAAACTGGTTCTGAAGTCGAAGTGTTCCTGGAACGGGTCGAGGATCAGGATGGGATCGTGGTCCTGTCGAAAGAAAAAGCCAACAAGATCAAAATCTGGGAAAAACTGGTCACGGCTTTCGAAGCCGAAGAAACCATCGAAGGTATGGTGGTGGCCAAGGCCAAAGGCGGCCTGACGGTCGATATCGGACTCAAGGCATTCCTGCCTGGTTCACAGATCGACCTGCGACCGGTTCGCAACCTGGAAAAACTGCTGGGCGACAAGTTCCACATGCGCATCATCAAGATGAACAAGAAGCGCGGCAACATCGTCCTGTCCCGCCGCATCCTGCTGGAAGAAGAACGGGCCGCTGCTCGCGAAGGCACCCTCAAGCAGATGGAGGAAGGCAACATCGTCGAGGGTATCGTCAAGAACATCACCGACTACGGTGTGTTCATCGACCTCGGTGGTATCGACGGCCTGCTACACATCACCGACATGTCCTGGGGCCGGGTCAACCATCCGTCCGAGATGTTTTCCATCGGCGACAAGGTCAAAGTCATGGTCCTCAAATACGACCGTGAAAAAGAACGCGTTTCTCTTGGACTCAAACAGATCACTCCGGATCCGTGGGTGGATGTCGATCAGAAATACCCGGTGGGTACCCGCATCAAGGGCCGCGTGGTCAGCATCACCGACTACGGTGCGTTTGTTGAGTTGGAGAAAGGCATCGAGGGTCTCGTGCACGTTTCCGAAATGTCCTGGAGCCGTCATGTGAAACACCCCAGTAAAATGGTGGCCATCAGCGATGAAGTCGAAGCGGTTGTGCTCACTCTCGATAAAGAGAAGAAGCGTATTTCACTCGGCATGAAACAGATCGAGCCAAATCCATGGGACAACATTGACGAGAAATATCCGATTGGTTCCTCGGTGGAAGGTACCGTACGCAACCTCACCGACTTCGGTGCATTTGTAGAACTCGAAGACGGCGTGGACGGCCTGATCCACATTTCTGATTTATCGTGGAACAAAAAGATCAAGCATCCATCTGAAGTCGTTAAGAAAAAAGACGCCGTGAAAGCGGTGGTGTTGAACATCGACAAGGAAAACTGCCGGATCAGCCTCGGAATCAAGCAACTGCAGGACGACCCGTGGGACAATGTTCCGGAGCGCTTCCCGATCGGAACTGAAGTAGAAGGCACCATCATCAAGGTGACCGGGTTTGGCGCGTTTGCTGAGTTCGACGACGGTCTCGAAGGGTTGATCCACGTTTCTCAACTGAGTTCCGAGAAGGTCAGCCATCCCGAGAAAGTGGTCAAGATCGGCGACAAGGTAAAAACCAAAGTCATCAAGGTAGACCCGGCGACCAAGAAGATTGGTCTTTCGGTCAAAGCCTATGATGAAAACCTGGACGCTTCTGAGATCGTGGTCGAGGATGTACCCGAGATCGAGGATGAGTCCGAAGAGTAGGCAGCATGTTTTCGTCGCGGCCCTCCCCTGTTAAGGGGAGGGCGTGGGAAGGGTTATCCATAAAACAGGAAGAATAAAGCGAGCCTGACACAATAAAACTTACAGGTGGCCAAACAAAAAGAGGATTGAATGGACGGACAACCAATTGTAAAACCTGTGCAATCCGGATTCCGGAAAGCGGCTTTATATTTCCTTCTCGGTGTCGCCGTTTTATATGGAATTGCAAATCTTATGGCCGGTAACTCGATGACCGGGGCCGGGGGATCCGGAGAAAAAATTGCCATCGTCGAGATCGCCGGATTTATAGGAGATTCTCGTGACATTGTGAGGCAGATCCGGAGTTTTCGTGAAGACAGTTCCATCCAGGGCATCATCCTGAGAATCGATACACCCGGCGGTGCCGTGGCTCCTTCCCAGGAAATTTACGACGAAGTTTTACGTTCACGCACTAAAAAACCGATCTATGCTTCAATGGGCAGTGTGGCGGCTTCCGGTGGGTATTACATTGCGGCAGCCGCAGAAAAAGTCTACGCCAATCCAGGATCACTCACTGGCAGCATCGGTGTCATTATGGCCTTCACCAACTTCGAAGGATTGATGAAAAAAGTAGGCGTGCGCCCCGAAGTGATCAAGGCCGGAAAGTTTAAAGACACCGGATCCCCGGCACGCTCCATGAGCAAGAAAGAGAAAAAATATTTGCAGGCAGTAGTCAAAGATGTGCACAACCAGTTTATAGAAGCAGTGACCAAGGGTCGGAACCTGACAAAAAAACAGGCCAGGAAATTGGCCGATGGAAGAATCTTCACTGGGCGGCAAGCTCTGGACTTGAAAATGGTGGACGAACTCGGCGGTTTGGAAGATGCCATCAGCAGCATGGGTACACGACTCGGTATCGATGGACGGCCCCATGTAATTCAGGAAATGGAACGCGAAACCCTGATGGAATGGTTGGTGAACAACCAGATTCCAGATTCCTTGAAAACAGCCACTCTGACTCCGGATTTTCCTCGCCTCCAGTTTCTATGGACCCCCTAAACCATTGAAGTTAAGCGTATTATATTGATTTTTTAGGGTTTTTTGCCCGGGTTTGTAGGAATTGAATACCCGGCCTATTCCCCAAACTCCTCAATTTCATGGAAACCACCCCCAAACCTGATTCTCGAAATTCACATAACCGCTTCAAAACTCTTGACTTGGTGGATTCGGATGGTATACTTTTCCAATATTTTTTGGGAGAGGCTGGATGACCAAGGCTGAACTGGTTGAAAAGGTTTCGCAGCAGATCAATCTGACCAAAAAGCAGACGGAAGTTGTCGTAAACACTGTGTTTCAAAGCATTACCGAGTCTCTGGCCCAGGGTAAAAAGGTCGAGTTACGCGGTTTTGGTAGTTTCCGGGTCCGAAGCCGCAACGCGCGGGTCGGGCGCAACCCGAAATCCGGGGCACGTGTTGAAGTACCGGCTAAAAAGGTCCCTTTTTTCAAGGCTGGGAAGGAACTCCGCGAACTCGTCGATGGCAATGAATTCGATGAGGAAATAGAAATGGAAATGGATTGACCCGGGTTGTAGAAACCCCGTCCAATAATTCCAAATCAGATTGGCTGTTTCGAGCAGGGTATTCACCCTGCTTTTTTTATTGGGGTGCCGGGGGCGCGGCCAACGGGAAGCGTTCTTCCCTGCACTCTTTAGTTCCTGATCGACAATTTGCACCACCGCACACAGGACGAAGAAAGCACTGTTTCCCTGGCGTTCTTGAAGATTTTCAGTACTTTCAGTCCGTTAAGAAGCTTGCGGTCGCAATCCATTTAAGTTCCATTAACACTTCCTGGTAACCCTACCGATGTCCGGAAACAGTTTCGGCCAACTTTTCAAAATAACCACCTTCGGCGAATCGCACGGTCCTGCTCTGGGCGTCGTCATTGAAGGTTGCCCGGCGGGTCTTCCCCTCACTGAAGCCGATATCGAAAAGGAACTCGACCGCCGCCGCACCGGCCAGAGCAAAGTCACCACCACACGCAAGGAAGCGGACAAGGTCCAGATCCTTTCCGGATTATTCAAAGGCAAAACCACGGGCACCCCCATCGGAATGATGGTGGTCAACCAGGATGCCGACTCCTCCAAATACGAGTTGATAAAAGATTTGTACCGCCCGGGTCACGCGGATTTCACTTACGATCAGAAATTCGGGTTTCGCGATTACCGGGGTGGCGGCCGGTCAAGCGCACGCGAAACTGTAGGACGGGTTGCCGCTGGGGCCATCGCAAAAAAAATCCTGGCCCGGCAGAAAATAAAAGTCTTCGCCTACACCAAACAGATCGGCCACATCGTCGCTGAAAAGTTCAACGCCCGCGAAATTGAAAAGAATATCGTCCGGTGCCCGGATAAAAAAGCAGCCGAACGGATGATCGACGTTATCATGCAGGCACGAAAAGAAGGTGACAGCCTGGGAGGTATAATCGAAGTGGTGGCGCAGGGTGTGCCACCGGGTCTTGGCGAACCGGTATTCGACAGACTCGATGCGGATCTCGCAAAAGCTCTGATGTGCCTGCCTGCCGTTAAAGGTGTGGAGGTAGGTGCCGGGTTTAATGTAGCGACCATGAAGGGGTCCGAGTGCAACGATGTCTTCACCTCAAAGGGCGGCAAGATCACGACCGTCACCAACAACGCCGGTGGCATCCTTGGCGGCATCTCCAACGGAGCCGATATTGTCGTGCGTATGGTGGTTAAACCCACGTCGTCCATTTTAAGAGAACAGGACACCGTGACGCGCAAAGGCAAGAAAGCAAAAATTAAAGTCGAAGGTCGACACGATCCTTGTGTCGCCCCTCGCGCAGTTCCCATGGCCGATAACATGGTGGCTCTCGTACTGGTTGACCACATGCTCCGGCAACGCGCAGCCCGTTTATAGATTGAGCTTAATCCTTCATTCCCAAATTAATTCCCTATGACTTACCGCGTTGGTTTCATACAAAACCTGCCGGTTTTTGGTGATATAGAAGCCAACCGGAACCGTATAGCAGAACTTGCTGAAAATCTGGAAACCGACCTGCTGGTTCTTCCCGAGTTGTTCACCACCGGTTACCAGTTCACGTCAAGGGAAGAAGCGAAAGAGCTGGCAGAACCGGCCTGGGGGCCTACGGCAGAATTCCTGACTGCGCTTTCCAAAAAGAAAAACCTGTTCATCATCGCCGGTCTGGTCGAAAGCGAGAATGAGGCCGTTTATAATTCTTCCGTAATAACAGGTCCGGAGGGGTTCATCGGACGCTACCGGAAAATCCATTTGTTCGATACGGAAAAGAATATTTTTGATGCAGGCGATCAACCACCCCCTGTGTTCGAACTGGGAGCCGCACGTGTCGGCGTGATGATCTGCTTCGACTGGCGTTTTCCGGAAACCGCACGGTCAATTGCCCTCAGGGGTGCAGATGTCATTGCGCATCCCTCGAATCTGGTGCTGCCGCATTGTCCACAATCGATGATCACCCGTTGCCTGGAGAATCGGGTGTATGCAATCACTGCCGATCGGGTGGGTACCGAGCAGCGCATCGACGGGGAGACTCTGACCTTCATCGGTCAGAGCCAGGTAGTGGATCCCGATGGCAAGATACTGGTTCGCGTTTCGGCAGATAAAGAAGAGAGCGCAGTGGTCAAAATAGATATTGAAAAGGCACGTAACAAGTCGATCAATCCAGTGAACGACTTGTTCAACGACAGGCGGACCGACCTTTATCGATTTTCGTGAAACCTGATTCTCTTTACAGATTCCCGCGATTTCTGGTACGATTACCGCTTCTAACCCACATAATCCATGCACCGTAACCGGGTGCATTTTTCCTTTGGATAAGCCATGCCGCTAAAAAAATCACGTTTTCTGAAAGATGGCGATCACGCCATTTACGATTCGGCCTCAAGCCTCACCTGGACCGCGCAGGACTCGCGTCTTGCTACCGGAAAGGAATTGAGTTGGGACCAAGCCAACGAATGGGCTAAAACCCAAAATGAAGAAAAACTCGGAGGGCATAATAACTGGCGCCTGCCCACGGTTGAGGAAGCGCTGACCCTGTTTGATCCTCAAAAACTGAACAAGGACTTCAAGGGCGGAGATATCCACCTCGACTCCACTTTTCCGCCGGGTGCCGGCAACTGCACCTGGACCTCCAGCGAACGTGGTGCCGAAGCACAGATCGTATTCTTCCTCAATGGCTGCCCCTACTGGTATAAAAAAGACGACCAGACCATTTCACACTCAGTCCGCCTCGTCCGCCGCGGCTAACCACCTTGCGGTGGGGCTGACGAAAAACTGCCTAGGGGCAGGCCAAAAGGAAACGTCTTGGGCGACAAGCAGAAAAAACGGCTCATTACAGAGCTAAATATCGTTTTTGAAGGGTTCTAAAGATAACCCTCTGGTATGGGGTTTTTTATAAACCTCCCTAAATTGGATGACACCTGCCGCAGCAATCAACAGTTTAAGAAAAAATACCCAATATTTTTTGAGTTTCTATCAAATTACAATAGCTGGTGATACTGGAACTTCGAGGCCGATGAATTATTATATCGACACCCGGCACGGTTTTACATTCACCAGACCAGGCAGGCGATTGAGAAACCGGCAACATAATGTTCCAGCCTATATGATGTCGTCAAGCGCCGCAGCTGCAGGACCAAATTCTATTGGATTCAGAACCCATTCAATCAGAATGGAAAAAGAGGGCGCTATCGCCATGGGGTCAATCGCAGGTTACCCTGCGGATACTTTGGGTCCGGATCTAATGGTTACGGGAGCATTGTCAGGTTGCTCATTCTGTATTCTAGCGGACCCCAATGTTGCCAATAGGATATGGGTGGCTCATGTAAAGGCAGGGGCGGCTGGTGGATACAATCTCCGGAACCATTTACAACAAAATGGGCATTTTTCCATTGCACCCAATGCGGCAATTACAGTTTATGGCTCTCGTCCAGCAGGCGGCGGACCCGGTTATGATTCCGCCACCGAACATGTTTCAATAGTTGGGATTCGAACGGGAAATACCTGGGCTATCTGGGGTCAGGTGTACTTACCTACCCATCCAACCTCTCCTTTTTCAATTGCGCGTGTAGACCGTGTTTTTTAAGAAATATTTTTCATGAATGATTCAAATAAACAGCCGGATCAGAAAAACTCACAACCCAAGGATGTGCCATTAAAACGGCGCGAAGAACCCAAATTCTTCACAATCTGGGTGCACGTTGGCTACACGGTCCTCATCTGCTCTACGATTGCGTGGATTATTTATCTTGAATATTTTTTAGATTGAATATCCAAGAGAACTATAGAAAAACAATTGCCTGAAGATTTAATCCATTTTTCTTAAGGTCAAACTTTCCTCTTACCTTCCCCTAACTCCATTTCAATTTCAGGAATTCCCTTTCTTAAACAAAAGGGCGTAAAACACGTCCACGGAATTTGGAGAAGGCGAGTTCCCAGGAAGGGGCAGGATCGGTGATGGGGCCTTTATATTCTTCCCCGTGATGCAGGAAATGTTTCATGAATTTCGCACTGGTCAGACCCCATTTTGCGGCAAATATTTTTCTACCAGATTTGCGTGGCCCAACACGCTTACCCGTAACGTTGTGAAAATGGTACACACGGCTTTTCGAAATGGTTTTAAACTGGCGCACTCCCGCATGCCATAGCTTCATCGCAAAATCCGGATCGGAATTCCATCCGGGAGTGTATTCGATACTGTACCCGCCAACCAGCCGCCACAAACTTAAGGGAACCACGTTGGCACAGCCACCGGGGCTTTGCTGATCGTGCATGGGGTGGTTCTCATATTTTGAAAGTAGCTCATCCTCGCGAAACGTTTCGAGCGTCTTTCCATAATCAGCGCCGATCACACAGGGGTTGCCCGTTCCCGCGGGCTCTATCAAAGTCGAGGCCATGAACCACGAATCTCCCTCGGTCTTTTCAATTTCATTTAACAGGTGTTCGTCCCAATCCGGGCAAACATACATGTCGTCGTTCAAGTAAACGAGATAGCGCGTTTTGGCAAGAGAAGCTGCGGCATTGACCCCGAAACATATACCGACATTCTCTGTGCTATGGGTGAATCCCATACCCGATTGGTGCGCCCATTCAAGTGTGCCTTCAGAACCTTCATTAATATGAAGAATAATCTGGTGCGGGTGACGTGAATTTTTTTTCAGGCTGTCGAGGCAATGCCGGACGTAAGGCAGGTTATTCCAGGTGGGGATGACAATGGAAAACCGCGCGTCTTCAGAAAAGTGCGCAGGATGGTAGGCGATGTCTGTTACCAAGGTGGAACTACTTTCTGAAGATCGAGAAAATTTCTTCGGTCTGCTCGACTATTTTTGGTTTGAGGTCTTCAATAAATTCGCGGTCCATTCTCAATACTTTTAAAGCCGGTTCGTATAAAGGTGGTGGCACAGGCTCGCCATTGCTTCCAAGTTCCAGCTCATGCGCAATGATATCCGCTACATGAATGGCTGCCGCAATATCAGGATGCTCTGTAGCAAGAGCGGGTTGATGGTGATACGCAACTCCTTCAACCAAAGCGGAAGGGAGTTTCCAGCCCTTCAGCAACACGCTGGCCATCGCAGTATGATCGAACTCCAACAGCTTTGCTTCCTCATCGCAGAGGGGTCCGCCGGTTTCCTGGACATTTTCAAAAATCTTTGCTGCAAGTTCCGGTTCTGCCTTACACACCACCAGAGTTCCAATATCGTGCAACATTCCGGCGAGATAGTAGCGCTCGGCAGCCGTTTTATCGACCTGGGCCGCAATATTTCGCGCCGCCACTCCCGTTGCCAGGCTGTGCTGCCAGAAACTTTCGATATCCATCAGCTTCTTGGGAATACCCTGAAACTGGTTGATGACAACAATTGAAAATACAAGATCACTCAACTGCTCCATTCCGACAATACTGAGTGCATGGGTGATCGTGTCGACACTGTTGCTCAGTCCGTAGTAGGCACTGTTGGCAAGTTTGAGCAGTTGCGAGCCCAGGTTGGGATCGGCATTGATCACCCGGCTGAAATCCTCGAAAGAAGAGTCCGGATCTTCTATGATCTTTTGAATTTCCTGATATATAACGGGTGGAGAACAGGCCCAGTTACCTACCATGTCATACACGCTGATTGCCATGATTCCTTACCTCTGATATGCGGGATCGTACCGGCGATCAAAAACGAAATGAGGCACTGATTGCCCCAAACTCATCGCTCTCATTCTGTCCTGCAAACTCATCTGTCCTGAAAATATTTGTAAATGCCAACCGGAATTCACGAAAAGTGACGACCAGCCCGACTTGCAGATCTCCTACAAAAGTGTTCTTACCAACGCTATGGCTGCTTTCGAAAGTGTTGCCGTCGAGAAAAACATTGCGGCCTACCACACGCCCTTCCACGCCGGCGAAGACATACCAACCAAAAGCACCTTTAGGCCGATCAAAAAAATCCGAGCCCTGCACACCAGGTCGAATCCGCGGAGCACCGTAATCAGCCTCCAAATGCATGCCGATACGGGCTGTTGCTCCAACTGCCCCATAGGTGAAAACATTACCAAGGGCCACACCGGCGTGCGGCATAAAATCCAACTGCAAACCTGCCGCCTGTGGATCCGATTTATAAAATCTCCACTTGCGTTCGTATGTCAGAAGAAAACCCGGTTCGTTCTCCAATTGATTTCCCCAACCCTCCGGGTCGGTCGTGTTGATAACATCGTGCCAGCCTTCCTGGATATATTCCGCCAGTGAGGCCGGACCGACAACTCCGATATCCGCTTCAAATGTATCGAACGCATCACCCCCAAAAACACCAGGTCGTTCCGCGAGAAAGCCAAACCCGATATACAACCAACCCGCGTAGGGACGGTCATTCAAAATAAGGCTTGGTATCCTGATATTCTCGGGCGTGAAAATACTTTGCCCAAGTACAAAGCTGAACCGGCTTTTTTCCAGCTCAAGAACTTTCGGTACCAGGTCCTGCACCACACCCCTTGCCTTTTCCCACAGCCCGGGATCCTCCTCTTTACACAGACCGGAAACATTCGGAGTAGCGTATGAAAACCGGGTTCCATGTGTAAAGTGCTTGTCTGTACCGTTTCCCCAAAGATCATTTTCAGCGATGATATTGAAGACACCCTTGTCATCACTGCAGGATATTAACGTTGAATCCTCCGCCCGTGAATGAGAGGTTAAAATCAGTATAAGGGCAAGTGAAAAAAACAGGAGAGAAAGTATAAAAATATTTCGGAAAAACCAATTCCCGACTTCCTCTACACCCCTGCTGGGTTTAAATACTGGAACGGGAATCACGCACAATTCCCATTAAACGTGTTGATCAACATGCTGCATTCATCTCCGGACAACTGCCCGGTCAGTTCATAAGTGTAATGCATCTCTTCCATCTTTGCGTGGAGTGCATCGCTCAAACGGCGTTTGAAAATCTGATCAAACATCATTTCCACCGTTACGATTTTGGGAGGTGCAGGCCGATTCCTGAAAACCGGCGGAAGGACGCTCTTCGGGGCTGATAGCTGAAACAATTCCGCCCATTGTAACCCTTCTTTTTCGCGGATATCATTTGCTTTTCGAAGTGCATTTAAAGCTTCACCATCATTTTCAGATCGGGTCAACTCCAGGAGTTTCAGGATCCGGTCTTTAGTCGATTCTTCCACGGGAGCCCCTCAAAAAGTGTCCAAAGATTATGTCATATGCTCCATTCAAAACGAAAATATTTTGTGAAATTGACGAAACCATCTTCAAGGCAATACACGAAAAAAAATACCAGGATAGCTATGCTGATTATTTTTTTGCTGAACTCATCTAAGATTTATTTTAACAGTTTCGGGTTAGGCACCCGCATACCGAAACCCTCTACCATCTGCTCTTGAACTGTCATATTTTGATAAAGGGCATGAAACTCTTGAGTGCCAAGTGACGGATCCAGCAATCGATTCAGTTGCTGCCGGGTTATGGGGCGTTGGCTGTTTTCTGAAAACAGCGATGTGGCAAGCCCCATCCAGTGTGGAGCTACAAATCCCTGATTCACCAGATGACTGATTGACCCGTAGTAATGAAGCGTAGTTTCGAGCGCATGCCGGGCAATATAAGCCGGAACACAGCGCCCAATGGCGACTACTCGGGATGGGTTGTTTCCAGGGTAGGTAAAAATCGAAACATAGGTGCTACCCATGCGCCCGTATTCACGACGCATTTCGCGAAACTGCGGTAATTTCTTTTTTGCCATCCAGGCTTCAATTTTCACAGGACGTTCCTCCAGTGGCCGGCAGGAGACTTCAGCCTGGGCAGGGAACGCGAATATCAAAAGAAGAAAGGTCAATGTCAGCATCTTTTTCATATTGCCTACTCTACTTTTTTAACGTTTTTTGGTGTGCTGCCAAAGTAGGGAACGGTTTCATCCTGAACCGAAAGCTTGCGGTACAGAACATGAAACTCCTGGTCTGTAAGATCCGGACTCATTAACTCCTTTACCTGATCTGCAGTCACAATCTGCTGAGACGGTTCGTCGAACTGGGTGGTACCTATTCCCATCCAGTGCGCAGGTAAAAACGCCTGATTTACGAGACTTTCGACTCCGCCTGTGTATTTCAATGCTTTTTCCATGACCTGCCGGGCAACAAATGCAGGCACACAACGACCCACTGCAATCACTTTCGCAGTATTTCCGATTGGAAATACCTTAAGGGAAGTCCGGGTCTTGGGCACTTCTTTAAACTCCTTGACGATTGCTCTGTGTTCTTTGCGGTACTCGCGATTGATCCAACCTTCAATTTTTATTTTTTTATCTTCTTTGGATTCGCAGGCTTTAGGGGCTTCAGCTAAGGCAGGAGTGAAACAAAACCCGCTCATTAGTGTGACCAACCCAGTTGCTAAAATTCGTGAACTCATTTTCATTTAAACCTTCACTTTCTTTTCATTTTTTAAGGACTGCAAAAAATTTTATCCAGAGTTGACTGTCCAAAAAATAGTCAACCGGGCCAGAAATTTCTGAAAATCTAATCGGGATTAGTGGCCTATGCTACAATAAAAAAACTGTTTGACCCGAAAAATGGGGAACTTAAAGACCCCCTTTAATGGACCAGAAAGCACCGTTTAGCCTTCTTTGGTCTTATATTCATCAGCACATTTCTGGCTGCAGAAAAAATGTTCCTCATCCCCAATTTTCTGATAAACCGCTTCAGGCTTGGGAACATAGGTTCCGCAATTAGGATCCTGAACCATCTCAGTGGATGGGGCTGCAAATGGGTCGGAACGTAAAAACGAGCGGAACAACAGCACGATTACAGCCAACACGGCAGCGATGATAACCAGTCTTGCCATAGTTCCATTGTACTTTTAAACAGAAACTCGATCAACGCCGGGAATCGTCCCGTTTACGATTTATTTAATGGACTCCATCGACGACAAAACTAAATCAGAAGATCTGGAAGAGGGGGATATTGAAGAAAACCCTCTTGACCCGGAAGTCCTCGACCTGAATGATGAGCTTGGAAATGAGGATCCGGAGGATACCGGCGAAAAGCCGGATGACGGGGCTTCCGGACGTAACCTGCCCATACCCCGCCCTTCTGGGTCACTGGCCCGGCTCGATCCGCTTGCGGCTTATTTAAATGAAATCCGATCCTATAAAGACCTCACCGAGGAAGAAGAGCATGAACTGGCGGTTAAGTTCAAGGAAACAGGCGATGTCAAAGCCGCCTACCGACTTGCAACCCATAACCTGACGCTGGTGGTGAAGATCGCCATGACCTACCGCCGGGAATGGGAAAACATGATGGATCTGATTCAGGAGGGCAACGTCGGCCTGATGAAAGCAGTCCAGCACTTTGATCCCTTTCGTGGGGTCCGCCTTCCAGCCTATGCGAGCTGGTGGATCAAAGCCTATATCCTCAAATTCATCCTGGATAACTGGCGTTTGGTTAAAGTGGGCACCACCAACACGCGGCGTAAACTTCTTTACAATCTGAAAAAAGAAAAAGCCCGCCTTGAGGAAATGGGGATCGATCCCACTTCTAAAAACCTGGCAGAACATTTTGGGGTGGATGAAAAGGAAATCATCGATGTGGAGGCGAGTATCGGAGCGGCGGATGTTGCCATGGACACCCCGACCCACCCGGACAGCGCACTCACCCCGGCCCAAACCATTTCCGATGGAAAAACAGGGCACGCGGATGAAGTGGTGGAGGAAAACTTCTTCCACGTACTCAGGGAAAAAATTGAAGGCTTTATGGAAAACCTCAAGCCTGTGGAGCGCGACTTGATCGCCACCCGGATTCTTTCAGAAAACCCACGCTCCCTGAAAGAAATCGGGGAAGACTACGGGGTCACGAGAGAGGCGGTTCGGCAGTCTGAACAACGGCTGCTCAAAAAAATGAAACTGTACCTGGCAGAGCATTTACCTGAGGCGGAGGATTATTTTAATAATTCATAAGCCTTCGTTGGACTATGGAGAACCTTGCCTGGTATTCCGGGCGATTACATCATCAACATCCAGCAGAACGTTCAAAAAATATTTTGCGATGTGCTTTTTCAATGTTAAAAACTTCAAAACAACCAACAAGCGGCCTCACTGTAAGTGAGTTCATTTTTCATAAGAGAGGAAACACCATGGAACATCGGATTGAGACAGACAGCATGGGAGAAATCAAAGTTCCTGCCGATCGATATTATGGCGCGCAGACCGCACGGTCGCTCATCCATTTCAATATCGGCTGGGAAACCATGCCGCGCGAAATCATCCGGGCCATGGGAATTCTAAAGAAAGCCGCCGCGCTGACCAATGCCGAACTCAGTTTACTTCCCCAGAACAAATGCGACCTCATCGTGCAAGCGGCAGATGAAGTCATTTCCGGGAAACTGGACAATCATTTTCCTCTCAAAGTCTGGCAAACCGGCTCCGGCACGCAAAGTAACATGAACACCAACGAAGTCATCGCCAACCGGGGAATCGAAATCGCCGGTGGAAAAATGGGCAGTAAAGATCCGGTGCACCCTAATGACGATGTCAATCGCGGCCAGTCTTCCAACGATACTTTCCCGACAGCCATGCACATCGCCGCAGTTGAACGGATCAATGAAAAACTGATTCCTTCCATTAGAAAACTCCGCGATGCTCTGGAAGAAAAAGTAAAAGAGTTTGAGGGCATCATAAAAATCGGGCGAACCCATTTAATGGACGCCACTCCGTTAACACTCAGCCAGGAGTTTTCGGGTTACGTCACGCAAATGGACAATGCCTTGCAACGCATTGATGCCTGCATGCCGCGCTTATACCAGATTGCATTGGGCGGTACCGCGGTGGGTACCGGCATCAACACCCACAAGGATTTCCCAGTGAAAGTGGCAGCTCAGATTGCCCGGCTGACTGACCAGCCATTCATTACGGCACCCAACAAGTTTGAAGCCCTGGCCGCCCACGATGCCATTGTGGAAGCTTCCGGTGTCCTCAAGACGATCGCCTGCTCCTTGATGAAAATCGCCAACGACATTCGCTGGCTGGGCTCCGGGCCCCGCTGCGGCATAGGCGAACTGGTGTTGCCGGCAAACGAACCCGGCTCTTCGATCATGCCAGGTAAAGTCAACCCGACACAATCCGAGGCACTCACCATGGTGGCAGCCCAGGTGATCGGGAATGATGTTGCAGTTAATGTGGGAGGATCATCCGGAAATTTTGAGTTGAATGTTTTCAAGCCGGTGATGATTTACAATCTTCTCCAATCAATCCGTCTTATCTCAGATGCCTGCGAGTCTTTTACCGACCATTGCGTCGTGGGAATCCAACCAAACAAACAGCGTATTGAGGAACTCTTGAATCAATCGCTGATGCTTGTAACAGCACTCAATCCTCACATCGGTTACGACAACGCAGCGAAAGTGGCCAAGAAAGCCTATGAGGATAATACGACCCTTAAACACGCCGCGGTTGATCTGGGTTTCCTCACAGAATCGGAATTTGATGAAAAAGTTCAGCCCAAAAATATGACCGGTCCAAAAAATTAGCGTAAAATCCCTATCAAAATTTCGAAAAAAATTTTCAGGTCATAAAAAATACGGGTCATGGTGCCAAATGAAAAATAATTTTGCACGAGTTCGTGTAGTAGGGATACTCACCCGTTTTCCCCTGGCTTGCGAATATCAGATATAAAATTTCTTTTTTTACCTGTACCCAAACCCAAAATACAAGCCATGTCTGTTACTATTCAAAAATACTGAAAACAGCTAATGTAAACACAGTTTCCCCGCCTCACCCAGTTCAAAATACAGCAAGGGGATAGAGTCATTTATTAGATAAATGAAATTAATTAAATAATTATTCGGAATTTCAAAAAATTTTTATCGTGGTTCAATTGTATTTTTCAACTGTTCTTTCGAGTTTGGTGGTAATTATTTATGCTTTTACTAAGAATTGATTGGATTTTTTATCTCCTAACCCTTTAAAATAACTACCTAAAATAAAATTCTCCCTACATTCACTTCCGGGTGATCCGAAACATTGTTTTTAATTTGGCCTTCGGATTTATCTGGGTCGTGTGTGGATATTTCCAAGGTAACTATGATTCCTGAAGCGCTCCAAAAAGATGTTCCCATAATCATCGCGGAAGATGATGAAGACGATTATATGCTGACCTTGGAAGCACTCAACGAGGCCGGGATCAATTCCAAAGTCACCTGGGTGAAAGATGGTGAAGAGCTGATGGAATATCTCTCCAATTGTGATATGGAAAAGCGTTCGCTGACCGGCTCACAAAAACCAGGGTTGATTCTCCTCGACCTCAACATGCCCAGGAAAGATGGTCGGGAAGCACTTCAGGAAATAAAAAGTAACGCCGGGTATAGAAAAATCCCGGTGGTCGTCCTTTCTACATCAAAATCCGAAACTGACATTGACCATTCCTACGAGTTGGGGGTCAATTCTTTTATTCAGAAACCCGTAAGGTTCAACGAATTTGTCGAAATGGTCAGTGTGCTTTCAAAGTACTGGTTTTCAACAGTGCAACTTCCGGAATGATTTTATTTATCGAACAACCTCTCCAAATTCTCCTTGTAGAAGACGACGAAGACGATGCATTCCTGATCAAGGACCTGATGCAGGAAATTGCCATCACTCCACAACCCCAGGTTCATTTCGTGACCACGGGCGATGATGCCCTTGAACTTCTAAAATCCCAAACCATAGACCTTTGTATTTTCGATTTTCGCCTGGGAATTCAAACAGGTATTGATCTGCTGGATCAGGTAAGAGATGCCGGTTGTGAAGCTCCGGTTATTTTTCTGACAGGACAGGGCGATCAGGAAACTGCGGTTCAAGCAATGAAAAGTGGAGCCACGGATTATATGACCAAAAATAATCTATCCGCTGAGACCCTTTTCCACTCTATCCGCCACGCAACCAACTTAAAAAAAGAAGAAGATTTAAGAAAACGCGCCGAAGCGGAATTGCGCAAATCTCATGACGACCTGACCCAGGCCAACGAAAAACTGAAAAAATCGCTTGATAAACTACAGAGTGCACAGGATCAAATTGTCCGCTCGGAAAAACTGGCCAGCGTCGGACGCCTGGCTGCAGGGGTTTGCCATGAAATCCTGAATCCATTGAATATTATTTCCGGACATGTTCAGGCTCTTTCTTTGGAGCGGGAAAATGACAAGCCCCTCATGGAAGACTTTGAATCTGTAATGGAAGAGATTCAACGGATAGAAAAAATTATCGGGGGCCTACTCAAATTTTCACGCAAAGATGAGATGGTGATCAAACCAGCAAATATCAATGAAGAACTTGATTCCGTTCTGTCGCTGACAGAAAAGGATATGTTGATCAATGGAATTAAAGTTGTTCGCGATTACTCAGTCGAATCCCTCAATATCAAATTCGATGCCAACCGGATGCGCCAGGTTTTTCTGAATTTAATCAATAACGCCCGGCATGCAATGGAAAAAGGCGGCACACTCACAGTCAGCACCAGCATTACATTGGAAAAAAATGAAGGCGGTAAAAGGATCAAGGTACCCGTCGATCCCGCATCTCCCAATCTGACGGGGGGAATACCTTACCTGCAAATCCGTTTCGCAGATACAGGAACAGGTATCCGAAAAGAAAACCTCAACAAATTGTTTGAACCCTTCTTCACAACCAAACCCGAAGACCAGGGTACCGGTCTGGGCCTCTCCATTTGTTATTCCATAATTGAAAAACATCTTGGCAATCTGGAAGTCGAAAGTGAATTTGGCCAAGGCTCCACATTCATCATTGAACTGCCAATAAATACCTCTCTGGAATCCACTCCCCTTCAATTAAGCAAAGGCCAGGGTTAGTACCAGACACACTCGCAAATAAATTTTCTTTTTCGAACCTCTTCACAAAATAAATTGGATTGTTGCACCTGCTGCTGGATAGTGTGCAGCTTTCGACGGTGATGAATTAACGGAGGAAATCGAGCAAGCTGGGTTGGAGAATTCGCGCAGAGGTGTTGAGGGTTGCCCTTAAGGCAAAATCGAGTTGAGCAACGTTTGAGGCTTCCTCGGTAATGTCCGCATCCGCCACAGTGGATAATTGTTCCGTTTGCGTCACAACATCAGATTCATGGATCCGTTCAGTGGCTTCCAGTCTTCGCTGAATGGAACCTAATTCTGCGCGCGCGTTGTTCAACTGAGTCTGAGTCGTCTCAAGAGTATCGAGGGAAGCCAGGATACCAAAGGTGTCATCTTTTTCCAGGGCCTCCTTTAATTTACTCATGACCACAAATACATTTCGGCCACCCCCCAAACCCAGGGCTTCTGCAGTTTTTCCATTGCCAATATCGCGTATGATGGCAGCACTGGAGGCGCTATTGGAATTGACCTGAAGAGCATTGCCCCGGGAATTAATGGTAGCTGTAACATTCAAACCCGCACCATTAATAGTGGTGAGGACATCATTTAAAGTTGAGGCCGCACTGAGATTTACGATACCGGAGGTCGCGCCATTGACAATATTGATGGACCCCAGATTGATCCCCTGACCATTATTCAGTTCTGAAATCAGCGTATTGCCTGTTACCCCTGGGTCAATATCGCGACCCTGCAAATTGCCATCAATACGACCCTCTATTCCCAAAGCCTGTGCTGTTGTCCCATTCCCGACTTCCGCAACCGTCAGCGAACCAACGATGGTCGTGCTGGAATCGGCCAAAACCAGACCATTCCTTTGAGCATTGATTGCAGCCGTTACATTGAGGCCGGCACCGTTGATGGCTCCAATAACAGTGTTGATATCAGCACCAGCCGCTACATTAATGTTCGCGGAATTGCCGGCCCGATCGGTAATGGAAAATGTTCCGGAGGGTACACCCGCTCCGGCATTCAGGTTGGAAAGCTGAGTGGTTCCGGTGAGAATTGGATTGAGGTCCGTTGCCAACATCTCCGACCCGGGAAGTGTCAGCGGCACGCTGGAATTGTTCGCAATCTGAATTTCAAACCGCTGGGAATTGCCCTGGTACACCACCCCGGATCCAGCCGTTTTCAAAAATGGCTCGGTTCGCGATTCGGTTCCTGAGAATAAAAAGTTATTTTTGACTCTCGAATTGGCTGACTGGAGGGCCTGGTCAATGATGTTACCAAGTTCAATGGCTGCAAATTGACGGGTCTCAGCGGAATCGGTTCCGGCAAGAGAACCCAGACTCAACTCACGTGCCCGTATCAAACCAAGACCAATCGAATTGAGAGCTGTATCTGCGTTTTGCAGAAACACGGTGTTGTTGTCGATGTTGCGGCGGAACTGATTAACCTGGGTAATCGAGTTTTTTAAACTTAACGAGTCACGTAAAGCCGTTGGGTCATCCGACAAATTGTTGATGCGCTTACCTGTGGCGATACGTTCGTTAGCCTTGAACAACCCCTCCGTGATCCGGAAGATATTTTGCAAGGCGGTTGCCTGCATCGCTTGATTGGTGACTCTGTCTACCATGTCGAATTTCCTCTTTTACAACGAACAACTAAATTCTATTGGCCAGCACATCGAGCATTTCTTCAGCCACATTGATCAAACGCGCGGCGGCGGCGAACGCTTGCTGGAATTTAATCAGGTTGATCATTTCTTCATCGATTGAAACCCCCGACAAACTCTCCCGCCGGTTGTTCAATTGAAGCATGACACCTTCCTGTGCTGTGACCGCCGATTGGATGGATCGTGAATCGACTCCGATCCCGCTCACCAGAGAATTGTAAAATTCTCCAAAGGTAAAAGCGCCGGAACCCGAGTTGACCAGCGAGTTGCCATCAAATAACAAATCGTTCTGTAGCTGGGACATGCGAGTGGCATTTTTCCCATCCCCGGTTCCATTCAGCCCCGCGGCTATTTTTGATCCATCAACGGCAATAGTGGTGTCGAGTGATAATTTGGCGGCGGCATCTTCTGATACCGAAAAGTTGACGATGTCTCCCGCTGCCGCGGCACCGGTAATGGTGACGGCAAGCCCATTAGCCAAATTGAATGTGCTTCCGGGTGTGAATACAAAAGTTCCAGACGCTGCCCCGGTCGTCTGGTTTATCAGGTCAAAAGACCCTGCACCGGTGAAACGCATCTGGTATTGATCAATTGATGCTGTCGTTGGACTTGCGTTGGTCATCGACACTACTGCGGAACCTGTATTCATCACGCTGGAACGAACCGTCGGTTGCAATGTGGTGAAAAAATCACGGCCTGAACCTCCGTCAAGTCCAAAACCTTCGCGATGCACTCGATTGAACTCACGCACCAGGCCTGCCGCCAACCGGTCGAATTGATCCTTGATCGCCGGAACATCCCGGTCTCGCAAATCCAGCAGGCCCCTTAGCTTTCCACCGTTGATCTGATTCGTGATATTGACGGTCCCGTTTTGCCCGTCGGAAACCAGAATGTCTTTGAAACCACTGTTATCACCATTGAGCTGCGTGCTTAGAGGAAAATCGGTCAGACCCAGTACCAGCGGGGTGCCATCCGCGAGGGTCAGGCGTACTTGATTATTCTGTTCATCCACCAGGGTTGCATCAATAAACTGCGATAAATCTTTCAGCATGCGGTCCCGTTCATCTCGCAGATCGTTAGCGGTAGACGTGGTCCCTATATTTTCATTTTGAAAAATGGTGCGGTTTAACTGGGCAATTCCGCTCAGCAGGGAGTTGATTTCCGAAACCGTGTCCTGAACCATCAGGTCCAGGTTCTGCCGTTCCTGAAAAATGGTGTTGCCTATCGTATTGAAGGCAAGCGACAGCGATCGTGCGTTGCCCTGGATAGTCGTACGTTCCGGCAACCCTGTCGGATTTGCCGCAAGATCCTCAAAAGAACTGAACAGATTGTTCATTTCTGTGTTGATGCTTCGACCGGTCGTTTCATTAAACAACAATTCAAGACGATCAAAGCCTTCTTTGCGGATCTTGAAATTGCCCATAGGCGTCGATTCTGTAAGCGTCTGCGCAAACACAAACCGATCGAAATTTCGGGTGATACTTTTAACGTTCACCCCGGTACCAAGCTGGCCGAGACCGATCTGCCGGGGAGTGCTGTTTTCCAGGTTGACCGTTTGCCGGGTGAATCCCGGTGTCTGGACATTGGCGATATTGTTACCGGTGACTTCAATCGCCAACTGTTGTGCAAGCAGGCTTCGCTTGCCTTCAGTCATTATGCTGAAAATACTTGTTGTCATTATCTAATCCCGCCTATGCGCTGGTGCGCACCATGCGGCCTTCGAGCGGAGCGTCAGCCACATCGCCCCGGGTGTTGTAAGGTGTGTGTTGAGGTCCGGTTTCCACCAGATATTCAATCGAATCCTTTACTGTTCGTGCAGACTGGCGCACCAGTTTCCGGTTGGCCAGGTTCATCCGGTTAATTGTGTCGATCTGCGAGCGCAATACCCGGCGGAAATGTTGCAACCTGGATTTGAACCGGTTTCCCGGGATAGCAATGATATCCTTAAGCGTAATGTTTTCAGGATCCAAACCATAGGTAACGGCAATATCGCGTACCACCTGCTCCCGCTTGATGTTGAGTTCCTGGATAGTGATGAGGAGAGATTCCTTGCGGGCCAACAGGGTTTCCAGCTTTTCAAGGGAGTTGTCCCCGATATGCCGCCACTCCTCGTTCAAAATATCAATTAATTGTCCGTAAAATACTGTCTTCTGTTCGACAAGATGATCTAACTGTTCAAAAGAGTCACTCATTGCAACCTCCCTGTTAGCTGGTCGGGCCGGACTCCAGTTTTGACAACTGGCGGTAAACCATGTCCGCAAGACCCATGCTCTTATTCTGGACCATGTCCTTGGTCCATTCCCTGTCCATTAATTCCTGATAAGTATCCTGAGCATAGCTGTGCAGTGGATCAAACTTGGGAACCGCACTGCGCATTTCCTTCAACATCATGTTGAGGAATATCGACTCAAATTCACGCGAAACCTTCCTCAGGCTTTTCGCATCATCCTTCCCATTATTTATTCCCCGGGCAAGTTCACCCGCATGATCCAGGGCTCCTGAATCAAATGGAAGCTGGGTAGAAGGACCAGGCACTACTGAATTGAGCGATACCATTAATTGAGTTCCTTTACGGGCGGTTTTGGAATGCAACTTTTTCTTACCCCTGGAAATGCAAGCCCAATGCCAAACCCGGAGTAAATTTCCCAGGAAATCTTTTGCCTCAAGACCCTTTAAATTTCAGGCGTTTAAAGATTTCAACCGGCGAAACACTCCAACCAACAGGATTCCTGGGGTCGTGAAAACCCGGCAATTTTTACCCTGTCGGCAGAAGGTTTCTGTCTCAATCTCTTTTAGATAATCTGCAGTTCAGCGTGAAGGGAGCCAGAGGCTTTGATGGCCTGGAGTATTGCGATCAAATCCCGCGGGTTCACACCGATTGCGTTTAAAGCGTTGACCACCTCACCGATTCCGATTCCAGAGGGCACGATAATCAGGCGGTCTTCACCTTCTTCTGCGGTAACCCGGGTTCTGGGAACGATCACCGTTTCACCGGTTTCGGATAAAGGTGGCGGTTGTGATACGACGGGCTCTTCCTTGATCTGGACAAACAAACTGCCATGGGCAACAGCGACAGTTGATATTCGAACATTTTCACCCATCACCACCGTTCCGGTCCGTTCATCGATAATGACCTTCGCAACCGTGTCGGGATTGACCTGTAAACGTTCAATGCGTGTAACAAACGCGGAGGTGTTATCGCGGTAGAACGCAGGCACCTTTAAATGAAGGGTGCGCCCATCCAGAGTGGTAGCCAGGACTTCCTTCATATCTGCATTGACCGCCTTGGCGATTCGGGATGCAGTCGTGAAGTCGGTGCGTTTCAGTGAAAGGTAGATTTCTTTTTTGATGTTAAAAGCAACCGGGATTTCTTTTTCAACCATGGCTCCGTTGACAATTTTTCCAACGGTAGGATGGTTCTTCTGCGCGCCCTGTGCCCCGCCCTGCACGACAAACCCACCAATGGAAACCGAACCCTGAGCCACAGCGTAGGTCAGGGAATCCGGTCCTTTCAATGGCGTCATGAGCAACGTTCCCCCCTGCAGACTGACCGAGTCACCAATGGAGGATACCGTGACATCGATTGCATCCCCCTGGCGGGCAAAGGGAGGCAGGTTGGCCGTAACCATGACTACGGCAATGTTTTTAAACTGCAACTGAGCAATCCGGTTTGCTGGAACCGTGACACCCAGTTTTTGCAGCATATTCACGATCGTCTGGATGGAGAAGAACACATTGGTGGCCCGGTCACCGGTATTAGCAAGCCCGATAACAAGACCAAATCCAATGAGCTGATTGTTACGTACGCCTGAGATATTGACCAGTTCCTTCACCCTGATGGCGTGGGCAGACGATGCCAGCATGGCAATGATCAAAAGGGATGTTATTAGCTTGAGTAAGATTCGATGGTTCGACATAAAAATTTCCTTACTGTGCGATCAAAGTCAAAGTTGCTGTACCCGAAGTGGCAATGCCATCGGCTGCAGTTACAGTTAAAGTCTGGTTACCTTGTGCGAGTGTCGGCAACGCCGTCACTGTCACAACTCCTGTGTTGCTGTTAATCGTCGCTCCGGCATAACCTCCTGTGAATCCACCAAGAGTGAACACGGTGGTTCCAACATTACCCACGACGTTAAAATCAGGGGCTGTTCCCGGAATAGCATTCAATGTCAACGCAGAAGGCGTCACCAGAATGGTAGCGGTAGTAATAGTGACTCTTGCCGTTGCTGTTTCTCCACTGGCATCAGTAACCGTAATGGTGACGGTTCCAGGGAGGGTGCCTGCGGTGAAAGCGCCGGTACTCACATTGATATTGGCCAGGGTCGTGTCACTTACCGTCCAGGAAACCGGTGTTTTGCCATTGGTTGCGGTGAAGGTGATTGTTCCTCCAGGCGCCACTGCTGTGTTTTCCGGAGTGATGAAAAGGGCCTGAGGTGTTGTGGAGAATGGATTTTTATCATCAATAAGATTATCGCAGGCGGCTGTCACCCAGATCACAAGGGCGAGCGCCACAGCGTATCTTTTAATTTTCCAATCATTCCGAAACATATAAACGAACCCTGTTAATTTGAAGATACTGCGGTGCTGATGTTGACGATAGGCACAATAGTGGTTGCCGATGCATTTTCCACTGTCGCCACAATGGAAGCAGTTCCAGGTGTCGACACTGAAGTGAGTGTGGTGATTCCCACTCCATTGGTGACCGTGAGCGATTCGGTTCCCAAGGTCCCCCGGGTGGTGGTGAGCGTTACCGTGGTATTGACCCCCCGACCATTTTCATCAAACACCTCAACCCGGATGGTTGCTTTGGAGTTTCCATCAGCAGGCAATCCGGCAGTCCCGTAAAATGCCTTGATACCGATACTAAAACCAGAATTGCTGGGACCGACAATATCTGTAACCTGCTCAGAGCAAGCCAGTAAAATAAGCAGCAGGCACAATCCACCCCACCTTAGCGAGGAACGGAGTATTTGAATCGCCTTTATCTTTTTTAGAATGGCCATACCTTTGTCAGTATCCTTGTCAACCAGCCGACATGTTGTTCATCGGAAACCACACCTTCCCCGGACAGGGCGATGCGGGCATCTGCAATACTGCTCGAATTGACGCTATTGCTGAAGGAAATGTCAACGCGACGGATGATCCCCGTCAACACCATTTGCTGTTCTTCATTGTTGTACTGGATGGTCCTCCTACCTTCGATCAGGAAATGATCGTTCGGCAAAATTTTCTTAATCACCGCAGAAATAGTACCGGTCATGGATCCATTTCGCGTTGTAGTTCCTGATCCATCAGTTGCCCTGCTGGTGGTGGCATTCAGGTTTGGATCAAACTGATTGCCGGAGCCCAGAAAATTGGTTACCCCCAGGTTGGTAGGGAGTCCAAGTAACTGTCCGGTACTGAGGTTAATATTTGAAGTCTTGGATGTAGAAGTGGTGGCCGTTGCCGTCGAGGTAAAACTTTCATCCAAAACAACATTCACCACATCACCGACATTGCGTGCCTTGGTGTCTCCAAATAAAAGGTTCTGCGAAGTATCCCCCGGCCAGATAGAGCCTTCATTCGGCTTAATCTCAGGTTTGGGATAAATGTCATGGGTGACGATTGCAGCTCTGGGTCCGGGCTGGGGCTTGATCTCTTTGATCGTGGAACAAGCACCCAGACTGAAACCAAGGACAGCAATAAGGAACAATCGAAAAATTTTCATAATCAGAATTCCACTTTTATGGTTTTGGCATCAATGACGGTGCCGTGAATTATTTTTTTGGTCTGCTGGTTCTCAACTTGAACAATGGTGTCTTTGAATCCCGGTTCTTTCACAACACCGGGTGCGGTGATCCGCAAACGGTTTCGTTCCGCAACAATCAAAACACGATCTCCCCGCTTGACCAGAGGAACCCGCTTGACCATATAAGGCGAAATATTTTGACCGTGGTCAATATCGCGAACCGTTTGCTGCCCTATGACTTCATTCGGATCATAAATAATGTTCCGTAAGGGTCGCGAAGACATCACCCGGACAATTTCAACATCACCGGATGTCAGTACCCGGTTCCTGGGGACCGGGCGAGTCGTCTGCACCACGTCAAAGAACACATTCACCCTGGCGTTGAGCCAGATTTTCCGAATCATTTCACCGTCAACGGTAAGCACCAGGCTCAGGGGTATGCGTCCAATCGGTCGATGATTACCAGCAAGCTGGAAATCCATTTTCAGTTCTCCTTCGGGCAAGGAGAGGGCTTTGCCCGTGTAGTCAACCTTGACTTCGACATCATTCGGATCCCAATCCATCTCATTAAGGAGATAATTGCGGGCCGATTCGGTGATAGTCGCGCCAGTCAACTCCTGGTATTCCCCGGCAAAAACAGGTGGAGTACACAGCAGCAGAACCATAATCAAACCTGAGAGCCATGGTGCTGCCTGAAACAATCTGGATTTTATTTTCATCCTGGCCTCTTATCGTTTGAGATTACTGGCGACCTGCAACATTTCATCTGCGGTCTGCACGGTTCGTGAATTGACTTCATAAGCCCGCTGGGCTGTGATGAGATTAACCATCTCTTCAACCACGCTGACATTTGAAAGCTCCAGAAAACCCTGCCGCACGGTTCCGCGGTCATCAATGCCCGGGTTACCGACATTGGGCGCACCCGAAGCGGCCGTCTGAATGAAAAGGTTGGACCCGATCGCCTGTAAACCCGCCGGATTCTGAAAGGTTGTGGTCTGGATGGTTCCCACAACGGCAGGGGTGGTTGCCCCGGGTTGAGTCACCGAAACTTGTCCTGTTGGATCAATCGAAACATTCAAAGCGTTTTGAGGAATGGTGATGGCGGGTTGCATGAGCAGCCCGTCGGAGGTAACCATTTGCCCGGCCTGGTCGAGTTTGAATGTCCCGGCACGGCTATAACCAATCGTTCCATTGGGTAGGGTAATCTGAAAGAATCCCTTACCTTCGATAGCCATATCGAACGGATTCTGGGTCTGGGCGAAATCGCCTTGAATGAAAATTTTCTGGATGGCTGCGGGCTTAACACCAAGTCCGAGTTGTGCACCGGTTGGAACCTGGTTACCGCTGACGTTCAGGGTCCCGACAAGTCTCAGGTTCTGGTAAACGAGATCCTGAAAATCCGGGCGACTTCGCTTGAAACCTGCCGTATTGACGTTTGACAGGTTATTGGCTATGACGCTGACATTGAGATCCTGGGCATGCATGCCCGTTGAGGCAGTGAATAAGGAGCGTATCATGGTTCAGTATCTTCCTCCCAAAGACTGAAATTAAAACAAACGAACCTTTAGGTTCTTTATGCCACTCGCGCAATACTATTGATGGATTGACCGTTGAGATCGTCTATGGTCTGAATCAGTTTCTGCATCGCTTCAAATGTGCGAATGGTTTGAATCATTGTGGTCATTTCCTGGACCAGATTTACGTTTGAACTTTCTACAAATCCCTGACGAATCGTGGTTGAAGCCGGAGCTTTTTCCGGAGGATCACCTGCGACCTGACGGAACAGGCTTTCGCCGTCTTTCTTAAGCTGACTCTTGTCTCCAAAGTGGACCACATCCAATTTGCCAACAGTGATGGCTTGAACAGCATCACCCACCGTGACGGTTCCTTGTGGATCAATGGTGATCGTGCCTCCGTTGGAAGGAACAACAATTTCCTGATCTTTCGGAGACAAAAGCGGAAGACCGGAGGCGGACACAATCCGGTTGTTTTCATCGAGATGAAAGTTTCCTTTACGCGTGTAGCGCGGCCCTTCTTCGGTTCCCACTTTAAAAAAGCCGTCGCCTTCCAGTGCAAGGTCCAGGGGGTTCTGCGTAGCAGTAAGACCCCCTTGAGAATAGTGGGTAGCAAAATCGGTCAACCCTGCATAGGAAACGGACCGATTGCTGTAGCGAGGTTCCTGTAAAGCCTGCTTGCTGGATTCGAAATCGAGATTGGGATTGAGCCCGGGAAGGATTTCTTTGAACACGAGACTGTCTTTCTTAAAACCTGAGGTGCTCACATTGGCCAGATTGTTAGCCAGTGTTTCCATTTTTCTCTGTTGAATCATCCCGCCAGACGCGGCAATATAGAGGCTTTCCTGCATTTCGGGCTCCTGGTAATATTTCTTGGACCTCACCGACTTCGAACTGTTTATTGCGTTGCCCCGGTTTATCTGTTTTAAACCCGGAAAATCAGGGGCGCATCGAATTTAATGAGGTGCTCTTGGCCCTATTCAGCAAATTGCGTACCAAAAAGAATTATTAATTAGAATCAGGCGGATAAGCCATGATAAAATAACGAGTTAGCTAATTTAACCGCAACAGCTCCCCTCCCAAGTCTGATCAGAAATAACCCTGGGAGGCGGCAGTTTATTCCTAGTAACTCTTTGAAAAAAATTGTTTTAATCAGGCGGAACCAGCATCCGGAATAGTGAGTCCCGCTGACCTTTAACCCCTTAAATTAGTTGGAGAGAGCATTATGGAACGGATCAGTATCGACAAATTGCACGACGAAATTTTGCCGAACCTGGGTGATGATGAATTGATTCTGGATGTCCGCACAGCGGACGAATTTTCTGAAGGGCATATCAAGGGAGCCCGTAACCAGACCCACGAAAATGTTTCCCAGATTGCAGATGAACTGAAGAACTACAAAACGGTTTACGTCCATTGCAAAATGGGTGGGCGGGCGCAAAAGGCTGCAGAAGCATTGGATATAGAAGGCCTCGATAATATTGTCTGCGTCAGTGACGGAGGAATGCAGAAGTGGATGGATATGGGTTGGGAAATGGAATAGATAAAGCTGTATCCCAGCCGCTTTACCGGGTCCCCTATAGGCAAGAACCGTCCTCTTAATAGTAGTGCAAATGCAAGTATGGAATAAGATAGGATTTACCCGGGTTTTGATGGGCCTTGAAATTGGTATTTTTCCCTATAAACTATTGGCTTGCCGAATTATTTGACTTGTGTCAATCTGTTGATCAAATTATTAGGAGCTTTGGAAACATTTGCTAAATTGTTCCTTGCTCAATTCCAGGGGGGAATCAGAGCCAGGAGATTTTAAATTCAGCCTGTCCACCCGCATTATGGTCAGAAGAAAACTGTTTTTTCTAATTCCAGGATCAGCTTTTTGGGCCATGGAAATGGTATTTAATTTTTAAAATTACCTTCGGGCTGGAAACTTTGGGATATCCGATGTTATGAGATACCCGGTTCACATTCTCGCGGTTTTTTTTTTAACGATAGTAGTCTGTTTCCCTCCCCCTTCAATCGCAGGACCCCACCCGGATTTATTTCTCGATAAAGACGAAATTGCGTGGATAAAGTCCCACCCGAATGTCAAGGTTGCCAATGAAATGGATTGGCCTCCCTTTGATTTTGTGGATGGGGGAAAGCCAAAAGGTTATTCCATTGACCTGATGAATTTGATTGCTGAAAAAACCGGTTTAAATATCACTTATGTAAATGGAATGACCTGGGATGAAATAATCAACCGTTTTAAAAAAGGCGAAATTGATGTTTTGCCGGCGGTTTATGTTAACGAGGAAAGACAAGACTATATTCTGTTCACCCAAAAGTATTTTTCCCAACCTTCAGTCCTTGTTGTCCAGAAAGACAACAAGGATATCGTCGATATAAACAGCCTGTCTGGAAAACGCGTTGCCGGTATTACCGATTACTTAATCACCGATGCCTTGAAGGTTTACGATCCTTCGATAACCATTGTCCCCGTAAACAATACGCTGGACGGTATCAAAGCTGTTTCTCTTGGAAAAGCTGATGCGCTGGTGGAAAGCATTGGGGTCGTTTCGCAATTACTTGAAACTCATTTTATTCCAAACGTAAAAACGGTGATCAATGTCGACTTTGAACCGATCGCCAACCCGGACCTGCATATGGGTGTCGCTAAACACAACACCATACTTTTTAGTATTTTAAATAAAACCCTCTCAACCATCTCCCGGGAAAAAAAGCGCCAGTTGCGGGAACGATGGTTCAACCTCCCCACCATCAAGGACATTAAACTCACCCCGGAGCAACAAAAATGGGTGGATGAACATCCAGTGATTCGCGTTGGCGTTGACAAGGATTATGCACCCTACAGCTTTTTAAATGAAAACGGGCAATACGTTGGAATAGCTCTGGACTTTATGAAACTGCTATCCCAAAGGCTTGGCCTGAAATTTGAACCCATTCCAGGTTTAGGCTGGCCTGAAATTCTGGGAAGAGCAAAATCCCGGAAACTGGATGTGCTTGCGACAACCGTGACCACTCCGGAACGTCGCCAGTTCCTGAACTTCACTCCAGTTTATATTCCAACCCCGCTCGTCATCATGACCCGAAATGATTTTAACAAAATAAAATCACCCAAGGACCTGGCCGGTAAACGGGTTGCTCTCGTTAAAGGGTATTCCGTGAGCGATACCATCAATAAGGAGCATCCCGATATAACAGGATATCCAGTTGAAAACCCCACAGAGGGATTGCAGGCCGTGGCTATTGGAAAAGCAGATGCCTATGTAGGCGTGCTGGGTGTAAACGTCTTCCTCAATAGAAAAAACGGAATCACAAACCTGAAAATTGCCTCCAGCTATAACTTTGAATCCAACGGGCAACGTTTTGCAATTCGGAGCGACTGGGCGGAATTGACGGTGTTACTAACGCAGGCACTTGAGACCATAAATGAGGAAGAACGCAGAATAATATTTGACCGGTGGATTAAAACTGAGTTTGAAAAACAGCCGGATTATTCGATTTTATTTAAAACCTTTGCCGTTTTTATTTTCGTTACAGCCATTTTATATTTTTTCATCTGGAAAATGGCCCGGGAAATAAAACTCCGGAAAACAGCCGAAAAAGAACTTAAGAAGAACAATGAAATTCTTCTACACGCTAAACGCGAGGCTGAAAAAGCCAATCAGGCAAAATCTGACTTTATATCCAGTATGAGCCATGAACTGAGAACCCCCTTGAACGCTATTTTGGGTTACGGACAGCTCCTGGAAATCCGTAATCAGGATTCCATGGACCAACTGAGCAAGGAAGGTGTTCAGCAAATTTTATTGGGGGGGAGACATCTCCTGGAACTAATCAATGAAATTCTGGACCTGGCTAGGATTGAATCCGGAAAGCTGGAATTTACATATGAAGACATTCAAGTTGGGCCTCTGGTTGATGACCTGGTCAAACAACTCGAACCCCTTCGTGCTGCATTTGATGTGAACCTGGAAACAAAGCAGATTATAGAATCTGACCTGGTTATTTATGCTGATAAATTTAAAGTGAAGCAGGTTCTCATTAACCTTATTTCAAATGCTATTAAATATAATAAAAAGAACGGTAAAGTTTATATCACGGGTGATCTCTGCCCTGATAATTCAATCAGGATTAATGTTGCTGATACTGGAAAAGGAATTAATGAAGATAAGATCGGTTCTATTTTCGAGCCTTTCGATAGGTTGGGCGAGGAAGAAACGGAAGGCACAGGTATTGGCCTCACCATTACAAAAAGGCTGGTAGAACAAATGAATGGAACAATTTCGGTGACCACCAAAATTTTGGAAGGAAGCTGTTTTTCCGTGACTTTTCCTAAAGGAACCATTCACAAAGAGGTAACTGATGATCCTGAATCTAAAAAGAAATTAGGCTACCTCAGGGAATTCAATCAAGGAAAAATCCTGTATGTTGAAGATAACAACCAAAATATAAAACTTTTAAAAAGGATTTTAGAAGACCAGCCCGGCATTAAATTAATTATGGCTGGGACTGGAGAAAAGGGAGTGCTTTTGGCAAAAAAAGAACTTCCGAATTTGATCCTGCTGGATATCAATTTACCGGGAATCAATGGCTTTGAAGCCTTTAAACAATTGCAAAAAGATCCTTTAACAAAATCCATCCCGGTTGTCGCCTTAACCGCAAATGCTATGCACTCCGAAATTGAGAGGGCGAAGCAAATGGGTTTTGAAAGTTACTTGACCAAACCTCTGGACCTTCCCCGGCTTTTCAAAACCATCGAAGAGTATATTTAAAAATTTATCAGGAGGGCAGATTTCCCCATCTGGTATCTGATTAAAAACGAGCAGGACAAACAAAATTCAGAGCACGTTTGAATTGATCAATTCACCCACCAACTCCTCCGGCAATGCCCCCACTGCAACAAGAGTCGTGAACGTGGTACCCTGATGGAGTGAAAATTTACTTAAAAATTTTAACCGGGAAAGTCTTTTCGCTCTCACTTTTGGTGAAAGGTTTTTCCCGTTTTTATTCTGGTTTTCAATCGACAAGGTGCATAACCGGAACAGTCTGCCTGATATCACTGGTATCAGTCTCCACCGCCTTTTCAGAATCGGTTGGACTGGAAACATTAAACAATCTATTAACCAAACACCCTGCACAGACAATCCCCCAGGAAAAAATCTCCTCCCTTCCATCTTTTGAAAAGGAAGTGAAACTGTTTCCCGATCGCGATCCGGTTTTGTTCCAAATTCCTGGCTTTGAAACCTTCGAATGCGGAAAGTGCCACGCGGCAGAAGAGTTGGTCACAAAATCCGTCGGGCGCTTGCGAAAAGTCATCACCCAACTGGAAACCGATTGGCCGCAGGCGAAACCGGTCCCGCTCAAGCAATACATCATCCAGCCTTACACCGACAAGCTTCTGCAAAAAGGTCAGCTGGCTCACGCTACTTATGACACCATTCGTGTATTTCCAAGTACCATCCTCATCGATGAAAAGGTTTATCAGCTCAACACGCATCGACATGAAGCTCTGCATCTGAACCAGCCGTTTGTCGGACACGTTAACGAACTCGAAGCCTACAGTGTCAACATTCTAGATGATCATCATTTCCTTTTTCTGGAATACCCTTACTTTGCTGATGTGATCAGCGTTTTTTTCGAACCGGAGCTGGACACTCTTCTCGCCGACTGGCTCGGTCGCGACATCAATGATCGACTGGAAGTTCCGCGCGAGGTCCAGTGGTATTTAATGCCCTTTGATGAAGACCGGCTCAATCGCCTGAAGAGTTCGAGCCAGAAATGGAAACCACTGTTGCATGAAGCCAGTCGTTTATACCGAGAACACCCATACAAAACTGCCTATCTGACAGCACAAACAGGAGTGCGCTCGTTACTGTTCGACCTTGCCGCCGTCAGCCTGTTGTCGCTGCCACAACTCGATCTGCCTCAGGAACAGATTGAAAAAGCGTTTGCCGTGTTTGAACAACAGATGACGCGTGATGACAACACACGACTGGGGTATGTGATCGACCGCAAGCAGGAAAGCATGATGACTTTGAAGTACACCAGCCCGATCAAGGATCCGAACACCAGGCGCACCTTATATTTTCACTATCTCAAGCAGAAGTTTATTGGAGAGGATGGAAAAGTAAAACTGACCATTACCGATCAAAAAGATTTTGAAGCGTTCCTCAAACGCAAACGAGAGACCATATCAAAAATGATCGACTATCCAGCCCTCACTGAAATTGAGCGCAGGGGTGCGGAAGATTTTTTAAAAAAGGTGAGTAAAAATTGATTTATTAATCGAAGTTTAAGATAAGAAAACGCTACAACCGGCTGTTCTGGGGCAGGGCGAGGGTGATGTGGCGGTTGCCTTCTCTATAGATCAGACGTTTCGCAATCAGGTCTTCCACCACAGCTTCCAGATCGGCGGCGGACTCCCCGCTTTCCTGGACATTGGACCGTATTTGTTCAAGCGTCCGCGATCCTTCGTTACAAAAATCGATCACCCGCGCGGCAGCTCCTTCAAAGCGCTGTTTAATGCCTTCCTCGGTCCGGTTATCGTAAACGGTCACAAAGTCGAGCGACTTCGAGTAAAAAAGAAACGGCATATTTTCGGACTGATGTCGCGCCTTCCAGTAGTCCACCGTCTGCTGGAGTTCTTCAACCAGCGCAGGGCTGATCTTTCGCTCGGTTTCAAATTCAAAATCGTATGCGACCTTCATCAAGTCAAGTTTTTCTCCATCATACACATAGGGGTAAGCCTCTCCGGGACCGGTAATCGTTACGCCATATTCTTCCGGTCGGGAAAAATAGGGACTGAACCGTTCCAGCCAGATATTGCCCACCGAGATCGGTGGCTGCAAATGGAAAATAGATTTTAGAAGATCGATCTGCTGTCGGAAGTCGTCGTTGGTTTCCAGCGGAAAGCCGGTGAGGATGCTCCACGTCACATCCATTCCGTAATAAAGGGCCCACTTCAGACAGAAAATATTCTGGATGGGTTTAACCCCCTTGTCCATTTCACGCAGCTGGTTATAGCTGAAACTTTCGATACCCGGCTGTACGACGTTCACCCCACCCTTGGCCAGGAGTTCGATCTGTTTTTTAGTCAGGTTGCTTTTAACCTCTATAAAAAACTCGAGATCATAATTCTGTTTTGCAAACTCTCCAAACACCCCTTCGATGTAACCGATCTCCAGAATATTGTCGACCAGCCGAAACCGGTAAGTATCGTATCGCTTGGAAAGGTGCGCAATGTCGTGATGCACCTGATCCATCGAACGCGAGCGGAATTCCATGGTGGATGCGTTCAACCCACAAAAAGTGCAGTGATGCTTCTCCCCCCACCAGCAACCCCGTGCGGTTTCATACAACACAATGGGATTGTCCAGCAGTGGTGAATGCGGATCAATCTCTTTCACCTGCTCAAAATAATCGTCGTAGTCTGGCGGACCATAGTCTTTGAACCCTGTAAAATTTTCGTGGTTCTCTTCATGTCGGATGTCGCCATCGACGCGGTGCACCACACCCGGAGGAATAGCGCCCCCTGTTTCCAGAGCCTTCATCAATGGTGGCAACACGTGTTCCGCTTCGCCAGAAACCACATAGTCGATCCAGGTAAAGGCACGGAAATATTCGAGCCCCATTTCAGAATCGAAATTGGATCCTCCAAACATGATTTTGACCTGCGGGTGTCGTTCCTTTATCAGTTTAGCGAGGGTAACGCTGGCGAGATTCTGATTGAACGTGGAAGTGAAGCCCACGATATCGTATTGGCTCCAGTCGATTGCACCCACTGCCCAGTTGAGGAACTCCGGCACCATCTGCTCTTTGACCTCGAGCAGAAATTTTTCGGGTCGCCCCAAGGCACGCGCGATGTTGCTCAGGTGGAAACGATACTGGTCAGCGTATTCCCGGTTCTTGGGCGAGTCCCCGAACAACAGGTGTGAGAATAACCACTCGCCGATGAGAAAGCGCTCTTCGCAGAGCTGCTTGTAGACATCCATACCGATCTGGTGTGCGAAGTGCAGGTTGAGGTAATAGCTCTTCGCTTCATGCCCGCTTTCCTTCAGCAGGGTGGAAACCGTCCCCAGCTGGATCGACGGGTAGATATGGAAGCCAAACGGCATGTTGATGAGGGCGACTTTTCTTGGCATGGGATAATAGTAGCAATTTCAATGCTCCAAATGCCAACGAAAAAGGCGGAATAGGGGTTATCAACGCAATCTCCCCTTATCCCTTACTTTATTCAGGAAGGAAAAACCATTTACAAAGGAGGTGTTTGAGTTGCCCTACCGCAAAGTGGTCAGTCTTTATCAATATCAGAAAAGTCACGCCGTACGGTTTCGATCCGCTCCCTGTACCCCTCTCCATCGCCGTAATTCAAAAATTTTTTATAGCGACTGTGGATTCCCCGCACTCTGCGGGCGTGCTTGATCGGGCACCAGTATTGTTCTGTCCGCGCCGCAATTTCCCGTGCGTAACCGATCACTCCATTAAAGTACGCACAATAGAAACAGTTTAAACGTTCCATAATATTTAAATAGGAAAGGAAACCGCGATCCAGCAGGATGTAATCGCCTCGTTGCACCTTTGGGATACCATAGACAGGAAAACAAACGAACTGATAAAAACTGATTACTGCATCCAGAATTACGGCTGGGATGAGGCAGGACCAGATCACCGGTGCCGTGAGGATATTGAGCAACGCCGCGTCCTTAAGGTAGTGGCGCAATTTCTTTATCAGTTTACGATGTCGCTTGACTGCTACATCCTGAAAGCGGACTATTTTCTTATCGATATCATATAAAAACTCCTTCTGCTTGTTCATCATCTCTTGCAGAAGTTCAAATTCCAGAGAGCGGATTTTATCGAGCAGAGCTTCGAGTCGGTCGTCCAGAGGTGAGGTCATGATGGCGGCTCCCAATTCAGGTGGAAATTCATATTTCCATCATAACACCCGAAAAAGGGTTCACCGTCAACGTTTGCCGTTCACTCCAAATCAATTATTCTGAAGTTCTTTTTTTCGTTCAATGATTTCCGGGTCCATGAGGCGGGCAGCGTGCATGTGGCCGTTTTCAACCGCGCGGTCGAGCGGGGTTAAGCCATCTTTGTTTTTTGCTTTCTGATCAATCTTATACCGGATGAACAATTCAGTCAGTTTGATGTTGCCATTAGCCGCAGCTTCATGAAGGAGGGTGTTCCCATTTGAATCTTTCTCGGTAACTTTTGCACCGCGTTCGATCAGCATTTCGACCACATCCGTATGGTCGTTCATCACAGCGGTGAACAAAGCAGAGCGACCCAGTGGGTCGGGGGCGCGGATATCCGCTCCACCGTCCAGTAGAATATCCACCACATCTTCATGACCTTCCCGGGCAGCATGATACAACGGCTTGATTGAATCTCCCGATGAACCGTTGGGGTTCGCTCCAAGTTGAATTAAAAGTTTTGCTGTTTTGTCCTGGCCGCCCTTTGCTGCCGCGGCCAGCGGCGAACCCGACTTCGGATTAATATTGGCTCCCAGCGTTACCAGTGCTTCAACGGCATCCGACTTTCCATTCACCGCAGCGTGGTTGATCGGGGGTGCACCCAGGCTATCCTTGATATCTACAGGCGTACCCCGTTCAACCAGAAACCGGACGGTGGCCGGCCAGCCTTCACGGGCCGCAAAATGGAGCGCTGTGTAGCCGTGGTCATCCACATCCTTGATGCGCGCGCCGGACTCTACCAGAAATTCTGCCGTCGCGGTTTTACCGTTCAAGGCAGCGAGGTGCAGTGGTGTGAGATGCTTGTTGTTAAAAGTATTGACACTGGCACCCTTGTTGATCAGTTCATGGGCGATCAACATTTGCCCACCCTCCGCCGCATAATGAAGGGGAATGTTTCCATCCTTATCCGTCATGTTAGTCTGGGCTCCGGCTTCCAAAAGCAATTCAACAATTTCCACATTTGCGTGTTTGGCTGCAGAATGTAAGGGAGTGCCGTCTGAAGGAGTCAGCACATTAGGCTCGTATCCCTTTGCCAGAAGGCGCTTGACCTCATTGACATCACCTGCGTTGGTTGCATCATCGAGGATTGGTGTGCTTACAGTATTGCAGGCAGTTAACGCAATGAATGCCGCCAATGTGAAAATTAGTTTAAGAAAAGTTTGATTCATTTGAAAACCTCGTTGAAGCAGGAATGGGGATGGGGGTATTACCTGGCCTGGTCAGGCAAAAGCTGGACCAACAACTTGTCAACACAAAGGGGATTCGAAAACTTCTGCCAGACTCTCAAAATGCTACCGGATAAAAAGTCACTCTTTATAAAAGTTTCTCACGCGGTTTTGGTTAAAGTCAAGGTGGCAAATATTCTTCGGTACAGTCAGGTTTTAGGAGCTTTCTCAACCAGCCGACCGATGGTCAGGCCTTGTACCAGAACAGAAAAGATAACCACAACATAGGTCATGGTCAGAATGACATCACGTTCGGGGGAGGAGGGTAGGGAGAGGGCCAGCGCAACCGATATTCCACCACGCAGGCCACCCCATGTCAGAATCCGGATGGTGTGCGGAGGAAACTCCCGTTTCCATTTAAGCAGGAACACAGGAATCGATACACCGGCCAGTCTGGCGGCAAGTACCACCGGAATCGCCAGCACACCTGCCAGCAGGTGATTACCTTCAAAAGTGAGCACCAGAACTTCGAGCCCCAACAAAACAAACAGCACGGCGTTTAGAATTTCGTCGACCAGTTCCCAGAAGGTATCGACGTGTTCCACCGTTGTCTCAGACATGGCAAAACTGCGGCCATGGTTGCCGATAAGCAGACCTGCTGTAACAGCAGCGATTGGTGCAGAAACATGAAGGGTTTCTGCAAGTGCGTAACCACAGAAAACCAGAGCGAGTGTAATCAACACTTCCACCCGGTACTCGTCGAGGCTTTTGAGCATGCGATAGGCCAGGTACCCCATGCCGAGTCCAAACAACGCACCCCCCACTGCCTCTTCAACAAACAGGAGAGAGATGGCGCTCAATGTAGCTTCACGCTCACCGGTAGCGATACCGAGGATTACCAGAAACACGACTACAGCAATTCCATCATTAAAAAGCGATTCTCCGGCAATTTTGGTTTCCAGTTCTTTGGGTGCTCCAGCTGTTTTCATTATAGAAAGGACTGCGATAGGGTCGGTCGGTGAAATCAATGCGCCGAACAAAAGACAATAGATAAAAGGCAGATGAATTCCCAACGCGCCCACCAGAGCATAAGTCAGACCACCAATTAAGGCGGTGGACAACATGACTCCAAAGGTAGCCAACAGGGTGATGATCCATTTTTGTTTTGCGAGGTCATTGAGGTTGATGTGCAGGGCACCAGCAAACAAAAGAGCTCCCAACATGCCGTGCATCACCAGTCGTTCAAAGTCAAGACTGTCTAACAGTTGGGTTGCAGTGGCTTCCAATTCAGGCAGAAGCCCGGTTTTTCCACCAGTAATAAGACCAAGAGAAAAAACCAGGGCAATAGCCATCACTCCGATGCTGGGCGGAAGTTTCAACAGGCGATGATTGAGGTAACTGAATCCTGCAGTGAAAAACAGTAACCAGGCAATGAGATGAAGGGGGTCCAAGCCTTGAATAACCTTGAAAGAATGTGAGTATTGCCTTTATATATACCACTCCTTACCTATTGGTCCACCCGTTTTCTTTTAGGTATACTGGTTTTTAAAATAAACCCTGGATAAAATCTCTAATGCCCGAATCCTCCTCACTCCATAGTTATTCGATACCACCCATTCAGGAAAGCTCTTCGGGAGGGAATCGCCGCGTTGGAATTGAGATCGAGTTCGCCGTAAGTGAAGTTCGTTTGATCGCTGACACTGTATTGAATTTATTTGGTGGGTCGCTGGAAAAAGAGAACGACCACCGTTACAGGATTACCGGTACACCCTTTGGGACTTTCACTGTAGAGCTCGACACCCAGTATGCGCATCCTACCCAACCTGCATCAAAATCTGAGAATCCACTGGAAACCTGGCTGGAATGGGAAGTCGACAAGTTCATCCATTCGGTGGTTGGTCATGTGAGCAAAACTCTGGTGCCCTACGAAATAGTGACCCCTCCGATTCCAATAAATCGCCTTAGGGAAATAAACCCTTTAATCCAGACATTAGCCAACCTGGGTGCGGAAGGAACCGATGAGCATCCGCTTTATGCTTTTGGTCTGCATTTGAATCCTGAAGCTCCGGAATTTTCAGCAGAATCCATATTGAATCATTTGCGTGCCTTTATCGTCTTGTCGGACTGGCTGCATGAAGTCATGGATATCGATATGGCTCGAAAACTGTCTCCTTATATAAATACGTTTCCTTCCGACTACGCGGTGAAAATATTGTCGCGTCACTACAAGCCTGACTTGTCAGAGTTGATCGACGACTATCTGGAATTCAATCCAACCCGCAACCGCGAACTGGATCTGGTTCCCCTGTTTCTACATCTGGATGAAAATCGCGTGCGTAAAAAGCTGGACGATGAGTTATCATCCGCCCGTCCCACCTACCATTATCGGCTTCCGGACTGTCGGCTGAACGATCCCAACTGGAGCCTTGCCCGCGAGTGGAATTACTGGGTGGAGGTTGAGCGATTGGCTGCAGACCAGGAACGCTTATGCTCCATAAGTGATGCATTTATCGAGCACCAGACGAAATGGATTAAATGGAAGTGGCTGGAAAAAGCCCAACCCTGGTTGCCAAAGTTGAAATCCATTTCATAATAGCTATCCTGTTTAACAATAATGAATAAAGATCCTTCATTTTTTAAAGGAGATCATATTATGGCACAGGCCACATTCGCAGCCGGTTGTTTCTGGGGAGTCGAGCTTGCTTTCCAGAAATTAAAAGGCGTTACAGATACCAAAGTCGGTTACACCCATGGACAGACTGAAAACCCAACCTACGAAATGGTTTGCACGGGACAGACCGGGCACGCGGAAGCTGTTTGGGTAGAGTTTGATCCATCCATCATTTCATACAACGAACTGCTCGATGTGTTCTGGAGCAAGCACGATCCAACGCAGGTGAACCGCCAGGGACCGGATATAGGCACCCAGTATCGCTCCGGAATCTATTTTCACGATGAAGAGCAACATCAACAGGCAATTCAATCACGCGATGCCCTGGAAAATTCGGGCCGCTATTCATTTCCAATTGCCACTGAAATCAAACCTGCTGCTGTTTTTTATCCGGCAGAAGATTATCACCAACGCTATCTCGAAAAACGGGGAATGACCCACTGCGGTTGATTGGCAGAAATGCAGCGGGCTCAATAAATTTGAATCAAAAAGTCTATCCAACGCATCTTAAAATGTATTCGGATGCATGTGTAGCCAGTTCCGTTTGAAATTTTTTTCAGCAATAGTAGATCTGGAGAGGATCCATCATGTTTGATAAAGACCCGTATCCTTCAATGAGCGCTGATGAACTGTTGATGCAGTTAAAATCTATCCTCAATAAAACAGAAGAGGAGATGATCCATCTCAAAGCCGAATCCATTCGAGGACTGGTCAGATGGCGGGCAAAACTGCCTGATATGAGCGGAATCACCTTGTCCAAATCCGACCTTTGCGCACTCGATCTGACCTATGTGGATTTTACAGATTCCGATTTAAGCGAAGCCCTGATGATCGGTGTCAACCTCACCGAGGCAGATCTTGTTCGTACGAACTTTAAAAAAACCAATTTAGGTGGGTCCAATTTTTACAGTGCGGATCTGACAGATGCCAATCTCCTGGAGGCGAATCTTGCAAAAACCGATTTAACCGAAGCCACGCTCCAGGGAGCGAATTTTGAAAATGCAGACATCGGGCATGGCTCGGATTTCAGTTACGCCGATCTCACCGACGCCAATTTAAAAAATGCCAACCTGCGTGCCGGAAAGTTTCCTGGCACCACTCTGACGGGTGCCAACTTGACCGGTGCCGATCTCTCACTTTCTGAAAACCTCACAGTCGAACAGATTAAATCCGCCACCATTGATAAAGCCACTCGCTTCCCGAGTTACATCATTATCAAATGGACCAGCGATACGGATTACGACATCCAGATCGATTACAACGCGGAATCCCCCGAAACCAAAGGAACCTTCCCCATAGAACCCCCGGATCCCTTTGCCTCCTAGCCACCTTGCGGTGGGGCTAAATTTTAAAAACTTTTTTAACTGACCTCCACAACTTTTAACCATCAGTATCTTTTTCCGGCCGCAACTCCGACTGAGGAGTGCTCGGCGCTCCTTGCGGAGGGCCAACGTGCAACTTGTTCCGCAAAGCACCTTCATCCTCCTGCACCACCTGGCAACCGTAAAATTTCTCTAGTTGTTCGTCTACTCGATTTTACGTTGGCCCAGCATCCAGGGGATGGGTTCTTTTTTGTTCCAGTCATAATCGGTGTAGCGGCATATTCTCGCCAACTGTGCACAGAAAAGGGCATCCTCTTTTGTTTTTCCGGATTTGATATATGTCTCAACGATCATTTTCCAAATCTCTGCTTTCCAGAAATCGTATTGTTCCCGGTAATCATCCACGGCATCCCGGAATGGGGCCAGCAATTCCTCTGCCCCTTCAGCATCCACTCCAGGGCAACCTTCAAAATTATCAGCCGGCCTCCCGCATAATGCCTGTTTAAAAAATTCGAGGTCAGCAAGATAACGACTGATGGTCAATGGGATTTTAAGCTTCGGGTTCCATCCATTTCCAGGAATCATCTTGAGGTTCGGGTTCGTGCTGATCATCAACCGCGGTTCGTTCATTGGATAAGGTGACGTTGCCCACACACCCAGCACATCAATGGATTCCAGACCTGGATAGCGTAAACAGGAGTGGTTGTGCTTGAGATATTGAATCAAGGCCGGATACAAACGCGAATCCCGTGTGGCAATTTGGCCGTAGAGCTGGTAATCGCTGAATAATCTAAGCCGAAAATGGGCTGTGTCCGATAGCGCAATTTCAACAGACTCCGTTTGAAATCGTGCTGACCACTCACTGATAATCTGGGACAACTCCATGATAGTTTTTTCTTCCAGGGCGTGAACATTGTGAACAGCTGAAGTGCGCACCTCACCCTCTCCCCGTGCCGAATACAAACTTGCCAGCCGATCACCATCAATGAGTAGACTTTTGTAAACAGAATTCATCTAGGAATCCTTTTCATCCCATGGGCGAAAAATGATCTGTGAATGAAAATGATTTAAGAATGCGCAATTAAGCGTAAAACTTCATTCTTCCACAGAATATTACGTAGAATAAGTTTAATTTTACCGTTAAATTGATTAATAGACCGGCCTGTCGAAACTCCCAGGGGAAAAGGCCTGTAAGTTATTTTATTAAATCTTATTGCGGACCTGCCGCGCGGAAAATAACCATGGCCTTTTCCGGTCAAGTTTTAGATGATCACAGGTTGAATCAAAAATTTCCGGGTTCCCTCTTGGTTATTATCCTGACTCTGGGAACCGGGATCTGGTTTGCCAATCAATACCTGACACAGCAATTCCGAATTTCAGAGGGACAAACCCTGGTCCAGTCACTTTCTGTTTCGCTAAGCTCCTCGTGGATCAAAGACAATGCGCAACCTGCGGAACAATTGTTAATGTCCCTTGCCAGTATCCCCCATGTTAATTCTGCTGCATTATATACCGACGATGGTGCTCTCCTGGCCCAATACTTTTCCGAGGAATACTCCGGGTCCTTGCCCGAAAAACCTGGCCCGATTGGAATCAAAGTCGGGGATTCGGGAATAGAATTTTTTCATTCCCTGACCACAAACCAGACCGGTCCATCCAGCACCCTTTATCTGAACCTGGCATTTGAAGACGACTCCCTTCAATGGAAAGTGTTGGGTTTTTTAATGTTGGCACTGCTTATTGGTTTTGGTGTGGGATCAATCGGCCTGTTATCTTTTTTGAAACAACAAGCCGGGAAACCCGAATCCTCCGTATCAAAAAGTTCCATCGGAAAACTGAGAGAAATTTCTGGAAAAGCGTCTTCATCAGGTTCAAAAATTGATCGGGATTACATCAAAGTCCTCGAAATTGAGGAACGGCTGAAGCTCGAAGTCCTGATTCGGAAGCAGGGTGAAGACATTCTTAAGACCCATCATCGCATTCTCAAACATCTGGCCGTCGGAAACTCGCTGGAAGAGGTTCTGGACCTGGTTAACCTCAATCTCAAAAGGCAAATGCTTCCAGACACGGTTTGCGCTATT